>CAWFMY010000049.1:0-17819 GCA_963816925.1 uncultured beta proteobacterium | reverse complement strand
CGGCGCCGAGCCAACGACTTCCGGGAAATCGTTCTCGGCGACGATGTCCTGCACCGGTTCGGCCGGCGCCGACGCGAAATCGACCAACATGCCGATCGGCACCCACGCGTCGACGGGCGCGGCGTCCGGCCGCGCGAGATAGGCATTTGCGATCGTCGCTCCCATGCTGTGCGAAACGAGCGCGATTTTTCCGATGCCCTTCGCGCGGAGGTACGCGAATCGCCGCCGCGATCCGTTCGACCGCCGCCGGCAGCGCGACGGCGTACTCGTCGCGCGTGGCACCCGTGGCGAGCACCGGCATTTGCACTGACAGCGTCACGTAGCCCGCCTCGGCAAGTTCGGTGCGCATGGCGCCGATCATCCCGAAATCCGGGTGCACGCCGAGCCCGTGGATGACGATGACGCCGCCCTTCGGCGCACGTGCCGGCTCGGTCAGGATCGCGAGGACCTTTGCGCGGGCCGGCGTGACCAGCCAGACGGCGTCGCCGACCACGATTGACGGGACGATTTCCTGCGCCCAGCGGTCTTCGCGCGCGTAATCGATGGCGGGCTGCGCGATTGCCGCTGCAGCCGCAAGCGCGGCGGCGAGCGTGACGGTGATTCGGTATTTCATCGGGGTCGTGGGCGATGCGGTGCATCATACCTTCGTCGCGGGGCCCTTTGGACTCGCGGCGCCGACCATTGCGAAGACGCCCTCATTGCCGCATCATCTTGCGGTTGCGGACGCTGCCAAGGTGCGGCATCGATAGGCGGACGCCGCAGTGACCATAACAAGCCGTCCCGGAGGAAGCCATGATCCCGTCCCGCCGTCATCTCCTCGCTGGCTCGCTCGCGGCCCTGCCGCTCGCGCTCGCCGGCGTGCGCGCCCATGCGCAGTCCACGAACCTCAAGATCTCGCACCAGTTTCCCGGCGGCACAATCGACCAGGGCGACTTTCGCGACCGGCTCGTGCGCAAGTTCGCGCAGGACGTCGAAAAGCGCACCAACGGCAGCCTCAAGTTCGACATCTATCCGAACTCGTCGCTGGTCAAGGTCAACTCGCAGTTCAGCGCGCTGCGCCGCGGCGCGCTCGACTTTTCACTGGTTCCGCTTTCGTACGCAGGCGGGGAAGTCCCCGAAACGAACATCGGCCTGCTGCCGGCGCTCGTGCCGTCCTATGAGATCGGCAGCAAATGGAAGAACGCCGAGGTCGGCAGGCTGCTGACGCAGATCCTGGCCGATAAGGGAGTCGTGATCGTCACCTGGATCTGGCAGGCGGGCGGTGTCGCGAGCCGGACCCGACCCCTGCTCGGTCCCGACGACGCAAAGGGAATGAAGATCCGTGGCGGCAGCCGCGAAATGGACATGATGTTCAAGGATGCCGGCGCATCGGTATTGTCGTTGCCGTCGAATGAAATCTACGCGGCGATGCAGACCGGCGCGATGGATGCGGCGCTGACGTCGTCCACGAGCCTCATCTCGTTCCGGCTGGAGGAGGTGTCGAAAGTGCTGACGAGCGGGCGCAGCAAGTCATACTGGTTCATGTTCGAGCCGCTCATGATGTCGAAGCAGCTATTCGACAAGCTGCCGAAGGCGCAGCAGGACGCGATCATGGCGGCTGGCGCCGAGCTCGAAAAATTCGCCGTCGACAGCGCGATCGCCGACGACAACGCGGTCGCCGCCATTTATACGAAGGCCGGCGCCAAGGTCGTCGACCTCGACGAGGCGACGCTGCGGAAGTGGCAAGTGCTGGCGAGGCCGATCTGGAAGGACTTCGCCGACAAGAACGAGAACTGCGCAAAACTCCTGGCGGCGGCAGAGAAACTGCTTTGAGCGGTAGCGCCGAACGGCCTGGCGCCCCGAAAGGAAAGCTCGAGGTTCACGCCGGCACGCTGGGTCTTGTCGAGGTCGCGCTCAATCTGGTCAACCGTGCAATATCGGCCATCGGCATGGTTGCGCTGCTCGCCGCTGCGCTGGTGCTGACCTGGAGCGTCTTCTCGCGCTACGTCTTCAAGGCGGGCACCGACTGGCAGGACGAGGTCGCGGTGTTCTGCATCGTCGGCGCGGTGTTCCTTGCCGGCGCCTGGGTGCAGGCACAGCGCGGACACATCGGGATCGAGGCCATCGCGAGCATCCTCCCGGCCCACGTCAATCGCGTGCGCGTCGTGGTGGTCGATTTCATGTCGCTCGCCTTCTGCGCATTCTTCGCGTGGAAATCGTGGACGCTGTTCCACGAGGCCTGGGTCGACAAGATGACGACGTCGTCGACCTTCGCGCCGCCGCTGACGATTCCCTACGGCCTGATGGCGCTCGGCATGTCGCTGCTCGTCGTCCAGCTGCTCCTGCAAGTGATCGGGCATTTCGTGCCGCGAGAGGCGCAAGAATGAGCGTTCTCGCCCTCGGCTTGCTGTTCGGCGGCGTCACGCTGGTTGTCATGTTCTCGGGAATGCCGATCGCGTTCGCGCTGGGCTTCGTCGCGATCCTGTTCATGGGGATCTTCATGCCGGCGTCCTCGCTCGACACCGTGACGCAGAACGTCTACGAGGAGATGTCGAGCATCACGCTGCTGTCGATCCCGTTGTTCATCCTCAAGGGCGCGGCGATCGGCCGCTCCGATGCGGGCCGCGACCTCTATCTCGCGATGCATGCGTGGATGCAGCGCGTGCCCGGCGGGCTCGGCATCGCCAACGTCTTCACCTGCGCGCTCTTCGCCGCGATGGCGGGGTCGAGTCCCGCGACATGCTCGGCGATCGGCAGCGCCGGCATTCCGGAGATGCGCAGCCGGGGCTATTCACCGGGATTCGCCGCCGGCATCATCGCCGCCGGCGGCACGCTCGGCATCCTGCTCCCGCCGTCGATCACGATGATCCTCTATGCCGTCGCCGCCGAAGTGTCGCTCGGCCGTCTGTTCCTCGCCGGCATCGGGCCGGGATTGCTGCTGGTCGCGCTGTTCGCGCTGTACGCGGCCTGGCGCTTCCGCCGCGAGTACGCCGCCGCGCACGCGGCCTTCGCGCACGACGGCAGTCAGTCGGCCTACCTCGAGCAGAAGGTCTACACCTTCCACGAAAAAGTCGAGATGCTGCCGCGCGTCGTGCCGTTCGTCGTGCTGCTGATCGGCGTCATGGTGGCGCTCTACGGCGGCTACGCGACGCCGTCGGAAACGGCCGGGCTGGGCGCGGTGCTGGCGCTCATCCTGATCGCGGTCGCCTATCACGTCTGGCGGCCGAAGCAACTGGCGCCGATCCTCGGCGCGACGCTGAAGGAATCGACGATGCTGATGTTCATCATCGGCATGTCACTCCTGTTTTCGTACGTGATGAGCTACCTGCACATCAGCCAGTCGGCGGCGCAGGCGATCGTCGCCATGCACCTGTCGAAGTGGCTGCTGCTGGCGGCAATCCTGACGATGGTCATCATCCTCGGGTTCTTCCTGCCGCCGGTCTCGATCATCCTGATGACGGCGCCGATCATCCTGCCGCCGCTGCGGGCGGCCGGATTCGACCTCATCTGGTTCGGCGTGCTGATGACGATCGTGATGGAGATGGGGCTCATCCATCCGCCGGTCGGGCTCAACATATTCGTCATCAAGAACATTGCGCCGGACATACCCCTGCGCGACGTCATTTGGGGGGTGCTGCCGTTCGTCGGCCTGATGTTCGTCGCAATCGTCCTGATCTGCCTCGTTCCCGGCATTGCGACCGGATTCCCGAATTGGGTGATGGGAGCGGCGCGAGCGGCGTAGAGGTTCGGCCTCCGCACTACCGTGGCGGATCGTGGCGCCGAGGTGTCGGCCTCCGAACGCGCTCCCACTTGCTCGCGTCCCCACGCAAGCTTGGGGCCCCTGCTCGCAGGTCGCACGTTCCCCCATGCGCGGAGCGCGCAGGGGATCGGAGCTATCGCGAGTCGCCGCAGGCGGCCGACGGTGCGGCGCAACGACGACTCGCGGCCGTGCGGAGGCCGCGGGGCAAATAGTCCTTCAGATACGCGAGGCAGGCGAAAGCACTCGCTCGCGATCCACCTCCGTAAGTATTTCCGCAATCCCTCCCCACGCCGCGAAATGACGCACGGGGTGCCCGAGTGCCGGGTCGTCCTCGATCAGTGCGGCGACCTTCTCCGGTTCGACTCGCGTAACGCGCGCGATCGCGGGCGGCTCCATGGCCACGACGCGCGCATCCTGCATCGCGTAGACGCGCCGGGCCTGCAGCGCGTTGCTGAAAAATGCGGCGCTGTGGCCGGTGCCCGCAAGAAGACCAACGAGGTGCACCCCGCGCGCGCGCAACAACGCGAGCACGGCCGCGTGCTGCGCGAGAAACTGTGAAACGCACAGTGCCTCGGCAGCTGCCGTCGCCTCGTGACCAGGGGAATCTTCGACGACGATCACCGTTGCCCCCTCTCGCGGCCCGCCGCTGCCCAATTGCGCGAGCAGCGCGGCGTCGAGTGCGTGGGCTTCGCGCGGTCCGAACGGCCGCGGGCTGCACCGCCGCGTGATCCAGACCGGACGGTCCTTCACGCGCCAAAGCCAATGGCCCGCATCCCCCGGCCGCGCATCGGCATATAGCGACGCAAGCGCCGGCGAAATCTCGAGCTCATCGCCGAGAGGGTCGGGATCGGCGCGCTTCGCGCGATTTGCCCAACGGTTGGCGAGACGCTCCTGCATCGCGTGGACTCGCTCCGCGAACGGACGCTCATCGCGCATGCCGGCAGCGATCCACGCGCGAATGACGTCGCGATCGTCGGCGACAAGATCCACCTCGCCTGCGGCCGCGCGCGCCTCCGCGCCGAACAACGCGTCGACTGCCGTCGCATCGGCTGCATCCAATTCGCCGCGCCCGTGCGCCATCTCGATCACACGGGGTCCCGAAAGGCCGACCTTCGTTCCGGGCACGAGCGCAATCCGCTCGGACGCGAAGGCGAGTATCGAGGCGCCGCCAAAGACATCGCCCACGCCGAGCGCCAGCACGCGCACGCCCGCGGCCCGCAGATCGAGCAGCGCCGCGAGCGCGAGCGCCAGCGCCCGTTCCGCCGGATTCGCCTCGTACAGACGCACACCGCCCGATGCCATCAGCAGGACCACGGCAGCCGGCCGTTCGTCGCGCGCACGCTCGAACAGGGCGCGCAGCGCATCGGCGTGATTGGCGCCGGCGCTGCCGCCGAGGAAACGCTCGTCCTGCGCGGCGATCATGACCGGCGCGCCGAACATCGTCGCCCGCGCAAACGCGACCCCATCGTCATCCTGCGCCGCGATTCCCCAGCGCGTGAGATGCGGCGACGGGCGCGGCGCGGCAAGCGCGTCGTCGACGCGTGCAACGGTGCCCGGGTCGGCGAGCGCGGCGATGCGCGCTCTTGGCGCGAGCGGACGCAATTGAGGTGGCACGTTGATGGTGGCGGTCAGACGATTTCGCAGGCCGAAGTCGCAACGGCGAGGTCCGAAACCCCGAGCATGGATTCCGTCGAACACGATTCGCCCGCCATGCACGATGATAGCGCCGAACGCCAGCACCGGATGTTTGTGCCGCACCGCACAAAGCGCATGCAACCTGTCCGTCGCGGCTTCCCGCGCGCCGGAAATGGCGTAATATTGCAATGCCTTGCTTGAACGAGGTGCACGCCGACGATCGGTCTCGGCGTCGCGATGCAACGACGACATTCTTGCCTGGAGGAACTGCAATGCCCCATCCGTTTGCCGCGATGCCGGCCGCCCGCCGGAACCCCGTTTCCCGTCCGCAGGCGCCCCATGGCGGTTCGTTCACGCTGGCCGCCATTGCCGCCGGCGTGATCGCCATCACCTTTTCCGGCACTGCTGCGAGCTGGGAACCGACGAAGCCGGTCGAGTTCATCGTCCCCGCCGGTACCGGCGGCGGCGCCGACCAGATGGCGCGCATGCTCCAGGGCGTCATCACCAAGAACAACCTGATGAAGCAGCCGATGATCGTCGTCAACAAGTCCGGCGGCGCAGGGGCCGAGGGCTTTCTCGCAATGAAGGAGGCGAAGGGTGATCCCAACAAGATCATCATCACGCTGTCGAACCTGTTCACGACCCCGCTCGCCACCGGCGTCCCGTTCAACTGGAAGGACCTCACGCCCGTGGCGATGCTGGCGCTCGACCAGTTCGTGCTCTGGGTCAACGCCGAGACCCCGTACAAGTCCGCGAAGGACTATCTCGCCGCGGTGAAAGCCGGCGGGCCCAACAAATTCAAGATGGGCGGCACGGGATCGAAGCAGGAGGACCAGATCATCACCGTCGCGATCGAGAAGGCCACCGGCACCAAGTTCACGTACGTGCCGTTCAAGGGCGGCGGCGACGTCGCCGTGCAGCTCGTCGGCAAGCATATCGACTCGACCGTCAACAACCCGATCGAAGCCGTCGCCCAGTGGCGTGCCGGCGCGCTGCGGCCGTTGTGCGTGTTCGACGACGAGCGCATGCCGTACAAGACCAAGGTGACCGACACGATGTCCTGGAACGACATCCCGCCATGCAAGCAATCGGGAGTCGATGTGGATTACCTCATGCTGCGCGGCATCTTCATGCCGGCAGGCGTGAGCAAGGAGCAGGTCGATTTCTATGTCGACCTGTTCAAGAAAGTGCGCGAAACGCCGGACTGGAAGAAATTCATGGAGGAAGGCGCGTTCAACACGACCTTCATGTCTGGCGCCGATTACGCGAAGTGGGTCGAAGCCGCCGAGAAGACCCACGTCAACCTGATGCAGGAGGCCGGGTTCCTGGCCAAGTGACAGGTCGGCGCGCGATGCCCGCCCGGCGCCATCCTTGCGCCGGCGTGGTTGAGTGCGCGCCGTTCGACGTCTCCCGTTCCCAATCCGCGTGAACGACGACAAGCACGCCGGCGAGGAAGCCGGAATATCGACCGCCGCGATGGACATCATCGTCGCGCTGGTCATACTCGCGACGGGCGTGCTGGTCGTGGTCGACAGCTATCGTCTGGGGTCGAGCTGGGGGGACGACGGTCCGCAATCAGGGTATTTTCCGTTCTACATCGGGCTCCTGCTCAGCGTTTCGAGCCTCGCGACGCTCGCCCAGGTGGCGTTCGGCGAATGGAAGCGGCGCGAGGAATTCAAGGGCGCGGTCGCCGGACACCGCGACCAGTTCGTCGCGTGGTCACAGCTGAAGCTGGTGCTCTCGGTCCTTGTGCCGGCGACGGTCTATGTCCTGCTGGTCCGGCTCTTCGGGTTCTACCTTGCGTCGGCGCTCTACATCACCCTGTTCATGGTCTGGCTCGGCAAGTATTCCTGGCTGAAGAGCGTTGCGACCGGGCTCGGCGTCAGCGTCTCGCTGTTCCTGCTGTTCGAGGTGTGGTTCAAGGTGCCGCTGTTCAAGGGCGAGTACGACCTGCTGTCGTGGCTCGGCTACTGAAACCCCGGCGCCGCGCGCGCCTTTCCTTGGTCCCGACAGGGAGCCTGCGTGGCTGAAATCAGTGCGCTGTTCAACGGGTTCGCGGTCGTGTTGAGTCCGTTCAACATGCTCCTGATGCTGATCGGGATCGTGCTTGGCGTCATTATCGGCGTGCTCCCCGGCCTGGGCGGCGCGAATGGCGTCGCGATCCTGCTGCCGCTCACGTTCACGATGCCGCCGACGTCGGCGATCATCATGCTGTCGTGCATCTACTGGGGCGCGCTGTTCGGCGGCGCGATCACCTCGGTTCTGTTCAACATTCCCGGCGAACCCTGGTCGGTGGCCACCACGTTCGACGGCTACCCGATGGCGCAACAGGGGCGCGCGGGCGAGGCGCTGACCGCGTCGTTCACGTCGTCGTTCATCGGCGCGCTGTTCGCGGTCATCATGATCACGTTTCTCGCGCCGCTGGTCGCCAAGTTCGCGTTGAAGTTCGGGCCGCCCGAGTTCTTCTCCGTCTATCTGCTGACGTTCTGCAGCTTCATCGGCATGGGCAAGGGCTCGCCATGGAAGACGCTCGTCTCGATGTTGCTGGGCTTTGCCTTCGCGGCCGTCGGCATGGACAACATCACCGGCCGCCTGCGCCTCACGTTCGGCTTTTCCGAGCTGATGCGCGGCGTCGATTTCCTGATCGCGGTGATCGGCCTCTTCGGCATCGGCGAGATCCTGCTGTCGATGGAGGAAGGACTTTCATTCACCGGCAAGTCCGCGAAGATCGACCCCAAGATCGTCCTGCAGACGTGGAAAAAGCTGCCAAGCTACTGGATGACTTCGCTCAGGAGCTGCCTCATCGGCTGCTGGATGGGAATCACGCCGGGCGGCGCCACGCCCGCGTCGTTCATGAGCTACGGCGTCGCCAAAAAGATGTCGAAGAATGGCGACAAGTTCGGCACCGGGCAGATTGAAGGCGTCATCGCCCCGGAGACCGCGGCGCACGCCGCCGGCACCAGCGCGCTGCTGCCGATGCTGGCACTTGGCATCCCCGGTTCGCCGACCGCGGCGGTGCTGCTGGGCGGCCTGCTGATCTGGGGGCTGCAGCCGGGGCCGCTGCTGTTCGTCGAGCAGAAGGATTTCGTCTGGGGCCTGATCGCGAGCATGTACCTCGGCAACCTCGCAGGACTCATCATCGTACTGACGTGCGTACCGCTCTTCGCCGCCATCCTGCGCGTGCCGTTCTCGATCATCGCCCCGGTCATCATCGTAATTTGCGCGATTGGCGCCTACACGGTGCATGGCGCGATGCTCGACGTATGGCTCATGCTTGGGTTCGGTGTCATTGGCTACGTGTTCAAGAAGCTCGACTATCCGCTCGCGCCGCTGGTGCTGGCGCTCGTGCTGGGCGACCGCGCCGAGGATTCGTTTCGCCAGTCCATGTTGATCTCGCAGGGCGACGTCAGTGTCTTCTTCTCGAACGCCCTCGTCGGCGGCATCACGGGACTCGCGCTCGTGATGCTGTTATGGCCGCTTCTTTCCATCATCCTCAAGCGCTTGCGGGGCCGGTAGCACGAGGTAGTCCGATCAACGCGTCGTTGCGGGGCAAGCTCCAGGCGCCAAAAAGGGGAAAGTCATGAAGCGAAATGCAAAGTGGGCGATCGCAATCATTGCGGCGGCATTGTTCGTCTTCGCGATGCCTGGCGCGAGCATCGCGCAGCAGAAGAAGCTTGTCCTGTGGACCCATTGGGATCAGAACCCCGACTTCAACAAGTGGTACGCGGAAAAGGGGAAGGAGTTCGCCAAGAAATCGGGCTACGAGGTCGAGGTGGTCACCATTCCGTACCAGGGGTACGAGGCGAAGTACCTGGCGGCCTTCATGGCAAAAAACAGCGCGCCCGACATCTTCATGGGAATGACGCATCACTGGTGCGGCCAGTACGATTTCTGCGACAAGATGCCCGCCGATCTGGAAAAGATCTACGACCAGAACCTGCCGAAATACATGGCCGAGGTCGGCAAGTGGAAGGGCGTGCGCTACGGCATTCCGATCGAGCATGGCAACTTCCAGCAGATGTACATCAACACCGACATGTTCAAGAAGGCCGGTCTCGACCCGGACAACCCGCCGAAGAAGTTCGATCCCGAGTGGCTGGCGGCGATGAAGAAGCTCACCATCGCCGACGCGAAGGGCGGCGAGCCGACGCAGGTGGGCTTCGCGATTCGCAGCAAGGGCGCGCCCGTCGGAATCACGGACAAGTTCCTCCCGTTCGCGCACGCGTGGGGTGCACGGATGCTGAGTCCGGAGCTCGACAAGGCCACGGGTTACGCGAACAGTCCCGCGATGGTGGCAGCGCTCACGTTCTTCGGTGACCTCGTGACCAAGGACAAGGTGGCGAGCCTCGCGTTCGGCAATCCGGAAGATGCGTTCGGCCAGAAGCGCGCCGCGGTCATCTTCCGCGAATCCTGGTACTTCGGCTGGCTGAAGAAGAACGCACCCGACGTGAACTTCAAGGTCTACGCGTTGCCGTGCCAGACGGTGTGCCCGGGCGCCGGCGCCCTGTTTCCCTGGACCGACCTCGTCTACAAGAACAGCCCGAACAAGCAGGTGGCGTGGGAGTTCATGCGCTTCATCAGCAACGCCAAGGACGACATGGATCACCATCAGCTGCAGGGAATCCTGCCGGTGTGGACGGCGAATCTCGACAGCGACTACGTGAAGTCGCGGCCCGATTACCAGTCCACGAAGGCCATGCTCGCGCAACAGGTGCCGCCGACCTACTTCCACCCGAAATCGAACGAGCTCGCCACGGCGTTCGGCGAAGCCGTCGTGGGCGTCATGTTCGGCAAGGGGCAGCCCAAGGCCTTGCTCGACGAGGCTGCCGCCAAGATGGATCGCATTCTCAAGGATTAGCGGTTCGCTGAACCCGTGCTGATCCCTGGCAGTCCGACTTCCGCGGTCGGCTGCCAGCGGTGCATGCTCTCATCGGGGAGCCCCAGGGCCCATTATCGTGCGCCAGTGGTATCGCATCGTTTTTCCGAAGAATTACCTCGATCGCCGGAAGCGGGCGGGATTCCTGTTCGTCCTGCCCGCTTTGCTCTTCTTCGGGTCGGTCTTCCTCCTCCCGCTCGCGCAATCCGTGCTGTACTCGTTCCACAAGATCGCGCCGGGTGGCGCGCGCGAGTTCGTGGGCCTGCGGCTCTACGAAAAAGTGCTCACCGACCCCACGTTCTGGCGCGCCGTCGGCAATACGGTCCAGCTGCTGTTGCTCTCCGTGCCGACGACCGTTGTCCTGGCGCTTGCCGTCGCGCTCGGCCTCAACCGGATTGCCAGTCTCAAGTGGCGGAACCTGTGGGCCTCGATGTACTTCCTTCCCTTCGCCACGTCGCTCGTCGCCGCCGCGCTCATCTGGCAATGGATCTATGAGCCGGTATACGGCTTCCTGAATTACGCGCTGTCCTTCGTCGGCATTGCGCCCCAGAAGTGGCTCCAGAGCCTGGCCCAGGTCCTCCCCTCGATCGCGGCCGTGAGCGTTTGGGTGCGCATCGGCTTCGACACGATGATCTTCCTCGCCGCGCTGCAATCGATTCCCGGGGAGTACTACGAGGCGGCCGACATCGACGGCGCGAGTGCATGGCAGCGTCTGCGCTACATCACCCTGCCGATGCTCAACGCGCAGATCATCATGGTCGTGATCCTCGAGCTGATCTTCAATTTCAAGATCTTCGACCAGGTCTACGCGACGACGCAGGGCGGGCCGGCCGGCGCAAGCCAGACCATCATCATGCTGCTGTACGACACGGCGTTCAAATTCTTCCGCTTCGGCGACGCGTCGGTCATGGCGGTTTTCGTGTTCGTCACGCTGATGGTGGTGACGTTGCTGCAATGGCGGTTTCTCCGCAAGCCGGTCGAGTACTGAGCGCCGCCACCGCGACCTCGACATCCGTGACCAGGCAAGTCCATCTCCGCTGGATCATCGCCCTCGCGGTCGCATGCGGCGCCATCGTCGTCTTCTTCCCGTTCTTCTGGATGGCGGTCACGTCGCTCAAGACTGCCCCGGAAATCCAGCGCGTGCCGCTCCAGATTGCCCCGGACCACTGGCTCAACTTCGACAATTACATCGAGGTCTTCAAGCGCGAGCCGTTCCTGCGCTACCTGTTGAACAGTGCGATTGTCGCCTCGATCGCCGCAGTGAGCAGCGTCGTGGTTTCGTCGCTGGCGGGCTTTGGATTCGCGAAGTATCGCTTTCCCGGACGGGACATCTTCTTTCTCGCCATCGTGGGCATCCTGATGGTCCCGTTCCAGTCGGTCGTGGTGCCGCTGTACGTGTGGATGAACGACCTCGGGCTCGTCGACACCTACATGGGCATCGTCGCCCCGGACCTCGTCAGCGTGTTCGGCGTATTCCTGATGCGCAACGCGATCGAGGTCATTCCCGACGATTACATCGATGCGGCCCGGATTGACGGCGGCAGCGAGCTGAAAATCTTCTTCTCGGTAATACTGCCCTCCGTGAAGCCGGCCATTGCCACCTTGCTGATCATCAAGTTCCTGTGGAGCTGGAACGAGTTCTTCTGGCCGATGGTCGTGACAAGCAGTCCCCAGATGAGAGTGGTGACGATGGGGCTCATGAGCTTCACGAACATGTACTTCATCGAATACAACCTGCTCACCGCCGCCGCGGTGATCAGCATACTGCCCATCCTCGTCATCTTCATCGTGCTGCAGCGCTGGGTCGTGCAAGCCGTCGTGATGAGCGGTCTCAAGGGCTGAGGGACGCGTCCGCGACCGGCTTTGCCGCCGTGTCGTAACCCGGGCTCTCGTTCGGTATGCCGCCCGCGGTTACCTTGACCGCGCAATACTTGAATTCCGGAATCTTGCCGAATGGGTCGAGCACCGGATTCGTGAGCAGGTTCGCCGCCGCTTCGTAGTAGCAGAACGGAATGAACACGGCGCCGCGCGGTGTTCCATCGTCCGCCCGCGCGTGCAGCGACACCGTGCCCCGGCGCGACGCAACGGTGATCATTCCGCCGGCCGCGACGCCGATCCGCGCAAGCTCTGCGGAATGGAGGGAAGCGACCGGATTCGCTTCGATCGCGTCGAGCACTGCCGTGCGCCGCGTCATGCTGCCGGTGTGCCAGTGTTCCAGTTGGCGCCCGGTGATCAGCACGAAAGGATAGGCGTCGTCGGGCCGCTCCGCCGCCGGGATTACCGTCGCGGGCACGAATCGGCCCTTTCCGCTCGCGGTCGGAAACTGCTCGGTGAACACGACGCGCTGCCCCGGATCGCCGACTTTCTCACACGGATAGGTCACCGCATGCTCGCGCTCGAGCCGGTCCCAGGTGATGCCGGCGATCGACGGCATCGCCTTGCGCATCTCGTCGAACACTTCGCTCGGATGGGTGTAGTTCCAGTCGAGACCGAGCCGTTTCGCCATCTCGACGATGATCCACAAGTCCTGCCGTGCCTCGCCCGGCGGCGAGAGCGCCTGCCGGCCTAGCTGGACCAACCGGTCGGTGTTGGTGAACGTCCCGGATTTCTCCGGGAAGGCGGTGGCCGGCAGGATGACGTCGGCGAGATACGCGGTCTCGGTGAGGAAGATGTCCTGCACGACCAGCATCTCGAGCTCGGAGAGCGCCTGCCGCGCGTGGCTGACGTCCGGATCCGACATCGCGGGATTTTCCCCCATGATGTACATGCCGCTGATCTTCCCCGCGTGCACGGCGTCCATGATCTCGACGACCGTGAGGCCAGGTTTCGGGTCGAGGTCCACGCCCCAAAGCGCTTCGAAGCGGCCGCGCGCGTCACCGTTGTCCACGCGCCGGTAGTCGGGATACATCATCGGGATCAGTCCTGCATCGCTCGCGCCCTGCACGTTGTTCTGGCCCCGGAGCGGGTGCAGCCCGGAGCCGGGCCGCCCCACCTGGCCCGTCATCAACGACAGCGCGATGAGGCAGCGCGCGTTGTCGGTGCCGTGCACGTGCTGCGAGATGCCCATTCCCCAAAGGATCATCGAGCCGCGCGACTTCGCGAAAAGCCGGGCGACCTCGCGAATCGTGGGCGCGGAAATGCCGCATACCGCTGCCATGGCCTCGGGGCTGTGGCCGGCGACGTTTTGCACGATTTCCGCGTACCCGCTCGTCCGGTCGGCGACGAAGCTTTCGGCGGCGAGCCCCTCTTCCACGATCGTGTGCATCATCGCGTTGAGCAGAGCAACGTCGGTGTCCGGCTTGAGCTGCAGGAAATGCGCGGCGTGGCGCGCGAGCTCCGAGCGGCGCGGCTCGCACAGGATCAGCTTCGTCCCGCGCTTGACCGCGTTCTTGATCCACGTCGCGGCGACCGGATGATTGACGACCGGATTGGCGCCGATCAGCAGCACGACCTCCGCCTGCATCACGTCCATCACGGGATTGGAGACCGCGCCCGAGCCGATTCCTTCGAGCAGCGCGGCCACGCTCGATGCGTGACACAGGCGCGTGCAGTGATCGACGTTGTTCGATCCGAAGCCCGTGCGTACCAGCTTCTGGAACAGGTATGCCTCCTCGTTGCTGCACTTCGCGGATCCGAAGCCGGCCAGCGCACCGCCCCCGCGCACATCGCGAATCCTGGCGAGCGTGCCACCCGCAAGCGCCAGCGCCTCTTCCCAGCTCGCTTCGCGGAACACCGCGAGCGGATTCGCCGGGTCCATGACGAAATCCGCAGATTTCGGAAACCCCGCCTTGCGAATCAGCGGCTTCGTCAATCGCTGCGGATGGCTCACGTAGTCGAACCCGAAGCGGCCCTTGACGCAGAGGCGCTCGTGGTTGGCGGGCCCGTCGCGCCCCTCGACGCGGACGATCGCGTTGTCCTTGACGTGATAGGTGAGCTGGCAGCCCACGCCGCAATACGGACACACCGACGAGACCTTCTTGTCGACCGGTGCCAGGTAAGCCTCATGCGCCGGGGCAAGCGCGCCCGTCGGGCACGCCTGCACGCATTCGCCGCAGGCGACGCAGGTTGATTCACCCATCGGGTCGTCGAGATCGAAGACGATCTTCGAGTGCGCACCGCGGAACGCGTAACCGATGACGTCGTTGACCTGTTCCTCGCGGCACGCGCGCACGCAGCGCGTGCACTGGATGCACGCATCGAGATTGACCGCCATCGCCGGGTGCGTGAGAGTCGGCCGCCGGTTGCGCACGCGCCGGAAAACGCGGGTTGCCGACCCCGAGCCGGCGGCGCCAGTGCTCGAATTCCGAATCGGGCTTGTAGACATGCTCCGGCATGTCCGAGGCCAGGAGCTCGATGACCATCTTCTGCGACGTCTTCGCGCGCTTGGATTCCGTCGACACCTCCATCCCTGGCGCGGGCGCGCGGCAACACGACGGCGCCAGCACGCGCTCGCCCTTGATCTCGACCACACACGCTCGGCAATTGCCGTCGGGGCGCATTCCGGGCGAATAGCAAAGGCGCGGTATCTCGACCCCGGTGCGATCGGCGACTTCGATGATCGTTTCGCCGGCGCGCGCCTCGACCTCGGCGCCGTTGAGCTTGAACAGGAGGATTCCGGGGGCGTTCATGCCGATGCTTTCCCAATCCGCAGCCATACGCGTGCGCGGTTTCGATCGACGCGGCGCATGCCGTCCTGCCGCTTAGGGGGCCGCAAACGCCATCCTACGGGTCCCCGGCGCGCCTTCGGTCGTCGATCCAACGCCTCCCTCGGCGCGCCACCCGTGACGGACGGCGCGGCCCATGCGCTCCCGGCCAACATGCGCCGCTTCGCGGCCATCCTCATTCGATCTCCTCGCCAAAATGCTTGATGACGCACGCGATCGGGTTCGGCGCCGCCTGCCCCAGCCCGCAGATCGACGCATCGGCCATCGCCTGCGACAGCTCGCCGAGCAGCGCCGTGTCCCAGCGCTCGCTCTCCATCAGGCCCACGGCTTTTTCGGTGCCGACGCGGCACGGCGTGCACTGCCCGCAGGACTCGTCGGCGAAGAACCGCATCATGTTGAGCGCCGCGTCGCGCGCGCGGTCGTGCTGCGACAGCACGATGACCGCCGCCGAGCCGATGAAGCACCCGTGCGGCTGCAGCGTGTCGAAATCGAGTGGAATGTCACCCATCGACGCCGGCAGGATGCCGCCGGACGCGCCGCCGGGAAGATAACCGTAGAGCTCGTGACCAGGCAGCATGCCGCCGCAGAATTCGGCGATCAGCTCGCGTACCGTAATGCCGGCGGGCGCGAGATGCACGCCCGGATTCGCCACGCGACCGGATACCGAGAACGAGCGCAATCCCTTGCGGCCGTTGCGGCCGTGACCGGCAAACCATGCCGGACCCTTCTCGAGGATGTCGCGAACCCAGTGGAGGGTTTCCATGTTGTGCTCGAGCGTCGGGCGGTCGAACAATCCGACCTGCGCGACATACGGCGGCCGCAGGCGCGGCATCCCGCGCTTGCCTTCGATCGACTCGATCATCGCCGATTCCTCGCCGCAGATGTAAGCGCCGGCGCCGCGCCGCAAATGGATGCGAGGCAGCGCACACGGCGGCGCCGCTTCGAGCGCCGCGATCTCGCGCTCGAGGATCGTGCGGCAGGCTGCATATTCGTCACGAAGGTAGACGTAGATCTCGTCGATGCCCGCCGCCCAGGCGGCGATCAACATGCCTTCGAGAAAACGATGCGGGTCGCGCTCCAGATAATGGCGGTCCTTGAACGTTCCAGGCTCGCCCTCGTCGATGTTGACGGCCATCAGGCGCGGCGCGGGCTCGTTGCGCACGATGCGCCATTTGCGTCCCGTGGGAAATCCGGCGCCTCCGAGTCCGCGCAGCCCCGAGTCCTCCATCGCGGCGAGCACCGAGTCCAGTCGCACGCTCGCCCGATACGCATGCCGACCAGCGTCCGGTAGCCCCCATCGGCACGGTACCCGGCCAGATCGATGTAATGCGGAATCTCCGGCTCGAGCCGGTTGCCGGCGACGGCTGCAGCAATGGCGTGCGGTGTCGCACGATCCACGGGATTGCGTCCGACCACCGCTGCCGGTGCATGCTCGCAGCGGCCGATGCACGGCGCGCCGATGACGCGCACGCTCGCGTCGCCCGCCGCCTCGACCGCCGCGTGCAGCGCGGCAGCGCCGGCCATGGCGCAGGAATAAGTCTCGCAGATGCGCACCGTGACCGGCGGCGGTGCTGCCTCTTCGTCATCGAGCACGTCGAAGTGATGATAGAACGTAGCGACTTCGTAGACTTCGGTCAGCGCGAGCTTCATTTCGGCCGCCAGCGCGACGATATGCGCCGCGCGCACGCAGCCGTACCGGTCCTGGATCCGGTGCAGGTGCTCGATCAACAGGTCGCGCCGCCGCGGCGCCGATCCCAGCAGCGCCGCGATATCCGCCGCGGCCTTCGGGTCGACCTGCCGCCCCTTCAACTTGCCGCGCACCTTGCCGCGCTTCCCGAGGCGGGAAGTGTCGATCGTCGCGCTGCCGGTCATGGTAAGCGGCGAACGAGGTGAGGGTTGGCTTCGGTCATGCTAGTCGAGGAAATCGCAGTGCTTCTCGACGTGCGCCGCGAGGTCGAGCGAATGCTGCCGGACGAGGCGCTCGGCGAGCTCGGTGTTCCGCCGCTCCAGGGCTTCGATGATACGCATGTGGTCGACGATCGAACGGGCGGCGCGGTCGTTCTGCGAGATCGTCATCCGGCGAATGGCGCGAACATGGATGAACAGATTCTCGATCGTCTTGCCCATCAGGTGCGAACCCGACAGCCGGATGATGGCCTGGTGGAAGGCGATGTTCGCGTCCGAGTACTCGTCGATGTGGTCGGACGGCGTCGAGTTGTTGAACTCGTCGAACATGTGGCGCAGCGCACCGATGTCCTCGTCGGACGCATTGATCGTCGCGAGCCGCGCGGCCATGCTTTCCAACGCCGCCCACATCTCGATCATCTCGACGATCTGCTTTTTCGTCTTGCGCACGATGAACACGCCGCGGCGCGGCTCGGTGCGCAGGAAGCCCTCCTGCTCCAGTAGCGTCATCGCTTCGCGGATCGGCGTGCGGCTGACGCCGAGCGCCGCGCCAAGCTGCCGCTCGTCGAGCTTGATCTCCTCCGCCTGCCCGTAGATGTCCGCGTCGAGGATCGCCTGCTTGAGCGCGGCGTAGGCCTGGTCGCGAAAGCTGACGTTCGCGCTCAGGCGTTTCAGCGCCAGCGGGGGCACCCCGGTTTCGACTGCGGTTACAGTGGACATGGTCTACACTCCGTTCCCCGCCTTCGCGGAGCCAGGCGAACGATCGCACAAGCTATTGATCTGCAACAAAAAAATATCCGTTGACATTCGCTGGTATACGAAATACGTTATGCAAGATATCACTAAAGTGCAAGATCGTTGCATCGGCCACGGAGAAAAGAATGAACGACGCCGCCATCAAGACCGCCCCCAAGTCCGCTTCGTCCCCTGATGACGACGCCCAGAAAGTCGCCGGCGGTAGCGAACCCCAGCGCCAGGCACAGGAAACCGACGGCTTCAC
>CAWFMY010000048.1:0-57634 GCA_963816925.1 uncultured beta proteobacterium | reverse complement strand
GCTGGTGCGTCGACGGATCGAGCAGGCCCACGAATGCCGTGATGAACCGGTCGGCGGCCAGCGTCGCGGCGAGCCGGTTGTTGACTTCCATGAACGCGGATTCGAGGTTGGCGCCGAGCTGGAACGCGATGCGCAGCATCGCCTGCATCTGCGTCACCGAGAGCGCGGGCGCGATGCCGTGCCCGGTGGCGTCGGCGAGGACGACCAGGAGCCCCGCGTCCAGGAGCGACAGGTCGAAGGTGTCGCCGCCCGTGAGCTCGGCCGGGCGGAAACGATGCCGCACACGTCATAGCCCTGAATCACCGGCATCGTCGACGGCAGCGTGCTCATCTGGACCTCGCGGGCCATCTCGAGCGCCTGCCGCATCTTTTCGCCTTCGATCAGCGCGCCCGTCATGCGCACGCGCTGCAGCGCGACGGCGCACTGCGACGCCAGCGCGGTCGCGACGGCTTCGTCGTCCTCGTTGAACACCCCGCCCTTCTTGTTCAGCACCTGCATCACGCCCACGAGCACATCCTTGTGATCGATCAGCGGCAGCGTGAGCATGCAGCGCGTGTGGTAGCCGGATTTCCTGTCCACGCCCGGGTCGAAGCGCGGATCCGAGTAGCAGTCCTGGACGTTGATGATTTGCCGGTTGCGGGCGCAGGCGCCGACGAGGCCCGCGCCGGACGGGACGCGAATCGGCCGATGCCGGTCGCCACTTCGAGGACCAGTTCATCGGTTGCCGGGTCGTGCAGCCACACCGAGCCGCGGTCGGCCTGCAGCACCTGCTTCGCCGCATTGACGACCTCGCCCAGCATCGTCATGAGGTCGAACGGCGCGGCCAGCGCGTTCGTCACTCCGAGGATCGCCCGGAGGTCGCGCATCGAGAGCGGGCGCTGTCGGGTCCTGGTAGGCATTCCCGCGGAATGTAGCAGACGTCGGCGGGCGCGCGCATCGCCGCGGTGGCAACTGCACCGACCTGTCGCGTCCGGGCACCGGCAGGGGATCGCCAGTTTTCCGCAATGCAGCACGCCATCCCGCGCCCGCCTGATACGCTTGATGTCTAATGCGGCGGAAAGACCGACGGATACGATGCACGCTCCGCAAACCTTGCATGATCCGACGAACGTTATCGCGACCGGCGACGCGCGGTCCGTCGCCGAGGCAACCGATCGCATTCTGCAGGCGTGCTTTGGCGCCGGAAGCTTCGACCGCGATCTGCTGCACCGGAGCTTCACCCTCGTCGACGACCTGTTCGCGGGCCGGCACGCCGGCTATCTCGCCTGCGACATGCCGTATCACGACCTGCGGCATTCGCTCGAGACCGCACTCGTCATGACGCGGCTCGTGGCCGGTTCCATGAGCGACCCGCCAGCCGACGCCGGGGCCCTCACGCCGGAATACGGGTTGCTCGGCGTCGTGCTCGCGCTGCTGCACGACGTCGGCTATCTCAGGAAAGAGTCCGAAGCCGCGCTGTGCGGCCCGCAGCTGTTGCGAGACCATGAGGCGCGCAGCGTCGAATTCGCCGCGCAGTACCTGGAGACGACATCGCTCGCCCGACACGCGACGCGGGCGTCGCTCATTCTCGCCACCCGGCTCTCCACGGATCTCGCACGGCTGTTTGCCGCGCACGACAGTGCCGCCGTCACGCTCGGCCGGATGCTCGGGAGCGCCGACCTGCTAAGCCAGATTTCGGATCGCGACTACCTGGAGCGCTGCTATTACCATCTCTACCCGGAACTGGCCCTGGGCGGAGGCGACCGAACCACGCTTCCGGACGGCCGGGAACGACGCCTCTACCGCGATGCTTTCGACCTCGTGCGCAAGACGCGGCAATTCTACGATCTCATCGTGGCGAAGCGGCTGAACGAGGATTTCGGCCAGGTCACTCGCCTTCTCACGGTGCATTTCGGCGGCGCCGACCCCTACGCCGCGGCGATTCAGGACAACCTCGGGCGGCTGGCGCAGATGACGGCCGAAGGCGGAATCGATCTCCTGCAGGACGAGCCACCGACGACGACGCACAACCTCGCGGCCGTCTACCACGCTCCCCGCCCGCGCCGGGCGCCTGACCGCTGAACTCCGGATCCGCAAGTTCCGGGACAGGGGATCAGGTCCATCTTGCATCGACCTCAGGCCAGCGCGAGCACCTTCGTCAGGAACGCGCGGACCGCGACGATTTCCTCCCACACGACCGCATGCTGCATCGGATAGGTGTGCCATTCGACCGCGTAGCCCAGCGCCTCGAGCGCGCGACGCGAGGCTTCGCTCCACGCGAGCTTGATCACGGGATCCATCGTGCCGTGCGCCATGAAGATCGGCAGGTCGCGATTCATCGGGGTCGCTTCCGCCGCCAGCCGGTCGGCCATCGGCAGGTACGTCGATAGCGCAAGGATGCCCGCGAGCCGCTCGGCGTGGCGCAGTCCGGTGTGCAACGCGATCGCGCCGCCCTGCGAGAAGCCGGCGAGCACGATCCGCTTCGCCGCCACGCCTCGTGTCTTCTCGCGCGCGATCAGCGCCTCGACATGGCCCTGCGACTGGCCGACGCCGAGCGCGTCCGCGCGGTTGGCGAGGTCGGCCGCGTAGATGTCGTACCACGCCCGCATCGGAAAGCCGTTGTTGATCGTCACCGGCCGCACCGGCGCATGCGGGAACACGAAACGGATCGGCAGGTCCGCCGGCAGCCTCATCTCCTCGACGATCGGCACGAAGTCGTTGCCGTCGGCGCCGAGGCCGTGCAGCCAGATCACGGAAGCGTCGGGACGCGCACCGGTTTCGAGTTCGACGCACGGAAGTAGAGCGGTCATTGGGCGGCAAACTTTGTTGGGATAGCCCGCGTATATTGCCGGCACGCCGTCGAAATGCGCGAGCCAACCCTCAGGGTGCGGGTGCTCGGGGACATCATCGCCTCGTGATTACAAGCGGCCGCGAAGGTCGATCGCGAGAACGGCGCGTAGTCGCCTTCCGTGGCAAGCGAACCGGCGACGGACTTGGCGCTCATTCGAAGGGGCCGCGCGTCGATTGCGGACCCTTCGTCGTCACTTCGTCGGCGTGACCTTGCTCCACGTCGAGTCCGGGTTGTACGCGTTGATGGAGCGCACCGCGGCCGCGGTGTTGTCACCGAGGTTTTTCTGGTACACGACGCCATCCTGGTTGACGATGAACGTCATCACGCCGGTGTCGTCGTATTTTGCCGGCCAGGCAACGAGCGCATACCCCTCCGTCATGCGCCCGTTTTTCACGTAGCTGCGCGCGCCGCCGGGCGCGTCCTTGCCTTGGGCAGTCAGGATCCGGTACAGGTAGCCGTGGTACGGCTGGCCGACTTTCGCATCGGCAAATTCAGCGCCCAGCGGACTTTCCGCTTC
The DNA here is from genome assembly GCA_963816925.1 of uncultured beta proteobacterium. Classification (GTDB taxonomy): domain Bacteria; phylum Pseudomonadota; class Gammaproteobacteria; order Burkholderiales; family Casimicrobiaceae; genus CAIWHR01. The sequence goes on along the minus strand of CAWFMY010000048.1, from coordinate 54,287 downwards.
ACCAGGCAACGAGGCCCAGTACAGTCCGTCGCGCTTGCCGGGCGACGAGAGTCCGCGCGTCGCATATTGCAAGACGCCGTCTCCGTTCCAGTCGCGGGCATGGTATTCCTTCTGTGCGTCGGTATAGGCGAGCGCAACCTGGATCGCGGCGAGCTCGTTGCGGCCGATACGGCGGATGCGCATTTCCTCCGGTGCGGCATGCGTGTCGAAGTGCCACCCCGCCGCGCTCTTGACGATCGGGATCGACATGGTCCAGCCCTTGGTTCCGGCACCGAGATACGCCTTGTCGGCGCCGGCCGGCACGATCTTGTGCGCCTTCGCCCATGCCTCGAGGAAGTTCGTGACGTCTTCAGGGTCGACGCTCGCGCGGGGAATGTACGTGCGATAGTCCGGCCCGACGACGGTCTTGAGCGCGTCGCCGTCGTGGCGAGCGATGGCGTCGACAAAGGCATCGGCCGCTGCCTCGGGTGTTGGATAGGCCTGCTGCGCAAGGGCGATGGACGCGGCGCCGAGCGCGAGCGTTGCGGCGACGACGCGCAATGTTTGTTTGATCGTTTTCATTTATGTAGGCTCCTTGTCAACGCCTCGCCGCCGCCACCGCCACGACCGCCGCCACCACCACCGCCCCGACCGCCTCCACCTCCGCCGCCTCCGGGCGCCGCCTCCACCTCCGCCGCCGCCCGCGCGAGCGCCGCCACCCCCACCGTAGTTCTGCGCCGACGCGCGACTCGATGCGCCACGATCCGCCTGCGCTCGTGCCTGTCCGCTGTTGGCGCCTCGGAGCGCATTGTCATGACTCGCGGATTGCGCACGTTGCTGCGCAGCGCCGCGGTCGGCGCTTTGCGCGCGCTGCTGTGCGGCGCCGCGATCGAAGTTTTGCGCCCTGGCTCCGGGCGTCACGATCCATTGTCTGGGCGCGGTCCCGTGCGGAACCGCCGGGCGACTCGATGCCCCGGCTCTGCATCGTCTGCGCCGCGCGCTCGCGGCTCGCATCGCGGCTCGCATCCTTGCCGCGGTATTGCTCGCGATTGCCGGACTGGTATTTGTTGTCGAGGTTCTGCCGGGTCGCGCTGCCGCCGCGATAATCCGCCTTGCGATGCTCCGGATTGTGATTCCAGTTGGCCCGGCTGCCGTTGGCGTTGATCTGCCGGTTGGTGTTGATGTTGTTGTAGCGGTTCACGTTGACGTTGACGTCGCCGCGGCCCCAGTTGCAGCCGCCCCACAGCGCGTTCGACACGCCGATGCCGACGCCCCAGGCGATGCCGGTCGCGACCGTGCGCGAGAACCAATAGCCCGGTGGCGTCGGATAGTAGTACGGCGGGTACGCCGGGTATGGCCAGACGCCATAAACGACCGTCGGATTGTAAGCGGGGACATAGACGACCGACGGCTGCGCCGGCTCGATGATGATCGTCTGCGGCGGCGGCGGCGCCTGCGGCGGCGGTGCGCCCGGTTCCGGAGGCGGCGTCGGCTCGGTCGTCACCTTCACCTGCTCGTTGGACTTGAGGTTCCCCGCCTTTTCCGCCTGCGCACGCAGCCGCTGCACCGAGTCCATCACATCCTTGGGCTGCGCGAGGAACGCGTCGCCCATGTTCTTGACCCACTCGGTTTTCTCGCCCAGCGTGATCAGCACCTCGGGAAACGCCACCATCGACGCGACGGAGGGATCCCAGTCCTCGTTCTCGACCATCTTGACCGCATCGTCGCCCTTCGCATCGGGATGCGCCTTCGACCACTTGTAGGCCTCGGCGAACTCGTCCGGATAGGTCGTCGCCATCAACAGCTGCGACAGCAGCGAATCCGGATACAGCGCGACCTGCGCCGTCATCTGGTCCAGCTGCTCCTTCGAGAATGGCCTGGCGTCCTGGGCCCACGCGAGCGCGGAAAGCGCGAACAGGAGCGGCAGGAGCGTCATCCTCAGCACGAATCGCGAAACCGCCGAATTCCAACCCATTTGCGCCACCCTCATCTCAGATCGTGGTGCGGATTCTTCTATGCATCGGGCGCCGCGTCAAATTGGCGGCGCATTCGCCACCGCGTGGTGCTGGCGGTCACGCGTTTCTTCCCGACGTCGCGGTCCAGCAAACCGCTCAGGAACGTGCGGATCGCGACGAGCGCCACCAAGAGATCCGGCCATTGGAGACTTCGCAGATTCGAGACGCCGGGTCTCGGCCTATTTCGTCGCGCTCGCGATTTCGTTCAGCAGTCCCGAGGATTTCGGGCTTGTCGCCGTTTTCCGGATCAGGATATCGGGCGGCAATACGTTGTTCTTGCCGTAGTAGGCGTTGTTCCAGGAAATGTTGGTATTCACGACGGTGCCGTCGAGATTCACTCCGCCGTAGACACCCTTTGCCCTCGTGAAGGTGATGAGGTCTGCAGTAATGGTCGATTTGGCGCCCGCGCCCACGGGACCCGCGGCGATACTCGCGTCACCCCCCATCTTGAAGCTGGTCGACAGCAGCGAATTCAAGCCCTTGTCGGTCATCACGACGATGATCGCCTCGGAAACTTCGACGCCCGCCTGAAAGCCAACGCTGGCCGTGCCGAGGTCATAGAATGCCGGCCCCACCCACGTCCGCCCATCGCGGGCAACGAGAACAGCGCGCCCGCCGGACCCACCGAAAATGAATCCCGCCTTGACGATCTGCGGCGCGATCATGACCGCCTTGGCACGAGGGAGATTCTCCTGGATCCACGTCTGGTCCGGATCGCGAATGAAGTTGCTGAGGGTTTTCCTTGCGTCGGACACGAGTTGATCCGGTTCCGACGGGGTTGTCGGCTGCGAGGAACACCCCGCCATCGCGGCTGCGACCAAAAGGCCAAGAAAGGCATGGCGCAAGCGCGGCGTCAGGTTCAAATAGGTATTCATCGTGCCTCCATTGATTCAGCAAGCGCATCCTCAGGATGGGCCCTTCCGGCGGCAACGCGCGCGCAATGCGCGTCGACAAAAGGTTCTACGGGAATTCGGCCACTAGCTGCCAGATTGTAAGCCCTTCTCGAAAACACGATACTCGCAAGATCGCGCGCAAGTTTTTGGTCGCGCTGCGAAATCGAAACTTCAGGCTGCTACATCTATCGCGCTTCGTCCCCGGTGGATCCGTTCCCGTGACGCGATGATCCCGTACCCGGCGGTCGCTTCAATTCGCAAGCGCGCAACGGGAAAAAGCGCGAGGAACAAACGCCCAAGATGAATCGTGGATTTGGCAGGAACAACAGGAACTAGTTCGCCAGCAGACCGGTCCTCGCCGAAAGCAGTCCGTCCTTGACGGCAGCCTTCATCTCGACGACCCCGCTCATCGCAAACGCGCGTACAATGCGCGCCGATAGAAGGCTCTACAGGGATTCGGCCACAAGCTGCTGATTTGTAGGCCTTCCCCCAAAGACACGATTTTTGCGGAGCACTTCCCGATGGCCTCAGTCCCCCTTGCTGCCCCGGTCCTGCGCGACGTCTCGCTGGACGACAAATACGCCCTCGAATCCGGCCGCGTCTTCCTTACGGGTGCGCAGGCATTCGTCCGCCTGCTGATCCTGCAGCGGCAGCGCGACGCGCTTGCCGGCCTCAACACCGCGGGCTTCGTCTCCGGTTATCGCGGGTCGCCGCTCGGCGCGCTCGACCAATCGCTGTGGAAGGCGCGCAAGTTTCTCGACAAGGCGCACATCAAGTTCCAGCCGGGGCTGAACGAGGACCTCGCGGCGACGTCGCTGTGGGGCACGCAGCAGCTGAACCTCCATCCCGGCGCGAATTACGACGGCGTGTTCGCCATGTGGTACGGCAAGGGCCCCGGCGTCGACCGCTGCGGCGACGTGTTCAAGCACGCGAACCACGCGGGTACCTCGAAGCATGGCGGCGTGCTCGTGCTGGCCGGCGACGACCATGGCGCGAAATCGTCGACGCTGCCGCACCAGTCCGACCACATGTTCGCGGCGGCGATGATGCCGGTGCTGTATCCGTCGAGCGTGCAGGAGATTCTCGACCTCGGCCTCCATGGCTGGGCGATGTCGCGCTACTCGGGTCTGTGGGTCGGTTTCAAATGCGTCGCCGATACGGTCGAGAGCTCGGCGTCGGTCAACATCGATCCCGACCGCACGAAGATCATCGTCCCGGACGATTTCCCGCTGCCGCCCGACGGTCTCAATATCCGCTGGCCCGACGGGTTTCTCGAAACCGAAGCGCGGATGCAGAATTACAAGGTCTACGCGGCGCTTCACTATTGCCGCGTCAACCAGCTCAACAAGATCGTCATCGATTCGCCGAAGCCAAGGCTCGGGATCATCACCAGCGGCAAGAGCTACCTCGACGTCCGCCAGGCGCTCGACGACCTCGGCATCACCGAAGCCGACGCGGCCGAGATCGGCATTCGCGTCTACAAGATCGCGATGACGTGGCCGCTCGAGCCGGACGGCGTGCGCCAGTTCGCCGAAGGGCTGGAGGAGATCCTGGTCGTCGAGGAAAAACGGCAGGTCGTCGAATATCAGCTGAAGGAGCAGCTCTACAACTGGCGCGACGACGTGCGCCCGCGCGTGGTCGGCAAGTTCGCCGAAAAGGGCGAATGGATGCGCCCGCACGGCGACTGGCTGCTGCCGGCGCTCTCCGAACTCACGCCGGCGATGATCGCCCGCGTGATCGCCCAGCGGATCGAGCGTCTCGGCCTGCAGCCGCGGCAGTCGGAAAAATTGAAGGCGCGCGTCGACTGGATCAACGCGAAGGAAGCGGCGCTCGCGAAGCCCCGGATTTCCCTCGAGCGGCTGCCGTGGTTCTGCTCGGGCTGCCCCCACAACACGTCGACCAACGTCCCCGAGGGCAGCCGCGCCACCGCCGGCATCGGTTGCCACGTGATGGCGATCTGGATGGGTCGCCGCACCGACACGTACACGCACATGGGCGGCGAAGGCGTGCCGTGGATCGGCCAGGCGCCGTTCACCAAGGAAAAGCACATCTTCGCCAATCTCGGCGACGGCACCTACTACCACAGCGGGATCCTCGCGATCCGCGCCGCGGTCGCCGCCGGCGTGAACATCACGTACAAGATCCTCTACAACGACGCGGTGGCGATGACCGGCGGCCAGCCGTTCGACGGCCCGCTCACGCCGGCCGACATTGCGAAGCAGGTCGCGGCCGAGGGTGTGAAAAAGATCGTCGTCGTCAGCGACGAACCGGACAAGTACCCGTCCGGCTACTACGCCTCGGACATCGAAATCCATCATCGCGACGATATGGATTCCGTCCAGCGCGCGCTGCGCGACACCGAGGGCTGCACGATCCTGCTGTACGACCAGACCTGCGCCGCCGAAAAGCGCCGGCGGAGGAAGCGCGGCAAATATCCGGACCCCGCGAAGCGCGTGTTCATCAACGAGCTCGTCTGCGAAGGCTGCGGCGACTGCGGCGTCAAGTCGAACTGCGTGTCGGTCGCGCCCGTCGAGACGGAATTCGGGCGCAAGCGCACGATCGACCAGAGCTCGTGCAACAAGGACTTCTCCTGCGTCAACGGCTTCTGCCCGAGCTTCGTCACGGTCGAAGGCGGCAGCTTGCGCAAGCCGGGGAAGGCGAAGGCCGACGACGGGCCCGCGTTGCCGGATCCCGTGCCGGCGTCGACGACGGCCCCGTACGGCATCGTGGTCACCGGCATCGGCGGCACCGGCGTCATCACGATCGGCGCGCTGTTGGGAATGGCGGCCCACCTCGAGGGCAAGGGTTGCTCGGTGCTCGACATGACCGGAATGGCGCAGAAGAACGGCGCCGTGGTCTCGCACGTGCGCATCGCCAACGCGCCGGAAGACATCCATGCGACGCGGATCGCCGCCGGCGAAGCGAAGCTGATCCTCGCCTGCGACATCCTGACCGGCGTCGGCTACGAGCAGCTCGCCAAGATGCAGAAGGGCGTCACCAAGGCGCTCGTCAACTCGGCGCTGGTCATGCCGGCCGGCTTCACGCGCGACCCGGACCTCGTGTTCCCGCGCGGCTCGATGGAGCGCGAGATCGAGGACGCCGTCGGCCCGGGCGACGCGGAATTCCTCGACGCCACGAAGCTCGCGACCGGGCTCATGGGCGACTCCATCGCGACCAACCTCTTCATGGTCGGCTACGCGTACCAGCGCGGGCTTCTGCCGCTCAGCGAGCGCGCGATCCTGAAGGCGATCGAATTGAATGGTGCCGCAGTCGAATCGAACCGGCAGAGCTTTCGCTGGGGCCGGCTCGCCGCCGTCGATCCGGCGCGCGTTTCGGCCGCGGCGATCCCGTCGGCCGTCCCGGAATCGCAGCGGATGTCCGAGTCGCTCGACGAGATGATCGAACGCCGGCGCAAGTTCCTCACCGACTACCAGGACGCGGCATATGCTGCGCGCTATACCGACTACGTCGCCAAGGTCCGCGTCGCCGAGGGCACGAAGGTTCCGGGCGCGACGGCGCTCTCCGAAGCGGTCGCGCGCTATTACTTCAAGCTGCTCGCGATCAAGGACGAGTACGAAGTCGCGCGCCTGTACACCGACGGCGAGTTCGCGAAGCGCGTCGCCGCGCAGTTCGAAGGCGACTACAAGCTCCACTTCCACCTCGCGCCGCCGGTGCTGAACAAGCCGGATTCGGCCAGCGGCGAGGCGAAGAAGAGCGTCTACGGACCGTGGATGATGAGCGCCTTCCGCGTGCTCGCGAAAATGCGCGGATTGCGCGGCACGGCGCTCGACATCTTCGGGCGCACGGCCGAGCGCAAGATGGAGCGCGCCCTGCCCGGCCAGTATGAAACACTCGTCGACGAACTCGTCGCCGCGCTCACGCCACACAATCACGGCCTTGCGGTGCAGCTCGCGCAGGTTCCCGAGCACATCCGCGGCTACGGCCACGTAAAGGATCGGCACCTGAAGGCCGCGAAAGCGAAGGAAGCGGAGCTTCTCGCCGCCTTCCGGGGCGCGCGACCGGAAACGCCGCGCGCGCTCGTCAAGGTCGCGGCCTAGGCGCAAGCACGCAGGCATCGCTGCATCATGCCTGCGCCCACCGGCCAGATCCTCGACCTCCGCGGTTCGGCGTACGACCGCGGACGCCTGCAGGCGCAGCTGCATCCGGATCGCATCGCCGACGTGACCGTCGCGGTCACCCGGCGGTTGCGCGAGCTCGGCCCGGCGCTCGCGTTGCCCAAGGTCGTCAGCTGGCTCGACGCGCAGCATGCGTTCACGCGCGACAACGACCCCGACGGCTACGTCGAGGTGCAGGGCATCGCCGAAGGCTTCGGCATCGCCGCCGACGCGCTCTTCGCCTGTTACTACGGCAACGTCATCGCCGACCTCGCCGAGCAGCCCGCGCTCGCCGACGCGTGCACCGCATGGGCCGCGCCGCGCGGCGAGAACGGCCCGGTCGTCGTCAAGAACCGCGACTTCCGCGGCAAGCACATCGACCTGCAATGCGTGTTCCGCCACACGGATCCCGAATGGGGCGGGCGCCGGATCCTGTGCGTGGGCAACCTCGGCGCGCCCGGCGCGTTTTCCGGCGGCCTCAACACCAACGGCCTCGCGGTCGCGGACACGCAGGTCGGGACCGTCGATCATGGCGAAGGCTGGCTGCGCAGCTTCCTGATGACAAGGATCCTGCGCGAATGCGCGACCGTCTCCGAGGCGGTCGGCCTCATCTTCCGCACGCCGCACGCCGGCGGCGGCACGCTGCTCCTCGGCGACGCCACGGGCGCCGTCGCCGCGATCGAGCTCGCGCACCATGCCGTGGCCGCCGATGAGCCGGGCGACTCCGGTTATGTCGCCCGGACCAACCACTACGTCAGCGAGCGCCTGCGCGGGCGCGACCTCGCGCCGCCCGACGACATCGGCGCGCGCACGTCGCGCGCGCGGATCGCCACCCTCGACCAGCCGCGCCTGCGCGCGTTGCCGGTGCCCTACCCGATCGAGGCGATCAAGACGCTGATGGCGCGCCACGGCGACAGCGCCAGTGCCGCGCTGTGCCGGCATGAAGAGGGACGCGACACACGGACGATCGGGAGCGCGATCTACGACTGCAAGTCGGCTGCGCTGCACGTCTCGTTCGAATCGCCCTGCCAGGGCCACTGGGAGCGCATTGTGCCGTAGAGCGCCCACGGCGGGATGTTCGTGTTCTCTACAATGCCGCATCCCAAGGGACGGAAAGCCGGATGGCGGAGGTGATCAAACCGACCATGCTGTAGGTCTGGACGAAATTGCCCCAGGCCTCCCCGGTGGTGGTGTCCAGGTGTTCCGCAAACAGGCCGTGCCGGGTCCGGCAGGCGAGCAGGCGCTCGAACAGCGCACGCGCTTCGTCACGTCGGCCCAGCAGGGCGAGCGCATTGATATACCAGTAGGTGCAGACGATGAACGCGTTCTTCGGCTCGCCATAATCGTCACGCTCGACATACCGGAAAATGAAATCGCCGCGCTTGAGGTCGCGCCCGACGGCGTCGACCGTGGCGGCGAAGCGTGGATCCTCGGGCGCGAGATAGCCGAGATCGGCGAGCAACAGCAGCGCCGCGTCGACCGTCTCGGTGCCGACCGCACCGACGAACGTTCCTCGACGCGCGCACCAGCAATTCGCGTCGATGAAGTGGCGGATGCGCTGGGCGTCGTCATCCCATGCCTTCGCCTGCTCGGGCAAGGCGAGCCGCCGCGCGATCTTCGCCAGGCGATCGCACGCGGCCCAGCACATGACACTCGAGAAGGTGTGCACGCGCACGACGCCGCGGAATTCCCACAATCCGGCATCGGGCTGGTCATGCACGGCGACCGCAAGGCGGCCCAGCGCCTCCAGCCTTTCGAACAGCGCGGGATCGCCGCGCTTGCCCATCCGCTCGTCGAAGAAGACGTGGGTCGCCGAAAGGATCGTCGCGCCGTATACGTCGTTCTGGACCTGGCGATGCGCGTCGTTGCCGACGTGCACGGGACCCATGCCGCGATAGCCCGGCAACGAATTGACGGTCGCTTCGGCGAGCGTGGCATCGCCGTTGATGCGATAGACCGGCTGCAGTCCCTTGTCGCCCGCGCCGGCGGCGAGGTTGACGATATAGTCGAGGTAGCCCTCCATCGTTTCCGTCGCGCCGAGGCGGTTCAGCGCGTCGACCACGAAATAGCTGTCGCGCAGCCAGCAATAGCGATAGTCCCAGTTGCGCCCGGAGTCGGCGGCCTCGGGGATCGACGTCGTCATCGCGGCGACGATGGCGCCGGTATCGTCATAGGCATTGAGCTGCAGCGACATGGCGGCGCGGATCACGGCGCCTTGCCATTCGAACGGGATGGCGAGCCGCCGTACCCAGTTGCGCCAATACCGGATCGTCTCCTCGATGAAGTGCCGCCCCACCTCGTACGGCGCGCGCGTCACCGACTCGTCCGGACCGAGCAGCAGCGTGATGCCGCGGTCGAGGATGAACGGCCTCTCCTCGAGTAACGCCGTCAGCGACGCGTCGGTCGTCAGGCGCAGCGTCATGCCCGGGCCGATGTAGCGAACGTGGTTGCTCCCGGCGGTGAGCGTCGGCTGCAGGCGGCCGTATTCCCACGCCGGCCGCAGCCGGATGACGACGCGCGGATTTCCGGCGACGCGCGAAATGTGGCGCACCAGCGTGGTCGGCTGGAAGACGCGATCGAACTGGAGGAAGCGCGGCACGCAGTCGGTGATCTCGATGGTTCCGCCCGCGGCGTCGTAGAGGCGCGTGACGAGGACCGCCGTGTTGGTGAGGTACTCCTGCTCCGCGCGCACGCCGTCGACAAGCTCGATCGCGAAAATGCCGCGCGTGGTGGCCGACGGCTCCGTGTCGAGCAGCGCACAGAACGCGGGATCGCCGTCGAACCGCGGAAAGCAACCCCAGACGACGGCGCCTTCGGCGTCGATGAGGAGCCCGATGCGGCCGTTCCCGACCAGGGCGAGATCCAGCGTTCGCATCAGGTCACGTCGGCGTAAAGGGACGCCGCGATCCATTGGCGGACCGCATCGACGTTCGCGAGCCGGAATTGGGCACGGGTCGCGCCCTCTCCGACCTTGACGCTCCATCCGCCGAGACGCGTGACCACGTCGAATCCGAATTCGTCGGTGAGGTCATCGCCCGCAAACACGGGGAACCGGCCCCGGAATGGCGGTTCGGCCATGAATTCGAGGATCGCGGTTCCCTTGTTGCGCCCATCGGGCTTCACTTCGAGTACGCCCTTTCCAGGTTGCAGGCGCCAGCCCGGATGGCCGCGATTGGCCAGCGCAACCTCCGCGCGCAGGGCCTGGTGGATGTAGCTCCCGAGTTGCGGCGCGCGGCGATAGTGAACGGCGAGCGTGACGCCCTTGTTTTCGAGCAGCAGGCCCTTGTGCCTTGCCGTGAGTCGGGCGAGCCCGTCGCGCAGGCGCGCAAATTCCGCCGCGTGCGGGACATGCACATGCCACGACCCATCGGCGGTGCGCCGCTCATAGCCGTGCTGCCCGGCCATCGGAAACACGGCGCCCGGGAACAGCCCGTCGGCATCCTTGATCTGGCGCCCGGTGATCAGCGCCACGGCACCTTCCATCGCGCCGAGCAGCATCGGCAGCAGCGCCGCCACTTCGCCATCGACCTCCAACGCGTTTCGGCGTCAGCGCGAGGTGCAGCAGCGTTCCATCCACGTCGAGGAACACTGCGCAGTCGCGCGTGAGCGGCGGCGGCGGCGAGAGGCGGCGCGCGCGCGCCGCACGCTTCGGCGCCCGCGGGCGGGCCGGCGCGGTGCGCGTCATCCGAGGCATGCCGCGACGCCGTTCTTTGCGCCATACTTCCGCAGCTTGCCGCGCTGGCGCATCACCGCGGCATCGAGCAGCATCCGCCCGGCCCAGCGATAGACGTTGAACTCGCGCACCATGCCGCGCATGAACTGCATGCGCGCGCGCTGCTCGGATTCGGACATCGTGAGCGCGGTGCGCAAGCGCCGTCGCGCACTGGTCCGCGTCGTACGGGTTGACCACCAGCGCTTCGGCCAGCTCGCGCGACGCGCCCGCGAATTGCGAGAGGATCAGTACCCCCAGCTCGTCGTCGCGGGCAGCGACGAATTCCTTCGCGACGAGGTTCATGCCGTCATGGAGACTGCCGACGAAGCACAGGTCTGCCGCGCGATAGTAGCGATAGACGTCCTCCGGCTCATGGTGCTCGGTCAGGAGGACGATCGGCGGGCAGCGCGCGTGCGGATAGCGGGCGTTGATTTCCTCCGCCAGCGCGCGAACGCGCGCGCCGTAGTCGCGATAGTCGTCGATGCTGCCGCGGCTCGGCGCGGCGATCTGCACGTACGTGTAGTTGCCGATCCACCGGGGTTCCTGTTCCATGAGGCGCGCAGTGGCGTTGAAGCGCTCGATGATGCCCTTGGTGTAATCGAGGCGATCGATGCCGATGCCGATGCGCTGGTCGGGCGGCAGCCTGAGGCGGGCCCGGATTTCGCGGCGCGCGTCGGCGATGTCCGGCTGGCCGATCAACGCTTCGGGCGGCCATTCGATGGAAATCGGATACCGATGCACCGCGGTGACGTTGCCGCGATAGGTGACCGTGAAGCTTTCGCGGTCGACGCGCGCTTCGAGCATCCGGTCGACGGTGTCGAGGAAATTGTTGCAGTGAACCTGCGTATGGAAGCCCAGGATGCTGCTGCCGAGCAGGCCCTCCAGCAATTCCGTGCGCCACGGGCAGATCGCAAAGGATTCCGGATTCGGCCACGGGATGTGCCAGAACGTGAGGATCGTCGCGTCGGGCAGGCGTTCGCGGATCAGCTGCGGCAGCAGCGCGAAGTGGTAGTCCTGCGCCAGCACGATCGGGTCCTTGGTCTTGGCTTCGGCGGCCACCGCGTCGGCGAACTTCGCGTTGACGCTCCAGTAGTAGTCCCAATCCGACCGCCGGAACGTCGGCCGCACGTGGGCGTTGTGGCACAGCGGCCAGAGGCCCTCGTTGGCGAAGCCGGCGTAATAGCCCGCCTCCTCTTCCTTGGAAAGCCAGATCCGGCGGACCTGGTAGAGCGGATGCTCAGGCGGCACGGCCACGCGATCGCGCCGGTCCGCGGTTTCCCGATCGGCGGAGCCGCTGCCATGCGCGATCCAGGTGCCCGAGCATGCGCGCATCACCGGCTCGAGCGCGGTGACGAGGCCGCTGGCCGGCCGCTGCACGCGCACGCCGGCGTCCGTCTTCACGTGAATATAGGGCTCGCGATTCGACACCGCGATGACGTCGTTGCCATGCAGTTCGCTGCGCAGCGTCGCACGCAGCGCATCCTGGTCCCAGATGCGCTGGCTCCCGTCCAACGGACGATATCGGCGCTCGAGGTCGCGGATGAGATCGCCGAGATCGCGGGCGATCGGGCGCAGCTCCGGCGACGTCTTTCGGCCGGTTGGGCGCAGGAGGCCTTCGCCACGCAAGAGCGCGCGCAATCCGACAACCCAGCCGCGCCACGAGATTTGCGCGATGACGACCGTGATGAGGGCGATGCACGCCCCCAGCGCGACGAAGAAATAGAACAGGTAGCGCCGGGTTTCCTCGCCGCGGCGCGTGACGAAGCTCATGTCGTGCAGCAGGATGAGGCGCGCGTCGGGATGCTGGGTGGAATCCACGCCGCGCACCGCGATGTGCAGCGGCCCGCGCGGCGAGGCCAGCACGTTCTCGTCGCCGTCACCATGCTTCATGAGCGTCGCGCAATCGAGCGTGCGCGGAAAGTTGGCGGTCGAGATGGGCGCGGAACTCGCGTCGATGCACATGGCGACCGCGTAGAGTCGGTCGTCGCGCAGCATCCGCGTGAACAACGCCTGAATGCCGGGCGCGGACCCCTCGTCGAGCAGCCGCGCGAGCGGCTCCTGGACTGCCGTGGCGATGAAGCTCGACCGCATGTCGAGGTCGCGCACGAACCAGCGCTGCATCAGCAGGTCGGCCAGCGGCACCGCGCCGTACGCAAATGCGGCGAGCGCGAGCAGGAGGGGAACGAGGAAGCGCAGTGACAGTCGCAAAGGGAGGGTCTCCGGTCACGGCGGCAGAGGGCAATACGGTCGAAGCATGACGATTTCGCCGCGCACCCGGCGTAGGCGCAATGTCCTTCCCCGTGTAGGACAATACCGACTTTGGACTACACGTCGCCTCCGACGCAACGGCCCGGCGAGCCCGTCCCGTCCTACAGGCGCTTTCACCGGGTGCGACATTGACCATCGCCGAGGCGGATACCGAGAATCGTGAGTCAACCTGCAAAGAGCACCGGAATCTCGGGAGACGGCAATGAGAATGCATCGCTGGGTTGTGCTGGTGGCCAGCGTCGCGTGGGCCGCCGTTGCTTCGCCGGCCGTGCCCGAACCGGATATCGTCGTCAATGTCACCAAGGAAGGGCCGGCGTATCTGATCGACGTGGATTGCCCCGTCCGGGCGCCGCTGGCCGTCATCTGGGACGGTGCTGACCGACTACGACAAGATGCACACGTTCATTTCGAATCTCCAGGAAAGCAGGGTCGAGACCCGCGTCGGCAACGTCCTCACGGTCAGGCAGCGAGGCAAGACGTCGTTAGGGCCGTTCAGCGTCGAATTCGACGGGGTCCGGGAGATCGAAATCGTGCCCCTCGTCGAGATTCGCTCGCGTTACCTCAGTGGCGACCTCAAGTCTTCTACCTTCACGACGCGCGTTGCCGGCGCCGAAGGGTCCTTTCACATCATCAATACCGGCCGCCTCACGCCCAACCGGTGGATGCCACCCTTGATCGGCCCCGCCCTGATTGCCGCGGAGACCCGCAAGCAGTTCGACGAGTTCCGGCAGGAGATCCTGCGGCGCAGTGCGCGCCTTCCCGTTTCCCCGGCGCCTCGGGTCCGGATCGAGTCCCCCGGCAACGACGCCGCGGCCTCTTCCGCGGAATTGGCGCGTAGGGCGAGTCCGACGCCGGGACGAGACGCCCCTTACAGGAAGTCGGTGGCGGCGCTTACAGGCGCCGCGGCGGCAATTCCTCAAGATGCGAAGGCGAAGCACCCACTCGAACACGGGAGCCGTTTGTCATGACGCATGACCTGCAGCGCAGCGAAGTTGCATTTCTCGACTTCCAGGGTTCGGGCTCCGCCGCGCGGTCCGCTCCGGCCACGATCGCGGTCTTCCCGCGGCCGGCAAGTCGCGGCCGGTTGCGCGCGGACTCCGTCCTCCCTCGCGACGACAGCGAAAATTTGCTCGGCGAGTCGCCGGAAATGGTCGATGTCGCCGCCCGACTCAACCGGATCGCCGGCTCGCAAGTCAGCGTCATGCTCGTCGGAGAATCAGGCACGGGAAAGGAAGTCGCCGCCGGGTTGCTGCATTCCCGGAGCGCCCGGGCGGGCGGCCCCTTCGTGGCCGTCAACTGCGGCGCCATCCCGGCGAGCCTCGTGGAAGCCGAATTGTTCGGCTACGAACGCGGCGCCTTCACGGGAGCCGCACGCCAGCACCAGGGCTATTTCGAGCGCGCGAGCGGCGGCACGCTGTTTCTCGACGAAATCACCGAAATGCCGATCGAGCTGCAACCGAAGCTGCTGCGCGTGCTCGAAACGGGCCGCCTCGTTCGGGTCGGCGGGAGCGAGGAGATTCGTCGTGGACGTCCGCGTCGTGGCCGCCTCGAACCACGCCCCGGAAACGTTCGTGCGCGACCGCCGGTTGCGCGAGGACCTCTATTTTCGCCTGGCCGTGTTCGTGCTGCGCCTGCCGCCGCTGCGGCAAAGGGGGCAGGACATCGAATTGCTGGCGCAGGTGTTTCTCGACCGGATGAATCGCGAGTACGGGACGCGCAAGCATTTTGCCGCCGGAGCGCTTGCACCGGCGCGCGCGCATTCATGGCCGGGCAACGTGCGCGAATTGAAGAACTGCATCGAGCGCAGCTTCGTGCTGTGCGACGATGCGGTCACGCTCGACCTGCGAGCCGGCGCCTCCGGACGCGATCGCCGGCGCGGACGCGCGCGAATGCATCCGTGTCCCGATCGGCGCGACGCTGGCCGAAGCCGAGCGCGCGATACTGCTCGCAACGCTGCGCCACTGCGGAGGCAGTCGCCGGCTGACCGCGGAAATGCTGGGCGTCAGCGTGAAAACCGTCTACAACAAGCTCGTGGCAAGCAACGACGCGGAGGCTGCCTCGACGGGCCACGGCTCCGGCCCTACGGGCGGCGTGCGCGCGTCTGCCTTCGATGCCCTCACCCGCATCGGATCGCCCGGCCTGCACGCACCGCGCGGCCCCGCGCTGCTGCCTGCGTAACCCCAACTCGAGGAGAGCGCGAATGAACTCGTTCCGGGAACAATCCACCAGTGACACGACGGGCGCGACGGGGCAACACGCGATCGCACACGAAGCGATCGAACTGCCGCCGCTACCCTACGCCGAAGATGCCCTGGAGCCCGTCATCTCGGCGCGCACGGTCGCCATCCACTACGGAAAGCATCACAAGAAATACGTCGACACGTTGAACCAACTCATCGCCGGCACCGAGTTCGAGGGCAAGCCGCTCGATTCGATCGTCAAGGCGACCGGGGGGAAACCGGAACACACGTCGATCTTCAACAACGCCGCGCAAGCCTGGAATCACGCTTTCTACTGGCGCTGCCTTTCCCCGTCGGGAGGGGGGAGGCCCGACGGCGTCCTGGAAGAGCGGATCGCCCGCGACTTCGGGGGCTTCGACCGATTCAGGAAAGCATTCTCCGAAGCGGCGGTCACCCAATTCGGCAGCGGTTGGGCGTGGCTGGTCGTCGACGACGGTAAATTGAAAGTGGCCAAGACCGCCAACGCCGATGTGCCGTTCATTCACGGCCAGGCACCCTTGCTCACGATCGACGTCTGGGAGCATGCCTACTATCTCGACTATCAGAACCGCAGGGTCGACTACGTCAACACCGTGATCGACAAGCTGCTCAACTGGGAATTCGCCGAGCAGGCGCTTGCCTACGCCTGACGCGCCGCGCGACAGAGGAAAGTCTCTGCCGACCCCATCGCACCCTCGCCGGCAAAAAAAGGGCGGATGCACGCATCCGCCCAATGGAGCCCGGAAGGAGGGAGTGCCCCCGGGCTGGCTGTCCCGGGCGGGACAGCGGAGGGAGTATTGATCGTCAGCGTCTGATCCGGCCACGGACCTCACCGTGTTCGTGCAGATTCTTTTGCACGCTCACGCCGACGCCCGCGCGTCGAAAGCGAAACGGCCATCGGCGCGAGGAAGCTCATCGCAGCGCACAGATCGCGAACCGCCGATCGGCGCGACGTCGTGTCGGCCCGTTTCATTCGCTCGTCCTTCATGCGGACGAGAATCGCATCGCATCGTTCGCGCGCGTAGCAGCCGCCGCTTAAAGACACGTAGGAAATCGCCTACCCCGCGCATCAATATTGCTTTGGCATGCGGTTTGCTGATTTGCCATGGCTGGAGGCGGCCAAGTGGCGTAACCGTTGCGCGCACGAGTCCCCTCCGGTCAATGAACGGAGGCAACCCATGAAAACGAATTCGCAATTGATTGGCGCCGCGCTCTTCACCGCGATCGCGATGACCGCTGCCGGCTGCGACGAGCGCCACCCCGCCGAATCCGCCGGGCAGAAGATGGACCGCGCCGCGGACAAGGTCGCGGCGACCACGAAGGACGCAACCGCGAAGGCGGCCAATGCCGCAGACGACACGGCGCTCACGACCAAAGTGAAGGCGGCATTGTTCGCCGAACCCGGCCTCAAGACGCTGCAGATCGAAGTGGATACGCAGGACGCGGTGGTGACACTCGCCGGAAGCGTCGACTCCGATTCACTGCGCCAAAAAGCGGTGCAGATCGCGAGCTCGATGAACGGCGTGCGCCAGGTGGTCGACAAGCTGGTCGTCAAGTCATCCTGACCGGGATCGCCGACCACCCCACGCCGGCGCCCGGCCCGGCAATTCGTACCGTCGGTACAGGCAATTCTTACCGGTTCCGGGCAAAACGTCGAAAGGAGAGCTCGATGAGAACACCTGCAAGCATCGCGCGTCACCCGATCCATCCGATGCTGATAACCATTCCCATCGGGCTGTGGATCTTTTCGTTCGTATGCGACCTGGTCGTGTACTTCTCCGAAGGCAATGAAGTTGCGGTCCAGTGGTACATGTTGGGCTACTGGACGATGGCGGGCGGCCTTGCCGGCGCCCTGTTGGCGGCAATTCCAGGACTGATCGACTACCTGTCAATCAAGGACAAGCGCATCCGCACGCTTGCCACGTTGCACATGTCGATCAATCTCGGCGTCGTCGCCTTGTATGCGTTCAATCTGTGGGTGCGAAGCACGGAGCCGCCCGGACGTTCTCCTGGGCTTCGGCCTGTCCGCCCTCGCAATAGTGCTGCTCGGATTCTCGGGCTGGATCGGCGGTGAAATGGTGCATGTTCATGGCGTCGGGGTCGTTGACTCCGGTTCCGCAACGACGGCCGTCGAGGATCCGAAGCCCTGGGCGCAATCGTCGTCGACGCATCTTGGCCGCACCTGAGGTGCGGTGTCGGCCAGCCAACACCCACCTCGAATTCGTCATTCAACCGGAAAGGAAGAACCATGATCGCGAAATTCATGATGTTGCTGGCAGCGTTGTCCTTTGCGTCGATTCCGCTTGCCGGATGCAACACGATGGCCGGCGCCGGCAAGGATATTGAAAAGGGCGGAGCGAAGATCCAGGACGAAGCCCAGGAGCATAAGCACTACTGATCGGCACTGCTGATCGGCACGACGGGTCGGTGGCGCACGCGGTCACTTGGCCGCGACGAAAGGCGAAGGGAGAGCCGTTGGACAACGACGTGACGTCGAGTGCGACATCGCCATCGGCGCCGTGGCGCCCTTCCGCAATCGCCGGGCGATCGCGCTCCGCGATCCTCGCGCTGGCGGCCGTGGCCCTGCTGGCCGCCGGTTGCGCGAGCCTTCCGCCGGGCATGGATGGGCCGAAATCGGTCTCCACCGCCCTCGCTCACCCGGAGGCAACGGCGCTGGGCAAGCGCATCGCGGCGCGCGAACGGGAACACCCGGGTCTTTCCGGCTTCAAGCTGCTGATCGACGGCACGGACAGTTTCGCGCTGCATCTCGAAATCGCCGAGAAGGCCGAGCGCACGCTTGACGTCCAGTATTTCCTGCTGCAGCAGGACGACACCGGCAAGCTCCTGCTGCAAGCACTGCTGGATGCCGCGGATC
This sequence comes from uncultured beta proteobacterium, assembly GCA_963816925.1. Classification (GTDB taxonomy): domain Bacteria; phylum Pseudomonadota; class Gammaproteobacteria; order Burkholderiales; family Casimicrobiaceae; genus CAIWHR01. The sequence continues at coordinate 36,211 of CAWFMY010000048.1, read as the reverse complement.
GCGGCGTGCGCGTGCGGCTGCTCCTTGACGACGCAGAGGCCTTCGACAAAGGATCCGCGATACGCCCGCTTGCGGTGCACCCGAATATCGAGATCAGGATCTTCAATCCGTTTGTCGTGAGGCAGGAGCTGTCCATGCTTCGCTGGGCCGAATTCGCCGTCGGCGGCCGACGTCTCAACTATCGAATGCACAACAAGTTGTTCATCGGCGACAACGCGGTCGCGGTCACCGGCGGACGCAACGTCGGCGACGCCTATTTCCAGGCGAGCACCAAGATCGAGCTCGGGGATTTCGACCTCGCGGTCGTCGGACCGATGGTGCGCTCGCTCTCGCAAAGCTTCGATCTCTACTGGAACGACAAGCTGGCGGTTCCGGTATCGTCTCTCGCATCGGGCGCGCCCTCGCCCGCCGATCTCGAGGCCTGCCGGGCGGACTTGCTCGTGCACCGGGACAAGATGGCGGACTCCGACTATTTCCGTGCGCTTCCAAAACGCGATCTCGTCGCCCGCGTCGTTTCCGGAAAGCAGCCGCTCGTGTGGGCGCGTGCGGAACTCTCGTACGACCCGCCGGACAAGGCCGGGGTCCAGCGGGCGGCGCAGCCCTGGCGGCTCATGTGGGAACGCGTGGCGCCCGCAGTCGAGGAAGCACAGCAGGAAGTGATCCTCGTCACCCCCTATCTCGTGCCCGGCGAGCCGGAGATGGCCCTCATCCACCGATTGCGCGAGCGCGGCGTGCGGGTGCGGATCCTGACCAATTCGCTGGCCTCGACCGACATGCCGATCGTCCAGATCGGCTACATGAATTATCGAATCCCGCTCATCGATGCCGGCTGCGAGCTCTACGAGGTGCGGCCGCTGCTCGGAAAGCCGGAGACCGGACACGGGCTCATCAAATCAGGAGCCTCCGGGCAATTCGGGCTGCACGCCAAGGTGATCGTGATCGACCGCCAGCGCGCTTTCATCGGCTCGATGAACTTCGACCAGCGCTCGCTCGACATCAACACGGAAATCGGGATCATCATCGAGAGCCCTCAGATCGCGAAGGAGATTGCCTCCCGCTTCGAGGCGATCGCACAGCCCGCGAACAGCTACAGGCTGGAGCGCCAGACCAACGGCGGCGCGCCGATCCAGTGGATCACCGAAGTCGACGGACAGACGATGCGGTTCGATTCCGATCCCGATGTGGACGCCGGCAAGCGCACGTTGATCAGAATCTTCTCGTTATTGCCGCTGGAGACGATGCTCTAGCCCAAACGAAGCGGCGGCACCGCGTGCCGCCGCTCCGCGTGTCCCGGCTGTGGATTATCCGCGCGGCTCGCCGTTGCCGTTCACGGAGATCGTCGGACCCGGCGGCGCGCTCATCTGCACGCGATGCTCGATGCCCTCGAAGCGATAGGTGACGTCCCAATAGGACGGACGGAATCCGGACACATTCGCGCACCGCTGCACGTCGCGGTCGTAAGTGTTGCCCGAGCGACCGACGCTGGAGCCGATGGCGGCGCCGGCGACGGCGCCCCCTGCGGTCGCCACGTCGCGGCCGCGGCCGCCGCCGACCTGGTGGCCGAGAATGCCGCCGATGACGCCGCCCACGACGGCGCCGGCAATGTTCGGGCCGCCGCCTTCCGTGACCTGCTGGCGTTCAACCCAGCACTGCTGCTCCGGCGGACCGCCGACCGCATGCACCGACGTCACGGTGGCCTCGAACAGCCGTTCGTTCGGACGGTGATAGTAATTGTAGGTCGGCGCCGCCAGCGGCTGCGGTTCGACGTAATGCGCATTGCGGGGGGCGGGGCGGACCGACGATATGCGGTTCGTCATTCCCATGCCGTCGAGCGAGTCGTAGCTCCCGGGTCGGAGGATGACGCAGTGGCCCTGGAAATCGGCATCCTCGCAGGCTTCCCAGCGCCCGGAATTGATGATCGCGGAGCGCGCGCGATCGTTGAATCCCGTCCGGTCGAAATTTGAAACCGTGCCGTCGACGGTGAAACCGCGCCCGTGGAAGCCGTCGCCCGGATACAACGTGATCTCGGCGCCAGCGTGTGCCGCCAAGGTGATTGCAGCGATGCCCAGAGGAATCTTCAGCCGTTTTCGCATTGTTGCCTCCAAACGTGAGTGCGCGCGGCCGGGTTCGAATCGGCCGCGCGATTGCTTGTGCCGCATCGGTCAGTAATGCTTGTGCTCGTTGGCTTCGTCCTTCAGCGCCTTGCCGGCGCTTTGGACGTCGGCACCGGCGCCCTGGACGGTGTTGCATCCGCCGAGCAGGATGGGTGACGCAAACGACAGCGTCATCAGCAGCAGCAAGAGTTTCCTGGTCATGGTCGTCCCCTTTCGCGTTGATTGGATTGCAAGACGTGTGGCGCATCATGGCCGCCGCACGCGCCTACTTTGTTACGTCACCATGGAGGATGGAAGGCAATGCCCGCCGATAGCGGCGTAGGACTGCAGCCGGTCGTCGCCATCGACGACGCATTGCCCCGGCCACAACGCAGCCAGCGTGCTTTGCGTCATGGTGCGCATCGCGACCCCGGCATTGCGCGCAAGAATGCGCACTTGCCGCGCGAACTCCACGGGCCGACCCCGCAGGGCATCGAAAGCTCCACGATCGGCCGCGCGTAGCGCGAGGAGGTGAAGCAGCATTCCGGCCGTGGCGCCCGCCAGCGCGACGATGCACAGGAGGCGAACCATCGCGATTGGCGCCATCAGGAGCAACAGGAATGCCGCAATCCACGCGAACCCGAAGAAGCGCAGCCCGCCGGCGATGAAACGGGTGTGCATGCGCGCGTTCATTACATCTGCGGTTGTTTCCACCACCGCATGTCGGGCCCCGCCGCCGGCGGGGTCTCTTCCAATTCGTGGCGCTTGGCAATCCGCATGACCAGCGCGACGACCAGCAGCAGGAGCAATCCACCCAGCAGGTAATCCGGCGGAGACAACACGGGCATGTCGAACCTGGCTGCGGAAGCCGGCGTCGCGATGCCGGCAGCGAGCAAGGCTCCGACCGCAAGCGACATGGAACGAAGAGCTATGGAACGTCCGGTAGTCATGGTGGTCTCCAATCGTGGTTTGCACGTGGAGTCACTCTAGGCGGTGCCGCGCCGGCGCGAGAGCGGTGTTTGTTGCAATTTCATGTCGGAAGCCTCCGACTGCCCGGGCGTCGGCCAAGTCCTACACCGCGATCCGTGTTCGACCTCCTGCCCGCGCGATCGGAACCTCCTTATCCTGCGAATGAGCCGCAAAGGCGATACAACCTCGGAGGTCCGTGGCATGCGTACAACCCGCACTCTCGGCATCGCCGCCTGCATTGCGATCTCGCTCGCCGCCTGCAATGAGGCCCCGGCGCCCATCGACCGGCCGGCTGACGTGCCGCCCTCGATGACGCCGCCCACGCCCCTGGCGACGCCCGCCCCTGCGCGGCGCAAGCAGCGAGGCTGCGCCGACGGCAACGGACAGCGCCGCGACGAATCCCATGGGAACGCTGACCAAGGAAGCGGAGTCGAAATCGATGCCGATGGCGGGTCATGGCAACAATCATTCGTCACCGTCGCTCGAGGCAGGCGCCAAGAAGTAATCGACGATTGCGTTCCGCACGGGCACTTCGTTTGCCAGTTCGACGCGAAAACCTGGAGGGCTTCGTCATGAATCGCATGATCACCGCAGCTGTCGTCGCCACCGGTCTCTGGGCATTGACGCGCTGGCTCGACTCGCGCAACAAGCGCCGCGCGCGCGCGCCGCACGTACCAATGGAATCCTGGGAGAACGAGGGCGGCGCGCTGGCGCCCCATCCGGCCGGGCTGGAGACCTCGCAGGTTCCTCGCTGATCGTTCAGGAAGGCGGCGGCAGCGTGCGCGCCGCACGCCAGCCCGCGCGCGCGACGGCGGCCGCATTGAGCGCAAGTGGGACGTTGCGTATAGTTGTCGTCTGAATCGACATCGACGCCCATGGCCCTTCCGCGGTGAGATCCGTCCTTCCGTACCGAATAGTCATTCCCCTGGTCCTGGGGATCGTCGTTTCGCTGGCCATCGCGGTCTATGCCGAGCTCGGCTTCCGGCGGCTCGAAGTCGCGAACCGGCAGATGGCGCTCGCGCTCGAAATGCAGGCGAACCTGCGCGAAGTGCTCGCCCTCGTCGTAGACGCGGAAACCGGCCAGCGCGGCTATCTGCTGACGGGCAAGGACGAATACCTCGATCCCTACAACGCGGCAATTCCGAAGATCGAGAAATCCTTCAATTCGCTGCGCGAACTGCTGGTGGACAACGGTACGGCGACGCAGCGGAACCTGCTGGGGCGGATCAATTCGCTCGTGGGAAAGAAATTGTCCGAGCTCGAGGCCGCGATCGCGCTGTACAAAAAGGACGGACCCGCCGTGGCGCAGGCATTGATGGACACGGGAATCGGCAAGCGCACGATGGACGAGATTCGCGCCGAGATCGACGACATGACGGCCGCGCACCGGCGGCAGCTCGAGGAGGCGACCAATCGATGGGCCGCCGACATCGCCTTTGCGCGCATCGGCATGCAGGTGATGACGGCGTTCACGGTCGTGCTGCTGCTGATCGTCTGGCTGCTGGCCGGCCGGGACACCAAGCGGCGCGAGGAGCGGCGGCGCAGCGCGCAAGAGGACAAGCAGCGTCTCGAGGCGGTCGTCGAAGAACGCACCGCCGCGCTGTCGGAACTGTCCAACCACCTCCAGGTCGTGCGCGAGGAAGAGAAGTCGAAGCTTGCCCGGGACATCCACGACGAGCTCGGGGGGATCCTGGTGAGCGCCAAGATGGACGTCGCCTGGGTGGAACAGCGCCTGCGCGCGCGCGACCCCGAGGCGGCGGCAAAGCTCGATCGCACGCTGCAGACCCTGGACGACGGCGTGCAAACCAAACGACGGATCATCGAGGAGCTGCGGCCGACGCTGCTCGACAATCTCGGTCTTCCTGCCGCGCTCGATTGGCAGGTCAAGGAAATCTGCAACCGCGGCAGCTTGCGTTGCACGATGGCGATGCCTGACGACGACGTGGTCATCGAGCCCGATGCCGCCATCGCACTCTACCGGATCGTGCAGGAAGCCCTGACCAACATCGTCAAGTACGCGAGCGCGAAGAACGTGCGCGTCGCTCTGGAACGTGTTGCCCGACAATCTGCGATTGACGATCGAGGATGACGGCGTGGGGATCCCCGACGATGCGCAAAGCAACCGCCTTTCGCACGGCATCGTGGGCATGCGCCAGCGCGTGAAGGCGCTGCGCGGCGAGTTTTCGATCGGCCGCCGGGAGGAAGGTGGAACCCGCATCCAGGTCGCGATTCCGATCGCCCTTCCGGGCAGCGACGGCCTCGCGGACTCGCCGGTCGTGACCTTGCCCTAGCCCTTCGTCGCGCTGCCCGTCAGTCGGCGGTCGAGACCGCGAGTTCCGTGTCCATGGGCGCAACGAAGCCTTGCACCGGATCGTCGACGGCACTGAATTGGATTCCGGGCATGTGGGTCCGGACCGACCCGAACAGCGTCGCAAACGAGACGTCCGCGGCATCCCGGCCCGTGCCGATGCGCACGAGGCCGGTCACGGGCGATATTCCGGTGGGATCGAACATATACCAGGCGCCGCCGACGAACACTTCGACGTAGGCGTGAAAATCCGGCGGTCCCAGCGCCGGGTCGGCGCCGTAGTCGACGCCGGTCACAAACCGCGCGGGATAGTTGAGCGCACGGCAATACGCAATCATCAGGTGCGCGAAGTCGCGGCAAACACCGACGCCGTCGCGCAGCGTCTCGAGCACCGACGTCGTGCTGTTCGAGGCGCCGACCTGGAAGCGGAAGTCCTGCCGGACCCAATCGCGCACGGCCCGCACCTGGTCATATCCGCGAAAGTGCCGGCCGAATCGATCCCAGGCGCGCTGCTGCACGAGATCGGACTGGCAATAGCGGCTGGGATAGAGGTAGCGCAGCGCGGACACCGGCAATGCCGCGGGTGCCTCGGCTGCGATATCCACGGGGTCGACGATGCGGTGCCTGATGTCGACCAGAGCCCTGTAGCTCGCGAACAATTCTCCGGGCGCGGCCTGGAACGAGGCGATCCGGTTGCCGGTAAACGGATCCGTGGCGACCGAATGCACGGCGCCCGTGGAAAGGTCGAATCGTTCCTCCAGGACCCGCTGGCAATTCGTTTGCGCGGCATGCACGTTGAGGAGAATGTCGGCCGGTCCCCGCATGTCGTAACGCAAATCGACGCTGTAGCGCAGCCGCACGCCGCTGCCCGTGACCTCCTGCGGGTTGAAGCGCATGGTGACGACGCCGCCGTTCAGGCCGGCGGGAGATCGAAATAGGGATTGTGGCCGTGCGCGGACCGTGTCGGCGGCCGCACGTCGCGTCCGAGCACGCCGATGGGCCGCAACGAATCGGCGTCCACCACGATCCTGCAACCGCTGGGCAACGGGATGCCCTTCTCCCGGTAGACCGACGCGGCATCGAGGTGCGGACGCACGATCAGCCACTTCTCGACGCGCCCGTGTTGCCGGCACTCCACCACGAATTCCAGCGCGCCCATGGGTGCGCAGGCCAGGCGCTCGCGCTCCAGGGTCGAAGAACTCATCGACGCCCCACCGACGGCCGCGGATGCAGGTCGACACGCGAAGCCGCGGCGCCATCGGCGCTCGCCGCCGGACCGGCCGGCGCCGATACCGTCAGCGCCTCCGGCATCCGGAAGAAGCGGTGGCCCGACGACACCTCGACCATCGCGATGCCGATGGCGACGATGCAGACGAACTCGATGAAGCTCAGGCGGGACATGTCGTCACTCCTGCACGATCGCTAGGGTCCGCGGCGCAGCAATCCGGCCACGAGCGAAACGACGAACAGGACGATGAAGATGAGGAACAGGACCTTGGCGATTTCGGCAGCGCCCACGGCAATGCCGCCAAAGCCGAACAATGCGGCGACGAGGGCGACGACAAAAAATACGGCAGCGTAATAAAGCATGGCAGTCTCCTTGGTTGACAGTTCTCGGCGGCTCCGAAACTTCAGCGCCGGTTCCGGCGTCGACGCGGTCGCGGCGCCGCCACTGCGGTGTCGCCGCTTCCGGGATTGACGTCGGGATCGTCGATCGGTCTCGGCTTGACGCCGGGTTCCGCGATGGGCGGCTTGCCCATGCTGCTCTTGGCCCTCAGCAGCGCGGCCTGCTCGGCCAACTTCACTTCCTTGGCATCGGTCGACATCGATATTCCTTTATGGCGGGTTCAATCGTCAATCTCGCTGCATTGAGGCAATGTGCTTGATCGGATCGCAGGCGACGATCGGCAGGTTGCTGATTGCGCCGTCGCGGGACGTCCTACAAAAAAAGGCCGGCGATGCCGGCCTCGGGGAGTCGGTGGAACACGCGCGCCACCGGGTCGGAGATTGCGTCAGCTCTTGCCGAATCTCGACTTCGCGCTCGCAACGCACGCGTCCTTCGACGGCCCGGACAGCGCATCGCACTTCTCGATCGCGACCTTGTAGTCCGCGTCGCGCTTGTCTTCCGCCGCCTCGTGGCGCGTGTCGGCCATCTTCTCCGACGAAGAGTTGCGCGTGTCGGCCGCGACGCGGTCGACGTGGGCGTCTGCGGTCGCCTTCACGTGTGCTGCCTTGGCTTCCTTGACGCAGACGTCCTTGGCGTTGCCCGCGAGGTCGTCGCACTTTTCCTTGGCGACCTGGAAGACCGCGTCGGCATGCGCGATGCGGGCGGCTTCGCGGGACTTGGGCGTGTTCTTGAATGCCGCGTCGGCTTCGGCCTTCGCAACCTTCTCCTTGCCCTTCGCGTCTTCGACGCAAACGTCCTTCGCGTTGCCGGAAAGCGTGTTGCAGGATTCCCGGTCCATCTTGTATTGCGACTCGGCGCTCTTGTAGGCGTTGTCGTGTGCGTCCTTGCTCATCGTCTGCGCCGTCGCGCCGCCGGCGATTGCCAGGCCGGCCGCCGAGAACAGCGCCATCAGCAGTTTCGAGGTCTTCATCCTGGGCTCCTTATTGGTAATTCCGGAAGTCGTCGTCGCGAATGGTGTTGCCAAAGGAGTCGACCTGCTTGGCCGCCTCATCCTTGGTGATCCCGTATTGCTCCTGGATCTTTCCGACGAGCTGATCGCGCTTGCCGGCGATACGATCGAGATCGTCGTCGGTAAGCTTGCCCCACTGCTCCTTGATCTTTCCCTTCACCTGCTTCCAGTTGCCTTCGATGCGGTCCCAGTTCATGCGTCGCTCCTTGATGGATGAGCACCGGGCGCCCGTCGCCCGGTTACCCCCGCATCGGTCGCAACACGCGTGCCAGCCGGTGATGCCGTTGCAAACAATGGCTTAGGCATTTGCTCGCGCACGCGCAACGGAAAAATTCGGACGTCGCGATGTAAATCCGGGGAGAAGCGTAGGCGCCGGACGACACGGAGTTGCGGCGGCATGCGGACAGGACGACGCATTGCACGCGCGTTCAACGCGCCGGCCATGAGCACACGCGCGCCGCGCCGGATTCGACTTGTTAGGCTTCCCTCGATCCCGTAGACTGCGTGACCACGTGCGAGGAGATGCGATGCGCGCAGAATCCACGGCACACCGGCGCGGGCGGCGACGATGGCTCGCCGGCATCGGTGGGCTCGTCGCGCTTCGATTCGCGCGTGCCGGCGCGCAAGACTCGAAGGCGCCCATCACGTTGATCGTGCCGGCGCCCGCCGGCGTCTCCGCCGACCGCCTCGGACGCATCGTCGCCGACGGGCTTTCGGCGATCCTCGAGGTGCCGGTTCAGGTCGACAACCTCTCCGGCGACGGGGGCGTGACCGGAACCAATGCCATCGCCGCGAGCGCGCGGGACGGGACGGTTCTCGGCCTCGCCATCAGCTCGGCCATCGTTGGCGGACGCCTTCTTTCGCGGGCCGCGAAGTTCAGCCCCATCGACGACTTCCAGTGGCTCACGGTCCTCGGTTCCTTTCCCAACGCGATGGTCGTTGCGGCGAATTCTCCGCACTCGTCCATCGCGTCGTGGCTCGACGCGGCACGCGAGACGCCCGTGCCCTGGGTCTACGCAAGCGTTGGCACCGGATCGGCCGGCCATCTGGCTGGCGCCTACCTTCGTCTCGAGCAACGCGCGCGGCTCGTGCATCGAACCGTCGAATCCAACGAAGAGCGCTACGCGCTGCTCGCGGAAGGCAAGATCGCGGCGTTGTTCGAAGGCATCCCCAACGCGGTGGTCCAGTCCCGGCGTCTCGGCCATCAGATCATCGCGGTCACCTCCGGCGACGCGCGTGGCCGCACTGCCGGGCGTGCCGTCGTTCGGCGAGCTCTGGCAACGATCGTTCGTCGTCTGGCTCGGCTTGATCGCACCCAAGGGATTGGACAATGCCGCGTATGTCCGGCTTGCCGCCGCCATCGGCGTCCTGGTCACCGAACCGCGCTATGCCGACGCCATGCGCGCCGCGGGACTGACGTTCATGGGACTGAGCGGCCGTGCTGCGATCGGCTATGTGGAATCCGCATTCGTGCGCGACGCCAAGCTCATTGCCACCCTGAACGATGAGGGCCAGCGGAACTGATCGCGGTCCTACAGGCGGTCGCGCCGCCCGCCGACGTCCGATCGTGCGGTCCGCGCAATGCCGACGGGCCCATCGCCGAGGACAATGAGCCGACGGAGATCTTTTTCCGCCGGTTCTACGGAGACGCCGATGAAATGGTTATGGATTGGCTTTGCCATCGTGTGGGCATTTTCGGTGGTCCTCGACGCCCGGCGGCGGCGCCGCGCTCATGTCGCGCCCGATGCGGACGCGCCTGTCGCGCGCTCCGACGCACCCATTCCCGCGCTGCTGTCCGCGAAGGGCGCACGGGAAGCCCGGTTGCGCGTCGAGACGGCGTGACCTGCCCGTCAGCCGCGCAGCAGCTCGCTGACCGGCTGCAGTGCTTCGACGCGGTCCGCGACGCTCTTCAGCACCGCCAGGATCGGAACGCCAAGCAACAAGCCCCAGCCGCCCCATAGCCAGGCAAAGAACAGCACGCCGACGAAGACGGCGACCGGATGCATGTGGGCGGCGCGTCCCTGCATCCACGTGGCGAGCCCCATCCCGATGCAGGAGGAGATCGCCGCGACCACGCCGGCGGCGATGATTCCATCGCCGGGATTGCCCGTTTGCAGGAACATGGCAACGCCGGCGCCGGACGAAGCGACGATCGTGCCCACATAGGGAATGACATGGACGAGCCCGATGAAGGCACCCCAGATGCCGGCATTCGCGAGGCCCAGCGCAGCCAGTGCGCCCCACGTCGCAACGGCGATCAGGACATTGGCCACCAGCAACGTCAGCATGTAGGCCTGGATCTGGCCGTCGATCTCATCCAGCACTTCCACCGTGACGCGCCGGCGCGCAAGCGAGGCGCCGGCGATCTTCGCCAGCTTGCGCCGAAACGTGTCGCCGGCGGCGAGCACGAAGAGCGCGAGCATCAGCGCGATGAAGATGTCCGCGAGAACGGATAGCACCTGCCCGGACTGTCGCGTGACGAATTCCTGGAACTGCGCCTGAACGCCCGCCGCGGGCACAGCCGGTGCGGACGCCGGTCGTCCGGCAGCTTCGGCCGCCGCCTTGTCGAGCTCCACCGCGGCGGCCTTCATGTGCGTCATCGGTCCCGGCGCGAGCCGCTCGGAGTCGGCGACGGCGTGACGCAGCTTGCGGGCGGCGACCGGCAACTCGGCTACCCAGTCGTTCAGGTCATCGCGCAGCGTATACGCGGTGGCCGCGACGAGCGCGATCAACACCGTGACGACGAGCGCCGCGGCCAGGAAGCGCGGAACACGGGCACGTTCCAGCAACGAAACCAGGGGACGCAGCGTATAGCTCACCAGGATGCCGGTCACGATGGGCACCAGAAACGGCTCGGCGATGCGCGCGGCGGCAATGCACGCAACGACGGCTGTGATCACGAGCGCAATTTCGCTCACCGTGAAGCTGCGCGGCGCGTCCGGGGATGCCGGCTCGGCGACCGCACTCGCGACGGCGACAGGCTTGGACCTCGGCATGGAGTCAGTCCCGCTGCTAATGCGCGGTTTCGCCGGAGGCGAGTTCGGTGAGCACGTCGCGCACGCGATCGAATTCGCGCGCCTTGTCGAAAAAATAGTCGGCGCCGAGAAACAGGCTGCGATCGCGGTACTGGGGAAAGGCGTAATTCGTGAACACGATGACCTTGGCGCGAGCCGGCCGCCCGACCTCTTTCAGCTTTTTCAGCACTCCAAGGCCGGTGCCCGCCTTCAGTTGCAAGTCGAGAATGACGGCGTCCCATGTACCGTCGCGCAGTATCGACACCGCTTCGGCCTCGGTTTCGGCGTGGCCCACGATGGCCAGGTTCCGGATCTCGGTCAGCGATTCAGCGAGGCGCGCGCGAATGATCGCCGAATCCTCGACGATGACGACGCGCAGTTGCGATTTGTTCACGTGTTCCCTGGTCGACGCGCAGCCGCGACTCGTTTCGGCACAAGCCCTGCGCATGCGCAATCCATGCCCGGTGCGCACGAAAGGATTCGAATCGCAGTCGACCAAAACGATAACAGGGACGCCCCGCCAAGACTGTCGGTGTTTGTCCGACACCCGCCGAGGAGAATCTCGTCCGATCGGCCGCCATCCACGATCAGTTGATCAGTCCATTCTTGATGGCGTAATAGGTGAGGTCCGCATTGGACTTCATCCCCATTTTTTCCAGGACGCGGGTTCTGTAGGTGCTGACGGTTTTCACGGACAGGTGCAATTCGTCCGCGATCTTCGACACCGCCGCACCCGCCGCCAGCTTGCAGAAGATCTGGAATTCCCGCTGCGACAGCTCGCCATGGAGCGGGCGATCGGCATCGCCGCTCACGCCGTCGGCGAGGATCTGCGCCAACGCGGGACTGACGAATTTTCGACCGCGCACGACGGTCCGTATGGCGCCGACGAGCTGGGTGGACGCCGATTCCTTGTTGAGGTAGCCCGATGCGCCGGCGCGCAGCAGGTTGACGGCGTACTGATCCTCGGAAAAGCCCGACAACATGAGCACCGGAAGCTCCGGCCGCACGTGCTTCAGCGTCTTGAGCGTGTCGATGCCGTTCTTGTCGGGCATCGAGATGTCGAGCAGGACGACGTCGAATTCCGTGGAGCGCACGAGCGCAATCGTCTCGTTGCCGGTCGCGGCTTCCGCCGCGATCTGCATGTCGGATTGGTCGGCAATGAATTGCCGGAGGCCAGCGCGAACGATGGCATGATCATCGGCGATCAGGATTCGGATCATGGCCTTTGGCGCCGAGGGCGCAAGTTGGTTGAGGGGGTTGGTCGCCATCATCTCGTCGCCGCGGCGGCCGTCGCGGCGTGGTATGCGGCGAGGCGGTTGTAGAGCGTCTTGAGACTGATGCCCAGCAATTCCGCGCAGTGGCGCTTGTCGCCGTCGCACGCGTCGAGGGTCAGGCAAATCGCCTGCTTTTCGATCTGGGCAAGTGCCGTGCCGACGGGAACGGTGAGGCACGGGCGCGCGGACGCGGCATGTTCGTGGCCGAGGTTTCGAAATCGATCCGCTCGTCGGAGAGGATGAATGCCCGTTGCACCGCATTCTTGAGCTCCCGCACGTTGCCGGGCCAGGAGTGCGCCAGGAAGAGCGCACGCGCCGCCGGCGTGAAATGCTTTTGCGTTCCTTCGGCCGCATTCAGCTCGCGCAGGAAGTGCTCGGCCAGCATCTCCACGTCGTCTTCCCTTTCGCGCAACGGCGGGACAGCGATCGGAAACACCGCCGAGGCGGTAAAGCAAGTCCTCGCGCAGCAGCCCTTCTCGCACCGCCCGGCGCGGATCGCGGTTGGTCGCGGCGACGACGCGCGCGGCGGCCTTGAGCTCCCGCTCGCCGCCCACGCGCGTGTAGCGACCGGTTTCCAGCACGCGCAGCAGGCGCACCTGCATGTCCGGCGCCATCTCGGCGATTTCGTCGAGGAAGAGCGTTCCGCCGCTCGCACGTTCGAATGCGCCCCGGTGCGTGCGCTCGGCGCCGGTGAACGCGCCGCGTTCGTAGCCGAACAGCTCGGCCTCGATCAGATTGCGCGGAAGCGCGCCGCAGTTGAGCGCCACGAAGGGATGGGCCGCGCGTGCGCTCATTTCATGCAGCATTTCGGCGACGACATCCTTGCCGCTTCCCGACTCACCCGTAATGAGGACGGTCGCCGACGTCGGCGCGACCTTGGCGATGCGCTGGTACACGTCCTGCATCCCCGGACATCCGCCCAGCAGGCGACCGAATCGGCCGACAGCGGGTTCCGACGCGGCCCGACAGGTCGCTACGAACGGCAAGATGACGACATTGTCGGTTGACAGCTCGGGATGAGACATCGCGCGTCCTTCGTGGCCTTGCGTGGTATTGCACATCGTAGTCAGCGCGAGCGCGCCGCCGCATAGGCGGGCAACCTAAAGCGCTGTCGGATCTGTCCTACAGATTATCGCTCTCGCTGGGCGCCGCAAGTCCTACAAGTTACGCCGCAGCGCCGAAGTTGTCACGACGCACGCCGCCTCGAGCGCCAGATCTGATTGGCGCGCAGGACGAGCCTGTGCTGTCAACTTGCAGCGCAGAAGCGATGAGCCCGGCGCGTGTCGTGCGCCGGGCGTTTGCTGCGCGGGACCCATGACGCAGGCGATGGCTCGCCCATGCCGTGTTCGGACGACATTGGCGATTACCAGCGCGCCAGGCGACCGACCAGGTATCCGACGACGAGCGCACCCGCCACCGTCGTGAGCGGTCGGGCGCGAATCGACGAACAGGCTGCGTCAGTGACTTTCGCCTGCATTTCCTTCGCCTGCGCGGGAATCCCCATGGCCCAATCGGCGGCCGACGCCATGGCATCCGTCGCCGACGTCACGGCATCGGCTGCGCCGTTCACCGCACGATGCGCCGTTCCGCTGAAGCGGTCGACGTTTTCGGTTGCCTTGCCGGACACCGCGTCGACGGTCTTGTGCGCCGACTGCGCGGCGCCATCGAGCCTGCCCTGGGTCGCGGGATTGGAGAGGGGATTCGTGTTGCCGCCGAGCGCGGGATTGCCGATTGTGGTGGTTCGATCCATGGCGAGTCTCCGGGAATTCGTGAAATCGAGGTTAGCGGAACGCGGGGCGCGTCCGCACGTCGACTGTGCGGCGCGGCGCGCAAGGCCACCATCGGAATTCGTCCGAACACCCTGTAGGCTTAATGCAAGGATCGGATGCAGAACGGCCGGCGCTTTAGACGGCGGCGGATTCCGCGCCCGCTCCCGGTCCGACTTGCAGCTGCTGCGCGACCGCGCGCCGCAGTTCGTCCGCGGCAAAGGGCTTCTGCAGAATCATCGCCCCCCGCGGGACGACATCGTCGCCCGTAATCGGAAGGCCGGTGGTCAGCAGCGCCGCCATCGCCGGGAACCGGTGCTTGACGACACGGATGAAGTCGAATCCGTCCACGCCGGGCATCCGGACGTCGGAGATGACAAGGCGCACATCGGGGCACTCGTCGAGGCGGTCGAGGCCTTCGCGTGCCGAATACACCGGCATCACCGCCATGCCCATGGCCTCCAGCAGCGCCGCCACCGTATCCGCGGCATCGCGGTCATCGTCGACAACCAGGATCCGGCCCGCCGGCGCGGCATCCACTGCAACGCCGTGGTCGACGTCCAGCAATTTCGGGGCAGTCGGGTTGGACTCCATGGGACTCGCTTCCAGGGGACCGGCAGGATGGGGCGGCGGACGCATCCGGGCAGAAAATAAGCCAAATCGCCGAAAGACTCAACGGTGGCAGGCGCGCTGGAACGCTGATTTCGATGTAAGCGCCGTCCTACGCGGTGCGAACATGAAAAGACTGTGCGCAGACGGGCGCCGGCTCGTCAGAAAAATACGACAACGAATTGCGCCGTGGCGGCACTGCACACGAGCGTACGCGGCGCTCATCATCGTCGAATCGCGACCTGCACGGACTTGACATGCGACGAGGCACTGCCGTTCACCCAGCCGCCCGCCCCGACGAAACTCCGGCCGGCGCCACGCATCGCGAACACCGCGAGGTCGTCACCTACGCGGTGGGCAACTCCGGCGCACCTGACGGCCACGAAGCGCGCACGCGGGCGGAAATCGCGCGTCGGCTCGCAGCCGTCGCCCGGTTCGACTATGCAGGCGAATACGTTCCCGGCGGGCGTTACGACGCTCGACCCTATTTCGTGCCGAGCGCTACGTTGACGCGTGCCGACGCGGCCAGCCTGCACATCGACGACGCCGGCGATCTGTTCGGCGGGGTGGTGCCGGCCGCGTTCGCGGCCACGAAGACGATCACCCATCCACTCGTCCACGACGGGGCCCGTGCGCCGCGCGGATGGTCGAATGAATTTCCGCGCCAGGTGGCGGATTCGGTTCTGCCGGGATTTTCCGCGTTTACCGGGGAGGACGCGCGGCGCGCGGGCCGGATGCTGCTCGAAAGCGGCCCTGTTCGGGTCAAGCTTGCGACCGGCGTCGCGGGAATCGGACAATGGACCGCGCACGACGACGCCGAGCTCGACGCCGTGATCGCCGCCATCGATTCGGACAACATCGAGGCCGGCGTCGTGGTCGAGCAGAATCTGACCGCGGTCAAGACGCAAAGCGTCGGACAGATCCGCGTCGCCGGCCTGACGGCCTCCTATTGCGGCGCGCAGCACCTCACGATCAACAATTCGGGGGTCGAGGTCTATGGCGGCTCCGCCTTGAGCGTCGTGCGGGGCGGCTTCGAGCGGCTCCTCGCCCTGGACTTGCCGGCGGACATGCGGCTCGCAATCACCCAGGCCCGCGCCTATGACCATTCCGCTACGGTGTGCTTTTCCGGCTTTTTTGCCTCCCGCCGCAACTATGACGTCGCGCAAGGCGCGGACGCCAGCGGAACCCGCCGCTCTGGCGTGCTCGAGCAATCGTGGCGAGTGGGCGGCGCGAGCGGCGCGGAGATCGCCGCCCTGGAGGCGTTTTGCGCCGATGCCTCGCTGCACTCGGTGCACGCCGTCTCGTGCGAAGTGTATGGCGACGGCGCATCCATCCCGCCGGAAGCAGCGGTGTACTTTCGCGGCATGGATCCGAAAGTCGGCCCCCTTGCCAAATACACGCTGGTCGAAGCCCATGCCGACGCGCGATGAGCCCATCTACATCCGCGTCGAGGACGAGCACATCCTGGGGACGCTGATCTCGCCCGGCACGCTGATCCCGGGCGTGCTGTTCGTGCATGGTTGGGGCGGCGACCAGAACCAGTACGTCGACCGGGCACGGGAGCTCTCCGCGCAGGGCTGCGTCTGCCTCACCTTCGACCTGCGCGGCCATGCGCAGACGCACGCGCAGTACGAGACGGTCTCGCGCGAACAGAGCCTGCGCGACGTGCTCGCGGCCTACGATTTTCTCGCCGCGCAGGCGAGCGTCGACGTCGACTCGATCGCCGTCGTCGGCAGCAGCTACGGCGGTTACCTCGCCGCGCTGTTGACTTCGCTGCGGCCGGTGAAATGGCTGGCGCTGCGCGCGCCCGCGCTCTACAAGGATTCCGACTGGACGCTGCCGAAGCGCAAGCTGCAACTCGCCCAAGGCCTCGAGCTGTATCGCCGGCAGCCAGTGCGGCCCGACGAAAGCCGGGCACTGCGCGCCTGCATGGCCTTCACCGGCGACGTGCTGGTGGTCGAGTCCGAACACGACACCGTCGTGCCACACCAGGTCATCGCCAACTATCGTGAAGCGTGCATCAGCGCACGGTCGTTGACCTATCGGGCGATCGCCGGCGCGGATCATGCGCTGTCAGGCGATGTCGCCCAACGCGCCTACACGAGCGTGCTCGCTGCATGGCTTGCCGAAATGGTGTTCGGCACGCGCGTCGGTGAGGCTGCGCCACCGGCCCCCGAGGTTGCGTCGGACCCGGAGACGGCGCCGCTCGCCCTGGCGCCCGACGCCGTCGGACGGCGCGCGTCGTAGCAAATCCCCGCGCGCGCCGTCGCGCCGAACGACTCTCTTTCTACTACTACTTCGGCACCTTCGCGCCGGCCTTGCGCGCTTGCGAGAGCCCGATGGCGATCGCCTGCTTCCTGCTCGTCACCTTCTTGCCGGAACCACTGCGAAGCTTGCCCTGCTTGCGTTTCCGCATCGTTTTCTCCACCTTGGATTGTGCTGCCTTGCCATACGCTGCCATGCCGCTCTCCTTCTCGATTGTCGATACGAGGCCGCGCCGGCACAGGCATGCCGAGCACCCAGCGCAACGTCCGCCTCACTCGGGGTCGCAATCATTGAGCAGTCGCAGGAAATTTGCCTTTGCGGTTGCGTCGAACGGCCCGCGGGCATTGCGCAGCGCGGCAATGCTCGCGCCGATGGCGGGGTCTGCCGGAAAGCCGATCCGCCAGTCGCCGCACCAGCGCCCTTCCGCCGGCTCGTCGAACAGGACGGCGATGTCGTGATGCCGGCCATCTGCGCGAATGCTCGACCACAAGCCATCCATCGCCGCGCGCGGACCCTCGATCAGCTGCGCGAAGTCGTGCCCGGTAAACGCGAGCACACCGGTGATGTCATCGCGCGCGTTTCGCGCACGGCATAGCGCGACGATTCTCGGAATCTGGGCGACCGGAAGGTTTTCCTGCGGGCGGCTCACATAAGCGAGTCGGCGATACATGTACTCTCGTCAAGTAGGTGCGCAATGCACGCGGCGGGGCATACTGTAGGACCAAAATCGCGGGCCGCCTTGCACGGGCGTTCAAAGCCGTTGCATTGCCGATGCGTTTCATTTTCCGATCGCGAGTTCCGTGCACTGCAGGCCGCGAAGCCCGCCGCCCAGGAAGCGGATCATTCGCGCGATGTCCCCTTCGCGAAAACCGTGCGGCCGGCATGCTCCGCCGGTCTTGCCGCAACGATGCAGGAGGACTTCGCCGAGCAGGCTCCGCACATATCGAAAACCCGCCTCCCGATCCTCCCGTGAAATCGTCGGCATCGCCTCCGCGAGCGCGGCGAGAAATGCCTGGTCGACGTGCCCGAAATGGCGTGCGTGCCAATCCTCGCCTTCCGGCGCGGACGCGAGTCGGGCGACCACGCAAAGATAGTTGCTCCACGGCTCGCCCTTGTCCGGATCCCGATTCGCGAAGGGTTGCCACCACGCGCCGATGACGTCGTCGACCGCGAAAGCATATTGACGGCGCACGCCGGCGAGCGCGTGCAGCCAAAGCTCCGCGAGGCGCCCCGCGCGCCGCTCGACGGCGGCCTCGAACAGCAGCTCCTTCGTGCTGAAGTGATAGTTGACGAGTGCGACATGCACGCCGGCCCGTCCCGCGATCATCCGGTGCGATGGCGCGCGGAACCCGTGGTCGGCGACGAGGCTTTCCGCCGCGTCCAACAGCGCATCGCGGGTCTGTGCGCCGCGAAGGGCCGTCGGTCTTTGCACCAGAGCATCCATCACGCCTCCCGCGCGCAGCTCACTGACAGAGCGTTCCCGGCGGCACGAGGAGCTGGCGCGTGATGGCCTTCGCCTGCGTGATGCCGTTGACCGTGTACGCGAACGTCCCCAGGTTGCCGTTCTGGAAGGCGAGGTCGACCGTTCCGACCGGCGTGATCGCGATGCTGGCCGGGTCGAACGGCACTGCGTAGAACGGCGGGCCCGTCGTGCGATACAACGTACCGGTAAATTCGTTCGGCGAGACCGCCAACGTCGTCGCCACCAGCCAGAGGGGCGCGCCGGATTCGTCGTAGGTGAACCACGTCAGAAAAATGATGCGATCCTGCTGGGTCAGGTTGACGCCCCAGCCGGACTCGGAGCCGGCGGGATACACCCACCAGAGGTCCTGAACGTTGAGGGCGCGCGCGGGGTCGATCGACGTTCCGAACGCGCAGGTCGGAACGGGGCCAAAGACCTCCCTCGTGATCGGCTTCGACTGCGTGATGTCGTCCACCGTATAGGTGAAGGTGCCGTTGTCGGTGTCGGAAAACAAAAGCGTTCCGGTGCCCTTCGGGATGGCAACGACCTGAGCCGGGTCGAACGGCGACGCGAAATAGGGAGGGCCGTTCGATTCGTACAATGTGCCGCGGTAGGTGCCGTCCGGCATCTTGTTGGCGAGCATCACCAGCCAATAGCCCTTGCCCGATTCATCGTAGGTGAACCACGTTGTGAATATGTCGTCCCCCTGGTGCGCGAGGTTCATCCCCCAGCCGGACTCCGACCCGGGCGGCGATTTCCACCAGAGTCCGCCGTAATTGACAGGCGCCGGCGGCGCGAGCGGGACGATCACGTTGTCGTCGCCGCCACCGGCCACACTCGCGATCTGCGGCAGCAGCGCATGCGCGTTGGCGTCCCCGCGCAATTCGGCATCGAGGAAGGTGAGCGCCCAGGTGAAGATGTCGGGCGCCGACGTGACGTCGAAACCATGCTTGACGCCCGTCAGCGCGACGAGCTCGCGCGGACCTGGCAGGCGCTGGAGGCCCACCGCGGTTTCCACAATCGGCGCGGTGGTATCCGCGGTGCCGCCGATGGCGAGATAGGGCACCGCAACGTTGTCGAGCCCGTGCTCGTCGCGCCCGAACGCCGGAAAAATCGGATTCCCGAAGTAAGGCACGTAGCCCACGGCGGCCTTGAGGCGCAGGTCCGTCGTGATCTCTGTCCACGAAAGCCCGACCGATGTCGTCAGTCCCGCGCCGGCCATCAGCAACAGCGACTCGCCGCCGAGGCTCGCGCCAAAGCCGCCGATCTCGACGGGATCGATGTGCGTGCTCCATTGTGGATTCGCCAGCAGGACATCGAGCGTCGCCGACAGCGACAGCGCGCGCACCGCCTGCATGCCGAGGAAATCGCGCAAGTGCACGAGCACGTAAGCCAGGTCCGAAAGGCTGTCGAGCTGAAGTGACCCGAAGCGGCCATCGCCGTGAAACGGCGCGGCCACGACGTAGCCGTAGCTCGCCAGCAGCGCCACGGCGTCGATGTAGTCGTTCGACGTGGGGCTTCCAAGATAGCCATGCGAGAACAGCAACACCGGAAATCTCGTCGTGGGGTCGGGGAAGATGGGCGCCACCCCTCCCTGCTGCATGCGCGGGATGTTCTTGCCATTCGGCAGCGGGTAATCCACGCGCGAGTTGATGGCGGCGGTCGGATAACAGACCAGGATCACATAAGGAATGCTCTGCCCGGCGAACGACCCATAGACGGTGCTGTCGTCCGGGACGATGACCGTGGCGGCAAGCGTGTTGGCGGCGTCCGACAGCAGGTTCGTGATGTAGCGCGGCGACCCGTCGCTGCGGGGCACGCCTTCCCAGAAGTCCTGCACGTCCTCGCCCGTTGCAACACGCGTGAAGTCCTGCTCGAGGTCGCTGCATCCGACCGCGTACGGGCCCGGAAAGGTCCGCGGCGGAATGACCAAGGTGCCCGCTGCCGACGCGACGGGACACGCTGTGAGCGCGGCAAGCACGAGTGCAATACGTAGCCCGTTCATGGAAGTTCCTCGAGGTTGGCGCTGCGCCGTGGCTAGATGCGACCCATTAACAGCAATATCAGCAGGACGAGGACGACGACACCGGCAACGCCACTAGGGTAATAGCCCCAACCCCGGCTGTACGGCCATGAGGGCAGCGCGCCGACAAGCAACAGCACGAGAACGATGAGCAGGATCGTTGAAATGGTCATGGGGACCTCCTTCGTGAGGAGAACTATGTTGGTCGCGGCTGACAGCGAACATCGGTTCCACGCCCGACGCGACGTAGGACAGTGCCGACAATTGCGACATCGAGTAGGCGCGCGTCCGGGGCGGAATTCGGACGCGGCTGACTCACGGGAACGTTCAGGCATCCGATGATCGGCGAACGCTCCGGGTGACGGGATCCTCGACGCAGCACGTCGGGGGCCGACAGAATCCCGCCTGCCTGGAGCGACCCGGCATCGCCACGAGTCCAGGTGCCCTGGTCCGTCGGCGACGCACCATGCTCACGATGTTTTTCCAGGAGATCTTCATGGCAACACGCACTGGAATTCCCGCGTCCCGCGATGGCCCGACGGCTGGCGGCGCGACGATCATCGGCACTGACCTTCGCAATTCGGACGGACCGGGACCGGAGGTGATGAACGCCGAAACACTGATCGGCGATTCGGTGGTCAACGCCGCCGGCGACAATCTCGGCGAAATCAAGGGGATCATGCTGGACGTGCTGAGTGGACGCATCGCCTACGCGGTGCTCTCGTTCGGCGGGGTCTTCGGCCTCGGCAACAAGCTGTTCGCGGTTCCGTGGTCGGCGCTCACGCTCGACGCCGGCGAAAAGCAATTCATCCTTGACATCGCCCGCGAACGGCTCGAAAACGCGCCCGGGTTCGACAAGGACCACTGGCCGTCGATGGCGGACCCGAGCTGGGCGGCGGCGCTGCACACCTACTACGACGTGCGGCCGTACTGGGACGATGCGCACCCGGAATCGCGCGACCTCCGCACGACGACGGGTTCGACCCGAACCCTGCCGAAGTCGTATTGAACCCAGCCACATTGCGAACGCAGCACGGCCGGCCGCGCCACGCGCGGCCGGCCGCGACTCCAACGCACTGCAGGAGGTTCCGATGGCCAGGACTGTCGTAGGATCGTTCGACATGTTGCGGATCGCGCAGAATGTGGCCCGCGAGTTGCAGGACGACGGATTCAGGGAAAGCGAGATCAGCGTTATCGCAAGCAACGTCGAAGCCGACGGCGTGCCCGGCGCCGATTCGATCTCCCATGCAGCCACGGGCGCCGTGACGGGCGGCCTCGTCGGCGGCACTGCGGGCTTCGTCGTCTGCATGCTGGGCGTTGCGATCCCCGGGCTCGGTCCAGTCTTGGCCGCCGGTCCGCTCCTCGCGGCGCTGACCGGCGCGGGTGCGGGCGCCGTGGCGGGCGGGCTCGTCGGCGCCCTGACCGAAGAAGGCGTGCCGGAAGAGTACGCACTCTATTACGCGGAAATCGTGAGGCGCGGCGGCGCCCTCGTGGCTGTACGCACTGACGACGTGCGCGCGGAGCGCGCCGCCGAAATCATGCGCGCGCATGGCGGCATCGACATCGAGGAGCGGGCATCGCGGTGGCGCGAAGCAGGATGGAGCGGCTGGGACGAGTCGACGCGGCCCTACACCAAGGAACAAGCCGAGCGCGAGTGGCGTCTGTACGGCATGCATGCCGACCCCTTGGCGGGCCGGCCCTTGACCATCGATCACGAGGGCGACAATCGGCGTGATTCGACCATCGGGCGTTGACCGTCACGCGCCGCGGGCGGCGATTCCGCCGGCCGACACTCACGCCAGCTGCTTGCGCATCGCGGCGGTAATCGTCTGCCGGGCGGTGAAGAAGTCTGCCCAGGGATCGGCGCGCGTGCCGGCGAGCCGCCGTGGCACGTTCCGCAGGTTGAAGTACGCGAAGCGAACGTCGCGCTTCAACTCGGACCATTCAATCGGCATGGCCACGGGCGCGTTGGCGCGCGCGCGCACCGAATACGGCGCGATCGCCGTCGCACCGCTCGCGTTGCGCAGGTAATCGATGAAGATCTTTCCCTTGCGCTTGTCCTTCGCGAGCGTGGCGGTGAAGCGATCCGGAAACGTGCGCACCAGGAAGTCGGCGACTGCCTTGGTGAATCCTTTCGCCGCGTCCCACGTCAGCGTCGGGCGGATCGGCACGACGACATGCAGGCCCTTGCCGCCCGTGGTCTTGGGAAATCCGGTGAGGCGCAACTCGCCGAGCAGCGTCCGCAACAGCCCGACCGCGGTCACGAGTTCCGTCCATGCGAGCTTTTCGTCGGGGTCGAAATCGAAGATGAGCCGATCCGGGCGGTCGAGGCGCGGCGCGCGTGCCCCCCATGGATGCAGCTCGATGACGCCCCACTGGACGAGGCCGGCGAGCGCCGCGGCGGAGCTCGCGCCGAAGTAGGTGACCGTCCCGTCGCCTTCGGGCACCGCGACCCTCGACACCGCCGCGTGAACGGCGGGGTCGGCATGCTTCTGGAAAAAGCATTGCCCAGTCCACCCGTCCGGGCAGCGATAGAGGCTGAGCGGCCGGCCGCGCAAATGCGGCAGCAATTTCGGCGCGACCGTCACATAGTACCGGGCAAGGTCCTGCTTGACGATCCCGGCCTCGGGAAAGTATCGCTTGTGCGGATGCGACAACTCGACTCCCGCCACGGCATGCGCCCGTGCGCTACCCAAATGGTCAGGCGCGGCGCGCCGAGCGGCGCCAACTTTCTTTCGTGAACGAGCGACGATTTTCTGCGCCTTCGGCGTTTCGCGCACGACATCCTCCGGTTTCTTGTCGGGCCGCAGTCCCTGGAACCACGGATGCTGCAACGCGCCGCCGTCATGGTAACCGAGCACTGGCGCCCCGATACATTGAAGTGCCTGCCGTTTCCGCCTTTCGGTTGCCGCACGATTTCGAACGGGCCAATTTGAAGCCGGCCTCCGACGCCCGAATGCATCTCCTGCCTACATCGAAGATGCGAGCTTGGGTGCAACGTGGGCGGATGCGGGTTGGAAAGGATTCAGGCAACCGCAATGTCCGTCCCGGCGATCTTGGTGATTGTCCTGCTGCTCGCGCTCCTTGGTATCCTCCCGGCGTGGCCGTACAGCCGCGAATGGGGTTATTACCCGAGCGTCATCACGGGTGCGGGCCTGATGGTGCTGATCGGACTGCTGCTCGTCGGCCGCTTCGGGTGAGGCCCCGGCGCTCAGGCAGCGCGTGAATCGGCGCGGTCGCGCAGCCCCGCGACGCCCGCCATCGACGCGCAGTGCGCGCAGCAGTAGAAGCGGCCCGACGCCTCGACGCCATGACCGATGATCCTGCACCGGCAGTGGGCGCACTGCGGCGCCATCATCGAGATCGCGCACTCGAAGCTGTCGAACGTGCGGGTCTCGCCGCCGCGCGTCACGGTGAACGCCTTGTCGTAGTCGTTGCCGCAAAGATCGCATCGAGGCATCGTTTCCTCCGTTCGGGTGCGCCAAATCTCAAGCGGCCGGCGCCTTGCGCCACGTCGGGATCGAAGTGGGATCGAAATCCTGCCACGCGCCATCGTTCCATCGACCGTTGGCTTCCTCGATCGCATGGGCGCGATGAAGCAGCAGGACGCGCATGGCGCGATCCCGTTGCAGTTGCGTTGGTGCATAGACGGCAAGGATCACCCCCGCCGGTCGGCTGAGCGTCGGCGCCGGCGCGGAATGACCCTTGCCCAGCGAATGCACGGCTCCCGCGAGCGAGCCGGCGTAGACGCCCGCCGCAATGGCGCCGACGGCCGCCGCCGAGCCCGCCATCGGCGCCGCGACCAGGCCCAGCGCCGCGCCAGCGACGCCTCCGATCGCGGCGCCGGCCAGAGCGCCCGTTTCGGCACCGTGCGCCTCCGGATCCACATCCTGGTCGCCGCCGATCGGGAACCGCGCGTGCTGACCGGACGCATTCAGAAAATAGGCGTCCGTGGACGACGGCGAAAATCCTTCGCGCAACAGCGCCTGCTGTGCGGATTCCACTTCGGCGAAATCATCGAATTGTGCGGCAATGATGTTGGGCATTGTCACTCCCGGATGCTCCGGATGTCCGGCGTGGAGCGGTGCAGGACACGTTAGCGACCTCGCGGTCGATGTGCTGTCGGACGCCGCCCATTCCGCGCGTAAGCGCTCCCCGACGTCACGCCGGTGCACTAGACTGTCGGCGTGGAAGCGAACCTCGCCTCGCCGGTAATTTGCGGCGGCGCCCCGATCGTCGCGCGGCCCTCCGGTGCCGTGGACGCCCTTGCCTCGGCGCGCGCGTGGTTCGCGGCGCGCGGCATGGCGCCTTTTCCTTTCCAGGAAGACGCGTGGTCCGCGTACGCACAGGGCCGTTCGGGGCTCGTCCACGCGCCGACGGGCATGGGCAAGACCCTTGCCGCCGCGGTGCCGCCGCTCGCGTTCGGGCCGGAAGGCGCCGCCGACGCACCACCACCGCTTGCGCTGCTGTGGATCACGCCGCTGCGCGCGCTTGCGGCCGACACCGGACTGGCGCTGACGCTTGCCGCGAAAGCGCTGCGCCCCCATTGGACGGTCGACGTGCGCACCGGCGACACCGCGGCCGGCGCGCGGGCGCGACAGGGCAAGCGGCTGCCGACGATCCTCGTCACGACGCCGGAAAGCCTTACGCTGTTCCTCGCGCGCGCGGATTGGCGCGAGCGCTTCGCGCATCTCGATGCCGTCGTCGTCGACGAGTGGCACGAATTGCTGTCGACGAAGCGCGGCGTGCAGACCGAATTGGCGCTCGCGCGGCTCTTCGGCATGCGCCCCGGGCTGCGCGTGTGGGGGCTTTCGGCCACGCTGTCCAATCTCGACACCGCGGTCAGCGCGCTCGTCGGGCCGGCGCGCCGGGCGCAGGCGGCGCTCATCCGCGGCAACGACACGAAGGCGATCGTCATCGACAGCCTGCTGCCGAAGACCATCGAGCGCTTTCCGTGGGCGGGTCACATCGGCCTGAAGCTCCTGCCCGGCGTGATCCGCGCGATCGAAAATGCGCGGACCACGCTCGTCTTCACCAACGTCCGCTCGCAGACCGAGATCTGGTACCAGGCGATCCTCGCCGCGCGCCCCGATTGGGCGGGACAGATCGCGCTGCATCACGGCTCGCTCGAGCGCGAGGTCCGTGACTGGGTCGAGGACGGATTGCGCAACGCGCGGCTGCGCGCGGTGGTCTGCACGTCGAGCCTCGACCTCGGCGTCGACTTCGCGCCGGTGGACCAGGTGCTGCAGATCGGCAGCCCGAAAGGTGTGGCACGGCTGCTGCAGCGCGCCGGCCGCAGCGGTCACCAGCCGGGCGCGACGTCGCGCGTGACCGTGGTTCCGGCGCAGGCGATCGAATTGGTCGAGGCGGCGGCCGCGCGCCAGGCCGCGGCGGAGCGGATGATCGAAGCACGCGAGCCGGTCTTGTGCGCGCAGGACGCGCTGATCCAGCATCTTGTCACCTGCGCGCTGGGGGGCGGCTTCCGGCCGGACGATTTGCTCGCCGAGATTCGCGGCACGCACGCGTACGCGGCGCTCACCGACGCCGAATGGCAATTCGCGTTCGACTTCGTCGTTCACGGCGGCGCCGCGCTCAACGCCTATCCCGAATACCGGCGCGTCACGCTGGACGACGACGGCATCGCCCGCGTGCCGGATGCCGCGATCGCGCGGCGGCACCGCATCGGCATCGGCACGATCGTCTCCGAGGCGAGCATCACCGTGCGCTTCCGCAACGGCCAGGCGCTGGGGCACGTGGAGGAAGGCTTCATCGCGCGGCTCACGCCAGGCGATGCGTTCGTGTTCGCGGGTCGCGTGCTGGAATTGGTCCGCGTGCGCGAGCTGACGGCCTGGGTCCGCCCCGCGAAGGCGAACGCGCCGCAGGTGCCGCGCTGGAGCGGCGGGAAAATGGCGCTGTCGTCGCAGCTTGCGGAAGCCACGCGACGCCTGATCGGCGCGGCGAAGCGCGGCGAATACGCGACGCCGGAAATGACCGTCGTGCGGCCTCTGCTCGAATTGCAGCGTCGCTGGTCGGGCCTGCCCGCGGCGAACGAATGGCTGGTCGAGCGGATCGAGACGCGTGAAGGACACGGCCTCTTCTTCTATCCTTTCGAAGGCCGGCAAGCGCATATCGGGCTCGCGACGCTGTTCTCTTATCGTCTGTCGCGCGAGACACCGCGCACCTTCAGCCTCACCGCCAACGACTACGGCTTCGGCCTCCTGTCGAAGTCGCCGGCACCGCTGGCGATCGCGGACCTCGGCCGCCTGCTCGCTGCGCCCAACGTCGACACCGACATCCTGGCGGGGCTCAACGCCGCGGAGCTTTCGCGCCGCCAGTTCCGCGAGATCGCGCGCGTCGCGGGCCTGATCTTCCAGGGCTACCCGGGCGAGCCGAATCCGGCGCGCCACCTGCAGGCGTCGTCCGCGCTGCTCTACAACGTCTTCGCCGAGTACGACAGCGACAACCTGCTCTTGCGCCAGTCCGTGCGCGAAGTGCTGGAGCGGCAGCTCGAAGCGCCGCGCATCGCGACCGCGCTCGCGCGGCTGCGCGGCAGCCGGCTGCTGATGACGACTCCCTCCCGTCCGACGCCGTTTGCGTTTCCGCTGCTGGTCGAGATGTTCCGCGAGGAGCTGACGACCGAGGCGCTCGAGACGCGGGTTGCGCGGATGGTCGAGGCGCTGGAAAAGGCCGCCGAAGCCATCGAATGAGCGCAGCCGCTTCGGCTATCATCGCGGCATCGCTCCTTCCGGAATCGCCATGGCCGCCCATCCGTTCGACCTCACCGGAAAAGTCGCGCTCGTCACCGGCGCCTACCGCGGACTCGGCTTCGCGATTGCGCGCGGGCTCGCACAGGCGGGCGCGACCGTCGTGCTGAACGGCCGCAAGCCGGAACCGCTCAACGCCGCCGCAATGGCGCTCACCGACGCAGGGCTCCATGCATCGACGGCGGTATTCGACGTCACCGATGGTGTCGCGATCAAGGACGGCGTCGACGGGATCGAGGCGTCGTACGGGCACCTCGACATCGTCGTCAACAATGCCGGCATCCAGCGCCGCGGGCCGCTCGTCGATTTCCCGAAACCGGACTGGGACGCCATCATGGCGACCAACCTGACCGCGCCGTTCCTTGTCTCGCAGGCGGCGCTGCCCGGGATGATCGCGCGGCGCGCCGGCAAGTTCGTCCACATCGCGTCGCTGATGAGCGATCTCGCGCGCCCGACCGTCGTGCCGTACACGGCGGCGAAAGGCGGCGTGCGGCAGCTCACGCGCGGCATGGCCGTCGAGCTCGCGCAGCACAACATCCAGGTCAACGCGATATCGCCGGGCTATTTCGCGACCGAGATGAACCGCGCGCTGATCGACAACGCCGAATTCGACGCGTGGGTGAAGAAGCGCACGCCCGCCGGGCGCTGGGGCCAGCCCGACGAAATCGCCGGGCTCGCGGTGTTCCTGTCGTCGTCGGCCGCCGATTACATCACCGGGCAGCTGATCACGATCGACGGCGGGATGTCGGTAGCGCTTTGAACCCGTACCGAGCGCCGCGATCGGCGACATTTGGGTCGAGCTCACGTGAACGTCACGCAACTGAAAGCGTTCTGCCGCGGATTTCCCGATGCGACGAAACCCTGCATCGCGAGCCCTGGAATTTTCTTGTCTACACCGTCGGCGGCAGGAAATTCGCCTATTTCAAGACCAGCGAGCCCGAGAAGTGGCGCTTCAGCATCAAAGTCGCGCCTGACCGTTTCATCGAATTGACGGACATGCCGGGCGTGAAGCCGGCGCGATACCGGGGACGCTACGGCTGGGTCACGATTGTCCGGGTGCAGCATTTTCCGGCAAGCTACCTGACCGAGCTTGTCGAGGGGTCGTACCAGAAGGCGTTTGAAAAATTGAGCCGGGCGCGCCGCGTGCCCTTCGCGCCCTCTAATGGAGAGCGACATGCAAACTGCGCAAGATTATCCGTACGTAACTCGCCTCGACATCCTGTACCCGCAGCTCGACGTGGTCGACGTTCCGGCGGTGGTCGCCGCGTGCACCGACCGCTGGTTCAATCAGACGCTGTGCAAGGTCAACGACTCGGTGGTTCGACTTGGCGTGATGCAGGGCGAGTACCACTGGCACAAGCACGACAACGACGACGAATTCTTTTTCGTCCTCGACGGACGCTTTGTCATCGACCTCGAGGATCGGTCGGTCGAGCTGCAGGCGCGGCAGGGTTTCGTCGTGCCGAAAGGTGTCGTGCATCGGACGCGCGCGCCGGAGCGCGCCGTCATCCTGATGGTGGAAAACGCCGGCATCGTGCCCACCGGCGACGCCTGAGGCGCGGTTCACGGTCGCGCGCAGCGCATCAATCGTCCGCCCGCGCAGCCGCCCCCGGCACGGGCGTTGGCCGCCGATCGAGCAGGCGGTAGAGCCACGTGAGCCCCGCGGCGGTGCTTTCGAGCGGCCGGTATTCGCAGCCGATCCAGCCGTCGTATTTGAGTTCGTCCAGCAGCTTGAAGATCCACGCGTAGTTGATCTCGCCGATGTCGGGTTCGTGGCGGCCGGGCACGCCGGCGATCTGGATGTGGCCGACGTGCGGCAGCCACTGGCGGATGCGCTCGGTGAGATCGCCTTCGACGATTTGCACGTGATAGAGGTCCATCTGCACCTTGAGATTCGGCGCGCCGACCTCGGTGCGGATCGCGTGCGCGTCGTCCTGCCGGGAGAGCAGGTAGTTGGGCATGTCGCGCGGATTGAGCGGCTCGATCAGCACGGTGGCGCCCTGCGCCTGGGCTTCGTTGCACGCGAAGCGCAGGTTGCGCACGAACGTCGCGCGCGCCCGCGCGCGCCGCTCCGTGTCGGCATCCTCGGGCAGCACGCCCGCCATCACGTGGATGCGCTTGCAGCCCGTCGCTTGCGCGTAGCGCAGCGCGGTCACGAAGCTCGCGGCGAACTCGTGCTCCCGCCCGGGCAGCGACGCGGTGCCGCGGTCGCCGGCGGCGTAGTCGCCCGGCGGCGCGTTGAAGAGCGCCATCTCGAGCCGGTGCCGTTTCAGCTCCTCGGCGATGTCCGTCGCCGCCATGTCGTAGGGATACGTGCATTCGACCGCGCGAAAGCCGGCGTGCGCCGCCTCGGCGAAGCGCTCGAGGAACGGGACTTCGTTGAACAGGAACGACACATTCGCGGCAAATCGGGGCATCGCGACGCTCGAACTCACTCGGCTTCGTTACAATCGGTGCGGAAAGTGTGCGCTGCGTAGCCGCGCCGCGCAACGCCCGCACCGGAATTTCACCCGCCCGCCTTCCTTCATGTCGCGTCCGAGCGCCGAACTTCCCTTCGCCGGTGATCGCGCGTCGCGCGCGCTGCGGCCGGCCGGCGACGGCAGCGTCCACGCGACGCTCGCGGGCGAGGAGGTCGTGCTGCTCGCCCTGCGCGCCCTCCATTGGCCGCGCGGCGCGACCGTGTTCGTCGCCGACGTCCACCTCGGCAAGGGCGCCGCGTTTCGCGCGGGTGGCGTCGCCGTTCCGCGCGGCGCGACGGCCACCGATCTCGCGCGCCTTTCGCGCCTGCTCGAATCGACGCGCGCGACCCGGCTCGTCATCCTCGGCGATTTCCTGCACGCCGCCGCGGGCCGCGTGCCGGCGCTCGACGCCGCCTTCCTGCGCTGGCGCGACGCGCACGCGGACGTCGCGATCACCCTCGTGCGCGGCAACCACGACGCCAAGGCAGGGGACCCTTCCGCCGCGTGGCGCGTGGACGTCGTCGCCGACCCGCATCCGCTCGCCCCCTTCGTCCTCTGCCACGAGCCGGCGCAGCCCAGGACGGGCTTTGCGCTCTGCGGTCACGTCCACCCCGGCGTGCGGATCGCCGGCGACGGCGATTCCGTGCGCCTGCCCTGCTTCGTCCTGGGCCGCCGGCACGCGTTGCTGCCGGCCTTCGGGCGCCTGACCGGGCTCGCGCTGGTCGACGCCCGCCCTGGCGAAACGCGCGTCGCCATCGCCGGTCCGAGGCTCTTCGTGTTGCGATAGCACACACGATGGTGGCGACGCCCGGATGCTGCGGCGCACACGCTTCCGCCCTTGTGACAGGGTGACTTTTGCCTGTCGCAATTCTGCAACGCGGCCGTCACCGTTCGTCGGCTGAAGCTGTTGTGGACAACCCGGTGGACAGCCTGTGGAAAGACGTTGGATATGCCGTGATCATGTCCGCAGGGGGCTGTTTTTGTTGTTGTTTTGCGGCCCTATTCCTGTGCATCAAAAACTGCTTGCCAATCCCCGACCTCCCCACTATGCTTTGTGTTCATTAGACACATGAACACAAGATATAGTAGATTTTGATTTGCAAGAAGAATCCGGGCCCGCCGCCGCCAACCCCAGCCGCCCGAGGCGTGGCCCCCCGGGGAAACTCAACGCATCGAACGGAATCCCGCACCCGCCTCGGCGGTGCGCTAAAGCGGGCGATCCCGTGCGAAATGCGGCGATGGCAATCACAACGACAAGAAATCGACAGGAGAACGACCCATGCAAGTCACGAGCGCTTCCACCGGCACGACGTCCCAGCCCGCGAAGAGCCCGATGGCCGCCGACCTAGGTAGCACCATGACCGCCGCCGATCAGCGCTATGCACAGTACAAGGTCATCCGCCGCAACGGCGCCGTCGTGCCGTTCGAGCCGGCGAAGATCGGCATCGCGATGACCAAGGCGTTCCTCGCCGTCAACGGCGGCCAGGGCGCCGCATCGGCGCGCGTGCGCGAGCAAGTGGTGAAGCTCACCGACAACGTCGTCGCGGCATTGATGAAGCGCAAGCCCGAAGGCGGCGCGATCCACATCGAGGAAATCCAGGACCAGGTCGAGCTCGCGATGATGCGCGGCGGCGAGCACGAAGTCGCGCGCGCCTACGTGCTCTACCGCGAGCGCCGCACGCAGGAGCGCGCGCAGGAGAAATCCGCGAAGGGCGGCAAGACGGCGGAGATCTCGATCAACGTGATCGAGGACGGCGTGTCGCGTCCGCTCGACCTCGAGCGCCTGACGCAGCTCGTGCGCGAATCGTGCAAGGGCCTCCACGACGTCGAGCAGGACCGCATCCTCAAGGCGACGCTGAAGGACCTCTACGATGGCGTGCCGATGGAGGAAGTGCGCAAGTGCGTGGTGCTGGCCGCGCGCACGCTGATCGAAAAGGATCCCGCGTACAGCTTCGTCACCGCGCGCCTGCTGCTCGACTCGATCCGCCACGAAGCGCTGGGCGAGGAAGCGACCCAGCACGACATGGCGACCAGGTACGCCGAATACTTCCCGCGCTTCGTGAAGCACGGGATCAAGATCGGCCTGCTCAACGAGGCGCTGACGCAGTACGACCTCAACGCCCTCGGCAAGGCGATCGTCCCCGAGCGCGACCTGCAATTCGGCTACCTCGGCCTGCAGACGCTCTACGACCGCTACTTCCTGATCGACCATTACGCCGGCGGCCGCCGCTTCGAGCTGCCGCAATGCTTCTTCATGCGCGTCGCGATGGGCCTCGCCCTCAACGAAGTGAACCGCGAAGCGCGCGCGATCGAGTTCTACAACGTGATCTCGACGTTCGACTTCATGTCGAGCACGCCCACGCTCTTCAACTCGGGCACGCACCGCTCGCAGCTGTCGTCGTGCTATCTCACGACCGTGGCGGACGACCTCGACGGCATCTACGAAGCCATCAAGGAAAACGCGCTGCTGTCCAAGTTCGCCGGCGGCCTCGGCAACGACTGGACCAACGTGCGCGCGATGGGCTCGCACATCAAGGGCACCAACGGCAAGTCGCAGGGCGTCGTGCCGTTCCTCAAGGTGGTGAACGACACCGCGGTCGCCGTGAACCAGGGCGGCAAGCGCAAGGGCGCGGTGTGCACGTACCTCGAGACGTGGCACCTCGACATCGAGGAATTCCTGGAGCTGCGCAAGAACACCGGCGACGACCGCCGCCGCACGCACGACATGAACACCGCGAACTGGATTCCGGACTTGTTCATGAAGCGCGTGATGGAGGGCGGCGACTGGACGCTCTTCTCGCCCTCCGACGTCCCCGACCTCCACGACCTGTGGGGCAAGGCGTTCGAGACGGCCTACACGCGCTACGAGGACAAGGCCGCGCGCGGCGACCTGAAGCTGCACAAGAAGGTCCCCGCGCTGCAGCTGTGGCGCAAGATGCTGTCGATGCTCTTCGAGACGGGGCATCCGTGGATCACGTTCAAGGACGCGTGCAACGTCCGCTCGCCGCAGCAGCACATGGGCACCGTGCACAGCAGCAACCTGTGCACCGAGATCACGCTCAACACGAGCGACACCGAGATCGCCGTGTGCAACCTGGGCTCCGTCAATCTTCTGAACCACATGAAGAAGACGGACCAGGGTTACGAGCTCGACCACGCCAAGCTGCAGATCACCATCCGCACCGCGATGCGGATGCTGGACAACGTGATCGACATCAACTACTACGCGGTCGCCAAGGCGCGCAACTCGAACCTGAAGCACCGTCCGGTGGGCCTGGGCATCATGGGCTTCCAGGACTGCCTGCACCTGCTGCACACGCCCTATGCCTCGGACGCCGCGATGGCGTTCGCCGACGCGTCGATGGAGGCCGTGTGCTACTTCGCGTACCAGGCGTCCACCGAGCTCGCCGAAGAGCGCGGCCGCTACACGTCGTACAAGGGCAGCCTGTGGGACCGCGGCATCCTTCCACAGGACACGCTGAAGCTGCTGCGCGACGAGCGCGGCGGCTACGTCGACATCGACGAGTCCGCGACGATGGACTGGGAGGCGCTGCGCTCGCGCATCCGCATCCACGGCATGCGCAACTCGAACTGCGTGGCGATCGCGCCCACCGCGACGATCTCCAACATCGTCGGCGTCGGGGCCTCGATCGAGCCCGAGTACCAGAACATCTACGTGAAGTCGAACCTGTCGGGCGAGTTCACGGTGGTCAACGAGCATCTCGTCGCCGAGCTGAAGAAGCAGAACCTGTGGGACGAGGTGATGGTCGCCGATCTCAAGTACTTCGACGGCTCGCTCGTGAAGATCGACCGCATTCCGCAGGACCTGCGCACGCTCTACGCGACGGCATTCGAAGTCGAGCCGAAGTGGATCATCGAAGCCGGCGCGCGGCGACAGAAGTGGATCGACCAGGCGCAGAGCCTCAACATCTACATGGCCGGCGCCTCGGGCAAGAAGCTGGACGAGACGTACAAGTTGGCGTGGGTGCGCGGTCTCAAGACCACGTATTACCTGCGCACGCTGGCAGCGACGTCGGCGGAGAAGTCGACGGGCAAGGGGGGTGAATTGAACGCAGTCCCGACCACGCAAGGAGGCATGTCCGTTGCCGCGAGCGCGCGCAAGGGAACAGCCCCGACAGAAGCAGACGCACCGAAGTTCTGTGCCATCGACGACCCGACCTGCGAGTCGTGTCAGTAGCAAAGATCACGCAGCGCGCGGAAGGCTTGCAGGCAGCACACAGACAAGCCCCGCGGGAGCTCAACGTAACTGAGTGTAAAGCCCCGCAAACCCGGACAGGAGGGCAAGCGATGAACGAAAAGACTGATCAGTGGGAGTCCTACACCGACAAGGCCGGCCGGCAACATTGGCGCTGGCCGGCGGCGAACGAGAGCCTCGCCGCGCGCCTTGTCGATGATGAGCAACGCCACGAGCCGAAATTGCAGCGGTGGCAGAAGGCGGATCTTCTGCCGGAGTATTTCCGCGGCAAGTGAGGAGCAGTCCGGTGCGGGACGGCAGCTCGTCCCGCATCGTCATCGCCGCGATGCGGTGCGGCGCGTTCGTCAACCTGCCCAGTGGAGGCCGCTTTGGCCCGTTACGAGCAAGTGCAGCGTCATGTAATCGATGCGCGTTATCTCGGTGACTACAAGGTTTGGCTGGAATTCAACGATGGACGCAAAGGCGTGGTGGACCTGTCGGACGATCTCTACGGCGAGAATTTCGAGTCGCTGCGGGATCGGCTGCGCTTCGCCGAGTTCTACCTGGACTACGGGCTCGCGACGATCGCGTGGGACCACGGCGCGGATTTCGCGCCGGACTACTTGTACGACAAATTGAGCGCCATGCATTAGCGGCAGGACTTCCCCTCTTCCTACATGAAGAGCGGGCGGGGCAAGGGGAAATTCGGGGATGAAACCGAACCCTCGCGCCCCCATATGATCCAAATGCAGTACGGGAGACACGAACCATGCTGAATTTCGACGACGACCTCGCCCCTGCCCCGCAGCCGCGGATGGCGGCGGACATGCTGGGCGAGCAAGCCACCGGCGGGATCCTGTCGCCCCAGTTCTCGCGGGAACCGGTGCACGACCTCGACGTCGAGCAGCAGGCGATGGCCAACGGCTTCCGCCGCGTCCGCATGGAGGACAAGCGCGTCATCAACGGCCAGTCCGACGTCAACCAGCTGGTGCCGTTCAAGTACCGCTGGGCGTGGGACAAGTACATCTCCGCCTGCGCCAACCACTGGATGCCGCAGGAAGTGAACATGCAGCGCGACATCGAGCTGTGGAAGAACCCGGACGGCCTCACCGACGACGAGCGCCTGATCGTCAAGCGCAATCTCGGCTTCTTCGTCACCGCCGACAGCCTTGCCGCCAACAACATCGTGCTCGGCACCTATCGCCACATCTCCGCGCCCGAGTGCCGGCAGTACCTGCTGCGCCAGGCGTTCGAGGAAGCGATCCACACGCACGCCTACCAGTACATCGTCGAGAGCCTGGGCCTCGACGAAGCGGAGATCTTCAACGCCTATCACGAGATCAAGTCGATCCGCGACAAGGACGAGTTCCTGATCCCGTACATCGACGTGCTGACCAATCCGCTCTTCAAGACCGGCACGCCGGAAGCCGACCAGGCGCTGCTGAAGAGCCTGATCGTCTTCGCCTGCATCATGGAAGGCCTCTTCTTCTACGTCGGCTTCGTCCAGATCCTCGCGATGGGCCGGCAGAACAAGATGACGGGATCGAGCGAGCAGTACCAGTACATCCTGCGCGACGAGTCGATGCACTGCAGCTTCGGGATCGACCTCGTCAACACGATCAAGATGGAGAACCCGCACCTCTGGACGCCGGAGTTCCGCGAGGAGATCCGCACGCTGATGAAGAAAGGCGTGGACCTCGAGTACGCCTACGCCGAGGACACGATGCCGCGCGGTGTCCTTGGCCTCAATGCCACGATGTTCAAGGAATATCTGCGGTTCATCGCCAATCGGCGTTGCCAGCAGATCGGGGTCGATCCGTTATTCGACAAGGCCGACAATCCGTTCCCGTGGATGGCGGAGATGATCGATCTCAAGAAGGAAAAGAATTTCTTCGAAACGCGGGTGATCGAGTACCAGACCGGCGGAACGTTGAGCTGGGACTAGGCGGCAACGTGAACGAGATCCAATGTCGCGCAACAACGAGGTCTGGCGGATGCCGGACCTTTTTTTTGGGCGCGCTGTAACAAAATGTGAACCACAAAAGTTGACGCAGCAAATCGGGCGCAGTGGAGCAAAGAGTTGGTGCAGCAGGGCATGGGATACCTTGGAGGGGGTGATCATGACGATATCGATTTGGTGGCTCATAGCGATCTTGCTGGTGGGCGCATACGCGGGGATCACGCTGATGGCGGTGCTGGCCGTCGCTGGGCGCGACGTGCCGCTCCCGGACGAGTTGAGCGCGATGGCCGGCGCGTCAAGATCAGCTGACATCGCCGCGCGCCCGAATCGCGAGCGGCGAACGCGCAAGCGCGACGAACCCAAGCGCCGCGTGCCGGAGCCGATTGAGCAGCAGGGGAATTTGCAGTGGTGAGG
>CAWFMY010000047.1:0-14995 GCA_963816925.1 uncultured beta proteobacterium | reverse complement strand
TGGCGACCTGGCATTACATGCTCGGACTTTCGGTGTTCGGGCTCGCGTGGCTGCGCCTGCTGGTGCGCGCGACCGGCGCGACGCCGCAGATCGAGCCGCCGCCGGCGGCGTGGGAAGCCCGGCTCGCGGGACTCGTGCATGCGCTGCTCTACGTCCTGATGATCGGTCTGCCCGTGCTCGGCTGGCTCACGTTGAGCGCCAAGGGCGAGGCCATTCCTTTTTTCGGCGTCGAATTGCCGGCGCTGGTCGGTGTCGACAAGGACATGGCGCGGACCTGGAAGGACATTCACGAGACCGGCGCGACGATCGGGTACTTCCTGATCGGCCTGCACGCTGCGGCGGCCTTGTTCCATCATTACGTGAAACGCGACAACACGATGACCCTGATGTGGCGCCGGACGTGACGTCTGGTCACGCCACACCCTAGACGCCGACGATCCACGTCTCCGCGAATGACCGGGGGCCGTCGACGCGCGGCAGCGAATCGTCGGGTCAATCGACAGAAGCCGTGCTGAAGAAATTGTACGTGGCCGTATAGGGCACACGTAGCTCCGTGCCCTCCTGCTTCACCTCGCAACCGTCTGCCGGGGCCCTGCCGCCGATCGTATCGACCCGCTGAATGTTCGTCGTCCGGCCGAGGACACCCGTTCCGGAATTCGACTTCGCGGTGAGAAGCAGCCATGGGATCGCCTTGTTGTCGGGCCCGTCGTCACTTCGTTTCACTTCACCGACCACCTTGCTGCCGTCGTCCAGCTCCCACGTCGGCCCGCCATAGTGCCGACCGATGTGCTTGCCGCTGCCGTCGTACAACTCGGCTTCCGGCGCCTTGAAGGTCCATTCGTACCTGGAGGGATCGTCCTTGCGGGCACGGCACGTGTAGATCTGCACGCCTATCGCTTTGCTCTGCAGCGACAGGATTTCGTCTGCCGGCGCTTTCACGCTCTCCGGCACGTATGCGGCGGCAGCCATCGAGGCAGTTACGGCCAGCGCGAGCGCCGCCATGGCGCATTGAAGACGCATTGAAATTCTCCTTGGATCGATGATCGGTTGGAAGTTAATCAGGGGATTCGGCAAGACGACGGCGCGTGCGTGGATGGAGGGAATTCTAGCGAGGAGGTGCGGCGGGACTACTTCGCCGAGCGTCCAGTTTTGTTGCATTCGTTTCAAACGCCGCCCCCGATGGCCGCGCTACGCACTTGGCGAATGTCCTCCTACGCCCAGGGTTCCATGCCGGCAGTGCATCGACACCGGATCCCGGATGCTCTTAAGTCTCCCTTAAGTCTTCGCTCCTACCTTGAGCGGCAACCGGGGAGGTGAATCCCGGCCCCGAATCCCATTGCAAGGAGAATTCGATGCAAGTGAACACGTTCAAGCGCAGCGCCATCGCGCTCGCCGTCGTCGGCGCGTTCGCCGCCGGCACCGTGATCGCCGATCGCACGGCGACGATCAAGCCGGCGGGCGCAGCCACCGCGCCCGCCTCCGCCGCGGTCGTCGCGGCCGCGCCGGATGCCGTCGTCGCGCTGCCCGATTTCAGCGCGCTGGTCGCGAAGCACGGCCCCGCCGTGGTCCAGATCAGCGTGATGCACGAAGGCCGCAAGGTCGCCGCGCACGGCATGCCGGACGATGACGACGAGGATGCGCTTCCGCCTCAGTTCCGCGGGTTCCGCGGTTTCCGCGGCCAGCCGCCATCGCAGGGACCGTCGCAAGGGTTGGGCTCCGGCTTCATCGTCGACGCGAACGGCGTGATCCTCACCAACGCGCATGTCGTTGACGACGCCGACGAGGTGACCGTCCGGCTGGTCGACAAGCGCGAGTTCAAGGCGAAGGTGCTGGGCAAGGACAAGACCACCGACATCGCGGTGATCAAGATCGACGCCAAGGACCTGCCGGTAGTGAAGATCGGCAATCCGGCGACCACACGCGTCGGCGAATGGGTCGTCGCGATCGGCGCCCCGTTCGGCCTCGAGAACACCGTGACCTCCGGCATCGTCAGCGCCAAGGGGCGCGCATTGCCGGGCGACGCCGCGGTACCGTTCATTCAAACGGATGCCGCCGTGAATCCGGGCAACTCGGGCGGCCCGCTGTTCAACCTCAAGGGCGAGGTGATCGGCGTCAACTCGCAGATCTTCAGCCGCTCGGGAGGTAACCAGGGCCTCGCGTTCGCGGTGCCGATCGACGTCGCGATCGACGTCAAGGACCAGATCCAGCAGAACGGCAAGGTGAGCCACGGCCGCCTCGGCGTGACGATCCAGGAAGTGAGCCAGGCGCTCGCCGACAATTTCGGGCTCAAGACGCCCGGCGGCGCGCTCGTGAGCTCCGTGGCGAAGGACAGCGCCGCGGCGAAGGCGGGTCTCGAGCCGGGGGACGTGATCCTCAAGTTCGAGGGCAAGGACATCTCGCGCTCGTCGGACCTGCCGCCGCTGGTTGCGCAACTGAAGCCGGGTGCGAAAGCGACGATCGACGTGTGGCGCGACGGCAAGGCGAAAGAACTAACCGCCACCGTCGGCGAGCTCGCCGACAAGACGACGGTCGCCTCCGCGAAGGGTGAGGCGGCGAAGGGCAAGCTCGGCGTCGCCGTGCGCCCGCTGTCGCCGGAAGAGAAGAAATCGGGCGAAGTCGCGAACGGCGTCGTCGTCGAGGAAGTGGCCGGCGCGGCGGCGAAGGCCGGCGTGCGGCAAGGCGATGTCATCGTCGCCGTGAACAACACGCCGGTGAAGAGCCCCGAGCAGCTGCGGGAACTGATCGGCAAGTCCGGCAAGACCGTGGCGCTGCTCGTTCAGCGCGAGGAAGCGCGGATTTTCATTCCGGTCACGATCGGCTGAACAGCGTTGGTGGCAGTAGCTTGGGCGGGCCTTCGGGTCCGCCCTTTTTTTGTGGCCGGCTTTAGCAAATGCCGGTAAACCTTTATTTTATAGCGACAAAACAGGCGTTTCCTCCACCGATACGGCTGACCGCCCAACGAAATCCTTGACAGCATTAGATATTTAAGTGATATCATTTTGCTATGGCTGGAAAGAGACCGCTTCTGCGGTGCGATCCGGCGGTTTCAAGGAGGTCGACCATGGCTGGCACGGCTCTACCGGGAAGCGGGAAGGTCCATCAAGAGTCCCGCGTCACCACGTTCAACGGATTCGCCTGGCTCGCGATCGGGCTCGCGTTTCTGGCCTGGGCGATCTACGTCATCGGCGGCGCGATCGTCACCGCGACGACGCGTGGCGCGCCGGGCCTCTGGCCATTCGTCGCAGGCGCGCTGATCTTCGTCGCCGCGGCTTTCGTGCTGGGCGGGCTCTACACCCTGCAGCCGAACGAGGCGGCGATCATGCAGCTCTTCGGCGCCTACAAAGGCACGACGCGCGTCCCGGGACTGCGTGGCACCAACCCGTTCTACACGCGCAAGAAGATCTCGCTGCGCGCCCGCAACCTCAACGGCGAGCGGCTCAAGGTCAACGACAAGCGCGGCAACCCGATCGACATCGCGGCCGTCGTCGTCTGGCGCGTCGACGACACCGCGGCGCGTATTTCGACATCGACGACTACGAGCTCTACGTCAAGCTGCAGGCCGAAGCCGCCGTGCGGCATCTCGCCTCGTCCTTCGCCTACGACGAGGACGACAGCCACCCGATCGACAACCGCGAACCGACGCTGCTCGCCAGTCGCCGACTCGTGGCCAAGGCGCTGGTCCGCGAGCTGCAGGCGCGCTTCGACAAGGCGGGCGTGGTCGTCGAGGAGGCGCAGGCTCACCCATCTCGCCTACGCGCCCGAGATCGCGCAGGTGATGCTGCGCCGGCAGCAGGCCGACGCGATCATCGCCGCCCGCTCGAAGATCGTGACAGGCGCGGTGTCGATGGTCGAGATGGCGCTGAACGAGCTTTCCGCGAAAAAGGATCGTGGACCTCGACGACGAGCGCAAGGCCGCCATGGTCAGCAACCTGATGACCGTGCTGTGCTCGGAATCCGACGTACAGCCGGTGATCAATACCGGCACGCTCTACAACTGACGAAAGGGCTGCGATGAACGTACTCGCCAAGAACCTGGGTGGGCTGTGGATCGCGTTGGGTGTGGGCATCGGCACGGCGCTCGGCGTCGCGCTCGGATATGCATCGGTCGGCCTCGCGGTCGGCGCCGTGGCGGGCATCGCCGCCGGCTTCATCGCGCGGCGCTAGCGCCAGCCGATTCCATCGACTGCCGGAGGAATTCATGCATCGAATCGCCTGGCTCTTCTTCGCGCTGTGCCTCGCGGCAGCGACGACCTATATTGTCGCGACCACCGGCGCGCTGCCCGACAAGGTCGCGTCGCACTTCGGCCCCGGCAACGCAGCGAACGGCTTCATGAGCCGCGCCGGGTACCTCGTTTTCATGCTCGCGTTTGCGGTCGTCCTGCCGATCTTCGTCGCCGCGATGATCGGGCTCCTGCCGCGGGCGCGGTCGAATTCGATCAACATCCCGCACAAGACCTACTGGCTCGATCCGAAACGCAAGGAGGAGACGCTCAACGCGCTGTCGGCGCATGGCGCGTGGCTCGGCAGCCTGATCGCGCTCTTCATCGCGGCGCTGCATTACGTGCTCATCGTCGCCAACGCCTCGTCGCCACCGCGCCTCCCCGCCGATCTGTTCTTCATGCTGCTGGCGGCCTTTGTGGTCGGGCTCCTGTTGTGGGTCGGCGTGCTCTACCTCCGCTTTCGCAACGTCCCGTAGTCCGATGCGCAAAGCGACGATCCACCGGCGCTGACGATGGCCGACAAGAAGGCGTTCCTGCTCCGGATCGACCCCAAGGTGTGGGTCGAGCTGGAACGGCTCGCCCAGGCGGATCTGCGCAGCGTCAATGCGGAAATCGAATTCCTGCTGCGCGACGCCCTCGCCCGCCGCGGCATCGTGCCGAAGCGCACGACGATTTCCGAAATCGAGGATTCATGAGGAGAATCTCCCATGCCCGCCCCTGATTCGCTCCGGTCGAAAGGCGGCGATGGCACGCCGGTCGCGCTGCGCTGTGTACGCCGCCGCAGCGATTACGTGTATCTCGGCATGCCGCTCTGGTGCATCGCAGTTGGGCCCGATCTTGCGCGCGGCGAAATGCGCGGCCACGCGAAGGGCGTGCTCGCGCTGGGCGACATCGCCACCGGCGTCGTGGCCATCGGCGGCCTTGCGCGCGGCGTATTCGCCATCGGCGGGCTCGCCGTCGGCATCGTCGCGGTGGGCGGATTTGCCCTCGGCGGCCTCGCGCTGGGCGGCCTCGCGATCGGCATCGCGGCCCTGGGCGGCGGCGCCATCGGCTGGGTCGCGGTCGGCGGTGCGGCCGCGGGCTTCTATGCCGCGGGCGGCGCGGCTTGGGGCACGTACGTCGTCAGCGCGCAGGAGCGCGCTCCCGAAGCCGTTGCCTTCTTCACCCAGTGGGACGCGCTGCGCGCGCTCGTTCCCATGGTGCGGCGGCAGTAGCGCTGGACCGCCTCGTCCGCGGAACCGGACGCGCGCCACCGTTCATCCGGTTTCCAGCAAGTTGAGCTGCCAGAGGTCCTTGTGGCTCATGTGCAAGAGCGGGTGCACCGCGAGGAGCCCGGTCTTGCCGATGCTCTTCTCGAGATAACGGATTTCCGCGAACTTGGCTTGCGTGCTCGGCGTCGACGGGCACGTCGAACCCGTTTTCGCGCATCATCAGGATGCCTTTCGCGCGGAGCGCCAGTTCGGTGTAGAGCCGGAGGTAGCACAGGATGTCCGCGACGACGGGCCCGTGGAACCGCTCCTTCAGCGTGTGCAGGTAGCGGCCCGTCGGCGAATCGGAAAAGGCGCCGGAGTTGATCGACTCCAGCATCCGCGCATCGACGTCGAAGCCCTGGCCGAGCCAATCGGACACCGCCCGGTCGCTGCGCTGGAACACCGCGTAGAGCAGCGGCGGCAGCACGACCAGCGCGGCCAGCGTGGACAGGCGCGGCGACACGAGCAGGTGGTTGTAGCCAGAGTGCAGCGCCACGGCAAGTGCGTACCCGGGCAGGAACGCAAGGAGCGCGGTGCGGCCCTTCTCCAGCAGCGCGAGCCCCAGCATGGCGAAGATCGCCGTCGTGCCGCCGTGCATGATCGCGGTGCCGAAGCCGCGCACGACCCAGGTGCCGAAGCCGGCATCGGGGATGAGGACCTGATACCAGACGTTTTCCACGATGGCGAAGCCCGTTCCCACCGCGAATCCGAAAATCGCGGCGTCGACCAGGAAGCCGATCCGGTGGATCCGGATGAGCCCAAGGATGATGAGTCCCTTGACGAACTCCTCGACGACAGGCCCCGCGAAACGCGAATAAACCGCCATGTCGAGCCCGGTGATGCCGAGGAGCCAGCCGTTCAAGGCATAGCAGATCGCTGCCGCAGCGAGACCACACGCGACCACCGCGACGACGGCGCGCAACGACACGAGCTTGTAGCTGTCGAGATAGACGAGCGCGGCGAGGAAGCAGAGCACGGGGGCAAGCCCGACCAGCGCATGAACGAGGATCGCCGACGTGAGGGCGGGAAGCGTCACGCCCGGAAGCCTACATGATCTTGAGCGAGACCATCCATTCGTTGCCCGGCGTTGCGACGCCCCGGTAACCCGACGGCGTAGCCGACCGACAGCGTCATGTCGTACCAGTGCAGCACGCTGAACCGCAGATCGGCCTGCGCGCCGACGCTCGCGTAGGTCTTCGCGCAGCGAGGCGTTCTGCGGCTCGGTCCACAAGCCCGGCCGACGAAGACGGATGCGCCGCAGCCAGTTGAGGTACAGCCTCGGCGTGCCCGCGGACTCGAAGACGATACGGCGGCGGGTTCAACTCCACCATCTCGCGTGACGAAGTTGAGCGCGCTGACCTCGTCGATGTCGAACCCGGGAAGCGACGCGTACTCGCGATAGCGCTTGATCGACTTGTCGTCGACGTAGTTGTTGCCGAAGCCGCCGAAGTAGAAATTGGCGA
Source organism: uncultured beta proteobacterium (assembly GCA_963816925.1). Lineage (GTDB taxonomy): Bacteria > Pseudomonadota > Gammaproteobacteria > Burkholderiales > Casimicrobiaceae > CAIWHR01. Next base: position 8,062 of record CAWFMY010000047.1, on the reverse strand, counting down.
GCGTCGTGCTGTTGCGGTCGCCGTTGGCGATGCCGCCCGCCGTCCACGACCAGATCGACGAATTGCGGGAGCGGCAGCGGCATCGCCGTAGTCCGAGCGTTCCGCGAAGCTGCGGCGTCGATCCGCCCAGCGTCTCCTGCTCCCGGTGTAGAGGACCGACCAGGTGATCCCCTTCTCGTCCTCCACGGCGCCGATCGAGCGGCGGACGTCCGTGTACTGCAAGGCTCGGCCTCTCCGGTCAGGAGCCGTGTAAACGTCGTCGCTGACGTTCTGCGCACTCGGCAGCGTGTCGATCTGGTCGTAATAGGCGAAATCGAAGAGTGCGTCGAGCTTGCGCGGCTCGTCGTAGTAGCAGGTGCCAATCGTAGCCGAGCTTGGCCGCATAGCCCTTGCGGCTGCGCTTGGTCGGGCCGAAGAGGTCGTAGAAGTCCGACCGATTCCATGCGAGCTCGGCCTTCCAGAACTCGTAGCGGCCGAAGATATCGACGTGGCCGCGCTCGTTGCTCGGCAGATTGCGTCGCCGGTGTGTACGCCGCGATGACGCCGAGGCTCGCGAAACCGAGCGGATCCTCGAAGTTGAACCGGTAACCGGCGCCGACGTAGTTCTTGTAGCCCTGCAGGACCGGGTAGGCGTTCTCGATCCGATGCTGCGCCACGGGGACGTACGCGTCCCTGCTCGGTGATCAGCTTCTGCTCGTCGACGGTGCTGGGCGGCGGCACCTGCCACGTCTTCACGACGGGGTACTTTTCCGCGACCTCGGTGCCGAGGAACGTGATCGCGCTGACGTCCTTGATCGGGCGAGGCTCGATGATGGCCGGGACGAAGCCCGCCCCGGTGTAGGTCAGCACGACGAGCCGTCCATCGGCGAGCGGCACCGGGCGAAAGAATCCGGTCTCCGCATTCGACACCGCCTCGATCGCGCCGGTGGCGACTTCGTAGCGGAAGATGTTGGAAACGCCGGTGTAGTAGCTGCTGCCGTACAGATAGCGCCCGTCCGGCGTGAACACGAAGCTCTCCGGAACGGACTGCCCGAAACGAAATTCGGAGAGCGGCTTCACGTCCTTGCCACAGGATCTTCTTCATCTCCCACACGCGCAGGAACTGGTCGCCGTTGACCTCGGCCACGGAACCGGAGAGCAGGCGGCCATCGGGCGAGATGTCGAGGTCGTAGGGGACGACACCGTACGGAAACGTGTACAGCGTCGTACCAGAGGTCGTACGGCTTGCGGAACGCGGACCAACGTCGCGAGGCCGTTCGCGTGGCGCACGCCCGATCAAGGACTTGTCGACCGGGATCGACGACGATTTCGCCGACCCGCGCGTTCTCGAAGCAGCACCCGCTCCTCGCCGGTCTGCACGTCGCACCGCCATCAGGTCGCGGAGCGACGGATCCCCGCGATTGTCGTTGGTGAAAAAGGCGGTTCCGCTGGTCGGGTCGTAGGCAAAGCGACGTGACCTTGTACGGCATCGCCCGCTTGATGTCGGCGAGCCGCTTCACGCTGCCGTCGCGCGTGTTCAACGCGCCGACATATTCGACCGTCGCCGGGGTAGCGGAAGCCGCGCGTACAGGATGCCGGTCGCCTCGTCGTAGTACGTGCGCGACACCGAGCCGATCGGGCTTCCCGACCAGCGTCGCGGTACGGCGTGACCGGGAACTTGCGCATCTCGGCGAGGTTGCGCCGCTGGAATTCATGCTCGAACACGATCCAGTCCTGCCAGGCCTGCTCGAGCGGCGATGCCGAACACCTTCTGGAACTGGTCGGCGTAGTAGCGCTCGCTGCCCTCGTCGCGCCGGAGCCACGCGACGACCTTCTCCGGCGAATGGACGTAAGCGAGCCAGGTGAAAAAGCGCGTGCCGTAGAGGTAGGCATTGGCGCCGATCTGGAAATCGACGCGCGTGCCGCGCGACGCGAGTCCCAGCGGATCGTAGAAGTGGGCGTCGTCGCGCACCATCGCCCGGAACACCATCTCGTCGTAGCCCGCCCTGCGCGCGGCCCGAGTCCGCCACCCATCCACGTCTCGAGGAAGACCGCGCCGCCCTCCAGCGTACCAGCGCGGCGCATCGTAAGCCGCGGGACGGTGAGGTAGCTGTAGAGCATCGATTCGGGATTCTTCGCGTTGCGACGTCGACCTTGCCAAGGAAGAATCGCCGCCAGTCGCTTGTCCTCCTCGGTGGCGATGTCGCCCTGCACGACGTGAATCAGCTCGTGGTTCATCAGCTGATACATGCGCTCGCTCGCCGGAAACGTCTCGAACGCGTGCGACAGCGGCGCCACGTCGAACGACGAGCAGGTCGCGCGGCGCGGCATAGGTGCAGCGCATTGCCGTAGTCGGCGAGATCCTGAAGCAGGACGATCGTCGGCTCGGACGGCGACCCAACCGAGATCCGGCGCTGCCAGGCGAGCGAGTTCGTGAACGTGCGCACCGCGTAGCGGCACGAGGTAACTCAGCGAATCGTAGTAATAGAGCCTGAGATCGTTCGTGTCGACATACGAAATTCCGACGGGGCTCTCCGTCGGCGGTCGCCGCGGCCGGCATCAGCGCCAATAGCAGGCACAAGAAGCGGTTACGCACGTCGTCCCTCCCCGAAGGCGTAACGACCGCGCCGAAGCATACGGTGCTCGGCGCCGAAAAGCAAACCGCCGGCGCTAGGGCCGGCGGCTTCGCAGCTTGGTCTAGCTGCGCGGCTATTGCTGAGTTGCCCGCGCCGAGTTGTCCCGCGGCTACTTGCTTGCTTGCCGCGTCCGCGCGGCCGTTGCGCCGTGCCATTCGCGTCGGCGAGCTTGCGCGGTGCCATTCGACGCGAGCCGAACTTGCGCGGTGGCCGAGTTACCGTCGGCCGAGCTGCCGCTGGCGACCATCCGCCGTCGAGCCGAGCTGCCGCTGGCCGAGCTGCCGTCGGCCGAGTTCGCGCTGGCCGAGCTGCCGTCGCGCCGAGTTGCCGCGCTGGCTACGCGTCCGACGCGAGCTTCGCGCTGGCTAGTTCGCGTCCGACGCGAGCTTGCGCGGCCGAGTTGCCGTCTGACGCGAGCTTCGCGCGGCTGAGCTTGCCGTCGCGCCGAGCTGCCGCTGGCCGAGTTGCGCGTCGAGCCGAGCGTTCGCGCTGGCCGAGTTGCCGTCGCGCCGAGCTGCCGCTGGCGACCATCCGGCGTCGGCCGAGCTGCGCTGTGCCGATCTGACGCGTTGCGCGCGAGTTCGCGCTGGCCGAGCTACCGGCGCGAGCGAGTTGCGCGCGGCTACCGTTCGACGCGAGCGACGTTGCGCGGTGCCATTGGCGCGAGCGACGTTGCGCGGCTATTCCGTCGGCCGAGCTTGCGCTGGCCGATTCGCGTCGGCCGAGCTTGCCGCTGGCCGACGTTGGCCGCGCGTCGAGGCGCGGCCGTTCCCGCCACTGCCCTGCGCCGCCGACCGGAGCGCCGGCTGTCCGACCTGCGCAGCCTGACGGGCGCCCGAGCTTCACGTCGGCAGCGGTCATCTGCTGGTCGCCCGATAACGCTGCGCCGGAACGATCGTGCCCGCCGCATCCTGTCCCTTGGGCGGATAGTTGACGAACTGCGATCCGACGGCAATCGCTGCAACCGCGGCGGCGACACCGATCCACACCTTGCGCTTGCCGAAAGAACCGCTCTTCTGCTCGTTCATGTATGCACCCCTGAAAAGTGGCCCTGGTTCGGAAACCCGCTGGACCGTTGCCGACATCCCCGGATTGGCTACCCGGGCTTCCTTGGATGTTGCCCTAATTACACCCCACGGTTGGAAAAGTTGGGCGAGACGGCTCCGCCGCCGAGGCTGCTGCGGCAGCGCGGCCATCACCGAGGCGACGAGACCCTCGGGCGGATACGCCTTCGGAACTGCCGCCAGCCCGTCGAACAGGCGCTTCAGCTCGTCGAAGCGCACCCGGGACGCAGGATCCGCGGCCAAGAGCCGTTCGAACTCCTGGGTCTCGCCCGGCGTGGCTTCGCCGTCGAGGACCGTGTGCATCAATACGTCAAGGTGGGAAGGGTTCATGTCAATCCGGGCTCAAGTCCGTCAGCATGCCGCGGAGCCTTCTCCGCGCCTCGAAAAGGCGGGACTTCACCGTCTTTTCGTCGATGTCGAGTATCTGCCCGATCTCCTCGTAGCTGCACTCCGAAAAGTGCCGCAGCGACAGGACCATGCGATCGTTGGTGCTCATGCGCATCATGGCTTCCTGGATCCGCCGTTTGAGCTGCGCTTCGCCGACCTTGCGCTCGGGGTCTTCCCGCTCCGAAGCCGGAAGATCCACGTCGTCGTCCAGCGCTTCCTCGCGCCGGCTCCGGCGCAGGAGGTTGAGCGACTCGTTGACCGCGATCCGGTAGATCCAGCTGAAGAATTTGTAGTCCGGGTCATAATCGTCGAGCTGCTCGGCCACCTTGAGAAACACGTCCTGCGTGACATCGCTCGCGTCCTCGGCCTTGCGCAGTATCCAGAAGGCGGCGTTGTAGACGGGCCGCTGGTAGCGAACCACCAGCTCGGCAAAAGCCTCCCGATCGCCATTCCGGTACCGCGCCAGCAACGCGTGGTCGGTGTCCTTGTCCACAATTACACGGGGCCGGGCGAAAAGTTGGAGCTATCGGGCCGGCTCGATAGGCTCTACCGCGCCGGCTCGATCTCGAACAGCTGGTCGAATCCGGAGTACCCGAAGATGTCCTGCAGGTGGCGACTGACGCCGGTCAGCCGGAGCTTGCCGCCCGAGGCGACGAGGCGCTTTTGGGTCTTGAGGAGCACGCCGAGGCCGGCGCTCGAGATGTATTCGAGGGCGGTGCAATCGAGGGTGACGGTGCCGTCGACCTTGTCGAGAAAGGCCTGCGCGGCCGGCGACTGCGCGGCGTCGAGGCGCCCCGAGACGATCACGCTCCCGGCCGGCCCATAGTCGATTGCCAACATGTGTTCCCCCAGTACGTGCCGCAACTCACGGACCCGATGCAGATCCCCCGCCGGTCTTCCGGAACGTGATCCGGCTCTGCCGGCGGTCCCCTGAATATTCGTAGTCGATCGAATCCAGGAGACGCCGGATGAGGTGCAGTCCGAGCCCGCCCGGCCGGCGCGCCTCGATCGGAAGCGTAACGTCGACCTCGGGCAACCTCGTCATGTCGAACGGCTCCACATCATAGTCGATCATCGTCACTTCGACGCCCCCGTCGACGGGGGTCATCTCGATGCGCACCTCGGCATCGCTCGTGGTGCTGTATTTGACCATGTTCGTGAACAGTTCTTCCAGCGCCAGGTCGACGGTCGACAGCAGCTCGCGGTCGATCCCGTGCCGCGCAAAGAAGTCGGCCGAGAACCCGAAGATGGCGGCGAGCGACCCGAAGGCGCGCCCGAAGGACCGGGCCTCCCCGCCAGATGCATCGCGCTTCACGAGCACGGCGGTCATGTCGTCGTCCTGCGGCGCGCCCCGCGCGAAAGCGTCGACCGCCCCGAACAGCTGGGCCAGCAGCTCGGCGGTCGCCTTGTGTCCATGCTCCCGGACGACCTCCTCCACCCGCCGCTCTCCGAACTCCTCGCCTGCGACATCGAGATATTCGTAAAAGCCGTCCGACAGCAGCACCAGGATATCGCCGGGGAGCAGGTCGAGGGTCACGGCCGGCTTCATTTTGGTGAGCGGCATCGCCCCGAGCGGGAAACTTGTCGGCTTGTAGTGCACACACGCCCGGGTCGCCGCCTGGTAATGCAGGATCGGCGCCTGGCCGCCGCTGTGAAAGCGCAACCGGTGCGTGGACGGCGTCGAGCAGGCCGACGAATGCCGTGATGAACCGGTCGGCGGCGAGCGTCGCGGCGAGCCGGTTGTTGACTTCCATGAACGCCGATTCGAGGTTGGCGCCGAGCTGGAACGCGATGCGCAGCATCGCCTGCATCTGCGTCACCGAGAGCGCGGGCGCGATGCCGTGCCCGGTGGCGTCGGCCAGGACGACCAGGAGCCCCGCGTCCAGGAGCGACAGGTCGAAAGTGTCGCCGCCCGTGAGCTCGGCGGGCCGGAATCTGCCGCACACGTCATAGCCCTGAATCACCGGCATCGTCGACGGCAGCGTGCTCATCTGGACCTCGCGGGCCATCTCGAGCGCCTGGCGCATCTTTTCGCCTTCGATCAGCGCGCCGGTCATGCGCACGCGCTGCAGCGCGACGGCGCACTGCGACGCGAGCGCGGTCGCGACGGCTTCGTCGTCCTCGTTGAACACCCCGCCCTTCTTGTTCAGCACCTGCATCACGCCCACGAGCACGTCCTTGTGATCGATCAGCGGCAGCGTGAGCATGCAGCGCGTGTGGTAGCCGGATTTCCTGTCCACGCCCGGGTCGAAGCGCGGATCGGAGTAGCAGTCCTGGACGTTGATGATTTGCCGGTTGCGCGCGCAGGCGCCGACGAGGCCTGCGCCGGACGGAACGCGGATCGGCTTGATGCCGGTCGCCACTTCGAGGACCAGTTCATCGGTTGCCGGATCGTGCAGCCATACCGAGCCGCGGTCGGCCTGCAGCACCTGCTTCGCCGCATTGACGACCTCGCCCAGCATCGTCATGAGGTCGAACGGCGCGGCCAGCGCGTTCGTCACTCCGAGGATCGCCCGGAGGTCGCGCATCGACAGCGGGCGCTGGCGGGTCCTGGTAGGCATTCCCGCGGAATGTAACAGACCGGACACGGAGGTCGCGTCACGCGGGCGCGAGCACCTTCGTCAGGAACGCGCGGACCGCCACGATCTCCTCCCACACGACCGCGTGCTGCATCGGATAGGTGTGCCATTCGACCGCGTAGCCCGCGGCTTCGAGCGCGCGGCGCGACGCTTCGCTCCACGCGAGCTTGATCACGGGATCCATCGTGCCATGCGCCATGAAGATCGGCAGGTCGCGATTCATCGGGGTCGCTTCCGCCGGCAGCCGGTCGGCCATCGGCAGGTACGTCGATAGCGCAAGGATGCCGGCGAGCCGCTCCGCATGGCGCAGTCCGGTGTGCAACGCGATCGCGCCGCCCTGCGAGAACCCGGCGAGCACGATCCGCTTCGCCGCCACGCCTCGTGTCTTCTCGCGCGCGATCAGCGCCTCGACGTGGCCCTGCGACTGGCCGACGCCGAGCGCATCCGCGCGGTTCGCGAGGTCGGCCGCGTAGATGTCGTACCACGCCCGCATCGGAAAGCCGTTGTTGATCGTCACCGGCCGCACCGGCGCATGCGGGAACACGAAACGGATCGGCAGGTCCGCCGGCAGCCTCATCTCCTCGACGATCGGCACGAAGTCGTTGCCGTCGGCGCCGAGCCCGTGCAGCCAGATCACCGAAGCGCCGGGCCGCGCACCGGTTTCGAGTTCGACGCAGGGAAGGAGAGCGGTCATCGGGTGGCAAACTTTGTTGGGATAGCCCGCATGATTCGCCGGCACGCCGGCGACATGCGCGAGCCAAGCCTCAGGGTGCGGGTGCTCGGGGACATCATCCCCTCGCGATTACGAGCGGCCGCGAAGGTCGATCGCGAGAACGGCCGCTGGTCGCCTTCCCTGGCAAGCGAGCCGGCGACGGACTTGGCGCTCATTGGAAGGGGCCGCGCGTCGATTGCGGACCCTTCGTCGTCACTTCGTCGGCGTGACCTTGCTCCACGTCGAGTCCGGGTTGTACGCGTTGATGGAGCGCACGGCGACCGCGGTGTTGTCGCCGAGATTCTTCTGATACACGACGCCATCCTGGTTGACGATGAACGTCATCACGCCGGTGTCGTCGTATTTCGCCGGCCAGGCAACGAGTGCATACCCCTCCGTCATACGCCCGTTTTTCAGGTAGCTGCGCGCGCCACCGGGCGCGTCCTTGCCTTGGGCAGTCAGGATCCGATACAGGTAGCCGTGGTACGGCTGGCCGACTTTCGCATCGGCGAATTCCGCGCCCAGCGGACTTTCCGCTCTCCCAGGCAACGACGCCCAGTACAGTCCGTCGCGCTTGCCGGGTGACGAGAGTCCGCGCGTCGCATATTGCAAGCACGCCGTCTCCGTTCCAGTCGCGCGCATGGTATTCCTTCTGTGCGTCGGTGTAGGCAAGCGCGACCTGGATCGCCGCGAGCTCGTTGCGGC
>CAWFMY010000046.1:0-11542 GCA_963816925.1 uncultured beta proteobacterium | reverse complement strand
CCGGGTTTCGAAGGAGCTTGGGCAAAGTCGCAATCGCCTTTTCGGTTTCGTAGCGGACGATGATGTCCTGCTCGCCGCGGATCCGCCGCCATTCGTCAGGGGCCAAGTCGGGAAGCAGGTCGCGGTATTCGGTGGCGAGTTCCTGCTTCAGCGCGAGCCGCGAAAGCGGCAACGGCGCGCCGCGCCGCGCCAGCAGCGAGCCGACACGCGCCAGCGCTTCTGAAAATCCGCCCTCGGCGATCAATGCCAGCGCCTCCTTGACGAACGGCAGCTCGCGCGGCTCGATCATGCCTTCCGCCGCACTACCCTTGGCCTCCCGGTTGTCGGCGAGATAGAGCGAGAACACGTTTCCGTACGTCTGGAAGAACGCCGCCTCGCTGTTCGCGTCGCGGATCTCGCGGTAATAGTCGAGTGACGCGCTGACGGCGTCGGACATCATGTTCTGGATCTTGATGCCGGGATTGTCCGCGGCGGCCGGCTGGCGCTGCGCCTTGACCGCCTGCGCCGCGGGACCGAGCCACGCGAGCCAGGGGTTCAGGCCCGAGAACGCCCAGCGCTGGACACGCAGCGTATGGAACTGCCTCGACAGCTTTGCACTGACGTCGTTGCCCATCGACTGGACGAACGGTTGCGCGAAGAGCTCGTACGCACGCTGGTTGAATTCTGAGATTGCGGCAACGGCCTCGAATGGCTTCTCGTCGGCGCGCTCAAGGCGATTCAACTGCTTGACGATGTCCTCGAGCCGGCGTTCGTGAAACTCGACCTCGTATCCGACTTTACCGTCACGCCCGTTGACCTCCTTGATCTGCATTCCGTACAGCCCGGGCGGCAGTGACTCGACCGACTTCAGCACTTCGACGATCTGCGCATGTTCCTTCTTCGCGACCTTGCCGGAGACGAAGATGCCGAGGTGACCGACGTCCTGGTGCAGCAGCCCCACGATCACCTGGCCGCGGGCTTTGATTTCTTCGGTCGAGCCGTAGACGTCGGCGACCCAATTGAATGCCTGCTGCGGTGGCGTGATGTTGTCGCCCATCGACGCGAACAGGACGATCGGCGCCTTAATGTCGCGCAGGTCGAAGGCCTTGCCGCCCGTACCCTTAGTACCTGACCAGAGCTTGTTGCCGACGAACAGGTTGCGCGTGATCCACTCGATCTCCTCGCGGTTCATCAGGTAGAAGCCGCCCCACCAGCGCTCGAACTCGAGGAAGCGCGGCGGCTCGGTGTCGACTTTCGTGAACAGGTTGTAGTACTTGTCCCAGAATGTGTTGGCCGGATTGAGATTTTCGAAATTCTCGACCAGATAGGCGCCGTCGAAGATACCGTTGCCCATGTCGGCAGCGAACGACGACAGCCAGGTGCCGCCCAGCATGCCGCCCGCGTAGCGCATCGGATTGTCGCCGGCACCCTCCTGGAACGCGCCGCCCCAGTACGACATCGGCGCACCGTTGATGACGATTGGACCGGTATCCTCCGGATCCGCCGCAGCAAGCATCATCGCCGCCCAGCCGCCCTGGCAATTGCCGACGATCACCGGCTTCGCGCTCGCCGGATGCAGCGTGCGCACCTTCTTCACGAACTGCTGCTCGGCGTCGCAGACATCGAGCAGTGTCTGCCCCGGTTCTGGATCACGAAAGAAGATCACGAAGTAGACCGGGTGCCCCGCGCGCAGCGCGACTCCCACCTGCGAATCGTCCTTGAACCCGCCGATGCCCGGACCGTGTCCGGCGCGCGGATCGATGATCACGTACGGGCGAAGCTTGGGATCGATCTTCACCCCTTCGGGAGGGACGATCCGCACCAGCGCGTAGTTGACGGGTCGTGCGAGCTCGCGCCCGTCGACAACTGTTTCGTAGGCAAAGTGCAAGACCGGCGGCAATCCTTGCTGGTTGTGTTCGACGAAGCTGTTGCCGCGCTCGCGCAGCGTGTCCCAGAACAGGATCGAGCGCTGCGCAAAATCGGTGGCGTACTGGCACCACTGCGACCAGGCTTCGACGGGAGCGACCGGCTTTGCGGTAAGTCCCGCCGCGCATTCGGAATAGGCCGCGGAAAGGCGTTCAGTGAAGTGTTCCTGCGCGAGCTTCGTCCGCTTCTTGTGCAGCTGCGCGACTTTCTTGGATATGTCTAAGCTTCTTGCGATGTGCTTGGTTGCGTCCATGGTTACACCAATTCGGCGATCGGGATTGTTACGGTTTCGACGCTTCTTTCATCGCCGGGCTGTCAAGTTGGGGTTTGGGACTCGCCTTGCGGGGCGAGGTGTCGGCCGCGGCCTTCGCCGAGCCTTCGGCCGCAGCCTGACCATAGCCTTTGCCTGCTGTCGACGACGTGGTCGCCTGCACCGACTTCTGCTTGGCTGCCTTGTCGGGCAGCGCCTTGTTCATGTTCTTCGACTTCGCCGCTGCGGCGGACCCTTCAGCGGCCGCCCCGCCATAGCCCTTGGCCGTTCCTGCAGTTGCGCTTTTCACCATTTCCTGCTTCGCCTTGTTCTCCGCGGCTTTGTCCGCGGCGGGAGCCGTTGTCTGTGCTCCAGCGGCCATTGCATAAGTAACGGCAATGGCTGCGATCAGCAATGTCTTCATCATGGTTTCTCCATAGTGGTGAACAGTATGGTGCGCCGTTTCACTCAGCATGCTTTGACGTGGGTCAAGGCGCCGGGCAAGGTCATGCTGTAGTTCAGCGCCGTGATGACCTTAGATCTCTCGACATGCGCGATGGTTCACTCGACGCCGGGCCCGCACCCCAGCGTCGGACGGAAAATGACGATTCTCATTCCGACGCCTATGTTCCAGAGTCAACGACGTGTCGGTGTCGTGGCCACGGATGTTCCCAACGTGACGTTGACGCTGCTGGCAATCGACGGCGGGTCGCATGTATCAGGCGGTCACAGACGCCGCCGCGGCGCGGCGACGCCAGGCCACATAGGGGATCACGGTGAGAGCGCTGATCACGAGATACGCGAGCACCGTCGCCGTGATGGCGGGCGGCGCGCCATTGAGGGTGACCACCAGCAGCGCGAGACCAGGATTGCGCGCTGCGCTGCAGATTGCCATCGCCGTACGGGTCGCGGGCTCGGGCGCGCCTAGCAGGTGGCCCACTGCCAATGCCAGTGCGGTCACGAGTACGATCGCAAGCGACACGCGCCAACCGGCACCGATCACGACCTGCCAGATGTCGATCAGCACGAGCACGAGCAGCAGGATGAGGAGCGCGCTTCCGACCCGGCGCAGCTTCGGCTCCAGCCAGGCGCCGCCGCTGGCGCTCAGTCGACGCGTGATCATGCCGAGCGAAAGGGGGAGAAGCTGCGCCATGAACACTTGGCGCGCGAGGTGCTGCGGACCGACGAACGCGCGGGCGCCGTAGTACTCGTCGAGCGCCGCGATCCACAGCGGCATCGAGACGACCGCGAGTATGGCGACCGCGATCTGCAGCGCCGGCGCGAACGCTCGATGGCCGCCCGCGCCGAGCGAGCGGCGCAGCGCCACGGGGGCGCCCGGCGCTATCGCCATCAACACGATGCCGACTTCCGCGTATCGGGGGAGATCGAGGCCCTTCGTCACGACGAGCGCGATCACCGGCACCGCAATGAGCACGCAGAAGAGCCCCTTCAGCAGCTGCGCCGGATTCCGCAGAACCCAGCGGAACTCGCCCGGCACGATCGCAAGGCCCAGGTCGAACATGACCGTGAAGAGCGTGGCGGCCGCGACGATCGACAGAATCCAGCCGGGGATGGGGCCGTCAATGGGCATAGGCTTGGGGGCCAGTGGACGCGATCGTGCGTGTTGTTCGGGCCATGACCGAACGCATTCACATTGCGCCTGCTACGCGGGTGCCTCCGAGAGCGATAGCGTGACGTGAACCACACCGCCGTCGCGCCGCCGCCGCATCGGCAGTCCGCTCTTGGCGAAGACGGCGAGCATCGCCTTGTTCTCGGCGAGCACGTCGGCCTCGAAGGCAACGATTCCTTTGTTTCGCGCGATTTCGATGAGATGACGCAGCAAGCGGCCGGCGATGCCCTGCCCGTGATAGTCCTCCTCGACCATGAACGCGATTTCCCCGCTGCGCGCCGCACCCTCGTCCCTGGCGGCGATGAATCGGCCAGACGCGATGATCGTCTCCTGCGTGCCCGCGCCGACGGTGACGACGAGCATCCCGTCGCGCGCGGGGTCGACGGTCATGATCCGGTCGAGACCGGCCTCGGTCAGCTCCTTCCGGTAGCGAAAACAGGCGGGTATAGATCGACTCGCGGTCGAGGTAGCCGCACCGCACTGGCGATCTTGTCGCGGTCGCTCGCGCGCAGCGCCCGGATCGTCACCACGACGCCATTCTTCAACGTCTCGGAAACGAAAAATTCATCCGGTTCGACCATTGCGTCTCCGATACCTCGGGCGCCACGCGCGGTGTGCCCGAACCTGCAACTATCTTGCGCGGCACGGGCTCGCGTGCCCGCGCCCTGCGACAAATGGCTACTTCTTCGCCGGCTCCACCGCGATGGCGAGCGCCTGCGTGTACGTCGCTTCGACCTGATCGCCCTTCGCGATCCGCTTGAACTGTTCGGGATCGGCGACCTTGAGGTCGACCGTGCGCTTCGGTCCCTTCAACGTCACAACCTGCTTGGCGGCGTCTACGCCGACGACATCGGCGACGATCGTGACCTGACGGCCGATGGTGCCCGCCGGCGTCGCGCCCGGCTTCGCGCCCATTGCGCCGGCTTGCTCCGTGCGGCCGACCACCAGGCCGCCGCCCTTCTTGAGCTCGAGCGTCAGCGCCTCGACGTACTGGACGTCCACCTGGTCGCCCACCTTCATGTTGGCGAAGTTCTTCACCGCGGGACCTGCGGTGACCGTCACCTCGTTTCCCTGCGGCCCTTTGAGCGTGACATCGCGCGTCGCCGCGTCGATCGCCGTGATCGTTGCGGTCAACTTGACGGTCTGGGCGACGCCGGCCATCCCCGGCGCGGTGCCGACCGCGACGGCCCCGGTCTGAGCGAGCGCAGATCCTGCAAAAGCGAACGCGACGACGATTCCAACGACAGCTGAAAATTTACGCATGATGTGATTCCTCGACATGATGGTTGAGTTGTCAGTACTTCTCGGGAACGACCTTGACCGAATCCGCGGGCGGTTGCGCACGGACTTTGCGCTTTGGCAGTTTCACCTTTTCGCGCGGCAGGGACTTGTATGGGATCCGCGAGAGGAGATGCGAGATGATGTTGAGCCGCACTCGCTGCTTGTCCTCCGAGCGCGCGACGTACCAGGGCGCCCACGCGGTGTCGCTCGCCGCGAACATGTCGTCGCGCGCCTTGGTGTAATCGTCCCATCGCGTGTAGGACTTGATGTCCATCGGCGAGAGCTTCCAGATCTTGCGGCCGTCGTCGACGCGCGATTCGAGCCGGCGCGTCTGCTCTTCGGGACCTACTTCGAGCCAGTACTTGAGCAGGATGATTCCCGAATCGACCATGAGCCTCTCGAACGCCGGCAGTGTCGTCAGGAATTTCTTCGCGGTTTCCTCGGAGCAGAAGCCCATGACCCGCTCAACGCCCGCGCGGTTATACCAGCTGCGATCCCAGATCACGACCTCGCCGGCCGCCGGCAGGTGCGGAAGGTATCGCTGCGCGTACATCTGCGATTTCTCGCGCTCGGTGGGCGTGGGAAGCGCAACCACACGGAACACCCGCGGGCTCACCCGCTCGGTGATGGCCTTGATTGTCCCGCCCTTGCCGGCGCCGTCGCGACCCTCGAAGACGATGCAGACCTTGAGGCCGGCGTGCTTGACCCACTCCTGGAGCTTGACCAATTCGACGTGAAGCTTCTTGAGCTCCTTCGCATACTCTTTGCCGGAGAGCTCGCCCCCGGAATCGTTCTTCGCGTTGCCCTTCGCAGCGTCCTTGCCCTTCGCCACGCTCTTGTCTTTGGTCGTACTTTTAGCTTTCGCGCTTTTCTTCGCCATGTTTATCTCCATCGAATCATCCAGGCACTGGCCTTCGAACGGGCGATCACGGGATCTGCTCGTCGTCCCGGCGCCTGCGTCACTGCACCGCCACGGGCTCCATCGCCGGCAGGTCGAAACCTCCGCCTAGCGCAAGGTATAGGTTGACACGCTGCGCCAAGCGCTCCGTCTGCACGCGCAAGAGCGCGATCCGCGCCGAGTACAGCGTGAGCTGATTCTGCTCGACCACACGCAGGTCGACCGTGCCCACACGATACTGGATTTGCGCGAGTTCCAGCGCGCGCTCGGCGTCGCGGATCGTCGCTTCGAGAATGACATAGCGGTCACGCAGCGCATTCTCGGCGCCGAGGGCGTTCTCGACTTCGCCGAACGCCCGCTGGCCCGCTCGCGCGTACTCCGCGACCGCCTGCTTCTGCTCGGCGGATCGGATCTCGACCTGCGCGCGCAGCGCACCGCCCTGATACAACGGCGCGATCAGGTTGCCGCCGAAACTCCAGATAGGGTTGTCCGTGCTCTTCAGCACGATCAATTCGCTCGACACGCTGCTGCCGCCCGCGGTCAGGCTGATGCGCGGAAGCATCGCCGCGCGCGCTTCGCCCACGCGGTCGAATGCGGCGGCGACGCGACGCTCCGCGGCGACGACGTCCGGCCGGCGCTCGAGCAGCTCCGACGGCATGCCGACCGGCGCGGGCGGGGGCATCGGCGAGAGACGATCGGCGACGGCGATCTCCGCCGCCGGATAACGTCCGAGAAGGAGCTCGAGCGCGCGCAACGCCTGCTCGCGCGCCAGCTCGATCTGACGAAGCCGGTCGCGATAGGTGCCGACGGTCGCGCGCGACTCCGCGACCGCCTGCTCGTTGCCGTTGCCGATGCGCAGCCGATCGTCGGCGACGCGCAGCAGCGCCTCGGAGGAGCGAAGTGCATCCAGCGCAATCGCGCGCTGCAACCCCGCCTCGATCGCGAGGAACCAACTCTTCGCCACCGTCGCCGCCAGCGACTGACGCGCATAAGCGTAGTCAGCCGCGAACGCCGCGGATTGCTCTTCCGCCGCGGCCCGGCCGTAGCGGATGCGGCCCCAGATGTCGAGCTCCAGCGACGCGTTGAGCCAGATCCCATCCAGCCCGCCTGCTCCGCCCGATTTGCCGCCGGTCAAGCCCGCCACGCCCACCGACGGCCATAGCGCGCCGCTGGCCACCTTCACGTACCCGGTGGCTTGCTCGACGCGCGCGGCCGTCACCTGCAGGTCGGCGTTATAAAGCAACGATTCGGACACGAGCGCCGACAATGCGGGATCGCTGAACGATGCGAGCCACTGGTCCGCCACCGGCGCCGGCGTGCCGCCACTCGCCGTCCACGCTGTCGGGACCGACGTGTGCGGCAACGCCTGCTTTTGAAGCTCGTCGGTCGTCAGCGGAGGCTTGAGCGCGCAACCCGCGATCGCGGCCGCGAAGCCCGCAGCGACGATCGTTCGGGGAATGAGCCAAGCGCGCATCAGTGCAGCTTCAGCACGAGGTAATCGGTAATCGAGCCGACGCGCAAGATCACCATGCGTAGGATGTGGATTGCGTGCACATGCTCGGTGTAGATCGCGCCCGCACCGTCCGCCCCGGCGGCGAGGAAGAGCTCGCGGTCCCGCTCGGAGACCTCGAACTTGACTGGGAACCGACCCGGCGACTGTGGATAGGTGCTGGTCTGCGGCAGCAGTCCCGACTGCGGCACCTGGCCTTGCCCCTGCGCCCATACGATCGAGTCGACCTTCGCCTTGATGATTTGTCCGGGATACGTCCTGAGCGAAAACTCTGCCTCGTTGCCGGGTTCGACCAGGCGCAATTCGTTTTGCGCGTAAAGCGCGATGACCTGGTAGGTTTCCTCGACGAAGCTCATTGCCGGCGCCACCGGAAACGCGGTCACGTACGAACCCGGCCGCAGCTGTACGTTGATCGCGTACCCGTTGGCCGGCGCATAGACGGACGTCTGGTCGAGGTTCCACTGCGCGTTCGCGAGGTCAGCGCGGCTCACGTCGACCTGCGCCTTCGCGGTCGCGAGCTGTGCGCGCGCCGCCGCGACCGATGCCTGCTCGCCGTTCACCTGCCCCGACAGCTTCTGGGTAACTTGTGCCTCGTTCGCCCTGGCCGTGGCGATCTGGGCCTCCAGATCGATCACATTGGCTTCGGCCTGTTCCAGCGCGAATTTGTCGCCGGCGCCGGTCGCCACAAGTTCCCGATTCTGCCGGACGCGCAGCCGCGCGAGATCCAGTCTTGGCTGCAGCGCGCTGACCTGTCCGCTGGCAGACTTCAACTCCTCCTGCAGTTGCCGCGCACCGGCGGAGGCGTCCACCACACCAGCGCCGGCCTGCGCGAACTTCGCCTCGTCGGCCGCGAGCTTCGCCTTGGCGACATTGAGATCGTTCTGATACTGGGTCGGGTCGATGCGAAACAGCAACTCGCCCTTCTTGACCAGACGATTGGGCTCGACCGGCACTTCGATCACCCGCCCCCGCACCTGCGGGATCACCTGTACGACGTACTTGAAGACGCGAACGTCGGCCGACGACGGGGCCACCACATTGAGCGTCAGAATCAGCGCCGCCATCGCGACGATCGGAATGATGACGACGGTGACCTGCCACGCCGTGTTCCAGGGCAGCCACTTGAACTTGAAGAAGATCAGCCAGACGAAGAACGAGTAGATGGCAAGGAGGATGGCTTCCATCAGACGCTCGCTTCCGGTCCGGGCGCGGGGACGGCGGCCGTCTTTGCCTGTGCCGGCACGGCTGCGGCCAGGTCCCTGCGCAACACCTTGAGCTCGGCGGTGAGCGTGCCCTTGGCGGCCATGGCGTCGAGCTCCTCGCGCAGGTGCGCGAGTTCATGCTCCAGCAATTCCCCGGCGTGTGCTTTTTCGACCGTCTCGCGGTAATAATCCTCGTGTTTTTCGGTGCCGTAGGCAAGCCGGTAACCGACCGGTTTGGTGTAGGCCCAAAGCCAGGCGATCGGCCACAGCAAGCCTCCGAACGCCAGCGAAAGGAGGCACAGCGTGTGGATGGCATCCCGTTGCGGATGGTGGCGCTTGTGCGCGATTTTTTCCGGTAGGACGTGCACCAGCCAGAACAGCACGATCGCGCCGATGGGGACGAAGATGATGATGAACCACGCCAGGTACATCGCGGCCTTGTCCATCATCTCGGGCGGGAGGAACGACGCGTTCGCGGCCGGCGAAATGGCCACCGCAGCCACGGACAGTGCAATCGGTAACCGCCTGAACCATCTATTCATGAGATTGACCCCACGCCTGAGTCCCTATCCACGCGAACGCGATCGCGACCATGCCGCGCCAGCGACAAGGATCCGCCGGCTTCGCGAGAAGCGGACGTCCGAGTTGCGTCGCAAGAACTGAAATTCGCTCCTATTCTCGCATACCGCATGCCCCTCATACTGCCGCCATCGCGGGTGCTGACCGTCCGGCGTCTCCACCCGTGAGTCACCCGGGCCTCTGCGAGCGCGCGGCCGACGACCCGCCCAATCCCTGCGTATCGGGGATCATCGCCAGCGCGAGCTCTTCGGGCCGGGTGAAGTGAGTCTTGATCGCCCAGTCCAGCAAGTCGAGCTGCGCGTCCAGCGAAGGACGCCGGTGTTCCGGCAGGGTGCTCCGCAGGTTGAGGAGCATCGCGCGCATGCGACGCGCGACCTGCAGGTTGTTTGCGCCGCACGCGCGAATCTCGTTGCAGGCGACCTGGACGTAGTGCTCCCAGTTTGGGGTGCGGAAAATCACGCGCTGCTGCCCGCTGCTATCGAGAATGACTTCGCCGCGCAGCTTTCGCCGGCCGACCTGCCGGAGCAGCCGATGCACCTGGTCGATCGCGAGCACCGCCGTCGTTGGATCGTTGATCGCCGGCGACAACGCCTTCAGCGCAATGTCGACGATGATGCGAAACGCGAACATCGGGTCCTGCTCGAGCGTCCGTTCGGGACCGAAGGCCACCGTCGAGCGTACGGTGCGATCGTCGATCGCCATCGCGCCGCCATTCAGCATGAACAGTGGCTCCTCTGCCGCGACGAAATCCCCGACCTGCGGCAGGAACTCGATCATGCCGTCGTGGAGGCGCGCCAGCACGACGAGCGTGGCGATGTCGACCGCAAGCACGATTTCGGATGTTTCCCGGTGCAGGACCGTGCGGCTTGGCGTGTCAGGCTTTTCACCGAGCGCAGCTTCCTCCGGCGGCAGCGCGGTCGCCGGTTCCGGATAGACGGCCTCGATCATGGCCATTCCTTCGTCGCCGACGCGGGCCACGACGGCCACCGGCCGGAGCAGGCGCGCCGCGTAGTCGATCAGGAACAGGAAGTCGGCGATGCACGCCACTCCGAGCACGCCGGTCACCGTTGCGACCAGCTCGTGCACCGTCTCTGTCTGCCGGTTGAGCGCGCCGACGGCGAACACCAGCGTGAACACGAACAGTCCGACGCTGTAGCGGACGACGTTGTTGCGCAGCAGGATGGTGGCGATGATTCGCGGCGTCAGCTGGCCGCCCGCTATCTGAATGGCCACCAGCAGCTGGCCGAACGTGAATACCAGAAACGACAGCGTCAGCGTAATGACGGTCTGGTACAACGCCGTCGCGCCGGTAAGTTCCAGGTGGGTGAGATTCCAGCGCTGCCAGTTGTCGAGCGCGTGGATCATCGGCGAAATCATCAACTCGATCGCGATGGCGATGAGCGGGACCGTCCACAACGCGGACTTGAGATAACTTGTCGCGCGGTACACCCGGCCCCACGTCACCCTGCTGCGAATGTAACCCCGGAATTGGCGCCTCCGCTCGGCCAACGTCGATCCAGGTGTGGCATCTCCTTGCGGGGTGGGAGTCATCGCTGAATTTCCGTCGTGGCGCGCTCGATCGGCGCGAGAACAGTATTCCGGGGTGTCTCTGGACGGGCCATTTGGGCAGGATAATCGCAATCAGAACGTCGCGCCGATCATGCCGACGAAAACTTGATCGTTTGCTCCCGGGTTGAACCAGTAACCCCCGAGGGTGATGGGCCCCCACGTCACCTGCGCGAAGGGGCCACGCTGGATGTCACGCTCGTTGCTGTAGGTCCGGGTGCGCTGGCCCGCAACCCCGACGCGAAGCCATTCGACCGGCCGGAAGCCCAGTTCGCTCCAGGCGTAGAAATAGCTGTCGGTGTGCTGATGGCTGTCGCTCACATATTCGGCCTCGATGTAGAAGTCGAACTTCTTCCAGGCCACGCTCGCCTCGAGCGCGGGCACGAAGGCCTGCGTCGAGCCCCAGGCTCCGCCGAGGAGGGGCGTCAGCTCCCAGGTGATCGATTCTCCGCCCGAAAAGGTCCAGCCGACGAACGCGGAACGCGCGCCGACCGACTCGTAGTTGTACCTCGCCTCGAGGTGCAGCGGCCCGCGGTCGGCGACCGCGATCGCAGACGTGTAGTTCTCGCCGCCACGGACGACGGTGGGATAAGCGGTAATCGCGAACTCCCAAGACGGATTCGCTGCAGAAGAAGCGCGCCGGCCGCCAAATTCGTCCTCGGCGGCGCGTGCGCACGTGGCCGCGATGGTCGCGACCAATGCGAAAACGCAGAGCGTGGTC
>CAWFMY010000045.1:0-136594 GCA_963816925.1 uncultured beta proteobacterium | reverse complement strand
CCGGGAACAGGATGTCGGTGAACCCGAACTGCCGGAAGTCGCGCATGCGCATCGGATAGAGGATGCCGAGCAGATGGTCGACTTCGTGCTGGACGACGCGCGCATGGAAGCCGGTCGCATCGCGATCGATCGGGCGGCCGGCCGGATCCAATCCCTGGTAGCGCAGGCGCGTATAGCGCGGCACGACGCCGCGCAGTCCCGGCACTGACAGGCAGCCTTCCCAGCCCTCCTCCATCTCGGGCCCGAGCGGCGTGAGCACAGGATTGACGAGTTCCGTATACGGCACGGGCTCGGCATCGGGATAGCGTGGACTGTCGGCAAAGCCGAAGATCACGACCTGCAGCGGCACGCCGATTTGCGGCGCCGCGAGGCCGGCACCATTCTGCGCTGCCATGGTGTCGCGCAGATCCGCAAGGAGCGCATCGAGCTCGGGCGTGTTGAAGGCCTCCACCCGCTGCGATGGCTGCAATAGCCGCGGGTCGCCCATGCGAAGGACGTCACGGATCATGTTCGTCAGATGAGCGGCACGACATGCTCGAGCAGCGCGCGGACCCGGTCCATCCCGGTCTCCAGCACGCGCGCGATGCCATCCATCGATACCGCCGTGGCGGAGTCTTCGCGCCCGGCCGCATGGTTGACGACGACGGCGATCGCCACGTAAGGCAGCCCCAACTCGCGCGCGAGGACCGCTTCCGGCATGCCCGTCATGCCAACCAGCGTCGCGCCGTCGCGATCGAGCCGGTCGATCTCCGCGGCGGTCTCGAGCCGCGGTCCGGACACCGCGCCATACACCCCGCCATCCGTAAGCGCGATCTGGGCCCGCCGCGCGGCGACAAGGCATTTGTCGCGCAGCGCGGGTGCGTAAGGATGCGTGAAGTCCACGTGGACGACCTCCTGGTCGCCACCGTCGAAAAACGTGCTTTCGCGGTCGTGGGTGTAGTCGATCAGCTGGTTGGGAAGCACGATCTCGCCCGGGATCACCCCCCGGATCCCGCCCACGGATGCCACTGCCAGCACCGCCGTCGCGCCGCGGGCCTTCAACGCCCAGATGTTCGCGCGATAGTTCACCCGATGGGGCGGAATCGTGTGGCCGTGACCATGGCGGGCCAGAAATACCGTGTCGCGGCCGGCAATCTGGCCGAACAGCAGCGCCGACGAGGGTTCTCCGTAGGGCGTGCGGACGACCTCCCGGTGAGCGACGGCGAGGGTGGACAACCGGGTCAGGCCGCTACCGCCTATGATTGCGAGCATGAAACTTGCTTGATTTCGGAGTTGAACCAGCGAACGGGATGTTGCGCGCCACCGGGCAAATCAAACCGGCAGCAACCGGCAAGGGGCAGCGACTGGAGTGGAACTTCCCGCCAATTCATGACATTATCATGGAAACCTGCGCCGCGCCGTGACCCTCGGTAACCCTCACGTCGCGCCGCGATTGTAGCCCGGGGCGCCCATATGTACCTCGACCGACTGTTCAGACTGATGGCGGAGAAGCAGGCTTCCGACCTGTTCATCTCCTGCGGCGCGCCGATCAACATCAAGGTCAACGGCGTCGTCTCGCCGATCTCGACGCAGCCGATGGACGTCGAGACGGTGCGCCGTATCGCCTACGAGTTGATGAGCAAGGACCAGGCGCGCGAATTCGAGAACGAGTTCGAGATGAATCTGTCGCACCTCGACCGGGCCGTCGGCAACTTCCGGATCAATATCTTCCGGCAGCGCGGCACGATCTCGATGGTCATCCGCTTCGTGCGCAGTCACATTCCTGCGTTCGAGGATCTCCGGCTGCCGGAAGTGCTCCTCAACATCGTGATGGAAAAGCGCGGACTTGTCCTGATCGCGGGCGCGACCGGCTCGGGCAAGTCGACGACGCTGGCGGCGATGATCGACTACCGAAACAGCAACAAGTCCGGCCACATCCTGACGATCGAGGATCCGATCGAGTACCTGTTCGAGCACAAGCAGAGCCTCGTCAACCAGCGCGAGCTCAACGTCGATACGCAAAGTTATCAAAAGGCGCTGGCCAACGCGCTGCGTGAGGCACCCGACCTCATCATGATCGGCGAAATCCGCGACCGCGATACCATGCAGCAGGCGCTTCTGCACACGCTGACCGGCCACCTCTGTCTTTCGACGATCCACGCGAACAACAGCTACCATGCATTGTCGCGGATCATCAACCTCTTCCCGTACGACGCCCGTTCCGGTCTCCTGTCCGACCTGTCGATCGGGCTTCGCGCGATCATCTGCCAGCGGCTCGTCCGCAACAGCGAAGGCGAAATGCAGCCGGCGGTCGAGATCCTCCTCAACACGTCGCTCATCGCCGAGCTGATCAAGAATGGCGAGATAACGCAGATCAAGGAGGCGATGGAGCAGTCGCTCTACCCCGGATCGCAGACGTTCGAGCAGTCGCTGTGCCGTATGTACATGGACGACCATATCTCCTACGAGGAGGCCATGAGCGCCTCCGATTCGCCGACCAACCTCGCCTGGCTCATCAACCAGAACTCGCCGACCGCGCGCGTCGAGGGGATGGCGCACGGCAATCCCGAAGAGCAGGCCAAGCGGCCGCAGAGCGATTTCACGTCGCTGCAGATCGACGCCGAAATGCTGGATAGACCCCACTAAAGGTCGGGTGGAGCACGCGGTGCATCGAGCCGCTACGCGGCCAAGGCGCCGTGTCTTTGTTAAGATTGGGGATGGATGTCGCCGCCGCGCCCGCCACCTCGATTGATCCCACGCTCGACCTCGCGCGCGCGCTGATCGCGCGCCCTTCGCTCACGCCCGACGATGCGGGATGCCAGTCGCTTCTCATGGAACGGCTCGCGCCGCTCGGCTTTCGCTTCGAGACCCTCGTGTCGAATGGCGTCACGAACCTGTGGGCACGCCGCGGCTCCGCGCGTCCGCTGGTCTGTCTGGCTGGGCACACCGATGTCGTGCCCACAGGCCCGCGCAGCGGATGGGAGACCGAACCCTTCGTGCCGACCGAGCGCGACGGCTGGCTGCACGGCCGCGGTGCCGCGGACATGAAATCCTCGCTCGCGGCATTCGTGACCGCGGTCGAGGGCTTCGTCGCCGCGCATCCGGCGGCGCCTGGATCCATCGCGCTGCTCATCACCTCCGACGAGGAAGGTCCGTCCGTCGACGGCACCGTCAAAGTCGTTGAAAAGCTCGCGGCAGCCGGCGAATCGATCGACTACTGCATCGTCGGCGAACCCTCCTCCGTCGAGCGCCTGGGCGACATGATCAAGAACGGGCGGCGCGGCACGCTTTCGGCGACATTGACGGTCAAAGGCGTCCAGGGGCACGTTGCGTATCCGCACCTCGCCAAGAACCCGATTCATCTCGCGGCGCCTGCGCTGGCCGAACTCGCGGCCATGCGCTGGGACGACGGCGACGAGTTCTTTCCGCCGACCACCTGGCAATGCTCGAACCTCCATTCCGGAACCGGCGCAACCAACGTGATACCAGGGACGCTTGAGGTCATGTTCAATTTCCGCTACGCGCCCGCGAGCACACGCGAATCGCTGCAACTGCGCCTCGAAGCGGTGCTGGCGCGCCACGGCCTCGACTACGCGCTCGTCTGGACCGGCTGGGGCAAGCCCTACCTGACGCCGCGGGGCGCGTTGGTCGACGTCGCATGCGCGGCCATCCGCGACGTCACCGGCGTCACCGCCGAGGTGTCGTGCACCGGCGGAACCTCCGATGGGCGCTTCATCGCCGACATCTGCCGCCAGGTCGTGGAACTGGGGCCGGTCGGCGCGTCGATCCACAAGCTGAACGAGCGCGTGAAGATCGCCGACCTGACGCTCCTGTCGCGCATCTACCGCTGCATTCTCGACCGCCTGCTCGTGCAAGGCGCGGCGGCATGACGACCGCGGTGCACGACCTCGAGACGCTGCGCGACTGGCTGCGCTACGCGGTCACGCGCTTCGGCGAGGCGAAGCTCGCGTTCGGTCACGGCACCGACAACGCATACGACGAAGCGGCGTACCTGCTGCTGCACGCGCTGCACCTTCCGCTCGACCAGCTGGAGCCGTTCCTCGACGGCCGGCTGACGCAACTCGAGCGCGCGCAGATCGAGCAACTGCTGGAGCGCCGGATCGACCAGCGCGTGCCGGCCGCCTATCTCACGCACGAGGCCTGGCTCGGCAATTTCCGCTTCTACGTCGACGAGCGCGTGCTGATTCCGCGCTCGTTCATCGCGGAGTTGCTGCCGGACGGATTGACGCCGTACGTCGGCGCACCCGAAAAGGTCACCACCGCCCTCGATATGTGCACCGGATCCGGATGCCTGGCAATCCTGCTGGCGCACGCCTATCCGGAGGCGGACGTCGACGCGGTCGACCTGTCGTCCGATGCGCTCACGGTGGCGCAGCGCAACGTGGCGGACTACGGCCTCGCCGACCGGATCAATCTCATTCGTTCCGACCTCTTCTCCAACCTGTCGGAGAAGAGCTACGACCTCATCATCAGCAATCCGCCGTACGTGACCGCGCTGGCGATGGAGGACCTGCCGCTGGAGTACCGGCACGAGCCGACGCTGGCGCTCGCCGGCGGCGACGACGGCCTCGATGCCGTGCGGACGATCGTGAAGGAAGCGCCGAGGTTTCTCAATCCCGGCGGCAAGCTGGTGGTCGAAGTCGGCCGCAATCGGGCCGCCGCGGAGCTCGCTTATCCGCGCCTGCCCTTCGTGTGGCTGGAGACCGCGGGATCCGAGGACGGAGTATTCCTGCTGACGCGCGAAGAGCTGGTTGCGGGGCGTTGACGCCGCCGCTAGTTGTCGATCGCGAAAAAACCCTTGATTCGCCGGACGAGTTCGGCGGCGCTGTAGGACGCCTGCCGCGCCCGCGCATCGGCCGACAGCGCCTGCAATTTCGCGTCATTGGAGGATTGCCGCGCGACGACAACCATCGACATCGGCTCGATCAGCTCCGAGCGGGCACGCACGATTGCGTCGAAGCCGGTCTTGTCCAGCCGATAACACAGGACTTCACATTCGGCGATGACCGTCGCGCCGCGCGCCTGGCCGGTCAGCAGCCCCATCTCGCCGAAAACGGAAGGCGCGTCGAGCGTCGCGAGATGGTCGCGCGCACCGGTGCCGCCTGCGCTGTCGTCGTAGACGCCGACGCGGCCGTGTGCAAGGATATAGAGGGAGTCCGCTGCTTCCCCTTGGCGCGCGATGACGTCGTCGGCGACGTACGGGCAGTCGGCGAGTTCCGCCGCCAGCGCGCGCCGCTCGGCGGGGGTCAACGCCGCGAACAGGTCAATCCGCGCGAGCGCCGCGCAGCGGGCGTCGATCTCGTGCTCGCGCCGTTCCGGAGCGGTCGCCGGGGTGCGCTGGACGATCACGCGCTGCGGCAGCGGCATTTCCATGCCGTGGCGCGCAAGCGTGGCGGCAATATGCAGCCGCACCTGCGAATCGGTCCAGAGGTCGTGCGCAAGGTCCGTGCACCAGTAGCGCACCGAATAATGGATCGCGCTGTCCTCGAAATCGGTGCAGTTCACGATGAGCGGTGGGCGGGCCGCGACGTTGCGGATCTCCGCGTGCGCCAGCCCATCCGCGACGGCGGCGATGACCCGCGAGGGAGGGACGTCGTACGACACCTTGAATTCGACCGTGCGCCGCGACGGGATGCGCTCGTCGCCCCGCCGCCCGAGAACCGTCACGCGGTTCTTGATCAGCTGGCTGTTCGGAATGATGATGGTTTCACCGCTGTTGGTGGCGATCGACGTGTAGCGCCAGCGGATGCCGACCACCTGGCCGGACGCGCCTTCCATCCGGATCCAGTCGCCGATCCGGCAGGTGTTGTCGAGCTGCAGCGCGATCCCGCCCCACAGGTTTCCCAGCGTTTCCTGAAGCGAGAAGGCGATGACGCCGGTGATCACTGCGGACGTCGTGATGATGCCGGCGAGATTCACGCCCACCACTTTCATCCGGACGAGACCGAACACGACGAGCACGACCGCGATCAGCACGTCGGCGAGGATCCGCGGAATCGCCAGCCGCTTCAGCACGCCCTGGAACACGAACATCAGGATGATGCGCGTGAAGCCGATCGCGATCAGCAGCAGCAGCACCTCGCGGGCCACATTGGTAATCGTGGCGTCGTTGATGGCGCCGCCGAACCGGGCAAGCAGCACGAGCCCGACGAGCCCGACCCCCATCGCCAGCGACATGTTGAACATGTTCTGCCTCAGGTCGCGGCGCAGCCACAGCGTGGCGAGCGCGAGAGCGAGGCCCGTGGCGACGAAGAGTTCGGCGTCGTAGATGAGTTCGGGGGTGGGCATGGAAAGCGACGAAGCGCGCAGCGATTGCCGGCGATTATATAGAATGGGCGATCGTCCGCCCTCCGGACTCCGTCCCCCCAGTATCGTGATCCCCACCCGCACCGGCGGCGAAATACTCGTGGCGAACCTGCTCGCGCAGGGGGCGACGCATGCGTTCGCCGTTCCGGGC
This sequence comes from uncultured beta proteobacterium, assembly GCA_963816925.1. Lineage (GTDB taxonomy): Bacteria > Pseudomonadota > Gammaproteobacteria > Burkholderiales > Casimicrobiaceae > CAIWHR01. The sequence goes on along the minus strand of CAWFMY010000045.1, from coordinate 130,137 downwards.
GAGAGCTACCTCGCGGTGCTCGATGCGCTCTTCGACGCGCGCGACCGACTGCAGCTGGTGGTGTGCCGGCAGGAGGGCGGCGCGGCGTACATGGCCGAGGCCTTTGGCAAGCTGACGGGGCGCCCCGGCATTGCCTTCGTCACCCGCGGGCCCGGCGCGACCAACGCAAGCATCGGCGTTCACGCCGCGATGCAGGACTCCTCGCCGATGATCCTGTTCATCGGCCAGGTCGGCGCCGACTTCGTCGACCGCGAGGCGTTCCAGGAAATCGACTATCGACGCATGTTCGGCAGCGTCGCCAAGTGGGCGGCGCAAATCGATCGCGCGGAGCGCATCCCCGAGTACGTCGCGCACGCCTACCGAACCGCGATGTCCGGCCGACCGGGACCGGTGGTGCTCGCGCTGCCCGAAGACATGCTGTCGACCCAGGCAGCGTGCGTCGACGCTCCTCGCGTCGATGCGGTGGTGGCGGCGCCCGATGCGGGACTCGTGGCCGCCGCCGCCGATCGCCTTGCCAACGCGAAGCGGCCACTGCTGCTCGTGGGCGGCAGCCGCTGGGACACCGACGCGTGCAGGATGCTGCAGGCGGTCGCCGAAACGTACGCCGTGCCGGTCGCGTGCGGATTCCGCAACCAGGACCTCTTCGACAATCGGCATGCGCTCTACGCCGGCGACGTGGGTATCGGGATCAATCCGCGACTGGCCGCGCGCGTGCGCGAGGCCGACGTGCTGCTCGCGATCGGTGAGCGCCTTGGCGAAATGACGACGTCGGGCTACACGCTGCTCGTGCCCCCGGTGCCTGCACAGACGCTGATCCACGTGCACCCGGGCGCCGACGAGCTCGGGCGTGTCTATCAGCCGGCGATTGCGATTGCGGCGACGCCCGGCGCGTTTCTCGCGGCGCTGGCGGCGCTGCCTCGTCTCGGGCCGGGGCATGCCGAGGGGCTCCCCACCGACGCACACGTCGAGTATCTCGCGTGGCAAGCGCCGCGACCCGTCCCCGGGGATCTCGACCTGTGGCAGATCGTGCGCTGGCTCGACGAGCGCTTGCCCGACACCGCGATCGTCACCAACGGCGCCGGCAACTACGCGACGTGGATGCACCGGCTGTACCGGTATCGCGGCTTTCGCACGCAGCTCGCGCCGTATTTAGGATCCATGGGCTATGGCGTGCCAGCGGCGGTCGCCGCCAAGTCAGTGCACCCCGAGCGCGTCGTGCTTTCGTGGAATGGCGACGGCTGCTTTCTCATGAACGGCCAGGAGCTCGCGACCGCGGTGCAATACGGGCTCGCCATCGTCTTCGTCGTCGTCGACAACGGCATGTACGGAACGATCCGGATGCACCAGGAACGCACCTACCCGGCGCGCGACTACGGCACCGCCCTCGTCAATCCCGATTTCGCGGCGCTTGCGCGCGCGTTCGGCGCCTTCGGCGAGACAGTAGTGCGCACGGCGGATTTTGCCCCGGCCTTCGAGCGCGCGCTCGCCGCCGGGCGGCCCGCCCTGCTGCATCTCAAGCTCGACCCGCAGGCGCTCACCATGAACGCGACGCTCGACGCCCTGCGCGAACAGGGCGTCGCGGCCCGGAAGTCCTGATCCGCTACTCCTTTGCCAGCGCCGCGCGAGCGAGCGAAAGCGCACGTCGCTGCGCGGTGTCCACCTTCGGGTACGCGAGCTCGAGCCGCTCCATCGCCTCGACGATCGCCGCGGCCACCACGAGACGCGTGAACCACTTGTTGTCGGCGGGGACGACATACCACGGCGCGTCCGGGGTCGCGGTCGCGCGAATGGCGGCTTCGTACGCCTTCATGTAGTCGTTCCAGTACGCGCGTTCCTTGACGTCGGCCGCGGAGAATTTCCAGTTCTTCTCGGGCTGGTCCAGCCGCTCCATGAAACGCCGCTTTTGCTCCTTGCGCGAGACGTTCAGGAAGAACTTGAGGACGAGCGTGCCGTTTCGCGCGAGATAGCGCTCGAAGTTCGCGATGTCGGCGAGCCGGCGATCCCAGACCTTTCGGCCAATCAACGCGTCGGGCAGATGCTGGCGGCCGAGGTATTCCGGATGCACCCGGACGACGAGGACTTCCTCGTAATACGAACGATTGAAGATTCCGATGCGGCCGCGCTCGGGCAGGCAGCGCGTCGTCCGCCACAGGAAGTCGTGGTCGAGCTCTTCCGGCGAAGGCTGCTTGAACGAGTAGACCTGGCAGCCCTGCGGATTGAGGCCGGAGGTCACGTGCTTGATCGTGCCGTCCTTCCCGGCGGCGTCCATCGCCTGGAAAACGAGCAGGACGGACCACTGGTTCTGCGCATAGAGCTTGTCCTGCTCCTCGGCGAGCCAGCTCACGCCCCGCGCGAGCAGCTCCTTCGCCTGCGGTTTTGCTTCGGAGCCCAACCCGCCGGTATCCGCGGGATCGAAATCCTTGAGGCGGAATTTCTTGCCGCGGACGATCTTGTAGGGCTCGACGAATTGGCGGACAGCGCTGGTAATCTCCTTGCTGGGCACAACGGGCCTCCGGTGGACGCAGGTAATGGCCGCAGTTTAGCGCGAGCCGATTGACAGTGCCTGCAGCGCACGGCTAGCATCGCGCGCAGCGTCCGAATCGAGGCGGGCACCGGAACGCTACTCATCGGAGATTCCGTGCGCCGACGAATGCGGCATGGTGTGTTGCTCCTGGCGGCGATCGTCGCGGGGGTCGTTGCCGTGTTGCCGGCGCCCGCGCAGGCGCCCTACCCCGCCCGCCCGATACGCATCGTCGTCCCGTACACGGCGGGCACGGGCATCGACGTGCTCGCGCGGGTAGTCGGGCAGAAGCTTTCCGACAAGCTCAAGGTGGCCGTCGTCATCGACAACCGCCCCGGCGCCAGCGGCAACATCGGGACCGAAGCCGTGGCCAAGGCGACGCCGGACGGCTACACGCTGCTGATGACGGCGAGCACGCATGTGACCAACGCGGCGCTCCAGCAAAGCGTTCCGTACGATCCGGCGAAGAGCTTCACGCCGATTGGCCCGACCGCGGTGGGAAACCTCGCGCTGGTGGTCCATCCTTCGGTGCCTGCGCGCTCGGTGCAGGAGCTCGTCGCGCTCGCCCGGGCGCAACCCGGCAAGCTCAACTATGCGTCGCCGGGCAGCGGCACGCCACATCATCTCGCGATGGAGCTCTTCAAGCTGCACTTCAAGGTGGACCTGACCCACGTGCCGTACAAGGGGACCGCGGGCGCGGTCACCGACCTCCTCGGCGGCCAGGTGCAGGTGATGTTCCTGCCGGTTCATGTCGCGCTCAGCCAGGTGCAGGCCGGCAAGCTGCGCATGCTCGCCGCCGGCGGCGCGCACCGCTCGCCCGCCACGCCGGACGTTCCTTCGCTCGCCGACGAAGGGGTCACGGATATCGATGTCGACATCTGGTATGCGATGCTGGGACCTGCCGGTTTGCCGCCAGGCGAGACGGCGCTGCTCAACGCCGAGACGAACGCGATCCTCGTGGATCCGGACGTGCGTGCGAACCTCGTGAAGCAGGGTCTCAACCCGACGCCGGGAAAGCCGGAGGATCTCGCGCGGCTGATCGACGCCGATCTCGAGCGCTGGACCCGAATCGTCCGTGCCGCCGGAATCAAGGCCGACTGAGGCCCATCGAGGAGCGATCGCCGTGAAACTCGACATCTTCAATCACATCTTCCCGAAGACGTTCTACGACCGGATGCTGAAGGTCGCGCCGAACGGAAAGGACATCCACAAGCGCGTGCGCGAGATTCCGGCGATCGTCGATCTCTCCGCCCGCTTCCGGATCATGGATCAATTCGGCGATTACGCGCAGGTGATCTGCCTCGGCTCGCCGCCGATCGAGGTGTTCGGGCCGCCGCCTGTCTCCACGGACATGGCGCGCCTTGCGAACGACGGCATGGCGGAACTCGTGCGCAAGCACCCCGACCGTTTCCCCGCGTTCATCGCGTCGCTGCCGATGAACGATCCCGCCGGCCTGCTGAAGGAGGCGAAGCGCGCCGTGCGCGACCTCGGCGCCGTCGGCGTGCAGGTATTCACCAACGTCCTCGGCAAGCCGCTCACCGCGCCGGAGACGCTGCCGCTTTTCGAGCTGATGGCGAAGCTCGACCTGCCGATCTGGCTTCATCCCGCTCGCGGCGCGGACTTCCCCGATTACCAGAAGGAGAAGAAGAGCCACTTCGAAATCTGGTGGACGTTCGGCTGGCCGTACGAGACGAGCGTGGCAATGGCGCACATCGTGTTCGAAGGCTTGTTCGACCGCTTCCCCGACCTCAAGGTCATCACCCACCACATGGGCGGAATGATCCCGTACTTCGAAGGCCGCGTCGGCCCCGGCTGGGATCAGCTCGGCAAGCGCACGTCGGACGTCGATTACACGAAGCTGCTGCGGAAGCTCAAGAAGCGTCCGGTCGACTATTTCCGGCTGTTCTACGCGGACACCGCGCTGTTCGGCGCGTGGGAGGCGACCCGATGCGGGCTCCGCTTCTTCGGCCCCGGGCGCGTGCTGTTCGCGTCGGATTCGCCGTTCGATCCGGAAAAAGGCTCGATGTACACGCGCACGACGATCGAGATCGTCGACCGGCTCGACCTTTCGCCGGAGGAGCGGCACGCGATCTACGAAGGCAACGCGCGAAGGCTGCTCAAGATCTAGCGCCGATTCATTGCATGAACCAGCCGTGGCTGACGATCAAGGACTGACCGGTCAGCGCATTCGATGGAAACGAGGCGAACAGCAACGCGACTTCGGCGACGTCCTCAACCGTCGTGAACTGACCGTCGACCGTCTCCTTCAGCATCACATTCTTGATCACGTCGGCCTCCGACATTCCGAGGGCCTTCGCCTGCTCGGGGATCTGTTTCTCCACCAGTGGCGTGCGCACGAAGCCCGGGCAGATCACGTTGGCGCGCACGCCGTGGGCGGCGCCTTCCTTGGCGACGACCTTGGCGAGCCCGATCAACCCGTGCTTGGCGGTTACGTACGGCGCCTTCAGCAACGAGGCTTCCTTCGAATGCACCGACCCCATGTAGATGACGCTCCCGCCGCGCCCGGATTCGTACATGTGCGGCAGGCACGCGCGCGTTGTCAGGAAGGCGCCGTCGACATGGATCGCCAGCATTTTCTTCCACTCCGCATACGTGAACTCCTCCAGCGGATGCACGATCTGGATGCCCGCGTTGCTGACCAGGATGTCGACGCCACCAAAGGCACTCACGACGGCCGCGACGCCGTCGATGACGGCCTGCTCGTCGGTGACGTCCATGGCCACGCCTATCGCCTGACCGCCGGTTGCGCGAATTTCGTTCGCGGTCGCATCGGCCGCGTCCTTGTTCATGTCGGCGATGGCCACCTTCGCGCCTTCACGAGCGTACGTCAGCGCGATTTCCTTGCCGATGCCGCTGGCGGCGCCGGTGACGATTGCGACCTTGTCCTTCAGTTTCATGGGAGTGCTCCTATCGGGCGAGGTAGTCGTGGATCACGGTTCCGAGCCCGAGCGTCAGGTCGGACTGGATGTGCAGGCCCGACACGATTTCGAGCACGGGCAACGCCGCGACCGGCGCCAGCGCGTGGTGGAAGAGTTCGAGCGCGGCGGGTCCTTCCCAGGCGCCCTTGATGGTGATGTCTTCGCAGAAATAACGGACCAGCTCGCAGATGCGCGCCGTGCCGTCGACGTGGGGGATGATCTTGAGGAGGTAGTTCGGCGCCGACAATGACGCCAGGATCGGCGCGTGCGGCACGCTGCGATGCTTGTAGCCCATGGTGGCGACGGCCACCGGGATCGGGCCGTATCGCAGCACGCCCTGCAACGTATCCTTTTCGACGGATATTTTCGGCGAGGCCAGCTTCTTCGGAAATCCCCACAGCTCGCGCCCACCGGCGATGGGAGCCTCGTCGTCGAGGTACATCGCATGCACGTAGCCGCCATCCTTGCCTTCGAAGCGGACGGGAATGACCTGGCCCGACTCGGTGTAGTCGCCGAAGCCCGTCGAATCGGGCATCCGGATGAATTCGTACTTGACGATCGGCTGTGCGAATTCGAGTGGCGCGGGGATCACTGCCCGCAGGGCGTCCGGATCGGTGCGGTAGGTGATGATGAAGAACTCGCGGTTGACGAACCGGTACGGGCCCGGCGGGAACGCCGGGCTCGTCAACGGCATCGCGAAAGCGCGGGATTTCACTTCGTCTTCGGTCATGATTCGGCCCTTCTCCGATGGTCTAATCCGCGAGGTCGTAGATCCGGATGCCACGCACGATTTCCTTGGCCCGGTCCCAGTCCGGGTGCGCGCAGGTCCTGCGCACGTCCTCGAGGCCGCCTTGCCAGAGGTCGCGCACGGTCGCTCGCGAGAATTCGCAATCCTTGGCGCTCGTGGACGACGCGACACGCCGGTTGATGAGGTGAATGAGCGTGACGTGGCGCTGGTACGCGGCGAGCGGCAACAGCTTCTGGTAGTCCGGGTCGTTGCGCAATTCCGGTGGCAGCTTCTTGAGCAGCCGTCCCAGCGCCGCGCGCAGGTCGGAGAGCTCCTTCACGCGGGTGGTATTGAATCGCGTCTTGCTCGAATACTGGATGTCCTTGGCGCGTTCCAGGACCTGGTCGAGGTTTTCCGGCAGCGCACCGCGCGCGCTGAACAGGTCGACCTGCACGATCAGCGCGTTGATCTGCGGCGAATCGTCGAGGACATACCAGAGCGGCGAATTCGAGACGATACCGCCGTCCCAGTAGTGGTTGCCGTCGATCACGACGGGAGGAAATCCCGGCGGCAGCGCACCGCTTGCCATGACGTGCTCGGGGCCGATGACGTGGTCCCGACTGTCGAAATACGTCGAGCTGCCGGTGTGAACGTTGGCGGCGCCCATCGAAAGGCGCACGCGCTGGCTGTTGATGAGGTCGAAGTCGACGAGCTCGAGCAGCGTATCCCGCAGCGGCGACGTATCGTAGAGGCTCAGCGCTGCGGGCGTGCCGTCGGCCGCGAGGAACGGCGGCGGAAACCGCGGATGAAAGAATCCCGGGACGCCGAACATGGTCGCCGCCGTGGCGCTGGCGCGATTGAAGGCCAGGCGGAAGGGGTCGAGGTATGCCGGAATCTCGATCGGCAGGCCGGACGAGACTTCGTCCCAGAAAGCGCGCAGGCGCTCGACGCGCCGGTCCGGCGGATTGCCCGCAATCAGCGCCGCATTGACGGCGCCAATGGACACCCCGGCGATCCAATCGGGCGCGACGCCCTGCTCGACCATGCCTTCATACACGCCGGCCTGATAGGCGCCGAGCGAACCGCCGCCCTGCAGCACCAGGACGCTGTGATCGTGCTTCAGTTTTCGGCGTGCGGATTTGCCGTTCTTGGTCGCCATGGCGTTCCGTTCAAGACCAGGGGGAACGAAGATTCGACATCATCGCCGATGCCCCGTTCAGACGTTCGTGGCTTCCCGAACCGATTTTCGCGGGCAGCGCGATCGTGCCCATGCCGACAATATCCCGATCGATTAAGTGACGGCGCGTGCTTGCTGGGCGCAACGATTGACCTCCTATTCCGAATTTGACGCGAGGGGCGCTCGGGTCGTCGCGAGGCTACCTCGGCAGTTGTTCGCTACAGAGCAAACGGAGCGCGAGAACCGGCGAGGTTCCATTAGCTTGTCAGCGACCCCAAAAATTCTGCATACTCGCGCCCGTCGGTACCCGCCGCTCCTGCGCCGCAGGCGCGTCTTGTTCGGGGCAGCGAAATGCTCGCCAGCGTCGAAAAATCCAGCCGGACCACGGTGGCAATGCGCGCCGCGCGCGGGGCGGTCTCCGTGCTCCTGCTGCTCGTGGCGGTCCTGCTCGCGCCCGCTGCCGAGGCGGCGGATGCTCGCATCGTCGCATTGGCGGCAAGCCTCGGCAACAACCCCGCGACGATGTTCGCGTATGTGCGCGACCAGATCGGGGTTGACGTCTATGGTGGCAGCCTGCGCGGCGCTCGCGGCACACTGGCCGGCAAGGCGGGAAATGCGCTGGATCGCGCCAGCCTGCTGGTGGACCTGCTTCGGGCGTCGGGCTTCACCGCACGCTACGCGACGGGCACGCTCTCCGATCCCGATGTCTCCCGGCTGATCCTCGCGTCCTTTCCGTCGCCGCGTCGAATCCTCGGCTGCTACAACACCGGCGGAGTTTCCGCCCCCACGTTCGATTTCACGCTCTACACCCCGGCCAAAACCCATTATTGGGTCGAATACAAGCCGACGCCGGCCAGCGCCTTTGTCGCGCTCGACCCGACCTTTCCAGAATCCGTCGTCGGCACGACATTCGCGACACCGACGTCGCAATTCGACGATGTCCCGGACAACCTGAAGCACAAGGTCAGGTTCCGTCTCAGTGCGGAGATGTACTCGCAGGCGGGCGCGATCTACGGTTTTCCCCTTGGCACCACCGTCGTGCTCGACCAGACGTTCGCGGCGGCCGACCTGTCGGACCATCCGGTCACCGTCGGCCACATCGTCACGCAGAGCACGCCGCCCGGCCTTGCGATCAGCGCCACCACGAATGTCTATTCCCCCTACCTCGTCGTAGGCGACAGCGGCCTCGATCCGCGGAACTACCTCACGATTCGAGGCGCGGACTACACGGAGCTCATCACCAACTTTCCGTTGGGAAGCACCGTGCTCACCGGCGTCTTCGTCGATATCGATGTCATCGATCCCGCGTTGCCCGCGCAACCGACGAATTTCCAGCGCACGCTGATGGACCGGATCGGGTATGCGAACCGGCAAACCGGCGGCACGATCACGCTTGATCCCACGAGCCTTACCGATCCCGCGCTGTCGCCGGTCGACCTCCTGACGATCGACGTCGCCTCGAGCAAGCAGGCCTACGACGACTTCGCCGCGCGCAAGGCCCGCCTTCAGTCATTGAATGCCGAAGTCGCGGCGATCAAGGACGAGGTGCTGGCGCTGCCGCCCCCCGCCCAGCTCACGCCGGCGCAAGTGGCGCTGCAGACACGCGCCGCGTTCCTCAACGTCGCCACGCTGACCGCCTTGAACGAGCTCGCGGTGGCGTCTTTCGTGGGCAGCGCCGATCGCGCCGCCGCAGGCAACGCGAGCGTCTATCTCGTCAAGCCGTGGTATGCGTCGCCGCGTTTGACGATTTCCCGCGCGCAGGCGTCGACCAATTCGGTGAAGCTCGCCCTCGACGTCCGCAAGGGCGACCTGCGCACCTATCCTTTGCCGGGAATTTCGTTCAACAATTCGCTGCAATTCGAGCGGATGCGCGGCCTGTACGAGTCTTCGCTCGAGGGCGATGTCCTGCAGCAAATGACCGGGCAGACGCCGTCGACGCTGCCCGGATTGCTTAAGGTGATGGCCGACCCGGGGCAGCTCGTGCCGATCGGCCCGCCCAATCAGGCGGCGATCGACGGCCTTGCCCTCTCCGCCGACGCCAAGGCCCGGATCGGCGCCGCGGTTGCCGCGGGCAAGATCGTGCTCGTCCCACCGTCACCGGTGATCGTCAACGGTGCACCCTATACGGCGTGGCTCGAAAGCGATCCCAACACCGGCTATACGATCAGCGTCGGCGAAGACGGCACGCACCAGGCCATTGTCGAATATGCAAACACAATCGAATTCGCACAGAAGTTCAACGAGCCCTTCGCGCGCTTCATCGGGCAGGTCAACGCGTTCGGCATTACTTCTTATGCGTTTGCCGCGGCGGTGGTCACCGGGATTTCCACCGGCGACCCGTTTGCCGGCGCCTACGCGAGGACCAAGGCCATCGTCGACGACGTGCTGAAGAACATCCTGAAGCCGATCCAGGACAGCTTCAAGAAGTTGAAGGACAAGCTGAAGCTCGAAGGTGCATGGAATATCCTCGAAGGCTTGATTACGGGGCTCTCGGACGGATTCGACAATCAGGAAAAGATCCTCAAGTTCTTCTTGGGGGATCCACCGCTGCCGTCGATCCTGTTCACGGCGACGACGCCGGCGCTGCCCGCCAACAGCGCGCCGGGAGGATCGCCCGGCGTGACGGTGAGCCTCGCCGTCGATCCGCGCTTCTCGACGGTCGTCAACGGCGGCGAATTCCAGTCGGTGTACCTGGCCCAGATCCACAATACCGGCCCGGCAACCGATTCGTTCAAGATCGATCCGCGGGGCATTACCGGATTCAGCTCGCTCGCGATCGCTTCACCTCCGATCACGATCCCGCCCGGCGGCTTTGGCGAAATGCATGTTTGCGTGCTTCCGCAGGTGCTGCAGGCGGCGGGCACGCCGCAGGATTTTGCGGTCGACCGCGCGGAGCACGACGAATTTCGCGATCAACCAGGTCGGCAACGCGACGTTCACGACGCCGGCGGCCGGCGCGCTTCAGATGGGGGTGCTGCCAGAAGGCGCGACCGTCACGCCCGGTGCGACGGTCAACGCTACGCTGACGTTCAATGCGCTTGGCAATGTCGCAACTCACGTCGTCCTTTCGGAGCAGACCAGCCCCGGGCTGTCGGTGATTGGATTGCCGCCGACGGCCGACCTCGCAGCCGGCGAGACACGCTCGATTCCCGTTTCCGCGCAGGTGTCGCCCTCTGCGTTGCCCGGCAGCGCGCTGGTTGCGCTGATCAGCGGCGCGTTTGGCGTTTCCGACCCGGCGACGGCTTCGATCACCGTCAATGTCACCTCCGCTGTCGCCGCCTGCACGTCGCGCGCCGCGCTGGCCGCCAATACGCTGGGCGGCCGAGCGGGTCTTGGGGCCAACCTGTCGCGGCTGGCGAGCGCGATGGACGCCCTTGCACCATCCCCTGGCGACGCGACGAAGGTGCAGGCGGTCCTGGTGGAGCTCGACAGTCTCGTCAACCTGCAATTCAACGCGGGCTATTTGACGGCATTCGTGGCGCCCATCACCAGCGCGCGCGCCGCGCTCGCGGCGGCGGCGCCGGGCGGCGTTGCTGCCGTCCTCGCGCAAATCGACGCCGTCCTCTGCGGCACTGCCGATGCGATCGCCGCGTCCACGCGTTACGACTTCCGCCTCGGGCTGCTGCCGCAGGTCGCGATCAACCTGCCCGCGCAGCCGACGTCAGTCAGCATCGACATCTTCAACGACTCGCCGCTGCCGCGCGTGTTCGATCTGACCGTCGCGGGCGTCCCTGCAGCCGCCACCGCAGCGTTCAACGTGTCGACCATCACTGTTCCGGCGAATTACCAGACCAACGGCTGCTGCGGTGCGCCGCCGCTGACGCTAACGTTCAACAACACGGACGGCCAGGCTCGCCAGTTCGACTACGTCGTCACCGCGACCCCGCACGATCAACCTGCGGTCGCCCGCTCGGTCACCGGACAGCTGGTGCTGCGACCGGACGTCGTCAGGATCGTCTCGATCGTACCGACCCCCGCGTTCACCGATCCCGGCACGCCGGTCAACATCGCGCTGAAGATCATGAATTCGATCAACGTGGCGCGCACCGTCTACATCGCCTGGGAGGCGCACGACAAGGACGGCATTCTCCGTCGGAGCGGAAACTCCGCGAGCGCGGCTCCGCTCGCGTCCGGTGACAGCGTGATCGATGGCCCGCCGGTCACGATCGACACCACGGGCTTCCCCAACGGGCCCTATACGTTTGTCGCGAGCGTGATCGACCAGGCGGTGTGCTGCACGCCGCTGCCCGGTATCCACGACCTCCGCCTATTTCCTGATTGGCCAGCCGTTCGGCGCGCGGCTGTCGGTGACACCATCCGTTGTTCCGCCCGGCGACAACACCGTCGGCGTCGCGCTCGACCTCACCCACGACTCGCTGCCGACGCCGATGATCGCGCCGCGCAGCTCGTTGCCACTCCCGGCAACCGCGCTCACGTTTGCACGCTCCGGCCAATACCTCTATGCGTGTCAGAGCAACCGCATCTCGATCGTCAATACGCTTAACCCGGATGCGCCGGCGATCGTCCAGACCTTCGCGACGGGATTGCTTGGCAGTGACTTCAGCAACGTCGGCTGCAACGTGAACGGAAACACGCTGGTCCTCGCGTACAGCGGCGACAGCCCGACCTCGTTCGATCACGTGAAGATCGTCGCGTTCGACATCGGCGGTGCGAACGCCACCAGCCCGGTGCAGATCAATGCGACGCCGGTCGACCTCGGAAAATCGTTCGGCAGCGCCATTTCGTTCGTGGGATCGCTGGGCTACATGCCGACGTCGATCTTCCTCTACAACCCGTTCTCCGGTTTCATTTTCCAGCAAAACGGCAACCTGCTGGCGCTTGATCTTACGACGCCTTCCGCGCCAGTGCTCGCGGGCGAGCTGTTCCACCACTTTGCGGGCCCGCCGCCCGACACCAACGATCCCGTGTACGGCGGCCCGAACATGTACTTTGGCATCGAGCTCGCCGGAAATTACGTGCTTTCGTCGACGACGACGTCGACGGGCGGCAGCCCTGAGACCGGCATAGGCCGCGTAGCCGTCGTCGACCGCACACTGCTTCCGACCAATTGCCAGGGCGCGCCCAATCCCTGCATCGTCAAGACGATCGACATTCCGGAGGCACGACTGCTCTTCGGCGCCGCCAGGCAAGGTAATGTCGCCATCGTCGTCGGCGACACTCTCGGCTTTTACGACGCCAATCGTGGCCTGACGGGAAATCTTACCGTCACGGCCCTCGATATCAGCACGCCATCGAATCCCACCGTCATCTCGACCTTGGTGACGCCGTTGCTCGACGCGCGGCCGCAGAATTTCTGCAACCAGCCGCTGGACGCCGGAGGCACATCGCTATCGGCGCTGACCAGCAATTTCTATGCGGTCGGCGCCTTCAACCCGCAGAGCTGCGCCTGGACGCTGACGCTGATCGATGCCAACGATCCCGCCCACCTACGCGTGATTCCCTACGACGTCACCGATGTGCTGAAGGCGACGATCGTCAACGGCAGCAAGCTCTATGCACTGACGCGGACCGGCATCATCATCTACGACTACGCGATTCTCACGGGGCCGGCGATCACCGCGAGCGTCGACAAGCCGAAGGGCACGGGTGTCACGTACGTGCCGGGCTCATTCAACCTCGCGCCGACGTCGATCGACACGAGTCCGCCCAACCTCGACCGCTACACCTGGGTCCAGCCTACGGTCACGTCGATCACATGGCAGGCGCAGGCGTTGGCCGTCCAGCCAAGCGAGACGCGCGACATCGCGTTCGGCGGCCACGTCGATTTCACGCTGCCCACGTTCGGCTCCGGATCTTTGGGCATCAATGGCATTGCCATCACGAGCAACCCGATCCTGTCCATCGCGCCGACCTCGCAGACGGTCGGCATATCGCTGCCCGCGACGTACACGATCACGCTCAAGAATCCGGGTGCATCGGCCGTTAGTTATTCGCTTTTCGTCGATGGCGTGCCGGCGTCCTGGGTCAAGTCGTTAACGACGCCGGTGCTGGTGCCCGCGGGAGGCCAGGCAACGTCCACGCTGGTGCTCGCCACCACTCTCGCCGACAACGGCTGGCCGTGGGACTTCCGCGTGACCGCCACCGCCGCGGGCGGCGTGCAGTCATCCGTACAAGCGCAGATGTTCACCAACAACTTCGACCGGCCGATCGGTGCCGACGACACGAGCCCGATCTACGCGGCCACTGTGACGCTCAATCCAAATCCGGTTGCGATCGGCCGCGGCGACAGCGCGCGCGTGCTCCTCCATACGACAAACGTCGGCACCAACAGCCAGTCGTTCAATTACTTCCCGAACACCTTGCCGACTGGGTTTACCGCGGCGTTCGAACGCAATGCCGTCACCGTTGGACCCGATGCGTCCGCCGATGTCGCGGCGAAGGTGAGCGTGCCGGCGACCGCAGCGCCGGGCCCCTACGACCTGCCCTTCGAAGTGCAATCCTTCTACAGCGACGTGAAGCCGCATCTCACGGTGAACGTGCTGAGCCAGGGCGTGGGCGTGACGATCAATCCGCCGTCCGGCACGCCGGCCACATCATATACGGTGCAGGTGACGAACAACGGTGTGGCGACGGACACGTTCGACCTGACCGCGCTAGGCCCGCTGGGCGGCGCGGTAACGCTGGCGCAGACGTTCGTGACACTCGTCCCAGGTGCTTCGCAGAACGTCACCGCCACCGTGGGTGGCACATCCTATCTGCCTCCGGGCATGAGCACGTTCGATGTGCAGGCCATCTCGCGCACCAACAACGTCGCGCGTGCTCGCGCCACGGCGCAGGTCACGGTCCCCGGCGCCAAGGCGGTGACCATCCAGGGTCTGCCACCGGTGATCACGGTCCCCGAAGCCCCCGCATCGCGCACTTTCGCGGTGCGCATCCAGAATACCGGCAACGTGGAAGACACGTACAAGGTTTCCATCAAGAGCATTGCCGGTCCACTGACGGCAACGCTGCGCGACGCGGCGGGCAACGCAACGACGTCCGTGGTGCCGGTCCGTCTCCCGGGCCGTGCGCTTGGCCAGTTCCTCCTCGAAACAACGCTCAATGCCGGACCGCAGGGCGTGGTGACGCTGGAAATTCTTTCGCAAACGGATGGCACCGTCGTGGCGACCGCGACGGCGACCGTCACCATCGTGGCGCCGACCGGCGTGCAGCGGACGTTTGTCGCGTCCACGGGCAGCGACACGAATCCGTGCAGCGTCTACCTGCCGTGCCGCAGTTTCGCGCAGGCGATTGCCAAGGTCGTGCCGCGGGGCGAGGTCGTGGTTCAGGATTCCGCCGGCTATGGACCTGTCGTGATTTCGCAGCCGGTGTCGATCATCGCGCCACCGGGCATCTACGCGGGTGTGACGGTGCAAAGCGGTTCGGGAATCGTGGTCAATTCCGGCGCCGGCAAGGTCGTCCTGCGCGGGCTCACGCTCAACTCGCTCGGCGGTGCTGTGGGCGTCGACCTGCAGACGGGCGATGCGCTCTATCTCGACCGGATGACGATCTCCGGCTTTCCCACGGCCGCGATCCGCGCGCAGACGACGAACGCATCCACCCTCCACATCGGCAATTCGCGCATCCGCGACAACGGCATTGGCGCCTTGTTCGACCCCGATCCCCTTGCCGCAGGCCCATTGCAGGTCGAAATCGACCGCTCGCAATTCGACCGCAATACGACCGGCGTGAGCTTTACCGGCAATTCCACCCGCGGCGCCATCCGCGACAGCATCATCAATGGCGGAAGCACGGGTGTGGCGCTACTGCCGGATGTGAGCGGTGCAACGGCGAGTGTCCAGATTCGTTCGACGATGATCGCCAAGAATGCCGCTGCCGGCGTCACCGTTTCCCCGGCCACAGGTGCCGCCGCGGTGCTGAACCTGTTCGACGAGCTGCTGACCGACAACGGCATCGGGCTCGAGGTCCAGGCGGGCGGCAGCGCATACGTCAACGACAGCACGTTCACTCGCAACGGGACCGGGGTCGCAACGTCGGGCGGCGGCACGGCGGTTTCGGCTGGCGACAACCGGCTGGTCGGCAATACCACCAACGGTGGTTTCACCTCGATTGTCGGAAAGAAATGAAACCTGCACGCGCCAAACCATTCGAGTCTCACCGCAGGATCGCCGCGGAAGCGCGGCGCCGCAACTTCCGGAGAACCGCATGAGCACGCATTCGATCCGACTGGCCCTGGCGGCAGCACTTTGCGCGATTGCCGGGCACGATGCCATGGCCGCGAGCCAGCGCACCTTCGTCGCTTCATACGGAATGGACACCAACGCCTGCTCGCTCCTGGCGCCCTGCCGTTCCTTCGCGACGGCCTTGGCGCAGACCGTGCCCGGCGGCGAAACGGTCGTTCTGGATTCCGCAGGTTACGGCCCGTTTACCGTGAGCCAGGCAGCGACGATCCTGGCGCCCGCGGGCGTCTACGCTGGCATTTCGGTATTCTCCGGCGCCGGCATTACCGTCAGCGCCGGCGCGGCCGACAAGGTCACGGTGCGCGGCATCACGATCAACAGCATCAGCGGGACGCAAGGGATCATCTACAGCAGCGGCGCCGCACTGTATCTCGATAACGTCATCGTGACCGGATTCACGTCGGGCGCGGGCGCCGGCGGGCTGGTCGCAGCCGTCGCGGCCGGCGGCAGCGTCTATGTCGTCGACTCTGCCTTCCGGGACAATTCGGTCGGCGCGTCGTTCACCGCGGGCGCCGGCACGCTGACCGTCAATCTGGAGCGTGTGCTGTTCGAGCGCAATCCGATTGGCGCATCGTTCGCCGACCGTGCTGCAGCGACCGTGCGCGGCTCCGTCGTGAGCGGCGCCACGACCGGCATCGTGGTCGCCGCGGCAGCGGGCGGTAACAAGGTCGAAGTACGTGACACGACGATATCCGGAAGCACGGGCGCGGCGCTCGCCGTCGGTCCCGCCGCGTCCGCATCGGTGGCGAGTTTCGTCAATTCGCTCGCGACCAGCAACGCTCTCGGCGTGCAGGCGCAAGGCGCTGGAAACATCGCCTACGTCTCCAGCAGCACGATCACGCGCAACGCGACCGGCGTGTCCGCCGCTGCGGGGCGGTACGATTGTCTCGGGCCTCGACAACTGGCTTGTCGGCAACACTTCCGACGGGGTATTCTCGTCGAGTGTCGCGAGACAGTGACTGCGCCACCATGCATCCGCGCACCACAATGGAGAATCGAATGAATCGACCCCGCTTGCCGAACTTGTGCATTGGCGCCCTGCTGCCCATCGCCCTGTGCGTCATGGGCGAAACCGCTTACGGAGCCTCTGAGATCAAGGGCGCGGCGATCCTCGACCATCCGTGCGGCAAGGTCGCGGTCAAGCAGGTGGGCCTCGTTCACGCCGGTAATTTCGACGAGGCCAACAAGCTTTCGACGAAGGAAATGCAGGAACAGTGGAAGGCGATGCCGGCGAAGGACAGGGCCGAGATGTCGGGGCTCGCGAAGGCGATGTCGCCCACCCAGGAGCAGTTCACCGCCGCGGTCAAGGCAGGCGGCGTTCTGGTCGTCGACGGGCCGACGGCGACGTTGACCACGACGACGACGACCAAGGACGCGAACGGCTCGAGTACCGAAACCACGACGCAGAAAGTTCAGGATCACCGGTGCCGAGTGTCTGGTCAGCCGGTAGCGCAAGAACCGTCGACCTGACGCAGGAACATCGCGATTGCGCCAATCGACGGCGCCAGGGAGCCCCGCGCTCACGTTACGCGTGCATCGATCCGGAAGCTTGCGGCTTCATCCTGCGCGAGCACGCGCGTGAGCCATGGCATGATTTCCCGCATCTGCTCGGCGGACTTCCACGGCGGATTGACGATCAACATGCCACTACCGTGGAGGCCCGGCCCTTCGGACGATGGAGCTCTCACTTGCAATGCAACGTCCAGCCAATCCTTGCCCGCCGCGCGCCGAAGCTCGTCGGGCAGCTGGACAGATTCGCGCCGCTGAAGCAGTGGATACCACACGGCGTAGGTGCCCGTGGCGAACCTTTTCAAACCGTCGCGCAATGCGCTCACCACCGCCCTGTAGTCGGATGCGAGTTCGTACGATGGATCGATCAACACGAGTCCGCGGCGTGACGGAGGCGGGAGCACTGCCTTCAGCCCAGCGAAGCCGTCCCCCGCGGTTACGATCACTCGGCGGCCGGACGTTGCGAACTGTTCCGCGAGAATCAGCCCCTCGGTGCTGTGCAATTCGAACAGCCGCAAGCGATCCTGCGGCCGAAGCATTTCCAGCGCGATCCGGGGCGATCCCGGATAATTCCGCAGCACGCCCTCCGGGTTCACGGCGCGAACCTGGTTGACATAGTCGGCTATCAGCTCAGGCAGATCATTGCGCTCCCAGAGCGCAGCGATGCCATTGCGGAACTCGGCGTTCTTCAGCGCGAAGCCTTGCTCCAGCGAATACATGCCGGCGCCAGCATGCGTGTCGACCATGACGACGGATTTTTCCTTGCGGGTGAGAATCCGCAACAGCAGGACCAACACGATGTGCTTCAGCACGTCGGCATGGTTGCCTGCATGAAAGCCGTGACGATAGCTCAGCATCGGTCGAGTTGGACAACCTCATGGAGGCCGCGGACACATTGTGCGAGGAGCGTTCCGCAACAGTCCCGCACTCGTCCTTCTGAAAAATAAAGCGCCCACCGCGGTAGCGGTAAGCGCTTGATTGTAGAGCAGAAATTGGCGCGCCCGGCAGGATTTGAACCCACGACCCCCTGGTTCGTAGCCAGGTACTCTAATCCAACTGAGCTACGGGCGCGAAGGGCGGATTGTAGCAGCCGGCAGGGGTCATGCCAACGCACCAAGCGGCCCGCTTCGCCTGGCAGTTGCTGGCGAAGCGCTACCGCGCCGAATACGGCAATACATTCGCGCTGATCGAGGTCCCTTGAACCGTGTTGTTGAGGCGCGTATAGATCGGCCCCCCGGCGGCACTGATGCTGAAGTCCAATCGTGGATTGGAAATAAGAACCGAACTGTCGAAACCTTGAATCTCCGCGTCACCGGGAGCGACGCTCGTCGCTGCCAAACTCGCGCGTCGGAGCTGCGGACGTACTCGCATCCGCCGGGCGTCGGCGCAGGGCGATCGCCTTCGCGAGCCACGCAAGGCCGAGCCAGGCGCCAAGGACCGCAGCGGGCCAGGCGACGAAATGCGGCCAGATCGCGGCCACGATCGAGAGCGCCAGAATCGCGCCGCCCATCTTCGCAAGCAGTCCCGACTCCGCGGCTGTCGAGAACGCGGCGACCGGTGAGCGCCGCGCCGAGCGCGCTTCCGACGCTGACCGCCCCTGCGGCAGCCCGCCCTGCGCTACCGGACATTGCGCGTCGCGTGCCGCTCGGACGCTCCTCGCCGGCGACTCGGCGCACGCGATTGCGTCCCGTCAGCACGATCTCGGTTGCGTGCGAGAGATCGGATTCGAATTGCGTCGCCATCGTCGCCGCGAATGCCTCATCCTCGATCGCGACATCGAGCTCGTAGTTGCCCATCCAGCTCGCGATATTGAGATTGGTGGAGCCGATGCGGCTCCAGAATCCGTCCGCGACCGCGCTCTTTGCATGCAGCATCGTGCCGTTCCATTCGAACACGCGCACGCCCGCTTGCAGGAGAGGCCGGTAGCCTGCGCGCGACAACGGCGACAGCGCTGGAATATCGCTGGCGCCCGGCACGAGAAGGCGAACGTCGACGCCATCCCGCGCGGCCGCTGCAAGCGCCTGGACATAGGCGGCCGTACCGACGAAATAGGCGTCGGTGAGCCACAGATGCCGACGCGCGAACGAGGCGATCGCGAGATCGAGGCGATACGTGCCGGTCGCGTTCGGGGCTCCCGCGATGACCCGCACCCGAGTCTCGCCCTGCGCCGCGATGGAATTGGCTGGGGTCAGAAGCTCCGTCGGCAACGGTCCGCCGCCGCAGGCGGCCCAGACATGCGCGAACGCCTGCTCGATCTCGGTCACCGCGGGCCCGCGGATCTCGACGCCGGTGTCGCGCCAGGGCTCCATGTGCTTGGCAGGATTGCCGTTCCAGCGTTCGCTGATGCAAAGCCCCGACACGAAGGCCACCTCGCCGTCGATGGCGATGGTCTTGCGATGATCGCGTGCAAGCCAGCCGAGCGGGCTGTCGAGGCGCAGCGGATTGAAACCGCGCACCTCGGCTCCGGCCGTCGTCAGAGTCTTCCACAACGCGCCGGCGCCCAGCGAGCCGAACCAGTCGTAGACGACGTTGACACGAACTCCGGATTGCGCACGTTCCGCCAATGCGGACGCGAACTCGCGTCCCACGTCGTCGTCTTCGAAGATATAGCTCTCGAACAGGATCGTCCGTTTCGCGGCGCGGATCGCGGCGAGCCACGCCGGAAAATTCTCGGCTGCATCGCGCAACAGCCTGAATCGCGTTACCTTCGATCGGGTCAGAGCCGGCGGCACGCGCGAACGCGCGATTGGCGAATGCGAGCGAGAGTTCGGGCGAAGGCGACGCGTGCTTCATGCCACGGTCAGATCGTTCTCATTCGCACGCACTTCGCAGTCGCAAAGTGCGTGACGCCCACTGCGCCCAAACGTCCGCCGATCGCATCGTCGGATCGAATCTTCCCGGTACTTCGGGCTCCAACGGTTCCAAATGCTAAGGGCTGCGGATGAATTTCCAATTATAGGTTGCCGGCGGCACTTGGGTGTCGGCGCTGGTTCCCTCGATCGTCAGTCCGTCCACACTCAGCGATCCTGCTGCCTCCTGGCCAAACGGCCCCGTGCTACCTCCGAACCACAGCCCACCGCCGATATTGGGAACCGCCAGCCCCGCACAGTTCAAAGTCGCCTCCCAGCTTGTGAACGCGTATCCACGATAGGTCGGCGGTACGCTCGAATAATCTATCGTCAGGTAAGCTACGGTGTTGTAGGGTGCGGAGGCACTGAGATCGATATCATGGCTCGGCGGATTAAACGAGAAACCGCCCGGGCATCCGCCCATCGTGACGACGGAACTCGCTGTGCCTGAGGATTTATAGGTGGCGACCGCACCGACCTGATGATCCAGAGTCCAGGTCACGCTGGCGGTCGTGACGACGTCCAGATTTGCACCAGTGGCCGTGCCGATCCATCGCGGCGCGCCGGTTGGCGGAGGGTCGCCAAACGGTTGGCGGGTGATCGATTTCGTTTGCGCAAAGCCGCCAAGGTTCGGCGCGAACGATCCGCCGCCACCGCCCGCTGTGAACGAGAGGCATGCATCCCCTGCCTCGCTCACAACGACCTTGCGCGGGTCGAATGGAAGCGTGAAAAAAGGGCCGGTGGTCGTGTAAAGCGTGCCGCAGAAGCTGCTGCTGTTCTGGAATACCACGCCCGGCAGCACGACCCACAGTGGATGTCCCGTCACGTCGTAGGTGAACCAGACGCCGAACACGTTGTTGCCATGCTGGGATAGTGTCAGCCCCCAGCCGGACTGGGCGGGGTCCCACCAGATATCCGTGTAGTCGTAACCCCAGCTTGGCCCAGCGTTGCCGAAGGGCTGGCGTTCGATTTGCTTCGTCTGCGTGAGCGTTCCCACGGTGTACGTGTACAGCGCGGTGCCCGCTGGAAGGCCCGGTGGTGCAAAGTCGAAGCTGGCGGTGCCGACCTTGGTGGCAACGACATTGCTCGCATCGAAGGGAGCGTTGTAGGGCGTTCCGGTGGTCTGGTACATGTCTCCGGTGAAAAGGCGCTTGCCCTGGCTGAAGGTCCCCCCGGGGATGACGAACCAGGTCGGCTTGCCGTCGGCATCGTAGGTGTACCAGACGCCGAACAATTGTGTCTGGTGATCGGCGAGGGTGATGCCCCAGCCCGATTCATTCGGATTCCACCAGATGTCGGAATAGTTTTGCGCCTGGACAAGCGCCGGAGCCCACGTCGCGCAACACAAGAGCAGTGCTGACAGCGCTCGCTTGAACATGATCATTCTGGGCTCCCTGAAGAATCGGATTCGCGGCCCAGTATGGCACAGGCGCCAACAAAACAATTGTTTAGCCCTGCGGCAATCGAAGTGACCGCGTTGCTTGTCGGATCGATTCCGAACGCGTCGGAGTCGCAATCGCGCCAATGTGCGCGTTTCACGGTTCGCACCTTTCGCAATCCGACTCGATGTCAGAAATGCGGTGTCGGAGGTACGTTGGCAGGGACAACCGCATTGGTGTTAATCAGGTTGTTGCCCTGGGTATAGACGAAACTTATGGCATCCGTAATGATGTCCCTCTCCACGTTCTGCGCGTTCCCCAAGTTCCCCACCAAATTATTGTTATCCATGAATACATTTGCTTGGGTAACCTCCACCCCGGTACCATTTCCCGTAACTCTGTTGCGGGTCAAGAACCCGTATCCGCCCTTGCTTACATGAACTCCCACGATGCTTTCCGAAATCGTGCTGTCGGAAATGCTGACCTGTGCAGGATCTGGCCCAGTCTCACCGGTCGCATCGACGTAGATGCCAAAGTTGTTGGATGAGATCAGGGAGCGGGAGATCGTCACCCGGGAGCCTGTGTCTAAGGGATTGTTGGCCAATATTCCAATATTGGGGCTCCCCGTAACGACGCTGTCCTGCATCGTGACAGCGCCTCCGAACTCCGCCGCCAGTCCGGTGTTGTTGGCTTCGAGGCGAACACGGTCCAGATTGGCCTGCCCCGGACCCACCACATAGACACCGACGTTGCCGTTGTTGCGCACAATCGTGTCCTTTATTTCAAGCAGGCCCTTGGCCTGGTTGATGCCGAGACCATTCATGTTCGCGATCACGCAGTTCTCGACATGCACGACGAGGGCATTGGTGATCGTGATGCCGTTGGCGCCGCCCTGACCATTGATCGTCAGCCCGCGTAGCACCACGGTGTCCGTCGCACTGGCGTTGATGGTGATGCCGTCGCCCGAGAACACCGAAACGCCGGCGTAGATGCCGGCCGGTGCGGTGACGGAAATCGACTTCGTGATTGCAGGAATTACACCATATGCCGCCGAGTCGAGGACGATGACCTCGCCTTTCGGGCTCGTGACGCTGATCGCCGCCGCAAAGCTTCGGCACGGCGCCACGAGAGAACAATTGAATGCGGCGCTCGTGTCCACGCCGGTGGACGCGACAAACGTCCGCTGGCTGCTGCTGGCGTGCGCCAGCGCAGTGGAAACTAGGCCGAGCAGGATTGCGGCGATGCGGACGACGGGCATGGTTGCTCCTGTGAGTCGTATTTTTCGGCTCTCGATATTCGGTTAAAACGTAAAGTTGGTAATTGGAAAGACGAAGCCGCCGCTCACTTTGGACCCGACCAGATTGTTATTACCGGTTCCTATCTGAGCGGTGGCGGCGTAGCTGACATCGGCGGAAAAATTGTGAAGCATATTGTTTCCATCGATCCAGGCCACTCCCCCTGCTTCCGCTTCAAGCCCCGTACCATTGAGCGTGACGACGTCGCGTGTCAAATGAACGGTGCCGCTGTCGCCGGTGACATGAACTCCGACGCCGTTGCTCGATATCGAGGTTTCAGTACTGGCAACGTTCGCCAAAGCCGTCACGCTGTTCCCATCCACATATATGCCATAGGCGTTCGACGAGATCAGGGAGCGGGCAATTGTCACCTGCGAGTGCGTAGCCGCGGGATTGGTGGCCAAGACCCCGATGTTGTTGCTTCCCGTCACGACGCTGTCCTGCATTGCAACTTGCCCCCCGAACTCCGCCGCGAGCCCGGTATTGTTGCCTTCGAGGCGTACGCGATCAAGAGCCGCTTGTGCCGCGCCAATGACATAGACGCCGATGTTGCCATTGTTGCGCACAATCGTGTCCTTCACGTCGAGCAGGCCCTTCGCCTGATTGATGCCGATGCCGACCATGTTCGCGATCACGCAGTTCTCAACGTGCACGACGAGGGCATTGGTGATCGTGATGCCATTGGCGCCACCCTGTCCATTGATCGTCAAGCCGCGCAGCACCACGGTGTCCGTCGCACTGGCGTTGATGGTGATGCCATCGCCCGCGAACACCGAAATGCCGGCGTAGACGCCGGCCGGCGCGGTGATGGAAATCGACTTTGTAATCGCGGGAATTACACCGTATGCCGCCGAGTCGAGGACGATCACTTCGCCCTTCGGGCTCGTGACGCTGATCGCCGCCGCGAAGCCACGGCACGGGTTCACGAGGGAACAATTGAATGCGGTATTGGCGTCGCTGCCGGTGGAGGCGACAAAGGTGCGTTGGACAGTCGCGTGGGCCAGCGTGACTGAGAACAGACCGAGCACGAGTGCGGCGATGCGGGCGACTGGCATGGTCGCGCTCAGATCTTCGGGCTGGTCGACGAGAAGCTGCCGTCGGTGACGTTGTTGATCAGCCGGTTATCGCCGCCTGAGACCAGTGTCGCCGATGCGCTGAAGTTGATCCCGGTCGTGTTGCGGGTGATCGTGTTGTCTGACGCGTAGATGCTGTTGGCGCTTCCAACCGCGCTGACGCCGATCAGATTTCCCGAGACAAGCGAGGACACCACGGAGAGCGCGGTAGACGTTGTTCCACCCGTCACCGCGACCACTCCGTTCCCGGTGTTGTCGGAGATCGTGCAATCGCGCAACTCCAACTTCACCGTATGCGCAGCGCTGCCCGCCGCCAATCCGGTGCCCCCGCCCGCCAACGTGCTGCCGTGGATCGAGCCCAGGGTGTTGCCCGAAATCGACGCCCCTACCCCGTTGCGCTCGAACATCGAGCGCTCCACGGCAAGCGTCAGGACGCCGCTGGTGGTGACGGTCGCAAGCCCGGTGGCATTGTCGCGAAAGGCCGAATCCTGGATGAACAAATCTGCCGTGCCGCTCCCGAGCCCCGCTGCCACCCCGACTCCTCCTGTAAACCCTGACACTACGATTCCGTCGAGGTACAGCGCATTACCGGAGTTGAATGCGATTCCCGTGGCGCCTCCCAGACCGTTGATGGTCAGCCCGCGCAGGGTCACCTTGTCGCCGGCCGCGGCGTTGATGGTGATGCCGGCCCCGGCGAACACACTGATCCCCGCATAGACCCCGGACGGCGCCACCAGCGTCACCGCCTGGCTGATGGTTACGGGACCGTAGCCTGCCGAATCGAGCACTACCACCTCGCCCCCCGGCAGGGTCTGCGCAAGCGCCGCCGCAAAGCCCCGGCACGGCGCGGCGAGCGAGCACGCGTTGCTGTCGAGCCCGCTTCCGGATACGAAAGTCCGCTGAATCGCCGCGACAGCGTCCTGCATTGTCGCTGCGCACAAGATCGCCAAGGCGAGAGCCGACGCCCGCGTGTTGGAAGTAGTCATCGTCTTCTCCGTTGCAGTTGAAATCGAACTCTCGTGGCGCTTACGTCAGTACTCCGCCGGCCTTCATTGCTTTCCCACGGTCGAAGTGAAACTGCCATCCGTCAGGTTGCCGGTGACGCGGTTGTCCCCGAGCGACACCGCCACTCCCGCCGCTACGCTGATCCCTGTCGTGTTGCGGGTGATTGTGGTGTCCGAGACGTAGACAGCGCTGCCGGCGTTGACCGCGACGCCGGCGTTGTTCTCCGAAACCTGCGAGGAGGTGAGGCTGACCGTCGCCGGCGCGCTCGCCATGACGCCCATCAACAGCCCGGCGATACTGTTGTTGCCGATTGTGGTGTTTCGGATCTCGACTTTGGCCGCGGCGCCCGGGATTCCCGGCTGTACCGTCACTCCGGTGGCGCCGCTGCTGATGGTGCTGTTTGTGACAATGGCGCGGGTGTTTGCGCCTGCGAAGCTCAGGCCGTGTGCATTGCTCAGGAATTTCGAGCGATCGATGCGCATCTCCACCGCGGTACCGCCGGGCGGCAGCGCACCGACGCCGGTGTCGTTGGCGCTGAACACCGAGTTGCGTATACGCACTTGCCCGTCGGCGGACGGCATCGCGCGCAAGCCGAAACTGCCCGCGGCGCCGAAGCCCTTTACCGTCACATCATCGAGATCGAGGACGTCGCCGCTCTGAAAATCGATGCCGTGCACCCCACCCAGCCCGCTGATCACCAGCCCCTTCAGAGCTACGCGCCCGCTGCCCGGACTGACAATGATGCCGGTGCCGCTCAGCACCGAGACGCCCGCGTAGATGCCCGCCGGCGCGACGATGGAGATCGGCTTCGAGATCGTGACCGGACCGTAGCCCGCCGAATCCTTGATCACCACCTCCCCGCCCGCGGCCGTACGGCTGATCGCGACCGCGAAGGTCCGGCATGGCGCGCTGATCGAACACGCGTTGATATCGAGCCCCTGGCCAGATACGAACGTGCGCTGCGCGCCCGGCGGCGGTGCAACCTGCGACTCGAATGCGCCGATGTCGAGCGCGCCATTCGCGCAGCGACTGAAGCCGGCGCCGCGCTCGTCGAAGGGCAGCGGCGTCGACGGGCAGGCCGCCCCCGCATCGATGAGGCATGATCCGGGGAGCAGCGCGTGCGTTGCCTTGCCGCCACCATTGTTGGCCAGGGGACCGAAGTTGGTCGAGGCGCACGAAGCGACCAAGACCCCGCTCGCGATGCTGAACTGGCCGGCGGCGCCCAGCGCGCCGATCCAGCTGTGGTCGCCCAGGATGGTGTTCGCCTGCGCGAACCTGGCGTCGAAGTCAGAACTGCCGGCACTACCCAGATTGCCGGCGATTACCACGTGACTGAACGAGACCGGGTAGACGCTGCCGTACAGCAGGCCAACGCTGACCGATCCGGCGCCGCCGGTGATTGCGTTGCCGGTGATCGTGACAAATTTCAATGTCCCGCCGTTGAGCGACATTCCAGCGGTGGAGCCAGCACCCGCTGAGGTATTCCCGCTGATCGTCGCGTTCGTCAGCGTTGCTATGTTCGCGTAGATACCACCGGGGTCGCCGGAATTGCCCGAAACCGTCGTGTTCGTGAGGATCAGCGTGTTCGCCGCGATTCCCGCACCGTTGCCGAATGAGTTGTTGCTGACCGTGGAATCCGTGATCGTCAACGTATCGGCACGTATGCCGCCATTGCTGGAACTTCCCTCGTTCCCGTCAATAACGCTGTCACTCACCGTGACATTGTCGCCAAGCAATGCACCAGCTATCACTGCGCCGGTGATCTTCATGCCCTTGAGCGTGAAATTGAAGCTCGGCCCGCCTCCTCCGCCGTGCCCCGACGCGAAGATCATTCCGAATACCGGTACACCCACCGCATTGCTGCGGGTGATCGTCACAACCGGGACGCCGCTGCCGGCGACCGCACCGCCGTCGACGATCAGGTCCTCCTTTGCCTCGAGCCCGTAGCTGCCGAAACCCGGCGGGAACCGATCCGCCAGGACGATGTTCGTGATCCCCGGCGCAAACACAATTGTGTCGACCCCGACACTGCCTGCGGCACAGCCATTGACCGTCGCGTTGGTGTTCGCGGCGACGAACGCGTCCTGAACGGTGCACTTGCCGGGGACGCTGCCCGAGCTCGCATCGTCGACCGTTATGGTATTGGCCAGCAGAAGAGGGCTGATGGCTGCCGCCATCACCGCCACGATGCATCGGCAGGTGCCCTGAAGCCGGTCGGCCCGACTCCGCTCCGTGGATTGGACATCCATCGACACCCTCCCGAGTTTGCCTTCTGCCAGTTCAAACGGAATCCGGAGCCGAATTCGGACATCCCGCCGAAAACCCGGGGTCGGGGTTGCTACAATCCCGCCGAGGGGGTGGTCGTGGGTGAATTCACTCGGCTGATCAACGAGGGCGCAGGCGCAGACGGCGCGCCCGTCGACGCGCTGTGGAGCGCCGCGTACTCGGAACTCAAGCTGCTCGCACATTCCCGCCTGTACCGCGACGGCCAATCGACGCTGCTCGACACCACATCGCTCGTCAACGAGTCGTACGTGAAACTGGCCGGCGTCAAGACGCTGCGGATCGACGACCGGAGCCGGTTCTTCGCCTACGCATCACGCGTCATGCGCTCGGTCATCGTCGATCTCGTGCGCGAACGCATGTCGCAGCGCCGCGGCGGCGACGTCCAGCACGTCGGGATGACGATGACAATCGCGGATCCGGGCTCGACCGACGAGCCGCTGCGCATTCACGAGGCGCTGCGCGAGCTCGAGGCGCTCGAGCCGCGGTTGGGAAAGGTCGTCGAAATGCGCTATTTCGGCGGACTCTCCGACCCGGAGATCGCGGAGATCCTGGACGTCACCGTGCGCACGGTCGGGCGCGACTGGGACAAGGCGCGCCTGTTGCTGCGCGAAATGCTAGGCCCGTGAACGAGACATCGCTGCCGCACGGCCGCTGGCCCGATTTCTCGCGTCTGCTCGATGAGGCGCTCGAATTGCCGGACGACGCTCGCGCGGATTGGCTGGCTACGCAAGAGCTCCGCGATCCGGCAGCCGGCGCGTGGCTGCGGCGCGTTCTGGGGCACGCAGGCGCCGCGACCGCACCCGAATATCTCGAGCGGCCGCGAATCGACAGGGAACCTGACGAGGATGTGCAAGCGGGTGCCGTCATCGGCAACTATCGGCTGGTACGCGAGATCGGTACGGGCGGCATGGGCGTTGTCTGGCTTGCGCGGCGCTCCGACGGCCAGCTCGACCGCGATGTGGCGCTCAAGCTGCCGCACGTCCACCTGCTTGCCGGCGCCGTGCGCGAACGCTTCGCGCGCGAACGCAACATCCTTGCCCGCCTCAATCATCCGCACATCGCGACGCTCTACGACGCAGGACTCGCCGCCAACGGCCGGCCGTATCTTGCGCTGGAATATGTCGACGGCGTGCCGATCACGCAGTGGTGCCGTGAGCGGCGTGCCGGCATCGAGCAGCGACTCGCGCTTATGCTGCAGGTCATGGATGCCGTCGAATATGCGCATGCACGTCTTGTCGTGCATCGCGACCTGAAGCCGTCGAATGTGCTCGTCACCGCCGGTGGCGACGTGAAGCTCCTGGACTTCGGGATCGCCAAGCTGCTCGCGACGGACGACCTCCCGTCCGAAGGCAGCACGCTGACACGCATGGGGCATCGGATGGCGACCCCCGGCTATTCGGCGCCGGAGCAGATTGCCGGAATGACCGTCACCACGCGTGCGGATGTCTACGCGCTGGGCGCAATGCTGTTTGAACTTCTAAGCGGGCGCCGGCCTTTTGCCGACGCGTCTGTGCCGGCCGCGGAACCGCCGCGTTGCTCCACGCGGGTCGATCCGGAGTTCTCCGCGACCGTTGGTGGTAGCGATCCCGCAAGGCTGCGACGAGCGATACGGGGTGACCTCGACGCAATCCTGGCCAAGGCGATCGACCCATCGCCGGAGAAGCGCTACGGGTCGGTCGAAGCATTCGCAGCTGACCTCAAGCGCTATCGCGCCCACGAGCCCATCGTCGCGCAGCGCATCAGCCAGCTTTCCCTGGCGGCGAAGTTTGTGCGCCGGCATCGTCTCGGCACGGGGTTCGCCGCGGTACTGCTAGCGGCTATCGCAATCGGTGTCGCCATCGTCGCGTGGGAGGCCAACGAGGCCGCCCAGCAGGCGCGCCGCGCCGAGGCCGTCAAGGCATTCCTGGTCGAGATTTTCAGCGCAAGCGATCCGCGCATCGCCTCCGACAAGCCGCGCGGCGAAATCACCGCGCGCGAACTGCTCGACCTCGGAGCAACGCGCATCGAGCGCGAATTCGCGAACGACCCGCCTACGCAGATCGCCTTGCTTGGCACGGTGGCCGACATCTATCGCGAACTCGGCGTCGCCGATCGCAGCGTGGCACTGAACGCGCGCAAGATCGAGCTTGCGAAGAAGGAATACGGCGAATTGAGCGAACCCGTGCTGTACGACGCGGTCCAGCAGGCATCGTATGCATGCAGCGAGCAATCCGACCGTTGCGCGAAGCTGCTGCACGATGCCGATGCGCTGCTCGATCGTGCCGGACGCAACAACAGCACGATGCGTGCCGACTGGTGGGTGGCCGAGGGCCAGCGCTTGCGCCCCGAGCAAGGAAAGGACGCCGAGCGCCGCACCGCGTTCGAGAAAGGGGTATCCATTTACAAGAACGTCGCGCCACGCAATACCGGCTACGTGACCGCGATCGAAGAACTCGCCAGCGACCATCAGATGCGCGGTGATTACGATGGCTCGATTGCGCTGCACAGGCAGGCGCTGGAAGTCGCCGACGGTCTGCGCGCGCGCAACGATGCGGAGCTGCAGACCATCTACGGCAATCTCGCGCTGGTTTATCAGCAAACGGGCGACCTCCTCAACGCCAGCGCGATGTTTGCCAAGGCCGCCGACATTGCCGAGCGGACGAGTGGCCGGGATTTCGCGACGTATTGGAGCGTGGGGGCGGAAGCCGCGCGCACGCTTCATCTTGCTGGCGAGCGGCAAAGCGCGGACACGCAATTCGAGGCGCTCATGACGCATTTGCCGCCGCCGTCACAACATGCGGCCGGCGCCAGCGAGGTGCGCGAATACTACGGTGTAGCCCTCGCGGCGGAGGGTCGCCCGGCGTTGGCGGTGCCGCTCCTTGAAATGGCCGAGCGCGACCTGACCCAGCATCCGCGCGATGATTTCGACTTGCGCCTTGTCCGCTGGCGGCTGGGCGATGCGCTCGACCGGGCGGGCCGCGCAGCTGAAGCTCGGGTCATGCTGAAGAAGTCGCTCGATGACTACGTCGCGCACATGCGGCCGGACCAACAGCCATTGCTCGGCATTCGGGAGCGCTGGGGCCGATTTCTCCTGGACCAGGGCGATCTAGCGGCTGCGGCCGCGCAGTTCGACGAAATCCTGCGCCAGGCCCACGAGCGCAAGCTCACGCACATCGCCCTCGCGCACGGCGATCTCGCCCGCGTTGCGCTGGCGCGCAAGGACCTCGAAGTCGCGCTGACGGAAAGTGCGGTGGCACTCGACCTCTGGGAGCACAGGGCAGGCTTCTACGACGTGCGGATGGGGCCGTACCTGCAACGGATCCGCGCCGATGTGCTTTTCGAGGCCGGAAAGATCGACGAAGCGCAACGGCTGGAGGACGCCGCGTGGGCGGCGAGCGAGAAGTTCGACGCGCCGGAAAGCCTTACGCGCCGGCATCGCCGGCTCATTCCTAAGGGTTGAGGATTGCGCTATCCGGCACGTGTGGCCCCGCATGGGGCCGTTTTGCTCTCGCGGAGACGCAGGAATGCCGAGTGCTGGGGAAATATTGGGACGTTGGCGAACATGCCCCCAACCCTACCCCCGTCAATGCCGGTGTTCGCCAGTCATTTAAACTCCGTGCGGCGCCGTCATAGCCCGGTCACCAACTGTGAGGCAAGGGTGTCAGCGTCCAGCGACTCTTTCGACGACTTGCGCGAGTTGCTCAGCGCAGTTCGGAGACGACACCGCGGCGGCGATCATCGAACACGAATTGCGCGAGCGTCGGTCAGGCTCGCGAGTCTAAGTCACGGCGCTCCGCAATATCAACACCATGTCGCGGGCGACGGCGTACCGCCACCGCCGCCGCGCGTTGCTGTAACGTGCCTCACAGATCAACGCATGGCGCGATTTCCCGGGCGGGTTTGGGTCAAGGTAGCTCGAAGGTCGCGCGCGCATTTCGCGCTTGGTCAAGGTAGGGATATGCTTGGCCCCCGCCGCTGCCCTGGCGGCCTGACAGGGAGATCTAAAGTGTTGCATAGCAACCATATGTTGGCAATAGCGCTCGTCCTCTCTGCGCTTGGCGCCGCCGAAGCCGGGGCGTCAGCGCAGCGGACGTTCGTCGCTTCGTACGGACTCACCGCCAATGCGGCCTTCAACTGCTCGATTGCGAAACCCTGCCGCGCGTTCAGCGAAGCGCTCGGTGTTACCAGTTCCGGTGGCGAGGTGATCGTGCTCGACTCGGCCGGTTACGGGCCAGTGACGATCACCCAGCCCGTGTCCATCATCGCCGCGCCGGGGGTCTATGCCGGTGTGAGCGTCAGTACGGGCAACGGCATTACGGTCAACGGGGCGAGCATTAAGGTGACGCTGCGGGGCTTGCAGATCAATGGTCAGGGAGGCGCATCGGGCATATTCGTGCAGCAGGCCGGCGAGGTGCGAATCGAGGATTGCACGATTTCAAACATGGGCGACAACGGCGTCGATACCCGTGCGGCAAACAGCAAGACCTACGTCAGCAACACGGTGATCAACTCGAACGCAAACAGTGGGATCTACGCCGATGCCTTCAGCGGACCGGTCGCGCTTGTCGTTCATCGCGCTCGCCTCGAAGGCAACCAGTGGGGGTTATTCGTTCGGCAGGGCGCTCAGGCCACAGTAAGCCAAACCTCGATCGACAATAACTCGCAGGTCGGGATACTCTCGCTCGTCGACAACGCTAGCGCCCCATCTCCGAATTCGCGCGTTGCTATTGAGTCGAGCACCTTCGACGGCAACGCCGTTGGCGTCCACGCGAAGAACACGCTAACCCCGGGAGCAGGTTCGACCATCATTCATGTCTCGCGCAGTACAATCCGCGGCAGTTCCGGGCCGGCCGCGTGGGGAGAAAGCGTCCCAGCCGGAGTTGTTTTGACAACAGTGATTTGGCTTGTGTCCGACACGATTACCGGCAATGCAGCTGCCTTCCGTAAGAACGGCTCATATATATACCTAAACGCCAGCACAATTACCGAGAATGCTGCGCATCAAATGGGGTCGACAGCAGGGGGCGGGTTTTATACCTTGTCGAACAACGCTATAGAAATTGATCCATTGTTGGTCTTGAATCCATTCAGCCCGCAGTAGCGTTATTGCGTGATGCGAGCCCGTGTTGCGGGCGGATGTAATGAGTAACCTGGACAGTGAACCCAATTCGGCGTATTGGTTCGCGCAACTCGGTTCCTGATCGGGGGAATATCGACCACGTGAGCGCCGCACCGGCCGTGCCGCCGTTGTCGTGCCGATGTTGCTCGTGTCGCGAATCTCCGTCAGCGCCGGTGCGGCGCACCCCAACAAGGGCAAAAAACAGGGCGTGGCAGGGACTTACAGACAGGGACTTGCGGGGATTCAGCAGGGATTTACTGCTTACTGGCGGAGACGCAGGGATTCGAACCCTGGATACAGGTTTTGGCCCGTATGCTCCCTTAGCAGGGGAGTGCCTTCGACCACTCGGCCACGTCTCCGGGAAGGCGAGCGATTCTACCGGTCGCACCGCGTTCGCGTCAAACGAACCGGCAAAAAATTCCCGCCAAAACCGGCAGTTACGCGGCTTCCGGCGCCTGGTCGAGCTCGAAGATGTGGTGCAGCACGCGCACCGCAAGCTCCAGATACTTCTCGTCGATCACGACGGAAATCTTGATTTCGGAGGTCGAGATCATCTGGATGTTGATCGCCTCGCCCGCGAGCGCCTTGAACATGCGGCTCGCGATGCCGGTGTGCGAGCGCATGCCGATCCCGACGACCGAGACCTTGCAGATCCGGTTGTCGCCGATGATCTCGCGCGCCTTGAACGCCTTGCTGCGCTCGCGCTCGAGCACCGCGAGCGCCCTCTGGTACTCGGTGCGGTTCACGGTAAACGAAAAGTCCGTGTGGCCGGAGGCGCCGATGTTCTGCACGATCATGTCGACGTCGATGTTGGCGTCGGCGATCGGCCCGAGGATCGCGTAGGCGATGCCCGGCCTGTCCTCCACGCCCATCACCGAGATCTTCGCTTCGTCGCGCGTGAACGCGATGCCGGAAATGATCGCCTGTTCCATGGTGTCTTCTTCCTCGTACGTGATCAGCGTGCCTTGCGAATCCGCCTCGGGATCCTCGAACGACGACAGCACGCGAAGCTTCACCTTGTACTTGCCCGCGAATTCGACCGATCGGATCTGCAGCACCTTCGAGCCGAGGCTCGCCATCTCCAGCATTTCCTCGAACGTCACCTTGTCGAGGCGGCGCGCCTCGGGAACGATGCGCGGATCGGTCGTGTAGACGCCGTCGACGTCGGTGTAGATCTGGCATTCCTCGGCGCCCAGCGCCGCCGCGAGCGCGACGCCGGAGGTGTCCGAGCCGCCGCGCCCGAGCGTGGTGATGTTGCCGTCCGCGTCCACGCCCTGGAAGCCGGCGACGATGACGATCGATCCGCCTTCGAGGTCCGCGCGCATCGGCGCCTCGTCGATCGACAGGATCCGCGCCTTGGTGAACGCGCTGTCCGTCAACACGCGGACCTGGCTGCCCGTGTAGCTGCGCGCCTTGAGGCCCATCTCCTGCAACGCGATCGCGAGGAGCCCGATGGTCACCTGCTCGCCCGTGGACGCCACGACATCGAGCTCGCGCGGATCGGGGTTTTGCGACAGTTCCTTCGCCAGCGCAATGAGGCGGTTCGTCTCGCCGCTCATCGCCGACACGACGATGACGAGCTGATGGCCCTGGCGATGGAAGCGCGCGACCCGCCGGGCTACATTCTTGATGCGGTCGACGCTGCCGACCGACGTGCCGCCGTATTTCTGGACGATCAATGCCATGGAGGTCGCCGCCGGAGAGCGCGCAGGTCGCGCGCCTTACAGCGTCCGGAACGCAAGTGTCGCGTTGGTGCCGCCGAAGCCGAACGAATTGGACAGCGCCCCGCGGATCTTCATTTTTCGCGCGACGAGCGGCACGAAGTCGAGGTCGCATTGCGGGTCGCGGTCGTGGAGATTCGCCGTCGGCGGCGCGACCTGGTCGCGCAGCGCCAGCACCGTGAACACGGCTTCGATGCCGCCAGCGGCGCCCAGCAGGTGGCCGGTCATCGACTTGGTGGAGCTGACCGCCAGCTTGCTCGCGTGATCGCCGAAAGCGCGCTTGACCGCGACGCACTCGGCGATGTCGCCCAGCGGTGTCGACGTGCCGTGCGCATTGATGTAGTCGACCTCGTCGACGTTCATGCCGCCGTTGCGCAGCGCATTGCGCATGCTGCGCGCCGCGCCCTGCCCGTCTTCCGGCGGCGCCGTGATGTGATGCGCGTCGGCGCTCATCCCGTAGCCCGCGAGCTCGCAGTAGATCCGGGCCCCGCGCGCCTTCGCATGCTCGACTTCTTCCAGGACCAGGACACCCGCGCCCTCGCCCAGCACGAAACCGTCGCGGCCCTTGTCCCACGGGCGCGACGCGGTCGCCGGATCGTCGTTGCGGGTGGAAAGCGCGCGCGCCGCGCAGAATCCGCCGATGCCGAGTTCGCTTACCGTCGATTCGGTGCCGCCGGCCAGCATGATGTCAGCGTCGCCGTATTCGATCAGCCGCGCCGCCTCGCCCAGGCTGTGGTTCGCCGTCGAGCATGCGCTGACGATCGCGAGATTCGGGCCATGAAAGCCGTAGTGGATCGACGCGAGCCCGGCCACCATGTTGATGATCGAGCCCGGTACGAAGAACGGCGAGATCTTGCGCACGCCGCCATCCCTGAAGGCATCGTTCGTGTGCTCGATCATCGGCAGGCCGCCGATGCCCGAGCCGATGCACACGCCCACGCGCTCCTTGTCGCCCGTGTAGTCGTCCAGCCCCGCGTCCTTCACGGCCTCCATGGTCGCGACGAGCCCGTAGTGAACGAACGTGTCGTAGCGCCGCGCTTCCTTGGCCGACAAATAGGAGCCGACCTCGAATCCCTTGACCTCGGCGGCGATCCGGGTGGGAAACGCCGACGCGTCGAAGCGGGTGATCGGTCCGACACCCGACCGCGCATGCAGGATCGCATCCCATGCGGCGGGCACGCCGATGCCGACGGGCGAGACGATACCCAATCCGGTGACGGCGACGCGGCGGCGGCTCATGGCGAAGGGAATGGCGCGGGACGGCAGGACATCGCGGAGGCGGTGGTGCGCGCAGGCGCCGGCCGCGGCGCGATGGAACGCGGCCGAGGATACGCCGGCCGCATCAGCGCACCGGCGCGCGCGCGGTCATTTCTTGGTGTGCGATCCGATGTAGTCGACGGCCTGCTGGACGGTCGTGATCTTTTCCGCTTCCTCGTCGGGAATTTCGGTCTCGAATTCCTCCTCGAGCGCCATGACGAGTTCGACGGTGTCGAGCGAGTCGGCGCCGAGGTCGTCGACAAACGACGACTCGTTCTTGATCTCGCCTTCGGCCACGCCGAGCTGCTCGGCGACGATCTTCTTGACGCGTTGTTCGATGTTTTCCATGCGTTTCCTCCCGAGGGGCAATCCTGATCAGACAGAATCGGGGATTTTACCAGAACCGCCCGGCCTTATTCCCGGTTCCGGTAAGGCCAGACTTTCGGTGTCAAACCATGTACATGCCGCCGTTGACGTGCAGCGTCGCGCCGGTGATGTAGCCGGCCTGCGGCGAGGCGAGAAAGGCGACCGCGTTCGCGATATCCGCGGGTGTGCCGAGACGCCCCAACGGGATGCGCCCGAGCAGCGCCTGCCGCTGCGCGTCGGCGAGCGCCTTCGTCATGTCGGTGTCGATGAAGCCCGGCGCGACGCAGTTGACCGTGATGTTGCGGCTGCCCACTTCCTGCGCGAGCGACTTGGTGAAGCCCAGCAGCGCCGCTTTCGCCGCCGCGTAGTTGGCCTGCCCGGGATTGCCGCTCGTCCCGACGACCGAGCCGATCTGGATGATGCGGCCATGGCGCGCTTTCATCATCCCGCGCAGCACCGCCTTGGCCAGCCGGAACGCGGGCTTGAGGTTCGTCGCCATGATCGCGTCCCACTCGTCGTCCTTCATCCGCAGCAGCAGGTTGTCGCGGGTGATGCCGGCGTTGTTGACGAGGATCGTGATCGCGCCGAAGCGGGTCTCGATGTCGGCGATGGCGGCATCGACCGCCGCGGCGTCGGTCACGTCGAGGCGAATGCCGGCGCCGCCATTGCCCGCCAGGGACGACGAGATCTTCGCCGCGCCTTCGTCGGTGGTCGCGGTGCCGATGACCGTCGCGCCCGCCATCGCCAGCGCCTGCGCGATCGCTTCGCCGATGCCGCGCGTCGCGCCCGTCACGAGCGCGACCTGTCCGCCGAGAGTTGCATCCGCCATCGTGAATCTCCTGAAATTCCCGGTCAGTCGGCGAGCGCCGCGAGCGCGGTCGCGATGTCCGCGCCGGCGTCGAGCGCGTAGCCCTTGAGGTTCCGGTCGATCCGCTTGCTCATGCCGGTCAGCACGCGGCCGGGTCCGCACTCGACCACCTGGGTCACGCCACGCGCGGCGAACGCCTGGAGCGTCTCGACCCACCTGACCGGGCTCGACGCCTGCAGCGCAAGCGCCGCGCGAATCGCATCGGGGTCGGATTTCGCCCGCACATCGACATTCTGGATCACGGGAATCGCCGGCGCGACCAACGTCACCGACGCGAGCCGCGCGGCAAGCCGGTCCCCCGCCGGTTTCATCAACGAGCTGTGGAACGGCGCCGAAACGGGCAGCACGACGCCGCGCTTGGCGCCCCTCGCCGTCGCGGCGGCGATCGCACGCTCGACGGCTTCCCGGTGTCCGGCGATCACGATCTGCTCGGGCGTGTTGAAGTTGACGGGTTCCACGACCTGCCCCTGCGCCGCCTCGGTGCAGGCGGCGGCCACGCCATCGGCATCGAGACCGAGTATTGCCGCCATCGCGCCCACGCCCGCAGGCACCGCCTCCTGCATCGCCTGCGCCCGAAAGCGAACCAGCGGAACGGCGTCACCGAACGCGAGTGCGCCGGCGGCCACGAGCGCCGTGTATTCGCCGAGGCTGTGCCCCGCCATGACCGACGGCGTGGCGCCGCCCGCCGCCTGCCATGCGCGCCAGACGGCGATCCCGGCCGTGAGCATCGCGGGCTGCGTATTGATCGTCCGGTTGAGCGCGTCGTCGGGGCCGTCGGTGACCAGCGCCCACAAGTCCTCGCCGA
Organism: uncultured beta proteobacterium; assembly: GCA_963816925.1. Taxonomy (GTDB): domain Bacteria; phylum Pseudomonadota; class Gammaproteobacteria; order Burkholderiales; family Casimicrobiaceae; genus CAIWHR01. Next base: position 93,061 of record CAWFMY010000045.1, on the reverse strand, counting down.
GGGCCGCCGACGCCTCGTCGAAGGTCGCCCGCACGATCGGATGCCCTTCGAAGCCGGCCATCATGCCCACCGACTGCGATCCCTGCCCCGGAAATACGAATGCGATCGCCATGGCCGTCACCAATCGAGAAACACCGAGCCCCACGTGAAGCCGCCGCCGACGCCGAGCAGCATCACGTGCTGTCCCGGCGACCAGGCGGCCGTCGCGCGCGGCTTCGTCGAGCGCGAGCGGAATGGACGCGGCCGACGTGTTCGCGTGGCGGTCGACGGTGCTGATCACCTTGGACAGCGGCACGCCGAGCTTCTTCGCCGTCGCGTCGATGATCCTGACGTTGGCCTGGTGCGGCACCAGCCAATCGATCGCCGCCGCCGTGACTCCTCGTGCGTCGAGCGCCTCCTGCGCCGCGTCCGCCATCACCTTCACGGCGAACTTGAATACGTGGCCGCCTTCCATCTTGACGTACGGCGAGCCGACGACCGCGCCGTCGGCGACCGTGCCGGGCACGCAGAGGATGTCGGCGTAGTGGCCGTCCGCGTGCAGGTGGGCCGACACGATGCCCGGAACGGGTGACGGCGCGAGCACCACCGCACCGGCGCCGTCGCCGAACAGAACGCATGTGCCGCGGTCGTTCCAGTCGATGATCCGCGAGTAGATTTCGGCGCCGACCACGAGCGCGTTGCGCGCCATGCCGGAGGCGACCATGCGATCCGCGACGGCCAACGCATAGACGAAGCCGCTGCAGACGGCCTGCACGTCGAAGGCGGCGCCCCCGGCCGCGCCGAGCTTGGCCTGCAGGATGCACGCGGTCGACGGAAAGATCCGGTCTGGCGTGGTCGTCGCGACGACGATGAGGTCGACGTCCGCGGGCGCAATTCCGGCCGCCGCCAGCGCGGGGCGCGACGCGTGCAGCGCGAGATCGCTGGTCTGCTCCGCGGGGGCGGCGATGCGCCGCTCGCGGATGCCGGTGCGCGCGCGAATCCATTCGTCGCTCGTGTCGACGCGCTTGGCAAGCTCCTCGTTCGTGAGGATGTGCGCCGGCAGGTAGCTGCCGGTCCCGACGATGCGGCTATGCATCGGGCATGGCGATCGCGCCGGCGACCGCCGGCTGCGCCGGGGCCGCCGGACCATTGCGCGCCGGCATCGCCGCCATCTTCTGGGCGATGCGGTCGAGCACGTTGTGCGACGCTTCCGCGTAGGCCCTGCGCAACGCGAACTTGAACGCCAGCGCGTCGGCGCTGCCGTGGCTTTTCACCACGATGCCCATGAGGCCGACGAGCGTTGCGCCGTTGTGCCGGCGCGGGTCGACCCGCTTCTTGAATGCCATCAGCGCGGGATAGGCCATCGCAGCGGCGAGCTTGCGCAGCGGATTGCGCGTGAACTCGGCCTTGAGGAATTCGTACAGGACGGTGACGATCCCCTCCGAGGCCTTCAGCGCGACGTTGCCGACGAAGCCGTCGCAGACCACGACGTCGGTCGTCCCCTTGTAGATGTCGTTGCCCTCGACGTTGCCGTAGAAGTTGAGGCCCGATGTCTTGAGGAGCTCGGCCGTCGCCTTCACGACGTCGTTGCCCTTGATGTCTTCCTCGCCGATGTTGAGGAGGCCCACCGTCGGCCGCTCGATGCCGTCGACCGCCGATGCCAGCGCGCTGCCCATCACCGCGAACTGCACGAGCTGCTCCGGCGTGCAATTGACGTTGGCCCCGAGGTCGAGCACCGTGGTCGTGCCGGTGCGCGTCGGCAGTTGCGATGCGATGGCGGGCCGGTCGATTCCGGGCAGCGTCTTCAGCACGAAGCGCGAGATCGCCATCAGGGCGCCGGTGTTGCCCGCCGACACGCACGCCTGCGCGGTGCCGTCCTTGACGAGATTGACGGCGACCCGCATCGACGAGTCTTTCTTCTTGCGCAGCGCGTCGGCCGGCGGCTCCTGCATCTCGACGACCTCGGTCGCCGGATGAAGCGCGAGTCGCGACGCGGCGGGCGATTTTTGCTTGGCCAGCGCGGACTTGAGCGGCCCTTCGAGGCCGACGAGGATCACCTGCGCGTCCGGCGTCTCCTCCAGGAAGCGCAGGGCCGCAGGCAAGGTGACCGACGGGCCGTGGTCGCCCCCCATCGCGTCGACGGCTACCGTGACCGGCATGTCGGAAGAATGCCCGTGATTGTCGGAAGATGGCGCGCGACGAAGGCTGTCGCCCGCCTCGGAGCTGGCAGTTTACCTGTTCGCCGCAGACGGCCGCGACGGCACGCGGTTGGCCGCTCGCGCCTCGGCCTCCGCACTGTCATGGCGAATCGTTGCATCGAGTCGTCGGCCTCATGCGGCGACTCGCGATCGCTCGCTCCCCCTTGCCTTCGAAGCGGGAACGCGCGACCGGCGAGCAGGGCCCCCAAGCAGTGCCTGGGGATGTGAGCAGGGGGGAGCGCGTTCGGAGGCCGACAGCTCGGTATCACAATCCGCTACGGCAGCGCGGAGGCCGAACCGGCTCGCCGCTCGCGCCGCTACTCGTCGGCCTTGGTCTTGACGACCTTCTTGCCGCGGTAGTAACCCGACGGGCTGATGTGGTGACGCAAGTGCGCCTCGCCCGTGACGGGTTCCACCGCAAGCGCGGGCGCGGTCAGGAAATCGTGCGCGCGATGCATGCCGCGCTTCGACGGCGACTTCTTGTTCTGCTGGACAGCCATGATTCTCTCCTATCGAATTCAAACGTTGCCGCCCGCGGGCGGTCAAGCTTTCGGTTTCCTTGCCGGCGCGGACTTGAGGGCCGCCAACGCGTCGAACGGCGAAGTTGCCACCGCATTCGACCCGGCACCGCGATCGTCCTGCAATCCCGCCGTCACGCAGTCGCCGCGTTCGCAATGCGGCGCGAACGGCAGCGTCAGCAACAATTCATCCTCTACCAGAACACGCGGATCGAGCGGCGCCGCGGCGACGACGACTTCATGCTCGTCGTCCTCGTCGAGGATCGCCTGCTCCCGCTCGTCGCGTGCGAGGAGCAGCAGCGTCCGCTGCGCCACGGGCCACGCAAACGGCCGCAGGCACCGCTGGCATTCGAGCGTCACCGCGCCGTCGAGGCTCACCACCAGCGCGGAGCGGCCCAGCGCATCCGTCGTTCCGACAATCCGCCAGGCGATTTCCGACGACGTGTCGTCTTCCTCGTCCGCCAGCTGATCGATGACACGCGGCAAGTCGGCTGCCTTGGCGCTCCCGGCAAGCTCGAGGCCCCGCGCCGCCATCTCGAGGGCGTCGAATGAACCGTCGCGCCGCACCGCTGCGCGCGGTTTGGCTGGCTGCCGCCCGGTCATCTTTCGCCTCCGCTGTTGCCGACGCGCCTCCGGCTCCTCCTGCATTGAAACAAGCAATTGGGACCGGGCGGCTAAAACGTAAGATAATAGCCCGATTCGCCGGTACTGTCAAAAATGCCCGATAAAACAACAGCCAACCTCGCATCCCCCGGTGGGCGTCCGCAGGTGCGCCCGATGGTGCTGGCTTCGACTTCCCGCTATCGCCGGGCGCTCCTGGAGCGCCTCGGGATCCCCTTCACGGCCGTGGCGCCGGTTGCCGACGAGTCCCCGCTTCCCGGCGAAAAGCCTCGCCAAACCGCGCTGCGGCTGTCCGAAGCCAAGGCGCGCAGCGTCGCCTCGCGCCACAGGGACGCCTTGATCATCGGATCGGACCAGGTTGCCGACTGCGCCGGGGAGCCGATCGGCAAGCCCGGAGATCGCGAGAAGGCGCGCACGATGCTGGCGATGCTCTCCGGCAAGACCGTCGTGTTTCATACCGGCGTTGCGCTGCTCGACACCGTATCCGGCCGTTGCGCGACTGCGCTGGTCGACGTCCGCAGCACCTTTCGCGGGCTTTCGCCCGCCGAGATCGACGCCTATCTCGACCGCGAGCAACCCTTTGACTGCGCCGGCGCGGTCAAGTCCGAAGGCCTTGGCATCGCCTTGTTCGAGGCGATAGCGAGCGACGATCCGACGGCGCTCATCGGCCTGCCGCTGATCACGCTCACCTCGATGCTGCGGGATGCCGGCGTGCCGGTGCTGGCCTCGGGCGACTGACGCGAACCGCCGCCGCCCTGCCCCTGATGCCCGGCACCCTCTACCTCGTTCCCAACCTGCTGGGCCTCGTCCCGCCGGAGAACGTCCTTCCGGCGAGGACGATTGCCGTCGCCCGGCGGCTCGACCACTTCATCGTCGAGAACGCCAAGCCCGCGCGCGCATTCCTGAAAGCGATCGACCCGGCACGTCCGCTGCGCGAGATCGAGATCGTCGAGATCGGCGGGGATCCGCCGGCCACGCGGGGCGCGGAACTGATCGCAGCGGCGCACGCGGGGCACGACCTCGGGCTGCTGTCGGACGCGGGCTGCCCGGGCATCGCGGATCCCGGCGCGCTCGTCGTCGCCGCCGCTCACCGGGAGCACGTCACCGTCGTTCCGCTGGTGGGCCCCTCGTCCGTGCTGCTCGCGCTGATGGCCTCCGGCATGAACGGCCAGGGATTCGCGTTCCACGGCTACCTGCCCGTGAAGCCGCCCGCTCGTGCGGAAGCGCTGCGGGCGCTGGAAGCAGCGTCGCGACGCACGGGGCACGCGCAGCTCTTCATCGAGACGCCTTATCGCAACGAGTCGCTCCTCGCGAGCATCGTCGCCACGTGCAAGCCGTCGACGCGGCTGTGCGTCGCCGCCGACTTGACGCTCGCGACCGAATCCGTGGAATCGCGCGCGGTCGCCGAGTGGAAGGGGCGCGATTTCACGCGCTACGCGAAGCGACCGGCGATGTTCGTGCTGCAGGCTTGACGTGCCTGAATCGTCAGGCGAGGCTGTCGCTGATGTAACTCTTGAGCTGCTGGTTCTCCAGCGACTGCTCCTCGAGGACCGCCTTGGCGACGTCGTGGAAGGAGACCACGCCGAGCAGCGTGCCGCCGTCGAGCACGGGCACGTAGCGCGCGTGGCGCTCGAGCATCATCCGGCGCAGCTCCATGACGTCGACGGAAGGCGTGGCCGTCAGCGGATCGCGGTCGGTGATGTCCTTGATCGTGAGCGCGCCGACGGTTCCCTCGCGGTCCGAAATCGCCCGGAGCACTTCGGCAAACGTGACGATGCCGGCCATGCGGCCGTGATCCATGACGACGAGCGATCCGATGTCGTGCTGCGCCATGACCTTGACCGCGGAGAGCACGGCGGCATCCGGCGTCGTCGTGTACAGCGCATGGCCCTTGATGCGCAGGATCTCGCTGACGAGCATCGCGCCTCCTTCAGTCCGCCGGGCCGTGAGCCAACCGACTTTGCAGGGTACTCCGATGGTCGGGCACCACGCAATGGCCAGCCCCGGGGTGCACGGCGCCGCAAGCGCACCAGGCGGGCGCGGCAGCGACGGTCCCCTTGCGGAGTCGGCGAATCCGGATGCAAGATGCGCCCAGCGGCCCGCAGAGGCTGGACCGGGTCCCCACCCACAAGACCAATTGGAGGAAATCGATGAGCGCTTCCCACGACAGTACGAAGAGTCCTGAGCCGGTCGCTGACGCGCGGCCGACGCGGCGCAAATTCCTGCGCGCCGGCGCCGCCGCCGGTGCGGCGGTCGTTTCGGCACCTTACATCGGCAACGCGGCGGCCGCGGAAACGACCGTCTGGAAGGTCCAGACGTCGTGGCCTGCGGGCGTCGGACTGCAGACGTTCAAGGCGTGGGCGGGCACGATCAAGGAGAAGACCGGCGGCGAACTCGAAATCAAGCCGTTCGCGGCCAAGGAAGTCGTCGGTGATTTCGAGCTGCTCGACGGCGTCAAGAACGGCGTGCTCGAAGGCATGAATTCCTTCACGCTGTACTGGGCCGGCAAGCTTCCGGCGACGGCATTCCTGTCGTCCTATCTCATGGGACTGCGCTACCCGCACGAGTGGGACATCTTCTTCTACAGCAAGGGTGGCCTGCAGGTGGCGCGCGACATCTTCGCCAAGCAGGGGTTGTATTACGTCAATCGCATCCACCACGGCCCGAACATCATCCATTCGAAGAAGCCGATCCGCACGATCGAGGATTTCAAGGACCTGAAGCTGCGCGTGCCGGGCGGGATGATCGCCGAGGGCTTTGCCGCGGCCGGTGCGAAGACGACGCTGCTGCCGGGCGGCGAAGTCTTTTCGGCGCTCGAAAAGGGAACGATCGAAGCGGCCGACTACACGGGGCCCGCGGTCAACTGGGACCTCGGATTCCAGCAGGTCTCGAAGTACATCTGGACGGGTCCGCCCGGACTGGAATCGATCTACCAGCCGGTCGACCTGATGGATTTCTGCGTTCGCATGGACGTCTACAACAAGCTGTCGCCGAAGATGAAGGTGTGGCTGGACGACGAGATCCAGGTGTATTCGAACATCCACCACGCGGCGATCCAGAAGGCCGACCTGGAGGCCTGGGGCAAGTTCGAAAAGGCGGGCGTCCAGATCATCCGGATGCCCGCGGAGGACCTGCCGAAATGGCAGCGCCTCGCAACGCCGATCTGGTTCAAGTGGGCGAACAAGGACAAGGATGCGGCGCGCGTGTTCAAGCTGCAGCTCGAAGTCATGGAGTCGCACACCGTCGGCTACGTCACGCCGGACATGTACAAGGGCCTGAAGATCGAGGCCTAGCTCCGCATCGGGGTCGCGCAGGCCCCGATTTTTCGAACGTGAAGGCGCCGCACCGGCGCCTTCATTCAATGTGTCCCTCCGAGCGGCGCGCCCATGCCCAGTCTGACATTCGTCCTTCCGCACTGGCTCTACTGGTTCGGCCTCATCGTCTTTCCCGCTCATCGCCGGCTGGCTGGTGACGCGCGAGCGCGCGCACCCTCCCGACACGCAAGCCCTCGCTGTTCATCGCGTACTTCTTCTGGCTGCTGGCCGGATACCTCGGCATCCATCGCTTCTACCTTCGCAGCGCCTGGGGCTTCGTCTTCATTCCGGTGTTCCTCGCCATCGTCTACTGCACGAGCCAGGTCCGCGAAGTGCGCGACGACATGTCGCGGACCTTCGCCGCGATGGAACAGGCGCAGACGGAGGTCGCGCAGGCGAAGGACGAGGCCGGGCGCGGCGTGCCCGGCGCCGCCGAACTCCTGGCGAGCGGCGAAGCGACGCTCAAGACGCGCACCGCCGAATACGACGTCGCGAAGGGCGTCTCCGACGGCTGGAAGTCGCGCGCGCAGACGGCAGGCATCGTGCTCGGACTGCTGCTGCTGGTCGACGCCTTCCTGCTGCCCGGCGCCGTGCGGCGCCGCCGGGCGCTGGAGACGGGCGCGCAATCGGCCGTGGTCACCATGCCCGAAGTGGCGGACATCCACGAGGGCGGCGTCGGCGAGGATCCGACGCTCGCCGTGCACTCGCGGGTCACCGATGCGATCGATGCACTGAGCGCCACGGCTGGACGCGTACGTGGCGTGGTGGGCGGTGATCGCGGTGTTCGTCTACTACTACGAGGTCATCGCGCGCTTCGTGTTCAATTCGCCGACCAACTGGGTCCACGAAAGCATGTTCCTGATGTTCGGCATGCAGTACATGATGTGCGGCGCCTACGCGTATCGCGAGGACCAGCACGTGCGCGTCGACGTGATCTACTCGAAGTTCTCGACGCGCGGCAAGGCGATCGCCGACATCATCACCTCGGTGTTCTTCTTCATCTTCGTGGGCACGATGCTCTGGACGGGCGGGCGCTTCGCGCATGGACGCGATCCAGGTGGGCGAGCACTCGTTCACCGAGTGGGGCATCCAGTACTGGCCGGTGAAGCTGGCGATTCCGATCGGCGCCGCGCTGCTGCTGCTGCAGGGCGTCTCCAAGCTGCTGAAGGACATCATGATCGTCACCCGGAAGGCGGCCTGACCATGGGCCTCGAGATCGATATCGCCTGGCTCAGCGTGCTGCTGTTCGGCTCGCTCGCCCTGCTGCTCATGCTCGGCCTGCCGATGGCGTTCTGCACGGGCAGCCTCGCCGTGATCTTCCTCTACGTGTTCGGGAACGGCGCGATCCTCAACATGCTGCCGTCGCGCGTGTTCCCGTTCATGACGGACTACCAGCTCTCCGCGGTGCCGCTGTTCATCTTCATGGCGGCGGTGCTCGAGAAAGCGGGGATCATCGAAGAGCTCTTCGACGTCATCTACAAGTGGCTCGGCGCCCTCAAAGGCGGACTCGCCTCGGCCACGGTGCTCGCTTGCACCGTGCTCGCCGCGATGGTCGGCGTGGTCGGCGCCACCGAGGTGACGATGGGCATGATCGCGCTGCCGGCGATGCTGAAGCGCGGCTACGAGCCCAAGCTCGCCTGCGGCTCGCTGCTCGCGGGCGGCACGCTCGGCATCCTGATCCCGCCGTCGGTGATGGCGATCGTCTACGCGGTCGTCGCGCAGCAGTCGCTCGGCGAGCTGCTGATCGGCTCGGTATTCCCGGGCTTGCTGCTGTCCGGCATCTACATCGCCTACGTCACGCTGCGCTGCTACATCAACCCGGCCTGGGGCCGGCGCTGCCGATCGAGGAACGCGTGAGCTTTCCCGAGAAGCTCCGGCTCCTGCGCAACACGATCACGCCGATCCTGGTGATCCTGCTCGTGCTCGGCATCATCTTCTTCGGGATCGCGACGCCGGTCGAGGCGGCCGGCATCGGCACCTTCGGCGCGCTCGTCGTGTGCCGCGCTGCACCGGCGCCTCAACTGGATCAATCTCTACGACGCCGCGATCGCCACGCTGAAGGCGACGGCGATGGTGATGTGGATCTTCTTCGGCGCGACGATGTTCGTCGGCTTCTTCATCGTCAAGGGCGGCCAGACGTTCGTGTCCGAGACGATCCTCGGCACCGGGCCTCGCGCCCTACGGGATCCTGTTCCTGATGATGGGCGTGCTGTTCGTTCTCGGCATGTTCCTCGACTGGGTCGGCATCCTGCTGCTCACCGTGCCGATCTTCCTGCCGATCATGAAGAGCCTGCCGTTCGCGGGCGCTGTTCGGACTGCCGGGCGTCGAGCCCGACAAGATCGCGCTGTGGTACGGCGTCATCTTCATGGTCAACATGCAGATGGCGTTCCTCAGTCCGCCGTTCGGCTATTCGCTGTTCTACCTGAAGAGTGTCGCGCCGCCGCAGATCAGCATGGCGATGATCTTCAAGTCCGCCATGCCGTTCATCGGCCTGCAGGCGCTCGGCCTTTCGCTGTGCATCGTCTTCCCGCAGATCATTCTCTGGTTGCCGAGCAAGCTCTACGCCGGCGGCGGCTAGTTCCACGCGGGCGAGAGCGCTCAGCTCCCCAGCGCCCGCCGCTCGCGCAGCGCCTCGGCCAGCGTGCCGCTGTCGACGTATTCGAGCTCGCCGCCGACCGGCACCCCGCGCGCGAGCCGCGTCACCTTGAGCCCGCGGGACGCGAGCAGCTCGCCGATGTAGTGGGCGGTCGCCTCGCCTTCGTTGGTGAAATTGGTCGCCAGGACGACTTCGCGGACGACGCCGTCCGTCGCGCGCTTGATGAGCCGCTCGAGGCGGATCTCCTTGGGACCGATCCCGTCGAGCGGCGACAGGCGGCCCATCAGCACGAAATAGAGCCCGGAATAGGCTTGCGTGTTCTCGACCATCAGCAGGTCGGCCGGCGTCTCGACGACGCACAGGAGCGCCGGGATCGCGCTTGCCGGACCGGCACAGCGCGCATACCGCGCCCTCGGTGAACGTGTTGCAGCGCTCGCAATGCTGCACGTGTTCGGCCGAGTGGAGCAGCGCGTGCGCGAGCCGGAGCGCGCCGTCGCGATCGTGCTGCAGCAGATGGAGCGCCATCCGCTGCGCCGCCTTGGGGCCGACGCCGGGCAGGCAGCGCAGCGCGCGCGTGAGCGCGTCGAGGCCGATGCGGCTCGTGCGACGGTGATCGAGCGGAGTCGACCGTCGACGGTCGGCGCCTCAGAACGGCAGCTTGAACCCGGGCGGCATCGGCATGCCCATGGTCAGGCCCGACATCTTCTCCTGCGTCGTGGCGTCGACGCGGCGCACCGCGTCGTTGACGGCCGCGGCCACCAGGTCTTCCAGCATGTCCTTGTCCTCGGCGATGAGCGACGGGTCGATCGTCACCCGCTTGACGTCGTGCTTGCAGGTCATCACCACCTTGACGAGGCCGGCGCCGGACTGCCCCTCGACCTCCATCAGCGCCAATTCGTCCTGCGCCTTCTTCAGGTTCTCCTGCATCTGCTGCGCCTGCTTCATGAGGCCGGCGAGCTGGTTCTTCATCATGAGGGCATGCTCCAGGTCACGAAACCGGTTTGATCGAATCGGGGCGGATCTTCGCGTCGAAGCGCTCGAGCACGTCGCGCACGAACGGCTCGCTGCGGAACGCGGCCTCGGCCTTCGCCTGCTGCTCGGTGCGCGCGCGCTTTTCCTGCGCGGCGAGCGACGTCTCGGCGACGGCGCCGACCTCGAACGCGAGCAGCCACTTGCGGCCCGTGGCCTGGTCGAGCGCCACCTTGAGCTTGTCCGAATACGCCTTGTCCGCCAGATGCTTGTGCGCCGCCGGGAGGGCCAGCGTCAGCACGTTGCCGGCGATCGACTTGAGTTCGGTCTGCGCCGCGAGCTGCGCGGCGATGGGGGGCAGCTTGAGCGACGCGACGAACGCCGGCCACTCGGCGACATCGGTGGGCAGCGCAACCGTGACCCGCGCATCGGTTGCCGGGGTCTCCGTTGCAGGCGTCGGCGATGCGGCCGCCGGCGGCCGGGGCGCCGCGGCGGGCGCCTTGGTGGTCGCCACGGGAGCAGCCGCCCGGCTCGGCGATGCCGCGTTCGGCTTGCTGCCGCGCTCCGGCTCGAATGCCAGGAGGCGCAACAACGTCATCGAAAAGCCCGTCGCTTCGTCCGGCGCCAGCGCAAGGTCCGCGCGGCCCTGGACGCAGATCTGATAAGCGAGCTGGACGCCCTCCGCCGGCAACGACGCGGCCAGCGCGGAGACACGTTCGGCGTCGTCCATGGCGCCGATCGCGTCGGGCACCGACTGGGCGATCGCAATCCGGTGGAACAGCGAAGCGAGTTCGTCCAGCGCGGGGGCGAACGCGACGCCGTTCTTCGCCATCGCATCGGCTTCGGCGAGCAGCGCGGGCCCGTCGCCCGCCTTCAGCGCATCGGCGATGCGGTACGCGTAATCGCGGTCCGCCGCACCCAGCATCGTCCGCACGGCCGGCTCGCGGACGTCGCCGCCGCCGTATGCGATCGCCTGGTCGAGCAGCGATAGCGCATCGCGCATCGAGCCGCGCGCGCCCTTGGCGATCAAGGCAAGCGCGCCGTCGTCGAACGCAATGCCTTCGGCGCCGAGGATCGAGGCGAGCCGCTCGGCGATCAGCGCCTGCGGCAGCGGCTTCAGGTTGAACTGCAGGCACCGCGACAGCACCGTGACGGGAATCTTCTGCGGGTCGGTGGTCGCGAGCACGAACTTCACGTGCTCGGGCGGTTCTTCGAGCGTCTTCAGCATCGAATTGAACGCCGACTTGGACAGCTGATGCACCTCGTCGATCAGGTAGACCTTGTAGCGCCCGACGGTCGGCGCGTAACGCGCGTTGTCGAGGATGGCGCGCATGTCGTCGATGCCCGTGTTGGACGCGGCGTCGAGCTCCAGCAGGTCGACGAAGCGCCCGGCGTCGATGTCGACGCACGCCGCGCACGTCCCGCAGGGCGTCGCGCTCACGCCATTGGTGATGCAGTTGAGGCTCTTGGCCAGGATCCGCGCAATGGTCGTCTTGCCGACGCCGCGGGTCCCCGTCAGAAGGTACGCGTGGTGCAGGCGGCCGCGCGTCAACCCGTTGGCGAGCGCGGTGACGACGTGATCCTGCCCGGCCAGCTCGGCGAACGTCTTCGGCCGCCACTTGCGGGCGAGAACCTGGTAAGCTCATGGCAACGTCTGCTTCGGATCGGGCGCAATCGAGCTCGGCCTTGCCGTCAGCCGCCATTAGCGACGCTATTTCGCCGTCCGATCGGCCTGAGACGAGGCGCGAGCCGGCGAGAACGCGCAATGTACATGGACGTACATGAGCGATCGAGCCGGCGAGCAACAAAGTATCAGGTCGATCTGACGCGCAAAGAGCATGGGGTGGCGAGCCGTTCCCCCGGCACTTGAAGCTAATCGCTGTGGCTGCTTCCTTCCGGACCTGACCAGGTTCACGACGCCGCAATGCGGGGCGACCCGCCGTTGATCGGTGGCGGCAGTGCGCAAAGGATCATTATCGGCGAAAAGCGCCACTCACGGCAAGCAACGACGGCGTCGCGTCCCGGGCAGTCAAGTCGGGCACGCTGGCTATAATCCCCCGGATCGTCGCCGCCAATGCCGGGAACGCTATCGATCTTCGACCGAAAGTGCGCGTGTCGCCCCGTGTTGTCCTCGCCACCGCGGGAGTTGCCGCCGTGGCGGCGGCCGTGTTCGCATGGCTCATGCCGGCAACCGTCACCCCGCCGCGGCTGCCCCTCGCAAATCCGCAGCGCGCAAAGGAACTCGTCGTGCTGGTCCGCCCCAACCCGGTCGTCTACCTCCCGGGGCAGGAGGGCCACTCCGAAGGCCTCGATGTCGATCTGCTGCGGCTTTTCGCCGCGGAGAAGAAACTGCCGGTGCGCTTTGTCGCGATCGACGACGTCGCGCAATTGAAGGCCGCGCTCGGCCACGGCGACGGGCATGTCGGCGCCGGCGGCCTGCTGTTGCCGACGTCCACCGCTTCCCCAGGCGCCGCCCGGGCCGCCCGGACCTTCCGAAGCCGCCGCACCGGCACTGCATTGGACCGAGGGTTATTTCGCTGTCGAGCCGGTGCTGCTCTACAACACCGATGGCTTCCGGCCGGCGAGCTGGTCCGACCTCGATGGCGAACTGGTCGCCTTTTCCGACATTGCCGGGCTCGAGGGCGAAATCGAGTCCCTGCGCGCGGCGCATCCGAACATCTACTGGCAATTCGTTCCGCAGGCATCTCCGATCGAACTGATCGCCCGGGTTTCCGACGGGGCCATCGGCTACGCGATCGCGGGGTCGCTCGCCGCGGCGACCGCGCGCAACGTCTACCTCGATTTCGACGTGGCGTTTCCGGTGGGCGGCAAGCGGCAGTTCGCGTGGGCCGTGCCGGAGCGATTCCCGGAGCTCGCCGCCGAACTCGACCGGTTCATCGAAAAGGTGAAGCGCGACGGCACGCTCGCACGCCTCGTCGAGCGCTACGTGCCGGAGCTCCGCCAGTTCCAGCGCCTCGACGCGAGCGGCCTGCAGGAGCGGGTGCGCACCGCCCTCCCCCAGTACCGGCAGCATTTCCGCGATGCGCAGGAAAAGACCGGCATCGACTGGCGCCTGCTCGCCGCGCTCGCGTACCAGGAATCGAAATGGGATCCGGCCGCGACCAGCGAAACGGGCGTGCGCGGCTTCATGCAGATCACCGAGGACACGGCAAGGCGCCTTGGCGTCACCAACCTGCTCGATCCCGCGCAGAACGTGCTCGCCGGCGCGCGTTACCTGCGCGACTTGAAGGACAAGCTGCCCGAGCGGATCCAGGAACCGGACCGCACGTGGCTCGCGCTCGCCGCCTACAACATCGGGCTCGGCCACCTCGAGGATGCGCGCGTGCTGGCGCAGCGCCAGGGGTTCAACCCCGACCACTGGACCAACGTGAAGCGAACCCTGCCGTTGCTGGCGCTTCCCGAGCACTACGAAAAGGCGAAGCTGGGCTATGCGCGCGGCGGCATGCCGGTGGCGTTCGTCGACCGCGTGCGCGGCTATTACGATGTGCTGCTCGCGCACCAGGCGCCGCTGCAGCCGCGGCTCCGGTCCTTTTCCGACGCGCCGGCGGGCGAGTCCCGCGACGCCGCGCCTGCCAAGAACTGAGCGCCACGGCAATGCCCTAAGATGGCGGCATGAACCGAATCGCGCAGTTTCTGCTTGCCGGATGGCTCGTGTTCGCGCAGGGCGCATTGGCGCAGGCGCCGCCCACGGTCTTCCTCGAGGACCTGACCTGGACCGAATTGCGCGACCGCATCGCGGCCGGCACGACCACCGTCCTGGTGCCGATCGGCGGCACCGAGCAGAACGGTCCCCACATGACGCTCGGCAAGCACAACGTTCGCGCGCGCGCGCTGGCCGGGAAAATCGCGGCAGCGCTCGGCAATGCCGTAGTCGCGCCGGTCCTGGCGTACGCGCCCGAAGGCGGCGTGAATCCGCCGACGAGCCACATGAAATTTCCGGGCACGATTACCGTGTCGGATGCGGCGTTCGAGGCGGTGCTGGAGTCGGCCGGGCGGAGCCTCAAGCTCGCCGGATTTCGCGACATCGTGTTCCTGGGCGATCACGGCGGGTACAAGAAGGACCTGCAGGTGGCCGCGGCGCGTCTCAATGGCGAGTGGAAGGACACCCGCGTCCGCGCCCATGCGATCGCGGAGTATTACGCGGTGACGCAGAGCACATTTCTTCAGGCACTCAAGGAGCGCGGCTACGGCGACGCCGAGATCGGCACGCACGCGGGACTCGCCGACACGTCGCTTGCCCTTGCAGTCGACCCGAGGCTCGTGCGCAGCGAGCAGTTGCAACCCGGAACGAAACTCACCGCCGCCGAAGGTGTCTACGGAGATCCGCGCCGAGCGAATGCCGAGCTCGGCAAGATCGGCATCGACATGATCGTTGCCCGAACCGCAGACGCCATCCGCAAAGCCACTTCGGGTCGCTGATATCATCCGCGCCGCACCTGCCGCTTCCTCTTTCGATTCGTCCTTTCTGGAATGCCCGTGAATCCGCCGCATCTGCAACGCACGCTCGCCCTTTCGCTGATCGGTCTTGCCCTCGCCGCGGCGGTTGCCGCCGAAGGCCCGGGGACCGCGCTCGTCGCGCCTCCACCCGCCGTTGCGACCGTTCCCGGCATGCCGCCGGTCGCCGATCCGGCCAATCTGTACAGCGAGATCGCGGCCGGCAAGATGAGCCCGGCCGTCGCGGACGATCCGCGGCGCGTCTACGTGCCCAACCTGCAATCGAACGACGTCTACGTCATCGACCAGGACACGCTCACCGTCGTCGACAAGTTCCGCGTCGGCCTCAACCCGCAGCACGTCGTGCCGTCGTGGGACCTGCGGACGTTGTGGGTGGCGAACAATGCCGAGAACACCAAAGTCGGCAGCCTCACGCCGATCGATCCGCGCACGGGCAAGGCGGGCAAGCCCATTCCCGTGGACGACCCCTACAACATGTATTTCTCGCCGGACGGCAAGTCGGCCATCGTCGTCGCCGAGGCGTTCAAGCGGCTCGACTTCCGCGACCCGAAGACGATGGCGATGCAATTCTCGCTCGACGTGCCCCGATGCGGCGGCATCAACCACGCCGACTTTTCGATCGACGGGCGCTTTGCGATCTTCACCTGCGAGTTCACGGGCACCGTGGCCAAGATCGACCTCGTCAATCGCAAGGTCGTCGGCTACATCCAGCTCATCAAGCCGGGCCTGCCCACCCAGGTCGTGAAAGGCATCGATGGCCGCGACGAGGTCATTTGCACGACGTGGAAAGGCATGCCGCAGGACATCCGCGTGTCGCCGGATGGCAAGACGTTCTTCGTCGCGGACATGATGTCCGACGGCGTGCACGTCGTCGACGGCGAATCGTTCCGGCAGACGGGCTTCATTCCGACGGGCGTTGGCGCCCACGGGCTCTACCCCAGCCGCGATGGGAAGAAGCTCTACGTCGCGAACCGCGGGTCGAACAAGATTCACGGACTGCCCCGCGGCAAGGGCGGCGTCTCGGTGATCGATTTCGCGACCAGGAAAGTCGAGGTCACGTGGCCGATCCCCGGCGGCGGCAGCCCTGACATGGGCAACGTGAGCGCGGATGGCAAGACCCTGTGGCTGTCGGGACGCTACGACAACGTCGTCTATGCGATCGACACCGGCAGCGGCGACGTGAAGAAGATCCCCGTCGGCAAGGAGCCGCACGGGCTCGCGGTGTGGCCGCAACCGGGCCGCTATTCGCTCGGGCATACCGGCAACATGCGCTGAACTGGAGGACCCGTGAAGATCTCGTCGACGTTGCGCGTGTTTCTTGCCCTCGCGGGCCTGGCGTTCGGCACCGGCGCGCTCGCCGAGGACACCCTGAAACTCGCGATCGGGCAGCGCGGCAACTGGGAGAACGCGGCGCCCGAGCTTGGCCAGAAGGCCGGCATCTTCAGGAAGCACGGCCTGAACCTGGAGATCCTGTACACGCAGGGCGCCGGAGAAACGCTGCAGGCGGTGATTTCCGGCAGCGTGGATATCGGCATCGGCGTGGGCACGGCCGGCGTGCTCGGCGCCTTCGCCAAGGGAGCGCCGGTGCGCGCCATCGCGAATTCGACGACCGGCGCCGACGACCTCTTCTGGTACGTGCCCGACGCGTCGCCGATCAAGGGCATCAAGGACGCGGCGGGCAGGACGATCGCCTATTCCACCAACGGCTCGTCGACCAACCTCGCCGTGCTCGCCTTCATCCGCGAATTCGGCGTGCCGATGAAGCCGGTCGCAACCGGCAGCCCGGCCTCGACGTTCACGCAAACGATGACGGGCCAGGTCGACATCGGATGGTCGTCCCCGCCGTTCGGCATCGAGGCCTTGCAGCAGGGGCGCATCCGGATTGTCGCGCGTCTGTCCGACGTGCCGGCATTTCGCAACCAGACGGTGCGGCTGATGATCGCCAACGCCGCGACGGTCCAGCAGCGGCGCGATGTGGTCGAGCGCTTTCTCAAGGCGTACCGCGAGACGCTCGACTGGATGTATTCGGATCCGGCGGCGCTGAAGGCCTACGCCGAATGGGTGAACATCCCGGAGACCCTCGCCAAGAACGTGCGCGACCAGTTCTATCCGAAGGAAAATCTCCGGCTGGACCGGCTTTCCGGCCTCGACGAGGCAATGGCCGACGCGGTGAGCATGAAGTTCCTGCCCGCGCCGCTGACCAAGGCGCAGCAGGACGAGTTGTTCAGGTACTACGCGCGCAGGTCCCTAATCGATATTCCCGACTTCGCGCGTCCACAGGTCCCACACGCGCGGCAGTTGCGTGTCGTTGACGGCCGCGGCTTTGGCGGCTTCGCCCGCGCTGAGATAGGTGACGTCGCCGAGCTGCCGCGCCTGGATCTGCAGCCGGGCGTTGACTTCGGCGTAAATCGCCCGGTAGACCGCCTGCTCGATCGACGCGCCGACGACCGTCGAGCCATGTCCGCGCATCAGCACCGTCGTTCCCGCGCCGAGCGTTGCCGCCAGCGCGGCGCCGAGCCGGCCGTCGCTGATCAGCATGTCCGTGTCGCCGGCCACGTCGCGAATTTCGAACAGTGAAGTGCCGTCGCCGAGAAATCCGCACATGTGGAAGACCGGCCGCAGCGGCTGCTGCGTCACGCCGAAGGGAATCACGCTGGGCGAATGACTGTGCACCACCGCCTGCACGTCCGGTCGCGCGCGATAGATCTCGGCGTGGATGAAGCGCTCGAGGTACACGCGCCGCCCGCCCGCGTCGAGCGCGGTGCCCTCGAGGTCGAACGTGACGATGTCGTCGCGCCGGACGAGGCCCGGCGCCATGTTGCGCGACAGCAGGAAATGGCCAGGCGAGCGATCGTGCCGCGCGCTGACGTGCCCGAAACCGTCGACCACGCCTTGCCGATACAGGATGCGATTGGCAAGGACGATCTTGTCGATGAGCGCGGGCGCGGCGGCGGGCGGCATGGATGCGGAGGGGATCGACGTTGCAATTTGGCATGATATGCGAAAAGATCGACCCCGAGGAAAGCGGTGAGGAGCGCGAGACGTTGAAGACAAACCTGTGGCGCATGCTCGTGATGCTGGCACTCGCGTTCGGCGCGGGCGCGGCGTGCGCCCAATATCCGTCCCGCCCGATCAAGCTGATCGTTCCCATCCCCGCGGGCGGCGCGCCCGACATCGCCGCGCGCGTCGTGGGCCAGAAACTCTCCGAGCTGCTGGGGACGCCCGTGGTCGTCGAAAACCACGCGGGCTCCAACGGCAACATCGCGGGAGACATGGTCGCGAAGGCGCCGCCCGACGGCTACACGCTGCTGCTCGGCCAGGACAGCCTGATCGCGATCAATCCGCACCTGTACGCGAAGATGCCGTTCGATACGCTGAAGGACCTGGCGCCGGTGGCGACGCTGGTGGCGAACCAATTCGTGCTCGCCGTCAATCCGTCACTCCCCGTGCGCAATTTCCAGGAGTTCATCGACTATGCGCGCCGCACCACGCCGCCGCTGGCGTACGCGTCGGGCGGCAACGGCAGCCAGCATCATCTGTCGATGGAGCTGTTGAAGCAGCGGGCGGGAATCGACCTGCTGCACGTGCCGTTCAAGGGCGGCGCGCCGGCGACGCTCGCGACCGTGGCGGGCGACACCTCGGCGATGTTCGCGGGCACCTCGAACGCGGCGCAGATCAAGGCCGGCAAGCTGCGGGCGCTCGCGGTGACGGGCTCGCGGCGCTCGCCGGAATATCCCGATCTGCCCACGATCGGGGAGTTCTATCCCGGCTACGAGGTCACGATCTGGCTTGCGCTGTTCGCCCCCGCGGGCACGCCGGAACCGGTGCTCGCGCGGCTGCGCGCCGCCGTCGCAACGGCGCTCGCCGCACCGGACGTCCGGCGAGAAGCTGAGCGCCGCGGGCGGGATCGAGCCGTTCGCGACGACACCCGACGAGTTCGCCGAACTCATCCGCCGCGACTACGACAAGTACGGGAAGATCGTGAAGGCGATCGGCATCCGGGTCGATTGATTCGTTCCCGCATTCACGGCATCCATGGCCCGGCTCCCCCTCTGTCTCGCCCTCGGCGACTACGACCACGTCCGCGACGTGCTCGATGGCACGGTCCCGATCGCCGGCGTCGATCTCACGGTCCTGCGGTTGCCGGTCGAGGAGATGTTCCATCGCTTCCTGATGCACGAGGAATTCGATGTTTCCGAGGCGTCGTTCGCGAAGATCGCCGCGCTCGCCGCGCCGACGACCGTCGCTTCGTTCCGCTGCCGATCTTCACGTCCCGCATGTTCCGACATTCATCGATCTACGTTCGCAGCGACGGCGGCATCGCGCAGCCCGAGGACCTCGCGGGCAAGCGCGTCGGCGTCCCGGAATGGGCGCAGACGGCGGCGGTCTGGTCGCGCGGGCTGCTCGCCCACGAATACGGCGTCGATCTCGCGTCGATCCACTGGCACCAGGCCGGCGTGAACGAGGCGGGCCGGCGCGAAAAGGTCGAGCTCGAATTGCCCGCCGGCTGTCCGGCTCACCGTCGTCGCCGACCGTTCGCTGTCGGACATGCTGCTCGCGGGCGATCTCGACGCCGTGCTTTCCGCGCGGCCGCCGGCGCCGTTCGAGCGCGCCGACCCGCGCGTGCGGCGCCTGTTCGCCGATGTCCGCGATGTCGAGCTCGCCTACGCGCGCAAGACCGGCATCTTTCCGATCATGCACGTGGTGGCGATGCGCCGCGAGGTGTACGAGCGCGACCGCTGGCTTCCGATGAACCTGTTCCAGGCGTTCGCCAAGGCGAAGTCACGCAGCCTCGAACGCGCCGCGAGCATGACCGCATCCCACTATCCGCTGCCGTGGACGGCCGACGCGCTGCGCGGCGCACGCGAGCTCTTCGGCGACGATCCGTGGCCGTACGGCATCGACGCCAACCGGACCACGCTGGACGCGTTCCTGAACTACGCGTTCGAGCAAGGTGTCTGCCGCCGCGCGCTGACGGCCGACGAACTCTTTCCGCCGGAGCTGCGCGGGACGTTCAGGATCTGACGCTGCCTTTTCACCAGACGAGCGGCTTGCCGGCGAGCCACGCCGCGCCGGTCGCGTAGAGGCGCTCGACCTCCGGGCCTTTCAACGTCGGCATGTCGCGCTTGACCGTGAAGCCGATCTTCGTCTGCGATGTAGGCGAGGTGACGATAGCCTTCCGGGAACTGGAGCAGCACCGCGGCGTCGAGCTTCAATGTCGCGGCGGGATCGACCGGATCGAGCCGGTCCTTTTCGTAGATCGGCTGGCGCAGCACGATGCGCCACGCGTCGTCGCGCCGCTCGAAGAAATCGTAGAAGCGTCCGGTGCAGACGACATCGCAGGCGACGTCGTCGACCAGCGCCCGCTGCGAAATCGTCATCTTGGTTTGCGCGATCGCGCGCGTCGCCCGCGACGTCGATCGCGATGCCGCCGAGGAAATGGAGGATGCTCACCCCCTTGTCCCAGCCTTCGCGGCTCACCTCGATGAAGCGCTCCGCCGAACCCTGGAACCAGGTCGCCATCATCCGGCCGTCGGAATGCCAGACGCCGCGGAAGCGCTCCCAGTCGCCCGCGTCGCGCCACACCGCCCAGTTCTGGACGACCTCGCGGATAAGCTCCCGCTCGACCAGCGCCGCCGGCATCGCCCGCTCCTGACCCATGCGGAGGGAAGCCGCTAGGGCTGCTTGCCCGGATCCTTGACGTCCGGGTACTTGTCGAACTCGATGTTGTAGAGCAGGCCGTCGACTTTTTCGACGCGCCGGATGTACACGGTCTGCACGATGTCGCGCGTCTCCGGATCGATCATGATCGGGCCGCGCGGGCTCATGAGTTTCATCCCCTTCAGCGCGGCCAGGAACTTGTCCGGGTCGACGGAGCCGCCCGTCTTCTTCAGCGCCTCGGCGATCGCCGCCATGCCGTCGTAGCCGGCGCAGGCCATGAAGTTGGGCCGCAGCTTGGTGCCGTTCGTTTCGACGTAGGCCTTGAGGAACGCCTTGTTCTCCGGCGAATCGTGCGCGGCGGAGTAGTGGAAGCTGGTGATGAGGCCGATGCGTCGGGCTCGCCCATCGCCTGCAGCATGCCGTCGTCGGTCAGGTCGCCCGTCGCGATGATCCGGATGCCGGCCTGCTTGAGACCGCGCTCCTCGTAGCCCTTGATGAACGCGATCGTCTGGCTGCCGGGCGGCAGGAAGACGAACACCGCTTCGGGCTTGCTGTCCTTGATCCGCTGCAGGAACGGCGCGAAATCGGTATTCGGTCAGCGGCGAGCGCACGCTGTCGACGATCTCGCCGCCCGCCGCCTTGAAGGCCTTGATGAACGTCACCTTCGGCGTCGATGCCGGGCCCGATAGTCGGAGACGAGCGTGAACACGCGCTTGATGCCGTTCTTCGCCGCCCATTGCGCGATCGGCTGCGTGTCCTGCGGCAGCGTGTGCGAGACGCGCACGATGTAGGGCGAGCGCGTCGTGATCACCGACGTGGCCGCGTTCATGATCACCATCGGCTTCTTCGCCTCGGCGGAGACCGGCGCCACCGCGAGCGCGTTCGGCGTCAGCCCGAAGCCGGCCAGGATGTCGACGTTGTCGCGCGTGACGAGCTCCTGCGCGAGCGCGTTTGGCGATGTCGGGCGCGGCCCCGGTCGTGTCCTTGACGATGAGCTCGATCTTCTTCCCGCCGAAGACGTCGCCGTTCAACTTGAGATAGGTCTTCATGCCGGCGAGGATCTGCGCGCCGTAGTCGGCGAACGGACCGGAGAACTCGGCGATGACGCCGATCTTGACGACCTCCTGGGCGATCGCCGGGCTGCCGACCGCAAGACCCGCGAGCCCGGTCAGTGCCGCAACGAAGAATCGGTTCATTCGCATCATGACAGGCTCCTCGTAGACGGATTTGACGCGCCGGACGGCACGCGTGAGCGCGTCGCGCGTACGCACTCATATTGAGTGAATGGAGACGAAATAGTACATTCGCGGCATCCCGAGCCGCAAGGCAACTCGCAGGAGACTCGCATGAAAGCCCTGGGCACCCTCGACGAGCTGCCCGCGCGATTACGTCGCGGCGCTCACCGGCGCCAACCTCGTGCCGCTCTGGCCCAGCCTGCGCGCGCTCCTGCCGCCGCAGGCGCCGCGCACGAGCACGCTGCCCGCGCACTGGCGCTGGACCGCGATCCGGCCGCTGCTGCTGCGCGCGGGCGAGCTCACGCCGATGGAAAAGGCGGAGCGGCGCGTGCTGGTGCTCGCCAACCCCGGTCGCGGGCTCGACAACCTGCAGGCGTCGGCGACGATCTACCTCGGCATGCAGCTGGTGCTCCCGGGCGAGACCGCGCCCAGTCATCGGCACACGCCGAACGCCGCGCGCATCGTCGTCGAGGGCGAAGGCGCGGTGACGCTGGTCGACGGCGAGTCCTGCGCGATGGAGCCGGGCGACCTGATCCTCACGCCCACCGGCCAGTGGCACGAGCATCGGCACGAAGGCAAGGTCCCGGTGATGTGGCTCGACGTGCTCGACCTGCCGCTGATGGTCTATCTCGACGTGTCGTACGTCGATCGAGGGGCGCCGCGCAGACGGCGCATCCGCCGAAATTCGCCTACGGCGCGGGCGGACTGACGCCGCTCGTGCACGGCCGGCGCGCGCAGGGCGCGTATCCGCTGCTGCGCTACGAATGGCGGCGCACGCGCGACGCGCTGCAGGCGTATGCCGGCCGTTGTGCGCCCGGGCACGCCGGTGCAGCTCGCCTACGTGAATCCGGAAACCGGCGGCGACTGCCTCAACACGATCGCGTTCGCGGCGCTGCTGCTGCGTCCCGGCGAGGAGATCGCGCTGCCCCGCGTGCTCGGCGGCGCGCGTGTTCCATGCGGTCGAGGGCAGCGGGCGACGCGCAGGTGAACGACACGGCGATCGCGTTCGAGCATGCCGACACGTTCTGCGCGCCGGGACTCGCGACGGTGCGCACTGGCGAACCGGTCGGCTCGCGCCCCGGCCTATCTCGTCATGGCCGACGAATCGCCGCTGCAGCGCAAGCTCGGCGTCTACGAGCTGCGTTGACGCGAAGCCGACGATGAGCGGCATCCCCGTCCGATCGCCGCCGGTGCTCGTCGTCGGCGGCGGCATCGGCGGCATGGCCGCTGCGCTCGCGCTGAGCCAGCAAGGGTTCGCGGTCGAGGTATTCGAGCAATCGGCGGAGATCGGCGAGATCGGCGCCGGACTGCAGCTCGGCCCCAACGGCTTCGCGGCCATGGATGCGCTCGGCGTCGGCGAGCGCGCCCGGCGCCGCGCCGTCTTCACCGACGAGCTCGTCATGATGGACGCGATCGACGGCGGCGAGGTCGCGCGCATTCCGGTCGGCGACGCCTTCCGTCGCCGCTTCGACAATCCCTACGCGGTGATCCACCGCGCCGACATCCACCAGTCGATCTACGAAGAAGTCCAGCTCGCCGCGGAATCCGCATCCACACGTCCTCGCGCATCGTCCGATTGGACGTCGACGATGCCGGCGTGCGCCTCGTCGATGCAGCCGGCGGCATCCACGAGGGCGCGGCCGTCGTGGGCTGCGACGGCGTGCATTCGGTCGTCCGGCAGCATCTCATCGGCGACGGGCACCGCGTGTCGGGACACGTCGTCTATCGCGCGCTCGTCCCGCACGCGGACATGCCGGCCGACCTGCGCTGGAACGCCGCGGCGATCTGGGTCGGGCCGAATTGTCATCTCGTCCACTACCCGTTGCGCGGCGGCGAGCAGTACAACATCGTGGTCACGTTTCACAGCCGGCAGCAGGAGGAATGGGGCGTGCGCGAAGGCTCGCGCGACGAGGTCATGTCGTACTTCACCGAGATCTGCGACCGGCCGCGCCAGCTGCTCGACAAGCCGACATCGTGGAAGCGCTGGTCGACCGCCGACCGCGATCCGGTCGAGCGCTGGGGCGAAGGCCGGGCGACGCTGCTGGGCGACGCCGCGCATCCGATGCTGCAGTACATGGCCCAGGGCGCGTGCATCGCGCTCGAGGACGCCGTGACGCTGCGCGAGTCGCTGCGCGCGTGCGACGGCGAACTCGCGCCGGCGTTCCGCCTCTACGAATCCAAACGCGTCGTGCGCGGCGCGCGCCTCATCATTTCCGCACGCGAAATGGGGCGGATCTATCACGCCAAGGGCGTCGAGCGGCTGGTCCGCAACTCGATGTGGGCCGGTCGGCCGCCCGAGCGCTTCTACGACGCGCTCGAATGGCTCTACGGCTGGACAGTCGAGAAGTGCCTCGACTAGCGGCGCGAGCGGCGCGCCGAGGCCCCGGGCCGAAGGCAAGGGGGAGCGCGCAAACGCGAGTCGACGCTGAGGCCGACCCAAGAGGCGCAGCGCTTCAATTCTGCGGTGCGGGAGGCCGAGGCGCGAGCGGCGCGCCGCGGCCTCCGGCGCGAAGGCAAGGGGGAGCGCGCAAACGCGAGTCGACGCATGAGGCCGACCCAACAGGCGCAGCGCTTCAATTCTGCGGTGCGGAGGCCGCGGCGCGAGCGGCGCGCCGGGGCCCCGCGGAAGGTAAGTACGCGCCTACGCGGTCGACGCTGCCGCAAACGGCGCACGTCAACGCGTGAGGCCGAGGCGCGAGCGGCGCGCCGGGGCCTCGGCCGAAGGCAGAGCGGCAGGAGTCTGCGCAAAGGCGCGGATTGCGACACGAGCGCGAGCCGCCCGGATCCTCGCGCAGGCCGACCATCGCGCTGGCCGACCCAGGCGCAGCGACATTCTGCGATGCGGAGGCCGAGGCGCGAGCGCGCGCCGGGCCGGTTACGGGTTCGCGGCGATGACCGTCGTGCCGCCCATGTACGGTTGCAATACCGTGGGAACGTCGATGCCGCCATCGGCGCGCTGATAGTTTTCCATCACCGCGACGAGCGACCTCCCGACGGCGAGCCCGGACCCGTTCAGCGTGTGAACGAGTTCGGGCTTTCCCTGCGCGTTCCGGTAGCGGGCCTGCATCCGCCGCGCCTGGAACGCCTCGCAGTTCGAGACCGAGGAAATCTCGCGAAACGTGCCCTGCCCGGGCAGCCACACCTCGAGGTCGTAGGTCTTCGTGCTCTGGAACCCGATGTCGCCGGTGCACAGCGCCACCACGCGATACGGCAGCTCCAGCCGCTGCAGGATCGTCTCCGCGTGCTGCGTCATTGCCTCGAGCGCGTCGTAGGACGTCTCGGGCCGCACGATCTGCACCATCTCGACCTTGTCGAACTGGTGCTGGCGGATCATCCCGCGCGTGTCCTTTCCATAGCTTCCGGCCTCGGACCGGAAGCATGGCGTGTGCGCCGTCAACTTGATCGGCAGCGCCTCCGGCGGCAGGATTTCGCCGGCAATCGATGCGGTCAGCGTGACTTCCGACGTCGAGATCAGGTAGAGCAACTCGCCCTCGCCCTCGGCGCCGCCTTTTTTGACCGAGAACATCTCGGTTTCGAATTTCGGCAGCTGCGACGTCCCGGTCAGCGTCTCCGCGTTCACGATGTACGGCGTATAGCACTCGGTATAGCCGTGCTCCCGCGTATGCGTGTCGAGCATGAACTGGGCAAGCGCGCGGTGCAGCCTCGCCAACCCACCCCGAAGGAACGAAAACCGGGAACCCGAGAGCCTGGCGGCCGTGGCGAAGTCGAGCAGCCGCAGGTTTTCGCCGATGTCGGTGTGGTCGCGGGCCGCGAAGTCGAACGTGCGCGGCGTGCCCCAGCGCCGCACCTCGACGTTGTCGGCTTCCGATTTGCCGACGGGCGTCGACGCATGCGTGAGGTTCGGCAATTCGAGCAGGAAACCCCGCAACGCAAGCTGCACGCGGTCGAGCGCGCCTTCGAGGCGCTTCGTTTCGTCGCCGATGCCCGCGACTTCGGCGAGGAGCGCCGAAGCGTCCTCACCCTTTCCCTTCGCCACGCCGATCTGCTTCGACAGCGCGTTGCGCTTCGCCTGCAGGTCCTGCGTGCGCGTCTGGATGTCCTTGCGCTCCCGCTCCAGCGCCTCGAAGCGTGCGGAATCGAGCATGACGCCCCGATGCGCGAGGCTTGCCGCCACGGCAGGAAGGTCGTTGCGGAGCAGATTGATGTCGAGCATCGCCGGATTTTAGCAAATGCGCTCGCTACGAACTTCCATCTCGCGTCTTGCGATCCTTCGCGCGCAGCGTTTCGAGCTTGTCGCGGATCTTCGCCTCCAGTCCACGATCCGTGGGCTCGTACCACGACACGTCCTGCATGTTGTCGGGAAAGTAGCGCTCGCCTGCCGCGTAGGCATCGTCCTCGTCGTGCGCGTAGCGATATCCTTTGCCATAGTCGAGCTCTTTCATCAGCTTCGTCGGCGCGTTGCGCAGGCGCAGCGGCACCGGCCGCGAGCCGTCCTCCTTGATGAACGCACGCGCGGCGCCATACGCCGCGTAAACCGCGTTCGACTTGGGCGCGACGGCGAGGTAGACGATGGCCTCGGCGAGCGCCAGTTCGCCCTCGGGCGAGCCCAGCCGCTCGTAGGTTTCGACCGCGGACAGCGTGAGCGACAGGGCGCGCGGGTCGGCGAGGCCGATGTCCTCGCTCGCCATCCGGATCATCCGGCGGCCGACGTAGAGCGGATCGGCGCCGCCGTCGAGCATCCGGCACATCCAGTAGAGCGCCGCGTCGGGGTTCGAGCCGCGCACCGACTTGTGCAGCGCCGAAATCTGGTCGTAGAACGCCTCGCCGCCCTTGTCGAAGCGGCGGAGGCTCCGCGCGATGGTCGCTTCGACGAACGCGACGTCGACGGGCGTCTTGCGGCCCTCGCCCGCGGCGGTCGCCAGGTACTCGACGAGATTGATGACGCGGCGGCCATCGCCATCGGCGTAGGCGACCAGCGCCTCGCGGGCGGCGGACTCGAGAG
The DNA here is from genome assembly GCA_963816925.1 of uncultured beta proteobacterium. GTDB lineage: Bacteria > Pseudomonadota > Gammaproteobacteria > Burkholderiales > Casimicrobiaceae > CAIWHR01. The sequence goes on along the minus strand of CAWFMY010000045.1, from coordinate 66,530 downwards.
CAAGACCCGGCGCGGCCACGGCAAGCGCCCGGTCGAGCAGCTGCCCCAGTTCCTCCGCCGACAGCGGCTCCAGCACGTACACCGCGGCGCGCGACAGGAGCGCGCCGTTGACCTCGAACGACGGGTTTTCCGTCGTCGCGCCGATGAAGGTCACGAGCCCCTGCTCGACAAACGGGAGAAACGCGTCCTGCTGGCCCTTGTTGAACCGGTGCACCTCGTCGACGAACAGGATCGTATGCCGTCCCGATTGCGCGAGGATCGCCTCCGCGCGCGCAACCGCGTCGCGAATGTCCTTGACGCCCGACAGCACCGCGGACAGCGCGATGAACTCCGCGTTGAAGGCGTCCGCCATCAGGCGCGCGATGGTGGTCTTGCCGACGCCCGGCGGTCCCCAGAGGATCATCGAATGCGGCTTTCCCGCCGCGAAGGCGACGGCGAGCGGCTTGCCGGGCGCGAGGAGATGCCGCTGTCCGATCACCTCGGCAATCGTCTTCGGGCGCAGCCGCTCGGCGAGCGGCGCGGCAGGGTTGGCGGGAGTGAAGAGATCGGTCATGATTCGCGGAGGCATTCGATTATCCGGCATTTCCGGGACGATCACGCATACGCGCTTCCCTCGACGATGCATCCACCGAGTCCGACATGATCCGCGACAATCCGGTCAAACGCACGCTCGCCGCCGGCGGCACCGCTTTCGGCGCGATGATCTTCGAATGCTTCTCGCCGGGGCTGCCGCAGATCTGCAAGAACGCCGGCGCCGACTATGTGCTCTTCGACATGGAGCACACGGGACTCGGGTTCGAGACGCTGAAAAACCAGTTCGCGCTGTGTCGCGGCCTCGGTATCGTGCCGATGGTCCGCGTGCCGCGCGGCGAGTACGACTTCATCGCCCGGGCGCTCGACGTGGGCGCGTTCGGCGTGATGGTGCCGATGGTCGGCACGGCCGACGAGGCGCGGCACATCGTATCCTGCACGCGCTATCCCCCGGTCGGGCGCCGCGGCGCGGCGTTCGGCTTTGCGCACGACGATTTTCAGGGCGGCGACGTCGTGGCCAAGATGGCCGCGCTGCACGACCGCACGATGGTGATCCCGCAGATCGAGACGGCCGAGGGTCTGGCCAACGTCGAAGCCATTGCCGCCGTGCCCGGCGTGGATGCGCTGTGGCTGGGCCAGATGGACCTCAGCAACTTCCTTGGCATTCCCGGGCAATTCAAGCATCCCACGTTTCTCGCGGCCATCGATCGCATCGTCGCCGCCTGCGAGGCGCACGGCAAGGCGGCCGCGCTTCTCGCCATGGACGACGACTGGGCGCGCGACTATGGCCCGAAGGGATTCCGGCTGATGGCCTACGGCATCGACCAGCTCATGTTGCAGGGCGCGCTCGCGCACGGGCTCCACGTTTTGCGCCAGGCGGTCAAGCCGAAAGCCTGATTCACCATGGCGAAGAGATTCCGGGTCGGACTGACCCGCGACATCCTGGATTCGCGCGGTGAGCCGGCGTTCGGTCCCGCCGCGCTCGCCCTTCTCGACGACGCTCCGGACCTCGACTGGGACTACCTGCCGGCGGTGGTGCCGGTGATCACGGCCGACCATGCCGCGCAGTACGACGCGCTGTACGTGAACACGCCGCGCGTTCCCGCGGCAGCCGTGGCGCGGGCGGACTGCCGGCTCCGGGTCGTCGCGCGCCATGGCGTCGGCTACGACTCCGTCGACGTCGCGGCGATGACGCGCGCCGGCGTCGTCGTCACCCATACGCCGAGCTCGATGCCGCGTCCGGTCGCGACGATCGCGCTCACGTTCATCCTCGCTCTGGCCGGCAAGCTGATGCTGAAGGACCGGCTCACGCGCACCGGCCGGTGGCACGAGCGCATGGATCACATGGGGACCGGACTCACCGGGAGGACGCTGGGCGTCGTCGGCGCCGGGCGCATCGGCAAGGAGCTGCTGCGGATGGCGGGCGCATTCGGCATGAAACGCCTCGCCGCGGATCCGTATGTCAATTCGATCGAACTGGATTACCTCGGCGCGCGCAAAGTCGGCCTCGACACGCTGCTCGCGGGATCCGACTTCGTGGTGACTTGCTGCCTCCTCGACGACGCCACCCGGCATCTCATGGGCGCTCGCGAGTTCGGATTGATGAAGCGAACCGCCCATTTCATCAACGTCGCGCGCGGGCCGGTCGTCGACGAGGCGGCGTTGATCGAAACGCTACGCACCGGCCGCATCGCGGGCGCTGGCCTGGACGTGTTCGAGCAGGAGCCCGTCGCGCCCGACAATCCGCTGCTCGCGATGGACAACGTGATCCTCGCGCCGCATTCGCTTTGCTGGACCGACGAATGCTTCCACAACATGGCCTCGACGGGCCTCGCGAGCATCGTCGACCTGCTCGACCGGCGGGTTCCCGAATTCGTCGTCGATCGGACGGCGCTCGACCATCCACGAGTGCGGGACTGGCTGTCGCGATGACGCCGCACATCGCGTGGGCCATCGCGCTGCTTCTCTCGGCAAGTGCGGTCCCGGCCCGCGCCTTCGACCTCGAGGCGCATCGCGGTGGCCGCGGGCTGCGCCCGGAGAACACGCTGGCTGCCTATGATTTCGCGCTGGCAATCGGCGTCACGACGCTCGAGATGGATCTCGCCATCACCAAGGATGGCGTGCTCGTCATATCGCACGATCCCTACCTCAATCCCGATCTCGTGCGCACACCCGACGGAAAGTGGCTCGTGGGCAAGGGGCCGCCGATCCACACGTTGACCCAGGACGAGCTCAAGCGCTACGACATCGGGCGCCTCAACCCGGAAAGCGCGTATGCCCGCCAGTTTCCCGAGCAGCGTCACGAGGACGGCGAGCATTTTCCGACGCTGGCCGAAGTGTTCGCGCTCGCCAAGGCGCACAGCCGCCCCGTGCGCTTCAACCTCGAGACCAAGGTCACGCCCGACAATTCGGGCGACACCGTCGATCCCGAGACGTTCGCCCGACTGACCGTGGATGCGATCCGCAAAGCCGGACTCGCGAGCGAGACGACGATACAGTCGTTCGATTGGCGCACGCTCGTCGCCGCGAAAAAGCTGGCGCCGGAGATCGAAACGGTCTGCCTCACCATCGAGACCGCGGGCAACGACACCGTCCAGCGAGACGCGGAAGCGCCATCGCCGTGGCTTGCCGGCCTCCGCACCCGCGACCACGACGGCTCTCTGCCCCGCACGGTCAAGGCCGCGGGATGCGCGACGTGGTCGCCCTTCTGGCGCAACGTGACCGCCGCCAACGTCGCCGAGTCCCACGCGCTGGGCCTCACGGTGCTGCCCTGGACCGTCAACGAGCCGTGGGACATGGCGCACCTCATCGACATGAACGTCGACGGCCTCATCACCGACTATCCGGACCGCGCGCGACGCGTGATTGCGGACAAGGGAATTCCGCTGCCATGATCCCGCCCGTCGGCCTCCGCACCTCAGCGGTAAATCGTTGCGTCCGTTGCGTCGGCCTCATGCGGCGATTCGCGATTGCTCCGATCCCCTGCGCGCTACCCGCGCTCGGGGCCCCTCTCCGCCGCTCACGCCGCTAGTTGCCCACGACGTCCGCGCCCTTCGGTGGGACGAATGCGAATTGCGCCGGATCGAGCTTGACATTGCGCTCGAACGATTCGAACGTGAGGGTCGTCACGTTGCCGAAGGTGTCGCGCAGCTCCATCACGCGCGGCAGGTTGTCGCGAAAGCCGATGCGCACGCGCTCGACGCCCGACTCGGGTGCGCGGGGCGTGGCATCGACGAATTCGAGCCCGTCGGCCTTGCCGGCGTCGACGACCTCGAAATTGCGGTCGAGCGCGTTGTCGCCCGAAAGCAGCGCGGCCGGGCTCTGGCCCAGCGCCGCCTCCTGCCGGTGCGTGATCACCTGATTGAGATCGCGGTCGTAGATCCAGAGCTTTGTCCCGTCGCCCACGATCAGCTGCTCGAACGGCTTTTCGTACGACCAGCGGAAACGGCCCGGGCGCGCAAAGGTGAACGTGCCCGTGCTCACCTGCGGCTCCCGCGCGCCCTTCGCGAGGACCGACTGGCGGAATGCGGTCCGGCCGCTCTTCGCGCCGTCGACAAAGGCCTTGAGCTGCGCGAGACCGGCGGCGTGCGCCGGCACGGTTGCCGAAAAGCGCGAGTGCCGCGACGAAAGCGATCAACGGTCTCATGTTCCGGGAATGTTGGCGAGGCAATTGCCGACGGGGTCGAGGACGACGAACGAATGCTCGCGCGGCTCGTACTGCTTGCGACCGTCGACCCGTTTCCATTGCCGGACATAGACGCGCCACGAATCGAGCGCGAACTCGGGGTCGAAATCGCAGCCGTCCACCCAATCGTCGGGCCCGCAGAATTCCTTCGGCATCAGCGCCTTTGCTCTCTCGGCCGCATCGGCCGCGGTGATTCGCGGCGCGGTGGCCGGACGATCCTTCGGGCAGAACGCCGCGCCTTCCCGGTAAACCAGGATCGGCCCCGCGAGGGCCAGATTCGCCGCCGCCGCCAATCCGGCAAGCGCAAGCGCCCTGCCCGCCTTGGCACGGGTCAACGCGCCTCTCCCTTGCCCGGCGGCACGAGCACTTCGCGATTGCCGTTGGTCTGCATCGGCGACACGAGGCCCGCGCGCTCCATCTGCTCGATCAGCCGCGCCGCGCGGTTGTAGCCGATGCGCAGGTGCCGCTGCACGAGGGATATCGATGGCCGCCGCGTTTGCAGCACGATGGCGACCGCCTGGTCGTACATCGGATCCGACTCCGCATCGCCGCCTTCGACGCTGACGCCGTCGTCGCCATTGCCGCCGCCGTTCCCCGCCGTGCCTTCGAGGATGCCCTCGAGATACTGCGGCCCGCCCTGGGACTTGAGGTGTTCGACGACCTTGTGCACTTCGGCGTCCGAGACGAATGCGCCGTGCACGCGCGACGGATAACCGACACCCGGCGGCTGGAACAGCATGTCGCCCTGACCGAGCAGCGTCTCCGCGCCCATGTGGTCGAGGATCGTCCGCGAATCGACCTTGCTCGCGACCTGGAACGCGATCCGCGACGGAATGTTCGCCTTGATGAGGCCCGTGATCACGTCGACGCTCGGACGCTGCGTCGCGAGGATCAGGTGGATGCCCGCCGCCCGCGCCTTCTGTGCGATGCGCGCGATCAGCTCCTCGATCTTCTTTCCCGTGACCATCATGAGGTCGGCCAGCTCGTCGATGACGACGACGATGTAGGGCATTTCCTCGATCGGCTCGGGCGTCTCCGGCGTCAGCGAAAACGGGTTGGTCAGCGGCTTGCCCGCCTTCTTCGCTTCGACGACCTTGGCGTTGTAGCCCGAGAGGTTGCGCACGCCGAGCGTGGACATGAGCTTGTAGCGGCGCTCCATCTCGCCGACGCACCAGTTGAGCGCGTTGCCCGCGAGCTTCATGTCGGTCACGACGGGCGCCAGCAGATGCGGGATGCCTTCGTACACCGACAGCTCCAGCATCTTCGGATCGACGAAGATGAGGCGCACCTGCTTCGGCTCCGCCTTGTAGAGCAGCGACAGGATCATCGCGTTTACGGCGACCGACTTGCCGGACCCGGTGGTGCCGGCGACCAGCAGGTGCGGCATCCGGGCAAGGTCCGCGATCACCGGCTTGCCGGCAATGTCCTTGCCGAGCGCGAGCGTGAGCGGGCTCGTGGTGTCGTTGTAGGTCGCCGACGACAGGATCTCGACCAGCTTCACGATCTGCCGCCGCGGGTTCGGCAGCTCGAGCCCCATGCACGATTTGCCCGGGATCGTTTCCACGACGCGGATGCTGACCACCGACAGCGCGCGGGCGAGGTCCTTCATCAGGTTGACGATCTGCGCCCCCTTCACGCCGACCGCGGGCTCGATCTCGAAGCGCGTGATTACGGGACCCGGGTAAGCGGCCAGCACGCGGACGGCGACGCCGAAGTCGGCGAGCTTGCGTTCGATCAGGCGCGACGTGAATTCGAGCGTCTCGGCGCTGATCGATTCCTGCGCCGACGGCGCGTCGTCGAGCAGCGCAAGCGGCGGCAACGGCGAGTCCGGCATGTCGACGAACAGCGGGCGCTGCCGCTCCTTGACCGCGCGCTCGGACTTCGGGACTTCCGCCGCGGGGGGCACGACGATCACCGGCTCGTGGACCGTGCCGTCGTATTTCGCCTGCACGATGGCATCGCGCTCGGCGACCGCCTGCTCGCCGAGCTCGCGATCCTTGCGTTCCTGCGCGCGCCGCCGCGTCCACGCGAAGCTGCCTTCGAGGATGGCCCCGATCCGCTCCATGAGCTTCAGCCACGACATCCCGGAGAACAGCGACCAGCCCACCGCGAACAACACGATCAGGAAGAGCGTCGCGCCGTTGAAGCCGAGAAGGCGGGCCAGCGCGCTGCCGATGACGTCGCCGAACACGCCGCCCGAGCGTTGCGGCAACAGCGCCGGCAGCCGATACAGGCGCAGCGCTTCGAGCGCGGCGCTGGAAAACAGGACCAGGCCGAAACCGAAGATGCCGAGGCCGAGCGGATGCTCGCGCGCCCGCTCCGGATGGCCGATGCGCCGATAGCCGGAGACCACGAGCACCAGGCCCGCCGCGACCCACCACCATGCGGAAACGCCGAACAGGTAGAACAGCAGGTCCGACAGCCACGCGCCCGCGACGCCGCCTTTGTTCGCGATCGGCGCGCCGATGCCGGAGGTCGACCACGCGGGATCGTCGCGCGTATAGGTCCACAGGACGAGCGCGAGCCAGATGAACGCGGCGACGACGAGGAGCCACCACGATTCGCGCACGAGGCGCGCAAAGCGCGGCGACAGCGTGGCCTCGGGCGCCGCCGCGCGTGCGGCGGCGGTGCCGGATCTACGCGAAGGCACGGTTTCTTTTCTATTGAAAAACATGGAGTTGAGAATTATACTTCATGCGATGCATTATACACCGAACGGCGTCCGGCGATAGCGCCGCAAATTGCAAAATCGCGATGGGTTGGGTCGCCGGGCGGCGTCCCCACATCAAGTAGAATCGACCGATTTGCAAAGCGAGAATCGCATGCCCACGAAGCACGCCCGCCTGCTGATCCTGGGTTCCGGACCCGCCGGATACTCGGCGGCAGTATACGCCGCGCGCGCGAACCTGAAGCCCGTGCTGATCACCGGTCTCGCGCAAGGCGGCCAGCTGATGACGACCACCGATGTCGACAACTGGCCCGCGGATGCCATGGGCGTGCAGGGACCGGAACTCATGGCGCGCTTCCAGCAGCATGCCGAGCGATTCGAGACCGAGCTCGTGTTCGACCACATCAACAGGGTGAAGCTCGACGAGAAGCCGATCCGCCTGCACGGCGATTCCGGCGAGTACACGTGCGATGCGCTGATCATCGCGACCGGCGCCTCCGCGCGGTACCTCGGCATCCCCTCCGAGCAGACCTTTGCCGGCAAAGGCGTGTCCGCGTGCGCGACCTGCGATGGCTTCTTCTACAAGGGCCAGGATGTCTGCGTGGTCGGCGGCGGCAACACCGCGGTCGAGGAGGCGCTCTACCTGTCGAACATCGCGAAGAGCGTCACGGTGGTCCACCGGCGCGACAGATTCCGTGCCGAGGCCATCCTGATCGACCGCCTGATGGCGAAAACAGGCGGCAAAGGAAACGTGCACGTCGCGTGGCACCAGACGCTGGACGAAATCCTGGGCGACGCCACCGGCGTGACCGGCGCGCGGCTCAAGGATGCGAGATCGGGCGCGACGAAGGACATTCCGGTGCATGGTGTCTTCATCGCGATCGGCCACACGCCGAACACGCAGCTCTTCGAAGGCCAGCTCGACATGAAGGGCGGCTACGTCAAGGTCAAGAGCGGCACCGACGGCAACGCGACGGCGACCAGCGTGCCGGGGGTTTTCGCGGCCGGCGACGTCGCGGATCACGTGTACCGGCAGGCGGTCACGTCGGCCGGGACGGGCTGCATGGCGGCGCTCGACGCCGAGGCGTACCTCGAAGGCGGCTGAACCGCGCTGCACGCCGGGCAAGTCCCATGGCCAAGCTCTCCGACTTGAAGAAGCTCGTCGACGACGCCCGCGCCAAGGCGCCCGCACCTGCGCGACCGGCCAAGGCGGCGAGCGCGACGCCGCATCGCGCGCTCGGTGCCGCCAAGCATCGCGACGGCGACATCGATCTCGCGCAGGCCTTCGCCGACGTGCGAAAACTGCCCCCGTCAAGGCGCGTGGCGCCGGCGTCGCCACGCCCTGCTCCCATTCCCCGGCAGCGCATCGCCGACGACGCGGACGCGCTGGCGGCGTCCAAGTTCGGCGCCGAACCGGCCCCGGAGACCTGGGAAATCGGGCAGGAACAGGAAGCCGGGCAGACGTTCGTCCGGCGCGGCGTCGGCGTCGACGTGCTGACAAAGCTGCGGCGCGGGCAATGGTCGGTGCAGGGCGACCTCGACCTGCATGGCCACACGACCGACGAGGCGCACGATGCCCTGGCGGATTTCCTCGACGATGCGCGGGCGCACGGCTATCGCTGCGTGCGCGTGGTGCACGGCAAGGGACTCACGTCGCCGAACAAGGAACCGGTGCTGAAGGGCAAGGTCCGCCGCTGGCTGTCGCACTGGGACGACGTGCTCGCCTATTGCGAAGCGCCCCGGCACGCGGGCGGCGGTGGCGCCGTGCTCGTGCTGCTTCGCGGCGCGTGACGACCGTCAGTTCGCGCCCGCCCGCCTCGGTCTCCGCACCGCCCCTGCGAATCGTTTCGTCGAGTGGGTCGGCCTCATGCGTCGACTCGCGATTGCTCCGATCCCCTGCGCGCTACGCGCTCGGGGCCCCGTCTCCGCCGCGTCGCGACGCCGAATCAGGTTCATCGCCCGCATGCTGAGCACGACCTCGTCGCGCTGGTTCAGCGCCTCGACGTAGCTGCGAACGAGGCCGCGGTCCGGCTTCGACCGCGACGGGCTCGCCTCCTCGACCGTGACGCGCACGCGCAGGACGTCGCCGGGACGCACCGGCGCCTTCCAGCGCAGCTCGTCGATCCCGGGAGACACGATCGCCGCGACGTGCGACAGGTAGCGCTCGACCAGCACGCGCATCACGCACGCGATCGTGTGCCAACCGCTGGCGATCAGACCGCTCGAACGGGCCGCGCGCCGCGGCGGCCGGATCGGTGTGGATGGGTTGCGGATCGTAACGGCGCGCGAATTCCACGATCTCCGCCTCGGTCATGACGATGTCGCCATAGACGCAGACCGCGCCCGGCGACGTAATCCTCGAAATGGCGGTCCGTGACGGGTATCGCGAGGTCGGTGTCGGTCATGCTGGATGCGCTACAGCACCCGATGGGTCAGCGCCGGCAATTGCGCGCGCACCTCGGCGATGCGCGCCGGGTCGACATCGCCAAGGACGATGCCGGGCCCTTCCTCGCGCTCGGCGACGATCCGACCCCACGGGTCGATCAGCACCGAATGCCCGTAGGTGCGCCGACCGCCGGGGTGGGTGCCCCCCTGCGCCGCGGCGAGCACATAGCACTGGTTTTCGACGGCGCGGGCGCGCAGCAGCAGGTGCCAGTGCGCGACGCCGGTCGTCGCCGTGAACGCCGAGGGCACGAGGATCAGCGCAAGGTCGCCGAGGCCGCGATAGAGCTCGGGGAAGCGCACGTCGTAGCACACCGAAAGACCCACGCGCCCGCAGGGCAGCTCGATCGCGACGGGCTTCGTTCCGGGCTCGATCGTCCGCCCTTCGTCGTAGCGCTCGTCGCCGCGCGCAAACGCGAACAAATGGATCTTGTCGTAGCGCGCGATCCGCCGGCCATCGGGACCGTAGACGAGGCACGCGCTCCGCACGCGCGCGGGATCGGCGGACGCGAGCGGCACCGTGCCGCCGACGAGCCAGATTTCATGGCGCTGCGCCTCGTCGGCGAGAAACGCTTGCTGCAAGCCATTGCCGTCCTGCTCGCGTACCGCGACCTTGTCCGTGGCACGCTGGCCGAAGATGCCGAAATATTCCGGCAGCACGACCAGCCGCGCGCCGGCCGCGGCGGCTTCCGCGATCAGCGGCCGTGCGGCGTCGAGATTCGTGGCGACATCGCCCCCCGAGACGGTCTGCACGGCGGCGACCCGGAACGGCGATTGCGACTTGGATGGCGACGCAGACCCGGCCGGAACGCTCTTGAGCGGCGACTTGCGTTCACCGCGGCGCGCGGTCATCGCGTCATCCCTTCGCGCGCGCCGGGCGCCGCGGCGGCCGTCGCGGTGCCTGCGCGCGTGACGACCGGATCCGACCAGCGCCCGGTCACGGTGTACTGGTAGCTGAAGAACTGCTCGATCGGATCCTTCAGCATGCTTTGCGCAAGCAGCGATCCTGCGCCGACGGCCGCGCCGATGATCGGATTGGCGATGAACAGGAGCGCCGCGCCGGCGGAGACGCCTGCCGACAACGACGGCTGCACGCTTCACCGTCAGCCGCTGCGTCTCCTTCGCGAGGTCCGCGTCGCCGGCGATGTCGACCTTGGCCGCGGGGCCGACCAGGCGCAGGTTGTCCGTGCTCATCACGCCATTGTTGACGCGGACGTCGCCGGTGATCTCGTCGAACGCGAAGCCGTCGCTGAACACGTCCTGGAAATCGAGCGTGATGCGCCGCGGCAGCGATTGCAGCGACAGCACGCCGAGGAGCTTGCCGATGCCGGGTTCGATCTTGGTGAAACGGCCGCGGCCGACGTCGATGCGGATCGCGCCCGTCAGCGTCGGATAGTCGAATTCGGCCGGCGATCCCGACCATCCGAGCTGGCCGCGGATGACCGTCGGCGCGCCCTTGATGGCGTCCGGATAGCCCAGGCGCGTGAGGAATGCGCCGGCGTCCTTGACGTCGAGCGCCACATCGAGCTTCGTCTGCTGCGCTCGGCCGACGCTGCGCCATGCGCCGTTTGCGTCGAGCCGGCCGGCGTCGTTCGACAACGCGAGCTTCTCGATCCGCCATTCGGTGCCGCGCGGCTTGGCGATGAGCTCGAGTTGACCGAGGTCGCGGCCTTTCGACGACACGAACGTGTCGGCGGCGATGTCGAGCTCCGGCCAGCGGTCGACGGTTCCGGACGCCGCCTTGTCGTCGCTCGGCTTTTCCGCGCTGCTCCATGGCGGCAGCTCGGCGGGGCCCGGCATGGCGAACCGGGACATGCGCGCGACGATGCGCCCGTTCGGCGAAGCGCCACCGGGTGCCGACCACGTCGCCGTGCCGGCGACATCGCGGCCGTGCAATTCGAGCTTCCAATCCTCGGACGAGCGGCGGGCGACGACCTTGAAATCGTTGAAGCGGCGTCCGAACACCTCGAGCGCGCCGACGTCGAGGTCGACGCCGCCGAGCGCAACCTCATCGTCCTCGGCGGGACTGCCGGCGCTCGCCGGCCCCGCCGCGCGCCGTTCGCGCTCGCGCAACGTGAGCCAGTCGTCCACGTTGAGCACCGGAAGGTCGCCACGCACCCAGATACCCGGACGCTCGGCGCGCGCCGCGTCCACGCGTCCGGCGGTGCCACCGAGCGACACGAGCGCGCGGTCGACGCGCATGTCGCTGCCGCGCTGCGTGCGATGCGCCACCACCTGCATCGCGCGTCCGTAGGTGGCCATGACGATATCCTCGTCGGGGCTCGCGCCATCCTCGCGCAACTCGAGGCGCAGCGGAACGGCGTCGCCCGCCACCTTGCCGAGCGGGCCGGGGAGATCGACGACGGCGCCCTTGAGCGAGCTTTCGAGGACGAGCGTCGACACCTCCGGGCGCACATCCGCCACGACGCTCCAGTCGGTAAGTCCGGTGAGGCGCGCGGCCAGCGGCGACGCGTACTCGTGCCGGAGCGAGGCCAGGTTGGCGGTGCCACCGCCGGTCAAGCGCACGCGGCCGTCGACCGTTCCAATCGCGAATTTCGCGGGCCCGCCCGCTATTTCCGCCGTGAGCTCGCGCGCGCGCATGTCGCCGTTCGCGAACGCAAACTTGCCGTTGAGCTGCGACAACCGGGGCACGCCCGGAATCTTGAGTTGCCCGTTGACGAACGTGAATTCTCCGGCGACCTTGTGGCCCTCCCGCTTGCCGATCGGCAAGTCCAGATCCAGGGTGAGCAGCCCATTGCCCGTACCCTCGGCGCCTTGCGTGATGTGTCCGGTGATCGCGTCGACCGGGCTTTCCGCCACGAAACGCAGGAAGTCCGACAGCGGGCCGGTCGCGCTTCCGGCGACCGTGACGTGCGGCGGGCTGCCGCGAAGGTCCGCGATGCCGACACGCGTTCGACCGAGCTGCGCGCCGAACACGCGTCCGCGTGCCGCATCGATGGCCATCGACGCGCCCTCGAACCGGAGGTCGCCGTCGATGCCTTCCAGCGGCGGCCAGGCATCCGCGAAGGCGAGTGTCACGCCCCGCGCCTTGACCGTGACGATGAACTGGCCGCCCTTGCCGTCGGCGAACGGGAAGTGCGCGAGGTCGCCCGAAAGCTTCAAGCGCGCGTCCGTGACTTCCCCTTTGGTCAACGCGCGCTGCAGCCAGCTCCGCGTGGCCTCGAGCGCGACGTGCGGCAGGTAGCGGTAAACCTCGCGCGGATCGCCGCGCGAGAGCTGCGCCGTGAGGTCGATTTCTCCGGGGCCACGAACGGCCGTGCGATACGTCCCGCTCACGTTGCCGGCGGCGTGCGCATTCGTGAACTCCAGTCGCTGGATGTCGATGCGAGTCCGATCTCCCGCGCGCTCCCAGCGCAGCGCACCCTGCAGAGTGTCGAACGGGATCGGGGCCGCGAACACGCGCGGCAGATCGAGCGAAGCATTGCGCGTCGTGAACTTGAGCTCGCCGCCCTTTTCCTTCGCGTCGAAGCTTCCGGAGAGTCCCGTCGCGCCCGGAAACGTCTCCTGCGCCACGACGCCGAGATTGGCGAAGTCCGCGCTCGCCGCGAAGGTCGTCGGCGCGTCGGCCGGGCCTTCCCATTGCAATTGCCCGCGCGAAAGCGTGCCGCGCGGCGAGAACCGGGCGAGATCGCTGCGCCAGCGGGCCGGCAACGGGAGGAACGCCGCGAGCTCGCGCAGCGGCTGCAGCTGCAGGCGGTCGAATTCGAGCCGCCCGCCCGCCGTGCGCCCCGGACTCGTCTCGCGCATCGACAAGCTGAAATTGGTCGGTTCGAGGCGCGCGCCGGTGGACGTGACGAAGGACACGTCCCGCGTGAAGACTTCCTGCTGCGGCGGCGTGCCGCGCCAGCCCACCCGCCCGGACAGATGCGCGAGGTCGAGCTCGGGAAGCCCTTCCGCCAGGCGCGCCCTGACGTCGGCGAGTTCGAGATCGGCGGTGATCTCGCGCGCCTCGCCGCCCGCGAAGTCGAACCAGACGCGCAGTGCGCCCTTGCCTCCCGCAATGGCCGGTGGCAGCGGCAGCCATTCGCGCCACGCCTCGACATCCGCGTAATCCAGCCGCACGTAGACCTGGCCGCGCGCCTGCTGCCATTCCTTCAGCGAACCGCCCTGCACGTCGCCGCGGATGTCGAGCGGCGCCGCGAGTTCCGGCGGCGGCGTTCCCGCGATGCCGAAGCGATGGCGGCCGAACCGGTTCTCGAGCTTGAACTGCACGCGGTCGAGCACGAGTTGCGGCGCGTTGCGCCTGTCGTCGTTCCAGGTGACGAGCGCATCGCGGATCACGATCTGGCGCTGCCGCAGGATCCAGTCCGTCAGCGGGATGTCGTCGGTGGCCCGCTCCGGATCGAATTCGAGGCCGGCTACGTGGAGCCGCCCTGCGGGATCGCGCCGGATCGCCAGCCGTGGACGCTCGATGACGAGCTGCTTCAGCCGCAATTCGAGGAGCGGCAGCGACGTCCACGCCACGATGAGGTCGACTTCCGGCAATTCGAGCAGCGGCACGTCGCTCGCCCGGGCGCGGTCCTGCACGCGCAGCCCGCCGATGACGAGCTTCGGATTCCACCCGTCCCAGCCCGTCGACAACGACGCGATGGCGACCGGCTGGCCGAGTTGCGCCGACAGCGTGGCCATCAGCGTGTCGCGATACGCCTCGATGCGCGGAAACACGATGAAGCGCACGGCGAGGAGCGTGAGCGCGAACAGCGCGAACCCCGCGACCACGGCGACGCCGGCGAAGCGGGCGAGGCGGCGAAGCTTGGAACGGGATGCGCCGGGGGCGCGAAGGGGGGCGCGCACGAAAGGCATAATGGAGTAGACCATCCCATTGTAGCGGATGCCCGCCCCGCACCCGCCGGGCGATCGTCAATGCCGTGTGACGCGGAAGGCGCATGAACGTTCCACCGGATCTCGCTTCCGCCCTCGCCTACAGCCATTACGCGACGCAGGCGCTCGCCGCCTGGCCGGACGACCGCGCGTGGCTCGACGCCAACCTCGATGCGCCATTCACGCACGGGACAGCCGGTGTCGACGTGGCCAGCCCGGTGGCAAACGGCGACGCCAAGGCACTGGCAGCCGCTCTGCGGACGCTGCGCCGGCGCACGGTATTGCACACGTTGGCGCGCGACCTCACGGGCCGCGCCGGCTTGACCGAGGTGTGTGGCAACATGACCGCGCTCGCGGAAACAGCGCTTTCGCTGGCGGTCGCCTTGCACCATGCGGACATGGTCGCGGCGCACGGCGAACCGCGCGACGACCATGGCGTCGCCCAGCAGCTCGTCGTGCTCGGAATGGGCAAGCTCGGCGGCGGCGAGCTCAACGTGTCCTCCGACGTCGACCTCGTCTTTGTCTACCCCGACGAAGGCGAGACCGACGGCGCCAGGCCGTTGTCGAACCAGGAGTTCTTCGACCGCCTCGGTCGCCGCGTCATCGGGGCGCTGGACGACGTCACCGCGGACGGTTTCGTGTTTCGCGTCGACATGCGGCTCCGTCCGTACGGCGAGAGCGGTCCGCTGACCGTGCCGTTCGCGGCGCTCGAGCAATACCTCATCACCCAGGGGCGCGCGTGGGAACGCTACGCCTGGCTCAAGGCGAGGCCGCTGACGGGCAGTCGACACGACGAGCTCCTCGCGCTCGTCACGCCGTTCGTTTTCCGCAAATACCTCGACTTCGATGCGTACGACGGCTTGCGCGACATCCATCGCCAGATCCGCGAACAGGTGCGGCGCCGCGATTTTGCGCCGGACATCAAGCTCGGGCCCGGCGGCATCCGCGAAATCGAGTTCATCGTGCAGGCACTGCAGATCGTGCGCGGCGGGCGCGAGCCGGCGCTCCGCGCGCGCGGCACACGGGCGGCGCTCGACGCGATCGCGGCCCGCGGGCTCCTGCCCGATGCGGCGGTCGAGACGCTGCGTGACGCCTACGTCTTTCTGCGCAACGTCGAACATCGGCTGCAATATCGCGACGACCGGCAGACGCAGCGAATCCCGGAGGCGCCGGACGAGCTTGCGGCGCTGGCGCGCGCTTCCGGCTTTGCCGACTCCAGCCAATTCGACGTCGCGCTCGTCGCGCATCGCGATGCGGTGAGCGCGCAATTCGACGCGGCCTTCGGCGGCAACGACGCCGACGAGCGCACGCGCGACATCCTTTCGACGGCGCCGGGCGCATCGTCGACGGCTCTCGACGTTCCGACGCTGGAAGCGATCTGGCGCGGAAACACCAGCGACGAAGCCGCGCAGGAAACGCTCGCGCAGGCGGGATTCGCGGATCCGGAGGGCCTCGTCGCCGAGCTCGCGCGCCTGCGCGCCAGCGGCCGCTACGTCGCGCTGCCCGCACTCTCGCGGCAGCGTGTCGATGACCTCGTGCCCCGGCTCCTCAAGGTGGCGGCGGTCGAGCGCGTCGACCGTGCGGACGCGCAGACGGTCTTCAAGCGTCTTTTCGGATTGCTGGAAGCGATCAGCCGCCGCAGCGCGTATCTGGCCCTGCTGATCGAGCACCCTCCGATCCTGCCCCGGCTGGCGCAATTGATGGGCGCCTCCAGCTGGGCGGCCGATTACCTGACGCGACATCCGCTGCTGCTGGACGAATTGCTCGACGCGCGCGTGCTGCTCGCCTCGCCGGACGAGGACAGTTGGCGCGACGAGCTCGCCCGCCTGATGCGCGACCATGCCGGAGACGCGGAACGGCAGATGGATGCGCTTCGCCACTTCCAGCATGCGCAGTCATTTCGCCTTCTCGCGCAGGATCTTGCCGGCCTGCTGACGGTCGAGAGCCTCGCGGATCACCTGTCCTTGCTGGCCGACGTGATCCTCGCTGCCACGCTCGAGGCGGTCTGGGTCCAGCTGGGCGCCACTGGCGCGCCGCCGCCGCGGTTCGCGATCGTGGGGTACGGGAAACTGGGCGGCAAGGAACTGGGCTACGCCTCCGATCTCGATCTCGTGTTCCTGCACGACGATCCCGACGAAAGCGCGCCCGAGCGCAACGGCAGGTTCGCACAGAGGATCATCTCGTGGCTCACCACCACGACCGCCGCGGGGACCCTCTACGACATCGACATCCGCCTGCGGCCCGACGGCGTGTCGGGGCTCATGGTCTCCTCGCTCGCGTCGTTTCGCCGTTACCAGCTGGAGCACGCCTGGACCTGGGAGCATCAGGCGCTGACCCGGGCCCGTTTCGTAACCGGCGACGCCGCGATCGGCGCGGCGTTCGAGGCGTTTCGCAACGAGGTCCTGCGCATGCGGCGCGATCGCGCAGAGCTTGCCGGCGACGTCGTCGAGATGCGACGCAAGATGGCCGCCGGGCATCCGAACCGCACCGCGCTCTTCGACCTGAAGCACGATCCCGGCGGCATGGTGGACGTCGAGTTCGCCGTGCAGTTCCTCGTGCTGGCCTTCGCGCACGACCATCCTGCGCTGACGAAAAATGCCGGCAACATCGCGCTCCTGCGCATGGCCGGCGAGCTTGCGCTGATCCCGGCATCCGTGGCGATTGCCGCCGCCGACGCGTACCGTGAGTTCCGCCGCCTCCAGCATCAGATCCGCCTGACCGGCGCACCGCATGCGCGCGTTGAGCCTGCGACGCAGGAGGCGCGGCGGGAGGCCGTCGGGGCGTTGTGGGCGCGGGTCTTCGGCGGCCCGTGGACACCGGCACGGCCGCTACCGGGGGCGATCGGGTAAAATCGCGCTTTTGAACGCAAAGGAACGCCGCCATGTCCATGGCAGACCGCGACGGCTGGATCTGGTACGACGGCAAGATGGTGCCGTGGCGCGATGCGAACACGCACGTCCTCACCCACACGCTTCACTACGGCATGGGCGTGTTCGAGGGCGTGCGCGCGTACAAGACCGCCGACGGACCGGCGATCTTCCGGCTCGGCGACCACACCGACCGCCTTTTCCGCTCGGCGCAGATCTTCGCGATGAAGATCCCGTTCACGCGCGACGAGATCTCCAACGCCCAGCTCGCCTGCGTGCGCGACAACAAGCTCGAGTCGTGCTACATCCGGCCGCTCGTCTTCTACGGTTCCGAAGCGTTGGGCGTGGCGGCGAAATCGAACCCCGTCAAGGTTGCGATCGCCGCGTGGCCCTGGGGCGCTTACCTCGGCGCCGACGGCCTGGAAAAAGGGATTCGCGTGAAGACGTCGTCGTTCACGCACCACCACCCGAACATCACGATGTGCAACGCCAAGGCCGTCTGCAATTATGCGGTCTCGATCCTGTCGAACCAGGAGGCCACGCACGACGGCTACGAGGAGGCGATGCTGCTCGATCCGCAGGGCTTCGTCTGCCAGGGTTCCGGCGAAAACCTGTTCATCGTCCGCGACGGCAAGCTGCACACGCCCGACCTGTCCGGCGGCGCGCTGAACGGAATCACGCGCAGCACGATCATCACGTTCGCCGACGAGCTGGGCATCCCGGTGATCGAACGCCGCATCACGCGCGACGAGGTCTATATCGCGGATGAAGCATTTTTCACCGGCACGGCCGCCGAAGTGACGCCGATCCGTGAATACGACAACCGCCCGATCGGCAACGGCGGCCGCGGGCCGCTCACGACGAAGCTGCAGGCGCTGTTCTTCGATACCGTGAACGGCCGCAATCCGGCGAAGAAATCGTGGCTGACGAAAGTGTACGCATGAGCGCGCGGGGCAAAGCCAAGGAGCGAAGCTCGCGTCCGCGCGCGATTGCGATGGCCGACCCCGAGCAGCATCGCATCCTGCCGCCGGCGCGGAGGCCATGATGAATGACGTGCGCGAACGCGACGCCGTCGAGGTGCGCCCGGAGGACCTGCCCGTCTTCTGCCCGAATCCGAAGATGCCGCTGTGGTCGAGCCATCCGCGGGTCTATCTCGACATTGCGGAAACGGGCGAAGCGATGTGCCCCTACTGCGGCACTCGCTACCGCCTCGCCGGCGGCCCTCTCAAAGGCGGCGGGCACTAGGGGCTCTCGCGCCGCGACTCGACGGACTGTTGACCGCCGCCGCGCCCGCGACTTTCGCCAAACTGCGACGCTGATGGAGCGCATTCTGATCGTCGCGCCCGCGTGGATCGGCGACGCCATCCTTTCGGAGCCGCTGGTCGCGCTGGTCCGCGATCCCTTCGAAAATCCGATCGTCGACGTGCTGGCGCCGGCCTGGTGCGCCGCGGTGTATGCGCGGATGCGCGGCATCGGCCGCATCATCGAGACCACGACCGCGCACGGGCATTTCAACTGGCGCGAGCGGAAGGCGCTGGCGAAGGAGCTCTCGGCCAACGGCTACACGCGCGCGATCGTCCTGCCGAATTCCTGGAAGTCGGCGCTGGTGCCGTGGCTTGCCCGCATCCCGCATCGCACCGGCTACATCGGCGAGGCGCGCTACGGACTGCTGAACGACATCCGGCGCCTCAACCGGCGAGCGCTGCCGCGGCTCGTCGATCGCTTCGCCGCGCTGGCCGTGAGGCCGGGGGAATTGGTGCCGATGCCGCCGCGCCCGGTCCTCGTGCCCGACCTCGCGAACCGCGCGGCCGCGGTTCGCTCGCTCCGTCTGCGCATCGACCGCCGGACCGCGATCCTGTGCCCGGGCGCCGAATACGGCCCCGCCAAGCGATGGCCGCCGACGCATTTCGCGGAGCTCGCGGCGCGCTTTCTCGCCGACGGCATGCAGGTGTGGCTCGTCGGCTCGCCGAACGACACGCTGGCGGCGGAATCCGTCATGCAGGCGGCCGGCGAATCGAGCCGCCACATCCGCGACCTGACGGGGCGCACCGATCTCGGCACGGCGATCGACCTGCTGTCGCTCGCGTCCATCGTCGTCAGCAACGACTCGGGGCTGATGCACGCGGCCGCCGCGGTCGGCATGCCGATGGTCGCGCTGTTCGGCTCGTCGTCGCCCGTCTACACCCCGCCGCTGTCGACGATCGCGCAGGTCGCGCGCATCAGCATCGCCTGCAGCCCGTGCTTCAAGCGCGAATGCCCGCTCGGGCACTTCAAGTGCATGCGCGATCTCGCCCCGCGCGCCGTGTATGATCTCTCGCAGATGGTCCTGCTGTCGGAGCCCGGCGACGGCCCGCCGTCATCCGATTCCTGATCGCGCGACGCCAACAGAAGCGGGAAGACGATGGCCAAGGCCCGAACACCGCAGATCTACACGACTCCATCCGACGTCGCGCTCGCGTTCTACCACGCGTTCGAGGCGCGCGACATCGACGCGATGATGGCGACGTGGGCCGAGGACGAGGACATCGTCTGCGTCCATCCGGGCGGCACGCGGATGGTCGGCTACGACGCGGTCAGGGCCGGCTGGGAGCAGCTTTTCTCGAGCGAAACGCGCCTCAAGTTCCGTCTCGAGCAGGTCGTCGTGATCGAAACCGTCGGCCTCGCGATGCAGAGCGCCGTCGAGCACATCACGCTCGGCAACGACGGCAGCCCGCGCGGCGCGGCGATCTGCACCAACGTCTTCCTGCGCACGCCCTCGGGTTGGCGCCTCGTGATGCACCACGCCTCGCCTGCGCCGGTGGTGCCGACGGCGGAGCCGACGGGGCCCGCTGCACTAACCCGTACCGCCGACCGTCAATCCGTCGATCTTGAGCGTCGGCTGTCCCACGCCGACGGGCACGCTCTGGCCGTCCTTGCCGCACGTGCCGACGCCCGAGTCCATCTCCAGGTCGCGGCCGACCATCGACACCTTGGTCAGCGCATCGGGGCCGTTTCCGATCAGCGTCGCGCCCTTGACGGGGTAGACAAGCTTGCCGTTCTCGATCTTCCACGCTTCGGCTGCCGAGAACACGAACTTCCCGCTCGTGATGTCGACCTGGCCGCCGCCGAAGTTGACCGCGTAAAGACCGTCCTTGACCGACGCCAGGATCTCGGCGGGATCGTGCGATCCCGGCCAGCATGATCGTGTTGGTCATTCGCGGCATCGGCAGCGACGCGAACGATTCGCGCCGGCCATTGCCCGTAGGCGCGACGCCCATCAGCGCGGCATTGAGGCGATCCTGCATGTAGCCCTTGAGGATGCCGTCCTCGATCAGGACGGTGCGCTGCGTCGGGTTGCCTTCGTCGTCGATGTTGAGCGAACCGCGGCGCTCGTGAATCGTCCCGTCGTCGACGACGGTGATGCCCTTCGCGGCGACGCGCTCCCGACGCGGCCCGAGAACGCGCTCGTTCCCTTGCGGTTGAAGTCGCCCTCGAGTCCATGCCCGATCGCCTCGTGCAGCAGGATGCCGGGCCAGCCGTGGCCCAGCACGACCGTCATGGTGCCGGCCGGTGCCTCGCGTGCGCGCAGGTTGAGCAGCGCCTGATCGACGGCCAGTGCCGCGTAGCGAGCGAGCATCGCGTCGGTCGAAATAGCGTAGTCGAAGCGGCCGCCGCCGCCGGCCGACCCTTGCTCGCGCCGGCCATTCTCCTCGACGATGACCGTGAGCGACACGCGCACGAGCGGCCGCACGTCGGCAGCCATGAACCCGTCGCTGCGCGCGACCAGCACCGCCTCGTACTCGCCCGCCAGTGAAGCCATGACCTGCGTGACGCGCGCATCGCGGTCGCGCGCCATGCGCTCCAACCGCTCGAGCAGCGCGACCTTCGCCTCCTCGCTCAGCGAGCGCACGGGATCCTGCGGCGCGTACAGAGCGTGCGCTCCGCCGATACGCGCAATCGCCGTGTGCGACGACTGCCCCTGCCGGCCGATCGCGCGCGTGGCGATAGCCGCCTCGTCGAGGGCGGCGAGGCCGATGTCGTCCGAATATGCGAACGCCTGCTTGTCGCCATGGACCGCGCGAATGCCGACGCCGCGGTCGATGGAGAACGCGCCCGACTTGACGATGCCCTCCTCGAGGCTCCAGCTTTCCATCCGCGAGTACTGGAAATACAGGTCGGCGAAATCGACTTCGTGCGTGTGGATCGACGCCAGCACGCGCGACAGGTGCGCATCGTCCAGACCCGCCGGCTCGAGCAGCAGGCGTCGCGCCTCGGCGACCAGCGGGCCGGCGACGCCGGGGAGAGTCATGTCGTTCACGGGGTTCCTTCTGTGCGGGCGCGCGAAACCGCCGGCGCCGCCATTGCGCAAAGGACGTATTGTCGGCCGGCAGGCCATATTCGAGCAAGCAAACAATGTCCCCGCGCGACGAGGGGACTTACGCGCAGCGTCGCGCCACTCGCCGCCGCGGCCTCCGCACTGACCGTTGGAGTCGACGCATCGAGCCGTCGGCCTTATGCGGCCTCGGCCTCCGCACTTCCAGAGGTGCGAAGCTGGGTTCTGTCGGCCTCGCAGCGCCGATTCGCGATTGCTCCGATCCCCTGCGCGCTCCGCGCGGGCCCCTCTCCGCCGCTCACATCGCTACTCGCAATTGCTCGCTCCCCCTTGGCGCTACGCGCCTTGGGGCCCCGGCTCGCCGCTCGCGCCGCGCCCCAGATAAGTCGCCGCGACGCGCGGATTTTCCGCGAGCTCCGCGCTCGGCCCTTCGACTGCGAGCTCTCCGGTCTCGAGTACGTAACCGTAATCGGACACCTTCAGCGCCGCCCGCGCATTCTGCTCGACCAGCAGGATCGACACGCCGGTCGCGCGCAGGGCGTCGATGATGGTGAAGATCTCGCGGACGATCCGGGGTGCAAGTCCCAGCGAGGGCTCGTCCAGCATCAGCAGCCGGGGCCGCCCCATCAATGCGCGCCCCATCGCGAGCATCTGCCGCTCGCCGCCGGAAAGCGTGCCCGCGAGCTGGTCACGCCGCTCGGAGAGTCGCGGAAACCGCCGGTACACGTCGGCGAGCGTCTCCCGCCAGGTGCGGTCGCCGTGGCGCGCGCGCTGGAACGCCCCCAGCTGAAGGTTGTCGGCCACGCTCATCGCCGCGAACAATTCGCGGCGCTCGGGCACGAGAATGAGGCCACGGACCACCCGCTGCTCGACCGGCACCGAGGCCATCGACTCGCCCGCGTACACGACGTCGCCGGACGCCGGAAGGAGGCCCATCACCGCGGCGAGCAGCGTCGTCTTGCCCGCGCCGTTGGGGCCGATCACGCTGACGATGGCGCCGGGCGGCACGGTGAGCGAGACGTCGTGCACGGCCTCGACCTTGCCGTAGGCGACGCGCAGATGGCGAACTTCGAGCAACGGCTTCATCGCTTCCTCAAACGCCGCCCAGGTAGGCTTCGAGCACGACGGGGTTGCGCTGGATGTCGGCCGGGGCGCCTTCCGCGAGCTTCTCCCCGAAATCCATGACGACGAGCCGGTCCGCGAGTCCCATCACGAAATCCATGTCGTGCTCGACCAGCAGCACGGTCATGCCCTCGATGCGCAACTGCCGGAGCAATGCGGCGAGCTCCTGCTTTTCGAGAAACCGCAGCCCCGCGGCGGGCTCATCCAGCAGCAGCAAGGCCGGGTCGGACGCGAGCGCGCGCGCGATCTCGACGATCCGCTGCTTGCCGAGCGCGAGGCTGCCGGCGGGGACCTCCCTCGCGTCGGCGAGACCGACGCGCGCGATTGCCCGTGCCGCTTCCGCGCGCGATCGTCGTTCTTCCACGCGGTCGAGATGCAATGCGGCACGCAGGACCCCTGCCTCGCCGCGCAGATACGCGCCAAGCGCCACGTTGTCGAGCACCGTCATGCGCGGCACGAGCCTGACGTGCTGGAACGTGCGGCCGATGCCGCGCCGCGCGATCTCGTAGGGCTTGCTTCCCGCGATCGATGCGCCGCGGAAGACAATGTCGCCCGCGGAGAGCGGCAGCGCACCGGAAATCAGGTTGAACATCGTGGTTTTCCCCGCGCCATTCGGGCCGATGAGCCCGAGGATCTCGCCTGGCGGAATCGCGAAGCTCAGGTCGTTCACGGCGACGAGGCCGCCGAACTGCTTGCGCGCCTTCCTCACTTCGAGCAGCGGACCCGGTGACGGCGCGTGATCGCGCGCGGGCAGCGGCGGCGCGTCGGGAACGGGCGCCGGCGGGCGCTCCGGCAGCCAGTGCGCGACCCACGGCCACACGCCCTCGCGCGCACGCTGCAGGACGATCACCATCAGCACGCCGAAGACCACCATTTCGAAATTGCCGCTGCGCCCGAGCAAAGTGGGCAGCCAGTCCTGGAGAACCTGCTTCGCGACAGTGATGAGCGTGGCGCCGATCACCGCGCCCCAGACGCTGCCGGCGCCGCCGATCACGGCCATGAACAGGTATTCGATGCCCTGGGGCAGCGAGAACGGCGTCGGGTTCACGAAGCGCTGCAGGTGAGCGTAAAGCCATCCGGAAATGCTCGCGAGCAGCGCCGCGTAGACAAACACGACGATCTTGAGGCGGGCGGCGTCGAC
Source organism: uncultured beta proteobacterium (assembly GCA_963816925.1). Classification (GTDB taxonomy): domain Bacteria; phylum Pseudomonadota; class Gammaproteobacteria; order Burkholderiales; family Casimicrobiaceae; genus CAIWHR01. The sequence goes on along the minus strand of CAWFMY010000045.1, from coordinate 42,920 downwards.
CCCGAAGGCTTCCGCCATCTCGAGCTGCCCGCGCAGCGCCCGTATCGCGCGGCCCGGTCGTGAATCGAGCAAGTTGGCGGTGGCCCACAGCGCGGCGATCGCGATGCCCCATATCAGGAAGTAGTAGAACCGTTCTTCCTTGAGCTCGAACCCGAAGAGGTCGAGTGCCGGGATCCCGGTGAGTCCCGTGTGACCGCCCAGGAATTCGAGGTTGCCGAACAGGAAAAAAAGGCTCTCGCCCCAGGCGATGGTTGCGAGCGGCAGGTAGTGGCCGCGCATCCGCAGCGTGACGAAACCGAGGCACAGGGCGAGCGCCAGCGTCAGCACGAGCCCGACGACGAGATTCGCCCACGGCGACCAGCCGAATCGCGTCGCCAGGATCGCGGTCGTGTAGGCGCCGATGCCGACGAACGCCGCCTGCCCGAATGACGTCTGGCCGGCCACGCCCGTCAGGAGGACGAGCCCCAGCGCAACGATGCTGTAGAGACCGATGTAGTTGCCGAGGGTGATCCAGAACGGCGGCGCGGCCAGCGGCACGCCGATCAGCACCGCGACGAACGCGACATAACCCCAGGCGCCGAAGGGCAGCGTCCGCACGGCCGTCACTCCTCCTCTTCCTCGTGGTGGCGCGTTGAGAGGCTGCGCCAGAGCAGCACCGGGATGATCAGCGTGAAGACGATCACTTCCTTGAAGCCGCTTGCCCAGAAGGATGCGAACGCCTCGAGCAGCCCGACGAGCAGCGCGCCCGCCGCCGCAAGCGGGTAGCTGACGAGTCCGCCGATGATGGCGCCGACGAATCCCTTCAGGCTGACCAGGAAACCCGAGTCGTAGTAGATGGTCGCGATGGGCCCGACCAGGATGCCGGAGAACGCGCACAGCAGCGCGCCCAGCGTGAACGTCAGCGCGCCGGCGAAGTCCGGGGCCACGCCGCACAACCGCGCGCCGATGCGATTGAGCGCCGTCGCGCGGAGCGCCTTTCCATACAACGTGCGCCCGAAGAACAGGCCCAGCGCGGCAATGAGCGCGATGCTTGTCGCGACGACCAGCAAGCTTTGGACGCTGATGGTGATGCCGCTGACTTCGAAGGAAGCGCCGGAGAACGGCGGCGTGCGCGACCCCTCGGCGCCGAAGAACCAGAGACCCAGCCCGGTGAGCGCGAAATGCACGGCGACGGACACGATCAGGAGCACCAGCACGCTGGCGTCGGCCAGCGGCTGGTAGGCGACCCGATACAGCAGCGGGCCCAGCGCAGTCACCAGCGCAAGCGTCACCAGAACCTGCGCCCAGAAGGGCAGATCGGGTGTTGCAAGCCACCAGGCGATCGCGCCAATGGCAACCGGAATGCCCGTCCAGCGCAGGACCGGCCATGGCGATCGCGCGAGTTCGCCGCGGCGGGCGAGATCGAAGATCTCCATGACCCCGGCGACGACCGCGATCCCGATCAAGAGCCGAATGGTCCCCGGAGGCTTGCCGAGCTGCAGGTCGGCGAGCGTCAGCGTGCCGTAGACGACGAATTCGCCGGCCGGCACCCAGATCACGCGCGTGACCGTAAACACGAGGACGAGCGCCAGCGCGAGAAGCGCGTAGACCGCACCGTTGGTGACGCCATCCTGCACGAGGATCGCAAGGATCGTGAGGTCCACGGGGATCCGCCACAAAAAAGGCCGGCTGCAGGGGGTGCCCGCAGCCGGCCCGGATTCAGGAGCGCGCTATTTCGCCAGCACCCACTTGCCGTTTTCGATCTTGATCATGGTCCGCGCACGGTTGTCGAGCCCGTTGTGGTCCGACGCGCTCATCGTGTACACGCCGTGAGTCGCGACCACTTCCTTTTCGGCCTCGAGGGCATCGCGCAGCGCGGCGCGGAATTCCTTGGTTCCCGGCTGCGCCTTCCTGAGCGCCTGCGGGATCGCGTTGGCGAGCAGGACATAGGCATCCCACGCATGGCCGCCGAAGGTCGAGCGCGAGTCCTTGCCGTATTTCGCTTCGTACTTCGTGATGTACTCGGCGGCGGATTTCTTGAGCGGGTTCGAGTCCGGCAGCTGCTCGTAGACCAGCATCGGGCCGATCGGCAGCACGGTGCCGTCGCCGTCCTTGCCGACGACGCGCAGGAAGTCGGGATTCGCGACCCCGTGCGTCTGGTAAATCCTTCCCTTGTAGCCGCGCGCGACGAGCTCCTTCTGTGGCGTCGCACCGGGGGTGCCGGCGGCGGCGATCAGGATGGCGTCGGGCTTCGCCGCGACGAGCTTCAGCACCTGGCCCGTCACCGAGGCGTCGGTCCGGTTGTACTTCTCCTCCGCCACGATCTGAAGGCCGGCCGTCTTCGCCGACGTCCGCATCTCGGCCAGCCAGCCGTCGCCGTAGCCGTCGGCGAAGCCGATGAAGCCCACGGTCTTCACGCCGTTCGCCTTCATGTGCACCGCGATCGCGTCGGCCATCAGCGCATCGCTTTGCGGCGTCTTGAAGATCCATTTGGTCTTCGCATTCGCGGGATCGACAATCCGCGCCGATGCGGCCATCGAGATCATCGGCGTTTCGGCCGCCGACGCGACGTCGACCATCGCGAGCGAGTTGGGAGTGATCGTGGAACCGACGACGACATCGACCTTGTCCTCGGAAATGAGCTTCTTGGTGTTGGTGACGGCCTTCGTCGTATCGGAAGCGTCGTCGAGGACGATCCAGTTGACCTTCTGTCCGCCGATGTTCGTCGGCAGCAGCTCGATCGTGTTTTTCTCGGGGATGCCGAGCGACGCGGCGGGACCGGTCGCAGACAACGTGACGCCGACGTTGATGTCGGCCAATGCCGAGCCGGCGATGCCGGCGACGGCCAGCGCGGCGACGATCGCCGGCAGCATCTTGCGGACGTGCATGGAACCTCCTCCTAATGCCTCGATGGCGGGGCGTCGACCTGCGATATTCACGTGCGGCCCTTTGGGCACTGGCCCGGGCCGTCATCCTCGCGCACCCGCAACCCCGGACGCGCGCGTGATCCTGAGAGATTCTGTCAAACCGCCCGACCCTGGTCAACGACTCGCCTTGATTTCAAGCAATAAAGCGCGATTCTGTCGACAGCGGGCACGCGCGTGGACCACACGACCCGCGCATGCCGGCTATTTCTTCAGCGCGTCGCGAATTTCACGCAGCAGGATGACGTCCTCCGGCACGACCACCGTCGGCGGCGGGGTCTCGCGCTTCAGCCGGTTGATCTGCTTCACCATCACGAAAATGATGAAGGCGAGGATCAGGAAGTTGAGCGCGACGGTGACGAAATTGCCGTACGCGAGCAGCGGCACGCCGGCCTTGGTCAGCGCCTCGTACGTCATCGGGCCGGTGTAACTCGCCGGAGGCGCCCCCAACATGAAGAACCAGTTCGAGAAATCGAGGGAGCCAAACACGCGCCCCACGATCGGCATGATGATGTCCTTGACCAGGGAGTCGACGATCTTGCCGAAGGCGCCGCCGATGATGACCGCCACGGCCAGGTCGACGACGTTGCCCTTGACCGCGAATTCACGAAACTCGCTCGCAAACGACATGGAATGGCCTCCTGCGGGAAACGGCGCCGCGGGTCAGACGGCGGCTTCGCCGCTCTCACCCGTGCGAATGCGCACGACCTGCTCGACCGCGGTGACGAAGATCTTGCCGTCGCCGATCTTGCCGGTGCGCGCCGCCTTGACGATAGCCTCGATCGCGCGGTCGACGAGGCTGTCGGCGACGATCAGCTCGACCTTGACCTTGGGCAGGAAATCGACCACGTATTCCGCACCGCGGTAGAGCTCGGTGTGGCCCTTCTGCCGGCCGAAGCCCTTGACCTCGGCGACCGTCAGCCCGGTGACGCCGATCTCCGACAGCGCCTCGCGCACTTCGTCCAGCTTGAACGGCTTGATGATCGCTTCGATTTTTTTCATGGCGGCGAGGGAGCGGAAACGCGGGGCGCAGCTAGCTTACACCATCGCCCTGCTTTCGGTCGTGCGCCGCCGCGATGTCGTTCCACTCGGCCCAGGCCGACGTGATCGGGTAGCGCCAGTCCTTCCCGAAGCCGCGCGGCGTCACCCGGATGCCGACGGCCGCCTGCCGCCGCTTGTATTCGTTGATCTTGATGAGGCGGACGACCTTGCGCACGTCGGCGGGCGCGTAGCCCAGCGCGACGATCTCGGCGGGACTCTTGTCCTGCTCGACATAAGCCTCGAGGATGCCGTCGAGCGCGTCGTAGGGCGGCAGCGAGTCCTGGTCGACCTGGTCCGCCCGCAGTTCGGCCGATGGCGCGCGCGTGATGATCCGTTCGGGAATGACCCTTCCCAGCGCGTTCCGGTAGTGGCACAACCGGTAGACGAGCGTCTTGCTGATGTCCTTCAGCACGGCGAAGCCGCCGGCCATGTCGCCGTACAGCGTGGCGTAGCCGACGGCCATTTCCGATTTGTTGCCGGTGGTCAGCACGATCGAGCCGAACTTGTTCGACAGCGCCATCAGCAGCGTGCCGCGGATGCGCGCCTGGATGTTCTCCTCGGCCGCGTCGGGCGGCAGGTCGCGAAAATCGCCGGCCAGCGTGTCGAGAAACGCGGCGAACACGGCTTCGATCGGCAGCTCGTCGTAGCGCACGCCCAGTGTGCCCGCCATCGTGCGCGCATCCTCGAGGCTGATCGCCCGCGTATACGGCGACGGCAGCATCACGGCGCGCACGCGATCGCGCCCCAGCGCGTCGACGGCGACGGCCAGCACCAGCGCCGAATCGACGCCGCCCGACAGCCCGAGCAGCACGCCGGGAAACTTGTTCTTGCCGACATAGTCCCGAACGCCCATGACCAGCGCGTCGTAGACGTGCGCCTCGAGCCGGGGGTCGAGCGAACCGCGAACCGCGTTCGGCATGCCATTCTCGAGCGTCACGAGCGCGACCGTTTCGTGCCACGCCGGCAGCTGCTGAACGACCGTCCCCTGTCGCATCGGTCACGAACGAGGCGCCGTCGAAGACGAGCTCGTCCTGTCCGCCCACGCGGTTGACGTAGACGACGGGCAATCCGGTCTCGCGGGAGCGCGCGCCCACGTGCTCGCGCCGCAGCGCCTGCTGCTTCGTGTGATAGGGCGAGCCGTTCGCCACGATGACGAGGCGCGCCCCGGCCTCCTTCGCCTGGCGCATCGGGCCGGGAAACCACACGTCTTCGCAAATGATGAGCCCGCAAGGCAGGCCGTCGATGTCCACGATGCACGGCGCGGTACCCGGCTCGAAGTACCGCTCCTCGTCGAAGACCGTGTAATTCGGCAGGCACTGCTTGCGCGCGGTTTGCGCGACGCGGCCGTCGCGCAACACGGCGAGCGCGTTGTAGCACTTGCCGTTCGCGCGTTCCGGGAAGCCGACCAGCACGGTCGTGTCCTCTCACGGCAGCCGCCAGAGCGCCAAGCTCGCTCGCGCACGCGTCGACAAAGGCCGGCCGCAACAGGAGATCCTCGGGCGGATAACCGGGCAGCGAGAGCTCGGGGGTGATCACGAGCCGCGCGCCGGCACGCTTCGCTTCGCCGACGGCGTCGAGAATCGCGGCGGCATTGCCGCGTAGATCGCCGATGACCTGGTCGAGCTGCGCCACAGCGATTTGCATGGACAAGATTTTATCACCTTGCGTTGCCCGTCCCGCGCACGCGAGAATCGGCCCCATGTCGCAGCAACGTTCACCCGAACTCCCTTCGCCTGCCGCCGCGCCCGCAACCGTCATTCGCAACGACGTCGATCTCGCGGGCATTCCCGCCGGAGCCTGGGATGCGCTCGCGCAGGGCCATCCGCTGCAGTCCCACGCGTTCCTCTGCGCGCTTCACGCCACCGGCTGTGCCGCGCCCGCCACCGGCTGGCGGCCCTGCTATCTCACCGCATGGCGCGGCGACACGCTGACCGGCGCGTTGCCGCTCTATGCCAAGACGCATTCGTACGGCGAATACGTGTTCGACTGGGCCTGGGCGGACGCCTTTCGCCGCCACGGCCGTCGCTACTACCCGAAACTCGTCGCGGCGATCCCGTTTACGCCCGCGCCGGGTCCGCGCCTCGTTGCGCGGGACGACGCGACGCGCGGCGCGTTGCTCGAACGCGCGCTGGATATGCTGAATCCGCACGACCGCAGCGCGGACCCGCGCTACTCGTCGCTGCATGTGCTGTTCTCGACGCCGGAGGAAGCCGCGGCGTGCGCCCGCGCGGGAATGATCGTCCGCCACGGCGTGCAGTTCGAGTGGCGGAACCCCGGCCATCGCGATTTCGACGACTACCTCGCCGCCTTCAACCACGACAAGCGCAAGAAGGTGAAACAGGAGCGGCGCCGGCTGGCCGAAGCCGGGGTCGCCTTTCGGCGCCTGACGGGATCCGACATCGCCGCCGCCGACTGGGCATTCTTCTACAATTGCTACGAATCCACCTATGCCGCGCATCATTCGACGCCCTATCTCTCGCTCGCCTTCTTCACGCGGATCGCGGCGTCGATGCCGGACAACCTGCTCCTGGTCATCGGCGAGCACGGCGGCCAGCCGCTGTGCGCGGCGCTCGACATCTTCGACGGCGCGACGCTCTGGGGCCGCTACTGGGGCACGACGGCCTACGTCCCGGGACTGCATTTCGAGGCCTGCTATTACCAGGCCATCGAGTTCTGCATCGAGCGGCGGATCGCCCGCTTTGCCGGCGGCGCGCAAGGCGTCCACAAGCTCGCGCGTGGCCTGATGCCGGTCACCACCTGTTCGGCGCATGCGATCGCCGACCCGGATTTCGCCGCCGCCATCGCGGATTTCTGCGCGCGCGAGCGGGCCGATGTCGCGCACGCGGTCGACGAGCTCGAGGCCGCGAGTCCGTTCAGGGAAGCGTGACGCCGCGCATGCTAGACTCGATCGCATCGCGTCGCCCGGCTACGACTGAACTCATGAGCGATCCCATCCTCCTGCAACGCGAAGGCGCCGTTGCAACGTTGACGTTCAACCGTCCCGAGGCGCTGAACACGCTCGATTTCGCGATGGTCGAGGCACTGGTGGCACGGACGGCGGAGGTCGCCGCGGACGACACGCTGCGTGTCGTCGTCCTGCGCGGCGCCGGCAAGCACTTCATGGCGGGCGGCGACATCCGGACGTTCGCCGGCGAGTTGCGGCACCCGCCCGCCGAGCGGCAGGCCGGCTTTCAACGGATGGTCGAGCGCGTGCACGCCGCGGTCGAGACCTTGCACCGGATGGCGCATCCTGTCGTCGGGTGCGTCCACGGCGCCGTCGCCGGCATCGGGTTTTCCTTCATGAACGCCTGCGACCTGGTGGTCGCGGCGGACAACGCCTATTTCACGTCGGCCTACCGGCACATCGCGCTCACGCCGGATGGCGGCGGCTCCTGGACGCTGCCTCGGATCGTCGGGATGCGCAAGGCCATGGAGATCCTGCTCTTGTCCGAGCGCTTCGACGCGGCCGAAGCCCTGCGCCTCGGGCTCGTCAACAAGGTCGTCGCGCACGACGTGCTCGACACGGAAGTCGACGCCCTCGTGCGCGCGCTTGCGGCGGCGCCGGTGCTGGCCGTCCGCAACGCGAGGCGCCTGGTTCGCGATTCGTTTGCGCATTCGCTTTCGGAACAGCTCCAGGCGGAAGCCATCAGCTTCGGCCAATGCACGGCGACTGCCGACTTCGCCGAAGGGATCGCCGCGTTCGTCGAAAAACGCCCCGCTCGCTTCGGCAAGAATTGAGTCGCGACATGGCGGGGCTTGAGGGTAAAACGCTTTTCATCACCGGCGGATCGCGCGGCATCGGACTTGCAATCGCCTTGCGCGCGGCCCGCGACGGCGCCAACGTCGCAATTGCCGCGAAAACGACGGATCCGAATCCAAAACTGCCCGGCACGATTCACAGCGCGGCCGCGGAGATCGAAGCAGCGGGCGGCAAGGCGCTACCGATTCCCTGCGACATTCGCGACGAGGCTGCGGTGCACGCCGCGGTCGCCGCAACGGTGGAGCGCCTTCGGCGGCATCGACATCCTCGTCAACAACGCGAGCGCGATCAGCCTCACCGGCACGCTCGCGACGCCGATGAAGCGTTTCGACCTGATGTTCGACGTCGATGTCCGCGGCACGTTCCTCTGTTCGCAGGCGTGCCTGCCGCACCTCGACGCGTCGGCAGGCGCCGGGCGCAATCCGCACATCCTGACGCTGTCGCCGCCGCTGAACCTCGACCCGAAATGGTTCCGCGACCATGTCGCCTACACGATGGCCAAGTACGGGATGAGCATGTGCGTTCTCGGGATGGCCGAGGAATTCCGCGCGACGGGCATCGCCGTCAACGCGCTGTGGCCGCGCTCGGTGATCGCCACCGCCGCGATTGCGATGATTCCCGGTGCGGCAAGCGAGACGCGCCGGATGCGCAGGCCCGAGATCATGGCGGATGCTGCGCATGCGATCCTGACGCGCGACGCGCGTACGACCACCGGCAATTTCTTCATCGACGACGAGGTGCTCGCCGAAGCCGGTGTTACCGATCTCGTGCGCTACGCAGTGGCGCCCGGCAATCGCGCTCCTGCCGGACCTCTTCCTGGACTAACGGTTGCCGGCGTCGTCGTCGACGATCCTCGGCGTGTTGACGCGGGGCGCCTGATTGCCGCGGTTCTCGTCGACGATGCGGGGCGACTCGTTGCCGCGCGCCTGGTTGCCGCGGTTGTCGTCGACGATGCGGGGCGACTCGTTGCCGCGCGCCTGGTTGCCGACGTTGTCGTCGACGATGCGCGGCGACTCGTTGCCGCGCGCCTGGTTGCCGCGATTGTCGTCGACGACGCGCGGGGCCTCGTTGACACGGGCTTCATTGCCGCGGTTGTCGCCGTCCGTCGTGCCCGGCGGCTTGCCGCCATGCCGATTGCGCCGGCCGCGGCCGCGCTTGCCGGGAGGGGCGCCCGCCCCCGGGGGACCCTTTGGCCGCTGCGGGCCATTGGGCGTCCATTGGCCACCGCCCTTCGGACGCTGTCCACCGGTACCCGGCAGTCCTTCGGGCATGCCGCCCGGAATCGTGAGGGTCGTCGTCACATAAGGCGATGCCTGGCCGCGCGGACCCGCTTGCGGTCCGCCACGCCCGTACCCCGGTTGACCGCCGCGCCCCGGCCCCTGAGGGCCCGCCACGCCCCGGCTTGCCGCCGTGCGGGCGCGCGCCGTTGCCCTGCCCGCGCTGCGCCGACTGACCATGACGAGGGCCGCCCTTGCCGTGCGGACGCCCGTGGGCGCCCGTCTGATTCTTGAAATAGCTCTTGACCGAGCGGTTCGCATGCGTCGGCGCGCCTGCCGCGCTGTTGCCCGGCTCGATCACGTCCGGGTCGTGCGGCGCATCGTCGTCGATCTCGGCGACCGCGCGCAGCGCAACGTTGCCTTCCACGTCCCGCGGCATGCCGTCGCGCGGGCGGTGCCCGGCAGGCCGCGGTCCCTTGCCCTGCGGCGGACGATCGCGGTTGCCCTGCTTTTGCGGCATGGGGCCGGTCGCGCGCATTCCCGCGGCCGTCAGCACGCCGGTCACTTCTTCCGCCGTGAGTTCCAGAGTCTGCCCGCGCTTGACTCGCGAAGGCATCGCGATCGTGCCGTAGCGCGTGCGGATCAGGCGGCTGACCGTCATGCCGAGCGCCTCGATGAGCCGCCGCACCTCGCGGTTGCGTCCTTCCTTCAGCACGAGGTGATACCAGTGATTCGCGCCCTCGCCGCCGCCGTCCGCGATCTTTTCCACTTTCGCCGGACCGTCTTCGAGCTCGATTCCGGACAGAAGCGATTGCTGGTGCTCGGGCGTCAGCATGCCCATCACGCGCACCGCGTATTCGCGCTCGACCTCGTAGCGCGGATGCATCATCTTGTTCGCGAGCTCCCCCGAGTTCGTGAACAGCAGCAGGCCCTCGGTATTGAAGTCGAGGCGCCCAATGGCGATCCACTTGCCGTTGCCGATGTTCGGCAGCTTCTCGAAGACCGTCGGCCGCCCCTCCGGATCGTCGCGCGTGACGATTTCGCCGGCGGGCTTGTGGTACATCAGGATGCGCGCGCGCGGTTCGGCGAAGCGCACCTTGACGAGCTCGCCGTTGATGCGCACCTCGTCGCCGGGCGACACTTTCTGCCCGACATCCGCGGGCTCGCGATTCACGGTGATGCGGCCGGCGACGATCATTTCCTCCATCGCGCGGCGCGAGCCGAAGCCGCAGGACGCCAGCACCTTGTGCAGGCGCTGCGGCTCGGTGAAGATTTCGTCAGTGGACGACCGGTGGCGCGGCGGCGCCAGGCCCTCCGTGATGCTCTGCAGAGCCAGGCTCGGTTGCTGCATCGGGCCCGTCGGGGGACGGTGCCAGGATCGGGCTCGCGAGCGCGAATTGCGCTTCGGAGGCTTTGGTGGGTGCATCGGGCATCTCCAGCAGGTGGGAAGCGTCGAGCTCGGCCAATGGGGGCAGCTCGGACAACGAGCGCAGGCCAAGATCGTCGAGGAAGGCCTTGGTGGTCGCGAAGAGCGCCGGTCGACCCGGCGTCTCCTTGTGCCCGACCACTTCGACCCATTGGCGGTCCGTCAGCGCCATGATGACGCTGGTGGACACGGCGACGCCGCGGATGGCTTCGATTTCGCCGCGGGTCACGGGTTGCTGATACGCAATGATGGCGAGGGTTTCCATTGCGGCACGCGAATAGCGCGGCGGTCGCTCGGGCGACAGCCGGTCGAGAAACGGTTGGATCGATGTCTTGCCCTGGAAGCGCCAGCCGGAGGCGACCTGCACGAGCTCCACGGACTTCTCGGACCAGTCCTCCCGGAGCTCGTCCAGGACCTTGCGCACCAGTTCGGCGTCGAGCGGGGGCAGGAAGAGCTTCGCGAGCTGCGACACCGCGACCGGCTCCCCGGCCGTGAGGAGCGCCGCCTCGAGAATGCTCTTGATCTCTTTCAAATCATCCATCGCGAAACCGTGCACAGGATAGGATTACGACTCGAGCACGAAGCCCGGGCCCGCGGTCAGCTGCACGTAGATCGGCGCGTAGGGCTCCGCCTGCGCAATGCTGACGAGCCGCTCGCGCGCCAACTCGAGCAACGCGAGAAACGTGACCACCAGGTGCGGCACGTCGGCGTGCGCCGCGAACAGCGTCGTGAACTCCGCGAAGCGCGTCGGAGTGAGCGCCTTCATGAGCCGGCTCATCTCCGCGCGCACCGAAAGCTGCTCGCGCGTGACGAGATGATGCCGGTTGATGCGCGCGCGCGCAACCAGGCCCGCCCAGGCGGCCCGCAGGTCCTCCGGTGCGACGTCCGGCAGGCGCGCGGACGCGACCCGGTCGAACCACACGCGGACCGTCGCGAAATCGCGGTCGGCCAGCGGCAGCGCGTCGATCCCGCGGGCGGCTTCCTTCATCCGCTCGTATTCGAGGAGACGGCGCACGAGCTCGGCCCGCGGGTCCTCGGCTTCGGCGCCGGGCATCGCCGGCGGCTTCGGCAACAGCAGCCTGGACTTGATTTCGATCAGCACGGCCGCCATCAGCAGGTACTCGGCGGCGAGCTCCAATTGCGTGCGGCGCATCATCTCGACGTAACCGAGGTATTGCCGCGTCAATTCCGCCATCGGAATTTCGAGGACGTTGATGTTCTGCTTGCGGATGAGGTAGAGCAGCAGGTCGAGCGGCCCCTCGAACGCGTCGAGGAACACCTCGAGCGCCTCCGGTGGAATGTAGAGGTCGTGCGGCATCTCCAGCAGCGGCTCGCCGTGGATCCGGGCGACCGGCGCGCCTGCCTGCTGGGCGAGGTCGGTGGTGGTCGATTCAACCATCAGGTGTAGTCGAGCCCCATCGCGCCGCGCACGTCGCGCATGGTCTCTTCGGCCAGCTTGCGCGCCTTCTCGCAGCCATCCGCGACGATGTTGCGCACGAGCTGCGGATCGTCCAGATAGTGCTGCGCGCGCTCGCGGATCGGCTCCGATTCGCGGATGATCGCGTCGATCACCGGCTGCTTGCATTCGAGGCAGCCGATGCCGGCGGTCGTGCAGCCCTTGACCACCCACTCGCGGGTCGGCGCATCCGAGTAGATCTGGTGCAGCGACCACACGGGACAGCGGTTCGGGTCGCCCTTGTCCGAACGGCGCACCCGCGCCGGGTCCGTCTGCATCGTGCGGACTTTTTTCGTGACCTCGGCCGGCTCCTCGCGCATCAGGATCGTGTTGCCCAGGGACTTCGACATCTTCTGCCCGTCGAGGCCCGGCACCCTGGGCGACTCGGTCAGCAGCGGCGCGGGCTCGGGCAGGATCACGCGTCGCGAGCCCTCGAGATAGCCGAACAGGCGTTCGCGGTCGCCGAGCGACAGATTCTGGGTGTCGTTCAACATCGCCCGCGCGGCCTCCAGCGCTTCCTCGTCGCCGCGCTCCTGGAACGCCGTGCGCGCCTCCGCGTACTTGCGCGCCTTCTTCGCGCCGAGCTTCTTCACCGCGGCCTTCGCCTTGTCCTCGAAGCCCGGCTCGGTGCCATAGATATGATTGAAGCGCCGCGCGATCTCGCGCACGAGCTCGATGTGCGACACCTGGTCCTCGCCGACCGGCACCATGTTCGCGCGGTAGATCAGAATGTCGGCGCCCTGCATCACCGGGTATCCGAGGAACCCGTAGTTCGACAGGTCACGGTCGGCGAGCTTCTGCTGCTGATCCTTGTACGTCGGCACGCGCTCGAGCCAGCCGACGGGCGTGATCATGCCGAGCAGCAGCGTGAGCTCCGCATGCTCGGGCACGCGCGACTGGATGAAAATCGTCGCGCGCGCCGGGTTGATGCCCGCGGCGAGCCAGTCGACGAACATCTCCCACACCGTGTCGGAGATCACCCCCGTGTCGTCGTGGTGCGTCGTGAGCACGTGCCAATCCGCGGCGAAGTACAGGCAGTCGTACTCCTCCTGCAGCTTCACCCAGTTCTTGAGCGCGCCGTGGTAATGGCCGATGTGCAGGCGCCCCGTGGGGCGCATTCCCGATAAAACGCGATCCGTGTACATCGTATGGTTGGGTCCGTCGCTATCCGCGGTCAGGCGCCGACCAGCGTCTGAATCAGTGAAACCGTTACCTGAATCACCGGGCGCATGAACGCGTTGATGAAGCCAAGCTGGGGATCGAGCAGCAGCAGCCCCATGATGATGAACAGGCCGTAGGGCTCGATCCGCGAATACGGGGCGGCGAGCGATCGCGGCAGCAGGCTCGATACGACACGGCCGCCGTCGAGCGGCGGGATCGGAATCAGATTGAAAGCCATCAACATCACATTAACCTTTACCCCAGCCATTGCCATCGCGTTCAGCGCCACGTTGTCGAACAGCGCGCCCGGCGCCGAATCCTTCAGCAGCAGCGCCCAGCCGATCGCCATGACCACGTTGGCGGCCGGTCCCGCCGCGGCAACCCACAGCATGTCGCGCTTTGGATTGTTCAAGTTGCCGAAATTGACCGGCACCGGCTTGGCCCAACCGAACAGGATGGGCGAGTGCATCAACACCAGGACCGCCGGCAGGATCACCGTGCCGATCGGGTCGATATGCTTGAGTGGATTTGCCGTCACCCGCCCCAGCATCCAGGCGGTCTGGTCGCCGAACTTGCGGGCGACGTACCCGTGAGCGGCCTCATGCAGCGTGATCGCGAAGACCACCGGAACTGCGTAAATGGCGATGGTCGCGAGCAGCGAAAAATCCATTGGCGGCCTATTTTACCCGAGTCCGGCCCCCTCCGCCGGAACCGGGTTGCCTAGCCCTCTGTCGAGGGTAATCCCAGCCGGGCCGGATCGCCTGCGCCCAGACGCACGACGACCGGCGGGACCACCGCCAGGTCGACCACCGTCGTCGGCTCCGCGGGACACGGTCCGGCGTCGATGACGAGGTCGAGCGCGCGGCCGAGGCTGTCGCGGATGTCGTGTGCATCGTTCAACGGTTCCGTGGCACCCGGCAGGATCAGCGTGGAGGACAGGATCGGTTCCCCGAGTTCATCGAGGAGCGCTTGCACGACCGGGTGACCGGGCACCCGCACGCCGACGGTGCTGCGCTTGGGGTGCTGCAGCCGCCGCGGCACCTCGCGCGTTGCCGGCAGCACGAACGTGAAGCGGCCCGGCGTCCCCAGGCGCACGATCCGGAACTGCCAGTTGTCGAGCCGCGCGAAGTGGCCGATCTCGGACAGGTCTCGCAGCACCAGGGTCAAATGATGGTCGTCGCCCACGCCGCGAATCTGGCGAATTCGCTTCGCCGCCGCCAGGTCGCCCAGATGACAGCCGAGGGCGTAGCTCGAATCGGTGGGATAGGCGATGACGCCGCCTTCGCGGAGAATCCCCGCGGCCTGGCGGATCAGGCGCGGCTGCGGATCGACCGGGTGAATCTCGAAGAATTGAGCCATGGAGCGGCGCGGCGCGCTGACCGGTCGAACACCGAATCGCGCCGAAAAGCGACGGGCGCCCGCGCGTTATAATTCCCGCTGATTCTAACCGACCCTTGCCCTGGGTCGTAAACGGCACTAAGGCTACCGCTTGAACCTGCAGCAACTGCGCTATTTGTGCGCGATCGTCGACCACGGACTCAACGTGTCGGACGCGGCCGAAGCGCTGCACACCTCGCAACCCGGCATCAGCAAGCAGGTCCGTCAACTGGAGGACGAGCTCGGCGTGCGTGTGTTCGTAAGGCAGGGCAAACGCCTCGCGTCGCTGACGCCCGCGGGCGAGTCCGTTGTCGCGACGGCCCGGCGCGCGTTGCGTGAAATCGGCAACCTGAAACGCGTCGGCGCCGAGTTCCACAGCGAGGACCAGGGGACGCTGGCCATCGCGACGACGCACCTGCAGGCGCGCTACGTGCTGCCGCCGGTCCTGCGCGATTTCGCGGCGCGCTACCCGAAGGTGAAGCTGGAGCTGCATCAGGGCAATCCCATGCAGGTCGCCGTGCAGACGGCGGGCGGCACGGCCGACATCGGCATCGCGACGGAAGCCCTCGCGATGAACCCGGACCTCGTGACGCTTCCCTGTTACCGGTGGAACCGCTGCGTCCTCGTTCCCCGGGGTCATCCGCTCGCGAAGTCACAGCCGCTCACGCTCGAGGCGCTCGCTTCGCAACCGATCATCACCTACGACTTCACGTTCACCGGCCGGTCGCAGATCAACGCGGCATTCGACGCCGCGGGCCTCGTGCCGAACGTCGTGCTGACAGCGCTCGATTCCGACGTGATCAAGACCTACGTCGAGATGGGGCTCGGCGTGGGCATCATCGCGAAGATGGCGTGGGACCCGGCGCGCGACGCGGGGGCCTTCGAGCAGCTCGACGCCGCGCACCTCTTCGCCTCGTCGACCACGCGGATAGCGCTGCGCAAGGGAACGTTCCTGCGCGGGTACCTCTACGATTTCATTGCCGGGTTCGCGCCGGCCCTCGACCGCGCTGCGGTCGACGCCGCGCTCGCGGACGCCGGGTCGCGGTGAACGAATTGCGCGATTCCGCGGCGGCGCTCGCGCCGGCCCGCGTCCGCGCCGCCAACGAACCGCGGCGAACCTGGTCGTTTGCCGCGTTGCTGGCGTCGCTTTCGATGCTGGCGCCCTTTGCAATCGACGCCTACCTCCCCGCCTTTCCGGCGATAGGCAAGGAATTCGGCACCGCGCCGCTCGCCGTTCAGCAGACGCTCTCCGCCTACCTCATGGCGTACGCGTTCATGATGCTCTGGCACGGCGCATTGTCCGATGCGCTCGGCCGGCGCCCGATCGTGCTCGCGGGCCTCGTCGTCTACGCGTTCGCAACGCTCGGTTGCGCGATCTCCGGAAATATCGAGTCGCTATGGCTGTTCCGGATCCTGCAGGGACTGTCCGCGGGCAGCGGGCTCGTCGTCGGCCGCGCCATCGTCCGCGACCGCTTCCAGGGTCCGGAAGCGCAACGGCTGATGTCGCAGATGACGCTGGTCTTCGGGATCGCCCCGGCCGTCGCACCGGTCATGGGCGGCGCGATGCTGAACCTCTTCGGCTGGCGCGCGATCTTCTGGATGCTCCTCGTGCTCATCGTGGGAGTCTTCGCCTGGGCCGCGAAAAGCCTGCCGGAGACGCACCCGCGCGCGGCGCGGCAGCCGCTGCATCCCAAGGCGCTCTGGCGCAGCTATCGGACGGTCCTGTTCCACCTCGACTTCGCGTTGCTGGCGTCGATCCTCGCGCTCAACTTCGCCGGGTTCTTCATCTACATCGCCGGGGCGCCCGGGTTTCTCATCGACCTCCTCGGCGTGTCGACGTGGGGATTCGCGTGGCTGTTCGTGCCGATGATCGGCGGCATCATGCTCGGCGCCGTGCTTTCCGGGCGCTTCGCCGGACGCCGCTCGCCGCGGCTGACGATACGCCTCGGGTATTCGCTGATCGGCGTCGGCGTGACCCTCAACCTGGTGACGTGCTGGCTGCTGCCGCCCGGCGTCGTCTGGAACGTGTTTCCGATCTTTGTCTTCTGCATCGGCACGAGCCTCATGATGCCGTCGATGACGCTGCTGATGCTCGACCTCTTCCCGACGATGCGCGGGATGGCATCGTCGCTGCAGGGCTTCGTGCATTTCTCGCTCTCCGCCGTGGTCGCGGGCACCATCGCGCCGTTCCTGATCCATTCGCTCGAGGCACTCGCTCTCGGCATGCTGGGGATGGCCGTGGCAAGCTTCGCCCTTTGGCTCGTCTACCAGCGGAGGACGCGTCAAGAGCTTCGGGAGTGGACACCATGAAACGATTCCTCGCACCGGCGCTGCTGGCCGGCCTGTTCGTCTCGATTGCAGCGGCCGCACCGGTCGTCGTCGAGTTGCCCGCGACGAAGCTGTCGATCGGAAAACAAACGGTCATGGCCGAAGTCGCCGCGACGCCGGCGCAACGCGAGACGGGACTCATGTACCGGTTCAGCCTCAAGCCCGACCACGGGATGATCTTCGTGTTCGATCGGGAGGAACCGCAGGGCTTCTGGATGCGCAACACGTATATCCCGCTGTCGATCGCGTTCATCGCCACCGACGGCCGCATCGTCAACATCCTCGACATGGCGCCGCACGACGAGACCACCCGCTGGTCCAGCGGACCGGTGCGGTACGCGCTGGAAATGCGCAAGGGCTGGTTTGCCGAGCACGGCATCCAACCGGGCGACCGGATCGAGGGGTTGCCGGTACCCAAGCGGTAGGCCCACGCTTCCCAGGTCGAAGGACAGCTTGCGCGGCTAGCCCATTGGCGATGTAATGCGGGCGCCGGATGTGTCGCGCCTGCGTGCCGGCAATTCTTGCCCTGGGGAATCACTGTCGTGCTGCAGCCCTTGCGTCTCGGACCGGTCGCCGTCGATCGCGCGCGCTATCTGCCGCCAATGCTGATGCCGCTCGTGAACGCAGCGGCGCGCGGCGACGACATCGTTCCCGAGGTGCAGGCGCTGGTCCGTGCCTTCGGCTTTGACAGCTTCATGTACGCGACCGCGAACTATCATTTGCGGCCCGACAACGACGAGCGGATGTACGTGTTCACCACATTGCCGCGCGAATGGGTGATCCGCTACGACCAGCGCGCGTACGTCGAATGCGATCCGCGCGTCGTCGCCTCGTTCGACAATGCATTGCCGCTTGTCTGGGACCAGCAGAGCGAGCGTGGCCGCAGCGCCAAATCCGACGAGTTCCTTGCCGACGCCGCGGCGCATGGGGTGGCCAGCGGCGTCGCGTATCCGGTCTACGCGACCTACCCGTCGCGCAACATCGTCGCGCTCAATTCCGCGTCCCCCTTGATCGCGAGGGAAAGACGCAACGAAATCATCCAACGCCTCGGTGAGATCGTCCTGTTCGGACAATTCTTCCACGAGCTGTTCGTCAAGGGGGTGATCGAGCGCGGGCTGCCGCCCGTCTCCGAAGGCGCGCCGCTCAGCAGTCGCGAAAAGCACTGCCTGCAGCTCGCATCGCACGGCCTCACCAGCGCCGAGATCGGAACGCGCCTCGGCATCGTCGACCGCACCGTCAATTTCCATTTCGCGAACATCCTGAGCAAGCTGGCGGTGCGCAACCGCCACGAGGCGATCGCCAAGGCAGCGACCCTGGGGCTCCTGGCGACTTCGGCTTCGCCGTGACGGCCGCCGTCGCCCGCATCATCCCTTCGTCGCTCTCCAGGCGTTCTGGCGCAGCCACTGCCGCAGCTCGGCGATCGAGTGAACCGTCGCGAGGGCGCCGAAATCCGCCAGGCCATCGGCCGGGTGCGCGCCCCAGGAGACGGCAACCGCGGCGGCGCCGGCGCTGCGCGCGAGCTCGAGGTCGTGCGACGTGTCCCCGATCATCAGCGTCGCCTCGGGGCCGGCGCCCGCGCGCTCCATCAAATGCAGGAGCATGTCGGGGTGCGGCTTCGGATGACCTTCATCGGCGCACCGGGTGGCGAAGAAACGATGCGTGAGGCCCTGCAGCGCAAGCGCGCGCTCGAGGCCCGCGCGTCCCTTGCCCGTCGCAACCGCAAGCAGGAAACCCGCCGCGTCGAGCTCGTCGAGCAACTCGCGCACGCCGCCGAACAAGCGGATCTCGCGCTCACCGGCGACGTAATGTTCGCGATAGCGGCCGGCGA
Organism: uncultured beta proteobacterium; assembly: GCA_963816925.1. Taxonomy (GTDB): domain Bacteria; phylum Pseudomonadota; class Gammaproteobacteria; order Burkholderiales; family Casimicrobiaceae; genus CAIWHR01. Next base: position 24,423 of record CAWFMY010000045.1, on the reverse strand, counting down.
GTTCCGGGTAGCGCTCTTCCGCCAGCGCGGGCGCAGCGTACCGCAGGGCGTCGCGAAGGCCGAGACCGATCACGTGGCGCGCCGACCCTTCGTCCGGCACCGGCGCGCCGATCTCGCGACACGCCTGTTGCAGCGACTGCGCAATGAGGCCCGTCGAGTCGACGAGCGTGCCGTCCCAGTCGAAGACGATCAACCGGAAGCGGCGGGACGGGACGGCGTCACTCGCCATCGACGACCGCGCGTTCGGAATCGAGGCGCGCCACGAAGCGCGCGAGATCGGGCGATAGCGGCGACTCCACGACGATCTCGCGGCCGTCGACGGGATGCGCGAAGCGGATGCGATGAGCATGCAGGAACATGCGCTTGAGGCCCTGCCTGGCGAGCGCCTTGTTCCAGGGAAAATCGCCGTACTTGTCGTCGCCGGCAAGCGGGAAGCCGAGATGCGTGAGGTGGACGCGGATCTGGTGCGTGCGCCCGGTTTCGAGCTCGGCTTCGAGGAGCGCCATCGGCGGATCCGCGGCCGGCCAGGTCCGCACGCGGCGGAACACCGTGCGCGCGACGCGCCCGTCGCGATCGACGCGCACCCGCCGCTCGCCGTCGCCGGTGACCCAGGTCTCGAGGGACAGCTCGACGCGGCGCATCGCGTCGCGCCATTTGCCGCGCACCAGCACGTAGTAGCGCTTGTCGATCGACCCGTCGCGCAACTGCGCGTGCAGCGAAGTCAGCGCGGCGCGTTTCTTCGCCACCAGCAGCACGCCCGAAGTGTCGCGGTCCAGCCGATGGACGAGCTCGAGGAACTTCGCGTCCGGGCGCGCATTGCGCAGCCGCTCGATGACCCCGAAGGCGATTCCGCTGCCGCCGTGCACGGCGAGTCCGGACGGCTTGTCGAGCGCGATCAGCGACTCGTCCTCGAACAGCACCGGCGGAATGTCGAGCGTGCGCGGCGGGGCCGTGGGACGCCGGGCGTCGGGCGCCGCGGTCCGGATGGGGGGAATCCGCAGCTCGTCCCCGGTGGCGAGCCGGGTGTCCGGACCCACCCGCCCGCGATTGACCCGCACTTCGCCGCTGCGCAGAATCCGGTAAATGTGGCTTTTGGGCACCCCTTTCAGCATTTTCTGCAGGAAGTTGTCGATCCGCTGGCCGTCACCGTCCTCGCCAACCACCAGCCGGTTCACAGCATCCTTGCTTAAATCTTTCATTTGATTATAATTATCCGTAGCAGCACGCTCGGGCCCCGGCGCACTTGAATGAATATTGCGGCAAAGGGGCGGCCAGAGGTCATCCAGGATGACACAGCCATTCCGGCCCGGGCGTTGGCCCCGTTTTGGGGCACAGACGGCCGTGGCATGTTGCGTAAACCGGCCGCCGGTTAAATCCGCTCACCGCACGGGCGTTGCGCCCCGTGAGAGCAGCGATGTTAAAGGAAGAGCGCGGTCTCCGCACCCGGCTTGCGGCCGGTTCGAAGCGGCGCATTGCGCGGCGCACTTAGCGACGATTTCAGCATTCGGCCCAACCCAGGCCGCACCGAGTGTGCGACAGGTAAGGCCGGCTGCCCTCAACGCTTGAACGTGATAGCAAAGACAACCGACCCAACGAGAACGCACTGCCCCGACCATTCTGGGGCCGCTGCCATGCGAAACGCCACCCGCGTCCACCCATCGCTCGTCTGCCCGCAGCCTCCGCTGCCGGCTCGGTTGCCCCCGCTCGCGTCCGCCGCCCGATAGCGTCACGTCGCGCACCACGCGCGACTTCAGCTTCGCCCCTCGCAAGCCCGGCCGGTTCCGCGCCGGGAAGAACACATGAAGCGCATGCTTTTCAATGCCACGCAGGCAGAAGAACTCCGCGTGGCCATCGTCGACGGCCAGCGGCTCGTCGACCTCGACATCGAATCCGCGAGCAAGGAACAACGCAAGAGCAACATCTACAAGGCGGTCATCACGCGCGTCGAGCCCAGCCTCGAAGCCTGCTTCGTCGACTACGGCGCCGAGCGCCACGGTTTCCTGCCGTTCAAGGAAATCGCGCGGCAGTTCCTCAAAGGGGGGCGCGGCGGCAACGACGACGATAACGACGGCGAAGGCGGAAATGGCGGCGGCCGCAGCCGCATCCAGGACCAGCTCCGCGAGGGCATGGAGCTCATCGTCCAGGTCGACAAGGACGAGCGCGGCAACAAGGGCGCGGCGCTGACGACGTACATCTCGCTCGCCGGCCGCTATCTCGTGCTGATGCCGAACAATCCACGCGGCGGCGGCGTGTCGCGCCGGGTCGAAGGCGAGGAGCGCAACGAGCTGCGCGACGCGGTGGCCGGACTCGACGTCCCGCCGGGAATGAGCGTCATCGCCCGTACCGCGGGCATCGGCCGCAGCACCGAAGAGCTGCAATGGGATCTGAACTACCTGATGCAGCTGTGGACCGCGGTCGAAGACGCCGCGAAGATGCAGTCGGGCGCGTACCTCATCTACCAGGAGTCGAGCCTCGTCATTCGCGCGATCCGCGACTACTTCCACCCGGACATCGGCGAGCTCCTGATCGACACCGAGGCGATCTACGAGCAGGCGCAGCAGTTCATGGCGCATGTGATGCCGGCGAACGTCAATCGCGTCAAGCTCTACAAGGACGACGTTCCGCTTTTCTCGCGCTTCCAGATCGAGCACCAGATCGAGACCGCCTACGCGCGGCAGGTCGCCCTGCCCTCGGGCGGCGCGATCGTGATCGACCATACCGAGGCGCTCGTCTCGATCGACGTCAACTCGGCGCGCGCCACGAAGGCGGGCGACATCGAGACCACGGCGTTCAACACGAACTGCGAGGCCGCCGATGAAATCGCGCGGCAGCTGCGGCTGCGCGACCTGGGCGGCCTCATCGTCATCGACTTCATCGACATGGAAAGCACCAAGAACCAGCGCGAGGTCGAGGTGCGGGTGAAGGATGCGCTGCGCTACGACCGCGCGCGCGTTCAGCTCGGCAAGATCTCGCGCTTCGGCTTGATGGAGCTTTCCCGTCAGCGGCTGCGCCCGGCGCTCGCGGAGACGATGCACATCGCCTGCCCGCGCTGCCACGGCATCGGTCACATCCGCGGCACCGAATCGTCGGCGCTGCACATCCTGCGCATCCTGCAGGAAGAGGCGATGAAGGAGAACACCGCGCAGGTGATCGCGCAGGTGCCCATCGACGTCGCCACGTTCCTGCTGAACGAAAAGCGCACGGAAGTCCTGTCGATGGAGACGCGTTTCCGCGTCAACGTTCTGCTGGTGCCGAACCGGCATCTCGAGACGCCGAACTATTCGATCCAGCGGCTGCGGCACGACGATCTCAACCAGAGCGAACCGCTGCCGCTGTCCTTCGACCTCGTCCAGCGCCCCGAGGAAACCGACGTCGCCGCCCAAATGAAGGAAGAGGCGAAGGAGCCGCGCCAGGAGGCGGTCGTCAAGGGCATCACCCCCGGGGCTCCCGCGCCGATCGTTGCCGAAAAACCGGCGCCGGTTCCGCTGCCGGCCCCGGCGGCGCCCGCCGGAAGCGGGTGGCTCGACCGGATGCTGGCGTGGTTCCAGCCGAAGCCGGCGATCCCGGCGCCGGCGGCGCGCGCCGAGAAACCGAAGGAAGCGCGCGATGGGCGACGCGACAGCCGCGGCGAGCGCGATCGCCCGCGCGGCGGGCAGGATCGTCGCGACGGCCGCGACCGCGACAACCGGCGTGGGGATGGGCGAAATGAGGGTCGCGGCGAAGGACGTGACCAGCGCGGTGCGCGCGGCGACCCGCGCCCCGGCGGACAGAAGAACGAACAATCGCAGGCACGCGGCGGCCAGCCGAATGCCGGCGGCGGACAGCGTCGTGATGGCAATCGCGACAATGCGCGCGGAGGACAACGCGAAGGCCAGCCGCCACGCGAGGCGCGCGAACCGCGTGAGCCGCGCGAGCCCCGCGCCGCGCAGCCGCCGCGCGAGCCGCGTCCACCGCGCGAACCGCGTGAGCAACGTCCCCAGGCGCCCGCCGCCGCTGACGTCCCTTTGGCCGCCATCGAGGCGGGTCCGGACATGGCGCGCGACGGCGATGCCGGCGCCCACAATGGCGACCGCGAGGGCCGCGGTCGTCGGGATCGCCGCCGTCGCGGTAATCGCGGCGAGCCGCGTGCGGACCGCGCACAGAGCGAGGCCACTGCAACCGCGCAACCGGCGGACGCATTGACCGCTGCCCCAGCGCACGCTCCGTCGCCCGTCGAATTTCAACACGAGGATCGCGCCCCCGCGCATGCGCCACCGCGCGAAGCCGCGCAGTCGGAGGCGCCCGACTTCGAGTCGGCGCCTGTCATCGCATCCCCGTTCTATGAGCCGGTGGCCGAAACGGCGCTCGCCGTGCCGGTTGCGCCGATCGAGCGCGCACCTGCGCCGGTCGTCGCCCCGCCAGAGGCGAAGCCGGCGCCGATGCCCGACCCCAAGCCGGTCGTCGTCACGCGCCCGATTCCCGAGTTGCCGCCGGTCTCGCTCGCCCTGCCGCCCGACTCCGGCCTCGAGCTCGTCGAAACGAGGTTCAAGCCCGCGCCGGGCGTGGAAGCGGAGTCCCCGGTTCCGGCCGGCCCGCGCCGCGTGCGCCCGCCGAAGGTGACGATTGTCGAGGAGCCGTTGCAGATCGTGGAAACGCAACGGACGCAGTTGCCGCCGGCAAGCTGAACGTCGCGGCGGGGGTGCACCATCGAAAGGCGGGCTGCGGGCCCGCCTTTCCCTTTTTGTCGCGGTGCTACGATTTGCGCCGATGAAGCGATTGCTGATCGTCTATCACACGCAATTCGGCGGCACGCTGCAACTCGCAAGGCGGCGCATGCCGGCGCGTCGACGTCACGCATTCAGACGGCCGCCGAGGCAGGCGTGGACGACACGCTCGCGGCCGATGGTTACCTGATCGCAGTGTCCGAGAATTTGGCGGCATCGCGGGAAGAATGAAGGACTCTCGAGCGCGTCTATCAGGCCCTAGTCCGGCGGCGAGATCTTTGCGCGAATGTGCGCAATGAGCTCGGGACTCGCCTGCTCCACGAGATCGAGCACGCGCTCGAAGCCGTCGGGGCCACCGTAATACGGATCAGGCACCTCCCGCACCGGTGCGCCCGGTGCGAGATCGAGGAACAAGCCGAGATGACCGTCGAAAGCCGGTGGACGCATCCCTTCCAGCGCGCGCAGGTTGGACAGGTCCATCGCGAGGATCCAGCCGAAGCGCGTGAAATCGGCGGGCACGACCTGCCGACCGCGCAGCGACGTGAGGTCGTAGCCGCGCCGACGCGCCGCCTGGATCGCGCGGCGATCGGGGGGCGATCCGACATGCCAGTCGCCGATGCCGGCCGAATCGGCGAAGACCTGTTCCCCAAGCCCCATTTGCACCAACGCGGCGCGAAACACGCCTTCGGCGGTCGGCGACCGGCAGATATTTCCCAAGCAGACGAAAAGCACCGCTTGCTCGCGGGTCGTGCGCCATGCAGGTTCCTCGACTTGCCCAGCGTCCATTCGCGCTGCGGAAGATTCCGGATTCAGCTTGCGGCGGAGCCGGACGATGAGAATAATAGCCGACCGGCGCTCCCGCTGCCGGCTCTCGGCAAGAACCAACAACAAGAGAGTACCCACCATGTCGATGCGATCCCGCGCCCTGTTCACGCTCATTGCGGTCATCATTGGTTCGATTGCCGGCAATGCGTTGGCGGCGGCTGCACAGCGGACGTTCGTCGCGTCGAATGGCAACGATGCCAATCCGTGCTCCCTCCTCGCACCCTGTCGCAGCTTCAACGCCGCGATCACCAACACCCTTCCCGGCGGCGAAGTCGTGATCCTCGACACCGCGGGCTACGGTCCGATGGTGATCAACAAATCCATCAAGGTCATCGGCCCGTCGGGCGTCTATGGCGGGATAAGCGTGGTGGGCGGTCCGCCGGGAATCGTCGAGGGCATCGTCATCAACGCGGGCGACGCCGATGCAGTCACCTTGCGCGGCCTGGACGTCTCCGGCGTGCCCGGCAATACGGGGCCATTCCCGCTGCACGGCATCGACATTCAGAATGCCGGTACCGTCCACATCGAGAAGACGTCGGTCTCCAATTTCACGCAAAACGCGAGCAGCTGCATCAACATCCAGCCGGCGCGCGTGATCCCGGTCTACGTGACCGACGGTTTGCTCCGCGAATGTCGCAATGCCGTCACCATCATAGGCAACTCGTCGATCGCTATCGACAACACGCGGATCGAGCGTTCGCTCAACACGGAGACGACCGGAACCATTGCCATCAACGCGCAGCAGGGCGCATCCGTCATTTTTCGCAACAGCTCCGTCAACAACACGGGCACGATGCAACGGCCTGGTCAACTGCGGCAGCGGTGCGGTGACCTCTCTCGGCACGACGCTCATCACGAACAATGTCGACACGACGCTGCCGGAAGGCTGCTTCTCCTTCATCGCCGCCCCGACGATCGTGAGCGGCAAATGAGTCGCACTTTGCCCCTTGTCGGTCGCGCGCGCAGGCTCGGCATCGCCTGCGCGGCGATCGGCCTGCTCGCCGTCGTCGCGGCACCGGCACAGGCGGCCGCGGATCCGAACAAGGTGTTGCGCATCGCCTCGAACGACATCGCGAGCCTCGATCCGCAACAAGGGACCGATCTGCTGTCCACCCGCGTGGCCATCCAGATCTTCGAGGCGCTTTATCAATTCGACTACCTCGCCGAGCCCGCCAAGGTGATTCCCGACACCGCCGAGGCGATGCCCACGATCACCGATGGCGGCAAGACCTGGACGATCAAGCTGCAGAAGGGCATCCATTTCGCGGACGACCCGGTGTTCAAGGGCAAGAAGCGCGAGCTCACCGCGCAGGATTACGTGTACTCGATTGCGCGCAGCCTTGACCCAAATCTGCGCACCGGCGGCGATGCCGCGCTCACCGACCTCATCGTCGGGAGCGCGCCCCGTCGTCGATGCCGCACGCAAGCCGGGCGCGAAATTCGACTACGACGCGCCGATCGACGGATTGCGCGCGGTCGACCGCTACACCTTGCGCATCAAGCTCGCGAATCCCGATTACACAGTGCTCGAGCGCCTGGCCGGTTTGCCCGCGATGGCCGTGGCGCGCGAGGCCATCGAGGCCGCCGGTGATGACGTGATGAATCGTCCGGTCGGCACCGGTCCTTACCGGCTCAAGGAATGGAAGAAAGCCGCGCGCGTGGTGCTCGAGGCCAACGCCGATTACCGCCCGATCCGATTTCCGGAAAGCAGCGATCCGCGGCATCGCCGTCTCGTCGATGCCATGCGCGGCAAAACGCTGCCGCAGATCGGCCGCATTGAGATCAGCATCATCGAGGAAGCCCAGCCCCAGTTGCTCGAGTTCTTGCAGGGCAATCTCGACTTGCTGTCGATCGGCGGCGATCAGGTCACGCGCGTGCTCGCCGACGGCAAGCTCAAGCCGGAGTTCACCGCCAAGGGCGTGCAGCACATCTAAAGTGCGGGCGCGCCCTCCCTTACGTTCACATACTTCAACATGGACGATCCGCTCGTGGGCGGCTATTCCAACGCGCAGGTCGCGCTGCGGCGGGCGATCGCGATGGGGTTCAACGTCGACGAGCTGATCCGCGTGCTTTACGCAGGCAACGCGTTGCCGGCGAACCAGCTGCTGCCTCCCGGCGTGAATGGCCACGACACGAGCCTGCCGCCGAAATCGCTCTACGATCCCGCCGCGGCGCGCGCGTTGCTGGATCGCTTCGGCTTCAAGGACGTCGATGGCGACGGATTCCGCGAGACGCCCGACGGCAAGCCGCTCACCGTTGTCCGCGGCACCCTGCCCGAGTCGTGGTACCGCGAAGCGGACACGCTGTGGCGCAAGAACATGGACGCCATCGGCATCCGCATGCAGGTCAACCAGCAGACATTCGCCGAGCTCCTCAACCTGAGCCGCGCTGGAAAGCTGCCGATGTTCAACCTCGGCATCCGGTCGCTCGAGCCGTCCGGCTACCAGATCCTGCAGACGCTATGCGGAAAGGAGACGCTTGACACCAATCCGTCCGGCTTCAAGCGTGCCGAGTACGACGCCGCGTACGAGGAGTTCCTGCGTACGCCCGGCAGGTGCCGCGCGCACCGCGTTCGCGCGCAAGATGTCGGAACTCTCCCAAGTCTGGATGCCGATGATCCTGCACACCTATGCGATCGCCAATGTAGTCTACTACCCGTGGGTGCAGGGTTACTGGCCGTCGCAATTCGGCGCGTCCTGGAAATACGCCGACATCGACCTCGCGAAGCGCAGGCAGGTTCAGCTAGGCGCTCCGATCTCGCCTTGCAATCCGGTCGCCGCGACTCGTATTCTCGGCGCTGCCGACCGGTGGGGACCGTTCGACGTCACGCCAACGAGGGAGGACTGCATGAAGATGCGCCCGAGGTCTGCCGCCCGGCAGACGGCACGCGTGTATGCCGTCGTCATCGTTTCTGCATTGGCGCTATTGCCGGTCGCCGCCAGTGCCGGCGTCGCAACGCACCTTCGTCGCCTCCTATGGCAGCGACGCGAGCGCCACCTGCTCGCTCGCGGCGCCCTTGCCGCAGCTTCAATGTCGCGATCGGCAACACCAACCCGGGCGGCGAGGTGGTGATCCTCGACACCGCCGGCTACGGCGTCATGACCATCAACAAGTCGATCAAGATCATCGGCCCGTCTGGCGTCTATGGCGGCATCAGCGTGCTCGGCGGCGCGAACCCGACGACCGGCATCGTGATCAACGCGGGCGACACCGACGACATCACGCTTGCGTGGCCTCGACATCTCCGGCGTGCCCGGCGCGCGTGGCGCCCCTTCCCGCTGTTCGGCATCGACATCCAGAACGCCGGTGCCGTCCACATCGAGAAATCGTCGATCGGCAACTTTCCCGCAGGATGGCGGCGCCTGCATCCAGCTCGATACGGCAAGACCGTGCGTGTCTACATCGACGACAGCTTCCTGCGCGATTGCCGCGTCGGCGTTTACGCTCAACGGCAATGCCGTGTCCGACGAGCGCCGAGCCTCGTCGATCCCAATCGACAACACCCGCATCGAACGAACGCGCTCAACGCTGTCGCGAGCGGAACATCGGGCCTCGTCCTCACCGGCAATTTCACCGTCGCGCTGCGCAACAGCATCATTGCCGGAGCCGGAGACCGCATCTTCGCCAGCAACAGCATCGCGACCGCCTCGTCACGCGCCTACGTGATCGGCTCGCCCATCACCCGTTCGGGCAACGCGGCGATCAAGACCCGCGGCACTTTCGGGTCGGTGAGCCTGATCCGCTCGCAGGTGAACAACTGCACCATCGCCGTCGACCACGGTGCCGGCGTGGTCCGCCTCGACGGCAACCACATCGTCAAGTGCGCAGACGGCTTCGTGAACAACGGCAGCCCCAATATCGTTTCGAACGGGCTCAATATGGTCTACGACATCGACAATCTGTCGGGCTTCTCGTATATCACGCCGATGGTCGTCCAGCTTCAGTAAACGCGCGCAGCCAAAGCCGGCTCTGCGCGCGCCGGCGTCATCCGACTTCGCGCCATCGAAAAATGGAGGAACTTATGCAATTGCGCTTCCGTTCGGCTCGCTCTCACACGCTTGCGTCGATTTGCGGAATATTGCTGCTTGCTGCCACTACAGGCGCGTTAGCCGCCGCGCAGCGCACGTTCGTCGCCTCCACGGGCAGCGACGCGAGCCCGACGTGCTCGCTCACGGCGCCTTGCCGCAGCTTCACTGCGGCGATCGCCCAGACCCTCGGCGGCGGCGAGGTGGTGATCCTTGACACGGCCGGGTACGGCCCGATGGTGATCAACAAGTCGCTCAAGGTCATTGGCCCCTCCGGGGTTTATGGCGGCATCAGCGTCATTCCAGTGGGCACTGACGGCATCACCATCAACGCGGCGGACACCGACGTCGTGACGCTGCGCGGACTCGACTCACCGGGCTCGGTCGACTTAACGGCGTCAACGTCCTCAACGCACGCGCAGTTCACATCGAGAAATCGACAATCAGCGGTTTCTCTGACCCTGCGGGCGCCTGCCTGCGGATCGACACGACCAAGAATATTCGTGTCTTTTTCGACGACGGCTTCCTCCGCGACTGCCAAAACGGCGCTTTCGTGAATGGGCCTGGAGCCGGCCGGCCGCGCCTGAATCTGGACAACACCAGAGTCGAGCGCGGCACCGGCATCAACACCGATGTCGGCGTTTGGGGAACCGGACAGGTCGATATCAGCATCAGGAACAGTATCCTGACTAGCTTGGGCTATGCCATCCGGGTGGAAAACACCTTTGCCGGAATCTTTCCGACGTTGACGGTCGTCGATACCGAACTGCTTGGCACGACGAATCCGGTCATTCTCAGCAACAATGGTGCAAATTCCCAGATGCAGGTCGAATTCGACCGGGTGCATTTGAAGGGTGTCGGCCTCGACATTTCGGCGACCAACAACGCACGTACCGTCGTCTTTATGGACCAATCAACATTGTCCAGCAACGGGACGGCAATCAAGACGAGCGGCATAGCGGGGTCATGGATTCAGCTCGGGCTGACGCGATCGAAGATCAATACGAGCACGATGGCGATCGACCATGGATTTGGGCAAGTGTTGTTGAACGCCAGCGAGATTGTCTGGAACACCAACAGCATCGTCAACAATGGGAGCAGCGACGTCAAATCGCTCAACAATAATTTGTTCTCTCAGAATTCCGATTCGACGGGCGGCCTCATCTACATCACGCCCACTATCGTTCCAACCAAATGAGCGCTCGAGCGGCTGCGTTTGACAGAATCAGCTCGCGCCGTTCTGCGTATGGCCCAACTACTGTCGCGAAGCCTTGCCCGTTCGCGATCCACCGACGCCGTAAGATCATAGGATGTCAATCATGAAGCATGCACCTTTTGGACGTTCGTCTTCGCGCGTTCGCCACCTGATCGTTACCACTGCCCTTGTGGCGGCGGGCACAGCCGTGGCAGCGCCGTCCCAGCGCACGTTCGTTGCATCCTACGGACTGGATTCGAGCGCCAACTGCAACCTCGCGGCACCCTGCCGCAGTTTCAACGCGGCCATCGCGCAAACCAACCCCGGCGGCGAAGTTGTCATCCTCGACACTGCCGGGTACGGCCCGATGGTGATCAACAAATCACTCAAGGTCATCGGCCCCTCCGGGGTTTATGGCGGCATCAGCGTGACCGGCGGCGCCAGCGGCATCACGACCGGCATCGTCATCAACGCCGGCGACACCGACGAAGTCACGCTGCGCGGGCTCGACGTCTCCGGCGTACCCGGTGCAGTGGGACCTTTCCCGAACCTCGGCATTGACGTACAGAATGCAGCCGCCGTCCACATCGAGAAATCGTCCATCGGCAACTTCACGCAGGACACGAGCGCCTGCGTCAACGTTGCCGTTGCCAAGACGACGCGCGTCTATCTTGTTGACAGCTTTGTGCGCGAATGCAACGTCGGCGTCAGCGCCAATGGCACCGCCGTCCCGACGAACAGGGCATCGGTGATTCTGGACAACACACGTGTCGAGCGCGGTGTGAACACCGGCGCGCTCGGTACGACCATTGGCATTCATGCGCAAGGGTACATGGACGTTTCGCTGCGCAACAGCATGATTTCACGCGAAAGCGTCGCCATACTCTTCGATAACCTGGCCGCCAGCAACACGAGCCACGTCGAGGTCATCAACAGCGAGCTGACGAGGAACAATACGGCCCTGCAGGTAGCCAACGGCGCAACGGGTGCGTCGCCACAAGTTTCGATCGTCGGCAGCCAGATCTTCGGCTCTACGGATGTCATGCTCGTATCGAACACCGCAACAGGGGCCAACACCTGGATCAAGGTTGCCGACAGCTATTTTGCTTACACGAGCGCGGGCGGGATCCAGTTCGCCAACTCGGCCGCGGACAACAACAGCCGGATGTCACTCGAACTCGTGCGCTCTCAGATCAGCCACATCGTAACGACGGCGATTGATCTCAACGCAACGAACGGCAACCAGATGACCGTCGACATGCGCGATTCGACCCTCTCCAACGCCAACACGCTCGTGAAAACGTCCGGATCCGGATCCGCGCTTAACGTGAGCATCATTCGCTCGAATCTTCACCAGTCGACCACAGCCATCGACCACGGCCAGGGCGGCGTCCAGCTCACTAGCTCGAACATCAACTACAACGGGAACGATTTCGTGAACAACGGCAGCGGCAATATCATTTCAGACAGCCGGAACCAGACATACAACAATACCAATACGTCCGGATTCACCTATATCAATCCGACGCCCAACCCGTCGAGGTGATTCCCGGCGGGACCTGCTGAAATCCAGGCGAGCAGCCCGATCCCGGAATGGCGACCAACCGATTCGAGGAGATGAAAATGCGAGATCATTCACGGACGTCGCTGGCACGCGTTTTCGTCTGGATGCCGACATTCATTGCGCTGCTCGCAATCCCCGGTTCGGCGTGGGCGCTTTCACAACGCACGTTCGTTGCCTCCAATGGCAGCGACGCCAGCGCGGCCTGCAGTCTTGCCGCACCCTGCCGCAGCTTCAACGCCGCCATCGCGGCGACAAGCGCGGGGGGCGAGGTTGTGATCCTCGACACTGCCGGCTATGGCCCAATGACGATCAACAAGTCGATCAAGATCATCGGACCATCAGGGGTCTACGGCGGCATCAGCGTGACGGGGGGCGCGAATCCGACGACCGGGGTCGTGATCAATGCCGGCGCCAGCGACATCATCACGCTGCGCGGCCTCGATATTTCCGGGGTCCCCGGCGTCGCGGGACCGTTCCCGCTGCACGGCATCGACATCCAAAGCGCTTTGGTCGTGCACATCGAGAAGACGTCGGTGTCAAATTTCACGCAGGATGCGAGCGAGTGCATCCGCTTATCGTCCGCCCAACAGAACGCGCTTTTCGTCGTCGACAGTTTCCTGCGCGAATGCGCGACGGGCGTACACATCAACGGCACCTCGCCCGGCGCAAGCTTCCCCGTCGCGACCATCGACAATACGCACATCGAGGCCGGCAACAACACGCAAACCGGCACCATAATCGTCGGCGTCAACGCGACGGGCAACTACCAGGTGAACATTCGCAAAAGCCTGATCACAGCGGGACTCGTCGGTGTCGCGGCGGCACAGACGACCGTCACCGACGTCCCTTCGATATCCATCATCGATTCGCAGATCACGTTCATGGGAACAGCCGGCATCAGGACCGGGCCCGGGCCGGGCCCGGCCCAATCCGGGCCGCTCCGTGTCAACGTGCAGCGCTCGGCGATCAACAATTCGCTGGCCGCCGTGAAGAACGGCTACGGGACCGTCCGGATGACCGACAACGTGATTTCGAACAACACGCACGGGCTCGTCAATTGCGGCAGTGACCAGTACTGGGGGCCGAGCTACGGCACCGACAGCACCGGCGCGAGCGCCGTGAATTACGGATCGAATTTCCTCATTGACCTTGGAAATCCGGGAGCCGGCGCCATTGGCTGCGTCGGCTACAACTCGCCGGGCAAATTCGTCGCGCAGTAACTGAGCGCCGGGCATTCGGGCGTTTCTCTATCCGCCGCGAGGGCCTTGCGAGACGAAATCGCAGGTTGTAGGATTTTCAGTATCCGCCCTGCCCGTTAATCGGAAACTGGGCGGAATCCACGGGACCGAGGGAGGATCCTATGCTGCATTCCATCCGCCAGCCGAGGCTGGCCACCGCCGCTGTCGTTGTCGGGCTGCTCGGAGCTTTCGCCACCGCGCCCGCCTGGAGCGCCGCGCAGCGCACCTTCGTCGCGTCGTTTGGCCTCACCACAAACACCGCGTTCAATTGCTCGCTGGCGAAACCCTGCCGCGCGTTCAACGAGGCCATCTCGGTCACCAGTCCCGGCGGCGAAGTCGTCATCCTCGACACTGCCGGCTATGGCCCGATGACCATCACCCAGTCGATCAAGATCATCGGCCCGTCGGGCGTCTACGGCGGCATCAGCGTGCTCGGCGCCGGCAGCGGAATCACGACCGGCATCGTCATCAACGCCGGCAGCTACGACGTCATCACGCTGCGCGGCCTCGACATCGCCGGTGTGCCCGGGGCGCCGCCTCTCCCCACATCGGCATCGACATCCAGAACGCCGGTGCCGTCCACATCGAGAAGTCGTCGATCAGCAACTTCACGCAGAACACCGGCGCGTGCATCCACGTCGCGCCGACGACGGTCACGCGCGTCTACGTCAACGACAGCTTCCTGCGCGAATGCCGGACCGGCATCTTCGCCGACGGCACGGCGGTACCGGGTGCGGCGGACCGGCCTGTTGTGATTGTCGACAACACGCGCATCGAACGCGGACGCGGCGCCGTTGTCGCGTACGGGCCGTGGCTGCACGGCTACGCGGGCTTGTCCCTGCGCAACAGCGTGATATCCGAACAGAGGGTCGGCATCCAGTTCGACAGACTCCTCGACGAACGGCCCGTGCCTCCTCGAAATGATCAACGCAGAAGTCATGTGCGGCGCGTCAGGGTCGCCCAACACCGGCCTGAACGTGTCGAGTGCGGCGGCGAGCGGGCTGGCCCTCGTTTCGATCACCGGGTCGCAGTTCTCCAATTGCGACGATCTGATCGTCGTTTCGAACACAGGAGTCGGCGCCATTTCGGCGTTGAAGCTCAGCGACTCGTCGGCTCTCCCACACGGAGAATGGCCTCCGGATCACTGCATTCCGCCGCGAACGCCAGGACGGACGTCGAGCTGGTGCGCTCGCAGATCTCGGAGGTCCCGGCACATCGGGGATCGATGCCAACGCGACCGACGGCGGAGCGATCGCCGTCGATCTTCGTGATTCGACCCTGTCCACAATCTTTGGTCCGGGTATCAGGACCTCAGGCACGCGGGTAGTCCATCGCGGCCAGCCTCATCCGCTCGTCCGTGCACAGTACGGTTACCGCAGTCGACCACGGGCAGGGCGTGTCTACCTCGAACAGACGCACATCACCCGCAAACCAACAGCCTGGTCAACAACGGCAGTGGCGACGTCATATCCGCCGGCAACAACTTCATCACCGACAACCTGGACGCGACCCCCGCGACGACCTACATCACGAGCTTCACGACGAGTCACGCTGAAATAGGGCGACGCAGGAAACCTGCGCGCCGTGGCGCAGCGCCGCTACGTCTCCACCGGCAGCTGCACGCCGAACATCGCTTCCTTCACCTGGAAGAGCTTGTCGCGCAGCTCGGCGGCCTTCTCGAACTCGAGGTTCTTCGCCGCGTCGACCATTTCCTTTTCGAGCCGCTTCAACTCCTTTTCCATGTCCTTTTCGGCCATGGTCTCGTAGCGCGCCTTGGTCTGCGCGGCCTTGAGCTGCTTCTTGCCCTCGTCGGCGTCGTACATGCCGTCGATCAGGTCCTTGATGCGCTTCTGGACGCCGATCGGCGTGATGCCCATCTTCTCGTTCCACGCGATCTGCTTCGCGCGCCGGCGCTCCGTCTCGCCGATGGCGAGCTTCATCGAGTCGGTCATCTTGTCGGCGTAGAGGATCGCCATGCCGTTGATGTGCCGCGCGGCGCGCCCGATGGTCTGGATCAGCGAGCGCTCGGCGCGCAGGAAGCCCTCCTTGTCCGCGTCGAGAATCGCGACCAGCGACACTTCGGGAATGTCGAGGCCTTCGCGCAGCAGGTTGATGCCGACCAGCACGTCGAACTCGCCGAGACGGAGGTCCCGGATGATCTCGACGCGCTCGACCGTGTCGATGTCGGAGTGCAGATAACGAACCTTCACGCCGTGCTCGTTCAGGTAATCGGTCAGGTCCTCCGCCATCCGTTTGGTCAGCGTCGTCACCAGCACGCGCTCGTGCTTGTCCGTGCGCAGCTTGATTTCCGACAGCAGGTCGTCGACCTGCGTCTGGGCCGGCCGCACCTCGAGCACCGGATCGACGAGGCCCGTCGGCCGCACCAGCTGCTCCACGACCTGGCCCGCGTGCGTCCGTTCGTACTCGGCGGGCGTGGCCGACACGAACATCGTCTGCGGCAACAGGCGCTCGAACTCGTCGAAGCGCAGCGGCCGGTTGTCGAGCGCGGACGGCAGCCGGAAGCCGTAGTTGACGAGGTTTTCCTTGCGCGCGCGGTCGCCCTTGTACATGCCGCCCGTCTGCGGAATCGTCACGTGCGATTCGTCGATGAACATCAGCGACCGCGATGGAAGGTAATCGATCAACGTCGGCGGCGGCTCGCCCGCCTTGCGCCCCGAAAGATGCCGCGAGTAGTTCTCGATCCCTTTGCAAAAGCCGATCTCGGTCATCATCTCGAGGTCGAAGCGCGTACGCTGCTCGATCCGCTGCGCTTCGATGAGCTTCATCTGGCCGACGAAGAATTCCTTTTGCGCCGCGAGCTCGACCTTGATCTTCTCGATCGCGTCGAGCACCTTCTGCCGCCCGGTCACGTAATGGCTCGACGGAAACACCGTGAAGCGTCCGATCCGCTGCCGGATGTGGCCGGTGAGCGGATCGAAGAGCTGCAGCGTCTCGACCTGGTCGTCGAAGAGCGACAGCCGCAGCGCATTCTCGGCATGCTCCGCCGGGAAGATGTCCAGCACGTCGCCGCGCACGCGAAACGTGCCGCGCTTGAAGTCGACTTCGTTGCGCTGGTACTGCATTTCCGTAAGGCGCTTGATCGCATCCCGCTGGGTGAGCGCATCGCCCTCCTTCACGTGCAGGATCATGCTGTGGTACTCGGACGGGTCGCCGATGCCGTAGATCGCGGAAACGGTCGCGACGATCACGCAATCCGGCCGCTCGAGGATCGCCTTGGTCGCCGACAGCCGCATCTGCTCGATGTGCTCGTTGATCGACGAGTCCTTCTCGATGTACAAGTCGCGCGACGGAACGTACGCCTCGGGCTGGTAGTAGTCGTAGTAGCTGACGAAATACTCGACCGCGTTGTTCGGAAAGAACTCGCGGAACTCGGAATAGAGCTGCGCGGCCAGCGTCTTGTTCGGCGCGAGCACCAGCGCCGGCCGGCCGGTGCGCGCGATGACGTTCGCCATCGTGTACGTCTTGCCGGAACCGGTGACGCCAAGCAGCGTCTGGTACGCGAGGCCGTCGGAGAGACCTTCGACGAGCTTGTCGATCGCCTCCGGCTGGTCGCCGGCGGGCTCGAACGGCTTGAAGAGTTCGTAGGGACTGTTGGGGAAAGGTGACGAGCATTGGGCGGAAATGATCGGGCGGAGTCGAACCGGCTATTGTATCTCCAAGCGCGGGTCCGGCGCGACCTCCACTTCCGCCTGCCCGGCGGTTGCCCCGAACTGCAGCGCCGCGAGGCGCGCGTACAGCGGATTGCCGGCGACGAGCTCGTCGTGCGTTCCCGAGGCCACGATCCGGCCGCGGTCCATGACGACGATCCGGTCGGCGTGGCGCACCGTCGCCAGCCGGTGGGCGATGATCAGCACCGTGCGCCGGGCCATCAGGCGCTCGAGTGCGAGCTGCACCACCCGCTCGCTCTCGGCGTCGAGGGCACTGGTGGCCTCGTCGAGCAGCAGGATGGGACGATCGGCGAGGATCGCGCGCGCGATGGCGAGGCGCTGCCGCTGACCGCCGGAGAGTCGCACACCCCGCTCGCCGAGATGGCTTTCGAATCCTTGCGGCAACTGCGCGACGAATTCCGCCGCGTATGCCGCCTCGCACGCGGCGTGCACCTCGGCATCCGTTGCGCCGGGTCGTCCGTAGCGGACGTTTTCGAGGACGCTCGCCGCGAAGATCACCGGATCCTGCGGCACGACGGCCAGCCGCGCGCGAAGGTCGCGCGGATCGGCGGAGCGAAGGTCGACGCCGTCGATGCGCACGCAACCCGCCTGCGGATCGTAGAAGCGGAGCAGCAGCTGGAACACGGTCGTCTTGCCTGCGCCGGAGGGCCCGACGAGCGCGACGTTTTCGCCGGCTCGGACGTCGAGCGTGAACGCGTCGAGCGCCGGAATGTCCGGCCGTGACGGATAGCGGAACGTCACCGCGTCGAAGCGCACGGTTCCCTGCGCCGGCAAGGGAAGCGGAATCGGGTTCGCCGGCGCGTCGATCTCGGGCACGACGGCCAACAACTCGAAAAGGCGCTCGGTTGCGCCGGCCGCGCGCTGCAGGTCGCCCACCACCTCGCTGATCGTGCCGACGGCCCCGGCAACAATCACTGCGTAGAACACGAAGGCAGACAGCTGTCCCGCGCTGATCCGTCCTGCCACCACGTCGTGGCCGCCGACCCAGAGGATGACCCCGATCGCGCCGAACACGAGCACGATGACAGTGGCGACCAGGAACGCGCGCTGGCCGATACGGCGGCGGGCGGTCTCGAACGCCGCCTCGACGCGGTCGGCGAAGCGGCGGCGGTCCACACCTTCATGTCCGTAGGCTTGAACCGTGCGGATCTCGTGCAGCGCCTCGTCCACGTACGCGCCAACGTCGCCGACGCGGTCCTGACTCGCGCGGGCGAGCTTGCGCACGCGGCGCCCGAACAGCACGATGGGAGCAACGACGGCCGGCACGCCCAGCAACACAAATAACGTGAGCTTGGTGCTCGTGATCGCGAGCATCACAAGGCCGCCGACCAGCAACAGCAGATTGCGCACAGCCATCGAGGCGCTCGACCCGACCACCGTTTCGAGCAACGCAGTGTCGTTGGTGATGCGCGAAATCACGTCGCCCGTGCGCATCATCTCGAACCAGCCGGGCGGCAGGCGCAGCAGGTGATCGAAGACCGCGCGCCGGAGGTCGGCCGTGACGCGCTCGCCGATCCAGGAGACGAAGTAGTACCGGGTGAACGTCGCGACGGCCATCACGACGATGACCCCCAGCATCAACGCAAGCGTGCGGTCCAGCTCGGCCGCATTGCCGGCGCCGAAGCCCCGGTCGATGACGCCCTTCAGTCCCTGGCCGACCGCGAGCACCGCGCCCGCGGCGATCAGGAGCGCGACCACCGCGGCGGCGACTTGCTTGCGGTACGGCCGCAGATAGGCCGCGACGCGCGCCAGCGACTTCAGCGCGCTGACCGGAGGAAGCGGCGGTGGCGAATCAGGTGTCACGGGCATTGGATGCGCGCAGCCGCCATGGCCCGCGTGCAAGCATTGCGAGGCGGCTTCCGGCGCGTTAGCCTTCGGGCTCCACGGCGCGCCGCGTTGTGCCCCTGCCTGTCCCCTCCGGAGTCCCATATGTCCACGTCCCTGCCCGCGCTCACGACGCTCGTTGCCGTGCTGCTTTATCTCGCGACCAGCATCAATGTGGCGGCCGCCCGCGGGAAATACAAGATCGAGGCACCCGCCATCGTGGGAAATGCCGACTTCGAGCGCATCTTCCGGGTCCAGATGAACACGCTGGAGCAGCTCGTCGCCTTCCTGCCGGCGCTGTGGCTGTTCGCACTTTACGTCAATCCTGCCTGGTCGTCGGTGCTCGGCGCCGTCTGGATCGCCGGCCGGGCGCTTTATGCGGTCGGCTACGCCCGATCGGCCCCCGCTCGCAGCAAGGGCTTCGTCCTCGCCTTCGCGGCGCTCGCGGTGCTGTGGCTGGGCGCGATGTGGGGCGTGGTCGCGAGCTCTGCTGCGCGCGTGACCGCCGAGGCTTCGCCGACGCCTCCTCACGCGCCGGTATAATGGCGCTTCCCCGACACGCACGACGCGCCCCGCCCATGAACGCCCCGCCGCCGTCCTCACTGCTCGCCGCCGTCGAGCTCGCGCCGAAGGATCCGATTCTCGGCGTTTCCGAGATGTTCGCCGCCGACACCCATCCCGGGAAGATCAATCTCGGCGTCGGCGTCTACGTCGACGACACCGGCAAGATCCCGCTGCTCGAATGCGTAAAGCGCGCCGAGCGCGAGATGAGCGACAACGCGTCTCCGCGCGGCTACCTGCCCATCGACGGCATCGCCGCGTACGACCGCGCGGTGCAGGCGCTGGTGCTCGGCGCCGACAGCGACGCGATCAAGACCGGACGCGCAGTCACCGTGCAGGCGCTTGGCGGCACCGGAGGACTCAAAGTCGGCGCCGATTTCCTGCGCCGTTTCGCGCCCGGCGCACAGGTGTGGATCAGCGATCCCAGCTGGGAAAACCATCGCGCGCTGTTCGAGGGTGCGGGCTTCAAGGTCAACACGTATCCCTACTACGACGCGAAATCACGCGGCCTCGATTTCGACGCGATGATCGCGGCGCTGGGCGAGGTGCCCGCCGGCGCCATCGTCGTGCTGCACGCCTGCTGCCACAACCCGACCGGCGCTGATCCTTCGCCCGAGCAATGGACGAGAATTCTCGAGGTCGTGCGCGCGCGCGGCGCCGTGCCCTTCCTCGACACCGCCTACCAGGGATTCGCCGACGGCATCGAGGCCGACGGCGCCGTGGTGCGCGAGTTCGCCGCGACGCCAGGGCCGCTGCTCATCTCCAATTCGTTCTCGAAGTCGTTCTCGCTGTATGGCGAGCGCGTGGGCGCGCTGACCGTCGTCGCCGCGGACCGCGACGAAGCCGCGCGTGTCCTTTCGCAGCTGAAGCGCATCATCCGGTCCAACTATTCCAACCCGCCGACGCATGGCGGACAGATCGTGGCGACCGTGCTGGCGTCGCCGGAATTGCGCGCGCTCTGGGAAGCCGAGCTTGCGATGATGCGAAACCGGATCAAGCTGATGCGGGCGACGTTGGTCGAGCGGCTGCACGAGCGGATCCCCGGCGCGGATTTCACGTTCGTGCTGCGCCAGCGCGGCATGTTTTCCTACACCGGACTGTCCAAGGCGCAGGTCGAGCGCCTGCGCAGCGAATTCTCGGTGTACGTGATCGAAACGGGACGCATCTGCGTGGCGGCACTGAATTCGCGCAACGTGGGCGACGTCGCCAAGGCCGTCGCCGCCGTCCTCGCCTGACAGCGGGACGTGCCCGCCGATTTTGACAGGGACGCAAAATACGATATAATTCAATGCTGTCCAACGCGGGAATAGCTCAGTTGGTAGAGCGCAACCTTGCCAAGGTTGAGGTCGGGAGTTCGAGACTCCTTTCCCGCTCCAGATTCACGAGGGAGAGCCCCGCAGATTCGACGAGGCTCTCCCTTTTCGTTTGACGGGCTTGCGCTACGCGCGGGCCGCCGTCCCTGGCGGGGTGGCAGAGTGGTCATGCAGCGGCCTGCAAAGCCGTCTACGCCGGTTCGATTCCGACCCCCGCCTCCAGATAGCCACCTCTCCGAGTCTTCCGCATCAATGATTTAGCGCGGAAGTGAGCCGATTTCAGGCTCCCGGTTTTTCGCCTCAAACCGGCTCGTGCCGCCTCGTCGGGGTGGCAAACCACTGCGTTTTCGGCTCGTTGGCCGATATAAGTCGTATTCGCTGTACGCGTCTCCACCTTCATTTTCTAGGAGACGTTGATGTCCATTCATATTCGCCCCCGTAACAACGGTCGCTCGTTCGAGCTGCGCATCACCCACAAGCTGCTGCCAAAGCCGTACTACCGCAACTTCGACACCTGCGACGAGGCGCGGGCCGTCGGCGACAACGCCGAGCGGTTTCTGGCATTGGGGGTCGTCCCCGAGTTCTTGCTTCCCGTTTCGCGACTTGAATTCACCGACATCGCCGGCGCGATTCGCGTCTACGAGCGACGCAATGGCGTGCCGCCTAGTACCGCCGACGTGCTCGCTACGGTGTGCGCCGATATCGGCTCGACCAAGCTGTCTGAGGTCAACTATCTTTGGGCCGAGTCGTGGGTACGTACCCAGAAGCTTATGCACCATCGCGCTCCGGGCACCATTCGCCATCACGTCGGCGGACTGGCGCGATGCCTGGATTGGGTCACCAACGCCTATCCAACCTATCTCGCACAGAACCCGCTGCGCAAGTTACCGCGCGGCTACGCCACATACAACAAGACAGATTGCGAGACGCTGCGCGGGAAGGGCTTAGATAGTAAAGGGGACGTCGAGCGCAACCGTCGAATCGAGCCCGACGAGCAATTGCGCGTTGTCGCTTTGCTTCGGCGCCGCATCGACACCGAAGTGGACGCCACCAAGAAAGCGTGGCACGAGGGCGCACTCCTGATATTCCAGCTTGCCCAGGAAACTGCGATGAGGATGCGCGAGTTGTATACGCTAGAAATTCGGCTCGCCCAAATCGACCTCGCGCGTAAGACGGTGTTTCTCCATCGCACCAAAAACGGCGACCGCCGGGAGGTTCCGTTGTCGTCGGTGGCCATTGCACTACTGGAGGCTCCGCTCGCAAACCAACAGCATGCGCATCCGGGCGACCTGCTTTTTCCGTTCTGGAATGGCGACCTCGACCCGGAGGTACTCGCTCTGACCACCAGTCGCTTGTCAGCCTACTTCGCCGGCGTCTTTGCCGACGCGAAGTGTGATGACTTGGTGTTTCACGACACCAGGACAGAGGGGGTCTGCCGGTTCGTGCTCCGGACCACCTGGGATTCGACTAGGATTGCCAGGGCGACCGGGCATCGGGACCCCCGTTCCTTGCGTCGCTATATGAGCCTACGCGGCTCAGAAATGGCCGCCTCCATGTGGTAAACGCTCAGGCGGCGGGCCGCCAACGCCCGCCGCCGCTGATGTCAACAAGGTAGTTCGGGTATCGGTTTGCGCTTGCGTCCTGGCCGCTTCCCTGAGCCTATCGACGGCACCTGCACGCGGATTCGACCTGTCGACTGCTGAATGCTGTTCCGGCGCTGCTCCGCTTCTTGCGTGGCGCGAGCTTTGACAAGTTCCAGTAGCTGCTCACGCACAAAGACCCAGCCGCGCCCAAATTTCGTGGCAGGCAACTCTCCGCGAACCGCGAGTTCTTCGACCGTCGCCTCGCTGCAATAGAGTAGCGCGGCGCACTGTGTCGCATCCATGGTCGGAGGAAGCAACTGCGGAAGTAGCCCTGCAGCAGTGCTCGTCGGCGTGGTGCTGGTCTGTTCGTCCATGCAGAGCATAGACAGACGAGTTTAAATCGGGGCCAAGCGTCCTTTGTCAGCTTGCCAGCGTTGCAGTTCGTAGCGTTTCTGTGCGCTCTCTGTCGGAAATGCTCCACCGGGCGCCTTCAGTCGACGCGCCTACCGGAACGTCGACAGGAATCGGTGCAGTTCGAAAGCAGCGGGCCACCTCGCCGTTGCCGGCAAGCGCGCCCGTTCGGCTCTTGCTTCGGCCAATTTACGGCCGGGCTATACTTCCGCTACACAAAAATACACCAACTCGATGGTCTGCCAGGTCGCATTTGCGCCCGTGCTACTCAGCTTGTCCCCGTTTCTGGACAGTTTCAAACTAGGATCCGGTCGCTTCGATGGCTCGTTGCTGACCTCGGATAGCGTACTCACTTGGGGTCAGGTAGCCAAGTGCGCTGTGCGGTCGATGCTCGTTGTAATCCCGACGCCATGCCTCGATGCGGGCCTTGGCGTCGTCGAGCGAAACAAACTCGTTGGCGTTCAGACATTCGTCGCGCAGGCGGCCGTTGAACGACTCGCATAGCCCATTCTCCGTGGGCTTGCCGGGCCGGATGAAGTCCAACTCGACGCCACGCCGCCATGCCCATTCATCGAGTGCCCGGGAAGTGAATT
Organism: uncultured beta proteobacterium; assembly: GCA_963816925.1. Taxonomy (GTDB): domain Bacteria; phylum Pseudomonadota; class Gammaproteobacteria; order Burkholderiales; family Casimicrobiaceae; genus CAIWHR01. Next base: position 899 of record CAWFMY010000045.1, on the reverse strand, counting down.
CGGTGCCATGGTCGACGGTAATGGCCTTCGGCAACGGGCGGCTGCCGGCGACGCGCTCGAGCGCCGCGGCCACGCTCTGGCCGGTGAGCGTGAAACCGGCCTCCAGTAACACACTCTCGCGACTCCACTGATCGATCACCGTCAGCACCCGGAAGCGCCGCCCATCGAGCAGCTGATCATGAACAAAGTCCATGCTCCAGTGCTGATTGCGGGCGGCCGCTAGGGGCACCGGACCGCGATGCAAGCTCATGCGCTTGCGCCGCCGAACCCGCATGCGCACCTGCAGCCCGTCGAGGCGATACAGGCGATGGACCCGCTTACGATTAACGTGCCAGCCTTCCCGGCGCAGCATGACGTGAATCCGTTGATAACCGAACCGAGGTCGCGCCTGGGCAATGTCGCGGATACGCATGCGCAAGGCCAACTGATCGCGAGCGCGGCTCCGGTAGTACCAACTCGCGCGCTGCAGCCGTGCCAGGCGGCAGGCCCGCACCGTACTGACCCGAAATCGCTCGAAGATCCAAATCGCCACTTCGCGCCGCCGGGCCGGCTTCAAAGCTTTTTTTTAATGACTTCTTGCAGGATGTGGCGATCCAACGTGAGATCCGCCACCAAGTGCTTCAGCCGCGCATTCTCGTCTTCCAACTGGCGCAACCGTCGCAACTCGGTGACGCCCAGGTTCGCGTACTTCTTCTTCCACACGTAGAACGTCGCTTCGGCAATGCCAATCTGGCGACAGACATCCGAGACCGGCGTGCCGGCGTCGGCCTGGCGTAGCGCGTACGCCACTTGCTCTTCGGTAAACCGCGACTTCTTCATCGCCTCTCCTTCGCATCAGGAGCCGAAGAAGCGACCTTACTCCAGTTCTAAGCTGCCGCGAATTTCCGGGACAACGTCAG
>CAWFMY010000044.1:0-58729 GCA_963816925.1 uncultured beta proteobacterium | reverse complement strand
CCTCACTTCCGCTCGATCACGACTTCGAGGTACTCGCTCGGCAGCACCAGCGTGCCGTCGCCCGAGCGGTTGCGGTTTTCCATCAGCGCCAGCAAGTCCCGGGTGAAGGCTGACTGCTTGTCGCCGTCGAGCGCGGCGAAGGTCTTGGTCAGTGGACCGTAATAAGTGCGGAACACGTCGATCCAGTGCGCCGGCGAACGGTAGCGGAACGTGAACTCGCGTTGCGTAGCGTGGATCGCACGCGCCGCCTTGCCGAAGAGCTCGTCGAGCCTGGCCTTCGTGCCCCACAGCGCCGGTGATTTGACGCCGGGCGCGGGCGGCACGTACTTGCCGATGGTCTTGAACAGCTGTCCGATGAAGCTTTCGGGTGTCCAGTTCGCGAGGCCGATCTTGCCGCCGGGCTTGCAGACCCGGGCCAGCTCGCTCGCCGACTTTTCCTGGTCCGGCGTAAACATGACGCCGAAGGTGGACATCACGGCGTCGAAAGAACCATCGCGAAACGGCAGATTTTCGGCATCCGCGTCCTGGAACTTGATCGCATGGCCTTCGACCAGCGCCCGCGCCCGACCGGCGTCGAGCAGCGACGGCACGTAGTCGGTGGAAGTCACGTCGCACCAGCGGCGCGCGGCCGCGAGCGAGGCGTTGCCGTTGCCGGCGGCGACATCGAGCACGCGGGTGCCGGAACGCAGATCGAGGGCTTCGCACAGGGTCTCGCCCGACGATCTGCAACGTGGTTCCGACGACGGCGTAATTTCCCGTGGACCAGGCGGCTTGTTGACGCGTCTTGACCGCGGCGAAATCGATGGTGGGGGAGGGGGTGGCAATGACGGTAGACATGGTTATGCTCCTAGTAGCGTTGCAATTCGTGTGGCTCCGATCGCCGCAGCCCACGCGCCGAACGAGCGGTCTCTTCGGGGGCCGAAGGCAATTCGGCGCCGGGTCGTGCCATCGTGGAACACGAGGTCGACAAGGCGTGGCGGAGATTCTCCCGGCGGCACTTCCAGCACGACGCGCGCGGGGCGGTGCGCGAGGACCAGCGCGATGCCCGGGTTCTCGAGGCGATGGGCATCGCCGGGCAGAAGCACCGTATCGACGGCGCTTCCCTCTTCGGTGATCCAGAGCACGCCCGAAGCCGGCGTCAGGCGCGTGCCGCGGCCGTCACGAATGCGCAGCCAGTCGCCCTGATCGAGGTGGATGGGCTTGCAGGATGAGGTCATGGGAGTATCGTCGCCAGCGCCTTGCCGATGCGCGCGCCCTGCTCGGGCGTGACGAGGCTGCCCAGTGCCTTGGCGAATCGCGGCTCCTGGACGCCCGAGACGATGTATTGCCAGCGATAGGCACCAAGCACGCCGGCGTGCAGCTTCTGGACCTCGTCGGCCGTGAGCGGCCGGCCACAGATCTCGACAAAAAAGTGCGTGTCGGCGCTTGCCTGCGCTTGCACGAGCCCGTCGACCGCACCCACGAGCGCGATCAGGTCGTCCACCGCCGCATCGCGTGCCTCCGGCGTGAGCTTGCCGTCCTCGCGCTTCCATTCGAGCTCGTCGACGATCGCGTGCTGCGCCTCCTCCTTGCAGTGATACAGGAAGACGTCCTTCCACAGCGGCGAAAGGTCGGGGTCCGTCTCGATGCTCGCGCGATAGTGCGCCAGCACGAAGAGCTCGATGTGACAGGTGAGCGCCAGCACGGCCCACGTCGACTTCGCGAGCACGGCCGATGCGACGCCGTTGGGATCCGGCACGAAGGTGTATCCCGCAGGCATGCCCGCGGCGCACATCCGCTCGAGGCGGCGGAACAATTCCTGGTGCTTGATCTCCTCGTCGCCGAAGCGCACGAGCGATTCCAGCGCGTCCTGGTCGCCCAGCCAGTGCTCGCGGCTTATGTCCAATACCTTCGCGGCGATGAATCGTTCGACGAGGCCGAACATGTTGGCGTAGGTGCGACCCTGGATCTGGCTCAGCAGGCGCTGCTCGCTCGCGCTGAGGAACGTGAGGTGATCGGCCTTCGACAATCCGTTGGGCAGGAAGCCCTTGGTGAAATCGAGACTTCGGCCGCGGATCACGTCGCGGTCGATGTCCCAGCGGACGCGCTTGGACGCCTTGACACTCTGCGCGTAGCGGTTCGAATCGGTTCTGGTCGTGACAGTCAGCATGGAATCGCTCCTTGGACGTGGATGGACGACGTAGGGAAAGAACGCGGCGGCAGGTCGAGCTCGGCCCTGGCTTCGCCGGCATTCGCGACAATGTGCATGCGGAACCTGCGCGCGATGCGCATGATCGGCAGGTTGCCCCAGAGGAAGTGCATGATGAGCCGGGGAATGCTGCGGGTGCGCGCGTGCGCCATGGCGCGTTCGAACATCGCGCGACCAAGGCCGCGAGAACGGTGCGCCGGAAGGACCGAAAGCCCCACTTCGGCGAAATCGTCCACGAAGGCCACATGCGCGACACCCGTGAGCACGCGCTCTTCGTCGTGAGTGCCGAAAACCGCGTCGCGCCCGAAGTCGATTCGGTCGACGTAGGCCGCGATGCTGTGCGGCGGAAGCGGCGTGCCGAATCGCAGAGCCAGGTCCTTGCGGGGCAGCGCGAGAAAGTGCGCCACGAGCGAGGGACGCATGCCGTCATCCAGTTGGGCGATGTCCATGACTTGCCAGTTCCTCAGACACGGGTCCGGAGGTCGAGCAACGGGTCCCGCGACGCATGCGACAAGTCGATCCGGGCGAGACCGAGATCGCGCAAGGCGTGGTCGCCCAGACGGCGTAGATTGTCCTCATTCAGCCGGGCTTGACGACGCTCCCGGACGTGCGCGCGCGCTCGACGCACGAACGCGACCGTTCCGCGGATCGCCGCCACGACCATGTCGCCGATTGCGCTTGCGCGTTGCGCGCGGGCGGCCAGATGGAGCTCGTAACTCCCGGGGCGCGCGGCGGAAGCAGGCCAGGCCACGATCGTTCGCCGCATCGTAGTCGGCAAACGCACGGCGCGGAGTGACGAGCAGCGGAGTATCGGTGCACGCGGCGACGCTTCCGAGCACGTCGTCTTCGATTGCCGAAACAATGTTCGATTCAAATGCTGTGCGCATAGATATTCCTTTGCGATGCGGGCGAATCGTCCGGAACCGCTGGTTGAGTTGCTCCCAGGCCGGCGGTCGAACAGTCAGTCGAGGCGTCGGCGGGAACGGCCGCAATCGCCCCTGTCGGGGTCAGGACATGCAGCAACCCGCCGACCGTCAGGTGCATCGCGGCGTAGATCGCGAGCAGCAGCACCGCCGCCCTGACCGGGGACCCGATGCGGTTGGAATCGGCCTCGCGGCCGGAGTGGTCTGTATTCACCCAACGTCTCCTCTTGGTGCCCGCGCACTTGAAGTGCGTTCAAGTCGGGCATGGGAGGAGTCTATTGGGACAGTGTGTTATCCGGATTGCACCGGCGGCGGGGATTTGTTTCGTATGTTTCGCGCGGGCACGGGCATTGGCGCGGGCGCGGGGCGCGCAATTACGCGCGTTCGGGCGGGGCACTCTCGCCGTCGGTCACGAGCTCGGCGACGATGCGGCGCACTTCGCTGGGGAGGAATGGTTTTTCGATGACGTGGCGCCCGGTCTCGGTGACGAATTCCCGGAGCGCGGTGGCGAGCGTGTCCCCGGTGACGAACACGACATGCCGCGCGCGGTCGGGCCAGCGCTCCTGGATCTGGCGGTAGAGCGCCCGTCCATCGAGATCGGGCATGCGCATGTCCGTGAAGATGACATCGAAGTTCTGCGTCGCCATCCGCTCCAGTGCCTCGCGACCGGAACCGGCCGCGACGACCACGTGATTCGCGCTGGCCAGGATCTCGGCCAGCGTTTCGCGAATTTCCGCCTCGTCATCCACGACGAGAATGGTGCGCCGGCGCGTGCTGCGTTTCGGAGACGGCCCCGCTTCGGCGCTGGCGGCGCTCACGGCGCCGACGGGCAGCAAGATCGTGAATGTCGCGCCACCTTCGTCCGGGCAGGCGACGCTGAGCGTGCCGCCATGCGCTTCGACAATGCCGAGGCTGACCGCCAGCCCGACGCCCGTGCCGACGCCTGTCGGCTTGGTGGTGAAGTAGGGCTCGAATACCCGCGCGCGCAGGTGTTCCGGTATCCCGGGCCCGTTGTCCGCCACGGTGATGTGCAGCAAATCGGCGATGTAGTCGTAGCAGGTGGTCACCTCCAGCCGGCGCGGGCCGGGCTGGTCCTGCATCGATTGCTGCGCGTTGATGAAGAGGTTGAGCAGCACCTGGTGGAGCTGATCGGCGTCGGCCTGGATCAGCGGAATGTCCTTCGAAAGCTCGAGCGTCACCTCGACGTTGCTCGATCGAATGGCATAGGCGGCGATGTCGAGCGCGGCCACCACGACGTCGTTCACGGCCACGGGACCGCGCTGGGGCCGCTGCTGGCGCGCCATGGCCAGGAACGTGCGCACGATGCGGGCGCAGCGCTCGGCGGCGGTGCGAATCCGCAGCGCCGCGGTCTTCGTGGCCGAATCCCCGTTCTCCTCGAGCAACACCGCGCGGGCCACGACGACCGAAAGCGGGTTGTTGAGCTCGTGCGCGACGCCGGCCAGCAGCGAGCCGAGCGCCGCCAGCTTCTCGCGTTGATAGAGCGATTCGCGTTGGCGCGAAAGCTCCTCCGCGGAGCGCTTCTTCTCGGTGATGTCCCGTGCAATGGTCAGCACGTGGGGCTCGCCCTGGTATTGCATCGGGATCCCGTGCACCTCGAGTTCCAGCGGCGAGCCATCCCTGCGATGCTCCGTCACTTCCGAATGCAGCGACTCGCCGGCGGCGACCGCGTGCAGGAAGTCGAGGTGATAACAGGGGCCGGCCCAGCTGCCGGGCGGAAGCGCGGAGAACTCGCTTTCGCTGTATCCGTACATCCGCCACAGCGCCGGATTGGTGTCCACGATCTCGCCGGCGGCATTCCAAAGCGCCAGCCCGTCCGTCGACGCATTGAACATTGCGCGATACTGCTCTTCGCTGGCGCGCAGCGCCGCCTCGGCCGCCATGCGGTCGGTCATGTCGCGCGCCAGCACGAGGATCCGGTCCTGCCCGCGAATGGTCACGCGCTTGGCGAAGACCTCGAGCCAGTGCAGGCTGCCATCCTTGCGCCTGGCGTGCCATTCGAGGTGCAACTGCTCCCCGGCGACCGCGCGCGCGAAATGCTTCATCGCGTCCGCCTGCGTGTAGGGGTGCTCGCCGGAACTGAGCGTGCCGATGTTGATGCCTTTCAGCTCCGCGCGCGAGAAGCCGAACATGGCGCAGGCCCTGGGGTTGGCGTCCACGATGGCGCCGGTGTCGAGGTCGTTGACGAAGAAGGCATCCTCGGCGGCGTCGAAGATCGCGCGATAGCTCGCCTCCGACGCGCGCAGCGCCTCGTCCGAGCGCTTGCGCTCCGTGATGTCGGTGGAGATCCCGCACACGGCGTACGCCTTGCCGTTGGCGTCGTGCAACGGAAACTTGATCGAGATATAGGTGTGGTCGCCATCGTCGAGCGGCGCGGTCTCCTCGAACTCCATGGCCGCATTGCGCTGCAGGACGAGGAGGTCGTTGTTGCGAAATGCCTGTGTCGTGTCCTCGGGCAGGGTTTCCCGTTCCGTCTTTCCCACGACGTCGGCGAGGCGCGAATGGAACAGGCGCTCCCATTGCCGGTTGACGAACAGCAGCCGACCTTCGATGTCCTTGACGTAGATCACCGCGGTGGCGTTGTTCAGGATCTGTTGCAGGCGGGCTTCGCTGTTCTCCAGCTCCCGCTGCACGCGCGTTCGCTCGGCGATGTCCTGCCGCAGCCGCGTCTGCGTCTCGGCCACCTGGAGCGCCATGGCGTCGAAGGCACGGCCGAGCCGGCCGAGCTCGTCGGTTCCCTTGAGCCCGCTGCGGGCGCCGAGATTGCCGGCCGCCAGCTGCTCCGCCGCGTGCACCAGCCGCGCCGTGCGGCGTGTCAGCAGGAAATGGAACACCAGCCACATGGCCAGGGCAAGCGCGGTCACCCATCCCGCCCAGTAGAGCGATTGCTGGAGCACCTGCGCGCGTGCTTCCGCCTTGTAGCGCTGGAGATCGTAGGCGAGGACGAGCGTTCCGGTGCGGGAGGGGCGAAGCTCGTCGCGCTCGCCGCCCATCAGGATGCCGGCGTAGCCGAGCATCACGTCGCCCTTCTCGTCGGTCGTGAGCACGGCGCGCCGCTCGCGCATGGCGGCCGCGGTCTGATCGAGGTCGAATTGCGGCAGCACGTCCGCGAGCTGCCGTCCCAGCCATGCGAGTTTCGTCGCCGCCACGACGGTTTTGCGGTCGTCGGTCAGCGCGGCGAGGATGACGTCGTGATTGTGCGCGAGGACGGATATCTCGCGTTGCGCGACCGGGAAATCGCCTTTGAGCACCAGATACTCCAGCGTGCTCTGCAACCGCGACATCTCCTGCGCCAGACGCTTGCGGCTGTCTTCCACCGCCGAACGCTCGGCCGCGGGCACGTGATAGAAGAAATTCACCGCGCTCAGCGTCGCGGCAAAGGCGAGCAGGATCAACGGCACCGTGAACTTGAGCGACGCCGGCAGCCGAAGTTTCACTTATGCACGCTCTCGAGCGGTCCCGGCGCCAGCACGGATTCGATGGGCAGCCCGGTTTGGAGGAGCTTTGCTTCGAGCATCAGATCCATGAGCTTGTGTCCGGTCACCGCGAGCTCCGGGGTGGGCCCGCCGAGCATCTTGAGATTCTCGTCGCGGGACGGGATGCGGAGCCCTCCCAGGGCCTCGAGGAATTGCTCGCCGGTGGTCTGCTGGCGAATGCCCATGCGCCTGGCGGCGTCCTTGGGGTCGCGCTTCATGTAGTCGAGTGCGTCGAACCAGCCGCCGAGCAGCGCCTGCAGGGCCTTCGGCCGCTTCTCGACGACGCTCGCGCGCACGGCGAGGAGGTCGACGATCTCGCCGGGAATCCTGGTGCTGTCGAACAGCGTCGTCGCGCCGGCGCGAAGGAGTTGCGTGCGATAGGGGTCGAACGTGACGGCGCCGTCCACCTGGCCCTGCTCGAACGCGCCGGGTTGCTCGTTCGACTCGAGATGGACGACGTTCACGTCGCTCGCCTGCATCCCGTTGAGCGCGAGGGCCCGGCTCAGCACGAAGGCCCCGAGCGCGCCGCTTTCCACGGCGACCGACTTGCCTTTGAGGTCGTGCATCGAGCGCATGCCGCGACGGCCCACCACGACGTCCGCGCCGTGGGACACATCCACGACCAGGATGACCCGCGGCTGAAGCCCGTCGACGGCGAGCCCGAACAACTCGTCGAGACTGATCACCATGCCGTCGATCGCCTGGTTGCGATAGGCGCGCAGGACCTCGCTCGCCGAGGGGTATTCCACGAGCTGCACGGTCGCAGGATCCAGGCGGCCCAGCTCGCGCGCCAGATAGAGCGGTTCGCTCCCTATCCAGACATTGGTGCCGATCCGGAGCGCGGTGTCCGGTTCCCGCATGCAGCCGGTGAGCGGAAGCAGCACCGCGAAGCTTGCCGCGGCGAACAAAAGGACCCACGTGCGCAGGCGCCTCGTCATTCGATGCTCACTTTCCGTCCGGAACGAAGATGTAGCCCTCGTTGCGAATGGTTCGGATGAACCGGGGATGCTCCGGGTCGGGCTCGATCTTCTTGCGCAGCCGCATGACGCGCAGGTCCACGCTGCGATCGAACGGATCCCAATCCCGCTGCGCGTTGAGATTGAGGATGCGCTCGCGGGAAAGTGCCCGGTTGGGATGCTCGACCAGCGCCTTCAACAGGTCGTACTCCAGCGGGGTCATCGCCACGTCGGCGCCGTTCTCGTCCGTGAGCCGGTGCGCGGCGACATCGAGCACGCAGCGTCCGATGCGCACGCGCGCCGCGCCCAGGTCCGCGCGTCCCGCGGCGGACGTGCGCCGCAGCACGCTCTTGACGCGGGCGACCAGCTCCCGGGGGTCGAAGGGCTTGGGGACGTAGTCGTCGGCGCCCATCTCGAGGCCCACGATGCGGTCCACCACCGTGCCGGCGGAGGTCAGCATGACGATCGCGATCTTCGCGTAGCGCTCGCGAAAGTGGCGCGCGAGGCTGAGCCCGTCCTCGCCGGGCATGTTGATGTCCACGAGCGCGAGGTCGATGGGATGCGCGGCGGCCATCTCCTTCGCAACGCCGGCGTTCTCGGCCCCCATCGCTGCGTAGCCGTGCGCGACGAAATATTCCTGCAACACCTCGCGCACGTCCTGCTCGTCGTCGACGATGAGGATCGTCGCTTTCGCATCCATGGGCGCTGCTCCACGGTTCCGGGGTTGCATCGGAAAGGGGTCAATTTCACCCGTTGCCGGGCGAAGCGCGAATTTTACAGCGATCGCGTCGTGGAGGGGCGAGTCCATGGAGCCTCCCTTTCGGAGCGGGTCAATCGAAAGCGAACCGGGTTCGACTTCGCAATCTCGAACGTGGGGCAAGGTGCGCACCCTCGGCAACGAAAAAGTCCTCTTGGAAGCCAAGGATAGATCCATCCGCAGTGGAGTCAATACGCCGGGGACCGAGTGAAACAAACGAAACAAAACGGGCTTCGCCGTGAAGTTCGGCTGCTGCATCGGGCTACTAGACTTCGATCACGCACTTGAACGACGACAGCAGGAAATGGAAGGACGCCACATGACCATCGGCACCATTGACCGCATTGCACTGGGGGCGACCTTCGCGGCTGCCCTGCTCATCCTGGCGGCACTCGGGATGACCGAGACGGCGGAAACGCAACACGTTCCCGCCGCGGCATCGCTGCGCCTGCGGCCGTCCGTTGGCGAGCGCGTGCCCGGGCCGCGCCGCCACGCGCCGATTGAGTCCGTCACCCACGGGAGGCATTGATCATGGAACGCTCGAGCCAGTGGTTCGTCATGCAGGCGATTTCGTCGATCCGGCACGGCATCGGCAGCAAAGTGGCCTTCGAGGTCGCGCGGCGCGTGAAGCGCTGGGCGGCACCGCGCCGCACGGCCGTCGAATCGTCGCTTCAGGGGTTCGCCGTCACCGTGCGCTCGGCGCCTTGCCTCGCCATCGAGGACGCGGTCGGCTGTGGCGCCCAGGTCCTGGCGGGCCAGGCGTGGATCACCGCCGAAGGCTCACCCCTGGACACCATCGCGGAGGCCGGCACGACGGTGTCGCTCGAGCCCGGCGTTCGATTCAACGTCAGCGCGTTTCGCGACGTCGCGACCGTCCTGATCACCGTGCCGCGCGATCTTCAGGACGTCGGCTTCAGCTTGCACAAGCGAGATGGCATGGACGTGCTGTCCGTCACGTCGGGCAGCAAGCGCCAGTCGGAATCGGTGGCGGACGGCCCGGCGGTCATCGCGGCATTCGCCAGACGCTGTGTTGCGGCGACGTCATGAGCCTGCATGCACCACACCCAGGAAGGAGAGAGCACGATGAGCACCACCAAGTCTTATAGCGGCAGCTGCTTCTGCGGCGCGGTCGAGTTGACGGTCACCGGCGAGCCGGTGGCCATGGGGTATTGCCATTGCGACTCATGCCGACACTGGTCGGCGGGCCCGGTCAACGCGTTCACGCTGTGGAAGCCGGAGGCAGTCAAAGTCACGCGCGGCGCGGAGCACATCGGCACCTTCAACAAGACGCCGCGGAGCGCGCGCCAGTGGTGCACGAAGTGCGGGGGCCACCTCATGACCGGGCATCCGCACTGGGAGCTCATCGACGTCTATGCGGCCATCATTCCGGATTTTCCGTACCGCCCCGCGGTGCACGTGAACTACCAGGAGACGAAGCTTCACATCACGGACGGGCTGCCGAAGCTTTCGGACGTGCCGAAGGAAATGGGCGGTTCCGGCGTGAGCCTGCCCGAGTGAACGACGACAAGGAGGAGAATAGTGAACGAATATCGATTTCGGCCCCCACGCGTGGCCTTTGGTCTCGCCGCCCTGGCGATGTCCACGCTCACGCTCGGGGCCCTGGTGGAGCTGCCGGCGCGGATCGAAAGCGACGGCAGGCCCGATCCGGTGATGGCCGCCGCGCGAACCGACGTTGCACAATGCGTCGCGACGTTTCCCGATTCCCGGACTCGGGGAACGAATTAAGGCAGGAACCGGGTCGCGTCAAACCGGAAAGTCGCTGGCCAGGGACGTGGCCTCCCACGTTTCGATGTCCTGCGTCAGCGACTTCAGTTTGCCGCGAATGTGACCGAGCGCCTGCGCGCCCAGCACGAGGCGCAACGGCGGCGACGGCGACTCCACCGCGGCGATGATCGCCGCGGCCCCGCGCACGGGATCGCCGGGCTGCTTGCCGCGGCCCGCGTTCACGGCCGCCCGGCGCACGCCGACGGTCTCGGCGTAGTCCGCAATGCCCACGCCGGCGGCACCCTGCGAGTTGTCGAGGAAGCGCGTCCGGAACGGTCCGGGCTCCACCAGCAGGACCCGGATGCCGAGGGGCGCCACTTCCTTCGACAGCGCCTCGGACACCGCCTCCACCGCAAACTTGCTCGCCGCGTAGAAGCCGGACCCCGGATGCGCCACCAGGCCTCCCACGGATGAGATATTGACGACAAAGCCGCGCCGCCGCGCACGCATCGACGGCAGCACCGCCTGGGTCAGCGCGACGAGGCCGTAGAAATTCGTCTCGAACATCGTGCGCACCGCTGCGTCGTCGCCTTCCTCGATCGGCGCGTAGTAGCCGTAGCCTGCGTTGTTGACGAGCACGTCGACGGCGCCGAATGCGCGCTCGCTTTCCTTCATCGCGCGATCGATCTCCGTCTTCCTGGTCACGTCCAGCGCCAGCGCCAGCGCGGTCGCCGGGTGCGCGGCGGCGAGTGCCTGCACCGCCGCTGGATCGCGCGCGGTCAGGACGACCCGATTTCCGCGCTCGAGCAGTTGCTGCGCGAGCTCCCTGCCGAATCCGGTGGAGCACCCGGTGATCATCCAAACGGGTGTCGTGGCCGTGTTCGTGCTCGATGGGGCCATGTTGCATACTCCGGTGGTTGTGCCTTGCGGGAGCGTCGGGAGCCGCGGCCGATATTTGTAACACAATCCGCGCGCGGCTTCTTCTGTCGCGCATCGAACCCGCGCAGCATGTCGATGTGACCGGCGATCAGTTTCCCGACGTTCGGCCGCACGAGCCCGCCGTCGGCATCCATCAACCAGAGTCGCAGCAGGCCGGTGATGAAGACGCAGGTATTGAGCGCGGCGAGTTCCGGCGACACGTCTTGCCGCAGGGTTCCGGCCTTCCTGGCACGCTCGAAGATCCCTTCGAGCTTGGAGCGAAGCTCGTGGCAGCGGCGCAAATGGCGCCGCAGCTCGGGCCGGAGCTCGTCGACGTATTCGCATTTGAGCGACATGATTTCGAACGTGCGCCGAGTCTGCAGGTCATCCCTGATTTGATCCACCAGGCCGCGGAGAAAGCGGTCGATGGCCGACAGCGGATCGGATTCGTCGGTGCTGGTGAGCGCCGGCGGGTCGAACAAGGGCAGCGACACCTGGTCGCGCATCGCGCCGAACAGCGCCTGCTTGTTCGCAAAATGCCAGTAGACGGCGCCGCGCGTCACCCCGGCCTCCCGGGCGACGTGCCCGATCGTGGTGCGTGTGACGCCGTGACGGGCGAAAACGCGTCGTGCCGATGCCAGGATCGTCTGACGGGTTCGCTCGGCTTCCTGCTTGGTTCGACGCATTTCCGATGGCCCTTTTGCGAAGGTGGTTTACATACAGCGGTGATTGTAAAATAATGCGCGGCTCCGGGTGCCGGATCGACCCGCTCGTCGCTTCCTTCCGGATGCTGCCGCCCATGCCCCCGATCAGGAATCGCAGCGCCGTCACGTCACACGTGCATGCGCCATCGACCGCAGGCAATCCGGACTTGGCGTGATCGTTGCGGCATCGCTGCTCGCCTCCTGCGGCAAGGGCGACGGGACCGCCGGTTCGGGCGCCAGCGCCCCGTCGCCGGTCCCCGTTCACATCGTCAACGTCGCGCCCACCAGCGTCCCCGTCAGGTTCGACGTCGTCGGGCAGGTCGAGGGCTCGAAGCAGGTGGAGGTGCGGGCGCGCGTCTCCGGGATCCTGCTGAAGCAGCTCTATCGCGAGGGCGATGCCGTGAAGGCCGGCGCGCTCCTGTTCGAGATCGACCGCGCGCCGTTCGAAGTTGCGCTGGCACAGGCGAAGGGGCAGCTCGCGCAGGCGAGCGCGCAGGCCGACCAGGCGCGGCGCGAGGAAGCGCGCCTGAAGCCGCTGGTGCAGGATCGCGCGGTGAGCAGGAAGGAAGCCGACGACGCCACGACGGCTCGCCAGCTGGCCGAGGCCGCGATCCAGCAGACCGAAGCGAACGTGCGCCAGGCGGAGCTCAACCTGTCCTATACGGCGGTCACCGCGCCGGTGTCGGGCATCAGCGGGCGCGCCGAGCACTCGATCGGGACGCTCATCACCACCGACAGCAATGGAAGCCTGCTGACGACGATCAACGTGCTCACCCCCATCTGGGTGCGGTTCAGCCTCGCCCAATCCGACCTCGCCAAGATTCCGGACCGGCGCGTGGCGCGCACCGCACAGCCCGATCTTCAGCTGGCCCTGCCCGACGGATCGCTCTATCCCGGCAAGGGGCGTCTCAATTTCGCGGCGACCGCCATCGACGTCCGCCTCGGCACGCAGCAACTGCGCGCCGAATTCGACAATCCGCAGCAGCAGCTCCTGCCCGGCCAGTTCGTCACGGTGAGGATCACCGCGGGACAGCGCGACAACGTGTTTCTCGTTCCGCAGGCCGCCGTGATCCAGACCGAGAAGGCGAATCTCGTGTTCGTCGTGAACCGCGAAGGCAAGGTCGAGTCGCGGCAGGTGACGACGGGAGACTGGATCGGCAAGGATTGGGCGATCACCGCAGGCCTTTCCGCCGGCGACAAGGTCATCGTCGACAACCTGCTCAAGATCCGTCCCGGAATCGCCGTCACCGAGGCCGCCCCGGTCACCGCGGCTCCCGCTCCGCCAGCGGCGCCGGCGAAGTAACGGGCCGGCGCGATGTCGTTTTCGCAGTTCTTCATCAACCGGCCGATCTTCGCCGGCGTCATTTCGATCATCATCACGCTTGCGGGGTTGATCGCCTCGCAGGTGCTGCCCGTCGCGCAATATCCCGAGATCGCCCCGCCAACCATCACGATCACGGCGAACTATCCCGGCGCGAGCGCCGAGACGCTCGCGCGCACCGTCGCCGCGCCGATCGAGGAGCAGCTTTCGGGCGTCGAGAACCTGATCTATTTCAGCTCGACTGCTGCGACCAACGGCACGCTGACGATCAATTGCACGTTCGAAGTCGGCTCCAACGCCGACAAGGCGGTGATCGACGTCAACAACCGGGTCGCGATCGCGTTGCCCCGGCTCCCTGAAATCGTGCGCCAGACCGGCGTCGTGGCGCAGAAGCGATCGACCGACATCCTCCTCGTGATCGCGCTGACCTCGTCCGATCCGCGGTACGACACGCTCTACCTCAGCAACTACGCGACCATCAACGTCCTCGACGAGGTGAAGCGGATTCCGGGTGTGGCCGATGCGCAGATATTCGGAGCGCGCGATTACTCGATGCGCATCTGGCTCAACCTCGCAAAAATGGCGCAGCTGGGCGTCACCCCGACCGACGTCGCCGCCGCCATCGCCGCGCAGAACTACCAGTATGCCGCCGGGAAGATCGGCGGCGAGCCCGGGCTTGCCGGCCAGTCCCTCGTGTACACGGTCACGGCACGCGGGCGTCTCGACGAGCCCGCCGACTTCGGCAACATCGTGCTGCGCTCGACCGGGCCGGGTGGCGCGCTGCGCATCCGCGACATCGCGCGCGTCGAGCTCGGCGCCGTCAGCTACGACGCGTTCACCAACCTCGACGGCAAGCCCACGGTGGGTATCGCCGTCTATCTGCAGTCGGGCGGCAACGCCCTCCAGGTCGGCAACAACGTTCGCGCGGGCATCGCCAGGATCGCGGAGGGCTTTCCGCAAGGCGTGAGCCAGGTCATTCCGTTCGACACCACGCGGTTCGTGCAATCATCGATCCACGAGGTGATCATCACCTTGATCGAGGCGGCGACGCTGGTTCTGCTCGTGGTGTTCGTCTTCCTGCAGAGCTGGCGCGCGACGCTGATCCCGATCATCGCGGTTCCGGTCTCGTTGATCGGGGCATTCGGCGGCCTGCTGCTCTTCGGCTTCACGCTCAATACGCTCACGCTTTTCGCGATCGTCCTCGCGACCGGGATCGTGGTGGACGATGCGATCGTCGTGCTGGAGAACGTCGAGCGGCTGATGGCCGACAAGGGCCTCTCCCCGAAGGAAGCGGCGATCGAGTCGATGCGCGAAGTCACGGGCGCGATCATCGCCATCGAGCTCGTGCTGGTCTCCGTGTTCATTCCGGTGGCGTTTCTCGGGGGCCTTGCGGGCAAGCTCTACCAGCAGTTCGCGGTGACGGTGGCGACCGCGGTCATCATCTCGGGGCTGGTCGCGCTGACGCTGACCCCGGCAATGTGCGCGATCCTGCTGCGGCCGACCCATGGGGAAAGCCGCCTGTTCCGGCCGTTCAACCAGTCATTCGCGTGGCTGACGGCGAGGTATATCGGCGCGGTTCGCATGTCGATTCGCCACCCGGCGATCGCCATCGTCATGTTCGTCCTCGTCATCGTCGTCGATGCGCTGCTGCTGCGCGTCGTGCCGGCGGCTTCGTCCCTTCCGAGGATCAAGGCTATGTCCTGGGTTCGATCACGCTTCCCGACGCGGCCAGCCTGCAGCGCACGCAAGAGGTGGGCGCACAGGTGCAAAAGATCCTGCTCGAGCATCCTGCGGTCGAGCACGTGTTCATCGTCACGGGGCTCGACATCTTCGCGGGCGCGAACAAGACCAACGCGGCGACCATATTCATTCCGCTCAAGCCCTGGGACGACCGCAAGGCCACGGCCGAGGACGTGGCCAAGTACGTGATCGCCCAGGGCGCGAACATTCCGCAGGGCACCGTGCTGGCGTTCAACCCGGCGGCGATCCGCGGCCTCGGCACCGCCGGCGGATTCGAGGTCTATCTGCAGGACCGTGCCGACGCCGACCCGCAAAAGCTCTATCAGGCGCTGCAGCAGTTCGTGGATGAATTGCGCAAGCGTCCCGAGCTTGCCGGCGTGTCGACGTTCTACAAGCCGACCTCGCCCCAGTTCTTCGTCGACGTCGACCGCGAGAAGGCGCTTGCGCTGGGCGTTCCGATCAAGGACGTGTTCGACGCGCTGCAGGCGACGATGGGGGTTCTGTACGTCAACGACTTCAACAAGTTCGGACACACCTACCGCGTCCAGCTGCAGGCGGAGGCGCCCTATCGCGCAAAGCCGGAGGATCTCGGCAACGTCTATGTCAGGACGAGCGGCGGCGACATGATCCCGTTGAAGGCCTTGATCACGATGCACAGCTTGACCGGTCCCGAGCAGCTCGACCGGTTCAACGCGTTCCTCGCCGCGAAGGTGATCGGCAACAGCGCGCCCGGATTGAGCTCGGGCCAGGCAATTGCCGCGGTCGAGGATGTCGCCAGATCCCTGCCGCCGGGCTACACGATCGCCTGGACCGGCCAGGCATTCCAGGAAAAGCGGATCGGCAAGGCGGCCATCATCGCCTTCGTGTTCGCGATCGTGATGGTGTTCCTGATCCTGTCGGCCAACTACGAGCGGTGGTCGCTGCCGGCGGCCGTGCTGCTGGCCGTGCCGTTCGGCGTGCTGGGCGCGCTCACCGCGGTGTTCCTGCGCAGCTACAGCAACGACGTCTATTTCCAGATCGGGATGCTCGTGCTGATCGGGCTCGCCGCGAAGAACGCGATCCTGATCGTCGAGTTCGCGGCGCAGGAGCAGGCCAAGGGACTGTCGCCCGTCGAAGCGGCGCTCGAGGCGGCGCGGCTGCGCTTCCGGCCGATCGTGATGACGTCGCTGGCGTTCGTGCTTGGCGTGGTGCCGCTCGTGGTCGCGTCGGGCGCGGGCGCGTCGGCGCGGCGGTCGATGGGGACGGGCGTCTTCGGCGGCATGCTGGTCGCCACGTTCATCGCCACGATCTTCATCCCGCTCTTTTACACGCTGCTGGCGCGCAGCAAGGCTCATCCGATCCCGGCGCAGGGAACCGCCGATGGGGCGACGGCATGAGGGCACGTCGGCTGCTCGCGGCGTGCGGCGTGCTCGCGCTTGCCGGCTGCATGGTCGGCCCCGACTACGAACGGCCACCGACGCCGTTGCCGGCGGGCGTATCCGGACGGCGGACCCGATGTCGCCGCTGCGGCGGCAGTGCGCCCCGATTGGTGGATGCTCTACGACGATCCGATTCTGAACGATCTCGTCGCGACCGCCCTCACGGACAATCTCGACGTCGTGTCGGCGGTGGCCCGAATCGAGGAGGCCGACGCGGACCTGCGCGCGGTCGATGCGGCGTTGTTCCCCGAAATCGACCTCGGCGGGGCGGCCGTCCGTGCAAGATCCAGCGGAACCGTGACCTCGCCGGCGCCGATCCGTCTTTCCAACGACCTGCGTCTCGTGCTGACGACATCGTTCGAGATCGATTTCTGGGGCAAGTTCCGGCGGCAGATCGAGAGCGCGCGCGCGCAGGCCCTGGCGACGCACTATGCAAAGGACGTGGTCACGCTCTCGCTCGCGGGCCTCACGACCCAGACGTACTTCTCGCTGCGCTCGCTCGATGCGCAGATCGCGGCGACGCGCGAGGCGCTCGCGACGCGCGAAGAATATCTCGGCATCGTGCGCCGCCGCGTCGACAGCGGCCTCGCGTCCGACCTGGATCTCAATCAGGCGCAGGGCGCGCGGTCGGACGCGGCCGCCCAGCTGCAGGAACTCGCGCGTCAGCGCTCGCTGGCGGAGCATCTCATCGGAACACTTACGGGAAGGCTCGACCTCCGGCTCGCGCCCGGCGACATTTCATCGCTGCCCGTCCTTCCGGTGCCGCCCACGGGGCTGCCGTCGACGCTGCTCGAACGGCGACCGGACATCCGTCTCGCCGAGGAGAACCTCGTGTCCGCGAATGCGCAGATCGGCGTCGCCAAGGCCGCGCTGTTCCCGGCCATCTCGCTGGTCGGGGATTTCGGCGGCGAAAGCAAGTCGCTGAGCTCGCTGGTGCAGGGCAGCGGCAAGATCTGGTCGATCGGGTTTGCGTTGTCGTTGCCGATCTTCACGGCGGGGCGCCTCAATGCCCAGGTGGATGCTTCGACCGCACGCGAAAAGCAGGCCGTGGCGAATTACCAGAAGTCGATACAAACAGCCTTTCGCGAGGTGGCCGATGCGTTGGTCAACATCGAGCGCTCGGCGGCAACCGAGACCGAACTGCAGGCGAGCGTCGACGCCGCCCGCCGCGCGTTGACCCTGTCCTCGAAGCGCTACGAAGCCGGCTACACCCAGTACCTCACCGTGCTCGATGCACAGCGCACGCTCAACCTTTCGCAGATCGCGCTGATCCGCACGCGGCAGGCACTTTTGTCGGCGTCGGTCGACCTGATGAAGGCGTTGGGCGGCGGCTGGGTGGACGCGCAGCCGATCGCGGCGCGATAGCGCGCAGCGTGCGCAGTCGTCTCATTGCGAAGAGAGGCGTTGGGCGGGGAAGTTGACGGAGATCAACGGCCGCTCGCGCAATGCCTTCGACAATGTAGCATCAACATCAACAGGTTGCGCGCGCAGTAGCGTACAAATTGCTCCGTCATGCCGTCGCACTTCGACACTCTCGCGACAGAAGAATTGGTCCGCCCGTCGCGGGATCCGCCAGGCGAGACGGCCGCTCCGCTCGGCATCCTGACGCTCGAATCCGATATTCCGCCGGAACCCGGCGATATCGGATGCCCCGTGACGTTTCCGTTCCCGGTCCGCTACGCCGTCGTGCCCCGTATCGCGATCATGCGCATCGCGCATTCCATCGACGACGCGCTGCTGGCGACGTTCATCCATGCCGCTGCCGGACTCGTGGACCAGGGCTGCCATGGCATTGCGACCGGCTGCAGCTTTCTCGCGCGGTGGCAATCCGAGTTCGCGCTGTCGCTGACCGTGCCGGTGCTCACGTCGTCGCTGTTCCAGGTCCCGCTGGTGCAGCGGGTTTTGCCCCGCCGGCAGCGCGTGGGCATCGTCGTTCGCTCGGCGATCGAAGTCGACGAGGGCACGCTGCTGATGGCGGGCGTCGACCCTTACGGGCCGATCGAATGCGTTTCGCACGACCGCCATTCCACGGCGACGCTGGGCGATGACACGCCGAGGCAGCATCGGGAACGGATGAGGGCCGATGTGGTGGCCGCCGCCCGGCGGCTCGTCGGTGCGCATCAGCACATCGGGGCGATCGTGCTCGAATGCGCGAGCATGGCCGCGCACCGCGACGCCGTCGCCGCCGCCACGGGCATTCCCGTGTATGGCGCCGCGCAGTTGTTCACGTGGTTCCACAGCGGCTTGCAGGGCGCCCGGACCCCGGTACGAACCCTTCCGGTGTGACCGTTGCACGCCCGGCTGCGCGGGACCGGGCAGGGGCGCAACGAAGGCCGGCCGCGGCCGTGCCGCCGCCGTCTTACTCGAAGCACTGGAATTCCAGCACCTCCGTCGGATCCTGCTCGTGCGGGTGGCCGAAGCTGCAAAAACCGTGGCCGCGCAGGCGCCACTCTTCGCGCCGCAGCATGATTTCGGGCTCCGAATCGACGCGGACATAGGTGCCGTTGGAACTGTGGTCGACCAGGATGAAGTTGTCGCGCCGGCGCTCGATCCGCGCATGCATCCGCGACGCCAGCCGGTCGGCGATCACGACGTCGTTGGTCGCGTCGCGCCCGAGTGCGAAAATCGCCGTGGAGTCGCCGAGCTCGATCATCCGCGTGCCGTGCATGAGGCGCACGCGTTTCGGGCGCACGACGCGTCGCGGCGACAGCGCGGTCAGGTCGTCGGCGGTCTCCTGCCACAGGAGCTCGAAGATGCCCACGTCCTTCTGCTTGCCCTTGATCGTCAGCAAATCGAGGTCGCGGGTTCCCGCGCGCAGCGGAATCGAAAGCAGCGTGACGGTCTGCGACGTCGTGATGATCTGGCCCCCTTTCGCCAGTTCCGTCATCCGTGCCGCCACGTTGACCGCATCGCCGTGCACGTCGCCGTCGTGCGCGATCACCGGGCCGAAATGAAACCCGACGTGCATCGAGACGGACGTGCCGGTGCCGGTGCGCATCGCGGCAATCCGGTTCTGGATGTCGCACGCGGCGCGGGCGGCATGGTCGGCCGACACGAACGTCGTCATCATCTCGTCGCCGATTGTCTTGATGACCTGGCCCTCGTGGTCCCTGCAAACATCGGCGACGACCGACAGACAGCGCTCCACGATGGTGCGCGCCTGCGCGTCGCCCAGGGTCTCGTAGAGCCGCGTGCTGCCGCTGACGTCGGCGAACAGGATCGCAAGGTTGACCGGGGTCTGATTCATGCTCCGGAATGCGACGGGAAAAACGGTGGAGTATAAGTCATGACACTGTCCTTTGCTGCAGCTGCGTTCGCCATTCGATGCGCCGTTGTAGGACAGGGCGCGGAGTGTCTTTCTGGCATACTTCCGCCCGATGCGACGGGGCGTTCGCGCCGCGCCAGGTTCGAGTCGTTCAGCCGGGGGTGCCGGAATCCATGGAAGAGGTAGGGCGATACCAGGTCGATCAGATGGTCGGCGAAGGCGCCATGGCGCGCGTCTACAAGGCCTACGACCCGAAGATCGACCGCACCCTGGCGATCAAGCTGCTCAAGACGCACCTGCTGACCGACGAGGAATACCGCGTCCGCTTCTTCCGCGAGGCCAAGGGCGCGGGCATCCTGTCCCATCCGAACATCGTCACGGTGTTCGACGTGGGCGAGGAGGACAACCACCCGTTCCTCGCGATGGAGTGGGTGGAGGGCACGACGCTCGCCGACATCCTGAAGCAGGGGCGCAAGTTCACGCCCAAGGAAGTCGTCGAGATCGGCATCCAGCTCGCCCGCGCGCTCGACTACGCGCACAAGAAGGGCATCGTCCATCGCGACGTCAAGCCCGGCAACGTCATGCTGGTCAAGGAATCGCTGACGGTGAAGGTCGCCGATTTCGGCATCTGCCGGATCAACGAAGCCGACACGCAGCGGCAGGGGCAGCAAACGCAGATGGGGGACGTGCTCGGCACGCCGCACTACATGTCGCCCGAACAGGTCCTCGGCGAAAAGGTGGACTCGCGCTCCGACCTCTTTTCCGCCGGCGTCGTCCTGTATCAGCTGCTGACGGGCGCGCTGCCGTTCGACGGCGACTCGCTCATCAGCGTCGCCTTCAAGATCACCAAGTCCGATCCGCCGTCGATCGACAAGCTGCGCCCGGATCTGCCGCTGTCGTTGCGGCGGGTGATCGACCGCGCGCTGAAGAAGCAGCCGGACAAGCGGTACCAGACGGGCGAGGAGTTCGCGCAGGCGCTGATCGGCGTGGCGCGCGAACTGAGCGACGACGAGCGCAAGAAAGGCTCCCGGGGCATATCGCTGTCGGTCCGCTGGGCGTTGATGATGGCGGCACTCGTCGCGGTGACGATGACGCTGACCGCGGCCGTGCTCTATCAGCGCCAGTACGCGGCGATGCTGGACCAGGTGAAGAGCTACGGCGGCTCGCTCGCGAAACTGGTCGCCACCGAAATGGCGGTGCCCCTGCTGTCCGAAGACTGGGCCGCGATCGACGTCTTCATCCAGGAGACGACTTCGCGCCAGAATTTCAACCACCTGCTGGTGATCGATTACCAAAACGTCGTGCGCGGCAGCAACGACCCGGCGCTGCAGAATGCCAAGTACACGCCACCCGACGCCAAACCGATGGAGTCGCGCGATCCGGGCATCGCGGTGCAGAGCGAGCGTCTCGCCGATGGCCGGACGGTGCTCGATTTCATGGCGCCCGTCCTGTTTCAGGGGAAGGAGATCGGCAAGGTGCGCCTCGGAATCTACGAAGCTCCGCTGGCCGAAGTCGCGAACCTCGTGCTGATCCTGCTCGCCATCCTCACGCTGGTCACCGTTGCCGCGGTCGCCGCCGGCACCTACCTGCTCGCGCAACGGATGGCGGGTCCGATCCGCGTGCTGCGCAATTCGCTGGACGAGCTGGCGCACGGGCGGTACGACTACCGGATCGGCGATCCACGCAAGGACGAAATCGGCGAGCTGTACGCCGAATTCGACCGCACCGCGGAAGCGCTGGAAAAACGCCACGAGCACGCCAATGCAGCGCCGAGCCCGCCCCCTGCGACATAGCGGTCGGGCGGCATTGTGTGCGTTCGTCGCGGTGCTCGCCGCCGGCGGTTGCACGATACCCCCGCCGCGACCGGTGGCCGAACCGGTGGCGCAACCCGAGCGCGGCCCGGTCCTCGCGCAGGACGACGAGTTGTCGATCGTCATCGCCGCCGCCGGTGAAAATGCCGACGCGCTGGCACAGCGCTACCTGGGCGACGCGAGCAAGGGCTGGTGGATCATGGAGACCAACGGCGGCGGCGAGATCCGGCCGGGCCAGGTCGTCGTCATTCCGCGGAAGGCCCGCAATCCCATCGGCGTGTATGCCGACGGCTATCAGACGATCCCCATCCTTTGTTATCACCGCTTCGGCGCGAAGGCGAGCAAGCTGACGGTGACGCCCGCGGCGTTCGCGGCGCAGATGCAATTCCTCGCGAAGAACGGCTATCACGTGGTGCCGCTCGCGCGCGTCGACGAGTTTCTCTCGGGCCGCACGCCGCTGCCGAGGAAAAGCGTGGTCATCACGATCGACGACGGCTACCGCTCGGCGTTCGAGATCGCCTGGCCGATCCTGAAGCAGCACGGCTTTCCCGCGACGGTGTTCCTCTACAGCGACTTCGTCGGCGCTGGCGACGCGCTCAACTGGGCCCAGATGAAGGAGATGACGGCCTCGGGGCTCGTCGACGTTCAGCCGCATTCGAAGACGCACGCCAACCTGACGCTGCGCCTGGCCGACGAAACGGATGCCCGCTACCGCGAGCGCGTGCGCAAGGAGGTCGACACGCCGATCGGCCTTATCAAGGAACGCCTCTCGCTGCCGAGCACGAGCTTCGCGTATCCCTACGGCGACGTGAACGAGATCGTGGTCGACCTGCTCGCGCGCCAGGGCACGCAGGTCGGCGTGACGGTGACGCCAGGCGGCAACGGCTTCTTTGCCTACCCCTACATGCTGCGGCGGAACATGGTGTTCGGCAATGAGGACCTCGACGCGTTCAAGGCGAAGCTCAACGTCTTCGTGCGGACCGCGGGACGGTAGGCATGACACGCGCGCGCCGCGGCCTGTTGTCATGCTGCATCGTGCTGCTCGCGGCATGCGCCGAGGCGCCGCTCCGGCCGGCGCCGCCACCGGAGGTCGCGCCCCTCTCGTCCGTGGATGCGGCGATCGCGGCCGCCGTCGCGGCGCACCGGCAGCAGGCGGAGAAATACGCGAGCAACGGCGATCCCGCCGCGGCGGCGCGCGAATGGCAGGTCGTGGCGCTGCTGGCGCCCGACGATGCGCAGGTCCGCGCCAAGCTGGACGCCACGCGCGCGGCGATCGCCCAGGCCGTGCGCGACCAGCTGCAAGCGGGAAACGCGGCGCTGCGCAGCGGCGATGCCGATCGTGCGAGCGTGGCGATGCTGAAAGTGCTCTCCCTCGATCCCGGCAACGCGGAGGCGATGAAGGCGCTGCGCGACATCGACCGGCAGAAATTCTCCCGCATCCAGAACAACCGCGCGGCGCGGGTCGCCCAGTCTGCGAGTGCCCCGCCGGCACGCGCCGCATCCGGATCCGCGGCGAATGCGCGACGCAAGCGAATCCTACGACATCGACCAGCGCATCGAGATGTTCAAGGCGGGCGACGTCGAAGGGGGGCTGAAGGAATTGCACGCGTTCGTCGATGCCAACCCGAACAACCAGGACGCGCGCCAGCGGATCGCGGCGACGGTGTATGACCGTGGCCGCGAAGCGGAGAACAAGGGCGCGCGCGAGCAAGCCCTCATGCTCTACGAGCAGGCGGTGGCATTGCGCGGAAAGCCGGCGCCCGAGTGGACCGCGCAGGCGCAGAAGCTGCGCCGGACGATTTCCGGCGAGTATTACGACAAAGGGATGCAGGCGTACCGGACCGACACGGCCGCGGCGATCAAGTTGTGGGAAACGAGCCTGCGCTACGACCCGCAGAACCCGAAGGCGACGGCAAAACTGCAGGAGGCGCGGCTGGCGCAGGACAAGCTCAAGCGCATCGAGCAGCAAACGAAGTAGCTTACTTCGGCGCGCCGAACTTTTCGTTCATCTTCTGCTTCAGGTCGAGCGATCGCTCGCGCTCCAGCTTCGCCTTCTGGTTGGAAGGATCCAGCTCGAGGATGCGATCCCACTTCGCGATGGAAAGGTCGAGGTTCTGCCGCTGGAACGCCTGCGTGCCCTCGCGGTCGAGGCTGCGGATCAGCGCGGTCTTCGCGGCATCGCGCTGCATGATCGCGTCCTTGTTGCCGGGGAAGCGTGTCGCCGCCTCGCTGAACGTGGCGTAGGCACCTTCGAGATTGCTGGCGGCTTGCTGCTGGCGGCCTTTTTGCATCAGCAACGCGAGGTCGCCCGTGACGGGCGCGGCGGCCTCCGCGGGCACGGGCTTGGGGGCCGCGTCGGCGGCGGGCGCGGCACCCGGCGGCGGCGCGCGGCCGGGAATCTTGATCACCTGTCCGGCCGCGAGGCGACTGGGGTTCGCAATGTCGTTGTACTTGGCGAGGATGTAGAAGCGGAAGCGGTCGCCCATGTACTGCGCCGCGAGCTTGGAAAGCGAATCGTCCTTCTGGACCGTGTAGCGGAAGAAGGTCGCGCCGAGCTCCTTTTGCGCGTCCGCGCCGATCTGTTCGTTCATCTTTTTCGCGATGTCGTTGGCCGGGTCGAGCGCCAGCGCCTTTTCGAGCGTTTGGCGGGCGGCGATCTCGTCGCCGTTCTGCAGCTGGTCCACCGCCTGGAGAGCGAGCTGCTGTGACTGCGCCTTGGCTTGTGCCGGCGAGAGTTCCGGCTCGGGGGGACGCTGCGGGACGGCGGCGGGCGCGGGCGCGGCGGGAGGGGGCGCCGCAGTCGCGACTTCCTTCTTCGGCTGCTCGGCGCAACCGGCCGCGAGGGCTATGGCAGCGATCGCGATAACCGCGATGCGCCAGGGCGCGCTCTTGTTCGCATCATTCGTCTGGTTGCGCATGGCTTTCGATCCACCGGGAATTGCGACAGCCGCCGAAAGGCGCCGATCGAACCTTTAATTGTGCGCCCAGATCGGCAGAACCGCCAACCGGCGGCGTCATGCTGCTTGGAACATGGACGGCATCTCCGGTAAAATGCCGCTCCGCCTTCGTTCCGGGCGGCGCTTTTTCCGGGCAGCCGCTGCGGCGACACCCACAAAGTTCCCCTCCCAACTTTCCGAGGTTCGAATCGTGAATCGCATACTGGTCGGTCTGTTCGTCGCCGCGAGCCTGCTGGCGACCGGTGCAATGGCTCAGCAAGGCCCGAACACCCTGGGCAAGATCAAGGCAGCGAAGGCGATCAACGTCGCGTATTCGCCGGATTCGCTTCCGTTCTCGTTCGCCGAAGCGGGCAAGGAACCGGCGGGCTATTCGATCGACATCTGCAAGCGCGTGATTGCGCAGATCGGCCGCGCCGTGGGCGAGCCGAACCTCAAGGTGAACTGGATTGCGGGGTCCACGCCGGAGCGACTGCAGATGGTCGCAACGGGCAAGGCGGACCTCGAATGCGCGAACACCACGCAGACGCTGACCCGGCTCGCCAACGTCGACTTCTCCGGCCTGACCTTCATCGATGCCGGCGGCTTCATCGTGCGCACGGATTCGACGATCAACAAGCTGGCCGACATGGGCGGCAAGAAGATCGCCGTGCTCAAGGGGACGACGACGGAATCGCGCCTCAAGAGCACGCTGCAGCGACGGCTCGTGAACGCGACGGTGGTCCAGGTCGACACCGGCGACCAGGGCCTCGCGATGGTGGAGGCCGGCGGCGCGGACGCCTACGCCGGCGACAAGATCAAGATCATCGGCCTCGCGCTGAAAGCCAAGGATCCGGCGAAGCTCGTGATGTTGAGCGAAGAGTTGTCGTACGAGCCGTACGCGATGGCGCTGCCGCGCGGCGACTCGGCGTTGCGCCTGGAAGTGAACCGCGCGCTGACGCAGGTGTACCTGGGCGGCGAGATCGAGACGATCTTCGCGCAATGGCTGGGCTCGCTCGGCCGGCCGACGGGCCTCCTCGCCGCGATGTACCTCCTCTATTCGATCCCCGAGTGACGAACCATTCACGGAGAATGGCAATGAACGCGATCAGTCTTCGGCGCGGTGCCGTCGCGATGGCCGCGATGACGGTGCTGTTGCTCGCGGGCTGCAACACGCCGCCCGGCTACCAGGTGAGCGAGCCGACGATGGGCCGCATCGGCCGCGTTGAATCGATCCAGACGCAGACGGTGCAGAACGTGCCCAACGCGGTCGGCGCCATCGGTGGCGCGCTCATCGGTGGCGGCCTGGGCAGCCTCATCGGTGGCGGTGCGGGACGCACGGTGGCAATAGCCGTCGGTGCCGTTGGCGGTGGCTTCGTCGGCAACGAGCTCGCGGGCCGCGACCAGACGCTGGTGTGGGTCATCGGCATCCGTTACGACGACGGCGGCTACGGAACCGTGCAACAGACGTCGCAGCCGGGCTTGCAGATAGGCGACCGGGTGCGCGTGAGCTCGACCGGCATCGAACTGCTGCGCTGACGCCGGCGCGGGCCACGGGAAAAGGACGGCGCGTGGCCAACCGTACCCGCTGGCTGGCGGCATTCACGTTGCTCTGTGTCGCGGCGGCGTTTTTCGCGCCGGCAATTCCGCAACCGCTCGACTACCACGACTTCGCCGACCAGCGTTCCGCGTTCGGGATCGACAATTTTCTCAACGTCGTTTCGAACGCGGGTTTCCTCGTCGCGGGGGTGGCAGGACTCCTGATCGCGTTCGGCGGTCGCGCACATTTCGAGTTCGCGAACGAGCGGTGGCCCTGGGCGGTGTTCTTCGTGGGCATCCTGTTGACGGCGTTCGGCTCGTCGTACTATCACCTCGCGCCCGACAACGAGCGGCTGTTCTGGGACCGGCTGCCGATGACGATCGGCTTCGCGGGACTGATCTCGAGCCAGGTCGCCGACCGGATCAGCGTGCGCGGGGGACTTGCCGTGCTGCTTCCGCTGCTGGTCGCAGGCGTGGCCTCCGTCGTTTATTGGCGCGCGACGGAGCGCGCCGGCGCGGGCAATGTGCTGCCGTACGCGATCCTCCAGGGCTACGCGATGGTGCTCATGCTCTGGCTCGCGATCTTCGAACCATCGCGCTACACCCGCAGCAACGACCTCTACTGGATCTTCGGCTGGTATGCGCTGAGCAAGGTCCTCGAGACGTTCGACGACGAGGTGTACTCGCTGCTCGGCAACATCGTGAGCGGCCACACGCTGAAGCACGTCGCGGCGTCCGGATCGGGCTTCGTCGCGTGCACCATGCTGATGCGCCGGCGACTGCTGCAGCGCGCGGTTCCCGACGCACCGAAAGCAACGTCATGAGTATCGGCAGCGTCCCTCGTGCCTGCGTCATCGGCCATCCGATCGCCCACTCGCGATCGCCGTTGATCCACGGTCACTGGCTCGCCCAGCTCGGCATCGCCGGCGCCTACGAAAAGAGGGATATCCCGCCGGAGGCGTTTCCCGACTTCCTGACGCATCTGCGCGCCCACGGCTATGTCGGCGCCAACGTCACGGTGCCGCACAAGCAGATGGCGCACCACCTGATCGAACGGCGCGACGCGGCGGCGGAAGCGGTCGGCGCGGTGAACACCGTCTGGTACGAAGGGGACATGCTCTTCGGCGGCAATTCGGACGTCCACGGATTCATCGCCAACCTGGATCATGAGGCGCCGGGATGGGATGTTCCCGACGCACGCGCCGTCGTGCTCGGCGCAGGGGGCGCCGCGCGCGCCGCCGCGTTTGCCCTCGCCACGCGCGGGATCGCCGTCGCGGTCGTCAATCGAACCGAGGCGCGGGCGCGGGAGCTTGCGGACGACCTGGGGCGCGGCATTTCCGCGCATGGGATGGCGGAGTTGCCGCAATTGCTGGCCGATGCGCATCTCCTCACGAACTGCACGTCGCTCGGCATGGTGAACGAGCCGCCGCTGGTGGTCGAGCTCGGCCCGCTCAAGGCGACGGCCGTGGTGTGCGACGCGGTGTACGTGCCCCTCGAAACCGGGCTGCTGACGGACGCCGCCGCGCGGGGCCATCGGGTCGTCGACGGTCTCGGGATGCTGTTGCAGCAGGCGGGCTACGGATTCCGGAAATGGTTCGGCGCGACGCCGAGGGTGACGCCCGAGCTCCGCGCGCTGATTGTCGCGGATCTCCACGCCGGCGCATCCACGACGTCAGCGATTGCGGCGCGACGCCCCAATCGGTAAGCGAACGGCGGGCACGACGCGTCGTCGTCGCGTCAATGCTGCGTCGGCGGCCAGAAATCGAGCCAGGCGCACAGCGCGCCCTTCAGCGCGACGCCCGCGCGCCAGAAGCCCGGCTCGTGCGGATCGAGCAGCGTCGCGTGACGAAGAATCGCGTCGTAGGCGCGCCGCTTGGCGTCGACGTCGATCGCCGGATCGTCGATCGTCTGGCGAAACGCCTCCACCTCCGCGACGAAGGTTCCGGGTGCAAGACTGCTCTTGACCAGATCGATTGCCGTTCCCATGACTTGCCTCCATTCGCGGAGCACGTCGGACGCCCGCGTCGGCGATGCCGCGCGACATGCCTCGGCGGCCTCGGGATAGGTCAACGCAAGGACCGTACCAGCGCGGCCAAACGGGAGTCCACGACGTCCGGATGCACGCGTGGCGTCGCGGGTCCCCCTTCGGAAGCTCTTGGAAATGCTCGGGAATTCGGTTGCGATCGCAAAATCGGCGCGTGCCGGCATGTGCAGCGCAGCCGGGAAACGTTTACGCTCACGGGAATGCTGTCGATCCGCGGCCTGTCCAAGTCCTTCGCGGGGCCGCGCCCGCGCGCGGTCTTCCGCGACGTCGACTTCGATCTCGCGGCCGGCGACTTCGTCGCGGTGATGGGCGAGTCGGGTGTCGGCAAATCCACGCTGCTCAACATCGTCGCGGGACTCGACCGCGCGGATGCCGGAACCGTCGCCGTGGACGGTGTCGAGCTTTCCACGCTCGACGACGACGCGCTGACCGAACTGCGCCGCGCCCGCATGGGCTTTGTCTTCCAGGCGTTCCATGTGCTGCCGTACCTGACCGTCGCGCAAAACGTCGGATTGCCGCTTTCGCTCGCGGGCATCGAGGGCGGCACGGCGGCGGACCGGGTCGCCGGCATGCTCGCGGCGGTCGGGCTCGGCGATCGCGCGGCGAGCATGCCTCGTGAATTGTCCGGCGGCGAGCTGCAGCGCGTCGCGATCGCGCGCGCGCTCGTGCACGGTCCGCGCCTCGTGCTGGCGGACGAGCCGACCGGCAACCTCGATTCCGACAGCGCGGTCCAGGTGCTTGCGCTGCTGCGCGACGAGGTGAAGGCGCGCGGCGCCGCGGGAATCCTCGTGACGCACTCGCGCGCTGCCGCCGCGACGGCCGACCGGGTCTACATGCTCGCGCGCGACGGTCTGCGCGAAATCGCGCGCGGTTGACGTGTCGGCGCGCGCGGCATCGAACCGCATCGGCATTTCCGCCACGGGCGCCGTCTTGCGCGGCTCGCTCGCGCAGAACCGCATGCGCACGCTGCTCGCCATGTTCGCGATCGCGCTGGGCGTCGCGCTGGGCTATGCGGTGCAGCTCATCAACCAGACGGCGATGAACGAGCTTGGACAGGGCGTGCACGCGCTGTCCGGCGACGCCGACCTCGAAGTGCGCGGGCCGCGTTCGGGCTTCGACGAGTCGCTGTATCCGGTGCTCGCGCGAATGCCGGGCGTCGCGGTGGCGAGCCCCGTCGTCGAAGTCGAAGCCAAGCTCGCCGGCCGCGGCGAGGCGCTCAGGATCGTCGGGCTCGATGCCTTTCGCGCCGGCCTCATCCAGCCGGGGCTCGTCGGGTCGACGACGGAACGGATGGACACGTTGCGTCCGGATGCGCTGTTCCTCAGCACCGCCGCGATGCGCTGGCTCGCGGCGCAGCCCGGCGACGTGGTCCGCGTGCAAGTCGGGCTCGTCGATGTGCCGCTGCGCGTCGCCGGCCAGCTCGGCGGCGCGGCCGCGCAGCACGTAGGCGTCATGGACATCGCAGGCGCGCAAGCGGCATTCGGCCGTCTCGGCCGCGTCACGCGAATCGACCTGCGCCTTGCCCCGGGCGTCGATGTCGTCGCGTTCGCCGACGGCCTGCGCAAGCTTCTGCCGCCGGGGGTCGATGCCGTGAAGCCGGAGACGACCCTCGCGGCGAGCGCCGGCCTCACGCGTTCGTATCGCGTCAACCTCAACGTGCTCGCGCTGGTGGCGCTGTTCACCGGCGGCCTGCTCGTGTTCTCGACGCAGGCGCTCTCGGTCGTGCGGCGGCGCGCGCAGTTTGCGCTGCTGCGCGTTCTTGGTGTCACGCGCGGGCGCCTTACATGGTCGATCGTCGCCGAGGGCGCACTGATCGGCGCCGCGGGGAGCGCGGTGGGGATCCTCGGCGGGTTCGCGCTGGCGTCGCTCGCGGTGCGCTGGCTGGGCGCGGACCTGGGTTCGGGGTACTTCCGCGGCGTCGTGCCGTCGCTGGCGGTCGACTCGATGTCGGTCGCGATCTTCTTCGCGTTGGGCGTCGCGGCCGCGCTGCTCGGCAGCGTCGTCCCCGCGCTGGAGACGGCACGCGCATCGCTCGCGCTGGCGCTGAAGGCGGGCGACGAAGAGCGCGCATTCACGCGGCTGCGCGCGCCGCTGCCGGGATTGGCCGCGATTGGACTCGGCGGGGCGGCAACGCTGCTGCCGCCGGTCGCGGGCCTGCCGCTGGCCGGCTATTGCGCGATTGCCCTTCTTCTCGTCGGCACGCTGATGCTGTTGCCGCGTCTTGCGTCGTCGGCGCTGCGTTTGCTGCCCCTGCCTCGCGCCCCCGCTCCTGCGCTTGCGCTCGCCCAGCTGCGCGGCGCGCCGGGCCAGGTGACGGTGAGCCTCGCGGCCATCGTGGCGAGCGTGAGCCTCATGGTGTCCATGGCGATCATGGTGGCATCGTTCCGCGATTCGCTCGACGCATGGCTCCTGCGGATCCTGCCGGCGGATATTTACGTGCGCGCGGCGGCGGGCGGGGAGACCGCGTTCCTGGCGCCGGACGTGCAGGCGCGGATCACCGCGCTGCCGGGCGTGCAGCGCGCCGAGTTCATGCGCGAGCAGCAGTTGTCGCTGGATCCGTCGCGCGTGCGCGTCGTGCTGCAGGCGCGCGCCATCGACCGCGCGAACGCCGCGCGCAGCCTTCCGCTGCTGGGCGCGCCGGTCGATGTCGCCGCCGACGCGCCGCCTCCGGTCTGGGTCAACGAGGCGGCCGCCGATCTCTACCATTTTTCGCCGGGATCGGTCATTGCGTTGCCGCTGAATGGAAAGGCGCTGTCGTTCACCGTCGCCGGCGTCTGGCGCGACTACGGACGGCCGCAAGGCGCAATCGCAATGGAACGCGCGCGCTATGTCGAGCTCACCGGCGACGCCGCGGTCACGAACGCGGCGCTGTGGCTCGCCGACGGCGCGGATCGCGCCGCGGTCGAAGCCTCGTTGCGGCACGACATTCCCGGCGGCGACCGGCTCGAGCTCGCGACGCCCGGCGAGATTCGCGATCTCTCGTTGCGGATTTTCGACCGCACCTTCGCGGTCACCTACGCGCTGGAGCTCGCCGCCGTCGTCATCGGGCTCGTGGGCCTGTCCTCGTCGTTCGGCGCGCTGGTGCTCGCGCGGCGGCGGGAATTCGGCGTGCTGCGCCACCTGGGCATGACCCGCGCGCAGGTGGGGGCGATGCTCGCGACCGAAGGGCTTGTCGTCAGCGGCATCGGACTCGTCGTCGGGCTCGTGCTCGGATTCGTCATCTGCCTGGTCCTGATTCATGTCGTGAACCGGCAGTCGTTTCATTGGGGAATGGAACTCTCGCTGCCGTGGGGATCGCTCGTCGCCTTCAGCGCCATCGTGCTGGCGCTGTCGACGTTCACGGCGCTCGCGAGTGGCCGCGGCGCCATGACGCCCGATGTCGTGCGCGCGGTGAAGGACGATTGGTGAAGCGCCGCCGATTCCTCGCGGTCCCGTTCGTGCTCGTCTCGCCGCGCGCGATCGCCGCAGAGCCGTACCCGCCGGTCGAGCCGGGGCATCCGCTGCGTTTTCCGCGCGACCACGGCAGTCATCCGGATTTTCGCGTCGAATGGTGGTACGTGACGGGCTGGCTCGCCGATGGCGCGGGCAACGCGTACGGCGTGCAGGTCACGTTCTTCCGGCACCGACCGCGTGTCGCCGAGGACAATCCGAGCGCCTTTGCGCCGCGGCAACTCCTCTTCGCGCATGCCGCGCTCGCCGATCCCCGGCAAAACCGGCTCCGCCACGACCAGCGCGCGGCGCGCGCCGGCTTCGGGCTCGCCGAAGCAAGCGAGGACACGACGCGCATCGTCATCGGCGACTGGTCGCTGTCGCTTGCCGACGATGTGTATCGAGCGAAAATTGCCGCGCGCGACTTTGCGCTCGACCTTGCGTTCGCGTCGGCGCCGGCGGTGCTGGCGAACGGCGACGCCGGTTACTCGCGCAAAGGTCCGTTGCCGCAACAGTCGAGTTTCTACTACAGCCGGCCGCAGTTGGCGGCGACGGGATCGATCTCGATCGAGGGCAAGGTCGTCGCGGTCAACGGGCGCGCATGGCTCGATCACGAATGGTCGAGCGACGTGATGGCGCCGGATGCTGCGGGCTGGGACTGGGTGGGCATCAATTTCGCCGACGGCGGCGCGCTGATGGCATTTCGCATGCGCGACCGCGCGGGCGCCACGCTCTGGGCCGGCGGCACGCAACGCGCTGCGGACGGCACTGCGCGCGCTTTCGCGTCCCGGCGACGTGCGGTTCGTCCCGCGGCGTTCGTGGCGCTCGCCGCGCACGGGTGTCGAATACCCGGTCGCGATGACCGTGCAGGCGGGCGGCGTCGAATACGCGCTCGATCCGCTGCTGGACGATCAGGAGCTCGATTCGAGTGCGAGCACCGGGGCGATCTACTGGGAAGGCGCCGTTCGCGCCTCCGGCGCCGGTGGCGAAGCCGGGCGCGGTTATCTGGAACTCACCGGGTACGGCAAGCCGCTGCGCTTCTGAGGCGAATGCCTTGACGCTACGAAAGCCGCGGCGTACGGTATTCGCTCGCCTTCCGCAGGGGATCGAATGCGGATTCCGGTGGCAATCTGCGCATGATCAAGCCTGGTGCATTGTTCGCGTGCGCACTTGCACTCGTCTCGAGCCATGGGCTCGCCGACGATGGCGGGGTTTCCACCCCGGCATCGCCCAAGGCACTGGCGACGAAGGGGGACAAGCAACGCGCGATCGAGGCCGCGTCGAGGCCGAGCTCCAGCGCCCCGTCGGAAGGAGAATCGCTGGGTTACCGAGGGCCGCCGCCCGCCGGGAAGAAATGGAACGAAATGACGCCGGCGGAACAGGACGCGGCACACCGGCGATGGCTCCTCAATTCCGGCGATTTCAAAGGGCGGGGACGTGGGCTCGACAAATCGGCGCCGGCAACGAGGGACGGCGGGGCAGCGGTAATCCTTTCGCCGGATTACGGACCCTTAACAACCTGAACCGCACGAAATAGGCGGCGCGTCCTACAGCCGCACGATCCGTCCTTCCTTCCACGATGTCGTTGCGGCATCGGCAAGCTCGAGCGCCTTCACGCCGTCGTCGATCGTCGTGCGCAGCTTCTCGCGGCCCGCGAGCACCGCGAAAAAATGCGCGAGTTCGTTCGCGTACGCCGCGCGATAACGCTCGAGGAAGAAGTGCTCGGGGAGGTCGCGGCTGACGGCGGCCGCCGTACTGGAGACGACCGCCGTCGGCGCGTGGTTGCCGGCCTGCAGCATGCCTTCGCTGCCCAGCACCTCGAACCGCTGGTCGTAGCCGTAGGCGGCGCGCCGGCTGGTGTTGATCTGGCAGAGGCGGCCGCGCTTCGTCCGAATGGTCACGGCCGTGCAGTCGGCGTCGCCGGCTTCGGCGATCGCAGGGTCCACGAGGCAGGAGCCGTTCGCGTGGACCGTCTCGGCCTCGTCGTCGAGGATCCATCTGAAGATGTCGAAATCGTGGATCAGCATGTCCTTGAAGATGCCGCCGGAGCTCCGGATGTACGGAATCGGCGGCGCACCGGGGTCGCGACTCGTGACGACCAGCATCTCCGGGGTGCCGATCTCGCCCTTGACGATCCGCGCCTTGAGCGCCGAGAACGTCGGATCGTAGCGGCGCTGAAAGCCGATGAGGCAGGCCACGCCTGCGCGCTTCACGTCGTCGGCGCAGGTGCGCGCACGCGCAAGATCGAGGTCGACGGGTTTTTCGCAAAATATCTGCTTGCCGGCGGCCGCCGCGGCCTGGATCAGGTCGGCGTGCGTATCGGTCGACGAGCAGATCAGCACCGCCTTGACGCTGCCGTCTTCGAAGACCTCGGCCACGGTCGAGGCTCGCGCGCCATGGCGGTCGGCGAGCGCCTTCCCGGCCTTCGCGTTGGGATCGACCACGTATTTGAGCCGCGCGCCGGCTTCTTTCGCGAGATTGCCGGCGTGGATGCTGCCGATGCGGCCGGCGCCGAAGAGTGCAACGTCGATCATTGGGAGGCTCGCTTGCGCCAGTTCGAAAGACGTTCTATGTTACCGGAACAGAAGCGCCGCCGGGATTCCCATCGCGGCCGCAGTGTCTCCTTTCTCTCATGAAAAACAACACCCCCTTCGCGGCCGGGCGCCGCTTCGACGTCGTGTGCCTCGGCCGCTTTGCCGTCGATTTCTATGCGCAGCAGATCGGCGCTCGGCTCGAGGACGTCGCGAGTTTCGCCAAATACCTGGGCGGCTCGTCGGCCAACACGGCGTTCGGCTGCGCGCGCCTCGGGTTGAAGGCCGCGATGGCGGCGCGGGTCGGCGACGATGCCATGGGCCGTTTTCTGGTGGAGACGATCGCGCGGGAAGGCTGCGACGTCTCGCACGTGAGCGTGGACCCGACGCGCCTCACCGCCGCCGTCGTGCTGGGGATCAAGGACCGCGACACGTTTCCGCTCATCTTCTATCGCGAGAATTGCGCGGACATGGCGGTGACGGACGAGGATGTGGCCGCCGACTTCCTCGCGCAGTCGAAGGCGTTGCTGATCACCGGCACGCACTTCTCGACGGCGCACGTGCATCGCGTGAGCAGCCTCGCGCTCGAGCGCGCACGCGCGCACGACGTGCGCACGGTCCTCGACATCGACTACCGTCCGGTGCTGTGGGGCCTCACCAAGCGCGGCGACGGCGAGACCCGCTTCGTCGCGAGCGACACGGTCACGGCGCACCTCCTGGCGATCCTGCCCGCGTTCGACCTCGTGATCGGCACCGAAGAGGAATTCGCGATCGCCGGGGGCAGCACCGACATCATCGCGGCATTGAAAGCGGCGCGCCGCGTCACGAAGGCGACGTTCGTCGTCAAGCGGGGCCCGATGGGCTGCGCGGTGATCGACGGCGCGATTCCCGCGTCGCTCGACGACGCATTCAACGGGCGCGGCGTCAAGGTGGAAGTGCTGAACGTGCTGGGCGCGGGCGACGCGTTCAGCTCGGGGTTCCTCTCCGGCTGGCTGCGCGGCGAGGACTACGATGCCTGTTGCCGCTATGCCAACGCGTGCGGCGCGCTCGTCGTTTCGCGGCACGGCTGCGCGCCCGCGATGCCCACCCGGATCGAGCTCGATCACTACATCGCGAACGCCGAGCGCATCCCGCAACCCGACAAGGACGTCGAGCTGACGCGGCTGCATCGCGTGACCGCGCCGCGGACGGCGCGGCCCGAGCTCTTCGTCTTCGCCTTCGACCACCGCGATCCGTTTTTCGAGATGACGCGCGCGGCGGGTGCGGACGAGCGCCGCCTGCCGCACCTGAAGCAGCTTTTGGTGCGGGCGGTGGCCGAGACCGAATCGGCGCGTGGGCTGGCGGGACGCATCGGGCTCCTTTGCGACGACCGCTACGGACAGGACGCGCTCAACGCCGCCACCGGCCGCGGCTGGTGGATCGGTCGGCCCGTCGAGTGGCCGGGATCCAATCCCGTCGTGTTCGAGCATGGCCGCTCGATTGGCACGACGCTCGTTGCCTGGCCGGTCGAGCACGTCGTCAAATGCCTGGTCCCTTTCCATCCCGATGACGATGTGGCCAACCGCCTCGAAAACGAGGCGCAGGTGCGCGCCCTTTACGATGCCGTGCAGGCGAGCGGGCACGAGCTCCTGATCGAGATCGTGCCGCCGGGGCACCTGCGGCAGGGCCCGGACGTCGTGCTGCGCGCGGTGAAACGCCTCTACAATCTCGGCATCTATCCCGAATGGTGGAAGCTGCCGCCACCGACGCGCGACGAGTGGCCCGCGCTCGATGCGCTGATTGGCGAACGCGATCCGTATTGCCGCGGCGTCGTGATCCTCGGCTTGAACGCGCCGATCGACGAGCTCGCGCGCGGATTCGCCGACGCCGCGGAGAGCCGCACCTGCCGCGGCTTCGCGGTGGGACGCACGATTTTCGGCGAGCCGGCGCGGGCGTGGCTTGCGAACGCGATCGACGACGCCGGCCTGGTCGCGGCCGTGCGCGCGAATTTCGAGGCGCTGATCGATGCCTGGCGCGCGGCCGGAAAGGGAACGAGGCGATGAGCACCCTTCGGCTGACGATGGCGCAGGCGCTCGTCCGCTACCTGGCCGCGCAGCGCACGATGCTCGACGGACGGGAAGTGCCGCTCTTCGGCGGCGTGTGGGCGATCTTCGGGCATGGCAACGTTGCAGGCGTCGGCGAGGCGCTGTACCGCCATCGTGGCGAATTGCCCACCTACCGTGCCCACAACGAGCAGGCGATGGCGCATGCGGCGATTGCGTTCGCGAAGGCGAATTTCCGGCGCCGGATGATGGCGTGCACGACGTCGATCGGGCCGGGCGCCACCAACCTCATCACGGCCGCGGCGACCGCGCATGTCAACCGGCTGCCGGTGCTGTTCCTGCCGGGCGACATCTTCGTCTCGCGCGCGCCCGACCCGGTGTTGCAGCAGATCGAGGACTTCGAGGACCCCGAAATTTCCGCGAACGACTGCTTCCGGCCGGTGTCGCGGTACTTCGCCCGCATCATGAAACCGGCGCAGCTCATCACCGCGCTGCCGGTGGCGATGTCGGTCCTGACCGATCCCGCGCTGTGCGGACCGGTCACGCTCGCGCTGCCGCAGGACGTGCAGGCGACCGCCTTCGACTATCCTTCCGCGTTTTTTGCGCCGAACGTCGTTCGCTCGCGCGTCCACGCACCGATAGACGCGGATGTCGCCGCGGCAGCGGAAATTCTGCGCGGCGCGAAACGGCCGGTCATCATCTGTGGCGGCGGTGTGCTGTACAGCGAAGGCGGAGCGGCAGCGCTCGCGCGCTTCGCGGAAGCCCATGGCGTTCCGGTGACCGAAACGCAGGCAGGCAAGGGCGCCATGGCGTGGGATCACCCGCTGCAGGCGGGCGCGATCGGCGTGACGGGTGGCACGGCCGCGAACGCGCTTGCGCACGGTGCCGACGTGGTCCTCGCCATCGGCACGCGGCTGCAGGACTTCACGACCGGATCGCATTCGCTGTTTCCGCAGGCGCGCCTCGTGGCCATCAACGTCAATCCGTACGATGCGAGCAAATGGCATGCGACGCCCGTCACCGGCGACGTCGCGGTGACGCTCGGCGCGCTCGCGGCGCGGCTTTCGGGATGGGCGGCGGAGCCGGCATGGACGGCCCGCGCGGAACACGAGGCGCGTTCGTGGCGCGAAATCGTATCCGGGATCGTCGACGTGCGCGATGTCGCGCCGCCGGCGCTTCCCTACGAGGGCGAGGTGATCGGCGCGGTTCAGCGGCACCGACGCTCCGCCGAGGATGACATCGTCGTCTGCGCCGCCGGCTCGCTTCCCGGTGAGCTGCACAAGCTCTGGCGCGCGGCGCGTCCGGGCGCCTATCACGTCGAGTATGGCTATTCGTGCATGGGCTACGAGATCGCGGGCGGCATCGGCGTCAAGATGGCGAAGCCGGAGCGCGAAGTGATCGTGCTGGTCGGCGACGGCAGTTATCTCATGCTCAATTCCGAAATCGCGACGTCGGTGATGCTCGGCACGAAACTCGTCGTCGTCGTGCTGGACAACCGGGGCTACGGCTGCATCCATCGGCTGCAGCAGGCGTGCGGCGGCGAGGGCTTCAACAACCTGATCGCCGATTCGTTGCAGGCGGGGCCGGG
This sequence comes from uncultured beta proteobacterium, assembly GCA_963816925.1. Classification (GTDB taxonomy): domain Bacteria; phylum Pseudomonadota; class Gammaproteobacteria; order Burkholderiales; family Casimicrobiaceae; genus CAIWHR01. Next base: position 21,403 of record CAWFMY010000044.1, on the reverse strand, counting down.
GGCGCCAGCCGTCGACTTCGCCGCCCACGCGCGATCGCTGGGTGCGCTCGCCGAGCATGTCGACTCGATTCGCGAGCTCGAGGTTGCGCTGGCGCGCGCTCGTGCGGCGGACCGGACCTCGGTGGTCGTCATCGACACCGATCCGCTGCGCGCCACCGCCGCCGGCGGCTGGTGGTGGGAAGTCGGCGTGCCGGAAGTCTCCGAGTCGGAGAAGGTGCGCGCTGCACGGGCGGCCTACGACGACGGCAAGAAAGCGCAGAGGACGTGATGGCGCTTGCGGCGCGCATCGGCATCAATCCCATCTCGTGGACCAACGACGACCTGCCGTCGCTCGGGGGCGAAACGCCGCTCGACACCGCGCTCGCCGAAGGCAAGGCGATCGGCTACGAGGGGTTCGAGCTCGGCAACAAGTTTCCGCGCACGCCGGACGCGTTTGCGCGCGGTGCTTGCGCGGCACGACCTCGCGTGCGTGTCCGGCTGGTATTCGGGCCATCTGGCGCGCGGCACGGTGGCCGGCGAGATCGCCGCGGTCGAAGCGCATCTCGCGTTGCTCGCAAGCAACGGCGCCAAGGTGATGGTCTACGGCGAGGTCGCCGATTCGATCCAGGGCCGGCCGGAGCCGCTTGCGCGCCGGCCGCGCTTCCGGACCGACGCCGAGTGGTCGGCCTACGGCGAGCGGGTCACGGCCTTCGCGCGCCATACGGCGTCGCGCGGCGTGCGCCTCGCCTACCATCACCACATGGGCGCCTACGTCGAGACGGCCGACGATGTCGACCACCTCATGCGCGTCACCGGACCCGAGGTCGGGCTGCTGCACGACACCGGCCACGTGACGTTTGCCGGCGGCGATGCGGCGACGGAACTCGCGAAGCACGTCGCGCGCGTCGTGCATGTCCACTGCAAGGACGTCCGGCCGGAGGTCGCGAAGATGGCGCGCAATCGCGGCTGGAGCTTCCTGCAGGCGGTGATGAATGGCGCGTTCAGCACGCCTGGCGAAGGCTGCGTCGATTTTGCCCGCGTGGTGAATATCCTGCGCGGCGCCGGTTACCACGGCTGGCTCGTCGTGGAGGGCGAGCAGGATCCTGCCGTGGCGCCGCCGTATCGCTATGCGGAGATGGCGTATCGGCTGTTGCGCAAACTCGTGGACAATCCACAATGACCTCGCCGCTCATCGTCAAGGCCGCGCGCGCGGGACAATCGATTGCGCGCGTGACGCCCGAGTCGGCCGGCTGGCGTCGCGTGGGGTTCGAGGCGTTGCGGCTTGCGCCCGGCGAGCGATTTGCAGGCGCGACGGGCACGCGGGAACTGTGCATCGTCGTCGTCGCGGGCAACGTGGCGATTGCAAGCAGCGAGCACGCGTGGCGCGGCCTCGGCACGCGCGAGTCCCCGTTCGAGGATGTCGCGCCGCATGCCGTCTACCTGCCGCCGGGACGCGATTTCGAGATCGCGGCCGATACGATGGCGGAGGTCGCGCTGTGCTTCGCGCCTGCGGCGAAGGGCGTCGCGCCGCGCCTCATCGATCCGGCGTCGATGCGCCGGACGGTGCGCGGGGCCGGATCGAACACGCGCTACGTGCGCGACATCCTGCCGCAGGACGCGCCGGCCGAAGCGCTGCTGGTCGTCGAGGTGATCACGCCGCCGGGGAACTCGTCGAGCTATCCGCCGCACAAGCACGACACCGAGGCCATTCCGACGGAGAGCTCGCTGGAGGAGACGTACTACCACCGTCTCGACCCGGCGCAGGGCTTCGTGTTCCAGCGCGTCTATACCGACGACCGCTCGCTGGACGAGGCGCTGGCAGTCGAGGACCGCGACGTCGTGCTCGTGCCGCGAGGATACCATCCGGTCGTCGTGCCTCACGGCTATACGTCGTACTATCTCAACGTGATGGCCGGACCGCAACGCGTGTGGCATTTCAGGAACGATCCGGCGCACGAGTGGATGCTGCGCACCTCATCATGACTCGCACTGTCATCGTCGCCGGCGTGGGCATGATCCCGTTCGCCAAGCCCGGCGCGAGCGAGCCATACGACGTGATGGCCTCCCGCGCCGCGATCGAGGCACTCGCCGATGCGCGCGTCGCGTACGGCGACGTGCAGCAGGCGTTCGCAGGATATGTGTACGGCGATTCGACGGCGGGGCAGAAGGCGCTCTACCGCGTCGGCATGACCGGCATCCCGGTGGTCAACGTCAACAACAACTGCTCGACGGGCTCGACGGCGCTGTTTCTCGCGCGCCAGGCCGTCGGCAGCGGCGCGGTCGAGTGCGCGCTGGCGGTCGGTTTCGAGCAGATGGCGCCGGGCGCGCTCACCGCGAAATTCACCGACCGGCCGACGCCGTTCGACGATTTCGACCGCGAGACCGACGCGCTCGTCGGGCATCCGGAAATTCCGCTGGCAATCCGCTATTTCGGCGGCGCCGGGCTCTCGCACATGCAGAAATACGGGACCACGCTCGAGACGTTCGCGGAGGTCCGCGCCAAGGCGAGCCGGCACGCGGCCAACAATCCGCTCGCGCTGTTCCGCAAGGAGGTGACGGCGGAGGACGTGCTGGCCTCGCCCGTTCTGATGCCGGGTGTCATGACCCGTTTGATGGCCTGTCCGCCCACGTGCGGCGCGGCGGCGGCCATCGTCGTTTCCGAGGACTTCGCGCGCCGCCGCGGTCTCGACACGACCGTGTCGATCGCCGCGCAGTCGATGACGACCGATCGTCCCGACACGTTCGCCGCGCACGACATGATGGCGCTGGTCGGCTACGGCATGACGCAGGCGGCCGCGCGTCAGGTCTATGACGCCGCGGGCATCGGGCCCGAGGACGTCGATGTCGTCGAGCTGCACGATTGTTTCGCGCAGAACGAGCTGATCAGCTACGAGGCGCTCGGTCTGTGTCCCGAAGGCGGCGGCGCGAAATTCGTCGCGGATGGCGACAACACCTACGGCGGGCGCTACGTGACCAACCCGTCCGGCGGGCTGCTGTCGAAGGGCCATCCGCTGGGCGCCACGGGACTCGCGCAATGCTACGAGCTCGCGCACCAGCTGCGCGGAACCGCCGGCGCGCGCCAGGTCGACGGCGCGCGGATCGGGCTGCAGCACAACCTCGGCCTCGGCGGCGCGTGCGTCGTCACCCTGTATCGCGGTGCCTGACCGAACACGATGGTCGACCGCAACTTCATCGGCAAGGTCATTCCGGCGCACTCCGCCAACGTGGAGGCCTCGCGGCTGCGCCTCTTCGCGCAGGCGACGGGCGAGACGCGGCCGGAATACATCGACGACGCCGCGGCACGCGCGGCCGGTCATCATGCGCTGCCGGCGCCGCCGACCTACGTGCTCTGCCTCGACCTCGACATGCCGGACCCCTTCAAGTGGATCACGGACATGGGCGTGGACATCCTGCAGGTGCTCCACGGCAGCGAGCGATTCCGCTATTTCGCGCCGGTGTACGCCGGCGACAGGCTGACGTTTTCGTCGCGGATCGCCGATATACTGCAGAAGAAGAGCAGCAAGAAGGCGTTCGTCGTGAAGGAGACCGAAGTGACCAACCAGCACGGCATGAAGGTCGCCGAGCTGCGCGCGACGATCGTCGTGCGCGAACTTTGAGGGTTTGCCGCGATGCCATTGACTTACGATTCGGTCAGCGTGGGCGACATGCTGCCGGATCTCGAGTTGCCGGTAGTGAGGCGTTCGGCACTCGCCCTCTACGCCAAGGCTTCGGGTGACCACAATCCGATCCACATCGACGTCGAATTCGCCCGCAAGGCCGGGATGCCCGACGTCATCGCGCACGGCATGCTGCTGATGGCGTGGATCGGGCGCCTGCTGACCCGCTGGGCGCCGCAGCGCGACCTGCGCGAGTTCGGCGTGCGGTTCACGGCGATCACCCACGTCGGCGAGCGCATCACCTGCACGGGGCGCGTCAGCGAGAAGGAGGAGCGTGACGGCGAGCGCCTCGTCAAGGTCGAGGTGAAGACGATGAACGACGCCGGCGAGATCAAGGTCGTCGGCGACGCGTGGATCGCGGTGCCGTGAGCGCCTACCGCTCGCCCTGGCTCGATGACGATCTCGAGTCGTTCCGCGGCACGGTGCGCCGCTTCGTCGGCGACGTGCTCGCGCCGCGCGAGCCCGCATGGCAGGCCGCGCACCGGGTCGACGCCGCATCGTGGCGCGAAATGGGCTCGATGGGGCTGTTGCTGTGCGCCGTGCCGGAGGAATACGGCGGCAGCGGCGGAACGTTCGCGCACGATTGCATCGTGTTCGAGGAACTGGCCTATGCCGGCGTGGCGAGCTTCGGCAAATCGGTGCACAACATCTGCGCCCACTATGTCGAAGTCTATGGCACCGTCGAACAGAAGAAGCGCTGGCTGCCCCGGCTCGCGAGCGGGGACCTCGTTGGGGCCATCGCGATGTCGGAGCCTTCCGCCGGCTCCGACCTGCAGGGCATCCGCACCCGCGCCGTCCGCGCCGGCGACGCCTATTCGCTGAGCGGCTCCAAGACGTTCATCACCAACGGCCAGGTCGCGAACCTGCTCATGGTCGTCGCCAAGACCGACACCGCGGCCGCCGCGAAGGGCATCTCGCTCCTGATGGTCGAGACTGACGGGCTCGAAGGCTTTCGCCGCGGCCGCACGCTCGACAAGATCGGCATGCCGGGGCAGGACACGTCGGAGCTTTTCTTCGACGAGTGCCGCATCCCGGCCGAGGCGCTGCTGGGTGGGGAAGAAGGCCGGGGCTTCGCGCAGATGATGGACGAGCTGCCCTACGAGCGCACGATCGTTGCGTTGTACGGCGTGGCGGTCATCGAGCGCGCCGTGCAGATCACCACCGACTACGCGCGCGAGCGCAAGGCCTTCGGCAAGGCGTTGATCGAGATGCAGAACACGCGCTTCAAGCTGGCCGAGGCAAAGACGATCGCGCACGTCGGCCGCGTGTTCATCGATTCGTGCATCGTCCGCTACCTTGCCGGCACGCTCGACACGGCCACGGCGTCGATGGCGAAATGGTGGCTGACCGACATGCAATGCCAGGTGGTCGACGAGTGCCTGCAGCTCTTCGGCGGCTACGGCTACATGCGCGAATACCCGATTGCGCAGATGTATGCGGACTCGCGCGTGCAGCGAATCTACGGCGGCACCAACGAGATCATGAAGGAAATCATCGCCCGCTCTCTTTGAAATCCGCTGCGGGGCCGATCTGCCTTGTTGCTCGGGGGCTCCAAATCCTCGCGTGCTACCTTGCACGTTCCGGTTTCTCGCCCCCTCGCGCCGCGCATCCCGGTCTCCTCGCGACGAGTTCAAATTCGCCCCGGCTCTGGAGTCTCGTACGTGTCTATCCCCTATCCGCACCTCCTCGCGCCGCTCGACCTCGGCTTCACGACGCTGCCCAACCGCGTCCTGATGGGCTCGATGCACACGGGTCTCGAGGAAGCGCCCGATGGCTTCGCGCGCATGGCGGCGTTCTACGCGGAACGCGCCCGCGGCGGCGCCGCGCTGATCGTCACCGGCGGTGTCGCGCCGAATCTTGTCGGGCGGCTCGAGCCGCGCGCCTCGCAGCTCTCGTACCCGTGGCAGGTATCGAAGCACCAGCTGATCACCTCGGCGGTCCACGCCGCGGGCGGCAAGATCGCGCTGCAGATCCTGCACGCGGGTCGCTACGCGTATCACCCGCTGGCGGTCGCGCCATCGTCGGTGCGCTCGCCCATCTCGCGCTTTCGCCCGCGCGCGCTGACCGGTTGGGGCGTGAAAAGGACGATTTCCGCCTACGTGCGCTGCGCGCGCCTCGCGCAGCGCGCCGGATACGACGGCGTCGAGATCATGGGTTCCGAGGGTTACTTGATCAACCAGTTCGTGGCACCGCGGACGAACCACCGCGACGACGACTGGGGCGGCACGTTCGTGAACCGGATCCGCTTCCCGGTCGAGATCGTGCAGCGCACGCGCGAAGCCGTCGGGCGGGATTTCATCATCATCTACCGGCTCTCGATGCTGGACCTCGTCGACGGCGGCAGCACATGGGACGAAGTGGTCGCGCTCGGCAAGGCGGTCGAGACCGCGGGCGCGACGCTCCTCAATACCGGCGTCGGCTGGCACGAGGCGCGCGTCCCGACGATCGCGACGATGGTGCCGCGGGCGGCCTTTGTGTGGGTGACGCGCAGGATGAAGGGGGAAGTGAACATTCCGTTGATCGCGACCAACCGGATCAACGATCCCGGCGTCGCCGAAGACATCCTCGCGCGCGGCGACGCCGACATGGTGTCGATGGCGCGGCCCTTTCTCGCCGACGCCGATTTCGTCGCCAAGGCGGCCGCCGGCCGCGCGGACGAAATCAACACCTGCATCGCCTGCAACCAGGCGTGCCTCGACCAGATCTTCGAGCGGAAGATCGCGACCTGCCTCGTCAATCCGCGCGCCTGCAACGAAACGAAGATCGTCCTCAGGCGGACGTCGGCGCCGAAGCGTGTCGCCGTCGTCGGCGCGGGCCCGGCGGGGCTTGCCTGCGCCACGACGGCCGCGGAGGCCGGGCACGCGGTGACGCTGTTCGACGCGGCGGACGAAGTCGGCGGCCAGTTCAATCTCGCGCGGCGCATTCCCGGCAAGGAGGAGTTCGGCGAGACGCTGCGCTATTTCCGGCGCCGGATCGAGACCACCGGCGTAACATTGCGCCTCTCGCATCGCGTGACGGCGACGGACCTCGCGGGTTTCGATCACGTGGTGCTCGCGACCGGCATCGTGCCGCGCACGCCGGCGATCCCGGGGATCGACCATCCCAAAGTCGCAGGCTACGTCGATATCGTCATGGGTCGGCGGGAGGCCGGGCGCCGCGTCGCGATCATCGGCGCCGGCGGCATCGGCTTCGACGTCGGCGAATTCCTGACGCACGGCGGCGGCGACGACGCCGAGGGGTTTCCGCGGGAGTGGGGCATCGACCAGGATTATGGCGAACGCGGCGGCGTGGCGACGCCGGAAGAGCCGCGGTCGCCGCGCGAAGTGTGGCTCCTGCAGCGCAAGGACAGCAAGGTCGGCGAGGGCCTCGCGAAGACGACGGGATGGATCCGCCGCGCGTTGCTGAAGCGCCGCGGCGTCAGGATGATGCCCGGCGTCGAGTACGAGCGCATCGACGACGCGGGACTGCACATCCGGGTCGACGGGCAGCCGCAGCTGATCGAAGTGGATACGGTCGTCGTCTGTGCCGGCCAGGAGCCGCGCCGCGAGCTCGAAGCCTCGTTGCGCGCGGCCGGAGCGGCGGTCACCCTGATCGGCGGCGCGGACGTTGCCCTGGAGCTGGACGCCCGGCGCGCGATCGCGCAGGGCACGGACGTCGCCCTCGGCTTGTAGCGGGCACGGCGCCGCTACAGCCCTGCGCGCGAAAAGCGCTCACCGGGTTCCGTAGACGAGCGCGCCGACGGACAGCAGAAAGCCGAACGCAACCTCGAGCAGCACCGTGCGAAACAGCAACGTGTTCTGCGCCGGGCCCGGGGGCGCATCGGCAAGTGCCCGCGAGAGCTGCCAGGCCATCGGCAGCGCGAGCAACGGCAGCGCGAGCCAGGCGGTGCCGACCGTCCATGCGAGCGTTGCCGCGAGCGCAAAGGGCAGGAAGAGCAGGCCCGCGTAGAGTCGCAGCGATCCGCCCCGTCCCAGCACGATTGCAAGCGTGCGTCGTCCCGTCGTGCGGTCGTGTTCCCGGTCGCGAAAGTTGTTGACGAGCAGCACGGCGGCGGCATGCATGCCGAGGGCCGCGCCGGCGATCGCCGCCGCCCGGTCGACGGTCCCCGTCTGCACGTAGTAGGTGCCGCAGACGGCGACCAGTCCGAAAAACACGAACACGGTCAGCTCGCCGAAGGGCGTGTAGGCGATCGGTCGCCGGCCGCCCATGTAGGCCCAGGCCGCCACCGTTGCCGCCAGGCCGAGCATGAGGACGGGCCAGCCGAAGCGAAGGATCAGAGGCAGCGCCGTCAAGAGCGCGATCGCAATCGCCGCGACGATCGCGAGCTTGACGTCGCGCGTGCGGAGCCAGCCCTTGGCCGTCGCGCGCGGCAGGCCCACGCGCGTGCCGGTCTCGCCGCCGCGCTCGGTATAGCCGACGTCATTTTGCAGGTTCGTGACAACCTGCATCAGCACCGCCGTCCCGAGGGCGATCAGCGCGACCGACGGGTCGAAGTCGCGGGCCAGCGACCACGCGAGACAGGTGGCGACAACCACCGGAATCGTCGCGATCCAGAGCGTCGCAGGACGCAGCGCCACGCGCCAGGCTTCCCACGAGCCGGGACGGATGGACGGTGGCACCGGTGCAGCGGTAACGGGAACGGGCATGCCTTCACCGCACGCGGCGGACCCCTCCATTGTAGTCAATCGCGGTGCGTCGCACGCGATCGATCGTCGCTCCCCGCATCCGTGCGCGCCGGTGTATGCTCGCATCACGCGGCGTGCACAGGCGGCAACGGGCATCCGCGTTCCGAATTTCGTGATCGAGGAATGAACATGAGTCTTATCAGTTTCGTGAAAGAGGCCGGCGAGAAATTGTTCGGCGGCGGCAAGGCCAAGGAAGCGATGGCGCAGGCGGCTGCCGCGCCGACCGATGAGTCGGTCAAGGCGGCCAACGACGCCGCGGGTGACGCGATCCTCGGCTACATCCAGTCGCAGGGGCTGACGGCGACCGGGCTTACGGTGACCTACGATGGCGCCACGACGTCGGTCTCGGTCTTCGGTGTCGCGCCCGACCAGGCGACCCGGGAAAAGATCGTCCTGTGTTGCGGCAATGTGTCGGGCGTAAGTCACGTCAACGACATGATGTCGGTGGACCAGAGCGCGCCGGAGGGCACGTATTACACGGTGGTGGCGGGCGACAACCTGTCGAAGATCTCGAAGGCGAACTACGGCGACCCGAACAAATACATGAAGATCTTCGACGCCAACAAGCCGATGCTGTCCAATCCCGACCGGATCTATCCGGGCCAGGTGCTGCGCATTCCGCCGGCCTGAGGCGAATCGCGGCACGCGACGGCGGCGGGCTCGCGACCGGCGGAAGATGTTCCGCGACCGCATCGATGCGGGTACAAGGCTCGCCCATGCGCTCGCGCACTGGCGCGGGCAGCGCCCGCTCGTGCTTGCGATCCCGCGCGGCGCGGTGCCGATGGGCAAGATCGTGGCCGACGCGCTGGGGGGCGAGCTCGACGTCGTCCTGGTGAGAAAACTCTCGGTGCCGGGCAGCCCGGAATACGCGATCGGCGCGGTCGATGAAACCGGCTGGTCGCATGTTTCGGACGATGCGGCCTTCGCCGGTGCGTCGCCGGAGTACCTCAAGCACGCGGTCGCCGTCGAGCTCGAGACGATGCGGCGCCGGCGCGCCCAATACACGCCGGTGCGCTCACCACTCGATCCGGCGGGCCGCATTGCCATTGTCGTCGACGACGGGCTCGCAACGGGGGAGACCATGCTGGCGGCGCTGCACGCGGTGCGCGCGCGTTCTCCCAAGAGGCTCATCTGCGCCGTCCCGGTGGCATCCGCGGGGGCGCTCGAGAAAGTAAAGCCCTTCGCCGACGAGGTCGTTTGCCTGCTGATCCCGGACTACTTCCGTGCCGTCGGACAGTTCTACATCGACTTCCGGCAGGTCGAGGACGAGGAGGTCATCGCCCTGCTGCGCGCGGCGGCAACGCCACCCGCGCCTTCGCCGTAAACGCCGGACGGCGGGCGTTCGCATGTCGCGTCGCGCTTGCCGGCGCCAGCTAGCGGCGCCAGCGGGCGCGCACCGAGCATTCCTCTTTCGCGTATTCGACCTCCAGCTCGCCTTGATACGCATGTTTCAGCGCGGTGCCGATCCGCTGCGGCAGGTGGATGTCCGACGTCGTGACCGTGATCTTTCCGGGCGCCTCCTCGATGCCCATGATCCGGTGCAGCGGATGGTCGCCCTTTTCGTGCGCCTCCTCGTTGCGCGCGACGCCGAGCAATTCCGCGCGATGCGCGTCGACGAACGTGCCCTCGAGCGTAAGCGTCCCGGCCGGCAGCTTGTCGCGGATCCGGTGGCAGGCGGGACAAAGAACATCCTGCGCGCCGTGCGGCGCATCGCCCCATTGCCAGCGCCCGCGGTGATACACGGCGCCGCATTCGTTGCAGCGCGCGGGCTCGGAATACTTGCCCTTGGCCTGGTACGGGTCGTGCGGCGCCTCGTCGTAGATTGCTGCGCCATGCCGGGCGATACCGCCGGTCGGCGTGCGCGGCGTGGGTTCTCCTTTGAATCCTGTCATCGTCTTCACCTTTTCATCGACGGATCGATCGAAAGACCCAAGTCAAACCTAGCATCGCGACCGCGATCGCGCCTTGACATGCCTCAACGCGGGTCGATTTCCGCCTGTCCGCATCGCCTCACGCCCGTTGCACGCACTTTGCGTACAGGTCGGGGAGAATTCCGTTCCGGTCATAGCGAGCCTTGAGCGCAGCGTAGGCCGGCCGGTCGAACACGCGCCAGAACTCGTCCTCGGTGTAGATACGAATCGGAGTAGAGCGATTTCAGCCCTTCGAGCTCGCCCACGCGCGCCTCGATCATCCGGTTGCGGTATCCCGGCGGCCGTGGCGCGCGATCGATGACGTTATCCCAGAAGCCGAAGTTGACGTAGAGCGTCCCCGGATGCAACGGATACAGCGTGTACCTCGGCGATGCGACCGGCGCGCGGATCGGGCATATCCAGATCGGAAGGATCCCGATCTCGCGGTGCAGGAACGCGAGGAACGCGGCGGCGTGCTCGACCGGAATGTCGACATCCTGGATCACCGATTCGGGATGGAGTCCGCGCAGCCGGTCCCAGGCGCGCGTTATGCCCCATCGGCTGTTCCACCGCATGATCCGCTGCCACGTGTTCGAGTTGAGCCGCTCGGGGCCGAGCAGCGTGCGCACGAGCGGATGCTGCGCGCCCAGGTTCTTCGAGCACCAGAACCAGTCGGTGTCCCAGCGCCACAGGTAGTCGCGCACGGTGAGCCAATCCTCGGCGCACTTGCGGATCGACTGGTAATAGATGTTCCTGTACGTGTAGTCGCTCGTCCGCGGCGCGTCGTCGGCGAAGCGGGCGAGCGTCAGATAGATTTCGTCCGGCGCGAACACGGTGCCGTCGATGAAGTCGAGCGTGGCATCGTCGCAGTGCCGTTGCAGGTCCGCGAAGCACCCTTCGGCGCCGGTATGGCGGACGTGGCGCAGCGCCACAAACGGCTTCACGGGGACGAGCTTCGCCGTCACCGAAAGTGCATAGCCCAGCGTTCCGTACGAATTTGGAAAGCCGAGGAAGAGGTCGCGATGCTCGTTGTCGGGCGTCGCGGTGACGATGCGCCCGTCGCCGGTCACGATCTCCAGCGCCGCGACCGTATCGTGCACGAGACCGAACCGGAACGACGACGCCTCGATGCCGACGCCGGCGACCGCGCCGCCCAGCGTGATGGACCTGAGCTGCGGCACGACGGCCGGCATCAGCCCGCGCTCGAGGGTCGCGTCGGCGAGCGCCGCGTACGGGATCATCCCCTCGGCTTCGACGGTTCGCGCCCGCTCGTCGATTCGAACGATTTCGTCGAAGCCCGCGAGGTTCGACTTTGGGTCGCGGCCGGCGCGGGCGGTCGCGGAACAGGTTCGACGTCGCTTTCGCGAGCCCGATCTGCGGCACACCGGGGACCGGCGCGTTTGCCAGACTGGCGGCAAGGGTCGAGACCTTGTCCGCGTGCGCGGTCATGGTGACGGCGAGTAGAGAAATGCGCGGCTCATCGGGTAGCCGCCGCCGACATTGCCCTTGCTGACGGTCACCTGGAACAAGTCGATCTGCGGTTGCTTCGTCCGGAACACCTCCGCGCAGGACCAGAGGTACGTTCGCCATATCCGGCGGAATCTCTCGTCGAAGCGCTGCGGGTCGAGTGCCTGGATCGCCTCCCAGTTCCGGTCGAAGCGATCGGCCCAGCAATCGAGCGTCAGCGCGTAATGGCGACGCAGGTTCTCTACGTCCAGGATCTCGAGCCCGCAGCGCTCCATCCAGTCGATGGCTTCGGACAGGCTCGGTATCCAGCCGCCGGGAAAGATGTACTTGCGGATATAGAGCTCGGTGTCGCGCTTGCCGACGTGGCCGATGAAATGGATGACGCCGAGGCCGCCGGGCTTCAGCGCGGCGGCATGCGCGCGAACCACTTCCGGCAGCGAGTCGCGTCCGGCATGCTCGAGCGTGCCGATCGACAGCAGCTTGTCGAACTGGCCCGGAATCTCGCGAAAATCGCATTCGAGCACGCGCAGCGTGTCGGCGAGGCCGCGCCGGTCGATCTCCGCCCGCGTTTCGGCCACCTGCTCGGTGGTCGCGTTGATGCCGGTGCCGAGGGCGCCGTAGTGCTCCCATGCGTGGAACAGCAGCCCGCCCCAGCCGGAGCCGACATCGACGAACGTCTCGCCTCGAGCCAGCTGAACCTTGCGGCAGACGTGATCCATCTTGTTGCGCTGCGCCTCTTCCAGCGTCTTCGTCCCTTCCTTCCAGTAGGCGCACGTGTACATCATGGCCGGGACGTCGAGCCAGTAGCGGTAGAACGCCTGGCCGAGGCCGTAGTGAAAGCGCGCATTGGCCTTTGCCTGGGGAAGCGAGCGATTCGAATGGCTCCACTCGTGCTGGTGGTTGCGCAGCACGACCAGCGGATTCCGGACGAGATCGTAGCCGCTCTCGAATCCGGCGCGGAAGGCGAGCGCCAGGTCGCCCTCGACGTCGATGCCGCCGTCGAAATACGCCTCGAGAAGGCCCACGTAGCCGAACAGGGCGACGCGGCGTTCCGCCTGCGAGGTCCGGAATATCAGCGTGAACGCGGGCGCCGCGTTGCGGCTTTCGACGACGGTCCCGTTGGCCAGCACCGCCCGAAGCGGAATGTCGGTCCGCTCGGCGATTGTCGCGAGCATGCGGCCGACGATGCCGGCGAGATTGAGTGGCGCATCCGCAATCGGTCGCCGGGAAGTCGTATCGTGGTTCATGATCCAGTCGCCGTCACGACGACGATCGCCAATCGTCGGCGGCCGATTCGATTGTGAACCGTTGTCGGCGACGGCGCTTGACCGCGGTCAACAAAGGGGGGCGTTGAGTCGGTCGTCGGTTTTGCGGTAACGTTCGCGCTCCCATGCACTTTCCTGGCGACAAAGTGGAAGCCTGGCTGTTCCCGTACCTGCGCATGACGACCGGATGTGCGCCGGAGGCGGCTGCCGCGAATGCGCGCCTCCTCGGCGCCGCGACCGTCAATCCCGGCGACGACGACGATGACGACGAGGATGACGACGACAAGGGCAAGGGCGGCGGCAACATCGACCCTGACGACGACGAGGGCTACGGCGACGACGATGACGACGACGATGAGGAGCCGCTCCAGGTGGCTTCGAAGGCGTCGGCGAGCCCTTGCCGATTGTTGCGCCGCACCATTCCAGCCTTTCACTCTGCGCGTCCATCCGGGGTGCCGCGGCGCATCACCGGGCAGGTACGCGTCCGTTCGCAGAGGCGTCATACTGCGCGGTCACATTGGCGAGCCACTATCGGGAATTGACCGCCGCGATGGCGTACCTGTCGATCGAGAGTCTCTGCGTTTCCTACGGTGCGGCGCGCGTGCTCGACCACGTGAGCCTCGACGTCGAGCGCGGCGAGATGATCGCGCTGCTCGGGAGCTCCGGCTGCGGCAAGACGACGCTGCTTCGCTCGATCGCCGGCTTCATCCATCCGGATTCCGGCGCGATCCGCGTCGACGGCAAGGACATCACCGCGCTCGCGCCGGAGAAGCGCAACACTGCGATGATGTTCCAGTCCTACGCGCTGTGGCCGCACATGTCGGTCGCCGCGAACATCGGGTATGGCCTCGTGATGCGCGGCTGGAAAAAGGATGCGATCGCCGCGCGCGTGGCCGAGATGCTGAAGCTCCTGCAGCTCGACGGCTTCGGGCCGCGGCCGGTGACGCAGCTTTCCGGCGGACAGCGGCAGCGCGTGGCCCTCGGCCGGGCGCTCGCCGTCGATCCGACGCTGCTGCTCCTCGACGAGCCGATGTCGAACCTCGACTACAAGGTGCGGATCGAATTGCGCCATGAGCTGCGCGCGCTGCAAAAGCGCGTCGGCATCACCTCGGTGTACGTGACGCACGACCGCGAGGAGGCGCTGACACTTGCCGACCGCATCGCCGTCATCGACGCGGGCCGCGTCGTCCAGTTCGGCACGCCGGAAGAGATTTTTCAGCGGCCGACAAGCGCGTTCGTCGCCGGATTCATGGGTGCGGACAACGCGCTCGATGTCGTCGGCACCGCCTCCGGGGCGTACGCCGCGGCCAATGGCGCCGAGTCTGGCGGTCCGCGCCTGCGCGCCCATTTCCGCAGCGATGCCGCGCGCCTTGCACCCGCCTCCGAAGCGGCGGGGGAGGCGCTCGTCATCGCCGGCGTCATCGCACAAACCATTTATGTCGGACAGGGCTACCGCTACCGCGTGCGCGCGGCCGGCGCCGACATCTGGGTTCACGCGCCGGAGCGCGTGGCGGAAGGCACGGCGGCCTCGGTCGTCGTGCCCCGCGATGCGCTCCTGCTTTTCCCCACCTCGCAAACCACCAACGATCGGGAGGTCGCATGAGACTGCGCATACCATTTGCAGGCGCCGCGTTCTTCGTGACGCTCTTCCTGTCGTCGAACGCCGCCGCGCTGGCGCAACGCACGTTCGTCGCATCGAATGGTCAGGACACGAACCCGTGCTCGATCGCCGCGCCCTGCCGCTCGTTCGCGACCGCAGTCTCCGCCACCGCGACCTCGGGGGAAGTGATTGTGCTCGATTCGGCGGGATACGGTCCGGTGACGATCACGCAATCCGTGTCGATAACCGCGCCGCCTGGCGTCTATGCCGGCATCTTCGTCGCACCCGGAAATACGGGCATCATCGTCGACGGCTCCGGGATCCTGGTCACGCTGCGCGGACTCACGATCAACGGACAGGACGGGGGTTCCGCCGGAATCGAATTTCAGCAGGGTGCGCGCCTCAATGTCGACCAGTGCCTGATCACCAACGTCATCGGCGCCGGCTTGCGCGCCTTTGCGCCTAACGGCCAGGTCTACATATCGGATTCGACGATTCGCTATTCAGGCAGCGACGGCATCCGCATCGTGGACGGCCAGGCAACGATCGATCGCGTCCGGGTCGAGAACAACGTAGGCGCAGGCGTCAGCGTCCTGCCGGCCGGTTCGCCGTCCATGGCTGCCATGGCGCAGGTGCGGAACAGCGTCGCGAGCGGAAACATCGGTGCCGGCTTCTCGGTGACGACAAATGACGTAGCGCAGGGCGCGCGGCTTACCGTAGAGCGATCGAGCGCGCTTGGCAACAGCTACGGTTTCGCGGCGAACGGGCCGGGGTTGGTGACGATGATCGTCACTGACTCGAATGCGATGGAGAACTTCGGCAGCGGGGCGTATGGAAACGGGCCCACGGTCCGCGTTGTCGTCTCCGGCAGCACCCTTTCGCGCAACGGCACGTACGGCATCGAGCGGCTGGGCGGGACCATGACGACGCTGCAGAACAACACGGTCGAGATGAACCTCCTCACTCCCACTTTCGGCGCGCTCACGTTTTCGACCTACAAGTAACCCGGGCCGCGAGAGCACGTTTGTCCGGTTCCCAAAGCTGCATTTCCACCGCAAGGAGAGTATCGATGAAACGCCTGCTTCCCATTCTCGCTGTTGCGTTCGTGATCGGCGCTATCCCGGCCGCCGCGCAAACGACCTCAACGTCGTCTCGGCCGGCGACCAGAACATGGTCGACTACGTCAACAACTACCTCGGGCCGAAGTTCGAGGCGATGAATCCCGGCGTCAAGGTGCGCGCGGTCGGCACCGGCCCGGGCGACGCCGGCTCGCAGAAGATCTACGAAAAATTGTCCGCGCAGCAGAAGGCCGGCAATGCAACCTGGGATACGGACGTCGCCGTCGTGCACCAGCGCGGCGCGGCGACGATGGTCAACGAAAAGCTCCTGATGCCCTACCGCAGCGACGTCGCCGCCGGCAAGCTCGTGTCGCGCGACACGGCCAAGAACGCGCTCGGGGCGAACGTCGACGGCTACGTGCTGCCGATGTTCCACAGCCAGATCGCGTTTGCCTACAACCCGGACCTCGTCAAGGCGCCGCCGAAATCGTATGCCGAGCTCGTCGAATGGGTGAAGAAGAATCCCGAAGCAGTTCGGCTACAACGGCGTCAAGGGCGGCATGTCCGGCGTCGGCTTCG
The DNA here is from genome assembly GCA_963816925.1 of uncultured beta proteobacterium. Classification (GTDB taxonomy): domain Bacteria; phylum Pseudomonadota; class Gammaproteobacteria; order Burkholderiales; family Casimicrobiaceae; genus CAIWHR01. The sequence goes on along the minus strand of CAWFMY010000044.1, from coordinate 5,183 downwards.
TGATGGGCTGGGTCGGCGCCAACAGCGGTCTCGGCGACAAGCTGGAGAAGGGCCCCTATTCGGCGGCCGACAAGGCGACGATCGACAAGTCGCTCGCGGGCCTCAAGGACTTCAACCAATACGTCGTGATGACGCCCGGCAACGCCGGTACGCTCGACATGCTGAACCGCGGCGAAATCGCGATGGGTCCGGTGTGGGTCGACATGTTCTATACGTGGCAGGCGGATGGCAAGATGAGCCCGAAGGTCAAGCTCTCGCTGCCGTCGCCGGGGCTGCCGGGGCAGCCGATGTACTACGTCATCCCGGCCAAGGCCGCGAACGCCGCGCTGGCGAAGAAGTTCATCGATTTCGCGGAAAGCCCCGAAGTGCAGGCGGACGGAATCGTCAAGCAGTTCAACTGGTATCCGGGCATCGATCCGCAGTTCGTGCAAGCGAAGCTGTCGCCCGCGGACTGGAACAAGCTCTTCACCGACATCTCGCCATCGCAGCTGTCGCAGTACGGCCGGCCCTTCCCGCTGTCGGATTATTTCACCGACATCGTCGAGGGCTACGAACGCGTGGTGATCAAGTAACGGGACGCAGTTCCAATCGTGGTTGACGATGCCGCATCCTCTCCCCGCGACGTGGGGAGAGGGCGCGAAGCGCGCGGTTTCCTCCAGCATGCGGCCGGCGCGCTGCTGACGGGGCCGGCACTCGCGATCGTCGGCCTGTTTTTCGTGCTGCCGCTCGGGATGTCGTTCGTCCTCGCGTTTCGCGGCAAGGACGGCGGCTTCACGCTCGAGCACTTCGTCAAGTCCTGGGATCTCTACCGGACCGATCTCCTGTTCACGGTCGGCATCGTACTGCTGTCGACGTTGCTGATCGGCCTCATCGCCATCGCGATCGCCGGTTACCTGACGCTTGGCGAAAATCCGCGCGCCGTCGCCGTCCTGCGCTGGCTGTACCGCTGGCCGCTGTTCATCCCGTTCATCGTCACCGGGCAGATCATGCGGACCTTCCTCGCCAAGAACGGAATGCTGAATCACGTGCTGATCGGCTCCGGATTGATCGAGCCGTTGTCCGCGCAGAGCCTGCTCGACTGGCGGGGCATCGTCGTGGCGTTCGTCTGGAAGCAGGCGCCGTTCGTGACGCTGCTGCTCGCAGGCGCGATGGCGTCGCTCGAGCCGCAGCACGTCGAGGCCGCGCGCAACCTCGGCGCGCGGCGCCTGCGCGTGCTCGTCGACATCGTGCTTCCGCAGGTGCGCGGGACGCTGCTCGTGGGCCTGGTTTTGTCGTTCGTGACCATGCTCTCCGTGCTGTCGGTGCCGATGATGATCAATCCGAATTCGCCGACGATGATCACCGTCGACGTTGCGTACCGGATCAGCACGTTGTCGGATTACGCGGTGGCCAATGCGCTGTGCCTGATGACGCTGGTCGTCGCCGCCGGCGGTGCGTGGTTCTATCTTCGACATACGACCGCGAAGGTCAACGCGTGAACTCGCGCGGAATCGCCCGCTGGCCGCAGATGCTCGGCATGGCCGTGCTGCTCGGGCTCGTCGCCTTCGCGATCTTCGGCCCGCTGGCCAACCTGTTCCTGTGGGCGTTCGCGGAAAAGTGGTATTTCCCCTACAAGATTCCACAGGAGTTCGGTTTCTCGTTCTGGGCGCGCGTGTTCAGCCCGCGCGGCGGGGCCTTGGCTTCGCTCGGGACCAGCATCTGGATCGCGGTGCTGACCGTCGTGCTGAGCCTGCTCGTGGCGATTCCCGCGGGCTATGCGCTGGCGCGGCTGAAGCTGCGCTGGCGCGGCCTCATCCTGCTCGCGTTCCTGCTGCCGCAGGCGGTGCCGAATCTGCCCGTGTACGTCAACATCGCGCGGGTGTTCTACGAGATCGGGCTCAATGGAACGATCCTGGGTGTGGTGCTCGTGCATGCGTCGCACGGCCTCGTGCTCGCCGTTTGGATAGCGTCGGCGGCATTCGCGTCGGTCGAGCCGTCGCTCGAGGAAGCCGCGCGCAACATGGGCGCCTCGCCGTGGACGTGCTTCCGCACGGTGACGCTGCCGCTGGCGGCGCCGGGCCTCATCGCGAGCGCGATCTTCGTGTTCCTGGAATCGCTCGACGAGTTTACCGGGACCTATTTCGTCGGCGTGCCCGACGTCACGACGCTGCCGCTCCTCATGTTCAACGCGAGCATGGGCGGCAATTACCAGATTGCGTCGATCACCGCGCTCCTGCTGCTGATCCCGTCGATTGCGTTCATGCTGGTGGTCGAGCGCTTCCTCAAGGCCGACGTGCTGGCCGGCGTGGGGCGCTGAGACAGGCAAAGTCGAAGATCTGAGGGTCGCGTTTCGCCGCAGCCCGTCGCCGCTGTCCACAGGAGAGTCACTTATGGCCGAGAGACCTGTGATCATGGTGGTCGATGATGAGCCGGCCGAGCTGGCCGCGCTGCTCGACGCGCTGACGCGCCGATTCGGCGGCGACTACCGCATCGTGCCTCACCTGTCCGCGCGTGCCGCGCTGGATGCCGTCTCCAAGATCAAGAAAGACGGCGAGGAAATCGCCCTGGTGATCGCGGACCAGTGGATGCCCGAGTTGGCGGGCAACGAATTTCTCGGGCGGGTCCGATCGGTCGAGCCCATGGCGAAACTCGCGCTGCTCGTCGCCTGGGGCGACCACACCGCCTCGCCCACGATTCTGCAGGGCTGTGCGCTGGGCCAGCTCGACAATTACCTCTACAAGCCCTGGACGCCCGCCGAGGTCCATCTGTACCCGCTCGTGAGCGAGTTCCTGGCGGAATGGACGCGCGTCAACCGGCCGGCAATGGAGCTGATCCACATCGTGGGCGATGAGAATTCTCCGCGCTCGCATGAGATTCGCGAGCTCCTCAACCGCAACGGAATTCCCTACGGATTTCATGACGTCGCATCCAGGACGGCAAGGCGACTCAGCGAGGAGCATGGCGCCGATCTCGCGGCGTTGCCGGTCGTCTTCCTGCTCGACGGATCGGTGCTCGTCGATCCGACGGATGCGAAGGTCATGGACGCCATCGGCGAGAACCCGCGTGAGCTCACCTGCGACGTCGCCGTTGTCGGAGGCGGGCCTGCCGGTCTCACGTCGGCGGTCTACGCCGGATCGGAGGGGCTGCGGGTCCTGGTCATCGAGCGGCACGTGATCGGCGGGCAGGCCGGCGCAAGTTCCCTCATCAGGAACTACCTTGGCTTTCCGCGCGGAATCAGTGGCGTGGAGCTCGCGCAGCGCGCGTATCAGCAGGCATGGTTGTTCGGCGCGAAATTCGTATTTGCGCGGGAAGTGACGCAACTCCGAACGAACGGGACGCAGAAGGTCCTGATCCTGTCGGATGGACGCGAGATCACTGCGACGGCGGTGATCGTCGCCACCGGGGCGACATACCGGCGCCTGCAGGTTCCGGAAATCGACAGGTTCGTCGGCAGGAGCGTCTTCTATACGACGTTCGGGGAGACGCGTGTCGTCAGCGGCCTCGATCTGGCGGTAGCGGGCGGCGGAAACTCGGCGGGGCAGGCGGCAATTCACCTCGCCAACTACGCCCGACATGTGACGCTCGTGGTGCGCGCCAACTCGCTCGAAAGCGGAATGTCGGATTACCTGGTGCAGCAGATTCGCCACACAGCCAACATCGAGGTACGGCTTGGGGCCGAGGTTGTCGGCTTCGAGGGTGCCGAGCGCATGGAACGTCTGGCCATTCGGGACCGAGCGAGCGAAGCCGACGAGACGATACCGGCGAGCCTGCTGTTCGTGTTGATCGGTGCGATGCCGCACACCGACTGGCTGGCGGGCGTTGTCCAGCGCGACGCGAAGGGGTTCATCGTCACCGGTCACGATGTCGACTTGGCGGGCTCGGATGTTGGACGCAAGCCGATGGAATTCGAGACCAGCGTGCCGGGAATATTCGCCGCCGGCGATGTCCGCCTCGGGTCGATGAAGCGTGTGGCCTCCTCGGTGGGCGAGGGCGCCTCGGCCGTGCAACAGGTGCATCAGTACCTGGAGGAAGCACGGAAAATTGCGCCTGACGCCCGAGTACGCCAAGCGTAGCAACGCGTAGTGCCGCACCGTTCGGATTGAGTGTCCGTCTTCAGGTGGCACAATGCGACGACGGCCGAGATGTCTCGGCCGCCGTCTTGCGGTCCGTTCGGTATTGGCGCGTGGTCTTGCGTCCTAGTCGTCGTCCTCCCGGCCCGGGATCCCCGCGGCGAACCACGCGCCGGCGCCGGCCGTACTGCGAATCAGCAGCACTGGGGACGCGCATGGCGAGGGTGGCGTGGGCGAGAGACTGCCCTTGATCGAAAAGTTGCCGGCGGTATCGAGCGCGGCTGCGGGCGAATTGAACGCATCGGTCCCGCAGAACAGCGTCGCCATCACTTGTGCAATGGTCGAGCGGGACCCGATCGCATCACCGCCGGCCAGCAACAATCCGGACCCTTTGACGGAGACAGTCCCGTCAACGAAGACCATTGCACGCAGCTTGCGGATGACCCAGGGGCGTCCGCCCGGCGGCACGCCTTGCACGGAATTCGACACGGGCGCGCCCGCGCTAATCCCGCTCACCGGATCGACACCGATGCCACCGTTGAACTGGACGTTGACGTCGGCCGCATGCGCGTGGACGTGCCCACGGCGAACGACGACGCGATGGCGAGGCGCGCAAACAATTTCTTCATGACTCTCTCCTTTGGATCCTCGGATTGTCGGATTGGCGTTCGGCATGCACTTTGCGAGCGAATGCTCGATGCCAAACTCGAAAGGCGGGCAGCCCAAACTCGATGCAGTGCGGGCGCCCTTGCAGTCAACATGGGCAGTCGCGATGTCATTCCGGAGACTGCAAGCAGCTTCGACCCAATCGATGGACTAGATGGTATTCAACGCCAACGGGGGCGATGCGGAGCTCGATACGCGAATTGCGAACGGAATAGCGGTCGCATGTGCTCTGTTTTCCAATCGCGGCCGAACCGCCGCCGAGGAGCGCGCGATGACGTCTGTCCTGCGAGGGGTGCGGTTGTTTATTGCATTGGTGCTGGCAAGCGCGATAGGCAGCTTGCCGCCTGCTCCACGATGGGCGGGGGCGGGATGAAGTACATGACCGAGCCAGCGCTCGAGTCTGCTGGCATAGCCAGCGGTTGACATCCCAGGAAAGCGTTACCGCGCGACGACACTCGCATTCGGCTA
>CAWFMY010000043.1:0-40378 GCA_963816925.1 uncultured beta proteobacterium | reverse complement strand
CGAACGCAGCTCGCCGAGCGAGATGTGCCGCCGGCGACCAATCGCATTGCCGCTCGCGCCATGACGAAGAACTCCTGGAACATGCCCTGCACGTGCGGGTAGCGGCTCGCGCTGCCGAGGGAGCGCATGTTCGCGCACAATTGCTCGCGTCCTCGCTGGCATTAGTCGCAACGCCGCGCGCTGCGACGGCGACACCGCGACCTTGTCGCCGACCTTGACGCGGGTGACATCGGCGCCGACGCCGGCGACTGACGGCGGACGCCTCGTGTCCCGGGATCAGCGGCTCGCGCACGATGAAGTTGCCGTTGCGACCTTCGAAGTAGTGATCCAGATCCGAGCCGCAGATGCCGCCCGCGCCGAGGCGCAGCAGCACTTCGCCGGGGCCGGCCTCGGAACGTCGGCGGGTTCGATTCGCAGGTCTTCCTTCGCGTGGATGCGGCAGGCCAGCATCGTCGTCTCCTGGACTATGGTCGGGCTCTTCATACTGGAGCATGCCCAGCCGGTCGAAAGCGCTTGTAGGCCTGATTGAGGTGCCGTTGCATCGCGAGGCGCGCGGCATTGGCATCCTTCGCCGCGATCGCCTTGTACACGGACCGGTGCTCGGCCATGGCGTTTCCCCAGAGCGCAGGCGAATCGTCATCCTGCTCGAGCTGCTTGTAGAGGGGACCGGTGCGCTCGTCCCACAGCATCTCGACCACGGCAACCAGCGCGCCGTTGCCCGTCGCTTCGGCGATGCGCATGTGGAATTGCCGAATCGCCGGTGAGCGGCTCGTGCTCGCCATGGTCGATCTCGTGCTGCATCTGGTCGAGCGCCTCGGCGATGGCATGCACCTGGTTCTTCTTGCCCGACTTCGCGTCAGCGCCGCGCACTCGCCCTCGATCACGTAACGGCTCGCAGCAGCTCGAACGGTCCGGCGGTCGCTTCGGCTTCGCCGGCCTTGTGCTCCGTCGGCGCCTGGACATAGATCCCGGATCCGATCCGCACCTCGACCCGTCCCTCGACCTCGAGCGCGATCAGCGCCTCGCGGACCGACGGTCGCGACACGCCCAGCTGTTTCGCGAGATCGCGCTCCGGCGGCAAGCGGGCGCCCGCGGGACGCGCCCGAAGCGATCAGCTTGCCGATCTGGTCGGCGATCTGCCGATACAGTCGGCGCGGTTCGATGCTCTGGAACGGCATGGGCCGGAGCGCGGTGATCCGGGGCGGCAGGTCGTGGACGGCCGGCGACGTGGGCAACCAGGGCCGCCGACCGATCGAGGCTACTTGGGCGAAGGCTAAATCCCACCCTCTAATTGGTCAAGTGGTATTACCAATTGCCGCGGCGTGAGCGTAAAATGATCGGCTGCGCATTCGGCGTTCCCGCCGACGGTGCGTTCCCTCGCTCTCGACGATCGCCCAAGCCTTGTCCGCCTCCACCATCGCCGCGATCCGCGCGACGCCGGTCACCGTGCCGCTCGAGGCGCCGCTGTTGCACAGCAACGGCGCGCACTGGGGCCGCTTCGTGCGCACGATCGTCGAAGTCGAAACGGCGGACGGTTATGTCGGGCTGCGGCGAGATGGGGGGCGGCGGCGAGGATGCCTCGCGCAGCTTCGCCGCCCTCGCGGACTACCTGCGCGGCCACGACGTATTCCGGCTGGAGGCACTGCGCTTCGCGATCTGCAACCCGACCGCGAGCCTGTACGACAACCGGACGCAGCTCCACGCGGCGATCGAATTCGCGTGCCTCGACATCATGGGCCACAAGCTCGGCGTGCCGGTCCACGCGTTGCTCGGCGGCAAGCTGCGCGATGCGGTGGAGTTCGCGAGCTACCTGTTCTTCCGCTACAACGATCCCGAAAGCGGCCGCGGCGAAGTGCGCACGGCCGAGCAGCTCGTCGCCCATGCGCGCGCGCTGAAGAAGCAGCACGGTTTCCGCGTGCACAAGCTGAAGGGGGGCGTGTATCCGCCGGCCCATGAGCTCGCCTGCTACCGCGCGCTTGCCGCGGCGCTTCCCGGCGACCGCTTTCGCTACGACCCGAACAGCGCGCTCTCGCTCGCCGACGCGATCGACTTCGGCCGCGGCATCCTCGACCTGCGCAACGATTACTTCGAGGATCCCGTGTGGGGCATGCCGCAGCTCGCGCGGCTCAAGGAATTCGTCCCGCTGCCGATCGCGACGAACACCGTGGTCATCAATTTCGAGCAGCTGGCGGCGAACGAAAAGCTCCGGGCCGTCGATGTCGTCCTGCTCGACACGACGTTCTGGGGCGGCATCCGCCCGTGCATCAAGGCGGCCGGCGTCTGCGAGACGCTCGGCGTCGGCGTCGCGGTCCACAGCTCGGGCGAGCTCGGCATCCAGCTCGCGACGATGCTGCACCTCGGCGCCGTCCTGCCCAATCTCGGCTACGCGGCCGACGCTCACTATCATCATCTCGTCGACGACGTGATCGTCGGCGGCCGGATGCCCTATCGCGACGGCGCGATCGCCGTTCCCGACGGCAACGGGCTCGGCGTTTCCCTCGATCGCGCCAAGCTCGCGCAGTATCACGAGCTCTATCGGGAGCTGGGCGGTTACCCGTACGATCGCGATCCGGGTCGGCCCGGCTGGTATCCGACCGTGCCGAACCACGATTGGGCGGATCCGGCTGTATCACTGACGCCGAAACTCGCGCGCGGCCGTTGACCGTGCGCTACGAGCGACAAGGAGACAGCCATGGGTAATCGCCTGGAAGGAAAAACGGCGCTGGTCACCGCAGCCGGCCAGGGGATCGGTTTTGCGAGCGTCATGCAGATGGCCGCCGAGGGCGCGACGGTCTGCGCGACCGACGTCAACGCGACGCTGCTCGACAAATTCAAGGGAATCGCCAACGTCACGGTCCGGAAGCTCGATGTCCTCGACGACGCGGCGGTTCGCGCGACGATTGCCGAACTGCCTGCGCTCGACGTGCTGTTCAACTGCGCGGGCTACGTTCACAACGGCACGATCCTCGACTGCACGGCAAAGGACTGGGATTTCAGCTTCAACCTCAACGTGCGGGCGATGTACGTCGCGATCCAGGCCGCGCTGCCGAAGATGCTCGACAAGCACCAGAAGGCCGGCAGCTGGGCGTCGATCATCAACATGGCCTCCGTCGCCGGATCGATCAAGGGCATTCCCAACCGCTTCGCCTACGGCGCGAGCAAGGCTGCCGTGGTCGGTCTTACCAAGGCGGTAGCCGCCGACTTCGTGATGAAGGGCATCCGCTGCAATGCGATCGCGCCCGGCACCGTCGACACGCCGTCGCTCGGCGAGCGCATCAACGCCTACGACGATCCCGGTCGAGGCGCGCAAGATGTTCATCGCGCGGCAGCCGATGGGGCGCCTCGCCAAGGCCGAGGAGATCGCCCCCATCGTGGTGTTCCTCGCGTCCGACGAATCCGCGTTCGCCACCGGCCAGACGTTCTCGGTCGACGGCGGGATGACCATTTGAAGCCGGTGGAAATCTTCGGATAACGACCGCTAGCTGCGTTGCTGCTCGCCTTCAATCCTCACGTACTTCCGTGTACGCTCCGGTTGAAGGCTCCGCGGCGCCTTGCCAGCCGCCGTTCTCCTCGATTTCTTCCCGGCTTCAAGTTCTAAAACTCAATTGAAGGAGGCATGATGAAACTCGTACGCTACGGTCCCGCCGGCAAGGAAAAGCCCGGTCTCATCGACGCCGACGGCAAGCTGCGCGACCTTTCGAAGAAGGTCAAGGACATCGATGGCGCCAGCCTCGCGCCCGCGGAGCTCGCGAAACTCAGGAAGCTCGACCCGAAAAAGCTGCCGCTCGTCAAAGGCCGCCCGCGCCTCGGCGCGTGTGTCGCGATGCCGTCGAAATTCGTCGCCATCGGCTTGAACTACAGCGACCACGCGAAGGAATCCGGCAATCCGATCCCCGAGCATCCCGTCGTGTTCTTCAAGTCGTCGACCTGCATCGTCGGCCCCAACGACAACGTGATGGCGCCGCGCAATTCCACGCAGCTCGACTGGGAGGTCGAGCTCGGCGTCGTGATCGGCCGCAAGGCCCAGTACGTCGACGAAAAGGACGGCCTCAAGTACGTCGCCGGCTATTGCCTGATCAACGACGTGTCCGAGCGCGAGTTCCAGATGAAGAAGAGCGCGACCCAGTGGAACAAGGGCAAGGGCTGCGACACGTTCGGTCCGATCGGACCCTGGCTCGTCACCACCGACGAAATCAAGGACCCGCAGAAGCTCGCGATGTGGCTCGACGTCAACGGCGAGCGCCGGCAGCGCGGAAACACCAGCACGATGATCTTCAGCGTGGCGAAGCTCGTGTCGGATGTGTCGTGCTACATGACGCTGCTTCCGGGCGACGTGATCACCACCGGCACGCCGCCCGGTGTCGGCCTCGGCATGAAGCCGCCGCAGTTCCTCAAGACGGGCGACGTGATCACGCTCGGCATCGACGGCCTGGGCGAGCAGAAGCAGAAGGTTGTCGCGTTCAAGAAGGGCCGCTGAGCGATGGCCCCGATACGAACCGGGCTGCGGCGCGGTGGGCGGGTCGTGCTCGCGGCCGCCTGGTGCGCGGTGGCGGCGCTGGCGGGAGCGGGCGCGACGGATGCCGTAGCGCAGGCGTACCCGTCGAAGCCGGTGCGCCTCGAAGTCGGCGCGTCGCCCGGAGGGGGCACCGACATCGTCGCGCGGATGCTGGCCGAGAAGCTCGGCGAGTCGATGAAAGGGCAGTTCATCGTCGACAACAAGCCCGGCGCCTCGAACACGATTGCCGCGGACTTCACTGCGCATGCGGCCCCGGACGGTTACACGCTGCTCGTCGCGACCAACACGGGCCAGGCGATCGCGCCCCACCTCATGAAGCTCAACTACGACGCGCAGAAGGATCTGGCGCCCGTCGCGCTGGTGATGGTCGTGCCGAACGTGCTGGTCGTCGGATCCGGGGTTACCGCGAAGGACGTGAAGGAGCTGGTCGCGCAGATGAAGGCCAAGCCGGGCACGTTCAACTACGCATCGTCGGGATCGGGCAGCACGCAGCATCTCGCGGGCGAAGCCTTCAAGACGCTGGCCGGGGTGCAGATGACGCACATTCCGTACAAGGGCAGCAGCCAGGCGCATATCGACCTGATCTCGGGGCAGGCGCAGCTGATGTTCGACACGACGTCGTCGGCGATCGGCCAGATCAAGGGCGGCAAGCTGCGCGCGCTTGCGGTGACGACGCGCTTCGCGTTCGCCCGAGCTGCCGGACGTGCCCACGCTCGCCGAGGCCGGCTTTCCGGGACTCGAGATGACGACGTGGTATGGCGTCCTCGCGCCCGCCGGCACGCCCAAGGAGCTCGTGGCGCGCCTCCACGACGAGATCATGAAGGCGCTCAAGTCGCCCGACGTGCAGAAGCGCATCGCGAACCTCGCCGGCGAGCCCGGCACGCTGACGGTCGAGCAATTCGCCGATCTCAATCGCGCCGACTACGCGCGTTACGGCAAGCTGATCCGCGAATCGGCGGTGAAGCTGGAGCAATGACCGGCACCGTGCCGACGATTGCGCTCTTCGCCGGCGATCCGGCGGGCATCGGGCACGAGCTGGTCGCGAAGGTGCTGGCGGCGCAGGATGCGCTGCCCGACGGCGCGCATTCGCGTGATCGCCCACGACGCGAGCCTTGCCGGCGCCGCGGACGAAGCGGGCGTGACGCTCGACTTGCCGCGCGCCGCCTCGCGCGCGATCGCTGCCCGATGCTCCCGTTGCCGCGCTCGACTGGGATGGCGCCCGCGCGCCGGCGTTCGCGCGCGGGGTCGCCTCCGCCGCGAACGGCGCGTTCATGCTGTCCGCGCTGGCGCTGGCCCTCGACCTCCAGCGCCGCGGCGAGGTCGACGCGGTCTGCTTTGCGCCGCTCAACAAGGCCGCGCTGCGGGCGGGCGGCATGCAGCAGGAAGACGAGCTCCGCTGGTTCGCCGACTTCCTCGGCTACCACGGGCCGTGCGGCGAATTCAACGTGCTCGAGAATCTCTGGACCTCGCGCGTGACGTCGCACGTGCCGCTCAAGGACGTCGCGGGGCTGCTCACGCCGGAGCGCATCGCCGAGGCCATCGCGCTATCTGCACGCCGGCCTTCGTCGCGCGGGCCATGCCGCGCCGCGCATCGGCGTGTGCGGCCTCAATCCGCACAACGGCGACAACGGCAGCTTCGGCCGCGAGGAGATCGACGTGATTGCGCCGGGCATCGCACTCGCCGCAACCCGCGGCCATGCCGCCGACGGCCCCTACCCGGCCGACACGATATTCGTCCGCGCGAAGAACGGCGCCTTCGACGGCGTCGTCACGATGTATCACGATCAGGGACAGATCGCGATGAAGCTGATGGGCTTCGAGCGCGGCGTCACCGTGCACGGCGGGCTGCCGGTGCCGATCACGACCCCGGCGCATGGCACCGCGTACGACATCGCAGGGCGCGGCACCGCGAATCCGCAGGCGCTCGTCAACGCGCTCGCGATCGCCGCGCGCATGGGCCAGCACTGACCGCCGACGGTAGCGCTAGACCAGTCCGCGTCGCGCGAGGTTCTTCATCAGCGCCGCTGCGCCGAACGTCCATGGCGCAATGCGGTCGGAATGCGCGACGCGGTTCACGAGGGCGCCGAGCGTCGGCGTCGCGACCGTGACGATGTCGCCCACCGTGTGCGTGAAGCCCTGGCCCGGCGCGTGCCGGTCCTTCGTCGGCGCGAACATCGTGCCGAGAAACAGCACGAACCCGTCCGGATACTGGTGATTCGGGCCGATCGCCTGCGCGACGAGATCGAGCGGATCGCGGCTGATCATCGAGAGCGAGCTGTGGCCGTCGAGCACGAACCCTTCCGGCCCGTCGACGCGCATCGCCAGCTCGCAGCGGCGCACGTCGTCGATCCCGAAGCCGTCGTCGAACAGCCGCACGAACGGGCCGATCGCGCACGACGCGTTGTTGTCCTTGGCCTTGCCGAGCAGCAGCGCGCTGCGGCCCTCGAAATCGCGCAGGTTGACGTCGTTGCCGAGCGTCGCGCCGACGGTCTCGCCGCGGCTGTTGACCGCGAGCACGACCTCGGGCTCCGGGTTGTTCCATTCCGACTTGGGATGGATGCCGATGTCGGCGCCGATGCCGACCGCCGACATCGGCTGCGACTTGGTGAAGATCTCGGCATCCGGGCCGATGCCGACTTCGAGGTACTGCGACCACACGCCTTGCGCGATCAGCGCGTCCTTGAGCCGCGCCGCCTCGGCGGATCCCGGGCGCACGCGCGAAAGGTCGTCGCCGATGATCGCGACGACGGCCTTGCGCACGGATTCGGCCTTCGCCGGGTCGCCGCGCGCCTGCTCCTCGATCACGCGCTCCAGCATGCTCGACACGAACGTCACGCCGGCGGCTTTGATCGCCGCGAGATCGCACGGCGCGAGAAACCACGGCGCATGCTCGTCGCGATCGTCCGCTGCCGAGTTGGCGAGCAGCGCCGCGGTGTCGCCGATGCGCGGCAATGCGCCGGCGCCGCGGACGGCCGCGGCCGCATCGCGAAGGTCGAGCAGCCCGGTCATGGTCGAAGCAACATTCGACAGGTCGAAAACGCCGTCGGCCGTCACTTGCACGACCGCCGGCCCGGCGGCGTCCGGGAGCCAGACCCGGCCGACGAGCCGCGCGCGTTCATGGTCGGCCGGCAGGCTCGCTGCAACGGTGAGTCGCTTCCTGATCGCGTTCATGGGATTGTCCCGTGCGAGTGAAAATACGCGCCGATTATAGGTCCCCTGCCGCGCGGCCGACGCGCGCCGCGGCCGGCGGTCGGAATTTTGCGGCATACTTCGTTTTTTTCAGGAGATCGCGCGATGGCACTCGTGCCGCTGATCGAATACGATGACGCCGCGCCGGACGTGCGCGCCGTCTACGACGACATCATGGCGACGCGCAAGGTCGACTGGATCAACAATTTCTGGAAGGCGCTCGCGAACGACCCGGCGACGCTGCGGCGCGTCTGGGCCGGCGTGAAGGAGGTGATGGCGCCCGGCGCCATCGACGCCTTGACCAAGGAGATGATCTACGTCGCGGTCAGCGTCACCAACAATTGCGAGTACTGCATCATGTCGCACACGGCGGGTGCGCGCGGCAAGGGCATGACGAAAGCGATGTTCAACGAGCTGCAGGCGGTCGTCGCGCTCGCCAACGAGACCAACCGCCTCGCGAACGGCTACCGCGTCGACGTCGACGAGCGGTTCCGCGCACCTGTGTGAATTCGAAGCCCCGCGTCAATGCCCGACAATCCCGCAAGCCGCGACCCGGTCCTGTTTCCCGAAATCGACCCGTACGTGACGGGGCGGCTCGCGGTCGATCCGCCGCACACGTTGTACTGGGAGGCGTGCGGGCGCGCCGACGGCGTGCCCGTCGTGTTCCTCCACGGCGGTCCCGGCGGCGGCTGCCTGCCGCACCATCGCCGCTATTTCGATCCCGCATTCTGGCGCATCGTCCTCGTCGACCAGCGCGGCGCCGGCCGCTCGACGCCGGTCGCCGAGATCGAGGGCAACACGACGCAGGCGCTGATCGCCGATCTCGAGCGATTGCGCGCGCACCTGCGCATCGAGCGCTGGCTCGTGTTCGGCGGATCGTGGGGATCCACGCTCGCGCTGGCGTACGCGCAAGCGCACCCCGATCGCTGCCTCGGACTCGTGCTGCGCGGGATCTTCCTCGCGGGCCGCGCCGAGATCGACTGGTTCATGCACGGCATGCGCATGGTCTTTCCCGAGGCCTGGCGCGCGTTCGCCGGTTTCCTGCCCGAAGCCGAACGCGCGGACTTGCTCACCCATTATCATCGCCGCCTCGTCGACCCCGATCCCGCCGTGCACCTTCCCGCGGCGCATGCCTGGGATCGCTACGAAGGCGCGTGCTCGACGCTGTTGCCTGCGAGTGATCCGGCGCCGAAATTCGACAGCGACGCCGCGGCGCTCGCGATCGCGCGCATCGAGGCGCATTACTTCGTGCACGACGCGTTCCTGGCCGATGGCGCGCTGCTCGCCGGCCTCCCGCGCATTCGCCACCTCCCGTGCACGATCGTCCAGGGCCGCTACGACATCGTCTGTCCGCCGGTCACCGCGGATGCGCTCGCGCGCGCCTGGCCCGAAGCCGAATATGTCGTCGTGCCCGACGCCGGGCATTCGGTGCGCGAGCCGGGGATCACCCGCGAGCTCGTCGCCGCGGTGGAGCGGATGAAAAGGCTCGTCGCGCGCTGACCGGCGCGTTTTTCACTGCGCTGCGACGTCCCCGGCGGCCCGGACGGCCGTGATGGCGAAATCGAGCGAGATGACGTCGCCCACGAACGGGTAGGCGAACTCCATTCCGAATTCCCGCCGCCGCAACTGGCCGGCCACGCTCGCGCGGCAGCTCTCGTGGCCATCGGTGGAAACGCGGCCGCACTCGAGGTTCTGCACTTCGAGCCGCAGGCGCTTCGTCACGCCATGCAGCGTCACGTTTCCCTCCGCCGCGACGACGTGCCCGTCGCGATACTCGACGTGCGTGGAGCGGAAATGCATGACCGGATAGCGCGCCACGTCGAACATGTTCTCGCCGCGCAGGAAGTCGTCGCGCGTATCCCACCCGGTGTCGACCGACGAGAGATCGATCGTGACGTCGACGCTGCCGCCGCTGGCGCGCGCGGGATCGAGCACGATCGTGCCGGAGGCGCGATTGAAGTGGCCGTCCTGGCGCACGACGCCGAGATTCGTCACCGCGAATCCGGCGAGGGTCCGCTCGGGCGCGATACGGTACGATTGAGCGGCAGCGCGCGTCGCCGCGAATTGCGCGAGCGCGAGCACGGCAAGCGATGCGAGCGCCGCGAGCCCGAGGCGCAGCTTTCGAGAGGTCATCGCGAGTCCCCGCGGACGGGCGGATCCGTCCCGCGATTATTGCACGGGGGGCAGCACCATCCGGATGCGGATGACGACCTCGTTGGCCACGGCGTCGGTGTCCGCCCACATGCCTTCGCCGATGCGAAAATCGAGGCGCTTGACGGTGAACTGGCCCTCGGCCACGCTGTTGCCGCCGGCATCGGTCTTGAGCGCGACGGGAACCGAAATGTCGCGGGTGACGCCCTTGATCGAGAGGCGACCGTCGATTTCATAGCGATCGCCGCCCAGGCCACGCACCGTCGTCGACTCGAACTTCGCGACCGGGAACTTCGCGGTGTCGAACCACGCGGGGCGCCGGACCTCGGTCTCGGTCTCTTCGCTCGCAAGATCGATGCTCGCGAGCTCGATCTCGAACTCGGCGTGCGATTTCGCCGGCTCTTTCGGGCGGAAATCGACGTTCGCCTTCCACCTCCGGAACCGGCCCTCGACGCCGCCGCCCGTCTGTTTCGCGACGAAGCGGATCTCGCTTCGATCGATCAGCACGCCCTGCGCACCGGCGCCGCCTGACGCCGCCATCAGCATGACGGCAAGCGAGGGAACGAACGAATGCAGCATTTTCATCGGTGTAGTCCAATTTTCAGTCGCGCCGCAGGAAGGGGAGCATCCGGGGGAGGACGCCGTCGCGGTCGACGACGTGGTGCCGAAGCGCGGCCCCCGCATGCAGACAGACCAGCGCGAGCAGCGCGAAGTTCAATGTGGCATGGACGGCCTTCAGCACGGCGGCCAGCGCCTTGTCCTTCCCGACCAGGTCCGGCAGCGGGAAAAGGCCGAGGTACACCACCGAAACACCCGTGGACGAGCTGTAGACCCAGCCGGACAACGGGATCGCGAGCATCAGCACGTAAAGGGCCGCGTGCGTTCCGGCGGCGGCGCGGCGCTGCCATCGGGGCATCGCGACCGCCGGCGGGGGAGGATGCCCCCATCGCCATGCGAGCCGCGTGGCCGCGGTCAGGAACACGGTGATGCCGATCCACTTGTGCCAGCCGTAGAGCCGCAGCGTAAAGGGAGAAAGCGCGAGGTTGATCATCGTGACCCCGAGCGCCAGGTTGCAGGCGATCAGGAGCGCCGCGAGCCAATGCAGCGCGATCGCCGTCCGCGTATAGGCAGGGGCCGCACGATGGGCGCGGGCGTGGCCGTCCATCGCCGATTCCGTCGATTGGGTCGCCATGTCGCCGCTATAATCGCCCATCCATCGGTTATGAACACGTATTTGCGCCGTCCTGTTCCGCCCTGGCGTGCCATCGGGACGTCCCTGTTGCTTGCAATGCTGTCGCTCGCCACGGTCGCCGCCGCGCAAATGCCCGCCGCCGGCGAGACCGCGGCCGCCGAAGCGAGGCGCCCGAAGATCGGCCTCGTGCTTTCCGGCGGCGGCGCCCGCGGACTCACGCACATCGGCGTGCTGCAGGTCCTCGAGGAAATGCGCATCCCGGTCGACTACATCGCGGCGACGTCGATGGGCTCGATCGTCGGCGGCCTCTATGCGAGCGGGCGCTCGCCGGCCGAAATGGACAAGATCGTGACCACGCTCCATTGGGACACGCTGTTCTCGGATTCGCCCCCGCGGCGGGAGCTCGATTTCCGCGACAAGCAGATCGACACGCGCTTTCCGCTGCCCCTCGAGATCGGATTCCGCGACGGCCAGATTCGCGGGTTCCAGGGCGCGCTGAGCGGCGCCAATCTCGAATTGTTCCTGCACGAGCTCACGGCGAGCGCCGACGGCATCAAGGATCTCGACCGGCTGCCGATTCCGTTTCGCGCCGTCGCGACCGACATGGTCGCCGGCGTCCCCTACGTCTTCACCGAGGGGCCGTTGTACGAGGCGATGCGCGCCAGCATGTCGGTCCCGGGCATCTTTTCGCCGGTCGAGCTGCGCGGACGGATCCTCGGCGACGGCGGCCTCGTCGACAACCTGCCGATCGACGTGGTGCGGGAGATGGGCGCCGAAGTGGTCATCGCGGTGAACATCGGCACGCCGCTCGCGCCGCGCGAGGCGCTGTCGTCGATCATCGGCCTCACCGGGCAGATGATCAACATCCTGACCGAGCAGAACGTCCGCCTCCAGCTCGCCTCGCTGCGCGAGGGCGACGTGCTGATCTCGCCCAACCTCGGCGCGCTCACGGCATCCGATTTCGATCGCAGCGTGGAATTCATCCGATACGGCGTCAAAGCGGCGCAGGAAGCGGCGCCGAAGCTCGCGGCGCTCGCGCTTTCGCCGGACGCCTATGCGGCATACAAGGCCGCCCGGTCGCGGATCGCCGACACGCCGCCGCCCAAGATCGAGTTCGTTCGCGTCGAGGGCACCGAGTTCGCGAATCCGAAGGTGCTGGCGCTCGATCTCGACGTGCCGCTCGGCCAGCCGCTCGACACGAAGCAGCTGGATGACGCCATCTCGCGCCTCTATGGCAGCAGCGAGTACGAGCGCATCGACTACCACCTGGTCGAGGACGACGGGCGCACCGGGCTCGCGGTCAACGTGCGCGAAAAGCCGATGGGCCCCAACTACGTTCGGTTCGGCCTCAACTACACGACCGACTTCCAGGGCGAGAGCACATTCTCGCTGCTGGCGGGCCACCGCCGGGTCTGGGTCAACAGCCTGGGTGCGCAGTGGGTGAACGAAATCGAAGTGGGGCGCACCGCCCGCTTCGCGACCGAGTTCTACCAGCCGGTGAACCTCGAGAACACGATGTTCGTCGCCGCCCGCGCCTCCGCGCAAAATGTCCCGCGGTACGTCTTCGACGGCTCGCAGCGGATCGCCGAATATGCCGTCCAAACCAACAATGCGGGGGTCGACGCCGGCGTGCCGATCGGCAATTCAGGGGAAATCCGCGTCGGTCCGACCTACACGTACTACAAGGGCAGTCCGACCGTCGCCATCCCCGGGTTCCAGGTGACCCACCAGACCGATGCGGGGCTGCGCGTGCTCGCGCGCTGGGACAACCTCGACCACGCGTTCTTTCCGCACCGCGGGATGCGCGTCACGCTCGACGGTTTCTATGGCCAGCGCACGCAGCGCTACGGCGACGACCCCAACGAGGTGAGCAAGAAGCTGGGCCGCGTGGATTTCTACGGCAACGGCGGCATCCCGCTCACGTCCGACGACTTCTTCAATGTCGGCGTGCGCGCGGGCGCCCTGTCGCGCGACGACCCCGCGCTCGTCAATCCGTTTCTTCTGGGCGGGTTCCTCAACCTGTCGGGATTGCGCAACGGACAGCTCGCGGGCAGTTACCTCGGGTTCGGGCGCATCGTCTATTACCATCGCGTCGCGCGGATTCCGTTCATCGGCGGCGATGTCTTACCTGGGCGGATCCGCCGAAGCGGGAAACACCTGGCAGGAGCGCGACAACGTGTCGGCCGGCGATCTCGTCAAGGCCGGCAGCGTGTTCCTGGGCGCCGACACGTTCCTGGGCCCGTTCTACATCTGCCTACGGCCGCGCCTCCGGCAGCGCATCGAGCTTCTACCTGTTCCTGGGGCGCCCCTGAACGTTCCCACCTTCCAACGCCGACTGGCTCGCGCGAAGCCGTCGCGCCGTCTGGCATCCGTGCACGCAGATGAAGGTGCACGAGACGCTGCCGCTCGTGCCCATCGCGCGGGGACAGGGCGCGTGGCTTTACGATTTCGACGGCCGCCGCTACCTCGACGCGGTCGGTTCCTGGTGGGTCAATCTCTTCGGGCACGCGCACCCGCGCATCAATGCGGCGTTGACGCAGCAGCTGGCGGAGCTCGAGCATGTGATCCTCGCCGGCTTCACGCACCGCCCGGTCGTCGAGCTTTCGGAACGGCTCGCCGCGCTCGCGCCTGCCGGGCTTGGCCACGCTTTCTACGGCTCCGACGGCGCGTCGGCCGTCGAGATCGCGCTCAAGATGGCGTTTCACTACTGGTCGAACGTCGGCAAACCGGAAAAGGCCGATTTCGTCAGCCTCGCCGGGGGGTACCACGGTGAAACGCTGGGCGCGCTCTCGGTCACCGACGTGCCGCTGTTCCGCGATCGGTATGCTCCCCTCCTGCGCTGCGGTGCGACAGTGCCCTGCCCGGACATGCGCGGCGTCGCAGCGGGCGAGTCGAGCCGCGACGTGGCCGAACGCGCCGCCCGGGCCCTCGATTCCCATCTTGCGGCGCATCATGCGACGACCGCCGCGCTGATCGTCGAGCCGCTCGTCCAGGGCGCGTCGGGAATGACGATGTACGACGCGCATTACCTGGCCCGCGCGCGCGCGCTGTGCACGCGCTACGACGTGCTGCTGATCGCCGACGAGATCATGACCGGCTTCGGCCGTACCGGCACGATGTTCGCGTGGGAGCAAAGCGGAGCTCCGGCGCCGGATTTCCTCTGCCTGTCGAAGGGCCTCACCGGCGGCTACCTCGCGCTGTCGTGCGTGCTGTCAACGGACGCCGTGTACGACGCGTTCTATGCGGACGATGCAGCGCGCGGCTTCCTGCATTCGCATTCGTACACCGGCAACGCGCTCGCCTGCCGCGCCGCGCTTGCCGTGCTCGACATCTTTCGCGACGACGACGTGATCGCCGCCAACCTCGACAAGGCGCGCCGCTGGGCAACGCTCGCCGCGCCGCTCGCCGCGCATCCCGCCGTGCGCGATTTCCGGCAAACCGGGATGATCGTCGCCTTCGACGTCGCGACGACACGCCCGGATTTCGCGCGCTGGTTTTTCGCGCAGGGCCTTGCGCGCGAGTTGCTGCTGCGGCCGATCGGGCGCACCGTGTATTTCATGCCGCCCTATATCGTGACCGACGACGAGTTCGCCGCGCTGGTCGCGGGCACCCTCGACATCCTGGACGGCCGATGAAGCGCGCCGCCATCGTCGCGCTGGCCTTGCTCGCCGCCGTCTCCGGCGCCGCTCGCGCGCTGCTGCCGCCGCCGATCGCCAAGGCGTTCCGCGACGCCGGCGTTCCCCCCGAAGCCGTCACGCTCGTCGTGCAGGAAGCCGGCACCGTGCAGCCGCTCATCGCGCACGCGCCGACGAAGCCGATGAATCCGGCCTCCGTGATGAAGCTCGTCACGACATTCGCCGCGCTCGAACTGCTCGGCCCGGAGTACCACTGGACGACCGAGGCGTTCCTCGACGGGAAGCTCGACAAGGGCGTGCTGCACGGCGACCTCGTGCTGAAGGGGCATGGCGACCCCAGGATCACGATCGAGCAATGGCAGGCATTCATGGCCACGCTCACGATGCGCGGCCTCACCGCGATCGACGGCGACCTCGTGCTCGACCGCTCGTTCTTCGCGCCGGTTGCGCACGACCCCGGCGCGTTCGACGGCGAGCCGCTCAAGCCCTACAACGTCGGTCCGGACGCGCTGCTCGTCAACTTCAAGTCCGTGCGCCTCGGGTTCGCGCCCAACCGCGCCGGCAACGGCACCGACGTGACCGCGATCCCGCCGTTGCCCAATCTGGCGATCGGCCCGCTGCCGCGGCTCGCCAGCGGCGACTGCGGCGACTGGCGCGGCACCATCGGTGCGTCGATCGTCGATCGCGGAGACAGCGCCGACGCAAGTTTCGCGGGACGCTACGCCGCGTCGTGCGGCGAGCGGGAATGGTGGGTGTCGCTGCTCGATCATCCGTCCTACGTGCACGCGATGTTCACCACCTATTTCCGCCAGGCGGGCGGCAGCTTCGCGGGCGGCTGGAAGGAAGGCCTCGCGCCGAAGGGGGTCGCGCCGTTCGCGACGCTCGAATCGCCGCCGCTCTACGTCGTCGTGCGCGACGTCAACAAGGTCTCGAACAACGTGATGGCCCGCCAGGTGTTCCTGACGCTCGCAACGGCGAACAGCCCGCCGCCGGCGACGATCGCCGGGGCGACCGCCGCGGTCCAGCGCTGGCTGGCGTCGCACAAGCTCAAGATGCCCGAGCTCGTCCTCGACAACGGGTCAGGGCTGTCGCGCGTCGAGCGGATCAGCGCGGGCAGCCTCGTGCGCCTGCTTCTCGCCGCGGACGCGAGCACCGTCCGCGAGGAATTCGCGAGCTCGCTCGCCGTGGCGGCGATGGACGGCACCGTCGAGCGGCGGTTCCAGAACGTCAATGTCGCGGGCCAGGCGCTGCTGAAGACCGGGACGCTGGAAGGTGCGCGCGCGATCGCCGGTTATGTCATCGACGGCGATGGACGGCGATGGGCGCTCGCCGCGATCGTGAACCACGCCAACGCCGTGCGCGCGCAAGGCGCGCTCGATTTCTTCGTGCAGTGGGTGTACCTGCACGCCGAGACGTGGGAAGCGCTCAACCGCCCGATGCAGGCGGCTCCCGAGCAAACGCCGAAGTGAGCGGCAGCCTTGCCGCCGGCCGTCACATCCCCGGCATCGGCTGGCTGTCCTTGAACTGCAGGAAGCCGCGAACGAGGCGGTAGATTCCCCAGATCGACGTGCCCACCAGGATCGCGATCGCGAACGGGATGCCGATGAGCGTGATGAAGAGCAGGACGGCGATCATGTCCCACAGCAGCGACCACCAGAACGTCCGGATCAGCCATGTGAAATGCGAGTCGACCCACGTCCCCCGCGCTTCGCTGCGCTTCACGTAGGCGATGATCACGCCGACGATGCCCGCGAGACCGAAAAACGGGCCAAACGCGATGAGCCCGCTCGACAGCAGCGTCCCGGCCACGGCGACGGCGAACAGCACATAGACGAGCGTCGCGGCGTTGACCGGCGGATTGCCGGCGGTTCCCGTTCCCTGAACTTGCAGATCTGCCATGGCTCGGCCCTCCTCGGGCACGGTCTGCCGCGGATGTGCGGCGAGGGTGAATATTGGTGTCGGCGCGGTATTCGTCAAGGGCGCGTCCGACGAAGGGCGGAAATTCACGCCCGCCGCGGGCGGACGGCGCGACGAACGGGGCGTGACCGTCGGCTAGTACCGCCGCCCATCCTTGTGCGCCTGGAACGCGCCGTTTTCGTCCTCGCACAACAGCAGGTCGTCGTCCGGATAGAACGCGTTGTCGCCCGGCGCGCGGTCGCCGATCTCGAGATAGCGGACCGGCGCGGCGCTGCGGTTGATGAAGTGGTGCCCATCCTTCGCGCCTGCGGGATAGCCGGCGCACATTCCAGCGGTCAGCACCTGCTCACCCGCATTGGTGACGAGGACGACCTCGCCGGAAAGCACGTAAACGAACTCGTCCTCCAGCGTGTGCCAATGCCGCAGCGCCGACTGCCCGCCCGGGCCCAGCGTGACGAGATTGACGCCGAATTTCGTGAGGCCGCACGCGTCGCCCAGCCTGCGCTTCGCCCGATCGCCCATGCGCGATCGGAAGGGTTCGGGGTAGCCCGAGCCGCGCTTTTCGGCGACGGTCTCCGGGTCGAGGGCGGGGAGTTTCAATATTGCCGGCATGACGGCGCATCCTTCGCTGAAGCACGAAAAACGCGCAGATTGCCCGTTTTTCGGGCAAATTTCCACCGCGCCATCGGCGAAGGCCCCCTTTGGGCAGCGAAGCCCGGGAGGCCCGCCATTCCGGCGGATAACCCGCCCTCGCGCAATCGGCGGCGCGCATGCCTATAATGATCGCCCGAACCCGCGCCGCCCCGGCGGCTCTCTTTGCTGATGGAGGTAATGATGGCAGCAGAAAACGATAGCGCCCGCTCCAGACTCATCGACGATTTTTCCGCCGTGCTCAGTGAAGCCGAGGACATGCTGCGGCGCGCCGCGAGCGAAACGGGTGACAAGGCCCGCGACCTGCGCTCGCAAGTCGAGGCGAAGCTGCTGACCGCGAAGCTGCGGCTGCAGGAACTCCAGGGCCAGGCGATCGACCAGGCCAAGGCCGGGGCCCGCGCGACCGACGACTACGTCCACGACAATCCGTGGCAGGCCATCGGTGTCGCCGCTGCCGTCGGGTTCCTCGTCGGGCTGGTCATCAGCCGGCGTTGAGCCATAGATGAGCGGTAGCAACCCCGGCGCTCCGCCGGGCGGGCTGCAGGATGCGCTGACGCGCCTCTCGGCAGCGGCGGTCGCGCTCGTCCGGACGCGCGCGGAAATCGCCGCGCTCGATTTCGACGAGGCCGGAAAGCTTGCGAAAGAGCGCGTCGCCCTGCTTGTCATCGGCCTCCTGTGCCTCGCCGTGGGCGTACTCGCGGCAACCGCGTTCGTCATCGTGTGTTTCTGGGACACGTACCGCCTGATGGCAATCGGCGTCGTGACCGTCGCGTACCTGCTGGGCGGCATCTTTGCGCTGTGGCGATTCAACGTGCGGCAGCGCACCGACCCGAAGCCGTTCGCCGCCACGATCGCCGAGCTCGAGCGCGACGTGCAGTGGATGGCGCGTCACAAGGGAAGCGAAAAGTGAGCCGCGCCGCCCACGAAGGCGCGGTCGCGGATCGCCGGGCGCTCCTCGCGACGCGGGCAGAGCTCGACCGGGCGCGC
This sequence comes from uncultured beta proteobacterium, assembly GCA_963816925.1. Lineage (GTDB taxonomy): Bacteria > Pseudomonadota > Gammaproteobacteria > Burkholderiales > Casimicrobiaceae > CAIWHR01. Next base: position 22,140 of record CAWFMY010000043.1, on the reverse strand, counting down.
ATGACGCTCGCAATACACGAGGTGCGGGCGATCGTGGCCCCGCCGCCGGATCCTGCACGAGCCCGCGCCGTGCGTCCCATCGCCGCGCTGCTTGTCGGATTGATCGTCCCGGCGATCGGTATTTCGCGCCTCGGGCGCTGGATGCGCGTCGCCTCCTGGGCGCTCGTCGCATTGCGAACGGCGCGCAGCTGGCGCGCGGGGCGTTGACGCCTACAGCCCGAGCGCAGACCACAGCGCATCGACGCGCGCCTTGACCGCGGCGTCCATCGCGATGGGCCGGCCCCACTCGCGCTGCCGTTTCGCCGGGCCATTTGTTCGTCGCATCGATGCCCATCTTGCTGCCCACCCCCGCGACCGGCGACGCGAAGTCGAGGTAGTCGATCGGCGTCTGCGGCACGATCAGCGTGTCGCGGGCCGGATCGACGCGCGTCGAGATCGCCCAGATCACTTCCTTCCAGTCGCGGATGGCGACATCGTCGTCGGTGACCACGATGAATTTCGTGTACATGAACTGGCGCAGGAAGCTCCAGACGCCGAACATCACGCGCTTTGCGTGCCCGGGGTACTGCTTTTTCATCGACACGACGGCCATCCGGTAGCTGCAGCCCTCCGGCGGCAGGTAGAAGTCCGCGATCTCCGGAAACTGCTTCTGCAGCAGCGGCACGAACACTTCGTTGAGCGCCACCCCGAGCATCGACGGCTCGTCGGGCGGCTTGCCGGTGTACGTCGAGTGGTAGATCGGATCGCGGCGCATCGTGATTCGCTCGATTGTCAGCACCGGGAAGCGCTCGACCTCGTTGTAATAGCCGGTGTGGTCGCCGAACGGGCCTTCGCGCGCGGTCTCGTAGCCGGTCGCGTCGTCCGGATCCGGCCGGATGAAGCCTTCGAGCACGATCTCCGCCGATGCCGGCACGTGCAGGCCATGCGACAGGCACTTGACGATCTCGGTCCGCGCGCCGCGCAGAAGGCCGGCGAACTGGTACTCGGACAACGTGTCCGGCACGGGCGTGACCGCGCCGAGAATCGTCGCCGGATCGGCGCCCAGCGCGACGGCGATCGGAAACGGCTCGCCCGGAGACATTTGCGCGTGCTCGCGGAAATCGAGCGCGCCGCCGCGCGTATGCAGCCAGCGCATGATCACCTTGTTGCGCCCGATCACCTGCTGCCGGTAGATGCCGAGGTTCTGCCGCGACTTGTGCGGCCCGCGCGTGACCGTGAGGCCCCACGTGATGAGCGGCGCGACGTCGTCCGGCCAGCACGTCTGCACCGGCAGCCGCGCGAGATCGACGTCATCGCCTTCCCACACGATGTCCTGGCAGGGCGCCGACGACCGCTCCTTCGGCGCCATGTTCAGTACCTGCATGAACACGGGGCGCGTGTTCTGCCACGCGTCCTTGAGGCCTTTCGGCGGCTCCGGCTCCTTGAGGAACGCGAGCAGCTTGCCGATCTCGCGCAACGCGGCGACGGAGTCCTCGCCCATCCCGAGCGCGACGCGGCGCGGCGTGCCGAAGAGATTGCCCAGCACGGGAATGCGGTGCCCTTTCGGCTTTCTCGAACAGCAGCGCCGGGCCACCGGCCTTGAGCACGCGATCGCAGATCTCGGTCATCTCGAGCCGCGGATCGACCTCGACGGCGATGCGCTTCAGCTCGCCCGCCGTTCGAGTTGCGCGAGGAAGTCGCGGAGGTCGGCGTATTTCATGACAGGCATGGTACCAAACGAGCGCAGGCGGCACGCCGGTAGAATGAGGCATGGCTTCCGGCGCCGCCATCGCTGTCGATTCGCGATTCGCACGAGCGCGCCGGATCATCTTCGTCATCGTGCTGGCGAGCTACGTCCTGTCGTTCGTCCACCGCGTTGCGCCTGCGGCGCTCGCGGGCGAACTGACGCGCGCGTTCGCGATCAACGGCGCGGTGCTCGGCACGCTGGCGGCGACGTATTTCTACGTCTATACGCTGCTGCAGATTCCGGTCGGCGTGCTGGCCGACACGCTCGGGCCGCGCCGGATCCTCACCGCGGGCTCGCTGATCGCCGGGATCGGCTCGCTCGCGTTCGCGCTGGCGCCGACGTGGGAGATCGCGGCCGTCGGCCGCACGCTGGTCGGCATCGGTGTATCGGTCGCCTTCATCGCGCTGCTCAAGGTAAGCGCCGTCTGGTTTCCGGCGAACCGGTTCGCCACGCTGAACGGCGTCACGCTGTTCGCCGGCAACCTGGGCGCGGTGGTCGCGGGCGCGCCGCTGGCATGGCTCGTCACCCAGACTTCGTGGCGCGCGATCTTCGTCGCGCTCGCCATGCTGTCGACCGCGCTTTCCGTCGCGACATGGTTGCGCGTCCGCGATCGTCCGGAGGAGCTGGGGTTTGCGCCGCTGCCGACAGCGGGCGCCACGGGCGACAAGCCGAATGCGCACTGGGTGCATGCGCTGGGCCGCGTGCTCGCCAATCCGGCGACGTGGCCCGGCTTTTTCGTCAATGTCGGAATCGGCGGCAGCTACCTCGCGTTCGCCGGACTGTGGGCGGTTCCGTATCTGGTCGACACGCACGGGATGTCCCAGGTCGTGGCCGCGCAGCATGGAAGCGTCCTGCTGCTCGGCGCCGCGTTCGGCGCACTCGTCATCGGCGTCGTTTCCGATCGCCTGGGCAGCCGCCGCGGCGTGATGCGCGTCTGCACCTTTCTGTATGCGCTTTCCTGGCTGCCCTGGCTCCTGCACGCGCGCTGGCCGCTCGCCGCCACGCTCGGATGGTTCTTTCTGATGGGACTGCTGATCCCGGGCTTCACGCTCGCATGGACCGTCGCGAAGGAAGTGAACCGTCCCGAGCACTCCGGCATCGCGACGTCCGTCGTCAACGTCGGCATCTTCCTCGGCACCGGCATCCTGCAGCCGCTGGTCGGCTGGGTGCTCGATCGCGGGCGCGCGGCAGGCGATGTGGCGGGCGCGTGGGACAGCGCCATCATGCTTCTTGCCGGCGCGGCGGCGTTCGGGGCGCTGATGACGCTCGTCGTGCGCGGAAAATGAGCGCATCGACGCCAGAAAAGTGCGAAAACCGATAGATTCGACATAGACTTGCCCTATGGCCAAGTCTTCCGCGCGGTCGCCCCCCGTTAGAATCGACGAAGACCGGAGCCGACCGGTTTCAGTCGAATGCGCCTCGGAGGCAGACATGAGCATTTGCGTCGCATATCGAATCTTCTCAACGATCGGGCTCGCAGCCGCGCTCCTGCTTGCGGGTTGCGGGGGTGGCGGGTCCTCGGGAACGGCTCCGCCGCCGCCGCCGGCTCGCTCGATCCGAGTTTCGGCAACGCCGGCACGGTCATTACCCCGATTGCCGTCCGCCGGGAATGGCTTGCGCTGCAGCCCGACGGCAAGATCGTCGTCGCCGCGGGTCAAATGGTTCGATTCGGTGCGATCGGATGGAGTTCTGGACGAGACATTGGCACTGGAGGACTTGCCAGCACGGCGCCGGACCCGACCTTGGTCGTCGGCGGAATGTTCATTGCAGCCAGACGGCAAGATCGTAGCGAACGAGGTGTCGGCGGCCAGCCTCGCGTTGCAATCTGACGGGAAGATTGCGCTGCTGGCACGCTACGCGGATTCGACGGTAGCGATCTGACTACAAGGAGCATTGCGTTCTCGCGCGATACAGTCCGGACGGAAAGCTGGATCCCACATTCGGAGTCGACGGGGTCGTCCTCGATGATCACGGGGGATACCTCCGCTCCAGTTGTATCGCCGTCGCGATTCAAGCCGATGGCAAGCTGGTGACGCTGATGCAGCGGACCGTCACTTGGCCTCCAGTGGCGCGATTCAACGCGGACGGAAGTCGGGACCAGTCCTTCGGCATCGATGGCGTGGCGCTTGCGCCAATGGACCCCACGCCGAGTCCGGGCAATCGCGATTCAAGCCGACGGGAAGATCGTTCGCGGCGGCAAGGTGGTCGACGGGCCATGGCTCACGGAATGCACGTCGCCCACGTCGCAGTCGCCCGCGTTGACGCAAACGGCAACGGCGATCGCGGCCTTTGGCGATGGAGGTGTCGTTACGAGTACATTGCCCGAGTGCTGCGTCTTCCGGTGCGTTTGCTGCAGCCGGACGGCAAGGATAGTCGTCGTCGTCTCCAGCGTGGCTGCGCTTGTTACCTCGAGAACGGTCGCCCGGATTCGGTGTTGGCGGCATTGCGACTGTTACGTCGTCCGACCCCCACGCGTATGTCGCCTATGTGGCTGGAGCATTGCAGGCGAACGGCAAGATCGTCGTTGCGGGCGGACGGGACGTATCGGATTCTCGCTGTCGCGCGCCTCACCGCGGCAGGCATCCTGGATTCGACGTTTGGGGACCGGGAGTGTCGTCACGCCGGATCGGCGAGCTTGGAGAAGCCGTCGGCGATAGCGATTCAGCCCGACGGGCGGATCGTCGCCGCTGGCACTCCGGGGTCGCTGAGAGTTCCTCCCAGTCCCGATCTCTCGCTGGGCCAGTTCAAGTTTGGTCTGGTCCGCTACTTCGGGGACTAGCAATGAACGAAATTTGTGCGCGGCTGGCGGGGATGTCGAAGTCTTCCCCCACCGATTGCAGGTGACGCACCGCTGCCTCGACCAACGCTGTTAGAACAATCCGACCACTTTCCCGTCGTCGCTCAAGATCGATCTTCGCCGCCGACGGCTCCTTCGGCAGCCCCGGCATCGTCATCACGTCGCCGCAGACCATCACGACGAACTCGGCGCCGGCGGCAAGCCGCACCTCGCGGATGTTGACGACGTGGCCCGACGGCGCCCCGCGCAGCAGCGGATCCGTCGAGAACGAATACTGCGTCTTCGCGACGCACACGGGATAGCGGCCGTAGCCCTCGGTCTGCAGCTTCCTGATCTGCGCGCGCACCTTGCTGTCCGCGGTCACTTCCGACGCACCATAGATCGTCCGCGCTACCTTTCCCATCTTGTCCCACAGCGTGTCGTCGTCGTCGTAGACCAGCCGGAAATCCGCGGGGATGCGCTCGATCACGTCGACGACGGCCCGGGCGAGGGCCTCGGCGCCGGCGCCTCCGTCGGCCCAGTGCTTCGCAACGACGACCGGCGCGTCGTGATGCGCGATCTTCTTCTTGAGGAGCGCGATCTCGGCTTCGGTATCGGACGAAAAATGGTTGATCGCGACCACGCACGGCAACCCGTAATGGTTGCGCACGTTGTTGATGTGGCGCTCGAGGTTGGTGATGCCCTTTTCGAGCGCTGGCAGGTTCTCTTTGGTGAGCTCCTTCACGTCGACGCCGCCGTGGAACTTGAGCGCGCGCATGGTCGCGACCAGAACGCAGAGGTCCGGCCGCAGCCCGGACTTGCGGCACTTGATGTCGATGAACTTCTCGGCGCCCAGATCGGCGCCGAAGCCTGCCTCGGTGACGACGTAATCCGCGAGCTTCAGCGCCGCCTTGGTCGCGATCACCGAGTTGCAGCCGTGCGCGATGTTGCCGAACGGACCGCCGTGGATGAACGCCGGATTGTTCTCCAGCGTCTGCACGAGGTTCGGCTGCAGCGCATCCCTGAGCAGCACCGTCATCGCGCCCTGCGCGTCGAGGTCGCCTGCGTGCACCGGCTTCTGTTCGCGCGTGTAGCCGACGACGATCCTCGCGAAGCGCGCCTTGAGATCGGCCAGCGATTCCGCGAGGCAGAAGATCGCCATCACTTCGGATGCGACGACGATGTCGAAGCCGTCCTGCCGCGGAAAGCCGTTCGCCGGCCCGCCGAGCGCGATCGTGATGTCGCGCAGCGCACGGTCGTTCATGTCGACGACGCGCTTCCAGGTGATGCGGCGGACGTCGATGCCGAGCGCGTTGCCGTGGTGAATGTGGTTGTCGATCAGCGCGGCCAGCAGGTTGTTCGCGACGCCGATCGCATGGAAGTCGCCGGTGAAGTGCAGGTTGATGTCCTCCATCGGCACCACCTGCGCGAAACCTCCTCCCGCCGCGCCGCCCTTCATCCCGAACACGGGCCCGAGCGAGGGCTCGCGCAGGCAGATCGCGGCTTTCTTCCCGATGCGATTGAGCGCGTCGCCCAAACCCACGGTCGTGGTCGTCTTGCCTTCGCCCGCGGGCGTGGGGCTGATCGCCGAGACGAGGATCAATTTTCCGTTCGGCCGCGCGTTCTGCCGCGCGAGCCATTCGAGCGACACCTTGGCCTTCGTGCGCCCGTAGGGAACGAGCGCGTCATCCGGTATTCCGAGTCCCGCGGCGATGTCGCCGATCGGCAAAAGCTTCGCCTGCTGCGCGATTTCGATATCGGTTTGCACGCGATTCCTTCGTTCGTGACTACGACTTCGGGGCAAACCGCTTTTCGAGGTTCGCCATCACCGCGGGCCACGCGGCGGCGAAGTACGCCTTGGCCTTCGCCCAGTCCTCGCCTTCGCCGTAGCCGAAATTGCGCAGCGTGAGCTCCGTCTTGTTTCCGGGCAGCGGCTTGAAATCGAGATAGACGAGCGTGCGCAACGGCCGGATCGTGGGGATCGTCGGCGGCGCGCCCCATTCGAACACGAACTGCTCCATCGGCTTCACGCTGTGGACGCGATTGCCTTCGCTGCCCCGCGAGCCTTCCGGCATGGTGACGCCGAACCACAGCTCGAAGAGGCCGCCCGGCCACGGCTCGACTTTCGCGGCCTTCGGGGCAAAGAAGCTCTCGATGCCATCCGTCGTGGTCCACGCCTTCCAGACCTCGGCGACCGGAGCGTCGATCGTCTTGATCACGACGATGTCGGGCGCCAGCGACTGCGCGCGCGCGGCAGTGGCGGCGAACAACGAATAACCCGAGCGCAAGTCCGCGCCAAATGCCTGCAAGATCCCTGTTCACGTCATGGCTCCCCGAAAGTGGACCGATCATCGTAGCCCAGGACCGCGGCGCGCGTCACGCATTTCGGCGGCGGCGCGGGAACTCGACGGAGACTGCATGGGCGCAACGTACGCTGCAATCGCCTGCCACGCTGCCAGCTTTTCGGCGAACGGCCGCGTATAGGCGGGCGACGACGACGGCAGCACGAGCGTCGCGTAACCCGCCGCGCGCCAGGCGGGCTCGGCGCGCGCGGCCGTCTTGCCATTGAAGCAGACGAGCGCCAGCCGGGTCGCGGTGCGGCGGACGCGATCGATCTCGCCGTGCTCGGCGTTGCGGATCGCGCCGTCGAGGCTGCCGCGCCGCTCGCACGCGACGATGACATCCCACAAGCCGACGCCGTGCGCACGCAGGCTTGCGAGACGCCGGCGATACGGCAGGTCGGCCAGCGGCGCGCCGAGGAGCTCACCGACGAGCGGCCAGAACGCGTTGCGCGGATGCGCGTAGTACTGCTTCGCTGCCAGCGACGCCTCTCCGGGAAAGCTGCCGAGGATCAGGATTCGCGTGTCGCGCGCAAGCACGGGCGGCAGTCCGCGCTTGCGCTCGGGCGAACGCGCCCCGCGCGCGGGCCGGCCCCGCTTTGTCACAGCGTATTCGGCCACGCGCCCTGGCGAACCGCGAAATCGACGGCAACGCCGGCGAAGACCGCGAAGCCGAGCCAGTGATTGTGCAGGAACGCCCGGAAGCAGCGCTGCGGATCGCGCGTCCTGATGAGCCAGAGGTGCCAAATCGCGCATGCCGATGCAATGGCGAGCCCGACGTAATAGAGCGGCCCCGCGCGCCAGTATTGCCCGACCCACGCCATCCCGGCGAGGTACGCGGCGTAGCACAGCGCCACGATGGCGACGTCGAGGCGGCCGAAGACGATCGCGGACGTGCGGAGACCGAGCTTCCGGTCATCCTCGCGGTCCACCATCGCGTACTCCGTGTCGTACGCGATCACCCAGAGCGCGTTGAGCCCGAACAGCCACCAGCCAAGCAGCGGGACATCGGCGTAGACCGCCGTGTACGCCATCGGAATGCCGAACGAAAACGCGAGCCCGAGAACCGCCTGCGGCAGCCAGAAGAAGCGCTTGGTGAACGGATAGACGATGGCGATGCCGAGCGCCGGCAGCGACATCACGATCGTGGCCGTGTTCGTGGCGAGCACCAGCATGAATGCGCAGAACGCGAGCGCCGCGGCGACGGCCAGGGCTTCCCACGGCGCGATTTCCCCGGTGGCAAGCGGTCGCTGCGCGGTTCGCGTAACGTGCGGGTCGAACTTCTGGTCCGCCCAGTCGTTGAACGCACAACCTGCGGATCGCATGAGCACCGTGCCCATCACGAAGATCATGATGAAGCGGAACGGCGGATAACCGAACGTGGCGAGCCACACCGCCACCATCGTCGGCCACAACAGGAGCAGCGTTCCGATCGGCTTGTCGAGGCGGATCAGGCGCTCGTAGCTGTCGAGGCGCGCCTTGAGCGCGTCCTCGCGCGTGCGCGGCGCGGGCGGTCCGCCCGAAGGCGTGCCTTCCGGTTCGGCAACGGCGCTCACAGCGGCAACGCCATCTGCTTCCTGAGGTCGCGCGGGGCTATCGCTGTCAGCAGGTGCTGCGGCGTCGGGTAGCGCAGATTCACCCGTCAGCTCCTGCTTCATCCGCGCGTTCGAGAGCCGGCGCGATTCACTCATGAACGACAGCAGCATCGGCGCGATCCGCTGCTCGGCTTCCTCCCACGACACGCGCGGCGGGCGCGGCAGATGAAACGCATCCGCGACCGTGTCGAACCAGCCGCCCATCTTCATTTCCGCGTCGTCGGTCACGTTGTATGCGCGATTGGGCTTCGCACGAAACAGCGCGGCGACCATCGTGCGCGCGAGGTCGGTCGCGTGGACGTGGTTGGTGAACACGTCCTCGTCCGGCGAGAGCACGGGCGTCCCCTGGCGGATCCGGTCGAGCGGCAGCCGCGTCTCGGCGTAAATGCCCGGCACGCGAAGGATCGCGAGACGGACGCCGTGATGCGCAGCCCAGCTCCGCAGCCGGTCCTCGGCCGCAACGCGACGGCGCGCGCGCGGCGACTGCGCGCGCCGCGGCCGCACTTCCGAGATCCGCGCGCCGGCGCAATCGCCGTAGACGCCGGACGTCGAAACGTAGACGAATCGCCGTGGTATGCTTCGCGCCCGCGTCAGCGCCGCGATCAGTTTCTGCGTGCGTGGATCGTCGCGGCCTTCCGAGGGCGGCGGCGCGAAATGCAGCACCGCGAACGGCGCGGTGCGCATGCGATCGAGGCTTGCGAGATGGTCGAGGTCGCCGACGATGGGGACGATCCCGTGCGCGCGCAGGCGCGGAATGTCCGCGGCGCGGCGCGTGAGGCCGTAGAGTCGTACCTTCGGATGGAGCAGGTCGGCGGTGCGCAGCGCGATGTCGCCACAGCCAATGAACAGTACCCTGATCACGCGCGCCTTTCGTTTCAGCGCGGCGCCTGCGCCGCGCGCAAGACCACTTCGATCGACCTGCCGATGCCGCACCAGATTACCATAAAGCCGAGCGATCATTCGTTCGCCTGCCCGGACGGCGACACCGTGCTCGCGGCGGCGATGGCCGCCGACCTGATGCTGCCGTACGGCTGCCGCAACGGCGCCTGCGGCACGTGCAAGGGGAAGATCCTCGAGGGTCGCGTCGACTACGGCGCGTACCAGGCGACGACGCTGACCGACGACGAGAAGAAGGCGGGGCTGGCGCTCTTTTGCTGCGCGAAGCCGGAGACCGACATCGTCATCGAGGTGCGGGAAGTGCGCCGGGCGGGCGACATCCGGATCCGCAAGCTGCCCTGCCGCGTCGAGACGATCGACAAGCCCGCGCCGGACGTCGCCGTCGTCAAGATCAAGCTGCCGGCCAACGAGCGGCTGCAGTATCTCGCCGGCCAATATGTCGATCTCCTGCTGAAGGACAACCGCCGCCGCAGCTTTTCGCTCGCGACGCGCGCCGCACGACGACGCGCTGCTCGAGCTCCATGTCCGGCACGTCCCGAACGGATTCTTCTCGGACCAGCTGTTCAACGAATTCAAGGGTCGCGAGATCCTGCGCCTCGAGGGTCCGCTCGGGAACGTTCTTCCTGCGCGAGGAATCCGACAAGCCGGTCATCTTCGTCGCGGGCGGCACCGGATTCGCGCCGATCAAGGCGGTGATCGAGCATGCGCTGCACCACCATGTCGACCAGCACCGGCCGATGGTGCTGTACTGGGGCGTGCGCGCGAAGCGCGACCTCTACCTGCCCGATCTTCCCGGAAAATGGCAGCGCGAGAGCCCCAATTTCACGTTCATTCCGGTGCTGTCCGATCCGGCACCCGACGATGCGTGGCCCGGCCGCACCGGCTTCGTCCATCAGGCCGTGCTCGACGATTTCGTCGATCTTTCGGGCTACCAGGTCTATGCATGCGGCGGGCCGGCGATGATCGACGTCGCGCGGAAGTCCTTCACCGAGACGCGCGCGCTTCCCGCGAACGAATTCTTCGCCGACAGCTTCACCTACGCGGTCGAACGGGGCTGAAGCCAGGACCGACCTAGCGCGAGAACGGTGCGGGAATGACGCTGTCAACGGCAACGTCCTTTTGGACAAGAACGGACGATCCCCAACGAGGGACGCTCTGACGCGCCGGCGGCCGCGTCAGGTCCGGCCGCGCAGTTCCGCCAGCGCGTGCTTGAGCGCCGCGGCGAGCTGCGCGTTCGCCTCGTCGTTGCGGCCGATCTGCGCGAAAAGCTCGCCCAGCGCGACGCGCGTTTCGTACGCGTCGTCGAGCGCGAGGCTCGCCTCGAAGTAAGTCTGCGCCTTGCCCCACAGCTGCGCGCGCACGCATAGTGTCCCGAGCGCCCGCAGCAAAAGCGCGTCGTGGTCGTGTGTCGCGAGCCAGCGCTCGGCATCGGCCAGCTGCTTCGTGGGATCCGGCGCCCGGCATTCGCCGAAGAGCGTCACGAGATCGGGTTCCCACTGCCGCTCGAGGCAGCGCGCAAGAATGTCCGCCGCCTCGCGGTCGCCGCCAAGCACGAGGTAGCTCTTCGCTGCGGCGCGGGCAACTCGCGGCAGGCGCTGCTCGGCGTCGGTAAGTTTGCTCCAGTAGGTGCGCAGGCCCGCGGGATCGTGCGAACGGGACCCGAGTTCTTCCGCGTGCGCCGCGGCACGCAGATAGTCTCCCTCCTGCACGCCGTACACCTTGCGCCGCACGAGCTGGTCGACGAGCGCGGGAATCTCGGCGTACCGCCCCGCGCCCTGGAGCGCGCGCAGCTCGAGTCGAAGCGCCGCCGTGTGCGAACCTGCCTCCTTTTTCAGTGCCTGCAGCGTCGAGAGCGCATCGAGCGGGCGCCCCTGCTCCAGTTTCATCTCGGCGTCCAGCATCAGGCGCGGCACCGCGAGGCTCCCCGCCTGCACTGCGCTGCCGGTGAGATGCGTTTCGGCGGTCGCGAAGTCGCGGGTGTCGAGCGCCGCACGCGCCGCCACGAGCGCCGCGAATCCGGGCGCGCCGGGAATGTCGAGGGCTTCCTCCGCGAACTGGCGCGCCTTGCCGTATCGTCCCTCGAGCAATGCGACGACCGCGGAGTCGAGCTTCGCGCGTGCGCGGCTTTCGCGCTGCCGGCGGCGCAGCGCCTGCACGTCCTGCGGCAGCCTGACCGTGCGCGAGACGAGGCGCAGCAGCAGGTATCCCCCCGCGAATCCGCCGATCAGCAGCAGCAGGAACAGGTTGAGCGACAGCTCGATCCGATACGGCGGCGCGACGAACAGCGCGTAGCCGTTGATGACCTTCGCGGCGAGCGCCACGCCCACCGCCGCGGCGGCGAGCAGCAGGAACCAGAACAGGATTCGCACGGCGGGAGCGTCAGCGCGCCGGAGGCGGACCGGCGGTACGTCCGGGTGCGCGGTCCTGCGACAGCCGCAACACGCGCAGCGCCTCGAGGCTGCGCGAAAGATCGGGCATCTCGCCCGTGAGCGACGTCGCGGCGAGCTGCTTCAGCGTCGCTTGCAGCGCCTGCACGGGCTTCGTGCGCGTGTCGAAATACTGCCCGACCCACGCCGTCGCCGCCGCGATGTCGGACCTGAAGCTCGCGTCGTCATGGCTGACGAGCGCGATACGCGCGGACAGGAGCCGCAGGCGGAGATTTTCGCGCAGGAAATACTGCTGCGACGGCGGGAGCAGCGGCGCCGCGGGACGATCCGAGGACTCGATCCGCACCAGCTGCTTCACGTCGCTCCACGCGTCGCGCAGGAAGCGCTGCCACGCCGGATCCTTGGCGGCCGACGGGACTTCCGCGACGGGTGCCGATAAACGCTCGTCCATCGCAAACGGCAGCGTTCCGACAGCGCCGATCGCCTGGTCGAGCTTGAGGCTGAGCCCGGTCACGTCGACGAAAGGAACGGCCCTCAATTGATCCATGTCGCGCGAAAACGCGCGGCGCAACGGAACGAATTGCGGGCGGTCGAGGCGCTGCAGCTTGGCATCCGCGAGTTGCAGCGCCGTCAGCGCCGACGACACGTTGCCGGCGAGTTGCAGCTGCTGGCTCGCGATCAGCAAAACCTGCTCGATTTCGGAGAGCGCGATTTCGTCGCGCGATGGCGCCAGGTCACGATAGAGCGCCTCGAGCGCCGCCTGCTGCGCCTGGGATTCGGCGATCCTGGTCTCGAGCAGCGTGGTTCGCGCCTGCGCGTCGCGGAGCTCGGTGGCGAGATCGGTTTGCGCCTTGCCGGTCGCCTGTGTCGTGGCCTCGACGGCGGTGAGCCGCTGCGCGACTTCGTTACGCAAGTCGTGTTGCGTGCGGCGCCCGTCGAGCCACGCGGCAGCGCCGACGCCGATCGCGAGCAGCGCGACGACGGCGAGCAGACGTTTTCCACCGGGCGGGCGGCACCGAAACGGGTCGCGCCACGCCGGCGTCGCCGGCCTCGGGGACAGGGACGGGAGGGATCACGCGGTCGTCAGCTTCGGACATGAAATAAGTGCGTCGTCGGGATATCGATTCTAGCAGGGGCGGCGAGACCCGGCTCGAAAGGTTTGGCCGCTCTCCGACGTCGGGGCTACAATGACACGGGAGGCGCCGCGTGACTTCAATTCTCATTCTCGTCGCTGTCGTCGCGGCATTTGCGATCGGCATCGCGATCGGTCGCTCGCAACGGCGCGCCGTGGCCACGCCGCCCCCCGCGTTGCCGGGCACGCAGGACAGCGCGCGGCAGCAGCTGGTCGACGATCTCACGAAGGCGCGCGCGGACATCACGCGCTATCGAAACCTCATCGTCGACATCGAGAACAATGCGCCGTCGCCGTTGATGGGTCCGGGCGCGCCGGACGACCTCAAGATGATCGTGGGCGTCGGTCCCGTGCTCGAGCGGATGCTGCACCAGCTCGGCGTCACCACGTTCCGGCAGGTTGCGCACTGGTCCGAGCGCGACATCGACGAGTTCGACGCGAAGCTGCACGAGTTTCCCGGGCGCATCCGCCGCGACGGCTGGGTGACGCAGGCGCGCGAGTTGCACCAGAGCAAGTACGGGGAAGCGCTTCCCGTGCGCCGCCGCGGTGACAGGCACGTGAGTTCATCCGCCGGCGGCAACGCGCCGGCCCCATCGCGGATCACCGCGGCGGCGCTCGTCCCCGTCGCGGTGCTCACCCTGATCTGGGGATGCAACTGGCCCATTCTCAAGATGGGCGTCACCGAGATTGCGCCGCTCACGTTCCGCGCATTCACGCTCCTTTTCGCGGCGCTCGGCATGCTCGTGGTCGCGCACCTGTCCGGCAATTCACTGCGCATTCCGCGCGCGCTTTGGGGCAAGGTTGCCGTGCTGGCGCTGTGCAACATCGCCATCTGGAACGGACTCCTGCTGTTCGGAGTACGTCAGTTGCCGGCGGGACGCAGCGCGATCCTCGCGTTCACGATGCCGGTGTGGAGCGTATTGTTTTCGCTCGTGCTGCTCTCCGAACCCCTGGGGCGGCGGCGGATCGCCGGCATGGCGCTCGGCATGCTCGGGATGGCGCTGCTGCTCGGCGACGACATCCGGCATTTCCAGCGCGCGCCGACGGCGGCCCTGCTGATTCTCGGCGCCGCGATAGGCTGGGCGCTCGGCACGGTGCTGCTGCGCAAGTGGCATCTGCCATTGCCGCAAAACACCCTGTCAGGGCTGGATGATGCTGGCCGGATGGGCGCCGCTCGCGATCCTCGCGCCGCTATTCGACCCGGCGCCGCTCACGATGCCGTCCGCCACGGGCTGGTTCGCGCTTCTCTACAACGTCTTCCTCGCGGGCACGCTCGCGCACTGGGCGTGGTACACGCTCGCACGCACGCTTCCGGTCGCGGTGTCGTCGATGTCGTCGCTGCCGGTGCCGATCGTCGGCGTGTTCTCCGGCATGCTGCTGCTCGGCGAGCGTCCGGGTCCAAGCGAGTGGATCGCGCTGGCGCTTGTCGTAGCCGCGATGGTCGCCGTGCTGTGGTCGCCGAAGCCCCCGCCGGCGCCGATGACGCCGGACGACTAGCCGCGGAGAGGGGCCCCCATGCGCGGGTAGCGCGAGCCGCTATGCCGGAAGGTGCGTCGGATCCTGTTTCGCCCGTGCCGCGGCCGGATTCTGCGCGGCGAGTGCGTCGAGCGCCGCGCTGACCGCGCGATCCCAAAGCGGCACGGGCTCGACGAGCACGCGCGCCCGGCCGCTGCCCAGCTGATAGGCGAGTTCTTCGGGCGTAAAGGTCTGGGCGCCGGAGAAATACCGTCCGGTAAATACATACTTGGTCCGCTTCGGGCTGACGTAGGTGAGGCGAGAGTCCATGGGCTCGGCGTCGCCCAGGAACGTGAGCCACGTTCCGACGACCATTTCGTTGACGTAATCGTAGACATTGAGGATCGGCGCTGCCGGGACCACCGACGGCGCGGCCTCGCTCGGGTCGGACGGCTTGATCGCGGCCATGTGCAACTCGTAGACGGAATCGAGGAACGTCTTTGTTCTCTCGGCCGGCACTGCCTGGGCGACGCAACCCTTGCGCAATGCGCCGATCAGGCCGGGCACCATCTTCGCGAGGCGCTTCTTCTGGTTTGCGCGCTCCTTTACCGCGATGCTCCAAAGGAGATCGTCCAGCGTCGCGAACGCCGCCTTCGCCGCGTCCCCTTCGGCGCCTTCGCGACGGCGCAGATCGGTGAGGTGACTCGCCCAGATCGTATCGACGAACGACCGGATTTCGAACGGCAGGTCGAGTCCCGTGAGGCGATCGCGGACTTCCGCGATCACCTGCGCGCGATCGGCTTCGCCTTCTTCCGCGGCGTTCACCGAAGCGATACGCTCTACGGCGGTCGACTCGGACTTGCGCCGCTCCTGTTCGGAAAACGCCGCGATCCGAACCCCCGCCGCCCGGAAGATCTCGACGTCGACGTCGAAATGCGTGCAGACATCGTCGATCACCTCCTGCGCCATGACGACGAAATTCGCCCGGTATTCGTCGTGGTGCGTCGTGCCGATCGCGGCGTCGGCGAGCCGGTCGAGGAATACGCGCGTCGGATGATGCCGGTCGTGGAAGAACTTTCGGTCGATCAGCGCCGCCTTGACGATCGGCACCTGCAGGCGCGCGAACAACTCCCGCGCGGAATCGGAGATCGACTCGTCGCGGAAAACGTAATCGAAAAGGAGCGCGATCACGTCCATCGTGATGCCGTCTTCCGGCGTCTTGATGTGGCCGGCGATGGCCGCGCGGATATGCGGAATCAGGTTGTACGGCACCACGACGCCTCGCGCGTCGCCCTCATTCGCTCGACCAACGGCTTCGGTGAGCGCGGTGGCGAGGTCGAGCTTCTGCCAATGTGCGAGCGTGGCAAAGAGCGGCGTCGACGGACCCAACGCCATCAGCGATTCGACTTGCGGCAGCCCTTCGTCGTCGCCGACATCCTCCGTTGCCTCCGCCGGGCGCCATGTCTTCGAGCCGCGCGGCGGCTTCGGCAAGCGCGGCAAGACCCGTCATGATCGTGTCGTCGTCCATCAACGACTGTCCCGCACCCCCCGTGTCACCGGCATCGCGAAGTCTCGGCGCCGGCACCTCCGTTGCGGGCGATTTTGCGGCGAAGTCGGCGAATTCGAGCGGCGGCTTCGTCACGACACCCGGCGCGATCTCGGGGACGGCAACGTCGATGCCGAGCCCCGGCTGACCCTGTCCCAGCATGTGCGCAAACGTTCCGAACAGGTCGCGGTCGTCGCGCGGACGCAGCGTGCTCCGCGCGCGGAGGGCGGCCTGGATCTCTGGCAGCACGCCGCGATCGGCGAGGTGGCGGTTGATGCTCATGTAGAGCTTGTTGATGCCGGTTCTGACGTCGATCAGGAGGCGCTCGAGCAAGGGGCGCCAGACCCGGGGATTCGGATACACCGCGCGCGATGTGACGCCAAGTGCATCGACGATGTACGGAATCCCGAACGGGTTGTCGGTCGCACCGGGGGGCTCGACGATCAGCAGTTCGTCGATCCGCAGATCGAGTGCCGCGCGCTCGCGGCGGGTGAAGCCACCGAGGAACGCCGTCGCCGCCGCCAACGCCGCCTGCTTCTCGTGGTCGTACGCGGTGAGCACCTTCAGCGACGCAAGCGAGATGTCGGCGTCGGGGCGGCGGCCTCTGCGCAACGTGCCGGCAACGCGACGCTCGAACAGTCCTTTGAGCGTCACGGGAAACTGGGCGAGCCACTCGGGCCTGCGGTTCAAAAAGTCGGTGACATCCTTCGGAACGACGTTGTCATCGTTCTCGAACAAGTCTCCGGCCAGCTCCAGTGTCGACTGGGCGTCTTCGCGGAGCCTCGCCTCGAAAAGTGCATAGCATTCAGAAAGCAGCACGCGCGCCTCGGCGGTCGGCGGGTGCGCACGGATGTCCACCAGTCGCGCCCCGGACTTTGGCGCCGACTGCGGCAGGGGCAGAGTCATACCCCTACTATCATATCGTATATTCGTGAGGCCGCCCCTCTCACGCGGGCGGGAATTCGGCGTCCGGACGGTCCTTGCCTCAACTGGACCGCCGCTTGGAGCGCGCGTCCGCGCAGTGGTGCCGCGACCCCCGGCCGCCGCGGCGATCTTCCCCTGCCGGCGTCAGCGCAGTTCGGGAATCAGCGTCGGCAGCGGCTTGCCCGCGAACCACGCGTCGAGGTTCGCCTTGCAGAGGTCACCCATCGCCCGGCGCGTTTCGCGCGTCGCGCTGCCGACGTGCGGCAGCAGCACGACGTTTTCCATGGCGAGAAGCGCGGGCGGTATGTTCGGCTCGTCGGCGAACACGTCGAGCCCCGCGGCCTTGATGACCCCTTCCTGCAGGGCACTGACGAGCGCGGGTTCGTCGACGATCGAGCCGCGTGCGATGTTGACGAGCGTGCCCTTCGTTCCCAGCGACGCGAGCACTTCGGCGTTGACGATGTTCTTCGTCTCGGATCCGCCGGGGCACGCGACGACCAGGAAATCGGCCGCCGCGGCGAGTCCCTTGAGGTCCGGAACGAAGCGGTACGGAACGTCTTGCGGCTTGCGCCCGGTGTAGGCGATATTCATCCCCATCGCGGAGAGGCGCTGCGCTATCGCCTTGCCGATGCGGCCGAGGCCCAGGATGCCGGCCGTCTTGCCGGCGAGCTTCGTCGCGAGCTCCGCACCGCGCTTCTGCCAATCGCCCGCGTGCACGAAGCGGTTCGCGCGCACGAACCCGCGGCCCGTCATCAGGACCAGGCCGACCGCGACGTCGGCGACGTCGTCGGTGAGCACGTCCGGCGTGTTCGTCACCTTGATGTCGCGCGACCGGCAATAATCGACCGGCACGCCGTCGTAGCCGACGCCGAACACCGAGATGATCTCGAGCGCGGGCAACGCGTCGAGCAGCGTCGTGGGCGTGACCGTTCCGCCGCCCTGGACGAGGCCCCGGATCGACGCGCCGCACCCGGCGAGGAACGCGGACTTGTCGGTGGCCTGCACGTAATCGTGGCAGTGGAAATCCGCTTTCAGCGGGTCGTAGAGGAACGGCGGCAGCGGGGCGGTGACGATGATGTCGGCGTGCGGCATGGCGTTCAGTGCTTTCTCGGGATAGTGGCGGCCCATTCTACCAATCCGGCAACGAGCCCCGCGTCGCCGCCGGCCGTTTCGAAGACGGCGAGCCCGAGGCCGCGCGCGTGTTCGGCGATCCGCGGATGCGGGACGAAGGTGGTCCGCGCGCGCCACGTGGCACGCGATGCCTCGTCGGCCAGTGCCCACAGGTTGTCGAGACCCTCGGTGGACGTGATCGTCACCGCGTCGATGCGACCCGCCAGGAACGCCTCGTCCAGTCCCCGCGCACCGCCGGCCGGCGCACCGCGCCGGTAGCAGGCGACGAAATCGACCATGGCGCCTCGCGCGCGCAGCGTGTCGCCGAGGAGTTCGCGCCCACCGTCGCCGCGGAAGATCACGACGTGCTTGCCGCGCGGAGCGGCGAATTCGGGCAATGCAAGCAACCCCTCGCTGTCGAACGTCGTCACCGGAACGCGCGTGCCTTGGATGCCGACCGCGGCGAGCGCTTCCGCCGTGCCCGGGCCCGGCGCGAACGTGGCGAGCGCAGGCGGCCATTGGCGCGCGTCGGGCGCGCCGTATTCGACCGCATTGGCGGAGACGAACACCGCGAAATCATAGTTGCCGAGCGCGGCGTGCGCACGCGCGAGCGGCGCGGAATCCGCGGGCGGAAGGATGGCGATCGCGGGGAAGATGACCGGCGTCGCGCCGAGCGCGGCGATCTTCTGCGCGAACGCGCCTGCCTGACGCGCGGGACGCGTCACCAGGATGCCGATGTCCGCGAGCGGACCGGGCTTCGACGCCAGGGCCGGCCCCTAGGCAATCAACCGCGCCGCGCCGCGCGCGAGGAACTCGCCGCCGAGCGCCTGGCCGAGCGCTTCGGCCGCCGCGACGTCCGCAACCGCGGCGCTCTTGTCCCCGCGCATCACTTCGGCGCCGTCCGGGCTCGCGACGAGGCCGCGAAGCCACAGTTCGCCGTGGCGGAACACGGCGTGCGCGGCGAGCGGCGTGTGGCAGCTTCCCGACAGCATGCGCGCGAAGGCGCGTTCGGCGGTCGTCGCGAGCGTCGTCTCGCGATCGGCAAGCGGCGCGAGCGCGGCCATGACATCGGCGCGGTCGGCGCGGCACTCGACGGCGAGGGCGCCCTGCCCCGCCGCGGGAAGCATTTCCTCCGGATCGAGCAGCGAAGCAATCCGGCTCGCGAATCCGAGCCGCTTCAATCCGGCAGCCGCGAGGATGATCGCGTCGT
The DNA here is from genome assembly GCA_963816925.1 of uncultured beta proteobacterium. Taxonomy (GTDB): domain Bacteria; phylum Pseudomonadota; class Gammaproteobacteria; order Burkholderiales; family Casimicrobiaceae; genus CAIWHR01. The sequence goes on along the minus strand of CAWFMY010000043.1, from coordinate 3,043 downwards.
ATTGGCCTTCGTCGAGCTTGCGCAGCCGCGTGTTGACATTGCCGCGCAGCGGCTGCATCGAAAGCAGCGGGTCGCGCTCGCGCAGCTGCGCTTCGCGCCGCAGGCTCGACGTGCCCAAGCGGGCGCCACCGGGCAAGCCGGCGAGGTCGAGATAATGATTCGACACGAGGGCATCGCGCGGATCCTCGCGTGCGCCGATCGCGGCCAGCGCGAATCCCTCCGGCATCTCCATCGGCACGTCCTTCAGCGAATGGACGGCGAGATCCGCGCGGCCGTCGGCCATCGCGACCTCGAGCTCCTTGATGAAAAGCCCTTTGCCGCCGATGTCGGCGAGCGGCCGGTCGAGAATCTGATCGCCTCGCGTCGTCATTCCGAGGATGCGCACGTCGCATCCGGGGTGAAGCGCGGCAAGACGCGCCCGGATGTGCTCGGCCTGCCACATTGCGAGCGCGGACTCGCGCGTCGCGATCGTCAGGCGCGGCGGTACGGAAATGGTCATCCTTCCCATTGTACGTCCGGCGTCGATGGGGTCCTGCGAAAACGTCGGGCCCGACGCCACCTTTACATTTTCGCGTTTGGATCGAACTGGATGACCCCGAAGAGGTTGCCTTCGGTGTCCTTCCCATACCCCAGCCAGCCGATGGTCGGGACCGGCATTTTCGGCAGCGCGATCGAGCCGCCCAGCTCGGGAATGCGCTTCAGGTAGGCGTCGACGTCGCTCACGTCGACGGTGCAGACGAACGCGTTGACGGGCTGCATGTCGGCCGGGCCCGGCCCGCGGCGCTGCATGAGTCCACCGTCGATGCCCGGCGTGCCTTTCGCGCCGGTCGTCACCACCCAATAGGGCTCGTTGCCCCATTTCTCGAATTTCCATTCGAACAGCGAGCGATAGAACGTGATGGCCCGCTCCGGATTGTCGGCATGGATCTCGAAGTGCACGGGACGCGGCATGGGGACCTCCTCGGGGATGTCCGCGCAAGCCGGGGTGGCCGCGCGGCGGGCCGGTTATGATACTGCGGTCGAATTGCCAGGGACATCAAGCCATGCGCATCGTAATCACCGGCGGTGCCGGATTCCTCGGCCGCAAGCTCGCGGCCGCGCTGCTTGCCCGCGGCACGCTTACCGATGCGCTAGGTGCCAAGCGGTCCATCGAGCGCATCACGCTCGTCGACGTCGTCGCCGCACCCGTCGACGCGGACGCTCGCGTGCAGGTCCTCGCCGGCGACCTCGCCGACCCGGCGCTCGTCGACGTGGCGATCAAGGGCGGCGCCGACACCGTGTTCCACCTTGCCGCCGTGGTGAGTGGCGAAGCCGAAACCAACTTCGACCTCGGCTGGCGCGTCAACGTCGATGCCACGCGGTTGCTGCTCGAGCGCTGCCGCAGCCTGCCCACGCCGCCGAAATTCGTCTTCACGAGCTCGTGCGCAGTCTTTGGCGGCCCACTGCCCGACCCCATTCCCGACAGCCAGGCGCTGTGGCCGCAATCGTCGTACGGCAATCAGAAAGCCGTCGGCGAATTCCTGGTCTACGATTTCACGCGCAAGGGCTTCATCGACGGCCGCAGCCTGCGCCTGCCGACGATCAGCGTGCGTCCCGGCAAGGCGAACAAGGCCGCGTCGTCGTTCGCGAGCGGGATCCTGCGCGAGCCGTTGAACGGCGTCGAGGCGATCTGCCCGGTGAGTCGCGAAACCCGGATGTGGCTCCTTTCGCCGCGCGCCGTCATCGCCAACATGATCGTCGCCCACGAGGCGCCGGCCGCGGCCTTCGCGCATACGCGCAGCATCAACGTCCCCGGCATCTCGATTCCCGTCACCGGCATGATCGATGCGCTGCGTCGAGTGGCGGGCGACGCCGTCGCCGATCGCGTCGTGTGGCGACACGATCCCGCCATCGACCGCATCGTGCAGACGTGGCCGGTCAATTTCGACACCGTATTCGGGCGCTCGCTCGGCATGACGGGCGACGCCGACTTCGACGGCATCGTCCGCCAGTACGTCGCGGACGAGCTGCCCGCACGCGCCTAGCGGAAAGGATCCGCGCTCACGCCGCGGCGGCGACCGGCTCCACCGCCGCCAACGCCTCGAGAAAGAGTCCCGGCCCCGCGTCGCGGAGCTTGGCCGCATCCGACAGAATCCGCCGGAAATGGCGTCCGCCCGGGCAGCCATGATAAAGGCCGAGCACGTGCCGCGTGATCGCGCGCAGCAGCACGCCACGCGCAAGTTGCGTCTCCGCATAGGGAACCAGCGCGTGAATGATCTCGGCGCGCGAATGCATCGCTCCCGTATCGTCGAAGACACGCGCGTCGGCCTCGGCGAGCAGCCACGGATCGTGATAGGCGACGCGCCCCAGCATCACGCCGTCGACTGCGCCGAGCTCCCGCTCGATCGCGTCCCAGTCACCGAGCCCGCCGTTGCCGACGATGGTCAGCGCCGGAAAATCCCGCTTCAGCTGATGCACGACATCGTGCCGCAAGGGCGGGACCTCACGATTCTCCTTTGGTGAAAGGCCCTTCAGCACCGCGTTGCGTGCGTGCACGATGAACACGTCGCACCCGGCTCTCGCCACCGTGCCGACGAAATCGCGGACGAAGCCGTAATCCTCGCCGTGATCGAGCCCGATCCGGTGCTTGACGGTGATCGGAACCGCGACCGCGTCGCGCATCGCCGCAACACATTCGCCGACGAGCGCCGGCTCCGCCATGAGGCACGCGCCATAGCTGCCTTTCTGCACGCGCTCGGACGGGCAGCCGCAGTTGAGGTTGATCTCGTCGTAGCCCCAGCGCTCTCCCATCTTCGCGCCGTGCGCAAGCACCGCCGGATCGCTGCCGCCCAGCTGCAGCGCGAGCGGATGCTCGGCGGGATCGAAGTCGAGGTGATGCGGGATATCGCCGTGCACGAGCGCGGCGCTCGTGATCATCTCGGTGTACAGGCGCGCGCGCCGGCTGATGAGGCGCAGGAAGTACCGGCAGTGCCGATCGGTCCAGTCCATCATCGGAGCCACGCACAAGCGATGCGACAAGGTATTCATTCGGTTGAAGCTTTTT
>CAWFMY010000042.1:0-7625 GCA_963816925.1 uncultured beta proteobacterium | reverse complement strand
TGCCCAAAGAGCCGTCGGCCGCGAAGATCGATCTCGACGACGACGGAAAGGTGGTCGGGTTGTTCTAGCGCGCGCCGAGAAGTTGGCCGCAGCTGAAACTAGTCTCCGAAATAGCGTGCCAACGCTGCCTGCCGGGTTTCAGGCACTCCGCCGGGAGGAGCGGTCGATCCCGAAGCAACAATCCGACCGTCCGGCTGAATCGCAAGGTTGACGGCGTCTCCATCGCCAAGCAGCGGCGTGACGACGGTGCCGGAGTTGCCGAATTCAGTGTCGTGCTGTCCACCCGTTCCGAGCCGCCACAGTGCGAAACCTTTCTGTGGATAGCTGTTGCCGTCGCCTCCCGCGACCACGATCTTGCCGTTCGATTGCACGGCAAGCGCGACACCAGGCAAGCCAGTTACGACACCGCCGCCGCCAAATCGGGAATCGGGCGCCCCGTTCTCGAGGAACCGGGCCACGCTGCCACGGCACAACACGACGATCTTGCCGTCGGGCCCAAGTGCCAAGGCGGAGACGAAAGGGGCTTGCTCATCGAACGGCCCCTTCAATGCCACATGTCCGCCGTCGCCGAATGCAGTATCGGTGACGCCGCCGGCATCGACTCGCGTGACCGCGCATTCGTCGAAGCCATGGCCGCGCAAGATAATTGCGGCGAAAATCTTCCCGTCGGGCTGGATAGCAATCGTCCCGCTGCCCGGAGCAACTCCATTGGTACCAAACGTCGTATCGAGAGTTCCGTCTGCACGGAACCTTGCAATTGCGCCGAGGCCTAAGTTATAGGGTCCATCGCGAGTGCCCAGGATAATGCTGCCATCCAGTTGGGTCGCGAGGCCTGTGCAATCGCTAATGTCGCCCGTGGGGTTCCACACGAGCAATCCACTGTTCCCAAACGTGCGGTCAATCGCACCGTCGATCGCGTAGCGTGCCAACGCGCAGCGCCAACCGCCGTAAGGGTTGCCGATGAACCTTCCGGTTGCTACGATCTTGCCGTCTGGCTGCAATGCAACATCCCCGGCGACGAATCCAATGCCGTCCGGCGCCGTGCTGGCAAGTCCTCCAGTGCCGAATGTCGCGTCCAGAACTCCATCACGATCGTACCGAATCAACCATTTGCCCGCGGCGACGACGATCTTGCCGTCGGGCTGCAGCGCAATGCCATTCCCGCCGGACGCTTTCGGGTTGATGACCGTGCCGGCGTTGCCGAAACTCGGATCGAGCGAGCCCGGCGGCGGCGGAGCCGTTCCCGAGGACCCGCCACCCCCGCAACCCGCAAGCAGGAGCGCGGCTGCGAGCCCGATCGTTGAGAAGATTCGATATGCGACGCAAATGCTCATGTCTGCCTCCGTACGCATTCGACTGAAACCGGTCGGCTCCGGTCTTCGTCGATTCTAACGGGGGGCGACCGCGCGGAAGACTTGGCCATAGGGCAAGTCTATGTCGAACCTATCGGTTTTCGCACTTTTCTGGCGTCGATGCGCTCATTTTCCGCGCACGATGAGCGTCATCAGTGCCCCGAACGCCGCCGCGCCGGCAAGAAGCATGATGGCGCTGTCCCACGCGCCCGGCATATCGCCTGCCGCGCGCCCGCGATCGAGCACCCAGCCGACCAGCGGCTGCAGGATCCCGGTGCCGAGGAAGATGCCGACGTTGACGACGGACGTCGCGATGCCGGAGTGCTCGGGACGGTTCACTTCCTTCGCGACGGTCCATGCGAGCGTGAAGCCAGGAATCAGCAGTCCCATCAGAAAGAACCATCCGAGCGTGGCGGCGAGCGGCCAGCGCGCGTGCAGGAGCCAGGGCAACCAGGAAAGCGCATACAGAAAGGTGCAGACGCGCATCACGCCACGGCGGCTGCCTAGGCGATCGGAAACGACGCCGATGACAAGCGCGCCGAACGCGGCGCCGAGCAGCAGGACGCTTCCATGCTGCGCGGCCACGACCTGGGACATCCCGTGCGTGTCGACCAGATACGGAACCGCCCACAGTCCGGCGAACGCGAGGTAGCTGCCGCCGATTCCGACATTGACGAAAAAGCCGGGCCACGTCGCCGGATTGGCGAGCACGCGGCCGAGCGCATGTACCCAGTGCGCATTCGGCTTGTCGCCCGTGGCGCCCGCTGTCGGCAGCGGCGCGAACCCCAGCTCCTCCGGACGATCGCGGACGCGCAACCATGTCGCGACGGAGAGCGCGGTCGACAGCATGGCGAGCGCGACGAAGATCGCGCGCCACGAAGTTTGGGTGACGAGCCATGCCAGCGGCGCGCCCGCGACCACCGCGCCCAGGTTGCCGGCGAACAGCGTGACGCCGTTCAGTGTGGCGAACCGGTTCGCCGGAAACCAGACGGCGCTTACCTTGAGCAGCGCGATGAAGGCGACCGATACACCGATGCCGACCAGCGTGCGGCCGACGGCCGCGATCTCCCATGTCGGCGCCAGCGCGAACGCGAGCGAGCCGATCCCGGCGATCAGCGAGCCGGCGGTGAGGATCCGGCGCGGCCCGAGCGTGTCGGCCAGCACGCCGACCGGAATCTGCAACAGCGTATAGACGTAGAAATACGTCGCCGCCAGTGTGCCGAGTACCGCGCCGTTGATCGCGAACGCACGCGTCAGTTCGCCCGCGAGCGCCGCCGGCGCAACGCGGTGGACGAACGACAGGACGTAGCTCGCCAGCACGATGACGAAGATGATCCGGCGCGCTCGTGCGAATCGCGAATCGACAGTGATGGCGGCGCCGGAAGCCATGCCTCATTCTACCGGCGTGCCGCCGGCGCCGAGTTCGTCGTGATGGTCTGCCGCGACGTGATGACGATGCCGGGGCTCCCCAAGGAACCGTCGGCGGCGAAGATCGATTTGACCGAAGATGGGACGGTCGTCGGGTTGTTCTCGAATCGCGAGTACGCCAGGAAGCGTTACGCGGTTGAGCGAACGTTCTCCCGCCAGTGAGTATTGATCAGGCCCGCATTCTTGCGCTACTTCACCGGCCGCAAGTAGTTCTGCACGGTGAGCTCGCCGATTTTCCGGCCCATGTCGGCTCCCACTACGGTGGAAAACCGGTAGTGGATTCCCGACCAGATCCGGGCATTCGACGGCTCCTCAATATAGTCCTGGATGCGCGTCCAGCGGTGGGTGACGCCGGGCGCCGTGGGGGTGCTAAGCGTGAATTCGGGAAGCGCTCCCGCGCCGAAGACAGCCAGCAGCACGGTCCCCGCCGAGCCCGCCACGATGCAATGCGCGCAGGGATATTCAGGGTGCATCGGCGTCGGTCCGAGCGGTTCCCACGTGGCGTCGCGCTCGGTCGCCGGGTTGCCGTCTTCGTCGCCGTTGCGAATCGCCGTGACCGGACGCCAGAATTCGTAGTAATACTTCGCGTCGAAGATGGCGACCATCGCGTCCGCCGTGGCGAGCGCGAGTAACGCGAACAGGCGCGCGTTTTCGTTGACGTTAAGACCCTTGGCGGCGGAAAGCTGCGCGGCCAGCGGGTAAAAGGTCGCGGGGCCGGTGTAGAGCCACAAGCGTCCCGTTTCGGTCTGCGCGGCGCTGCGCTTGGTGCTGTTCTTGCTGCCGATTTCCTTGATTTCGTTGTAGTTGTCTGCCCACTCGGCGCTGGTCAGCGCCACCGGAGGGCCGGGCCGCATCTGCGCCCCGCTCGACATGACGAATGGGGCCACTCCTCCCCACATCGGCGCAACCGTCGGGGCGGTTGGAACGTAGCGTCCCGGAGTGGTTCTGGGGCGATAGCTGTCGGGCTTGTCGGCTCCGTCGTTGGCTCGCATCGCGTAGACGCTTTCCGCCACCTTCTCGCCCAAGGCAACGCCCGCAGTTTTTGGCGGACCGTCCGGAATCCTGCCGAGGTACTGCGTGAGCTCCGGATCTATCTTCGGCGCCGAATCCGGATGCAGCTTTGCCAGGACACGAGCCGCGGCAACCGCGGCGCACGCGTCCTTCGACGCCGTCGGATCTGCGTCGAACTTGGTCTTGTACGGCTCGTAGCGCGGCTCGATCGTGTTGATGCAATCGAACATGGCGATCTGCACGATCGCCATGTCGCGATAGGCCGGCGCGCTCAGGCTGTAGGCGGTGACGATCGGGATCGCCTTCTGGTTCCAGTCCGTGATGACATCGGCTTGAACCGGCACCCCCGCTCCGAGAAGCGCAAACGCCGAGAGCGCGAGCCGCAGCGATCGAAAGGTCAAGACAAATATGTGACGCATGTGAGCCCCTTGGAAGTTGAACTCCGGCGTCGCCGCGCAACCGATCGGCGCGCTGCGAGGAACTATGCGCCGCAGCGCCACGCGTGTCGAGGGGAGGGATGGCCGACCCGAGGCGGCCTCAGCGAGCCTCGCGATACCAATACAGACAGGTTTGCACGATCACGGCAATCGAGGCGATCGGTACAATGCGACTCATGAAATACGCCGACCTCCGCGACTTCCTCGCGCAGCTCGAGCACGCAGGCGAGCTGAAGCGCATCGCGGTCGAAGTCGATCCGCGGCTCGAGATGACCGAGATCTGCGATCGCGTGCTCAAGGCCGGTGGCCCGGCGCTGCTGTTCGAGAAGCCGAAAGGGCACCGCATTCCCGTGCTGGGCAATCTCTTCGGCACGCCGCGCCGCGTAGCGCTCGGGATGGGAGAAGACTCCGTCGCCGCGTTGCGCGAGATCGGCAAGCTGCTCGCGTTCCTCAAGGAGCCGGAGCCGCCGAAAGGCCTGAAGGACGCGTGGCAGAACACGCGCCCCGTGTTCATGCAGGTACTGAACATGGCGCCGAAGGAGCGGTCGTCGGCGCCCTGCCAGGACATCGTATGGGAAGGCGATGACGTCGACCTCGCGCGGCTGCCGGTGCAGACGTGCTGGCCGGACGACGTCGCGCCGCTCATCACGTGGGGCCTCACGGTCACGCGCGGGCCGCACAAGTCGCGGCAGAACCTCGGCATCTACCGGCAGCAGGTGATCGGGCGCAACAAGGTGATCATGCGCTGGTTGCACACGCGCGGCGGCGCGCTCGATTTCCGCGAGCACGCGCAAATGTCTCCGGGCGAACCGTTTCCGATCGCCGTCGCGCTGGGCGCCGATCCGGCGACGATTCTCGGCGCGGTCACGCCCGTGCCGGACACGTTGTCCGAGTACCAGTTCGCCGGCCTTCTGCGCGGCGCGCGGACCGAGATCGTCAAGTGCCTGTCGCATGGCCTGCACGTGCCGGCATCGGCAGAGATCGTGCTCGAAGGCTTCATCCGGCCGGATCCCAACGACGCGACCGGCTACGAGACCGCGCGCGAGGGGCCGTTCGGCGATCACACCGGCTATTACAACGAGGTCGAGCGCTTCCCGGTGCTGACGATCGAGCGAATCACGATGCGCCGCGATCCGATCTACCACTCGACGTACACGGGTAAGCCGCCCGACGAGCCGTCGATGCTCGGGGTGGCGCTCAACGAAGTGTTCGTGCCGCTGCTGCAGAAGCAGTTTCCGGAGATCGCGGACTTCTACCTCCCGCCGGAGGCCTGCAGCTACCGGATGGCCGTCGTGTCGATGAAAAAGCAGTACCCCGGGCACGCAAAGCGCGTGATGTTCGGCGTCTGGAGCTTCCTGCGCCAGTTCATGTACACGAAATTCATCGTGGTCACCGACGACGATGTCGCCATCCGCGACTGGAAGGAAGTGATCTGGGCGATCTCGACGCGCGTCGACCCCGCCCGCGACACGCTGATCGTGCCGCAGACGCCGATCGACTACCTCGACTTCGCGTCGCCGGTCGCGGGGGTGGGCAGCAAGATGGGCATCGATGCGACGAACAAATGGCCCGGCGAAACGCAGCGCGAGTGGGGCAGGCCCATCGCGATGGACGCCGCGGTCAAGGCGCGCGTCGATGCGTTGTGGTCTGCGCTCGGGCTGTAGGCGTCAACGCCCCGCGCGCCAGCTGCGCGCCGTTCGCAATGCGACGAGCGCCCAGGAGGCGACGCGCATCCAGCGCCCGAGGCGCGAAATACCGATCGCCGGGACGATCAATCCGACAAGCAGCGCGGCGATGGGACGCACGGCGCGGGCTCGTGCAGGATCCGGCAGCGGGGCCACGATCGAGCGCACCTCGTGTATTGCGAGTGTCATGCGCGCCCGGTCGAGCTCGGCCCGCGTCGCGAGGAGCGCCCGGCGATCCGCGACCGCGCCTTCGTGCGCGGCGCGGCTCACTTTTCGCTTCCCTTATGGCGCGCCATCCACTGCACGTCGCGCTCGAGCTCGGCGATCGTGGCGGCGAATGGCTTGGGATCGGTGCGCTGCCGGACGTTGAACCGCCACAGCGCGAAGACGCCGCCCAGCAGGTACGCGACGGTCACGACGCCGATTGCCTCTAGGCGGTACGTGTCCCAGAAACACACGATGACGAACGCGGTTGCCGCGAGTACGCCCACGGCGAGGCACAGGAGGCCGATGACAAGCAGGGCGACGCGCTCTTTCGCAAGCTTTCCGGCCTCGTCGAAATCGAGCGCGGCGATTTCCGCGCGCGTCCGGACGAGCGCGACCGCCGCTGCCGAGAGGCGCGTCAGCGCATCCTGCAGCCCGCCCGGCGGAGCGCCGGGGTTGCTACCGCTCATCTATGGCTCAACGCCGGCTGATGACCAGCCCGACGAGGAACCCGACGGCAGCGGCGACACCGATGGCTTGCCACGGATTGTCGTGGACGTAGTCGTCGGTCGCGCGGGCCCCGGCCTTGGCCTGGTCGATCGCCTGGCCCTGGAGTTCCTGCAGCCGCAGCTTCGCGGTCAGCAGCTTCGCCTCGACTTGCGAGCGCAGGTCGCGGGCCTTTTCACCCGTTTCGCTCGCGGCGCGCCGCAGCATGTCCTCGGCTTCACTGAGCACGGCGGAAAAATCGTCGATGAGTCTCGAGCGGGCGCTATCGTTTTCTGCTGCCATCATTACCTCCATCAGCAAAAGAGCCGCCGGGGCGGCGCGGGTTCGGGCGATCATTATAGGCATGCGCGCCGCCGATTGCGCGAGGGCGGGTAATCCGCCGGAATGGCGGGCCTCCCGGGCTTCGCTGCCCAAAGGGGGCCTTCGCAGATGGCGCGGTGGAAATTTGCCCGAAAAACGGGCAATCTGCGCGTCTTTCGTGCTTCAGCGAAGGATGCGCCGTCATGCCGGCAATATTGAAACTTCCCGCCCTCGACCCGGAAACCGTCGCCGAAAAGCGCGGCTCGGGCTACCCCGAACCCTTCCGATCGCGCATGGGCGATCGGGCGAAGCGCAGGCTGGGCGACGCGTGCGGCCTCACGAAATTCGGCGTCAATCTCGTCACGCTGGGCCCGGGCGGGCAGTCGGCGCTGCGGCATTGGCACACGCTGGAGGACGAGTTCATTTACGTGCTTTCCGGCGAGGTCGTCCTCGTCACCAATGCGGGTGAGCAGGTGCTGACCGCCGGAATGTGCGCCGGCTATCCCGCAGGCGCGAAGGATGGTCACCACTTCATCAACCGCAGCGCCGCGCCGGTCCGCTATCTCGAGATCGGCGACCGCGCGCCGGGTGACAACGCGTTCTATCCGGACGACGACCTGCTGTTGTGCGAGGACGAAAACGGCGCGTTCCAGGCGCACAAGGATGGCCGGCGGTACTAGCCGACGCCCAGGTCCCGTTCA
>CAWFMY010000041.1:0-14140 GCA_963816925.1 uncultured beta proteobacterium | reverse complement strand
CCTGCCTCAGGCGCCGGCCCAACCTGCGCCGCGATCCAAGCGCAACCTGGTCATCGCCGGCGCACTGGGATGCGTCGTCGTCGTCGTGGGTTCCTGGCGTTGCGACCTGGCGCGTGAGCCGCCGGCGCCCGTCGCCCTCTGCGGCGGCGCCCGGAGCCACGGCCCCGCAGAAGGTCGGAGCCGGACCTGCACCCGCGAACAAAGGTCCTGAACGCGCGCACGAATCGAACGACGATTTCGCGAAAAAGGTGGCGGACCTCAAGGCCGCCGGCAACTGGAACGTCCTGGTCCTGTACAGCGTGGAATGGACCCGCAAGATTCCCGACAGCGCCGACGCCTGGAACGAGCTTGGCATGGGGTACGCGAAGCTGCGGCAGTTCAACGAAGCCCTGGAGGCCACCGCCAAGGCCGTGCAGCTCGCGCCGCAGAATTTCGAACCTGGCAGCGGCTGGGCGAGATCGGCATGGCCCTGCGACAGCCCGTCGCGGCGCTTGCCGCCTACGAGCGGGCCGTGGCCCTTGAATGGGCGGGACGTGACGAGCCTCGTCCAGATCGGCGACTTTGAACGCGCAACTCGGCCACCTGCCGGAAGCGAGCGCCGCTTTCGTCCGGGCGCTCGAGGTGAGTCCGATGGACGTACGGATGCGCTCTGCGGCGCCGCGTCGATCGCCCAGAAGGAAGGTCGCGCCAAAGATGCAGACGCCATCGCACGGCAACTGAAGGCCGCCGACCTGAGTTGTCGCGAGCCGGTCACCGTGGCGCCGGTCCCCGTTTCGACGGCACCTGTCGCGAACAAGAAGCCGCCCATTCGACCCACGCGTTGACGAGCCGCGACTGCCCGTCAGCTGCACTCGCGGTGCCGCACCTTGCACGTCGCCAGCACTTCATCGGGGTCGCGCTTCCACCAATTGTTGGCGGAGAAAATCTCGACTTCGTGAAAGCCCCGGTACCCGCTGTCGTGCATCCATGAACGGAGCAGCGGCAGGTCGATGACCCCGTCCCCCATCATGCCGCGATCGGTAAGGAGGTCGGCGGTCGGCACCAGCCAGTCGGAGATGTGATACGCGAGAAGCCGGGAGGGGCTGCTGCCCGCCGCACGCGTGATCTCGCGCCGGAGGTGGGGATCCCACCAGACGTGGTACGCGTCGACAGCGATGCCGAGCCCGGGCCCGAGCTCGTCGCACAGATCGTTGGCGTGCTCCATGGTGTTCACGCACGCGCGATCGGCCGCGTACATCGGATGCAGCGGCTCGATCGCGAGCGGCATCCCCGCGCCGCGCGCGTAACCGAGCAACTCTCCGATGCCGTCGCGCACCATCTCGCGCGCACCGGCGAGATCCTTCGACTCGATCCTGCCGTCGCGGTTCTTCGGAAGTCCGCCGACGACCAGGATCAGGCATTGCGCCCCGAGGGCGAGCGCGTCGTCGACAGCCCGCTGATTGTCGTCCTGCGCGGCGCGCCGGCCGTCGCGATCCACGGCGGGAAACATCCCGCCACGGCAGTAGCCGGTGACGGTCAGTCCGGCGTCGCGAATGCGCGTCGCCGAATCCTTCAATCCCGCGGCCGCGACCTGGTCCCGCCAGGGCGCGATGCCGGCGATTCCGTGACGGGCGCATCCGTCGATGATCTGCGACAGCTTCCACTGCGCCCGCACCGTCGCGGTGTTGAGCGAAAGGAGCCCGCCGTCGGGTTCGTTCATGAGTGACCCGGCGCCGACTGGCCGAGCGCGATCTCGAGCGCTCCCGTAGTCGTGAGGTACTTGGCGATCATTCCGGGAACCTCCCAATCGGGGAGCGCCCCCTGGGCGACGCCATCGAGAAATCCTTCGGCGACCTGCGCGAAATGGGCCTCGTGCCCGACATGAAAGGACGCCGGAATGAGCACCTTCCACGATTCTCCGATGCGTATCGCGTCAATGCCGGGATACATAGCGCGCACGTCGGCGAGCGCGCGTTCCAGCGCGCGTGGAAATTCCTTCGCGTCCATGCCCGCAGCCGGCTCGATGTACAGGGTCGCCTGGTGGCCTTCCGTCGCGCCTTGCCGGATCACCAGATTCGCCTTCGAGCCGCGCATGACCGAAAAATGCGTGTCCCCGGCGCCTGCCGGCGCCTCGAATTCCCAGCGCACGGATACCTTCGCATGCACGCCACGGATGACGTAGTCGATCTCCCCGTTGGCGTACACGTGCAGGCCGCCATCCGGCTGAACGTCCTTCGCCAGGAAGCCGGGATAGCGCGCGAGTTGCGTCACCTGCGCGAACTGCGCCGGGCTGATCGCGGTGGGCCAGCGCTTCGCCCCGAGGATCCGGATGTCGCTCGCGAAATCCAGGATCGCGCCGGGAAAGCACTCCCACTGAACGAGATCGACGAGGTGCGTGGTGATGTCCACGAGCCCATCGCCCTGTTGCGCGACGTCGAAGAACCACGCGGGCCGGTTGACCGGCGCGCCGGACACCTGCTTCGAGAAGTGGTGCACGCTTTCCTTGACGACCGCAGGTTCGCGCTCGGAACCCGGCAGCAGCTCGCCGAACACCGCGGGAATTCGCGAAATGGCCTTTTGCAGCATCGTCGTGATCTCGTGCCGTTCGGTCATGATGTCGCACAGGAGCACGCCGCGGACTGCCGCGTCGGCGAACGTTCGTTGCAACGATTCGACGCCCGCGCCGTCGATGGCCATCGGCTTGTCGGCCAGAACGTTCATGTCCGCGGCCACCGCGGAGGCGATGAATTCCGCCTTCCGCCGGTTGTTGCCCGCGATGACCACGACATCGCCGGCCCGCTCCGCGCTGAACCGTTCCAGGAAGTCGGCGCCCGCATGGACCTCCATTCGCCACGCGGTCGGGGCTTCGGGCCGCGCGTTGAAGCTTGCAATTTTCTGCAGGTAGTCCGCGAGTTCAGGACCTTCCTCGGCGTAGACGTGCACCGTCGCGTCAACGCCCGGAACCATCGACTTCTGCAGCAGCGCCGCGTGAAAATGTCCGGGGTCGAGTACGGTCAGCTTCATGGCGCGGTCAGTCGAGGACGCCGTTCACGCCGAGGAACGCACGCATCCGCGCCGTCGCGAGGTCCGGGTCGCGCAGCAATCCGGCGGCATCGGCGAGCCGGAACAGCTCGGACAGGTGGACGAGGCTGCGCGCGCTCTGCTGTCCGCCGACCATCGTGAAGTGCGCCTGATGGTCGTTGAGCCATGCGAGGAACACCACGCCCGTCTTGTAAAAGCGCGTCGGCGCCGCGAAGATGTGACGCGACAGCGGCACGGTCGGCGCGAGAATCGCGTCGAACCGTGCGCGGTCGCCGGCCGAAAGCGCCGTGAGCGCAGCCGATGCGGCAGGCGCGATCGCATCGAAGATTCCGAGCAGCGCGTCGGAGTGGCCGGTCGCGTCCCCGCCGATCAGCGCCGCGAAGTTGAAGTCGTCGCCCGTGTACATGCGCACGCCGTGCGGCAGGCGCGCGCGCAGCGCGACCTCCTTGCCCTGATCGAGCAGCGACACCTTCACGCCGTCGATCTTCGTCGCATTGGCACGGATGACCGCGGCGCAGACCTCGGTGGCGCGGGCGTGCTCCGGGTCGCTCGCGAGGCCGCCCGCGCCGACCCAATAGCCGGCGAGCGTTGGGTCGAACATCTCGCCCAGCCAGTGCAGGATCACCGGGGCGCGCACCTGCGCCAGCACGCGTTCGTAGACGCGCGCGTAATCGTCGGGCGAGCGGGCGCAGGCCGCCAGCGCGCGACTCGCCATCAGGATGATGCGGCCGCCGGCCGCCTCGACCGCCGCGCACTGCCTCTCGTAGGCCGCGACGATTTCATCGAGCGGGCGGTCGGCGCCCGGCGGAAGGTGGTCCGTCCCCGCACCGGAAAAGACGGTGGCGCCCGGAATCCCCCGCGCCTCGGCCACGGAGCGCTTGATGAGCTCGAGCGACGTCGGCCAGTCGAGCCCCATGCCCCGCTGCGCCGTGTCCATCGCTTCGGCCACGCCGAAGCCGTGTGACCACAAGTGGCGGCGATACGCGAGCGTCGCGTCCCAGTCGACGGCCGTCTGCAGCCACGGATCGATGACGGCGCGCGGATCGGCCACGACATGCGCCGCCGCGAACGCGACGCGATTCCAGCGCGGCGTGGCGGCAGGCACGGGCCAAGCGACGGCGGCGCGGGGCGTGAACGGCGCGAGCGTGCCATCGGTGCGCAGAAGGTTCAGCGTTGCCATGCCTCGTGCCTAGATCGGAAGCGCGGGGACGTCGACGATTCGCCGCTCCCGCCAGCTTTGGAGACCGAGCTCGGCGAGCTGCACGCCCTTCGCCCCTTCCAGCAGATTCCAGGGAAACGATCCGCCCTCGACGACGTGGCGCAGGAACAGCTCCCATTCGACCTTGAACGCGTTGTCGTACGCACGGTTGGAAGGAACGAGCTGCCAGGTGTCGAAGAAGTCGATGGACTGCGGCACGTCGGGGTTCCACACCGGCCGCGGCGTCGCAGTGCGCGGCTGGATGCGGCAGTCGGTCAGGCCGGCGACGGCGGAACCAAGCGTTCCGTCGACGTGGAACGTGACGAGGTCGTCGCGGCGCACGCGCGTGCACCACGAGCTGTTGATCTGGGCGATCGCGCCGTCCGCGAGCTCGAACGTCGCGTATGCGGCGTCGTCGGCGGTCGCCGCATACGACTTGCCATTCTCGTCCCAGCGCTTCGGGATGTGCGTCGCGCCGACGCACATCACGCTCCTCACCGCGCCGAACAGGTTGTCGAGCACGTAGCGCCAGTGGCACAGCATGTCGACGATGATGCCGCCGTCGTCCTCCTTGCGATAGTTCCACGACGGCCGCTGCGCGGGCTGCCAGTCGCCTTCGAAGACCCAGTAGCCGAACTCGCCGCGCACGGAGAGGATGCGCCCGAAGAAGCCAGACTCGATCAGCATCCGGAGCTTCAGGAGTCCGGGCAGCCACAGCTTGTCCTGCACGACGCCGTGCCGCACGCCCGCCGCCTCGGCGCGGCGGTATAGATCGAGCGCGTCGGCGAGCGTGGGCGCGACCGGCTTCTCGGTGTAGATATGCTTGCCCGCCGCGATCGCCTTGCGGATCAGTTCGGGCCGCCGGCCGGTGGATGCGCTGTCGAAGTAGATCGCGTCGTCCGTGTTCGCCAGCGCCGCGTCGAGATCCGCCGTATGGCGTTCGATGCCGTGCGCGCGCGCGAGCGCCCCCACCTTCGCGGCGTCGCGACCGACCAGGATCGGATCCGGCATGATTCGCCGCCCGACCCCGAGCGCAACGCCTCCCTGATTCCGGATCGCGTTGATCGACCGGATGAGATGCTGATTCGTGCCCATGCGGCCGGTGACGCCGTTCATGATCACGCCGAGACGAATGGTTTCCACGTTGCGGGGCTCCGGGGCAAGTCAGCGTAATCAGGCGGGCGGCGCCGCAGGCGCCTTCGAGCGGCCGAACATGCGGCTGACAAATGGAAACTTGAGCATGACGACCAGCACGATCGTGATCCAGAGCGCGGCGGAGATCGGCCGCGTGAAAAACGGCGTGAGGTCCCCGTCGGACAGCACGAGGCCGCGCCGGAAGCCCTTTTCCATCAGGTCGCCGAGCACCATCCCCAGCACCAGCGGCGCGACCGGATAGTGCAGCCGGCGCAGCGCGTAGCCCAGCACGCCGAAGCCCATCATCACCCAGACGTCGAACAGCCGCTGCGAGATGGCGTACGACCCGACGACGCACAGCACGAAGATGATCGGCAGTATGATCGGTTTCGGCACCATGAGCACCTTGATCAGCAGCGTGGTGAGCGTGAGGCCATAGATCAGGATGCCGATCGTCGCGAACATCATCATCGCGACGACGTCGTACACGAACGTTGGCGCCTCGATCATGATCATCGGGCCCGGGCGCACGCCGTGAATCAGCATCGCCGCCATCAGCACGGCGGCGGGCGCGGATCCCGGCACCGCGAGCGTGAGCACGGGGATCACGGCGCCGGGGACGCACGCGTTGTCGCCGGTCTCGGCCGCCATCAATCCGTCGATGGAACCCTTGCCGAACTTCTCCTTTTCCTTGCTCACGCGCTTGGCGGCGGCGTACGACGTCCACGCGGCGACATCTTCGCCCACACCGGGCAGGATGCCAATGAACGTGCCGATGACGCCGGAGCGCAGGATCGTGCGCCAGTATTGCGTTACGTCCTTCAACTTCGGGATAACCGAATCGAACGGGTTGATCTTCACGGGCACCGGCTTCTCGCGCACGGCCATCAGCAACTCGGCGAAGCCGAACGCGCCGACCAGCGCCGGGACGAGTTGAAAGCCGCCGGCCAGGTCGCGGCTGCCGAAGCTGAACCGGTCGTAGGCGTAGATCGCCTCCTGACCGATCGCCGCCGTGAAAATGCCGATGAGCCCGGCGATCCAGCCCTTGAGCGGATCGTCGCCAGTCAGCGTCCCCGCGATGATCACGCCGAAAAGCGCGAGCCAGAAGAACTCGTACGCGCCGAACTTGAGCGCGAGGTCGCCGAGGATCGGCGTGAACAGCGCGAGAAAGAACATGCCGATCAGCGTGCCCAGCACGGAGCCCGACGTGGCGATGCCCATCGCGCGACCGGCCTGGCCCTGCTTGGCCAGCGCGTGGCCGTCGAGGCACGACGCCGCCGAGGCGGGCGTGCCCGGGATGTTGAGCAGGATCGCCGAGCGCGACCCGCCGTAGATCGCGCCGACGTACGTGCAGATCAGAACCAGCAGCGCCTGGTTCGACGGCATCTTGATCGTCAGCGTCGTCATCAGCGCGACGCCCATCGTCGCGGTAAGCCCGGGCAGCGCACCGATGATGACGCCGACCAGCGAGGAGAGCAGGATCAATCCGAGCGACAGCGGATCGCAAAAGCTCCAGATCGAATGACCGAACGCGATGAGACCGTCGAACACGGGGCTCTGCTTTCCGGCGCGGCCGCTACGGCAGCCGCACGAAGAAAAGTTGCTCGAACACGAGCGTCACAATGAGCGCGGTGAGCACGCCGCAGGCGAGTGCCACGACGAGCCCGCGGACCCCCTTGCCCGCGGCCTTGCGCTGCGCGTACTGGAACAGGAACACGAATGCGGTGACGAACAGCGCGGTGCCAAGCCAGAACGGCAACCCGCGGCCGACAAGCAGCAGTGCGTAGACGAAAAACATTCCCGCTGCCAGCGCGAACGACGACCATGGCGCGTAATCGGTGTCGTCGGGCGCGGCGGCGTCCCAGCCGGTGCGCCGCGCGCGCAGCCATGACCGAAGCGCCAGCACGCCCCCCAGCAATGCGAGCGCCGCTCCGACGAGACCGGGCCACAGTCCCGGTGCCGTATGCAGCGTCGCGCCCTGCGACGTCATCCGGTCCATCTGCCACGACAACACGACGATGAGCGTGCCGAGCGCCGTCCAGGCGATGCCGCCGGCGAGATCGCGCCGCGGTGACGACGGGGGAATTTCGGTGGGCACGGGAGCACTCGGCGCAATGAAAGGCCGGCGCCCGCAGGGGCACCGGCCTGCCTGTCGTTTCGGCTACGGTCGCGGAATGCCCAGCGTGTCGGGGGCGACCTTCGCCTTGCCGGCGTCCGCCGCCGCCCATGCGTTGGCCTGCACCGCCGGGGCCACGGCCTTCTGCGCGTCCGCGCCGGCAAACGGCGCGAACAGCGCGCCGCGGCTCGTCGCGTATTGCTTCAGCACGGCGGAGTTCGCGATCTGCTCGGCCCAGATCTTCTCGACGGTGGCGATCACCTCCGGCGGCACGCCCTTCGGAATGAAGATGCCGAAGTAGTTCGCGGGCGCCTTGAAGCCGGGCACCGACTTCGTCAGCGGCTCGATGACGCCGTAGCCGTCGAGCTCGATGGGCTTGTCGCCGATGACGGCGAGCGCGCGCAGCTTCTTGCCGCGGATCATCTCCGCCTGCTCGACGGTCAGCTGCGACGTCACGTCGGTCTCGCCGGCGACCGTGGCGACGACGGCGGGATTGCCGCCGTCGTAGGTGACGTGCTTGTACTTCACCCCCGTGGCCTTGGCGATCGCGTCCATCGCGCTGTGGCCGCTGGAGTTGACGCCGGCCGTCGCGACGCTGATCGCCCCGGTTTCGCCTTCATCGCATCGATAAGCTCGGTCGGCGTCTTGTACGGCGTATTCGGATTCACCGACAGCGTCGAGACGTTGGCGACGTTGAGGAAGAGCGCCCAGTCGCCGATCTTCGTGTCCAGCATGCCGAGGACCGCATAGGTCCCGAGGTCCTGGGCCGCGCCCGCCGTCCACGTGTAGCCGTCCTTCGGCGCTTCGAGCGCGTTCTTCGTGCCGATCGAGCCGGACGCGCCCGGCTGATTGACGATGATGACCTTCTGGCCGAGCGCCTTCTCGAGTTCCGCGGCCGTAACGCGCGTGACCTGATCCGTCGAGCCTCCCGCGGCCCACGGCACGATGATCGTGATCGGCTTCGACGGCTTCCATTGCTGCGCCGACGCGAACGGCGCGAATGCGAGCGCGACCAGCGCGGTGACACCGGCGGACAGCAAAATGCGTTTGTTGCGATCCATTACGTCCTCCCTCGGGTTCGTATTTGCATGACGGCCGGAGCCGGGTGCGGGCCTTTTTCGCGGCCATTGCGGCGACGTTAACCGGTTGGCGGAATTGGCGCAACCCGCCGGCCGCTCCCTCGCGGAAAACGGAGCGTGGAGACGACCGCGGCGCGCGGTGCTACATTGCCGTCGTCCCGGAAAAAAGGAG
This sequence comes from uncultured beta proteobacterium, assembly GCA_963816925.1. Lineage (GTDB taxonomy): Bacteria > Pseudomonadota > Gammaproteobacteria > Burkholderiales > Casimicrobiaceae > CAIWHR01. The sequence continues at coordinate 5,420 of CAWFMY010000041.1, read as the reverse complement.
GGGGTCTTGGACGTCCGTGCCGCCGTTGCCCATCGCGCAGGAGCGCCGCTCGTCATCGAAACCGTGCAGCTCGACGGTCCGAAGGCCGGCGAGGTGCTGATCGAGATCAAGGCGACCGGCATCTGCCACACCGACGAGTTCACCCGCTCGGGCGCCGATCCGGAAGGGCTCTTTCCGGCGATTCTCGGGCACGAAGGCGCGGGCGTCGTCGTCGACGTGGGCCCGGGCGTCACCACGGTGAATAAGGGCGACCACGTCATACCCCTCTACATGCCGGAATGCCGGCAATGCAAGTCGTGCCTGTCGCGCAAGACCAATCTCTGCACCGCGATTCGCGCGACGCAGGGCAAGGGATTGATGCCGGACGGCACCAGCCGCTTCTCGCTCGGCGGAAAACCGCTGCATCACTACATGGGCTGCTCGACGTTCGCCAACTTCACGGTGCTGCCGGAAATCGCCGTGGCGAGGATCCGCAGCGACGCGCCGTTCGACAAGGTCTGCTACATCGGCTGCGGCGTCACGACCGGCATCGGCGCCGTCATCAACACCGCGAAGGTCGAGCCGGGTGCGAACGTGGTCGTGTTCGGCTTGGGCGGGATCGGGCTCAACGTCGTGCAGGGCGCGCGCATGGTCGGCGCGAACATGATCGTCGGCGTCGATTTGAACCCCGCGCGCGAAGCGATGGCGCGCAAATTCGGCCTCACGCACTTCGTCAATCCCAAGGACGTTGCCGGCGATCTGGTCGCGCATCTGGTCGAACTGACCGGCGGCGGCGCCGATTACAGCTTCGAGTGCATCGGCAACGTGGACGTGATGCGCCAGGCGCTCGAATGCTGCCATCGCGGCTGGGGCGTCTCGGTGGTCATCGGCGTCGCCGGCGCCGGGCAGGAAATCAGGACGCGCCCGTTCCAGCTCGTCACCGGACGCGTCTGGAAGGGCACGGCGTTCGGCGGTGCCCGCGGGCGCACGGACGTCCCGAAGATCGTCGACTGGTACATGGACGGCAAGATCAACATCGACGACCTCATCACGCACAAGCTGCCGCTCGCGCGCATCAACGAGGGATTCGACCTGATGCATGCAGGAGAATCGATTCGTGCGGTCGTCGAATTTTGAGTTAACCTTTCGCCGAATCCCGACTTCATTCGCACTGGAGAGCCGCCATGATTCTCGGAATGTCGCTTGCCAACTTCACGCTGCTGCACGTCGTCATCAGCCTGATCGGCATCGTGGCGGGCGCCGTGGTCGTCTTCGCCATGTTCGGCTCGCAGCGGACGCCCGGCTGGACCGCCCTCTTTCTCGTGACGACCATCCTGACGAGCGCGACGGGCTTCCTGTTCCCGTTCGAGAAGCTGCTGCCGTCGCATATCGTCGGCATCATTTCCCTCGTCGTCCTCGGCGTGGCCGTGCTCGCGCTCTACGTCTTCGGCGCCGCCGGGTCCTGGCGCTGGATCTATGTCGCGACGGCCCTGTTCGCGTTTTATCTCAACTGCTTCGTCGCGGTCGCGCAGGCGTTCCTCAAGTTTCCGCCGCTGAAACAGCTCGCGCCCACGGGAACGGAACTGCCGTTCGTCGTTGCGCAAGGCCTCGTGCTCGTGATCTTCATCGCCCTGTTCGTCGGCACGGTCAGGAGGTTTCGGCCGTCGCCCGCTTAGCCGAGGCAAGCGGGGACGGCCACGAACGGACCCGCTACCTGCCGTAGGTCGCGGTGAAGCTCGTCTTGGCGATCAGATTGGTGCCGATTCCCTTGTTCAGCACGAAGCCGTAGAGTCCCGCGGTTCCGGTTTTCGGCACGCCACCTGCGACTTCGAGCTGGTCGACTGCGACCGCATAGAGCGTGAAGATGTAGCGATGCGGCGGATCGCCGGCCGGCGGGCATGGGCCGCCATAGTTGCCGTTGACGCCCGTGGCGCCGGTGTCGAGGAAGTCCGTATTGCCGCCGAACGCGCCCGGCGGCAGCAACGCCGCGTTGTTGCCGACCCCTCGCGCGAGTCCCGTCGTGGTCGGAGGAATGTCGTAGATGGCCCAGTGCCAGAAGCCGCTGCCCGACGGCGCGTCGGGATCGTACACCTGCAATGCAAGCGACTTCGTTCCCGGCGGCACATTCGACCACTGCAGTTCGGGCGAGATGTTGCCGCCCGTGCAGCCGAATCCATTGAGGATGTATTGCGTGGCGAAGCTGTTGTTCGTGAGGTCGGGGCTCGACAGCGTGAAGATCGGCGTCACGGCCTCCGACGAACAGCCGCTGAATGCCGCAAATGACACCGCCAGGGCTGCTGACACCGCCGACATGGTTCGGATTCTGGAATTCATGGTGTGCTGTCCTCCTCGATTGGTTTTGTTGCGTGCGCGTCCGGCCCCAATGTCGATGCCGCGGCGACAGGTCGGCCCGGGGCCAAAAACTCTATGCCGATTGAAATGCATTTACAAGCCGAAGCCAGTGTCGTTTCGCCTCAAGCCGGCGGCTTCCCGTGAATGCCGGCAAGCGGCGCGCGGCGCAGAAACGCCGAGTCGCGGCCGAGCATCAGACGGATCAGGTCTTCGAGCACCGGCTCCTCGATCGCGTTGCTGTGGAATTCCAGCGTGACGCGCTCGAGCCGGTCGACGTTGGTCAGTGCCGCTGCAACCAGCCCGGTCTGGTAGTCCGCCCGAAACGCGACCGCCGCGGGAATTTCAGGCGGGACCGAAATCAGGCACTTGCGGACGGCACCGCTCGAATCCTCGGTGCAGTGGTTCGTGTATTGAAGCCCGGCGCCATCGAGCGCTTTCTCCGCCAGCGCGATGCCTCCTGGCGCAACGTCGATGGCAAGCGGCGTCGCCGCGGTGACGACGTAGTGGATGTTGATCTCGTCCAGCACAGGATAGCCGACGATGCGGCGCTCGTGCTGCCCGACGAATCCGCGCCCGAACCGCGGGGTGTCGAACACCATGCCATGGCCAAGGTCGAATCGATGGTTGATCGGCGGCTTGAGGCCGTCGAGGTAGGCCACCGCCTTCTCCAGCCAGCGAAATGCCTTGCGCAGGCGGGCGTCGATCTGCTGGAAGCCTTCCACTTCCGCATGCTCGGGCGGCAGCTCGCCGCGCTGCTTCGTACTCCACGCGCAATTCGTCGAGCAGCGAAGGTTTTGTCGCCATGGGGATGACTCCTCGGCAAGAGGTCGAGCTTCATTGTCTGGCGTCCGCTGTGCGGGGACGATGGTGCTGGTGCCGGAAAATGCGGCAGAACTCGTTCCGGAGCGCGAGATAAGCACCAAGCTGGAGCATCGCCACGCCCATTTCCTTCCCGCAGCCCATGGGGCCATCGGCGACGATCGCGCGCGTTGACGACGTCTGCGCTCATCGTGCGCTGCCGCTTCAAGCCCGGATGGCCTCGGGCGGCAACTCTGCGCGACTGGGATGCGGCATTCGTCGAACCGTCGCCAAGCGGTCGACCCGGCGAAGGTCGGGCGCGACCCATTCGGCGTTCGCGCAGAAGGGCAGCTCCGCGCGATGCGCACGGACGACCTGACCGTGTCGATCGTCGATTCCAGAAGCGCCGGCGTCGCGCCCGCCCAGACGCATCCCTATTGGCAATGGTCCCGGTGGCCGAGAAGAGCTGGCGCGTGATGTTCTTCGTCTGTGTGACCGAGTTCGTCATGGCGGCGAGCTGCACGGTGTAGTTGATCGACGCGTTGTTGCCGTCGGCGAAGGTGAGCATCAGGTGCCGACGGCGCGTTCGGATGGTACTGGCTCTTGTCGTAGGCGTCGAAGCGCGGGCCGGACGGCCGATACAGGTCGCGCTCTGGTAGACCCCCGGCGCGGTCTTCGAGAGCGTCGTCACCAGCCACAGCGGCGTGCCGTCGAGATCGTAGGTGAACCAGCTTGCGAACACCACGTCGCCCTGCTGCGCGAAATTGATGCCCCAGCCTTGCTCCGTGCCCGGATTCGCGGCGGTGCCCGCCCACCAGATGTCCTCGTAGTTGGTTGCCGCGGCGAGGGTCGGCGGCCCGCCGAACGCGCAGGTTGGCATGGGCGCGGAACCGAGTGGCTGTCGCGTGATCGCCTTGGTCTGCGAAATCGTGCCGGTCGGCAGGTTCACGTCGTAATGGAATGACCCGTTATTCGCATCCGTGAACGTCAGTGTCCCCGTGCCGACGGGCGCTGGGGGCGGCCCGGTCTTGACGAACGGCACGGTGTTGAACGGCGGGCCCGTGGTGGCGAACAGGTCGGCCGGTTAGATCCCATGCGTCGCTTGCTGTCGTCGGCGATCAGCGTCAGCCACCAGCCTTTGCCGGTGGCGTCGTAGGTGAACCAGGTGCCGAAGATGGTCTTGCCCTGGTGCGCGAAGTTGATGCCCCAGCCGTCTTCCGAGCCGCCCGGCGACTTCCACCACAGGCCCTGGTAATTCAGCGTCCCGGGCGCGTTCGCCGAGGCCGACTTGCCGGCAAAGTTGGTGGCCACATTGGGAATCGTCGCGCCCGTGCGCTTGAGCGCGGTCACCCCGTCGGTGGGCAGGGCGGCGTAGGCCACCAGGTCGGCCCCCGCGTAGTTGAGCGTGCCGTTGACGAGCGGGATGAAGCCATTCGGTATCACGTAATCCGGCGTCACCAGCCCCAGCGCGGCGAATCCTTGCGTGGCGATCAGCACATGCGCGTGCGCGGTCGGGCTCAACATGCTGCAACCGTAGCTGTCGCAGATGCTGCCGGGCAGATTCTCCTGAAAGAAATATTTGGTTACTGGTCGTGCCCTGGGTCGCGGTAAATGCCTTGCCCGCCAGGAGATTCTGGCCGTCCATCCCTTCCGTCTCGTGCAGGACGACGTACTGGATGGTGCCGTCGGCGTTGGAGAAGATCTCGTCGATCTGAAAGGTGTGGTAAGTGGCCCAAGCCACCGGAGCGGCCAGCGCCAACGCCGCGATCAGGACCCAACGCATCTGTGTTTTCATTGCGGACTCCTTCAACTGCCGGAGCGGCGCTGCGGACGTCACCCGCGCGCTCCGGAAAGCATCAATGCACCGTGAACAGCGCTGTGCCGTCGCGCATTCCTTTCGAGTGACCCCCCGGGTTTCCCCAGGTCGGACGGCGCAAAGCTCGCAAAGTTATTGACGTTTCATGGACTTGGATAGTGCTCGATGTCGCCGTCCCAACGCGGCGTGAGGCGCCACGCCATCGCAGTGTAGGTCGGGTGGAACCCCGGATCACGCTTCACCGCGTCAGCTGACAACGCAAAAAACTCCGTCCGGGTCCGAATCTCGTCCCCCGAAACATCGATCATCACCGAGAGCTACAGCCGGTTGGTTCCCGCGTATTGCTTGCCGGACTCCAGCGCCCGCCGCGCTTGCACATGGCGCTCGCGAAAGCGTTGCCAGCCTTTTTCGGCGCCTCGGCCCCGTCATACATTCGCGCGAATTCCGGCCGCGGCGGATCACCCCCGCCGGGCTT
>CAWFMY010000040.1:0-15419 GCA_963816925.1 uncultured beta proteobacterium | reverse complement strand
TCCGAGACGACGACGTGGGTGGCGCCTGCCGAGCTGAATGACACTACGCCGATGCCGATGTTGTCGGCGACGGTCGAGGAGACGAGCAGCAAGTCGGCACGGGCTCCAGCAGCCGTCGTCTGCGCGGTCAGCCCGTTTCCGCCGTTTCCGCCGTTGCGCGCGATCGTCGATCGAGTGACCGTGGCCCTCACGTCGCCCGACGAGGAAGCGGAAATCAGGATGCCGACGCTGCCGTTGTCGACCACATGGGTCGCGTCGACGGACAACCTCACCGGTGCGAGCGTACTCGAGGCGGAAATAGCCGCAAAGCCGATACCTATCGCGCTACCGGAGATGACACTGTCGGCCACGTGGACGTCGACATTGTTGATCGCGCTGATCGCCGACGGCGCTACGCTCGATTCGCGTGCGGAGCATGACCACGGTCACGTGCTGCGAGGCGCCCTGCAAGCTCACGCCGACCTGGTTTGCGGAGAGGACCGAATCCGCCACCGAGAGCCGCACGGGCTGCAAAGGCAGCTGCGCCTCCGACGCCGGCGATCCGCCATGTTGGAAACTCGTGCAGCGCTCGATGGCGACATCGCTCCCGTTGCTGACGGAGATCCCGCCATCGCCCCCCTGGCCGTTGACGGCGAGGCCGCGCAGCACCACCTGGATCCCGGCGCCGGCGCATTGATCGTAACGCCGTGCGCCACTGCGGACACGGAGATGCCCGCGTACACCCCCGCGGGGGCGGTGATCGACACCGACTGCGTCGATCGTCACCCGGCCGTAACCGCCCGAGTCGACGACCATCGACCTCGCCGCCGGAGGATCGGCTGACGCCGAGCGCTGCACCGCGAAGGAACGGCAAGGCGCCGCGAGCGAGCAATGGAGACCGCGACGTTCGCGTCGTTGCCAGTCGTCGCAACGAACGTCCGCTGGGCCGTTGCCGTGGCCTCAACGGAGGCCAGGAGGGCGAGCAACGCGACGGTTGCCGGGACAAGGGTTCGGCGTAGCATTTGAGGTCTCCCGTTAGGCCGCTCGGTCGGCGGTGGCAAGAGCATAGCGTTTCTGCGCCATTGCCACCACGCGCTCACATTTCGGTCCCGGTCGCCGACGGCATCCGCCACGCCGCCGGATACTCCGCCATTCGGGGGACGTCAATCCACCGCCGCGCCCAACCGCGCGGTTCGCGATCGAGTCCTGGCTGCGGCCGCCGCCCGAGCCGGGTTGCGACGCCGGATCGGGTCGGCGCTGCCGGATCTCTGGCCCGGGCTCGGTTCTGATCGGCCTCGACCTTGGGCGTACGGGATCAAGCTCAATCGCTGACGTCGGTGTCTTTCATTTTGCTTTCCTCATGGTTTCTAATCGGCGTCCAGCTCACGGACACGTGAGTCCCGCGGGTTGCGTCAGCCGCGTAAGGTTCATGCTTCCAGCGCCGTAACCCGCGCTCGATGCAAATTCGACCTTGCCGTGATTGCAGTCGGTAAACGTGAACTTCAGCGTCCCCCACGGGTTGTTGACGACGTGCGAAGGATCGAAGTTCGGAATCCAGCGTCCGCCGGTCGGCTGCACGAACCGATTTATCGTCGCGGTGTCGCCGCTGTACGTGCCGACTCCCAGGAACCACGACTGCTGTGTGCCCGTCGGATTGAACGTGAACCACGCGGCGAGGAACTTGTTGTCCGGCAAGACCTCGACGAACAATCCGTGACCGATTTGTGCGGGGTCATACCAGGAGCCGGTGAAGCCCGGATCGATAGTGATAGGTCCGGGCGGAAAATCCCGAAGAGCTCGGCGTGATTAAAATCCCGTGCCATTACCTGAACCGACTCCACCCACCACAAGCACTCGGCCATCACGCAGAAGAGTCGCGGTGTGGAGCAGCCGCCGTGGATCTGCCGCCCCGCCGGCAGCCATTTCCCACTTGTCGCGTCGTACGTCTCCGGGTCGGAAACGTATTCGTAGTGGGGGGGTTCGCGGGATACCCCAAATTTTGCCACCTCCCGTTAGGAGTACATCCCCGTTCGGCAATGATATTGCCACCGAAGTCTACCGCGCGAAATTGAGATTTCCGGTAGCCGACGACGTTCCGGTCGCCGGGTCGAAGATTTCGGACGGCTCCACCGGCCCACTATCGTCCTGGCCCCGGCAATCAGAACCTTGCCACTTGGGAGCAGGGTCGCCGTGTGGTAGCCTCGGGCAACAATAAGCGCCCTGTATTAGTCCACGTCCCCTTGACGGGATCGAAAATTTCCGCGCTGGATGCGGGTAACGAGCTCTACCACCACTCATCGTGACGATAGTTTCCCCCGGCGACGAGGACTCTACCGTCTCGAAGCACCGTCGAGGTGTGCCCGTACCGTGCGCTAGCGAGCATGCCGGTGAGTGTCCACACGCCGGTTGTAGGGTCGTAAATCTCGGCGCTGAGGTGAAGTCCGCGTACCAATTGGAGAGCAATCCGCCCGCGACAAGAACCCTCCGTCCGCCAATCGACTTGCCGTGTGCCTGATTCGCCGACGGTTCATGCTGCCGGTCAGCGTCCAGGTGCCCGTGGCTGGGTCGTACAGCTCGGCGCACTCGGCCGGCAACCAGGACCTTGCCGTCGGACAGTAGCGTCGCCGTGCGACTCCATCCACGGGCATGCCCCGGCGTCGGTGCGCGTCCAGGTGCCGGCAATCGGGTCATACAGCTCCGCAGCGTCTGCGTCCCGTACGCGCCACCGAACACCAGAACCCTTCCGTCGGGAAGCAGCGTCGCCGCGTGACCGTAACGCGCGGCGTTGAGACTTCCGTCGCCACCCACCGTTCCTGCGTCGTCGTTGCCGTCGGGCTGACCGTGAATTCCTGTGGTTGTGTCCCGAAGGCCTGAGCGACCGGCCAGCAAAAGAGCGCCGCCCAAACGAGAACATGGCGCAACCCGATCCACTGCAACTTCCCCGTGTCGTGTCATTTCGCTTTCCTCTTCGAGGTCAATGGAGTGCGATGGAACCGCACCGGCGTCGATTTGGCGCCGCATTGCGCGAGGCCCGTCGCGCTCATCGGGATCGGACAATTCATGGACATGTGAGTCCCGCGGGCTGCGTCAGACGCTCGAGATTCATGCTCCCGGCGCCGATAACCGCGCGATCGACGTGAACTCGACGGTGCCGTGGTAGCAGCTGTCGAACCTGAACGTCAGGGCGCCCCACGAATTGGCAACGATCCGGGTCGGATCGAAATTCGGAATCCATCGCCCGCCGGAAGGCTGCACGACCGAGGTGAGCGTCGCCGTGTTGCCAGCGTAGGTGCCGGTGCCGACGAACCACGCCTGCTCCGTGCCGGCGGGATTGAACGTGAACCACGCGGCCTGGATGCGGTTGCCGGGCAGGATCTCGATGAACAGACCGTGTCCGCTCTGCGCGGGATCGAACCACGCGCCAGTGAAACCGGGGCCGATCGTCGCGTCGGCCAAGGCGGTCGACGTTCCGATTGCAAACAGCGTGATCGCCAAACAGAATTTGGAAGATTGTGACTTCATGTCAATTGCCTCTCGGTATCAGTCGTACTGGTTGCGGCGTCGATTGCCCGTGGGGCCGCCGCGGGGCGGAGCCCACGGGCCTCCATCGACGACCTACGGCATCCGCACGCCAACCGCGCGCATGCATCCCGACGAAACAGGCGCGCCGTCGACATCGGTGAATTCGACGACGGCGGTGGAGTTCCAGTGGTCGGCGTCCATAAGTTCGATCTTCTGCTCGACGCGCTGCACGCCCTGCGTGTAGTTGCCGCCGGTGAACTGAACGAATGCCTGGAACACGGCTTCGTACGAGGAACGTCCGTTGCGCTCCCAGTAGCCGAGCCCGATGCTGCGCTGACCCGGCAGGAATCGTGGGTTCGAGTTGGTTTCGGTCATCGTTCCACCCGAGGCGAAACTGTTCAGCGAGTCGAATTCAGCCGCCGGCGGAAGAGGTACTCCCGTGGCGCAGTCGTACGGTGTGATCCTGACCTGCCAGGTCCCTTCCAATAACGCGGGAGCCTGCGATCGGCCGAAGCCGTGGTCGTCAGCCGCGGCGGGTCCGCAGACCGTCGAGATGGCGAGGGCCGTGATGGCGGAACATGCGATCGCTCTGGTGATCATCATCTTGTCCTCCTTGATGGCGCGACGGGATTGCCGCTCCATGGAGAGGAAAGATGGACGCGCCCGCCGTGGCGCGTCTTTGGGCGCTAGTGAATCGTTATGAAAATCTCTGAGCGGAGCAGATTTTCCCGTTACCGGCGACCGCCAACGGCCGGCGTCAGCGAAGTGCGAGGCGGCGGCTGACCGCGCGGAACCGCGGGTCGTCGCGGAGCGGGTCCAGCGCCGGCTCCACGTTGAGGTAGCCCTGCAGTTGGGAGTGGTCTTCCACCCCACGCTCGATCGAGGCCAACGCCCGTTCGCGGTCCCCCAGGTCCAGGTGGATCAACCCCAACTCGAAGCCCACCCCGAATCCCTGAGACCCGCGGAGTTCAAGGCGGTCGATTTCCGCACGGGCCGCGGGGACATTGCCGGCCTGGGCGTACGCCCGCCCGAGATTGGAGTAATAGCTGGGGGCCGGTTCGTTACTGCCTTCAAGCAGGCGCACGACTTCCGCCCCTTTCCCGCGCATGAGCATCACGTGCGCCAGGAACTGCCGCGGCAACGCGGCCTGCGGCGCCGCCTCGACCAGGCGCGACAGCTCCTTTTCGGCATCGTCGAACGCGCGCGTGAAATAGCGGACCCATCCTGAAAGCGCCAGGAACGGAAAGTTGGCCGGCTCGAGCGCCTGCGCCTTACGGATGTACTCTTCGGCGCCTGCGAGGTCTCCGGCCTGGGTCAGGTTCAGTGCCATGAAGGCCATCGCCCCCCCGAATTCAGGTTTCAGCGTGAGCGCCTGCAAGTACGCTTTGCGCCCCGCCTCGAGGTTGCGGTCGTATTGGGTCAAGACGTGTCCGAGTGCGACATGTGCGGCCGGCAGCCTGGGATCGAGCTCCAGCGCGCGCACGGCGGCCTGCCGCGCCTGCGCAAACGCCTTCGATGGAGGCTCGATGCCGAAGACCGCGGTCAGCGTGTAGGCATCCGAAAGGCCGGCGCTCGCCAATGCGAAGCGCGGATCGCGACGCAATGCCCCATCGAAGAATTCGATCGCGCGGCGCAGGCTCGACGCGTCGCGGCGTTCGACCTGAAACCGGCCGTTCGCATAGAGCTGCCATGCCTCGACGTCCGAGGTTTCCTGCGCGAGCACGCCCGAACGTGCCTCGTCCGAAAGCTCGGTCGTGAGCGCATTCACGAGTTGCATCGCGAGCGTGTCCTGGACCGCGAGCAGTGCGCCAAGTGGCTCGGTGAAATTGTTTGCCCACAGCGAAGCGCCGCCGTCGACGGCCAGCAGGCGGGCCGTGAGCCGAACACGATCCTCGAGGACATACAGGCGGCCGTCGACCACGGCCTCGACGCCGAGCTTGCGGCCGGCGTCGAGCGGGTCCACGTCTGCCGCCGCAAAACGCATCACGGAACTGAGTGGCGCGACCACCACGCCAGGGAGCCGGCTCAGCCGATTGATCAGCAGCTCGGTGACGCCGAGCTCCATTGCCGGATTGCGCGCGTCAGGCAGCAACGGCTTGAACGGCAAGACGGCGATCGACCGGGGAAGGCGCGAGCGCTGCCTGGATCGATTCCACAACACACCCCCGCCGATCGCGGCGACAGCAGCCACGGTAAGGCCTGACAACACCACGCGGCGCGAAACGCGCGCCCTCGGTCCGGAGGCTTGGGGCGGATCGACTGTCGACCGTTCCATTGCAACGGCGGGAGCATCGCGCGTTTCCTGCGGGATGAGCTCCGGAGGGCGACGTATCGCTGCCGCCTGCGGCGCGGCCGCGCCCTCCTCGAGCGGCGCGACGTCACCGATGAATTGGTATCCCCGCCCGGCGACCGTGACAATGAATCTGGCGGAGTCGCGCGAATCCCCAAGCGCGCGGCGTACGGTAGAAATCGCCTGATTGAGATTGTTGTCCTCGACGATGCTGTTGGGCCAGACGGCCTTGATCAACTCGTCCTTGCCCACCACGCGCGCGCGTTTCTCCACGAGATACGCCAGCACCTCGTATGCGCGCCCCGACAGGGGTACCGCAGCACCGTCCGGCCCGCTGAGCCTCCGCTTGGCGAGTTCGAGGGTGAAGTTGGCGAACTGGTAACCGCGAACCGGATGGGTGCCGTGGTCATCCATGGCGGCGTGCTAACGATGGGTCTGTGTTGGATTGTGCTTGTCGATGAAAGCGGAGACGGCGGCGACGAATTCGGCGTCGATCCCCATGAACAGGTGATGACCGCCGCAGTCGCCCGTGCTGCCGCCTGCGAGGCCGATACGCTCCTTCGCCGGCGCGGAGGTCAGGGCACCGTAAAATGGATCTACGAACGGCAGCGACAAGGCATCCTCCGAATGGAAGATCACCAGCGTAGGTCGCTTCACGAGCGACGCCCGTGAAACATCCGGCTGCCACGGGGAGAAGATGACGATGCCCATCGGCTCATCGCGCGGGGCATCGATTCCGAAGTTCAGCGCCGCCATCGTCGATGCGCTCCCGCCGACGATCCACGTAGGCACGTTGTCGCGGCCCCGCATATATCGGACGACCTCGCGGATGTCGGCAGGTTGCCGAATCTTGCCGTCCGACGTCTGGTCGACGAGCGCCAACGCGAAGCCCCGTGCCGCAAACGCTTCGCGGTTGCGGGCGAAGGGGGCGCACCGCCCGGGCAACGTTGCCATGGATCCGTCGTTTGCGATGCCCATGATGCCCGTATTTCCCGGAAGGAACACGATGTTCGCGATGGGGGCGCCCGGACGCACGTAGAGGAAGCGTTGCGTGGCGTCCCGGGTCGGAACGTCGACCACGGTTGTCGTCACCCCGGCGACGGCCTCGCTCCACACCACTGCGGCGACTATAAAGCCGACGAAGGACATTCCTGCGCGAAGCACGGCATTTTCCATCTTGGCTACCTGAAGGCGTAGCTGACGCCGGCCCAGTAGAGGCGGCCGTGCGGATCGCCATACGTGGGATCGTAGCCTACCTGAAAGTTCTGGGACTGATTCGAAAAGGGCGGGTCGTGGTCGAACAGGTTCTTGACCCCGGCCGACAAGGCCCAATCGCGAAATCCGGCATAGATGACGCCGAGGTTCCAGAGGTCGTAGCTACCGATGGTCCGCAATTGAGTGCCGGTGCCGGGTGCTGGCGACTGATCGTAGCCGCCCGTCTGGAAATTCTCGGTGACGGTCACCGACCACGGCCCGTAGTTCCAGCCGAGTTCGAGATAGTGGTGCCAATAGGGAATGACACCGGGAAGCCCGCCGAGCGCGGAGTAGCTATTGACCTGGTTGACGTAACTCCCATCGGGGTACTGCCGCAGATTCTCGATGTTGTACGTTCCGGTGAAATTCAGCTTGAACTGTCCCCAGTCTTGTCTCGGCGCGATGAACTGCAGGTTGAAGTCGATGGCGGAGGCCTTCTGCTTCCCAAGGTTGGTGAGAAACTGGTCCACTTGGACGATCGGTCCTGGAAGTGTCGGATAGCCGGAATCGACCGGCCCGCGATGTATCAGGTAGCATGTCGGGCCGGTGACGCCATCGGGACACTGCGCAAAGATCGTCGAGACGGGGAAAAAATTGATGCGGTCGTCCAACAGGATCGAGACATAGTCGAGCCCGAGCGAGAGCTCGCGTGTCGGCGCCCAAACACCTCCGACGCTCCATTGCTTCGATGTTGTCGGTTGTAGCGCTGGGTTACCGCCGCCAAGAAGCGGGAATTGCGTATCGCAGTCCCGGGCGATTTCGTGACGGGGCAGCGGGCAGGGTCGCTCTGAGTGCCGGGCGTCAGCCCGTACTCGGGAGGGGTAAACAGTCCCGTGAGCGAGGGTGCGAAAAATCCGGTGCCCGTCGACGCGCGTAGCAACAGTGTCGGGGTCGGCGTCCAGCGGAAGGACACCTGCGGATTGGTCGTGCCTCCGAAATCGCTGTAGTGATCGTACCGGACGGCGATGTTGGCCTCGAGTGTCCTCGCGAGGGGGATGCTCGCCTCGGCAAACAGCGCCAGGATGTTGCGCGCGCCCGACAGCGACGACGACGTGCTGAGATTGAGAATGTCGCCGGACTCGAGCGCAGGGGCGGATGTTTGCGTCACGTCCTCGCGGCGAGCGCTAAAGCCGATGGCCGCCGCCAGCGGACCCGTCGATAGCGCGAAACGTCGGTCGACGCGACGAAGTCGAGCGACGTCGTGCTCCCGGTACCGCTCCGTAGCGTCCCGTTGAATTTCGCGGTAGACATGAGGTCGACGATCGCCTGCGTGTTGGGGCCGAAGGGATTGACGACGCCACTGTTCAAAATCGGCATCAGCGCCGATTCCCGCACGTACCCATTGGTTGATCGTTGATCGACGTCGCTGCGGGAGTAGTTGAACGCGCCGTTGTACGTCCAGCCCTTCGCCTCGCCTCGGAGCCCTGCGACGACGTTCCACTGGTCCGTGATCGGGGCAATCGTTCGAGGTCCCAATTCGATTGCGCTCCAATAAACGTTGAGCGGCGTCCCATCCAGGTCGAACGCACGCGCGAAATCGTGCGGATAGTAAGGGCTCGTGGCCGGAAGCAGGAAGCTGGCTTTTTGCTGGAACGTCGTCTGGTTGGAGACTTGCGTCGGCCAGATGGCGAATTCGGACTCGTTGCGTACGTAGGTGCCGGTGATAAAGAGCTGACTGTCGTCATCGAGCTGCCAGGTGAACGCGCCTGCGATGTTCAGCCGCTCGCTCGGGTTGAAGATGCTGGGCGTGCCGTCGCCGTTCCAGTTGCATTGGTACTGACCCGAGCTTCCCAGGGTGGGAAAAGACAGCGGCGGCGCGCACGACGGGTTCGCGTAGCCGCGTGCCGGGTCGCCCGTCGGATTGCGGAGCCCCAAGCGCGTGTCGACGTTGGCGGGATAGGAATTGACGCTGGTGCGATCGACGCCTTCTTCGGGAATGTAGTTTCGCGCCGCGAACGGCCGGTCGCGTGCCTCGATTCCCCCGAATTTCTGGTAGTCGACCGTTGCGTACACATTGAAGCGCTCGCTCGCGAGGCTACCGTAGCCGCCGGCCACGTTGAAGTGCTTTGCATACCCGCCGGTATGCTCGGGCGATGTGTACTGAGCGGAGGCTTCGGTGCCCTGAAATTCCTTGCGCATGATGAAGTTGATCACGCCGGCGACCGCGTCGCTGCCATAGATCGCCGAGGCGCCGTTCTTCAGCACCTCGACTCGCTCGATCGCGGCCATGGGAATCGCGTCCAGGTCGCCGCCAAGTGGTGGTGAACGCCCAGTTGGCGATGCGCCGGCCGTTCAGGAGCACGAGCGTCGCCTGATAGCCGAGACCGCGCAGCGCAGCGCCGGCGAATCCCGCCTGTCCGATTCCACCGTTTTGGCCGCCCAGCGCCTGGGCCTCGTTGAAGGCGCTGAAGCTCATTGTCGCGGAGATGGTATTGACGAGCTGCGCCGCAGTCTGGATGTTCGCCCGCTCGATCTCCTCGCGGGTGATGATCTGGACCGGTAGTGACGTCTCGCGCTCGATCGTCGGGATGTTGCTTCCCGTCACGATCACCTTGATTCGGTTTTCGGCGGCCTCAGGCCCGGCAGAGAAGTCCTGAGCGAGCGCCGGCAGCGCCAGGCTTGCAACGGCGCATGCCGTTCCGAACGCGTAGCGGATCGAGGTCGCCCTGCACCGTCCTGGCGGCGACGCTCGGCGGACGCCACGGTCTCTAGCTGGGTACATGAGGTCCCATGAACGAGCGGATCTTACCAACTTACTCGCGGCGGGAGATCGAGCGAGCGGAATTCGGCGATTAAATTGCCACGCAGTACCCGCAGACGCCAATGCGCGGTCGCTCATTTGACGTCAGGCACGTCACTTGCTTGTACGTTAAACACTGGCGCTGCGATTTACCGGTGGGTTCTCCTCCCCGCCAATGCAATGTGCCCGGCCCTCGGTGCGCACCCCTTCGCACCGAGGGCATCATCTTCAGAGGATGGAGATTCGCACGAGCTCGTGATGGCCTTGCACGATGGCCATCTTGGGACAAACGTGCCGCGCAGCGGCGGTGCACCTTCCTCATGGCGACAATCCGAACCCCTGTAGCCATCCGCCGCCGGCCCCCTGGCAGGTCCGCGGTGCGGGCCTTCTGTATGGCGTGCTATTCGCGGCGACCAGCGCCAGCGCGCAGAACATGTACAAATGCTCGAATGCGGGCAAGATCGAATATTCGGACAAGCCTTGCTCGAACGGTGACCTGGTCAAGCAGATTGCGCCGGACGGCAGCCAAACGCGCGAGGATCGGGCACGGGCCCACATGCGCTCCAGCGCCGACCAAGCGGCGCAGGACGCCACCGCCGCCGCCAAGCGGGCCAACGAAAGGTCACCCCGCGCGTTCGCGGCCACCGCACCGGGAAGCCGCTAGCGCAAGTAGGCAGGCGTCGATGGCAGTCGAGCGCGAACCGGACCTCCAACGGGATGAGACCGTGCGCGAGCGCCCGACGTTCGCTCCGACGTCGCGCGTGCGCTCAATCAACGCCGCGCGTCTTCTAATAGGTACCCAACGTCGTCAGCGTACCGCCGTTCACAATTCCATTGTTGAAGCCGACGGTATTGTTTCCCGGAGAATAGATCGTCGAGCCCGCGGCCCCGAAGTAGAAGGCGAACTCGGACACGTTGTTGATGACGTTGCCATCCGATACTAGGCGCGACGAGCTCTCGAAGCCAAACCACTACAGGTGAATACGCAATAGCGGTAAGCTATGCAGAGCCCTTCGACGCTCACACGTGCAGATTGCGTGTGGCGGAGCGGTCCCGATGTGCCCCTCGCGAGTCCAGTTAGGCCGGAGCCGAGCAGGAGGGTGCTTTGGTAGTGGAAGGTGGCTAGTTGATCGTTTTCGGACAGTCCGCGCCTCGCTGCCGAGAGGCCGCGAAAAATCAAGGAGGGAGTGCCATGTCAAAGAGTGTAATGCCATCGCCAGCTGATATTGCGGCGGCGGTACTCATCGTGAGTCTATCGAGTACGACGTGGGCCGCAGATAAATTATCGAAGGAAGAGGCTTGCCGAATTGGCAAGGACCTCATCGCCAAAGAGCAAAGTGCTTATCCCAAAAACCGCAATTTGCAATTGCTTTCCTGCAGCAATTTCCAATCGACATCCGCACAGGGAATGGCGCAAATTGAGGTGCACTGGTCCGTCGAGGAATACTGCTCAGCCGTCGGATGCGAGCCTCAATATACAAAAAAAAGCCACAGATATACGTGCCGCTTTTCCGCCAGTGAGAAAGGTTGGCAGCTAAACAATTGCGGCTAACGCTGGACTTGCGAGCAAAGCAGCAGACTGAAACCTCTGCCACTGGCCCGACGTCAACTCGCGCCGAGCGTCGTGATCGTTCCGCTCGTTTGACCGGAAAGCTCGGCCCCGTTGTTGCCGCGAAGCGTGTTGTTCCCGCGCGTGTAGAACGTGCCGCTGATGTCCGCCATGCCGACCCCGGTGTTGTTGACGATGTTCGACTCCGAGCACGACGACGTGGGTGGCGCCTGCCGAGCTGAATGACACTACGCCGATGCCGCTGTTGTCGGCGACCGTCGAGGAGACGAGCAGCAGGTCGGCACGGTTTCCTGCAGCCGTCGTCTGCGCGGTCAGCCCGTTTCCGCCGTTGCGCGCGATCGTCGATCGAGTGACCGTCGCCCGCACGTCGCCTGACGAGGAAGTGCGCAATCAGGATGCCGACGCTGCCGTTGTCGACCACATGGGTCACGTCGATGGACAACCTCACCGGTGCGAGCGCACTCGTGGCGGAAATTGCCGGAAAGCCGATACCTATCGAGTTTCCGGAGATGACGCTGTCGGCCACGTGTACGTCGACGTTGTTGATTGCACCGATCGCCTGATGGGCGCTACGCTCGATTCGCGTGCGGAGCATGACAACGGTCACGCGCTGCAAGCCGCCCTGCAAGCTCACCCCGACGTGGTTCGCGGAGAGGACCGAATCCGCCACCGAGAGCCGCAGGGGCTGCAAAGGCAGCTGGACTTCGATGCCGGCGACCGTCATGTTGGAAATCGTGCAGCGCTCGATGTCGACATCGCTCCCGTTGCTGACGGAGATCCCGCTATCGCCCCCCTGGCCGTTGATGGCGAGGCCGCGCAGGACGACCCGGATCCCGGCGCCGGCGATGTCGACGCCGTTGGCCCCCGCAAACACGGAGATGCCGGCGTACACCCCCTGGGGGGCGGTGATCGCAATGTTTTTGTCGATCGTGACCCTGCCGTATCCGCCCAAATCGACGACCACGAGCTCGCCGCCGGGATCGGTGACGCCGAGTGCTGCACCGAAGGAACGGCAAGGCGACACAGCCAGCAATTGGCCGCGACGTTCGCGTCGTTGCCGGTCGTCGCAACGAACGTCCGCTGGGCCGTTGCCGTGGCCTCAACGGAGGCCAGCAGTGTGAGCAACGCGACGGTTGCCGGGACAAGGGTTCGACGTAGCATTTGAGGTCTCCCGTTGGGCCGCTCGTCGATGGCGGCCGGTGAAGCATTGCCACCACGCGCTCGCTTTCGTTCTCGATCGCCGAGCGCATCCGTGACGTCGCGAAATACTCCGCCATTCGGGTGAAGTCAAGCACGAATATTCACCTTTGCAGCCGCCGGATTTTGGTGCCATTCTGATCAAGTCCGGGCGAAAAATTCCGATTCCGCTTCATGGGGAGGCTGACATGAGTCGCGACGTTTCAGTGCAGCGGGAAGCAGGTCGTAGCGCGGTCGTTCGCAATCGGCCATGGGCGGCGCTCGTGGCGGGGTTGGCGCTGGTTTCGGCGACCGTACTGGCGCTGATCACCGCGACGCCGGCGGCCGCGGCGACCCGCGATATCCTGGTGCATCTGACCAACAAGTCCGACTCGGTGTTGACGCGGGCCAGCGGCGCTCTGGACGGCGGGTGCTGGGACATCGAACCGCCGCTGTCGATCGCGATCGACCAGACGGTGGATATCCATTCGGAATCCTGCGGCGTCGCGACCGGAACCGAGTTCCACGTCTCGTACTGGCTCGCCAACGGTACGCAGATGAAGCTGCACTATGACAATCCCTTTGCGGGTTCCGATACCTTCGACGAGACGGCGCCGGAGGGCTATGCCTTCGCGTCGGGCGGCGTGATCGAGGACCGTTTCACGACGTTCGGTTGCGACTCGGCGCTGTGACGGGATCCCGGCCGACTGGAAGAAGAACGGCGTCACCATCGACCCGGGCAGCGGGAATCCGCCGCAGTTCGTTGATCTCCCGAAGATGGGGGCCGTGCTCGACCGGCCCAACATCCTGGTCCAGCTGGATTGGATGGAAGATGCCACTCACAACCAGCAGCTGCGGCAGGCATCGATCGACGCTGCGATCGACGCATTCGACAAGGACCCGGTCGTCCATCGCGGGGCGACCCGGCCAGGAATTACGCTGATCATCGACGCCGGTCCGAACAGCACGCTGAGCCCTGGGGGTGCCACGTGGGGCGCGCTTTCCCGCGCGAAGAAGGTGCCCTGGACCAAGTATCTGCTGACCGGCAATCGCGATGACGGCTACCAGAAGGCGAACTTCTATACGCTGTTGAAGAACAATTTCGTGCCGACCGGCCGGCTGCCGAGTTTTCACTATGCGCTCGCCGCCGCGTTCATTGCCCAGGACACGCGGCCGAGCCCGCCGGTCGACGACAACACATCGGGCCTGACAATGGGCGACAAGCTGGGGTTCCTGGTGTCGCTCGCCGGATGGACCGGCCCCGCCGGCAGCCAGAACGAGCAGGTCGGCTCGTTCATGCACGAGTTCGGCCACACGCTCGGCCTCGATCACAGCGGCGGCGAAGGCGACCCGGACAGCGTCAACCGCAAGCCGAACTATCCGTCGGTGATGAGCTACGCCTACCAGACCAAGGGCGTCTTCCGGGACGGGGTCCAGGTGTTCGACTACTCGCGGGACAACATGCCCGACGTGGACGAGACCAAGCTGACCGAGGCCGGCGGTGTCGATCTCGGGGCCAACCCGTCCAATTACGGCATCACGCACACGTGCGGGACCAAGGACGCCAGCGGCAAGCTGTCGTTCGACGTCTACATCCAGAAGGACGACCTGGTGCCGACCGACTGGAACTGCAACGGCAACACGACCACGCCCGGAACGGGCTTCGACAGCAATGGCGACACCGTCCAGGGAACCCTCAAGGGCAGGCACGCCGGACTGGACCCGAATGACGTTCCTCACCGGCGGCGTCGGCAAGGGCAAGGACGCCAAGGACACGGTCACGATCCCGAGCTCCGGGATCAGCGAACCGCACCACGACATCACCTACGAGGAATCCCTGCGCGTCCAGGTGCTGCCGCTTGACGCCACGCTCACGTACACGGGCGTCACCTCCGCCGACTACCACGACCCGGCGGCCGTGTCGGCCACGCTGCTCGCCCCCGGCGCCGGCAACGCGCCCATGCAAGGAAAGAACGTCGCGTTCCAGATCGGCCCGAGCGCAAGCGACGTCTGCTCCGCCACGACGGATAGCACGGGGACGGCCTCTTGCAGCATCGGGATAACCCAAGCGCCGAGCCTCACCACCGTCACCGCGTCGTTCGCGGGTGACACGATCTACAAGCCCGCATCCGACTTCGCCCGGCTTCACCATCACCCGCGAGGAGACGACGAGGGCCTAACCGGCCCGACGGTGATCCTGGCGGGGCGGGCAGCATGACGCTGACGGCGACGCTGGTCGAGGACGGCGCGAACGACGACGACGGCGGTGGTGGCGAACGGCACCCATGCCGCGCGCAGACCATCACCCTCACGCTCGGCGCACAGAGATGCAGCGGGACGACCGACGCCACGGGTGCTGCGACCTGTACGATCTCGCACGGCGGGCGCAGCCGCTCGGCCCCGAGCCGATCCCGGCGACCTTCGCCGGCAACGCCTACTACCAGCCGTCCAGCGACAGTGCCGCCGTGATCGTGTTCGCGTTTCCGAGCAGCGGCGCGTTCATGCTCGGCGACACCGCCGTCCCACGGCGTCGTCCGCACCACCGTCACCTGGTGGGGCAGCGACTGGGCCCGGCCAGAACACCCTCACCGGCGGCGCCGCACCGACTCGTTCAAGGGCTTCGCGGCCAACGTGACGACGCTGCCCACCACGAGTCCAGCCAACGTCTGCGGGACCACGTTGCTGACCCGCAATGGAAACAGTTCGTCACCTCCGGCCAACGTTCCAAGCTACATGGGGGTCATCGTCCCCAGCGCGGTGAAACAAAGGACGGCGGAAGCATCACTGTGCAAGCTGGGCACAGATCGTCGTCGTCATGACGAACGCGGGCTATGGACCTTCGCCTGGACACGCGGGCACCGGAAAAATCGTCGCCACGTTCTGCAAAT
>CAWFMY010000039.1:0-146722 GCA_963816925.1 uncultured beta proteobacterium | reverse complement strand
TCGATCGCGCGGGTGTTCATTTCGTGGTCAGCGCTGGCGTCGGCATCCGATCGCCGATGCGAGCGGATACCGTTCACCAGATTGTGGCGGATTCTACGCCGCACAAGGCGGCGCGCCGTTGATCGGCGTCAACGGCGCCAGCGCAACGAACCCGCCGGGGTCTCGGGTTCTTGGCAGCCCGGAAGCGCTATTGCTTCAGCACCACCGAGCTGAACGTGCCGTCCGTCGCGTTGTTCGCGAGGCGGTTGTCGCCTGCCGAAACAATGGTTGCGCCGCCCGCGTTCACGCCGGTGGTGTTGCGCGTAATCGTGCTGTCGGACACGTACATCGTCGCCGCGCCGCCGGCCAGGACTCCGGTGCCGTTTTCGGTGACCTGCGAACTGACCACGCTCGCTTTGGCGCTGCCAAAACCTTGAATCCCGGCTACGCCGTTCCCTGCCAGCGCGCTGTCGCGCACCTCGACGACCGCTCCGGCGCCAGCATCGATCCCATAGGTATTTCCGGTCAGGCTGGGGACCGCGGATGGCAGTCCGCCCATCAGCAGGCGCAGGCCCGTGCTATTGCCCTCGACATGTGTTCGATGCTGATCCGGTCGTCGACGCCGGCCTGACAGTTCGCCCTCGTTGACATTTCCGCGGAACGCCGAGTCGACGACGAGAGATGTCCGCGGAGATGACCAGGAACGACGTCAGCCCTGCAAGACCGCTGGCGAATCCCGTGACGATGACATTTTCCACGTGCAGCGCGCCGCCGGAATTGAACCGGATCCCATCGCCCGTCGCACCGAGATTGTTGATCGTGAGCCCGCGCAGCGTGACCAGGCCGTTGCCGGCATTGACGACGACCCCGCAGCCGCTGTTGCCAGTGAACTGCGACGCGGTGATGCCGGCATAGACACCGGGAGGGGCGATGATCGACACCGATTGGGAGATCGTCACCGGCCCGTATCCGGCCGAGTCCAGCACAATAACCTCGCCTCCTGGCGCCGTCTGCGCAATCGCGAAGAGAAACGACCGGCATGGCTGCGACAGGCTGCACGGATTGAGGTCGCTTCCGTTCGACGCTACGAACGTGCGTTGCGCCGCCGCCGCGTCGCCCGCCGCCGCGCCAAACGCCGCCGCAACGAGCGCCGCACGCACAAGTAACGAACATCTGGCCATCTTGCCCTCCTTCGCGCGAATCGCGCTACTGCATCGGAATCGTTGAGGTGAAGAATCCGTCGTCGGTGAAATTGAATAGAAGCGAGTTGTCGCCCGAAGAGGACGCGTTGGAGCTCACGCCGATCCCCGTCCCGTTGTGCGTGATCGTGCTGTTCGTGACGAGCGCGGTGACCGCAGTTGAATAGAAAGCAAGGCCCACACTATTCTGCGCGAGCAGCGCACCCAAAAACGTGACTGTCGACGATCCCAGCGGGTCCACATCGAGCGTCACGCCGAAATTCGTGTTTTTGGGATGATCGCCGTATCGCGCACGAACCACGACGAGCCGGCCGCCCCTGCCGCGATCCACAGACCAAACCTGATTGCCCGCGATGAGGCTGCGCCGTATCGTCGCCTTCGTCGCGCCGCAGCAGGAGTAGGATGCCGACAAAGCCGTTGCCGACAAACCTGCTTTCCGCGATGTCCACCTGGAGGACGCCCACACTCGGCAGCACGGGTTCAAAGTGACCACCGAAGTGATTGTAGGGACTGCCGATCTGATTGGTGCCACGAAATTCCGAGTTGCGAATGAACAGCGACGCATTTCCGCTCGTTGCGGCATGGATGCCCGCCTCCGCGAAACCGGCGGTCTTGACGCGGTCGACGACGAGCGTGTCGGCGGACCGGTAATCGATCCCGTACGCGCCACCGAGCCCGTTCAGCGTGAGCCCGCGCAACACGACCGTGTCCCCCGGGCCCGCGTTGACGATAATCCCCGAGCCCGTGCAACGGATGCCGGCGTAGATCCCGGGCGGCGCGGTCACCGTGACCGGTTGCGTGATACGGAACGGGCCATAGCCCGCGGAGTCGAGCGCGATGACTTCGCCGTCGGGCAGCATCCGCGAGATCGCGAACTGGAACGACCGGCACGGATTCGCGCGCGAGCAGAAATTCGCGTCGGAACCAGCCCGAACGACGCGACGAACGCTCTCTGCACGAGCGGAGGCAGCACGGTCAGCGTGAAATTCTGAACCGAATTGGGGGCGACGCCATTGCTCGCCGTGATGACGATCGGATACGGCACGGCCGGCAGACCCGGTGTTCCGCTAAGAAGGCCGGTCACATTATTGAGATTGACCCCGCCCGGCAGCGCTCCCGACTCGCTGAACGTCGGCGCCGGCCACCCGGTGGCGGTCACTGTGAAGCTACCGTACGTCCCGGCCGGAAACTGACGCTGCGGCGGCGCTGGTGATCGTGGGCGCCTCGTTGATCGTCAGCGTGAAGGTCTGTTGCGCGAACGGCGCGACGCCGTTGTGCGCCTTGAACTTGAGGGTGTGTAGACGCCGCCGGTGCCCGGCGCGGGCGTTCCGCTCAGCACTGCCGGTCGCCGGCGTTGAATACGACACGCCCGCAGGCAGCGTCTCCGCCGGCCATCAAGCTCAGCGTCGGAGCGGGAGCGCCGTTGGCGGTCACCGTGAACGTCCCGAACGAACCGACCGTGAACGTCGTCGCCGCCGCGCTGGTGAACGCGGGTGCCTCGACACGGTGAGCGTGAAGTTCTGGTGCGCATCCGGGAGTACGCCGTTGGCCGCCGTGAACGTGATGTTGTAAGTCCACCGCCGGTGCCGGCAGCCGGGGTACCGCTCAAGCATCCGGGTAATGCTGCTGAATGAAACACCGGTGGGCAGCGCACCGCTCTCCGTAACCGTCGGCGTCGGCACGCCGAGCGCGACGACGGTGAAGCTGCCGAAGGTCCCTGCCGTGAATGTCGTCGAGTTGTTGAGACTGGTGATGAACGGCGCCGTGGGCGGCACGACGTTGCATCGCGAGAACTCGGACGTATTGCCCGCCGGATCCGTCGCCGTCGCCGTGACGACGAGCTGGTCGCCGGGACCATGTACGCCGGGTTGAAGATGCGTGGCCCGTTGATGTCGGTAGCGACATTGATGAAGCCGAGAAAGTTCTGGCCCTCGCCGTAATCGTTCGGTGCGGCGGCATGACAGGTCGTGCCGGAAAAGAACTCGACCCGGTACGTCGTGCTCGCCGCGCTGTCGAGCGTGCCGTTGATCGTCGTCAAGCCGGTACGCCGTTCAACACGAGCGACGTGATCACCGGAAAATTCTGGACGTCGTTGGCGCCCGCATCGACGTCGCCGGCGTCGTTGGGTTCGGCAGCCCCAATGTCGGGAAGAGATCGATTCCGAGCCCGCCATTGCCGAAGATCGAATTGCCGAGCACCGAGTTGCCGGTGTCCGTCGTGCACGAACGCAGCTCCAATGCAACCCTCCCCGACCAACACGCCCGCTCCACCGTTGAACGCGATGATGTTGCCCGCGTCCGCACGTCGCCGGGCCCGCCATTGGTGCGGCCGATCGTGATGTTTTCCGGCGGGTCCGGCGGAATCCCGTCCCGGAGTTGCGCAAAGAAATGCCGGTGAAGCGTCAGTGACGATCTTGTTGCCCTGGATCGTGATCTGCGCGGCCCGGTACAGATAGATGCCGTAGTAGCCGCCGGTGATCACGTTGCCGTCCCCCGTCCGCCGTGTGGCCGCCGATGACGCGATCGTCACCGACGGACCGACGACGTTCTGGACAAGACGCCGAATGCCGTGACCAAAACGAAGAGTCCCGTCTTGTCGGTCCCGATCAGGTTCTTCCTGACGATCGCGTTCGCCACCGTGCCCGGCGAAATGCCGATAAGCGCCACCGCGACGTCCCGGCGACGACGTTGCCCATCACCGACGACGGCCACGTGTACGTCCCGCCCGGCGAGTAATAGAACCACGAGGTCCCCGGGCCGGGAAGCACCACGGTCCCCGTCGCATCGGTCCCGAAATAATTTCCCTCGACCAGGTTCCCCTGCGACAGCGCATAAAGGCCGCTGGTGATGTTGCCGGCGAGCACGTTGCGGTCCCCGCGGTCGTGCCGCCGATCACGTTGTTGGGCGGGACCCGCGTTGTCGACGTTGCCGTTGTTCCCGCGGGGCTGGGTGCCCGTCGGTCGATGCCGATGTAATTGCCGGCAATCGTGTTGCCGCCGGCGATGCCCGCGCCAATCACGGCAAGAGACCGCGGCGCCCGACGCGGCCCAAGATGTCGAAACCGCGAACGGTGCTGTTGCCGCCGGTGATCACAAGGGCGGCACGCTGGAGCTGCTGGCGTCGAGAACGATCAGCGGCACGCCGGCGAACCCCGGCTGCGTGGTCGCATCGAGACTCACCGGCTTGTTGGCAAACAGCGCCGGGCCGGCGTGATCGTCTGCACGCCGCCGGGCGAGATGTTGAACGTGACGGCGTCGGTTCCGCCATACGCGCCGATCCGATGCGGCGTCACGTCGGCGTTGACGTCGGCGCCGTTGTTGATCGACTCAAGGGCCTCGCGCAAGGGGCGCCGCCCGGCCACGACCTGGCGTCAGAAAGCGACGCGGCCCGTCAGCATGTCGCGGTACATCACCCAGTCGCCCAGGAAACTGTAGAACGGGTATTTGAACGTCGCCGGACGGTTGTGCTCGAAAAAGAAGTGGCCGATCCAGGCGAAGCCGTAGCCCGCGATCGGCGTGGCGGCAAACCACCACGGGTTGTGGGTGACGATCGCCGCGACGATCGTTCCGAGCACCAGCGACGTCCCGACGAAGTGCAGCCGCCGGCACGTCGGGATTCGCATGCTCGGACAGGTAGAACGGGTAGAACTCGGCGAACGATGCGTAAGCGATCGGCCATCGCGGCCTCCCGGCGTCGGCGAATCTCAGTGCGCGCGGGCGAAGAATGCGTCGACCACCGCAACCGCGCGCTCGACGTCGGCACGAGACACATCGAGATGGGTCACCCAGCGCTGGTGCGTCGTTCCGATCATCTGCACGCCTGCTGCCGCCACATGCTTGGCGAATGCGTCCGCAATGGCGGCGGACATGCTGACGAAGACCATGTTGGTTTGCGGCGGCGCGACGCTCAATGCTTCGTGCCGGGCGAGGCCCGCGGCGAGGATCGCCGCGTTTTCGTGATCCTCGGCCAGGCGCTCGATGTGATGCGCGATCGCGTGCCGCCCGGCCGCCGCGAGAATTCCCGCCTGGCGCATCCCGCCGCCCAGCATCTTGCGCCACCGGCGCGCCGCCTTGACGTAGTCGCGGCCGCCGCACAGCAGCGAGCCGACCGGCGCACCCAATCCCTTCGACAGGCACACCGAGACCGAATCGAAGCCCTCCGCGATCGGCTTCGGCGCGACGCCGCGCTTCACCGCGGCGTTCCACAAGCGCGCGCCGTCGAGATGCAGGGCGAGATGGCGACGGTCGGCGAGTGCGCGGACCTCGGCGCAGTAGCCGTCGGGCAGCACCTTGCCGCCGATCGTGTTTTCGAGCGCGATCAACCGTGACTTGGCGAAGTGCGAATCGTCGGGCTTGATCGCCGCTTCGATCGCCGCCACCGGAATCGTGCCGTCGGCCGCGTTGTCGAGCGGCTGCGGCTGGACGCTGCCCAGCACCGCGCCGCCGCCCGCCTCGTAGTGGTAGTTGTGCGACTCCTGGCCGAGGATCACTTCGTCGCCGCGGGCGCAATGCGTCATCACGCCGATCAGGTTCGACTGCGTCCCGGAGGGCACGTACAGCGCCGCCTCGAAGCCGAGGAGCGCCGCCACCTCGGCTTCGAGCGCGTTGACGCTGGGGTCGTCGCCGAAGACGTCGTCGCCGACCGGCGCCGCCGCCATCGCCGCGCGCATGGCGGCCGTGGGCCGCGTCACCGTGTCGCTGCGAAAATCCGTGGCCATCGCGAGCCTCCGCTCAGCTTTCCGCCTTCAGTTGCGGGAACAGGATCACGTCGCGGATCGACGGGCTGTCGGTCAACAGCATCACGAGTCGGTCGACGCCGATGCCCTCGCCCGCCGTCGGCGGCAGCCCGTATTCCATCGCCCGCAGGTAGTCGGCGTCGTAGAACATCGCCTCCTCGTCGCCCGCCTCGCGCGCGTCGACCTGCCCGCGGAACCGCGCCGCCTGGTCCTCGGGATCGTTGAGCTCGGAGAAGCCGTTCGCGAGCTCGCGCCCGGCAGACGAACAGCTCGAAGCGATCGGTGATGGCGGGGTCGGCATCGCTCGCCCGCGCGAGCGGCGAGACGTCCGCGGGATACGCGACGATGAACGTCGGCTGCACGAGCTTGTCCTCGGTCGTCGCTTCGAACAGCTTCAGCTGCAGGATCCCGACGCCGTCGGTTGCAAACACTTCGGCGTCGAACGGCGCGAGCGCGACGCGGAGGTATTCCGGCTTCGCGAGTTCCGCCAGCGGATAGTGCGGATGGTACTTGTGGATCGCCTCGGCCATCGTGAGCCGATCGAACGGCTTGCCCAGGTCGATCGCCGTGCCCTGGTAGGCGATCGTCGTCGTGCCGACCACTTTCTGCGCGACTTCGCGGACGAGCGTCTCGGTGAGATCCATCAGGTAGTGATAATCCTGATAGGCCTCGTAGAATTCGAGCATCGTGAATTCGGGATTGTGCCGCGTCGAGAAGCCCTCGTTGCGGAAGTTGCGGTTGATCTCGAACACCTTCTCCATGCCGCCGACCACGAGCTTCTTGAGGTAGAGCTCGGGCGCGATGCGCAGGTAGAGCTTCATGTCGAGCGCATTGTGATGCGTGACGAACGGCCGCGCCGCGGCGCCGCCGGGGATCGGATGCATCATCGGCGTCTCGACTTCGAGGTAGCCGCGCGCGACGAAGAATTCGCGCATCGCCTGCACGATCTGCGAGCGCTTGATGAAGACGTCGCGCGACGGTGAATTGGTGATGAGGTCGACGTAGCGCTGCCGGTAGCGCTGCTCCTGGTCGGTGAGGCCGTAGAACTTCTCGGGAAGCGGCCGCAGCGCCTTGGCCAGGAGACGGATCGCCGTCACCTTGACCGAGAGCTCGCCGGTCTTGGTCTTGAACAGCGTCCCCGTGGCGCCGACGATGTCGCCCAGGTCCCAGTGCTTGAATGCGTCGAGGGCCTCCGCACCCAGGGCGTCGAGCGTCACGTAGAGCTGGATGCGCGCACTCATGTCCTGCAGCGTCGCGAAGCAGGCCTTGCCCATCACGCGCTTCAGCATCATGCGGCCCGCGACAGTCACGACAACGTGCAGCGTTTCGAGCTCCTCGTTGGTCTTGCCGTCGTAATTGGCGTGCAGGTCGCCCGCGAGCGCATCGCGGCGGAAGTCGTTCGGATACGCATGCCCGTGCGCACGGAGCGCGGCGAGCTTCGCGCGGCGCTCGGCGATGATCTGGTTCTCGTCCTGCGGCGGCGCGGCCGCGGGCGCCGGATTGTTCTTGTCGGACACGGTCACACTCCCTGTTTCAGGCTTGCGGCGATGAAGTCGTCGAGATCGCCGTCGAGGATCGCCTGCGTGTTGCCAACCTCGTAGTTGGTGCGCAGATCCTTGATCCGCGACTGGTCGAGCACGTAACTCCGGATCTGGTGGCCCCAGCCGATGTCGGTCTTGGAATCCTCGAGCTTCTGCTGCGCCTCCCGCCGCTTGCGCAGCTCGAGCTCGTAGAGTTTCGACTTCAGCATCGCCATCGCCTCGGCGCGGTTGCGGTGCTGCGAGCGGTCGTTCTGGCACTGGACGACGATATTGGTCGGAAGGTGCGTGATCCGCACTGCGGAATCGGTCTTGTTGATGTGCTGGCCGCCCGCGCCGGACGCCCGGAACGTGTCGATGCGCAGGTCGGCGGGGTTGATGTCGACCTCGATCGAGTCGTCGACCTCGGGATAGACGAACACGCTCGCGAAGGACGTATGGCGCCGCGCGTTGGAGTCGAACGGGCTCTTGCGGACCAGCCGGTGCACGCCGACTTCGCTGCGCAAATAGCCATAAGCGTAGTCGCCCTCGACCTTGACCGACGCGCTCTTGATGCCGGCGATTTCGCCGGCCGTCTCCTCGAGGAGCTCGGTCCGGTAGCCTTTGCGCTCGCAGTAGCGAAGATACATTCGCAGCAGCATCGCGGCCCAGTCCTGCGCTTCGGTGCCGCCGGAGCCCGCCTGGATGTCGAAAAAGCAATTGGCGGGGTCCATCGGATCGGAGAACATCCGCCGGAACTCGAGGTCGGCGGCGCCCTTCTCGATCCCCGTGACATCCGCTGCGACCGCTTCCAGCGTCGCGTCGTCGGCATCCGCTTTCGCGAGCTCGAACAGCTCGCCGCTGTCCTTCAGTCCGGCGTCGAGCTTCGTCAGCGTGCCGACCACGCCTTCGAGCGCCTTGCGTTCCTTGCCGAGCTCCTGCGCGCGCTTCGGGTCGTCCCAGATCTTCGGATCCTCGAGCTCGCGCGTGACCTCCTCGAGGCGCACCGCCTTCACATCGAAGTCAAAGATACCTCCGCAGCTCGGCCGTGCGCTGCCGGAGGTCCGCGATCGAGGCGGCGATCTGGTTGACGCGTTCGGCTTCCATGGCGGGGCTCGTCCTTCGAGGCAATCGAGAATTATAGCCGATGGCGCCGGCGATTCCCTGACCGCCGCAGGGATGTCGCGGCGGTTCCGGTTGGGGTGATCCGCGGTTTCGCCTATCATTGCGGATTCGCCGCGGGCGTCGGGCCCGCCGCCCCCACCACCGTCCGCCCGGGAGCATTCCATGCCGACATTCTTCGTCAACAAGGACCGCGTCGACATCGCCGCCAACGTCCCCGGCGATACGCCACTGCTGTGGATCCTGCGCGATAACCTCAACCTGACCGGCACCAAGTACGGGTGCGGGATGGCGCTGTGCGGCGCATGCACGGTCTACATCGAGGGCCAGCCGACGCGCTCCTGCCAGGTGCAGCTGTCGTCGATCAAGACGGGCGCCGAGATCACGACGATCGAAGGCTTGAAGACCAAGGAAGCGCAGGCCGTGCAGGCCGCGTGGGAAAAGCTCGACGTGCCGCAATGCGGCTACTGCCAATCCGGACAGGTGATGTCGGCGGCGGCGCTGCTCGCGAAGAAAAAGAACCCGAACGACGCAGACATCGACGCCGCGATGGGCGGCAACCTCTGCCGGTGCGCGACGTACGTGCGCATCCGCGCGGCGATTCATGAAGCGGCGAAGAGCCTCGGCTGACCGGAGATCGCGATGAATCCGATGCGCATGCACCCCCGCAATTCCGCTCCGACGACCGTGAGCCGCCGGGTATTCCTCAAGGTCACCGCCGCCGCCGGCGCCGGCTTGACGCTCGGCATCTGGACCTGGCCCGCCGACGCGCAGGCGCCCGCCCCCGCGAAGACCCGCGGCGATCGAGCCGAACGCGTTCCTCGTCATCGGCACCGACAACACCGTCACGGTGATCGTCAAGCACCTCGAGATGGGACAGGGCACGTACACCGGCCTGCCCACCCTCGTCGCCGAGGAACTCGACGCGGCGTGGTCGCAAGTCCGCGCAACCGGCGCGCCCGCCGACGCGAGCCGGTACGGGCACACCACCTTTGGCGCGCAGATGACGGGCGGCTCGTCGTCGATGGCCAATTCGTTCGAGCAGTACCGGCAGGCCGGCGCCGCCGCGCGCGCGATGCTGGTCGCCGCCGCGGCAAAGCAGTGGAGCGTGCCGCCCGATTCGATCCAGGTGAAGAACGGCGTCGTGTTCCACGCGAACGGGAAAAAGGCGAGCTTCGGCGAGCTGTCTGCCGCGGCTGCGCTGGAACCGGTCCCGGCCAACGTGAAGCTCAAGGAGGCAAAGGACTTCGTCTTCATCGGCAAGCACGTTCCGCGCACCGATTCGAAGGCCAAGTCGAACGGCACCGCGCAGTTCACGCAGGACGTCAAGCTGCCCGGCATGCTGGTTGCCGTCGTCGCGCATCCGCCGCGGTTCGGCGGGAAGTTCAAGTCCTACGACGTCAAGGCCGTCTCCGCCGTGCCCGGCGTGCGGCACATCGTCGAGGTTCCCAACGGCGTCGCCGTCGTCGCCACCACCTTCTGGGCGGCGAAAAAAGGCCGCGACGCGCTCAAGGTCGAATGGGACGAGTCCACCGGATTCAAGCTTTCGTCGGCGGACATCCTCGCCGAGTACCGCCGGCTCGCCGGAACGCCGGGCAAGGTCGCGCGCAACGATGGCGATTCGGCGAAGGTGATGGCGGGCGCGCCAAAAAAGTTCGAGGCGACCTACGAATTTCCGTATCTCGCGCACGCGGCGATGGAGCCGCTCGACCTCGTCATCAAGCTCGACGCGACCGGGTGCGAGGTCTGGAACGGCGAGCAGTTCCACACGCCCGACCAGCAGGTCATCGCGCAGGTCGTCGGCCTCAAGCCCGAGCAGGTCCGGATCAACACGCTGTTCGCGGGCGGCAGCTTCGGGCGCCGCGCGAATCCCAGCGCCGACTACCTGATCGAGGCCGCGACCATCGTGAAGGGGCTTCTTACGCAGGGCAAGGCCGGCATCCCGGTCAAGCTCGTCTGGACGCGCGAAGACGACATGAAGGCAGGCTACTACCGGCCGGCGTATCTGCACACGCTGAAGGCCGGGCTCGACGCCGGCGGAAACATCGCCGGCTGGCAGCACCGAATCGTCGGCCAGTCGATCATGGCGGGCACCTCGTTCGAGAAGATGATGGTCAAGGACGGCGTCGACGCCACCAGCGTGGAAGGCGCGTCGAGCCTGCCCTACAGGATCGACGACGTGTACGTGGACCTGCATTCCCCCGTCGTCGGCGTGCCGGTGCTGTGGTGGCGCTCCGTCGGCTCGACCCACACGGGCTTCTCGACCGAGACCTTCATCGACGAGCTCGCGGTGGCGGCCGGCAAGGATCCCGTCGCTTTCCGCAAAACGCTGCTGGTC
This sequence comes from uncultured beta proteobacterium, assembly GCA_963816925.1. GTDB lineage: Bacteria > Pseudomonadota > Gammaproteobacteria > Burkholderiales > Casimicrobiaceae > CAIWHR01. The sequence continues at coordinate 135,833 of CAWFMY010000039.1, read as the reverse complement.
AAGCACCCTCGGCACTTTGCGGTGCTGGCGCTCGCGGCCGAGAAGGCCGGCTGGGGTTCGCCGCTCGCTCCCGGAAAGGCCGGAGAAAAGCGCGGCCGCGGGGTCGCGGTGATCGAATCGTTCAACACCTTCGTCGCCGAGGTCGCCGAAGTGACCGTCAAGGCCGACAAGTCGTTCACCGTCGACCGTGTCGTGTGCGCCGTCGACTGCGGCCTCGTCGTGAATCCGGACGTCGTGCGCGCGCAGATGGAGGGCGGCATCGGCTTCGGACTCTCCGCGGCGCTCTACGGGAAGATCACGCTGAAGGACGGCGAGATCGAGCAGTCGAATTTCCACGACTACCCGGTGCTGCGCATCAACGAGATGCCGAAGGTCGAGGTGCATATGGTCCCCTCGACGGAAAAGCCGACCGGCGTCGGCGAGCCCGGCGTGCCGCCGATCGCGCCGGCCGTGGCCAACGCCCTCGCCGCGGCGACGGGGCAGCGGTTGCGGAACCTGCCGCTCAAGCTCGCGTAACCGGAAGGCGCGGGTTCCTTGCATACGCCGGAGGGATTCGCGCCCGCGCATGTCCTGCCCGCGGCATTGTCCGCCGGGACGATCGCGTTCGCATTTCGCGGCGACAAGGTGCTGGTCTCGGGCAGCGGCACGCAAGGCGAAGCGCCCCCGCGACTGCCGGCCTGGGACGAGCTGCCGGCGCTCGGCCTCGCCGGCACGCCGCACTATCTGGGCGCGCTCGACGGCGTCGACTGCGTCGCGGTCGGGTTGCCGGACAATGCCGCCGAGCCGCCGGGCTGGCGCTATGCGGGACTGCGCTCGCTGTTCTTCGTGCTGCCGGATGCGCTGCTCGCGCTCGCGGCACGCTCGTGCCAGATCGTCGAATGGGATGCCACGCACCGCTTCTGCGGCCGCTGCGGCACGGCGACGGTCGACAAGGCGGGCGAGCGCGCGAAGGAATGCCCGGCCTGCGGGCTCGTCGCGTATCCCCGCGTGTCGCCGGCGATGATGGTGCTCGTGACGCGCGGCTCCGAGGTCCTGCTCGCGCGCGCGCACCGTTTTCCGCCGGCGATGTTCAGCGCGCTCGCGGGTTTCGTCGAGCCCGGCGAGACGATCGAGGATTGCATCCGGCGCGAGGTGCGCGAGGAAGTCGGCGTCGAAGTCGGCAAGCTCGACTACTTCGCGAGCCAGTCGTGGGCGTTTCCGCACTCGCTGATGATCGCGTTCACCGCCGAATACGCGGGCGGCGATGTGCGTCCCGACGACACCGAGATCGCGGAAGCGCGCTGGTTCGCGTTCGACGCCGTGCCGAAGCTGCCGCCCAGCGTGTCGATCGCCCGCCGGCTCATCGACGCCACCGTCTCGCGCCTGGCGAAGGACGCCGCCGGTTCCTGCTAAAATGCCGGCCTCGCCCGGTCCCCGGCACGACAGGCCGCCGCGCGACGATTCCTTCCGGCCGCACCCGATGCTCCGTCCCTTCCCGATGCTGTTTTGCATTTGCGCCGCGCTCGCGGCGACCAGCGCGATGGCGCAGGACGGCCGCGACCTCAGCGAAGAGGCGCGCAAGCAGTATGCGCAAGGACTGCGCGAGGCCTCCGCCATGGTCAAGGACCGGCAATTCGCGAACGCCAGCGTCAAGCTCGACGTCCTGCTCGCGCAACGGCCGCGCGAGCCGCAGGCGCGTTTCCTGAAGGGCGTCGTGCAGACCGAGCAGGGCCAGGACGCCGCCGCGATCGCGACCTTCACTTCGCTGATCGAGGACTACCCCGAGTTGCCGGAACCGTACAACAACCTGGCGGTGCTCCATGCGCAGAAGGGCGAGTACGAAGGCGCGCGCATCGCGCTCGAGTCCGCCGTCAAGGCGTCTCCCGATTGGGCGGTGGCGCACGAGAACCTGGGCGACATCTACATTCGCCTGGGCGCCGCCGAATACGCGACCGCCACCAAACTCGACCGCACGAACAAGACGGCCGCGGGAAAGCTTGTCCTCGCGCGCGAGCTCATCGCGCCAACGCCGAAGCCCGCCGCGGCCGCGTCGACCAGCGCCACGCCGAAACCGTAGTCATCCGCAACACCGTCCGCACTTTCGTTGATTCAATCGCAACTTCAGGAGCCTCAACATGATCCGCCGCTATTTCCTCATCGCGACTGCCGCACTTGCCGCTGCGTTCGCCCTCCCCGCGCTGGCCGCGAATCCGCAAGTCGAATTCGACACCACGGCCGGCAAGATCCGCGTCGAGCTCTATCCCGACGCCGCGCCGAAATCGGTCGCCAACTTCCTCGACTACGTGAAGTCCGGGCAGTTCGACGGCACCCAGTTCCATCGCGTCATTCCCGGGTTCATGATCCAGGGCGGCGGGTTCACCGCCGACTTCAAGCAGAAGCCGACGAAGCCGCCGGTCGTCAACGAAGCCGAGATGTCGAGCAAGGCGGGCCTCCTCAACGTTCCGGGAACGCTTGCCATGGCGCGCACCTCCGAACCCAACTCGGCGACGGCGCAGTTCTTCATCAACGTCGCGGACAACAAGTTCCTGAATTTCCGCTCCCCGGATCCGCAAGGCATCGGCTACACGGTGTTCGGCAAGGTCGTCGCGGGCATGGACGTCGTCGACAAGATCGCCAAGGCGCCCACCGGCGCGGGCGGCCCGTTCCCCAAGGATGTCCCGGTCGAGAAGGTCATCATCACCAAGGCCGTCGTCGTCGACGCCAAGTAAGGACACCTCATGGTCATCCTCCACACGAACCACGGCGACATCACGCTCGAGCTCGACGCGGAAAACGCGCCGGCGACGGTCGCGAATTTCCTGCAGTACGTCCGCGACGGCCACTACGACAACACGATCTTCCATCGCGTGATCGACGGCTTCATGATCCAGGGCGGCGGCATGGAGCCCGGCATGAAGCAGAAGCCCACGCGCGCGACCATCGCCAACGAGGCCGGCAACGGGCTCAAGAACAAGAAGTACACCGTGGCGATGGCGCGCACGTCGGAGCCGCACTCGGCGTCGAGCCAGTTCTTCATCAACATCGCCGACAACGAATTCCTCGACCACAAGGGGCCGAGCCCGCAGGGCTGGGGCTACTGCGTGTTCGGCAAGGTCGTCAAAGGCCAGGACGTGGTCGACAAGATCAAGGGTGTCGCCACCGGCAACAGCGGCTTCCACCAGAACGTTCCGACCACCGACGTCGTCATCACCCGCGCCGAGGAAGTCGCCGCCTAGAACGGTTCCAGTGCGGCCAACGTTATTTCTTTCCGACCTGCACCTGGCGCCCGAGCGGCCGGCGCTGGTGGCCGCGTTCCACGCGTTCTGCGCGGGCCCCGCGCGCGAGGCCGCCGGCGTCTACATTCTGGGCGACCTGTTCGACGACTGGATCGGCGACGACCAGCTGCGCGAGCCGCTCGCGGCGGAGATCGCGGGCGCGCTGAAATCCGTCACGGCCTCCGGCGTCGCGGTCGGCGTCGTGACCGGCAACCGCGACTTCCTGCTCGGCGACGGCTTCGCGCACGCCACCGGCGCGACGATGCTTTCCGCGCCGCTCGTCGTCAACGTCGCCGGGACGCCGACCGTGCTGCTTCATGGCGACGAGCTTTGCACGGCCGACGTCGGCTACCAGCGCCTGCGCCGGTACACGTACGATCAAAACTGGCAGCGGCGCTACCTCGCGCTCCCGTATTCGGTGCGGCGCGGCATCGCGAACTGGCTGCACCGCCGCAGCCGTTCGGCCAAGCCGGGAAAGCCGGAGACGATCATGGACGTCGAGCCGCGCGCCGTCGAAGGCGCGTTTCGCGCGGCGGAAGTCGTCCGGATGATCCATGGCCACACGCACCGCCCCGCGCGGCATCACCTCGTCGTCGACGGCCGCGATTGCGAGCGCTTCGTGCTGGCCGACTGGTACGACCGCGGCAGCTACCTCGAATTCGGCGCCGAAGGGGGCCGCACGCGCGACATGGCGTCGCCCGCGACCTAGCGCCCGCGTCGGATGAGCGCGCCCTTTGCACCCGAATGGTGGTCGGCGCTCGCGGCGATCGTGCTGATCGACCTCGTGCTCGCCGGCGACAACGCGATCGTCATCGGCCTCGCCGCGCGCAACGTGCCGCGCGAGATGCAGCGGCGCGTGATTCTCTGGGGCACGGCTGGCGCGATCGCCGTGCGCGTCGCACTCACCGGCATCGTCGTCTGGCTGCTGCAGATTCCGGGCTTCCTCCTCGTCGGCGGACTGGCGCTGATCTGGATCGGCTGGAAGCTGACGCAGGGCGGCGGCGGCCCGCACGAGGTCAAATCGGCGACGTCGGTGCGCGACGCGATTCGCACCATCATCGTCGCGGACGCGGTGATGGGCGTGGACAACGTGCTCGCCGTCGGCGGCGCGGCGCAGGGAAGCCTGCTGCTCGTCATTCTCGGCCTCGCGATCTCCGTCCCCATTGTCGTATGGGGGTCCACCCTCGTCGTCAAATGGGTCGAGCGCTATCCGGCGATCCTGTGGATCGGTGCCGCGGTGCTCGGGTGGACCGCAGCGAAGATGATCGCGAGCGAGCCTCTGCTGGCGCCATGGTTGGCGGCGTGGCCGGTCGCGCGAACCGCGCTCTACGCGCTCGCCGTCGGCGGCCTCGTTGCGTTTCCGCTCTGGCGCGCGCTGTCGCTGGAACAGCGCGCGCTGGGCGCGGTGCTCGTCCTGCTCGTTGTCTGGCTCTCGCTGTTCGGCTGGATCGAGCGGCAAATGGGCGCGCAACTCGACGTGTTCGAGCACTGGCGCTGGGACGACGAGCTGATCGACCTCGTGCGCTGGGTCGGGTGGATTCCGTTCGCGATCTGGCTCGGGCGGCGCTTGAAAAAGTGATTGCCCGCTCGCAGACCATGCACCCGGCCCTGCAACAACTCATCGACAACAAGCTCGCGCACACCCGCGCGCAGCAATGGGAGTTGCCGATCGCCGAGGTACGCCAGGCCTTCCGGGCGCTTTGGACGCCGGCGATGACCGGCGCGCCCTTGGCCGTGGATCGCATCGACGAAATCTCGATTCCAGCCGGCGACGCCGCCATACCCGCGCGCGTCTACGCCCCCGAGCATGGCCAGTCGTATCCGGTCCTCGTGTATTTCCATGGCGGCGGATTCGTGAAAGGCGGCCTCGACGAGTGCGACGTCTTCTGCCGCAACCTGTCACGGCTCGCGCGGCACATCGTGGTTTCCGTCGATTATCGCCTGGCGCCCGAGCATCCGTTTCCGGCCGCCCTGGAGGACGCGACCGCCGCCACGGCCTGGGCATGCGCGCATGCGGCCGACCTCGGCGCCGCGCCGGGTCCTGTCGTGATCTGCGGCGAAAGCGCGGGCGGCAATCTTGCGGCGGTCACGTGCCTTCAGGCAAGGACGGATCCGCGGATCGCCATCCGCCATCAGGTCCTGCTGCAGCCCGTCGTCGATTTCGCCCTCGCGTACCCCTCCATCGCGATGAGGCCCACCGAGTGCCTCGTCCCGCGCGAGGACCTCGCGTGGTACTACCGGACCTATGCGGGCGAGGGTCACGACGCGAAGGACCCGCGGGTCTCGCCGCTGTACGCCGCCGACTTGTCCGGATTGCCGCCCGCGCTCATCATCGCCGCCGAATTCGACACGCTGCGCGATGAAGCCGAGGCCTATGCAATGCGGCTGCAGGCCGCGAATGTGCCCGCTCGCTACTCCTGCTACCCCGGAATGGTGCACGGCTTTCTGCAAATGGGCGGACTCGTTCCGGACGCACGGGCCGCGCTGACCGAAATCGCACGCGCGGTGAATTGACCGGACACGCAACGGCCTACGCCGTCGGAAGCAGGTAAGCGCCGTATTTTTCGCGCAGCGTTTTCTTCGACAGCTTGCCGGTCGCCGTGTGCGGCAGCTCGTCGACGAACACGACATCGTCGGGCGTCGACCACTTGGCGATCTTTCCCGCAAAGAACCCGAGCAGCTCGTCGCGCGTCACGGCCGCGCCGGCCTTGCGCACCGCGATCAGCAGCGGCCGCTCGTCCCATTTCGGATGAGCCACGCCGATCACGGCGGCCTCCATGACGCCGGGATGCCCCATCGCGATGTTCTCGAGCTCGATCGAGCTGATCCACTCGCCGCCCGACTTGATCACGTCCTTGGCGCGATCCGTGATCTGCAGGTATCCGTCAGCATCGATCGAGCCGACGTCGCCCGTGGGAAACCACCCGTCCGCCGAAAGCGGGCTTGGAGATTCGCTGCGAAAATAATCGCGCACGACCCATGGCCCCTTGACCATCACCATGCCGGTCGCGACGCCGTCGCGGGGCAGCGTCACTCCGGCGGCATCGACAATTCTCATCTCCACGCCATAAAGCGGCCGCCCTTGCGTCAGCGACAGCGCAAGGCGTTCGTCGGCCGACTGGCCGCGATGCTTGGCCTTGGGGCTGCCGACGGTGCCCACCGGGCTCATCTCCGTCATGCCCCAGCCGTGGTGGACGTGCACGCCGAAGTCGTCGCGCAGCGTTCGCATCATCGCCTCCGGACACGCGGAGCCGCCGATCGCCGTGCGCTTCAGCGTCGTGAAGCGGAGGTTGTTCTCCTTCATGTACCGGATGAGGCCGAGCCAGACGGTCGGCACGCCGGCCGAGGTGTCCACCTGCTCGCTCTCGAAGAGCTCGTAGAGGCTTCTGCCGTCGTAGCCGGGGCCGGGAAACACCAGCTTGGCGCCGACCAGCGGCGCGGAATAGGGAATGCCCCACGCATTGACGTGGAACATCGGGACGATGGGCAGGACGACGCTGTGCGCGGACAAGGCCTTGGCGTCGGGCACGCAAACGGCCATCGCGTGAAGCACGGTCGAGCGATGGCTGAACAGCACGCCCTTCGGGTGGCCGGTCGTGCCGGACGTATAGCAAAGCGACGCGGCGGTGTTCTCGTCGAATTCCGGCCATTCGTAATCGTCGCTTTCGCCGTCGAGCAGCTCCTCATAGCAAAGGAGGTCTGGCATGGCCGAGACCGGCATGTGCGCGCGGTCGGTCATGGCGACCCACGCCGCAACTTGCGGGCACGCCGGCGCGAGCTGTTCCACCAGCGGCAGGAATGTGAGGTCGAAGAAGACGAGCCGGTCGCCGGCGTGGTTGACGATGTAGTCGAGCTGGTCGCGAAAGAGCCGCGGATTGATCGTATGCAGCACCGCGCCCATGCCCGACACGCCGTAGTAGAGCTCGAAGTGCCGGTAGCCGTTCCACGCCAGCGTGCCGACGCATTCGCCCGGAGCGACACCGAGGCGGGTCAGCGCATTGGCGAGCTTTCGCGCGCGGGTGTGGGCGTCGCGGTAGGTGTAGCGATGGATCGGTCCCTCGACCGTGCGCGAGACGATCTCCGTGTCGCCGTGGTTCTGGTCGGCGTGGCGGATCAGCGACGCGATCAGCAGCGGCCATTGCATCATCAGCCCGAGCATGGGTCCCCTCCTGGATGCGATCTCCGGCATCCGCGTGTTGCAGTGCCGCATCGTACCGCCCGCGCTTGCAACGCGCGATCCCCACCGTTAGCATCCGGATGGCGACAACGCGCCCGGCATACATCGGCACGCGCGCTCGCCATCAGACGAGGAGGACTCATGAGCGGATGCACGCGCAGCGCCGTCCGGCTGGGCTTCGGAATCGCCTTACTTGCAGGTCCCGCCGTGGCGGACGTCAAGATCGCCTTCATCGACCCGCTGTCGGGCGGCGCCGCCAGCACCGGCATTCTGGCGCAGAAAACGCACCAGTTCTACATCGACGCGATCAACGCCGCCGGCGGCCTCAACGGCGAAAAACTGGAGCTCCTGTCATTCGACAACAAGGTCAATCCGCAGGAGTCGCTGATCCAGCTGAAGCGCGCGCTGGACGACGGCGCGCGCTACGTCGTGCAGGGCAACGGCAGCTCGGTTGCGCTCGCGATCACCGACGCCGTGCAAAAGCACAACGAGCGCAATCCGGGCAAGGAGGTCGTCTACCTCAACTATGCCGCGGTCGACCCGGCGCTCACCAACGAGAAGTGCAACTTCTGGCATTTCCGCTTCGACGCCGACGCCGACATGAAGATGGCGGCCATGACCGACGTGATCGCGCGCGATGCCAAGGTCCAGAAGGTCTACCTCATCAACCAGGACTACTCGTTCGGCAAGGCCGTCGCGGCGGCGGCGAACAAGATGCTCGCGGCGAAGCGCCCGGACATCAAGGTCGTGGGCGACGAGCTGCATCCGTTGCAGAAGGTGAACGACTTTTCGCCGTATGTCGCCAAGATCAAGGCGGCGGGCACCGACACGGTGATCACCGGCAACTGGAGCAACGACATGGTGCTGCTGATCAAGGCGGGCAAGGACGCCGGGCTCAAGGTGACGTGGGAGACCTACTACGGCGGCAGCCCCGGCACGGTCACGGCGGTCGGCGAGGCCGGGGTCGACACGCTGAAGCAGGTGTCCGAATGGCACCGCAATGCGACGCCGGAGCTCGACGCGTCCGTGGTCGCGTTCAGCAAGCGCTTCCCCGGCAAGGAGAACGAGTACTCGTACTGGCGCGCGAAGACGATGTGGGAGATGTTTGCCGCGGCCGCGAAGAACGCGAAGTCGAACGATCCGGTCAAGGTCGCCCGCGCGCTGGAGGGCATGAAGATGGCGACGTCGCTCGGCGAGGTCGAGATGCGCGCCGACAATCACCAGATCCTGCAGCCGCTCTACGTCTCGACGCTGTCGAAGAACGTGAAGTACGACAGCGAGGACACGGGCCTCGGCTGGAAGACCGACGCCAAGGTCGATGGCAAGGCGACGGCGCTGCCGACGACGTGCAAGATGGAGCGGCCGAAGTAGACGCGTCCACGCCGCATTCGCATGCTCGAGCTCGTCACCGTCTCGCTGCTGAACGGCATCGTCTACGGGCTGCTGCTGTTCATGCTGTCGAGCGGGCTCACGCTCATCTTCAGCATGATGGGCGTGCTGAATTTCGCGCACGCCAGCGTGTTCATGCTCGGCGCGTACCTGTCCTACCAGTTCGGCCAGTGGGTCGGCTTCTGGCCGGCGCTGGTGATCGCGCCGCTGTTGTGCGCCCTCATCGGCGCCGCGATCGAGCGCTACGGCCTCTCGCGGGTCCACTCGAGCGGACACGTCGCCGAGATCCTCTTCACCTTCGGGCTCGCCTACGTGATCGAGGAACTGGTGACGATGGTGTGGGGCCGCAACGCCGTCGCGAGCAGGATTCCGGAGACGATCGACTTTCCGTTGTTCCGGATCTTCGGGAGCACCTTCCCGACCTACAAGGGACTGATGATGGCGATTTCGGTCGCCATGTTCGCCTTCCTCTATGTCGCGCTCCGCAAGACGCGGATCGGCCTCGTGATCCAGGCGGCGCTGACGCATCCCCGGATGGTCAGCGCGCTCGGGCATGACGTGCCCGGGGTGTTCGTGCTGGTCTTCGCGATCGGCAGCGGCCTCGCGGGCCTCGCCGGCGTCATCGGTGGTTTCATGCTGTTCACGCAGCCGACGCTCGCGCACGCCATCGGGCCGATCGTGTTCGTCGTCGTCGTGGTCGGCGGCCTGGGATCTCTTTCCGGCGCGCTCATCGCATCGATGCTGATCGGCATCCTGCAGACGTTCGCCGTCGCGGTCGACTATTCGCTGGTCGACCTGCTCGGCGTCGCCGGCATTCCGGTGGCGCGCACGTCGCCCCTGTACGAGGCGCTGGCGGTCAAGCTCGCCACGGCGGCGCCGATCGTCCCCTACCTGCTGCTGGTGCTGATGCTGATCGTGCGGCCGCGCGGGCTGCTCGGCACGCGCGACGCATGAGCGCCGAATGAACACGGCAGCGGCCGGCGTCGCGTCGCCGGCGACGACGTCGGAACAGCGCGCGACAGGCTACTGGCCGCTGCTCGTCACCGTCATCGCGCTTGCCGCATTGCCGCACCTGCCCGGGCTCGCTTCCGATTTCGGCCGGTCGCTGTTGACGCAGATGGCCATTGCCGCGGTGTTCGCGCTGTCGTTCAACCTCCTGTTCGGGCAGACCGGCCTGTTGTCGTTCGGGCATGCCGTCTACTTCGGCCTTGGCGGCTACGCGGCCATCCACGTCATGCGCGACATCAACCACGGCTTGCCGTTGCCCGTGGTGCTCGTGCCGCTTGCCGGCGCCGCCGGCGGCTTGCTCGCCGGCATCGTGTTCGGTTCGGTGACGACGAAGAAAGCCGGCACGATCTTCGCGCTGATCTCGCTCGGCGTCGGCGAGCTCGTGTATGCGGCGACGTTCATGCTGCCGAGCGTCTTCGGCGGCGAGGAAGGCATCACGGCGAGCAGGACGCGCGCCGCCGTCGATTTCGGACTGGCGCTCGGGCCGCAGCTCCACGTCTACTACGTCGTCGTCGCGTGGGCCGTCGCCGCGGCGCTGCTGATGCGCGCGTTCGGGCAGACGCCGGTCGGCCGCATGTGCAGCGCGGTCCGCGACAATCCGGAGCGCGTGGAATTCGTCGGCTACAGCACGCGTCGAATCCGCTTCATCGCGTTCGCCGTGGCCGGGCTTTTCGCCGGCCTCGCCGGGGGCCTCTCCGCCATCAACTACGAAATCGTCGCCGCCGACGCCGTCAGCGCACAGCGCTCCGGCACCGTGCTCATCATGGCCTACATCGGCGGCGCGTCGCACTTCATCGGCCCGGTGCTCGGTGCAGTCGCGATCACCTGGCTGCAGAGCAGCCTCAGCGGATACACGTCGGCATGGCTCCTCTACCTCGGCGTGTTCTTCATCGTCATGATCCTGTATGCGCCCGGAGGCCTCGCGGGACGTGCTGCTGATGCACCGCGGGATCGTCGGCACGCGCGCTTTCGCCGGCGTGCTCGCCGCGTATGCGGTGGCCGCCGTGCCGCTCGCGCTTGCGGGCGCCGGCATGGTGCTGGCAGTCGAGATGAGCTACCGCCTCGCAACACAGCCGGAGCTCGGGACGCGCATGCGCCTGCTGTGGACGCAGGTCGACGCCGCGTCGCCGTGGCCGTGGATCGCCGCGGGCGTCGCCCTTGCCGGTGGCGGGCTGCTGCTCCGGATCGCGTGGCGCCGCGTCGCCGCGGCGTGGGAGCGCGCGACCGCCGAGGCGACGCGGGCGTGACGACCGCCTGCGCGCTCGAGCTTTCCGACGTCGCGAAGGATTTCGGCGCGACATCGATCATCCGCGGCGTCTCCCTCGAATATCGTGCAGGGCGAACGCCACGCGATCATCGGCCCCAACGGCGCCGGCAAGTCGACGCTGTTCAACCTGATCAGCGGCCGCCTCGCGCCCACGCGCGGCTCGATCCGGCTCCACGGCGAGGAAATCGCGGGCGCGCGGCCGTTCGCGATCAACCGCAGCGGCCTCGCGCGAAGCTTCCAGGTCACCAACATCTTCCCGCGCCTTTCCGTGTTCGAGAACCTGCGCTGCAGCGTGCTGTGGTCGCTCGGTCACCGCTACTGCTTCTGGCGCCGCGCCGACGCGTTGCGCGACGCCCGCGACAGCGCGTGCGCGACGCTGGAGCGGATCGGTCTCGCGGCGCGGCGCGACGTGCCCGCCGGCGTGCTGACGTATGCCGAGCAGCGGGCGCTCGAGATCGGCATCACGATCGCCGGCGGCGCGAGCGTCATCCTGCTCGACGAGCCGACCTCGGGGATGAGCCGCGGCGAAGCCGATCACGCGGTGGAGCTGATCCGCGCGCGTGTCCGCCGGGCGCACGCTGCTGATGGTCGAGCACGACATGAGCGTCGTGTTCGGCCTCGCCGACCGGATCTCCGTGCTCGTCCATGGCGAGATCATCGCGACGGATATGCCGGCGCGCATCCGCGACAACGCGGCGGTGCAGACGGCCTACCTCGGGACCGTGCCCGATGCTTGAGGTCGACGACCTGCACGCGTATTACGGGAAGAGCCACATCCTGCAGGGCGTGACGTTCCGCGTCGGCGACGGCGAGATCGTGAGCCTGCTCGGCCGCAACGGCGCCGGCCGCTCGACCGCGGTCAAGACGATCATGGGCCAGGTGACGCCGGTCGGGTCCATACGATTTCGCGGCGCGCGCATCGACGGCCTCCCGGCGCACGTCATCGCGCGCCGGGGCCTGGGCTACGTGCCCGAGGATCGCGACATCTTTCCCGCGCTGACGGTCCGCGAGAACCTGCTGCTCGGCATGAAATCCGCCCGTGCGACGGGACGGTGGTCGCTCGACGATGTCTGGACGCTGTTCCCGATGCTCCGCGAGCGGATCGACGCGCCGGGCGGCGTGCTCTCGGGCGGCGAGCAGCAGATGCTGACGATCTGCCGGACGCTGATGGGCGACCCCGACCTCATCATGGTCGACGAGCCGACCGAGGGCCTCGCCCCGCTGATGGTCGAGCAGGTGCGCGACCTGCTCCTGCAGATCGCCGCGCGCGGCGTGGCGATCCTGCTGATCGAGCAGAAGCTTACGATAGCGCTTGCGATCTCGCATCGGCTCTACGTGATGGGACAGGGACGCATCGTCTTCGAAGGCAGCGCGCGCGACTTGCGCGACAACGACGGCGTGCGCAAGGAATGGCTGGAAGTCTAGCGGCCGAGACGAAACCGGAGGCGATCATCGGCGCCCACTATGCACTGAACGGCCGCGTGGCCGTCATCACGCTCGCGAATCCGCCGGTCAACGGGCTGGGATTCGACACGCGCAGCGATGTCGTCGCGGGGATCGACAACGCCAACGCCGACGCCGGCTGCGACGCCATCGTCATCGTCGGCAGCGGCAAGGCCTTCTCGGGCGGCGCCGACATCCGCGAGTTCAACACGCCGAAGGCGAGCGCCGAGCCGACGCTGCATACGGTGATCCGCGTGGCCGAAGGCAGCGGGAAGCCGGTCGTCGCGGCGATCAACGGCGTCTGCATGGGCGGAGGACTGGAGCTCGCGCTTGGGTGCCACTACCGCGTGGCGAGCGCCGCCGCCACGCTGGCGTTGCCCGAGGTGAAGCTGGGCCTGCTGCCCGGGGCCGGCGGCACGCAGCGCCTGCCGCGCGCGGTGGGCGTCGAAACGGCGCTCAACATGATCGTGTCCGGTGCGGGCGCCGCGGCGAAGGCCCTCGCGAGCACGGCGCTCCTCGACGCCGTGGTCGACACGGACGTGCTCGAAGCCGCGGTGGCGCTCGCGCGCAAGGTCGTCGCCGACGGCTCGCCGCGCAAGCGCCTGCGCGACGTCGCGATCGATTATCCGAACGCCGACGCGTACTTCCAGTTCGCGCGCAATTCGGTGGCCGCGGCGGCCGGGCGCTTTCCCGCGCCCCGCAAGTGCGTCGACGCGGTGGCGGCCGCGGTGACCATGCCGTTCGACGAGGGGCTCCGCCACGAGCGAAGGCTGTTTCTCGAACTTCTGGCCACGCCCGAATCGCGCGCGCTGCGGCATGCGTTTTTTGCCGAGCGGGCCGCGGCGCGCGTGTCCGGCGTGCCGGACGCGACACCGGTGCGCGCAATCGGGCGCGTGGCGATCGTCGGCGCCGGGACGATGGGCGGCGGCATCGCGATGAACTTCCTGTCGGCGGGGATTCCCGTGGCGCTGCTCGAGATGAACGCCGCCGCGCTCGACCGGGGTGTCGCGACCATTCGCGCCAACTACGAGAATTCGGCGAAGAAGGGGCGGATCACGGCGGAAAAGGTCGCGCAAAACATGGCGTGCCTTCGCCCGACACTCGACTACGGCGACCTGCGCGATGCGGATCTCGTCATCGAGGCGGTGTTCGAGGACATGGCGATCAAGGCAGCAGGTGTTCGCGACACTCGACGACGTCGCCAAACCCGGTGCGATCCTCGCGACGAACACGTCGACCCTCGACGTCGACCAGATCGCCGCCGGCACGCGGCGCCCGCAGGACGTCGTCGGCATGCACTTCTTCAGCCCCGCCAACGTGATGAAGCTGCTGGAGGTCGTGCGCGGGCGCGCGACCGGCGCCGACGTGCTGGCCACCGTGATGCAGCTCGCGAAGCGCATCGGCAAGACGGCCGTTGTCGCGGGCGTGTGCGACGGTTTCATCGGCAATCGCATGCTCGAGCAGTACATCCGGCAGGCGATGTTCCTGGTCGAGGAAGGCGCGTCGCCGGCGGAGGTCGACGCCGCGCTCGAGAAATTCGGCATGGCGATGGGTCCGTTCCGCATGAGCGACCTCGCCGGCAACGACGTCGGCTGGCGCATCCGCCAGCGCCGCTACGTCGAAAAGCCGGACGTCACGTATTCGCGCATCGCCGACCGGCTGTGCGAGCAGGGCCGCTTCGGGCAGAAGACGGGCGCCGGCTGGTACCGGTACGAATCCGGACGGCGCGACGCGCTGCCCGATCCCGCGGTCGACGCGCTCGTCGCAGCGTACCGCGCGGAAATCGGCGCCGCGCCGCGCCGGATCGGCGCCGACGAAATCGTCGACCGGTGCGTGCTGGCGCTGGTCAACGAGGGTGCGCGCATCCTCGACGAGGGCATCGCGCAGCGCGCGTCCGACATCGACGTCGTCTACCTGACGGGCTACGGATTCCCGTTGTTCCGCGGCGGGCCGATGCTCTACGCCGACATGCTGGGGCTGTACAACGTAGCGCGCCGGTTGCGCGAATTCGCCGCGGCTCCCGGCGCAGACAACCGCTTCTGGACGCCGGCGCCCCTGCTGGCGCGCCTCGTGGCGGAAGGCAAGAGCTTCAACCCATAGGCGCGGGAGAATTCGACCATGACCGATGCCGTAGTCGTCGCCACCGCGCGTACCGGCCTCGCCAAGAGCTGGCGGGGCGCGTTCAACATGACGCATGGCGCGACGCTGGGCGGCCATGCCGTCGCCCACGCGATCGCACGGGCCAAGCTTGCGCCGGAGGAGGTCGAGGACGTCCTCATGGGCTGCGCGCTGCCGGAGGGCGCGACCGGCGGCAATATCGCGCGCCAGATCGCGCTGCGGGCGGGATGTCCCGTCACGGTCCCGGGCGCGACGGTCAACCGCTTCTGCTCGTCGGGATTGCAGACGATCGCGCTCGCCGCGCAACGCATCATCGCCGGCGAGGCCGATGTCATCGTCGCGGGCGGCGTCGAGTCGATCTCCTGCGTGCAGAACGAGCAGAACCCGCACATGCGGCGTGATCCGTGGCTCGTCGCGCACAAGCCCGAAATCTACTGGACGATGCTCGAGACGGCCGAGACGGTGGCGCGACGGTACGGCATCTCGCGTGAACGCCAGGACGAATACGGCGTGCAGAGCCAGCAGCGCGCGGCGGCGGCAGCGGCCGCCGGCAGGTTCGCGCAGGAGATCGCGCCGATGACGGTGACGATGGGCGTTGCCGACCGCGAATTGGGGCGAATCTCCACGAAGGAAACGACCATTGCGGCCGACGAGGGCATCCGCGCCGATACGACGTACGACGGGGTGGCGAAGATCAAGCCGGCGTTGCCGGGCGGCACGGTCGCGGCGGGGAACGCGAGCCAGTTCTCGGATGGCGCCGCCGCATGCGTCGTCATGAGCGATGTCGCCGCCTCCAGGCGAGGACTCGCGCCGCTCGGCATCTTTCGCGCGTTCGCCGTCGCCGGCTGCGAGCCCGACGAAATGGGCATCGGCCCCGTGTTCGCCGTGCGCCGGCTGCTCGCGCGCACCGGCATGCGTGTCGACGACATCGGCCTGTGGGAACTGAACGAAGCGTTCGCGGTGCAGGTGATCTACTGCCGCGACACGCTCGGCATTCCGAACGAGCGGCTCAACGTCGACGGCGGCGCGATCGCGGTCGGCCATCCCTACGGCGTGTCGGGTGCGCGCCTGGCCGGTCACGCGCTCATCGAGGGCCGCCGGCGCGGCGTGAAGCACGTCGTCGTGACGATGTGCATCGGCGGCGGCATGGGCGCCGCCGGACTCTTCGAGGTGGTCTAGCCCGGCTGCCTCGCGTCCTGCGCCGCGAAGCGCGCGAGATGATGGTCGGCACCGCCGAACTGCTGCGCAATTGCGGTGAGACGGCGAAACGTGTGGCTCACCTTCAGCTCGTCGCTCATCCCCATGCCGCCGTGCAGCTGGATCGACTCCTGGCTGACGCGCCGGCAGGCGTCGGCGATGCGCACCTTGGCGGCGGAAACGGTGCGCGCGCGCGCCCTCGGATCGCGTTCGGTGTCGACCGCGGCGCAGGCGAGGCTCGCCATCGACTTCGCCTGCTCGCACTCGATCGTGAGGTCGACCATCCGGTGCTGGAGCGCCTGGAACGATCCGATCGGCACGCCGAACTGCTTGCGCGTCTTGAGATACTCGAGCGTATCGCGGTTGGCGGACCCGATCGCGCCCACCGCCTCGGCGCAGATCAGCGCCGTCGCGAAGTCGACGACCTCCTCGATCAGCGGCAGCGCGCGGCCAGGCGTTCCGACCATGGCGGCGGCGGGAACGCGCACGTCGTCGAAGCGCACGTCCGCGGCGCGCGTGCCGTCGAGCATGCGCAGCGGCGTGAGCGTCACGCCGGGCGCGTCACGCGGCGACCAGCATGAGGCTGATGCCGTCCGCATCCGCATCGCTGCCGTGCGTGCGCACGGACACGACGAGTTCGTCGGCCACCGCGGCGTGGGGGACCAGACGCTTCACACCGGCAATCACGTAGTGGCCGGTGTCGGCGCGGGCGCGGGTCGCGACGTGCGCGAGCGTGTGGCGCGCGCCCGCCTCCGCGTGCGCGAACGCGAGCTTGCGCGTCCCGTCCGCGACCGCGGGAATGACGCGCCGCCGCTGAAGATCGCTTCCGCCCCGCGCGATGAACTGCGCCCCGAGCGCGACGGTCGCGAGCCACGGCTCGACGATCAGCGCGTCGCCGATCGCCTCCATCAGGCTCATCGCGTCCAGCGCGCCGCCGCCCACGCCGCCGTCCGCTTCCGGCAGCGTTAGTCCGAGCACGCCGAGCTCGGCCAGCGTCCGCCATACGTCGTCGCTGCAGCCGCCGGGCGACGCCACGATCCGCCGCCGGGCCTCGAACGTATAGTCGCGCTCGACGAAGCGCGCGATCGAGGCGGCGACAAGCTTCTGTTCCTCGCGTGCGGTCGAAGTTCATGTCCGGTCAGAGTCCCAGCGCATGCTTGGCGATGATGTTGCGCTGGATTTCGTTGGAACCCGCGTAGATCGTCGTCTTGCGCGTGCTGCAGTACCGCGGCGCCAATGCGGCGATGACGTCGTCGGCGAGCGGCACGCCGTCCACCCGGGCGACCCCTTGCGCCAGCGGACCGGCGGCCTCCAGCATCAATTCGGTGAGCATCTGCTGGATTTCGGTGCCCTTGATCTTCAGCATCGAAACCTCGGGGCCCGGCGCGCGTCCGCCGCGCAACTGGTCGAGGAAGCGCAGGTTCGTGATTGCCAGCGCCATCAGCTCGATCTCGAGCCGCGACAGCTTGTCGCGAAAGCGCGGATCGTCGGTGAGCGGCTTGCCGTTGCTGCGCTGCGTCGCGGCGAACGCCTTCAGGTGCTCGAGCTCGCGCTTGGACGTGCCGATGCGCGCCGTGTTCATCCGCTCGTGGCCGAGCAGGTGCTTGGCGACGGTCCAGCCCTTGCCCTCGTCGTGCACGCGGTTCGCGACGGGGACTTCGACGTCGTCGAAGAACACCTCGTTCACCTCGTGGCCGCCATCCATGAGGACGAGCGGACGGACCGTGATGCCGGGCGTGCGCATGTCGATCAGCAGGAACGAGATGCCGTCCTGCTTGCGTTCGGCGGCGGGGTCCGTTCGCACCAGGCAGAAGATCCAGTCGGCCATGTGCGCGAGCGTGGTCCACGTCTTCTGGCCGTTGACGACGTAGCGGTCGCCTCGACGCACGGCGGACGTGCGCAGCGACGCGAGGTCGGAGCCCGCCCCCGGCTCGGAATAGCCCTGGCACCAGAAGTCGTCGCCGCGGTAGATGCGCGGCAGGAAATGCTGCTTCTGCGCCTCCGTGCCGAACTTCAGGAGCACCGGCGCGCACATGGCAAGCCCGAACGGAATCAGCGGCGGGGCGCCGGCGTAGCCGCATTCCTCCTCGAAGACGTAGCGCTGGACGACGTTCCAGTCCGTGCCGCCCCATTCGCGCGGCCACGACGGCGCGATCCAGCCCTTGGCGGCGAGGATCCGGTGCCACGCAAGGAGGTCCTCGCGCGTCAGGTGCGCGTAGCGCGCGACCTTGTCCCGCAGAGCGGCCGGCAGGTTTTCCCGCAGCCACGCACGGACATCGTCGCGAAATGCGCGCTCGTCGGCCGAATAGTCGAGATCCATGGGTGTGCGTTGGCGACAGGCAATGACGATCCGCGCATTATGATCCAGTCAAAGATGGATCCTTGGCTGGCATTGCGGCGGACCACGGTGACCGCGATCCCTTCAGGCAGGCGCAGAAATTCATCCCGCCCCCGCATCGTCGCGCGCACCGATGACTATAAGCGTGGAACGGCCGGGAACTGACTTTCGTGGAACTCGCGAAGCGTAAGGAGCTCGTTGTGAATGTCGGGCGGGAGTCCGCGACGACCACCGCGTCGGTCGACCAGGAGGTCATCCAGATATTGCCGCAGCGCCTCGGAATCCCGCCACAACCGGGCGATGGCGTTCACAATTCTGGGGAGCCTCTGCATCATTGCCAGGGGCTGGACGCCGGCGGGCAGGCTCGTCGCCCAGTTCGCCGACGCCGGCAACAACTGGTTCAGCGGCTGCAGCCTGCGCCTGTACCCGCGCTCGATAGGCGAATCCATCCGGTCCTCGCAAACATTTCCCCGGTTTCCGGGATTTCGGGATTATGGCCCGACACGACCGAGTGCAACAGCCCCGGGGACGAGTCGCTTGCGCTTGTTCGCGCAGGTTGCCGGATCGGGCCGGCCGTCGCGGGGCCGGAGGCACCCCATCGATCTAGCCGCCTTCGAGCGCCTGCACGAAGTCCCCGACCAGGTCGTCGCGGTCCTCGATGCCGCACGACACGCGGATCAGCGAATCGGCGATGCCCATCGCGGCGCGACGCTCGGCGCCCATTTCCCAGAAGATCGTCTGGGCGACCGGAATAGCCAGTGTCCGATTGTCGCCGAGGTTCGACGACAGCACGACGATCCGCAGCCGGTTCAGGAAATCGAAGCAGTCGATGCCGTCCGCGAGCTCGAACGAAAGCAGCCCCCCGAACGCGGCGAACAGCTGCTTCGCCAGCGCGTGCTGCGCGTGATCCGCGAGACCCGGGTAGTAGACGGCACGGACCTTCGGATGCGCGGCCAGCACGCCGGCGAGCGCCTGCGCGTTGGAGCACGTGCGGTCCATCCGCAGGGCAAGCGTTTCCGCGCCCACCGAGATGTGATGCGCCTGCTCGGCCGAGAGCGTGCCGCCCCAGTCGCGCAATCCCTTCTTGCGGAGCTGCTGAATCCCCCACAGCGCCGGCTTCTGCCCCTTGTAGCTCTCGGCGATGTTCGGATAGCGCGTCCAGTCGAAGAGCCCGGTGTCGGTCACGCTGCCGCCGAGCGCGTTCCCGTGACCGCCGATGTACTTGGTGAGCGCGTTGACGACGAGCCCCGCGCCGACCGCCTTCGGCCGGAACAGCGCCGGCGAGGTCATCGTGTTGTCGACCACGAACAGCACCCCGCGTGCCGCGCACAGCGCGCCGATGCGCGCGAGGTCGGCGACCTGCGTGCGCGGGTTGGCGATGGTTTCGACGAACACGATCCTCGTCGCCGGCGTCAGCGCGCGTTCGACGGCCGCGGCGTCGGTGGCGTCGACAAGAGCGATATTCGCGCCGTGGGAGGCGAGCGTGCCCAGCATGCTGACGGTGTTGCCGAACAGGAACTGGCTGGCGACGACGTGATCGCCCTCGCGCGTCAGCGCAAGCAGGACCGCGCCGATCGCCGCCATGCCCGTGGAGAAGCAGACGGTCGCCACGCCCTCCTCCATGGCAGTCACCTTCGCCTCGAGCGCCGCGGCCGTCGGATTGCCCTGGCGGCCGTAGGCGTAGCCCTGCGCGCGCCCCTGGAAGACCGCGGCGAGCTCGCGCGCGTCGCGATAGCCGTACGCGACGGAGACGTGCAGCGGCTTGTGCAGCGCGCCGTGCTCGATGCCGGCGTCGCGATCGGAATGGAGAATCGCGGTCGTGAAGCCGCGGCGCTGCTTTGGTGTGCTCATGATCGTCCCGCAAACGAAAAACCCGTTCAACCTCCGCTGAACGGGCTTTTTGGCGCCGGCCTGGAATCCATGCCATGGGCGCTTCGGGCCTCGCTTTAGCGGAATTTATTACGCGCCCGCAAGCTGTGGCTCAAATCGGCGCGAACCCCATTATCGTCGCCGGGCCGGCGTTGGTCAATGCCCGTACAGGAATCACCGCGCGAGCATCGCCTTGAGATTCGCAAGACGCGCGCTGCCGTCGGCCTTCTCGCGCGCCGCCTCGTCCGCCGACACCGGTTCGCCGGCCCAGCGCAGGTCCTCCTGCGCGAGCTCCGCCAGGAAGCGCGACGGCTGGCATTCGACGGGGGCGGCCGCGCGCTTGCGCCGGCGGCAGAACGACAGATGAAGGCTCCGCTGCGCGCGCGTGATGCCGACGTACATCAACCGGCGCTCCTCGTCGACGTTGCCGCTCGCGATCGATTCCCGATGCGGCAGCAGACCCTCCTCGAGCCCGACCAGGAACACGTGCGGGAACTCGAGCCCCTTCGCCGCGTGCAGCGTCGACAAGCGTACGGCGTCCGGCTCGCGGCCGTCCTGCCCCTCGAGCATCGTGATGAGGGCGATCGTCTGCGTCAGCTCGAGCAGGTTCTTGCCGTCCTGCTCGCCCTTCCTCGTCAGCCAGTCGATGAAAGTCGCGCACGCTCTGCCAGCGGGCTTCGGCCTGCTTGCGATCGCAGGTGGAGACGAGGAAATCCTCGTAGCCGATCGCGGCGACCAGCTCGTCGAGCAGCCGCCCCGCGGGCTCGCGCTCGGCACGGTAACGCAGGTTGTTGATCAGCGTGCAGAACGCATCGAGCACTTCGCGCTGGCGCGCCGGGATCGCGGCCGCCGTATCGTCGGCGAACACCGCGCCGAAGAGGCTCGTGCGGTGCGCGGCGGCGGCTTCGCCGAGCCGCTGCAGCGTCGTCGCGCCGACGCCGCGCTTCGGCGTGGTCACCGCGCGGATGAACGCCGGGTCGTCGTCGTCGTTCGCGATGAGGCGCAGGTAGGACACGAGGTCCTTGATTTCCGTGCGCTCGAAATACGACTGGCCGCCGGAGATCTCATACGGCGCGTTCTGCGCGCGCAGCTGCTGCTCGAAGACCTTCGCCTGGTGGTTGCCGCGGTACAGGATTGCGTAATCGGAAAACCTGCCGCGGTGCTCGAAGCGATGCGCGAGCAGCCGGCGGACCACGCCCTCGGCTTCGGCATCGTCGTCCGCGGCCGGCGTCACCCGGATCGGGTCGCCATGGCCGTGCTCGCTCCAGAGCTTCTTGTCGTACAGCTTGGGATTGTTCGCGATCAGCGCGTTGGCCGAGCGCAGGATGCGCACGGTCGAGCGGTAGTTCTGCTCGAGCTTGATCACCTTCAGCGTCGGATAGTCCTGCGGCAGCTGCGCAAGGTTGTCGACCGAGGCGCCCCGCCAGCCGTAGATCGCCTGGTCGTCGTCGCCGACGGCGGTGAACGACGCGCGCTCGCCGGTGAGCAGGCGCAGCAAGCGGTACTGCGCCGGATTCGTGTCCTGGTATTCGTCGATCAGCAGATGCCCGCAGCGATCGCGCCATTTCGCGGCGACGGCCGCGTTCGACGAAAGCAGCGCGATGGGCAGCGCGATCAGGTCGTCGAAATCGACCGCCTGGTAGGCCCGCAGCGTGTCGTCGTAACGCTTGAATGCCAGAGCGGCGGCGCTCTCGTCGTCGGTCTTCGCCGCCTTCCCCGCGGCGGCCGGCGCGATCATGGCGTTCTTCCAGCGGCTGATCGCCCATTGCGCGGCCCGCGCGCGGGCGCGATCGGTGGTCCCGATCAATTCGGCGACGATCGGCTCGATGTCGTCGGGATCGAGAATCGAAAACCCCGGATTGAGCCCCACCGCTTTCGCGTCGGCGCGCAGCATCTTCGCGCCAAGCGCATGGAACGTCGAGATCGCGAGATCGGCCGCGAGCTCGCGGCGGCCCTGCGCGGCCAGCAGCCCGCCCACGCGTTCGCGCATCTCGCGCGCGGCGCGGTTCGTGAACGTGATGGCGGCGATGTGCCCCGGGTCGAAGCCGCTCTCGATCAGGTGACCGATCTTGGCGGCGATCACGCGCGTCTTGCCGCTCCCCGCGCCGGCCAGCACCAGCAGCGGGCCATCGAGATAGCGCACGGCGTCGCGCTGCGCCGGATTCAGCGTTGTTGACATCGCGGGAAGGGAATGGGAACGACGCGCGCGGATGCTAAGATTCGACGACGATTCTAACATCGGCGTCGCGCCGGCGTCCGCAAAATTCCCATGAGTTTGTACGCGATCGGCGACATCCAGGGCTGCCACACGGAGTTCTGCCAGCTGCTCGAGCTGATCGGCTTCTCGCCGCGCGCGGACCGGCTGTGGATCGTCGGCGATATCGTCAACCGCGGACCCGATTCACTCGCCGCGTTGCGCGAAGTGAAGGCGCTGGGCGACGCCGCGGTGAGCGTCCTCGGCAACCACGACTTCCATCTGCTCACCGTCGCCGCCGGCCACACGAAACCGCATCGGCAGGACACGCTCGGGCCGATCCTCGCCGCACCGGATCGCGACGAACTGATCGCCTGGCTGCGCAGGCGCCCGCTCGTCGTCGTCGAGGGTGACCGTCTGCTCGTGCACGCCGGCCTGCTGCCGCAATGGACGCCGGCGACCGCGCTCATGCTCTCGCGCGAAGTCGAGGCCATGCTCGCGGGCGAGCAATCCGACGCGTTCCTCGCCGCGCTCTACGGCGACGAACCCCGTGCGTGGCGCGACGACCTCGAAGGATTCGACCGGCTGCGCGTCGCGGTGAATGCATTTGCCCGCCTGCGCTTCTGCACGGCCGACGGCGCGATGGATTTCCACGAAAAGCGCGGACCCGATTCGGCGCCGGAGGGTTTCCGCCCGTGGTTCGAGCACGAGGCGCGCGCGTCCGCCGGGGTCACGGTCGTCTGCGGCCACTGGTCCACGCTCGAGCTGAGGCTGCTGCCGAACGTGCTGATGCTGGACTCGGGGTGCCTGTGGGGCGGGACGCTCACCGCGGTCCGGCTCGACGATCGCCGCGTGTATCAGGTGCCGAGCCGTTCGCCGTTGCAGCCAAAGCCGTTCGGATAGCGGCCTCCGCGGCGCGCGCGAGCTCGCGCCGATGCCGCGCGCGCGCCGGCAGCG
This sequence comes from uncultured beta proteobacterium, assembly GCA_963816925.1. Taxonomy (GTDB): domain Bacteria; phylum Pseudomonadota; class Gammaproteobacteria; order Burkholderiales; family Casimicrobiaceae; genus CAIWHR01. Next base: position 112,622 of record CAWFMY010000039.1, on the reverse strand, counting down.
CGGCGACGAGATGCAGTTCCGCGACGAGGCGCCGCTCGCCGGTCACGTTCCAGAACGAGGTCATGAAGCTCGTGTCGCCCGCGTAGGCCGGCGCAGCGGTTTGCGCCCCTTCGATGTCGCGATAGCGGATCGCGATCGGCTGCACGTGGCCCTCGGCATCGACGATCGGCTGCAGCAGCGACCCCTTGAACGGAAGCAGGGTCGTGCCCTCGGTCGCCGTGCCCTCGGGAAAGATCGCGACGACGTCACCGCGCCGCAGCGCCGCCGCGGTGTCGCGGTTGACGGAGCCCGTGTGCCGGCGCCGCGCGCGCTCGACGAACACGGTGCCGACGCTGTGCGAAAGCCAGCCGACGACCGGCCACCGCCGCAGCTCGGCCTTGGCGACGAAGCGCGCGGGCTGCAAGGTGTTCAGCACGAAGATGTCGAGCCACGAGATATGGTTGGCGACGATCAGCAGGTTGCCGGGCAGCCCTCCCTCGGGAACGCCGTGGAAGCGCGTCTCGACCCGCAGCATCCGGAGCATTCGGACCGACCACCGGCGAACGAGCTCGCGGCGCCGCGGCGGCTCGACCCACGGGAACACGACGAGCGTCGTGGCCACGCCTTCGACGACATGCAAGGTGAGGCGTGCCGAGCGCAGCACGCGCACGGGGAACGACGTCGGTCCACGCGAAGACGCGGGATGCGTCATTCACCAGAGGTATTCGCCGAATTTTTCATGGTAAAGCGCACCCATCGCGTCGCGGCTGACGGTGTGGTTCTGCCCGCCGCGGCTCGCGATCTTCTGCGTTCCCAGCAAGCCCGCGAGGCGCCCGGTCCTTTCCCATGCCGAAGCCGTGGGCGATGCCGTAGAGCAGGCCCGCGCGATAGGCGTCGCCGCAACCCGTGGGATCGACCAGCGCGGTCGCCGGGACGGCGGGAATCGACGAGCGCGCGGCCGCCGGTGTGGATGCGCGAGCCTTCGCCGCCCAGCGTCTCGATGACGGCGTCGACGCGCCGCGCGATCGAATCGAGCGGCACCCCGGTGCGCTCCGCCAGCAGCCGGCCCTCGTAATCGTTGACGGCGAGATACGTCGCGGCGTCGATCATCTCGAGGAGCTCCGGCCCCGAAAACAGCGGCAGTCCCTGGCCGGGATCGAAGATGAACGGAATCTTCGCGTTGGCGAACTGCTCGACGTGCGCGCGCATGCCGTCGCGGCCGTCCGGCGCGACGATGCCGAGGGCGATCCGCTCGACGTCGCCGACGCGGTTTTCGTGCGACGCATTCATCGCGCCGGGATGGAATGCCGTGATCTGGTTGTCGTCGAGGTCGGTGATGATGAAGGCCTGCGCGGTGAACATCCCCGGCACCGTGCGCACGCCGTCCTGCGCGATGCCGAGCTCGTCCATCCGCTCGCGGTAGGGCACGCCGTCGTCGCCGAGTGTCGCCATCACGACCGGCGCGCCGCCCAGTCCCTGCAGGTTGTAGGCGATGTTGCCGGCGCAGCCGCCCCATTCGCGGCGCATCTCGCCGATCTGGAACGACACCGACAGCAGGTGCAGCTGCTCGGGCAGGATGTGCCGGGCGAAACGGTCGGGAAACACCATGATCGTGTCGTAGGCGAGCGAACCGCAGATCAACGTGCGCGGGCTGTCCATGAGGGTCGGGAGAATTCCTGAAGGATGAAAACGCGCGCAAGTTTAACCCGGCGGCCGAACCGCCGGCGCGCTTCCGTGTCCCTGGCTACTGGTTTTCGCGGCCGATCTCGCGGACGACATACTGCTGCCGCCGCGAGACCGGGAGCGTCTCGTTGACGCCGTTCAGCACCACTTCCCAGTGCGCATCGCCTTCGTCGCCCACGCAGCGCTCGAAGCCGCGGATCGCGTCCTTCGCGACGAGGCAATTGCGGTGCACGCGGATGAAGCGCGCACCGAACTCCTCCTCCAGCCGGGTGAGCGACTCCTCCAGCAGGAATTCGCGCTGTGCCGTGCGGATCGTGATGTACTTGAGCTCGGCCTTGAGGTAGACGATCTCGTCGATCGGCACCAGCACGACGCGCGAGCGCTCGGTCACCGACAGGAATCGCCGGGCGGAGGCCGGCAGCTCGTCGAGCTTCGCCGCGGTCAGCGGCTTCAACCGCGGGACCTTCTGCAGCGCGGCCAGCAGCCGCTGCATCCGCACCGGCTTCATCAGGTAATCGACCGCGTGGACGTCGAACGCCTGCAGCGCGTGCTCGTGGAAGGCCGTCGTGAAGATGACGACCGGCGGCGGCTGCAGCTTCAGAAGATGGCGGGCGAGCTCGAGGCCGTCCATCTCGGGCATGTGGATGTCGGTCAGCACGAGGTCCGAGGTCACCGCGTGGAGAATCTCCATCGCTTCCCGGCCATTGGCCGCCTCGCCGACGATCGCGAGCGGCATCGCGCCCGCGCAATCGTCGAGCAGCTCGCGCAGCCGCCGCCGCGCCGGCGCCTCGTCGTCGACGACCAGCACGCGCAACGGCGCCTCAACCATGGGAGACCTTTCTCGCGACCGCCGCGAAGCGCATCGGCGCATCGCCGGAGTCCGCCGGCGGCTTTTTCGTGCCGTTGCCGGCGTCGGCGGGCGGCTTTTGCATGCCGTCGCCGGCGGTCGGCTGCGGCGCCGGCGGCTCGGCTACCGTCGAAGTCGACGGGCGATAGGGCATTCGCAGATGGACCTCGTAGGCGTTCCCGACGACCTTCGACTCGAGCGAGCCCTCGGCGTCGAAATGCAGCGCCAGCCGTTCGCGCACGTTGGCGATCGCCATCTTGTTTCCGGCGTGGTGGCGCCCGCCGTTGGCCTGGTAGGGATTGCGCAGGATCGCGTGCACGTCCCCGCTCTTGAAGAAGATGTTGATCGACACGACGCCCGGCGCGCTCGACGGCTCGATGCCGTGGTAGACGGCGTTCTCGAGCAGCGGCTGGAGCACGAGCGGCGGCACGAGCGCGTCGCCCGGCATGCTGTTCAGGTGCCACTCGATCTGCAGGCGATCGCCGAGGCGCAGCTTCTCGAGCGCGAGATATTGCCGGCACAGCTCGACCTCGTTCTCGAGCCGCGTCAGCTCGCGGTTGTCGCGCATCAGCACCCGGAAGAGATCGGCCATGTCCTCGAGCGCGCCTTCGGCCCGGCGCGGATCGCTGCGCACGAGCGAGAGCACGGCCGTGATGCTGTTGAACAGGAAGTGCGGGCGGATCCGGGCCTGGAGCGCCTGCAGGCGCGCCTCCGCGACCGCCGGCGACAGCGCCTTGGCACGCAGCCGGAAGTAGTAGAGGAGCGCGCCGCACAGGAACAGACCCAGGACCAGCTCGCGCAGCAGGTCGCCCCCCTTGACGATATGGGTCGCGTCGATGAGCGCGTTGACGGCGAGGGTGCACGCGACCGTCATGCCCGCGACGATCCAGGCGCCGGTCGCGTACGGCTGCCGCGCGAGCCACGGCGAAATCGCGTACAGGAGCGCCAGCTGGAGCATCAGCTGCGGCTCCAGCGCCGAGAGGTTGTCCAGCAAATGGCCGGGCCAGAGCTCCGGGCGCGGCGCCTCGACGATCGCGGCGATCACGGCCGCCCCGTTCGACGGCGACGAGGATGCGCAGCACGGTGCCCAGATTGCGGAAATCCGGCAGCGCGGGGAGGTCCGGGTTTTGTCTTATAATCGGCCGCATATACGGAAGCCGGATGCAAGCTTCGTGCCGGCGGCACACGGTGGCCATCCGCTCGAATTCGGCCTGAATTCGGCACATTGTCGGCATGGTCGGCGGACGAGGCAAGAAACATCGGCTTTTCATGGCGCCTGCCGACGACCTCCGTGTCCTTTCGTTCCCAATGAGCCATGGCCCCGAAGATGCCACCGCATGACGCCGCCGCCGGCGGCTGGTCGGGCCGCTTCAGCGAGCCCGTCGCCGAGCGCGTCAAGCGCTTCACGGCGTCCGTCGACTTCGACCGACGCCTTGCCGACGTCGACATCGCGGGATCGCTGGCCCATGCCCGCATGCTGGCGGCGGTCGGCGTGCTCCCCGTCGCCGACCTTGCGGCGATCGAGCGCGGCATGGAGACGATCAAGGGCGAGATCGCGCGGGGCGAATTCCCGTGGTCGCGCGACCTCGAGGACGTCCACCTCAACATCGAGCATCGGCTGACCGCGCTCGCCGGAGACGCCGGCAAGCGCCTGCACACGGCGCGCTCCCGCAACGACCAGGTCGCGACCGACCTGCGCCTCTGGCTGCGCGGGGAAATCGACGGCCTGGGCGGCGATCTCGCCCGCCTGCGCGGCGCGCTGCAGGACCTCGCGGAGCGCCACGCCGACACGATCATGCCGGGCTTCACGCACCTGCAGGTCGCGCAGCCCGTCACTTTCGGCCACCATTTGCTCGCCTATGACGCGATGCTGGGCCGCGACATGGAGCGCCTCGACGACTGCCGCCGGCGCGTCAATCGCCTGCCTCTCGGCGCCGCGGCGCTCGCCGGAACCAGCTATCCGATCGATCGCGACCGCGTCGCCCGCGAGCTCGGCTTCGACGGACTGTGCCCCAATTCGCTCGACGCCGTGTCCGACCGGGACTTCGCGATCGAATTCGCGGCCGCTGCGACGCTCGTCATGCTGCACCTGTCGCGCTTCGCGGAAGAGCTCGTGCTGTGGATGAGCCCGCGCTTCGGCTTCGTGCGGCTTGCCGACCGCTTCTGCACCGGCAGCTCGATCATGCCGCAGAAAAAGAACCCGGACGTCCCCGAGCTCGTGCGCGGGAAGACGGGACGCGTCGTCGGCGGACTGATGGGGCTCGTCACGCTGATGAAGGGCCAGCCGCTTGCGTACAACAAGGACAACCAGGAAGACAAGGAGCCGCTGTTCGACATCGTCGACACGCTCGCCGACTCGCTCGCGATCATGGCGGATCTCGTCGCGACCGGCATCGACGTCGACCGCGAGCGGATGCGCGCCGCCGCGCGCGAAGGCTTCGCTACCGCCACCGACCTCGCCGATTATCTCGTCCGCAAGGGCATGCCGTTCCGCGACGCGCACGAAGCGGTCGCGCGCGCCGTGCGCCACGCGGAAGCGAAGGGCGTGGACCTCGCCGGCCTGCCACTCGCGGACTTGCGATCGTTCGCCGGCTCGATCGGCGACGACGTCTTCGGCGTGCTGACGCTCGAAGGCTCCGTCGCGAGCCGCGATCACGCCGGCGGCACCGCGCCGAACCAGGTGCGCGCCGCCATCGCCGCCGCGCGCGCGGCGCTCCAGGCACGAGGCAACGCATGACGATCGAAGCGCGAAACGTGGCCTTCCTCGGACTTGGCGTGATGGGCTATCCGATGGCGGGGCACCTCGCCGCGGCCGGCCATCGCGTCACCGTGTACAACCGGACGCCGGCCAGGGCCGCGCAGTGGGTCGCGCAACATGGGGGCGCCGCGGCGGCGACGCCCGCGGCCGCCGCGGCCGGCGCCGAGCTCGTGATGATGTGTGTCGGCAACGACGACGACGTCCGCGCCGTGGCGCTGGGCGCCGAAGGCGCGCTGTCGTCCATGCGCAAAGGCGCGGTGCTCGTCGACCACACCACCGCGTCCGCGCAGGTCGCGCGCGAGGTCCACGCCGCCGCGGCCGCGAAAGGTGTGGGCTTCCTCGACGCGCCGGTTTCCGGCGGGCAGGCCGGCGCCGAGAACGGCAAGCTCACGATCATGTGCGGCGGCGCCGAGTCGGACTTCGCGCGCGCCGGCCCGGTCGTCAACTGCTACGCGCGCGCCGTCACGCTGCTGGGCGGGCCCGGCAGCGGACAGCTCGCCAAGATGGTCAACCAGATCTGCATCGCGGGAATGGCGCAGGCGCTGGCCGAGGGCATCAGCTTCGCGGAGAAGGCCGGGCTCGACGCCGCTGGCGGTCCTCGACGTGATCGGCAAGGGCGCGGCACAGTCCTGGCAGATGGACAATCGCGGCAAGACGATGGTCGCCGACCAGTTCGACTTCGGATTCGCGGTCGACTGGATGCGCAAGGACCTCGGCATCTGCCTCGCGGAGGCCCGCGCCAACGGCGCGCAACTGCCGGTCACCGCACTCGTGGACCAGTTCTACGCGCGGCTGCAGGCGGAAGGCGGCGGGCGCCGCGACACTTCCAGTTTGATTCGACTGCTCCGGAAACCAAGATGAACGATTCGCTTTCCTGCCTGCGCAGCGCCGTCGCCGCGGCGCTTTTCCTTGGCCTGTGCGCGAGCGCCGGCGCGGCCGACATCACGCTGAAGAATGCCTGGATGCGGCCGGCGCGCGCGGGCGCCGTGCCGAATGGCATCTACGTCGACATCACGACCGACGTTCCGTTGAAGCTCGTCGGGGCGTCGTCACCGCTGGCGAAGTCCGTCGCCATCGTGCTCGTCGATCAGAATCCCGACGGCACCTCCACGGAAAAGACGGTCAAGGAATTCGAGCTCCCGGGCGGCAAGGAGACGCGCTTTGCCCTCAACGGCAACCGCCTCGAGTTGCGTGACATCGTCGAAAACCTTCCGCCGGGCGCGAACGTGCCGCTGACGCTGGAATTCGTCGAGGTCAAGGGGAACGCGCGCAACACGATCGCGATAGAAGTCCTCGTGCGCGGCGTGATCCTGCCGCCGCCACCCGAGCCCGACGCGAAACCCAACTGAGGCCTGACGCATCAGGGGCGGTTCGGCACCCGATCGCCGTCGACGACGTCGATCTCGAAGGTGATTTCCGCGGTCGCGGCGAGCATGATCGTCGCCGAGCAATACTTGTCCTTGGACAGCTTGACCGCGCGCTCGACGTGGCGCGCTTCGAGGCCATGTCCGGCCACCGCGAACTTGAGATGGATCTTCGTGAAGACGCGAGGATCGGTAGCGGCCCGCTCCGCCTCGGCCTCGACCACGCAATCGGCGACCGGCTGCCGGGCTTTTTTCAGGATGTGGACGACGTCGAACGCGGCGCACGCGGCGGCGCCCATCAGGACGAGCTCCACCGGCCGCACGCCGATATTCCGGCCGCCGTGTTCGGGCGCCCCGTCGATGACGACCGCGTGCCCGCTGCCGGATTCCCCGACGAAACTGACGCCGTCAACCCATTTTATCTTTGTTTTCATGATGTTAAATGATACCTATCTACGTAGCCGGGTCATCGACCGCAGTGACCGCTCACCCGCCGTCCCCATGGGCAATTGTGCGGTGCGCAAGAGGCCAATTCAACCCGAGCCGCGCGCGGGCCGCCTTGACCGGAATAGCCAAAAACGATTATCATCCAAGACTTTGCTGAAAATGCCCGAAACGGGAACGCACGCAGTCAAGTACGCAAGTAAGGACAGGAAAAAACGATGAAAACCTATTCCGCCAAGCCCCACGAAGTGGTGCGGGATTGGTTCGTGGTGGACGCCACGGACAAGGTGCTGGGCCGCCTCGCGAGCCAGATTGCGCTCCGCCTGCGCGGCAAGCACAAGCCGATCTTCACGCCGCACGTCGACACTGGCGACTTCATCGTCGTGACCAACGTCGAGAAGATCCGCGTCACCGGCAACAAGGCCGAGGACAAGCTCTACCACCGCCACAGCGGTTACCCTGGCGGCATCCGCACGACCAACTTCTCCAAGATGCAGGCGCGGTTCCCGGGCCGCGCGCTCGAGAAGGCGGTCAAGGGCATGCTGCCCAAGGGACCGCTCGGGTACAAGATGCTGAAGAAGCTCAAGTGCTACGCCGGCACCGCCCACCCGCATTCGGCCCAGCAACCCAAGACACTGGACATCTGACACCCATGATCGGCAACTATTACTACGGCACCGGCCGCCGCAAGAGCGCCGTCGCCCGCGTGTTCCTCAAGAAGGGCACCGGCAACATCGTCGTCAACGAAAAGCCGGCCGACGTGTTCTTCTCGCGCGACACGGGCCGCATGGTCATCCGCCAGCCGCTGAAGCTCACGAACCACGAAGCGTCGTTCGACATCATGATCAACGTCGAAGGCGGCGGCGAATCGGGACAGGCCGGCGCGGTGCGCCACGGCATCACCCGGGCGCTGATCGACTACGACGCGGCGTTGAAGCCCACGCTGTCGAAGGCCGGCCTCGTGACGCGCGACGCGCGCGAGGTGGAGCGAAAGAAGGTCGGCCTCCACAAGGCGCGCAAGCGCAAGCAGTTCTCGAAGCGCTAGCGACGCGATCGCTCGCTCGCTCCGCGCGAAAGCCGCCTGCGAGGCGGCTTTCGCATTTTCGACGCGACGGAGCGCAGCCGGGAGCAGCCGAGGGAACCGCGCCGCCATGCCGGCGTCATAGTTCCGGGATGCCGGTGCTAGAATCAATTTACCTGCGAACGAGACCTTCATGATCAAGATCGGCATCGTCGGCGGCACCGGCTACACCGGCGTCGAGCTCCTCCGCCTGCTCGCCTCGCATCCGGACGCCGAGGTCCGCGCGATCACGTCGCGCAAGGACGCGGGCACGAAGGTCGCCTCGATGTTCCAGAGCCTCCGGGGCCATTACGATCTCGAGTTTTCCGATCCCGCCGGCACGGATCTCAAGTCCTGCGATCTCGTGTTCTTCGCGACGCCACACGGTGTCGCGATGGCGCAGGCGCGCGAGCTCGTCGGCGCCGGCGTGCGCATGATCGACCTCGCCGCCGACTTCCGGATCAAGGACGTCGCCGCCTTCGAGAAGTGGTACCGGATTTCGCACGCGTGTCCCGAGCTCCTCGCCGAGGCGGCCTACGGGCTGACGGAGCTCAACCGCGACGCCGTCAAGCGCGCGCGCATCGTCGGCAATCCCGGCTGTTATCCGACCGTCGTGCAGCTCGGGCTCTGGCCGCTGCTCGAAGCAGGAATCGCCGACACCGAGCATCTGATCGCCGACTGCAAGTCCGGCGTGTCGGGCGCCGGGCGCAAGGCGGAGATGGGCCTCATCTTCCCGGAGGCCTCCGACAACTTCAAGTCGTACGGCGTCAACGGCCATCGCCATCACCCGGAAATCGTCCAGGAGCTCGGCAAGGTCGCGCGCGGGCCGGTCTCGCTCGTGTTCATTCCGCATCTCGTGCCGATGATCCGCGGCATGCAGGCCACGCTCTACGTGCGGCTCACGAAGTCCGATGTCGACTTGCAGGCGCTCTACGAGAAGCGGTACGCGGGCGAGCCCTTCGTCGACGTGATGCCGCCGCGGAGCGAGCCCGACACCCGCTCGACCCGCGCCGCCAACGTCTGCCGGATCGCCGTGCACCGGCCGGAGGGCGGCGACATCGCGGTGATCCTCGCCGTGCAGGACAACCTCGTCAAAGGCGCCGCGGGACAGGCGATCCAGAACATGAACCTCATGTTCGGGCTGCCCGAGACCACGGGCCTGACCGCGCCGCCGGTCCTGCCGTAAGCGGATTCCCGTGGCGCTGCCTGCTTCGTGGCGCCGCGCGCGTCAATTCTTCCGGCACTTCCGCATCGACGCGCCGCGGATGGCGGTGCGCTCGCATCTGCCGTGGCCGTGGCGCGCGACGGTCGTGGTGGCGCTCCTCGGCATCGTCGGCGGCATGTGGTGGTGGGGCTTCGACTTCGGGCAGATCTTCGGCGGCTTCAACCGCAAGGAGATCGCGGCAAGGCTCGAAACGCTCGAGTCCGACAACGCGAAGATGCACGCCGACGTGACCACGCTCCGGGCGCGCAATTCGCAGCTCGAAAGCGAGCTCGCGATGACCGCCGGCGCGCAGACGACGTTGTCGAAGCAGGCCATGGAGCTCATGGCCGAGAACACGCAGCTCAAGGAAGAGCTGTCGTTTCTGCAAAAGCTCGTCTCCGACTCCAGCAAGCAGGTCGGCCTCGCGATCCAGCGGCTCGTGGTGGAGCGCGAGCGCGACGAGGCGTACCACTACAGCGTGCTCGTGGTGCGCGGCGGAACGCCGCGCGACGAGTTCGAAGGCGGGCTCACGCTGCAGGCGACGGTCCTGCCGCCACCGGCGGACGGCATCGCCGCGCGTCCCCTGGTCGTCAACCTGCCCGACGAGCAGCCGGACTCGGCGTCGGCGCTCAAGCTCAAATTCAAGTATTATCAGCGGCTTGAAGGGACGATCCGGGTCCCGGCCGGCGCCCAGGTGCGCTCGGTGACGGCGCGCGCCTTCGAGGCCGGCCAGGCCACGGCGCGGGCCACCCGGACGCTTGTGATCCCGTAAGGAGACCCATATGTTCGAGCGGAAGAAGCACACGCCGCCGCAAAAGCGGATCGACAGCCTGATCGGGGCCGGAACGATTGTCGACGGCAACGTCAATTTCAAGGGCGGCCTGCGGATCGACGGCATTGTGCATGGCAACGTGGTATCGACGGACGGCGAGCCGGGCACGCTGGTGATCAGCGAGCAGGCGCGCGTCGACGGCGAGATCCGCGTATCGCACATCGTCATCAACGGCACGGTCAACGGCCCCGTGTCCGCGGACGACTATCTCGAGTTGCAGGTGCATTCGCGGGTGACCGGCGACGTGAGCTTACAAGACGCTGGAGATGCACGTCGGCGCGGTGATCGAAGGCCGGTTGAACCACGCCGAACCGGGAACGGCATCGGTGGTCGAATTGAAGCGAGCCGCTTCGGAATAGCTTTTTCGGACCGGGGGGTGCCAAAACCCCGGCCGCAGCCCTGACCGACCCTATAGTCGGCAGGGTTGCGGCGGCGAGGGGGGAATCCCATAATGGTCGTAGGCAGTACCCAAGGAGTACCCATGAACGACATGACCGAGATGCCCGCCCCGCTGGTCTTCACCGACAACGCCGCGGAAAAAGTGAAGTCGCTGATCGAAGAAGAGGGCAACGCGGACCTCAAGCTTCGCGTCTTCGTCACCGGCGGAGGCTGCTCGGGCTTCCAGTACGGCTTCACGTTCGACGAGGTCGTCAACGAGGACGACACGGCGATGGTCAAGAACGGCGTGACGCTGCTGATCGACCCGATGAGCTACCAGTACCTGGTCGGCGCCGAAATCGACTACACCGAGGGCCTCGAGGGCGCGCAGTTCGTCATCAAGAACCCGAACGCGACCACCACCTGCGGCTGCGGGTCGAGCTTCTCGGCCTGACCCTTCGCCACTGATTGGCGTAGAAAACGGGACCCGCGGGTCCCGTTTCGTTTTCGGGGCCGCGCCGGCGCGCCGTCCCGCGCTATCGCATGCATGTGCATCTTGTCGCCCGTTGGCGCGGCTTGTCGCCCCGCCGTCGCGGCCGCACCGGTCTCCCGTACGATCCCCGCGACACCACGCAGCACTCATCCGGGGGGAGATCATGCGACGGACATTGCTCACGGTTCTGCTGGCGATTCCTGTTGTCGCCGGGGCTGCCGGACAGGTTCCGGGCGGCCGCTGGGAAGGCCGGGCGGAAATCCCCGGCAACGGCTTGCCGCTCGTGGTCGACCTCGCGCAGGATGCCACGGGCGCGTGGGCCGGATCGATCATCGTGCCCGGGCTCGGCATCAAGGGCGCGCCGCTGACGAACATCGTCGTGACCGACACCGAGGTCGCCTTCGACCTGGTCACCGCGCTGGGCGCCCCGCCCTACGGGCCGGCAACGTTCAGGGCGAAATGGTCGAACGTCGACCGCATGGCGGGCGAGATGCGGCAGGGTGGCAACGCCGCGAGCTTTTCATTGAGGAAAGTCGGCCCGGCGCAGGTCGAGGCCCCTGCGCACAGCACGCCGGTCACGCGCGAACTCGCAGCGCGCTGGAGCGGCGAGTTCGAGCTCGGCGGGTATCCGCGGCAGGTGACGATCACCCTTGAAAACCACGCCGATTCCGGCGCGACCGCCAAGTTCGTCATCGTCGGCAAGCGCGTCAACGACCTGCCGGTCGACCTCGTGGTCCAGGACGGCAACCTCCTCCGGATCGAATCGCCGGTCAATCAGATCGCCTTCGAAGGTCGCATCGGCAAGGACACCGGCGAGATCCGGGGCACGCTCGAAATGGGGCCGCTCGAGTTGCCGCTGACCTTGCGCCGCGCCGCGGGGAGCGCGTCATGAAGACCGCCCTGCTGGCGCTCGCGGCGGCGGGTGTCCTTTCGTCCGGCGTGACGAACGCCCAATCGATGTTTCGCGGCGATGTCGCGCATACCGGTGCGTATGGCGGCGCAGGTCCACGCGAGTTCCATCGCGTCAAATGGAAATTCCCGACCGGCGACCGTGTCGTCTCGTCGCCCGTCTACAAGGACGGCGTCATCTACTTCGGCGGCGACGACGGCAACGTCTACGCGGTCGACGCGGCCGACGGTCATCAGCTCTGGAAGCACAAGCTGGGCGGCCCGGTGCCGTCGACCCCCGCCATCGACGGCGAAACCCTGTACATCGGCAGCTACGACGGCAAATTCCACGCGCTCGACACGCGCACCGGCGCCACGCGCTGGAAATTCTCGACCGGCGGCGAGCGGCGCTTCGAGGCGAAAGGGCTGCATGGGTTCCAACCGAAGACGCAGACCATCGCCGACGCCTTCGACGTGTTCCTGTCGAGCCCGGCCGTGGTGCGCGGGGCTGTTTATTTCGGCAGCGGCGACGGCAACGTCTACGCGCTCGACACCGTGTCCGGCGATCTGAAATGGAAATTCAAGACAGGCGATGTCGTGCACGCTTCGCCGGCGTACGCGGAGGGCGTCCTCTATTTCGGCAGCTGGGACAGTTATTTCTACGCGGTGGACGCCGACACCGGAGCGGAGAAGTGGCGCTTCCACGGCGGTGAGGACCCGGTGATCCACAACCAGGTCGGATTCCAGTCGTCGCCCGCGGTCGTTGGCGGCGTGGTGTACACGGGATGCCGCGACTCGAATCTGTATGCGATCGACGCTGCGACCGGCAAGGAAAGATGGCGCTTCGACAATGCCGGCAGCTGGGTGATCAGCTCGCCCGCGGTTGCCAATGGCAAGGTGATCTTCGGCACGTCGGATTCGGCCCTCTACCACGTGCTCGATGCCAAGACCGGGAAGCCGATCGCCGAGAAGCAAAGCAAGGCGTACATCTTTTCGTCGCCGTCGGTGGCGGGAAGCGTCGTCTTCACCGGGGTCCTCAACGGCACGCTGGAAGCGCGCGACCTCGACAGCGGGGATCTGCTGTGGGCATTCGAGACCGACGCCTCGAAGCGCAATGACGGCTGGGCGCTCACCGCGGACCGCAAATTCAATTCGCCGATGGTGTCCTCGTCCGGCTGGCGCGAAGCGCCGACGATCGGCCTGGAGCGCCAGAACAGCGCGGGGTCGATCTATTCCTCGCCGCTCGTCGTCGGCGGCGTCGTGTACTTCGGCAGCACGGACGGCAGCCTGTACGCGCTGGAGTAGCGCGCCGCGCTAGCGCGGGTAGATGGCGCCGAGCACGCGCGGACCGCGCGCGCCCGTCACTGCGGGAATGTTGCCGGGACGACCCGCCAGCGTTTCGCGCGCGAGCCAGGCAAACGCGAGCGCCTCGACCTGGTCGACCGGAACCCCGTGCATCGCCGTGGTCTCGACCACGCGCGGCGCAAGCCGGCGGGACAATTCCTCCATGAGCGCTGCATTGCGCGCCCCGCCGCCGCACACGAGCACCTCGACGGCGTCGGCGCACTCCGCCGTCACCGCGTCGGCGATCGTCGCCGCGGTCAGCGCGACGAGCGTGGCCTGCACGTCGGCCGGCGTCACGCCGCGGCCCGCGAGGCTCGCGTTGAGCCAGCCCGCGTTGAAAAGGTCGCGGCCCGTGCTTTTCGGAGGCGTCTGCGCGAAATAAGGCTCCGCCAACAGCGCGGCGAGCAGCGATTCGTCGACCACACCCGTGCGCGCCCATGCGCCGTCGCGGTCGAAAGGCTCGCCACGGCGTTCCGCATGCCACATATCGAGGAAGACGTTGCCGGGCCCGGTGTCGAATCCGCGCACGGCGCCGGCCGGCGGAAGGTCCGTGAGGTTGGCGATGCCGCCGATGTTCAGCACGACGCGATGCACGCCGGCGCCGAAGAGCGCGGCATGGAACGCGGGAACGAGCGGCGCGCCCTGCCCGCCCGCGGCGATGTCGCGCATCCGGAAGTCGGCCACGACGGTCATGTAGGCATGCTCCGCCACGCGCGCCGGATTGTTGACCTGCAGCGTCCAGCCTTCGTGCGGGCGATGCCGCACGGTCTGCCCGTGGACACCGGCGGCGACGACATCGTGCGCGTTGACGTTTGCCGCCAGACATACGCTGCGCAACGCGTGCACGTAAAGGTCGGCAAGCCCGTTCGCGGCATGCGCAACGCGCACGATCTCGTCCCCGCCCGCGTCTTGCAGCGCCAGCAATTCACGCCGGAGCGCGGTGGGAAACGCGATGTGCGTCGCGGCGAGCGGCGCGCACGTCGCGACACCGGGCGTGAAGTCGGCGAGCACGGCGTCGACGCCGTCGAGGCTCGTCCCGGACATCACGCCTGCAAAGAGTTCGCGGCGCATCGGAGAAGCCACGCGTCGACGCTCGAGCTAATCGAGCGTTGCGAACGATGCGCCCGCGAAGCGGCGCGCGAGCGCGAGCTCCTCGATCGCCGGCTCGATGCGGGTGGCGAATGCACTCCGGCGCGACGCCGGAAGCGGATCGCCGCCCGGCAACGCCGCCAGGGTCAGCGGGTCGCGCTGCACGCCGGCGACGCGGAATTCGTAATGCAGGTGCGGCCCCGTCGCCCAGCCGGTCTGACCGACGTAGCCGATGACCTCGCCTTGCGTCACGCGTGCGCCGCTGCGCACGCCCCCCCCAATCCGCGACAAATGGGCATACACCGTGGAGTAGACGCCCTGATGCTCGAGGATGACGACGTTCCCGTAGCCGCCCTGCCGCCCGGCGAAAACCACCTTGCCGTTGCCCGTGGCGCGCACCGGAGTGCCCGTGGGCGCCGCGTAATCGACGCCGCGGTGCGCGCGCCAGGTCTGCAGGATCGGATGAAAGCGCGCATTCGAGAACCCCGACGTCACGCGCGAGAATTCCATCGGCGAGCGCAGGAATGCCCGGCGCATCGCGGAGCCGTCCGCCGTGTAGTAGTTTTCGCTGCCGTCGGCATCGCGGAACAGGAACGCGCGATGGGTCTTGCCGCGGTTGTCGAATTCGGCCGCGACGATGCGGCCCGCGCCCGCGGCCTCGCCGTCGATGTAGCGCATTTCGTAGACCACGGAAAAGCGGTCGCCGCGCTGCAGATCCTTGAAGAAATCGATGTCCGCCGCGAACACGTCGGCGAGCTGCAGCGTCACGGCGTCGGGCAGCCCCGCCGCATCGGCCGCGGCGAAGAGCGACGAGCGGATCTCGCCCGCCGCGATGCTCCATTGCAACTCCACCGGCGCGGGCGCGGACGACGCGGACAGCCGCTCGCCGCTGCGGGCGATGGTCAGCATCTCGCCGGCGCCGGTGAGAAAGCGCAGCTCCTGCAGCAGTCCGTCGCCGTCCGTTTCGACGCGAAGAGAGCGGCCGGGACGCAGCTGATAGAGCGGCCGTGCCGCGGGATCGGTGCGCAGGAATGCGAGCGCCGCGGGATCGTCGACGCCGAGACGCGCGAGCACGCTGCCGACCGTGTCGCCCCGCTGGATCCTGCCCTCGTGGCGAAAACGCGGCGCGGCGCCGGTATCGAGCGGCGCCAGCATCGGCAGCGGCAGCGCACGCACGACGGTCGTGGTCGGCGGCGTCGGAAGCGTCGTTCCCGGCGCGAGGGCGAACGCCGCCACGCCGCAAAGCGTCAGCACGACCGCGGCAAGCCATTGCCTCGGCGCGAGCGTGAACCGGCCGCCGGTTCGGCGTGTGCTTTGCGCTAGAATTCGCGTTTCGTGCGCATTCATGGTTCAGGACGGATTGCGGGCGAAGCTTGGGATTCTACCGCACGCCCTTCCACCCCCCGTTTCCGCCCGCGAATGCCCTTCGACCTCGAACACCACCTTGCCGTCTTCAAGCGCGGCGCCGACGAGCTCATCGTCGAGAGCGAGCTCGCGCAAAAGCTGAAGCGCGGCAAGCCGCTGCGGATCAAGGAGGGCTTCGATCCCACGCGGCCCGACCTGCATCTCGGCCACACGGTGCAGTTCAACAAGCTCCGCCAGCTGCAGGATCTCGGCCACCACGTCATCTTCCTGATCGGCGATTTCACCGGCCTGATCGGCGACCCGACCGGCCGCAACGTGACGCGCCCCGCGCTGACGCCCGAGGAAATCGCCGCCAACGCGAAGACCTACACGGACCAGGTGTTCCTGATCCTCGACCGCGACAAGACCGAGGTCGCTTTCAATTCGAAGTGGCTCATGCCGCTCGGCGCCGACGGCATGATCAAGCTGGCCGCGAAATACACGGTCGCGCGCATGCTGGAGCGCGACGATTTCGCCAAGCGCTACCAAAGCGGCCAGCCGATCGCGATCCACGAATTCCTCTACCCGCTCGCGCAGGGCTACGACTCGGTTGCGCTGAAGGCCGACGTCGAGCTCGGCGGCACCGACCAGAAATTCAACCTGCTGGTCGGCCGCGAGCTGCAGCGCCACTTCGGGCAGGAGCCGCAATGCATCCTTACGCTGCCGCTGCTCGAAGGCCTCGACGGCGTCAACAAGATGTCGAAGTCGCTCGACAACTACGTCGGGATCACCGATCCGCCCAACGACATGTTCGGCAAGCTGATGTCGATCTCCGACGTGCTCATGTGGCGCTACTACGAGCTGCTGTCGTTCCGGCCGCTGGACGAGATCGCGAAGCTCAAGGCGGAATGCGCCGCGGGGCGCAACCCGCGCGAAGCCAAAGTCGCGCTCGCGCAGGAAATCGTCGCGCGGTTCCATTCGCAGGCTGCCGCGGAGCACGCGCTCGCCGAATTCGACGCGCGCTTCCGGGGCGGCGCGATGCCCGAGGACATGCCCGACGTGACGGTGCAATCGGCGGGCGCCGGCGTGCCGATCGCGCAACTCGCCAAACAGGCGGGCATCGTCGAATCGACGTCCGAGGCGTTGCGCCTCATTGCCCAGCGCGGACTCAAGGTCGACGGCGACGTCGTCGCGGACAAGGGGCTCCTGATCGCCGCGGGCAGCACCGTCGTCGTCCAGGCCGGCAAGCGGAAGTTCGCGCGCGTGACGGTCGTCTGATCGTCAGCCGATCCCAGGGTTTCCGGACACGCCCTCGACCTTCGGGAGGTTCTGCGCCAGCGGCGGGATCGTTTTTTTCCTGCGCAGGTAGCGTGTCATGACATCCCAGATCGGTTCGCCCCCCGCGGCGCGCGCGTCTTCGGACACCGGCGCCCAGCCCGCGACCTTGTACGTCTTCGCCGCATCGAGCGGCTTGCCGCCGAGCGTCATGCTCGTGATGCGCTGCCCCATCGCCGCGTTCGGGTCGATCGCGTACTTGAGACCGCCGACGCGCACCATGTCGCCGCCCTGCTGGTAATACGGATCGGGATTGAAGAGGTTGTCGGCGACATCCTCGAGGATCGTCTTGATGGTCTCGCCGTTCATGGCGTTCACGGTGACGTACGGATACGTGATCGCGGTCTGGTCCATCAGGTGCTCGAGCGTGACGGCGTCGCCGGGCAGCAGCGTCGTCCCCCAGCGGAAGCCGGGCGAGAACGCGATCTCGGCGTTCTTTTCCGCCATCAGCCCGTCGAGGATCAGCTGGTCGGCGGTGCCGTTGAAATTGCCGCGGCGGTAGAGGAGCCCTTCGGTGATCGCGAGCTTCTCGCCGAGCTTCGCCGCGTACGGGGCGCGCGCCTTCCGGATCAGCGCGTCCATCGCAGGATCGGGCGGGAGCAGCGCGCTGAACACCGGCAACAGCCGATAGCGATAGTCGGCGACCCTGCCGCGCCGCACGTCGAGATCGAGTACCGCGAGGAACTTGCCGTTGCTGCCGGCGTTGGTCACGAGCGTCTTGCCGCCGCGATTGGCGACCAGCGTCCCCTGCGGCACGGCGTCATGCGTGTGGCCACCGAGGATCGCGTCGATTCCCGTCACGCGCGACGCCATCTTGAGGTCGACGTCCATGCCGTTGTGCGACAGCAGGACGACGGCCTGCGCACCTTTGGCGCGCACCTCGTCGACCGTCTTCTGCATGTCGTCTTCGCGGATGCCGAAGGTCCAATCGGGCACGAAGTAGCGCGGATTGGCGATCGGCGTATACGGAAACGCCTGCCCGACAATCGCCACCGGGACGCCGTTGACGGTGCGGATCGAGTAAGGCGCAAAAACCGGATCGCCGAAATCGGCCGTCCTCACGTTCTGGGCCAGAAACTCGATGCGGCCCGCGAAATCCTTGTCGACGACTTCCTTCACGCGCTCGGCGCCGAACGTGAATTCCCAGTGGCCGGTCGTGATGTCGACGCCGAGTTCCTTTTGCGCGTCGACCATGTCCTGGCCCTTCGTCCACAGCGCCGTGGCCGAGCCCTGCCACGTGTCGCCGCCGTCGAGGAGAAGCGCGCCGGGGCGCGCGGCCTTGAGCTTCTTCACCAGCGTGGCGAGGTGCGCGAAGCCGCCGAGGCGCCCATAGGCCCGCGCCGCTCGCGCAAAATCGAGATAGGTGAACGCGTGCGCGTCGCGCGTCCCCGGCTTGATGTCGAAGTGGCGGAGCAGGAATTCGCCGACGAGATGCGGCGGCTGCCCTTTTGCGGCACCAATGCCCAGATTGACGCTCGGCTCGCGGAAATGCACCGGAAGCAGTTGCGCGTGGCAGTCGGTGAAGTGCAGCAGCCCGACGTTGCCGAACGGCGTGACGGCGTCGTAGAACGCGGCGCCGGCGGTGAGATCGAGCGCCGCGCCGCTGTCGACGGGCAGGCCCGCGGCGGCCGCCGCCGCAACGGCGTGGAGAAATTCGCGGCGATTCATCCGCAGGCGCTCGCTCGTCCGCCGGGCCCGCGTTGCAGGCCGTTATTTATTCACCGGTGATTCGGGATCGACGAGCAGCGCGACGACGTCCTTGATCTGGGCCTCGGTCAGGATGCCCTTGTGCCCGAAGCGCGGCATGTTCGTGCAGGCGCTGTACGCTTCGCGCATTGAAGATCTTGCCGTAGGCGTATTTGCGCGTCTCGTCGGTGTAGCCGCGGCGCTTGCCGAACTGGTAGAGCGACGGCCCGATCGTCCCGAACGAGACTTCCTGCGGCGCGATCTGATGGCACGCGTAGCAGTTCGCGCCGGCCGCGACCTTGGGATCGTCGGAGTACTGCATCCCGCGACCCTCCTGCGCGATCTTCTCGCCGTTCTTCCAGTCGCCGACATACTTGCCGTCGGCCGGCCATCGGATCGAGGCGAGGTTCTCCTTCTCGATTCGCTCCGCGACTTCCTTCGGCACCGTCTTGCCGGCGGGAATGCTGCACGCCTTCTGCGTGTCGTCCTGGTCCAGGCGATCGAGCTTCGCCTGCCCCTGCTCCTTGAACGAGGCCTTCAATGTCGCCGCGGCTTTGGCGGTGATTTCGGCGTCGGTTGGCGCCGTCGCGCAGCCGTGCAGCAGGGCAGGCAGCGCAAGGGCGGCGGCGACGGCGAGGAACGGCGAATGGCGCGACATGGGCGATCCTTCCTCAGCGCTTGATCGCCGGCGCGTCGAACGCGGCGCCGTTGGCGTTGCGGGCGAGGAACATCGTCAGCGCGATCGACGCATCCGACGTGAACACGAGCTCGGGGAAGCGCTGCTGGCGGAAGCAATCGTTGAGCCGCCACTGGAACGAGCGGAGCTCCCCCTGCGAGACGCGGTACGCCGGCCACGTCGTGTATGCCTTGCGCGCGCCTTCGACGGTGCTGAGGTTCGGCAGGTCCTGCAGGCGAATGCGCTTGCCGTCCTCGCCGTGGCAGGTCGCGCAGGCGAAATCGTGCGTGCCGCCGCGGAAATAGAACATCTTCTCGCCGAGTCGGTACATCTCCTGCTCCTGCGGCGCGGCGAGGGACACGTTCATCTTCACGCCGCGTGATGCCGCCGTCACGTACGCGACGAAAGCCTCGATGTCGGACTTGCGGTCGGGGCCGCCGAAAGGCCCCTTCTTCGCGTCGGCGTCGGAAAATCCCTGCAACGTCACCATGCACCAGACGATCCGCGTCTCGAGGTCCTGCACGCGATCGGCGTCGGCGAAGTATTTCGGCAGCTGCGCATACGCGCCCTTGACCACGCCCGGCCCGAGTCCGAGATCGCAGCGCTCGAGCGACACGTTCTTCGGCCCGCGCGGCGCGCTCCAGAGGGCTTCGCCGCGCGCCTCCCACAACTCCGCGGGGTTGCCGTCCTGCAGCGCGGCGCGGTACTTGGCGATCTCGTCGACGGCGCTGCCCTGCGCGAACGCGGCGCATGCAAAAAAAGCGACCGACAGTGCGGCGCAGCCTTTCAACCGATCACCGCTTCGTCGCTGCGCTTCTCGCCGCGGCTGTCGACCCATGCGATCTGGACTTTCTCGCCTTTCGCGCCGCCCTTGAACTTGAAGGCGAGGAACGGATTCTTCGCGATCGCCGGACCCCACTGCGCGGACAGGACGGTCTTGCCGCCATAGGTCGCCGTGACGCTCTGGATGAACCACGCGGGAACGACCTTGCCCTGCGCATCCTTGCGCTGTCCCGTCTCCATCTCGTGGCTCATGATCACTTTCACTTCGGTCGAGTCGCCGACGACGGTCGCCCGGATTTTCATCGGATCTGGCATTTTCGCTCCCTGGTCAACCGCCGCAACCGCCGAGCGTGACCTTGATTTCCTTGGACGCCACGTAGTATTTGCCGTCGGCTTTCACCAGCGCATAGACATTCGAGGTCTGCGCCATTTTCACGCGCGTCGAGATCGCGGGATCGGTGCCGGGCGGGATGTCGAAATTGGCGGTCAGCGTGCTCGGATTCTTTTCGATCAGGATCGCGATGGCCTCCGTTTTCGGAATCGCGCTCGCGATGCCGATCGGCACGACCGCGCCGTTCTCGGCGATGTCCGGCGTCGACACGAAGGTGATGTCCTTGCTCGCGGCGGGCGCCCCGGTGCCGAGCGCCTTCAGCGCCTCGTCCATCGTCTTGGCCTCGAACGCCGCCTTGTTCCAGGACTGCGCGAGCGCCTCGTCCGGCTTGAGCCAGCCCGCCGCGGCGAGCAGCGTGAGCAGCGTGGCGCCGCCGCCCGACTTCAACCATTCCCTTCGCGTCGTGCCCATCTGCCATCCTCCTCGAAGCGGCGCCCTGCCCGGAGCACGCATTCTAACGCGGTCCGCCCCCGAATCAGTACGTCATGCAGGCGGCGTTCAGGATGCCCACCGCCACCGCCAGCGACGCCAGCATCGCGCTCCCCGCGACGCGGCCGTCTCGAATCGATTGCGCGAAGTGCGGAACGAGGCGCGAGACCACGAAATACACGATCAGTTGCGCGACGAGCGCGACCACCGCCCAGGCCACCATGTCGGGCAGGCTGACGGCGTGCGCGACCACGCTCGCGAGCGGCAGCGCGAGCCCCAAGGTGGAGCCGCCGAACGACACCGCGGCCGCGACGTTGCCCTCCCGGATCAGCTTGATCTCGTCGTAAGGCGTCGCCCACGCGTACACCACGAGCGACGCGGCGAGCAGCGCCAGCGCGCACGCGAAGTAGGCGGCGAACGCGGGCAGTGCGGCGAGCGATTGGCCGAGCGTCAGGTCCATGGACGACTCCTCTTCAGACGAAATAGTGCGGCACGAAGCGGCTGGTGTTGCGCGTGATCTCGCTTTCGTCCTCGCGCATTCCGATTCCGGCGGGCTCGTCGCCGATCACCCACGAGCCGATCGTGACGTAATCGTCGCCGAAGCGCGGGATCCGCGCGCAGGCCTGGTAGACGCGGCCCTCGGCGCCGTAGTCGCCGGATGCGGCGATCGTCGCGTCGCGGTGGTGGATCGTCACGTTGGCGCCTTCGCGCGACAGGAGCGGCTTTTCGACCCAGTCGCCGTCGATCCTTCCCGGCTCGAACGCGGCCGGCAGCAGATTCTCGTGCTCCGGGAACAGTTCCCAGAGAATCGGCAGGAGCCCCTTGTTCGACAACAGCATCTTCCACGCGGGTTCGATGACGCGGATCCTGGCTTCGAGAAGATGCGCGCCGAACGCGTCGGCGGCCAGCCATTCCCAGGGGTACAGCTTCGCAAGCACCGAGATCTCGACATCGTCGAGGTCGACGAAGGCGCCGCGCCCGGCGTTCCAGCCGACGTCGTCGATGGCGACGAATTTCGTCGTCGCGCCGGCCTGCGTCGCGACGTCGCGCAGGTAGTCGAGATTGCCGCAATCCTCTTCGCTGTCGCCCGCGCAGGTGAAATGCACGGGCGTGTTCGCCGACCAGGTGACCGCCAGCGCGCGCCAGTTCGAGATCAGCTTCTCGTGCAGCGAATTGAACTGGTCCGCGCGCGGCTCGCCCGGAAGGATCGCCTGCTGCAGCCAGTGCCATTGCACGACGGAAGCCTCGAGCAGCGCGGTCGGCGTGTCGGCGTTGTACTCGAGGAGCTTCGGCGGACCGCGGCCGTCGAACGCGAGGTCGAAGCGGCCCATCAGCGACGGCGCGCGCGCGCGCCACGATGCGGCGACGTGCTCGCGCCAGGCGGGCGGAATCGCCAGGTCCGCCATGCGGCCGTTGGCGACGATGTGCTCGGCGGCGTCGAGGCAGCGCGCGGAGAGCTCCGCCGTCGCGGCTTCCAGCGTGTCGATTTCCTCCGCGGTGAACCGGTAACAGCGCGACTCGTCCCAGT
This sequence comes from uncultured beta proteobacterium, assembly GCA_963816925.1. Lineage (GTDB taxonomy): Bacteria > Pseudomonadota > Gammaproteobacteria > Burkholderiales > Casimicrobiaceae > CAIWHR01. Next base: position 90,087 of record CAWFMY010000039.1, on the reverse strand, counting down.
AGGTGCCGTCGATCGAGTGATACGAGAAGCCCACGCTCTCGCACTGGGCGATCCAGTCGGCACGCGGCGTGCGCATCTCGCGTTCCATCACGACCCGCCCGACGCGTGCGCGTGACCGCTGCCGCCGAAGCCGCCGCGCGTCGTGCTGTGCGTGCCGAGTGCTGCGCTCCCGGGGCGTGGCGCGCCGGCGTGATAGCCACCGCCCCAGGAGTGACCCGTGGAGTACGACGGGCCGTACCAATAGCTGCTGCGCCTGCCGCCCGAATTCTGCGCGGGACCCTCCTCGCACTCCTTGGGGTCGCGCCAGTCGGCGAGGCAGTCCTCCTTCGATGCGTAGACGTCGCGATGCTCGGGGGCCGGAGTTCCGGAATCGCCGCAGCCCGCGATCGCGGCGGCGCCCAGCAGCACCAGCGTCACGCGTGCCGACGATTTGCGTGTACGATTTCGCATCGCGCGCCCATCATAGCCGAACGACCCCGGCGCGACGAAAGCAGCGAATGCCACGACGCCCCTTCCCGTCCACCGCCTTTGCCGCGCGGCGTCGCGCGCTCGCGGTCCTGGTCTGCGGGCTCTGCGGCACGTCCGTTTCTCCGCTGCGCGCGCAGAAGTCGCTGCGGCCCACGCCGGCGCAAACGGAAGGCCCGTTCTATCCGCGAACCATTCCTGCCGACCGCGATGCCGACCTGACGCAGGTTGCCGGACACGGCACGACAGCGCAGGGAACGCGCCTCTATTTCGCGGGGCGTGTCGTCACGCGCGATGGTAGGGCGCACGCCGGCGCGACCGTCGAGCTCTGGCAATGCGATGTCTTCGGCCGCTATCACCACGTGGGCGACGAGGGGTCGCCGCGCGACGACGGCTTTCAGGGTTACGGCGTCGCGACGACGGATGCCGACGGCCGCTATGCGTTCAAGACGATCCGCCCGGTCGCCTATGGCGGGCGGGTCGCCCACCTGCATCTCAAGGTGCGCACGGCGAGCGGCGCCGCGCTCACGACGCAGGTCTACATCGAGGGCGACGCGGCCGACCGTGACCCGGTGCTCGCGGGGTCGCCGAAAGGCACCCGTGAACAGCTGACAATGGCGCTGGCCGCTGCGCTCGGCCGCGAAGCCGGCGCGCTGGCCGGCAACTTCGACATCGTCCTGCCCTAGTCGTCCGGTCAGTGGATCGTGGCGGTCGTCAGCAGGCGCAGGTGCGCGCCCGATTTGAGGCGATAGAGCCCCTCGCCGAGATGCTCGGCGCCGTCGACGTCCTCGCGCGTGAGCGTGACTTCCGTCTCGCCGTTCCGCGCCTCGAGGACGATGTCGTCCGCGACCGTGTCGCGGTCGGGGACCCGCAGGTATTCGGTCTCGAACATGACGCCGTCGATCATGACGTAATCGGCGTCAGGCATCGCGATGCCGAAGGCCGTCGTAGTGCCGCTCGCTGGAATGCCCATGTCCCGTTGTCCGTTTCGCGGGGCCCTGGAGCGCGCCCCGCACAATCCGGACGTGGGGGCGCCGGGCGCCGGCTTCAAGAGCCGCAACCCGGCGCCGGAGCACGTCGACGCCCGGCCGACGTGCCGTCGGACCTCATTTCTCCAGAATCACCGTCGGCGTGATGTACGTGAAACCCGATGCATTGGCGTTGGCCGTGACCATGTTGTGGCCGTTCGACACGATGGTGCCGCTGCCGCTGTTGACGAAGTCGTTTCCGTTGTTGCTGACGTGGGCGCCGTCGAGCTGGATCGTGCCATGACCATGGTCGATCGCCGTGCGTCGAATGGTGAAGGTGTGAGCGGATGACGCTGACGTTCAATGGCGAGGTGCCCGAGGTCCTCAGCAACGTCGCCGCCAGGGAAAGATTCGAATCGCGGATGTCGAGCGACAGGTTGGCGCCATTGGTGGCGCTGACGTCGATCTGCGTTGTTCCAATCCTGCTGATCTCCGTGCGCACCAGCTCCGCGAGCAGGTTGGAGGTCGCGCCGGCTGCGGAATTGGCGAAGTGCAACCCGTTTGTCGCGAAGGCGAGGTAGGAATCCGTGATCCTCACGTCCGTGGTTCCGCTCACCGCCGAATGGGAGACCTGCATGAGGTCGGTCGAGCCCGTGAGCTGGCTGCCGACGATCGAGATCTGGCCCCTTGCGCCAGCGGTGCTGTTGTCGAATTTCACGCCTGTCGTGTTTCCGATCAACTTGCTGTTGACGATGTCGAGGTAGCTGGGGACGGTGCCCGCCACCAGGCCGTCGAACTCCACCCCGAAATCCTGCTGGGTAATCGTGCTGTTGCGCAGCGAAACGCCGACGTAGCCCCCCATGCACACGCCACACGTGGGGTTGCCGGTGCCGCCCGTGTTGACGCCGTTTTCGATGCGGGTGTTGTCAACGACCACCGATGGGGGGACCGGCGTGGCCGCGTTGCCGAATGCGCCAATCCCGGCATTGCACTCGCGCAGGAAGCTGTCGACGACATACACGTGGACGGACTTGGACGTAATGAGAGCGATGCAGCCGCTGTCGTCCTGCGTGAAGTTGCCGATCGACGACTTCTCGATGTGGACCACGCCGGCATTCAGGATGTCGATGCCGCGGCGCGGCAGCGGTGCCGCGCCGGGGACGCCGGAGATGTCGAGGCCGCGCAGCGTGACGACGTCGGTGTCGCCGGCGTTGATCACGATCCCGGTCGTGATGCCGCTCGCGCCCCCGAGCACGCTGATGCCGCCGTAGACGCCGGACGGGCCGATGACCTTGAGCGACTGGGTGATCGTCATCGGGCCGTATCCGGCGGTGTCGAGGATCACGACCTCGCCGCCGGGCTTGGTCTGCGCGATCGCCGCGTTGAAGCTGCGGCAGGGCAGCGAGGAGACTGCAATTGGCGCTGGTGTCGTTGCCGTAGGAGGCGACGAACGTGCGCTGGGACGGGGCGCTCCAGGCAAGCGCGGAAACGGCGGCGATGGCAACGACGACGAGCGGGCGCAGCAGACGCAAGGCGGTGAGCATGGCATCCTCCCTGGGTGAGTTGGCGATGGCCGGCAGCGACGCACGGCCGCGTGCCGGCCGGACATCCTAAATCCAACTTCGCCGGCGAGGGAAGGGGCGGCTACCCCGAGGCTGTCGGCAGGGGCGAAACGCCGGCTAACCGACGATGGCGCGGACGAAATTGGGCAGCGCGAGCGCCGCGCGGTGCATGTCGCCGTTGTAGTACCTGAGGTCGGGAAGCGCGCGCTGGGCGATGCGCCGGTCGACCTCGCGCGCGGAGAGGCTTTTCGGGTCGAGCGTCTGCGACACGCACGCCATCATCCAGAGGCCGCCGTAGAGCGGGACCGACGTGAGGTAGGGCGTGACGAGCGGGAACGCGACGCGCAGGTTCGCGAGGCACGAGCGGATGCGCTCCGGATGCGCGACGGGGCTCGCAATGTGGAGCGTCATCGCACCGACGGGCTTCAGGCGCACGGCGCACGCGCGGTAGAAGTCCGGCGTGTACAGCGATTCCGACGGGCCGCCGGGGTCGGTGAGATCGAGGACGATCAGGTCGTACTGCTCCTCGGCCTCGTGCACGTAGTTGAAGCCGTCGCCGATCCTGAGCGTGAGGCGGCCGTCGTCGAGCGCGCCCCGGTGCACCGTCTGCAGGTATTTGCGCGCGATGTCGATCACGGCGAGGTCGAGCTCGCACAGGACGACCGACTTGATCGACGGATGCTTGAGAATCTCCTCGGCCGAGCCGCCGTCGCCGCCGCCGATGATGAGCGCGCGCTCCGGGCTGGGATGCGTCAACGCCGCCATGTGGACCAGGTTCTCGTGATAGAAGAACTCGTCCATCTCGGAGGTCATGAAATGGCCGTCGAGGCGAAACAGCTTGCCGAAATGCGCGGTGTCGTGCACCTCGACCGCCTGGTGCGGCGAGCGGAATTTTTCGTACTGGCGGGCCGAGCGGATGAAGAATCCCCAGGCATCCGTCAGGTATTCGGTCATCAGGCCGGGGACGAGGTCCCCGCCGCCTATGCCCTCTGCCGGCGGATTCCCGGTTTCGTCAGGCATCGGTCCCGCCGCGATGGATCGAGTGGAACCGCGTGCGCGCAGGCTTGATCGCGGCCTCGAGCGCGCGGAAAAGCAGCTCGGCCTTCGCCGTGTTGTCGGTCGCGAGATTGCACACGTAGACGTCGACGGTGACGAACCCGTGCTCGGGCCAGGTGTGGATCGCAAGATGCGATTCGGCGAGCAGCACGGTCCCCGTGACGCCCTGCGGCGAGAATTGGTGGAACGCTTCGCCGACGACGGTCAGGCCCGACGATGCGGTGGCTTCGAGGCAGAGCGCGCGCAGCGCGTCGGCGCGCGTCAACACGGGCGTGTCGGCGGGGCACCCATACCATTCGCCCAACAGATGGATACCGTCCATCAGCCGTCCCCTGTCAAGAAAAAGGCCCTTTTGCCTCGATATCGGCGAAAGGGCATCCGCGCCATCAAAAAAACCGTCGACCCGTAATCGGATTGCAATTATTGCACAGACGGGCGTCCGGCGCGATAGAATTTAGGGTTTTCGCGCGGGGTTTTGTCACTCGGGGCCTCCGCAACCCCTTCGTTCACCGACCGTTCCCATGACCGCCGCCGCATCCGCCGCCGTATCCGATCACGAGCTCGCCAACGCGCTTCGCGCGCTCGCGATGGATGCGGTCGAAACCGCGAAATCCGGGCATCCCGGAATGCCGATGGGAATGGCGGAGATCGCGCTCGCGCTTTGGCGCGGCCATTTGCGCCATCACCCGGCGCATCCCGCCTGGTCCGATCGCGACCGCTTCGTGCTCTCGAACGGCCACGGCTCGATGCTGCTCTATGGACTGCTGCATCTCACGGGCTACGACCTGCCGATCGAAGAGCTCCGGCGCTTTCGCCAATTGCATTCGAAGACGCCTGGGCATCCGGAGCATGGCCTCACGCCCGGTGTCGAGACGACGACGGGCCCGCTGGGACAGGGACTCGCGAACGCGGTGGGGATGGCGCTCGCGGAATGGCTGCTCGCCCGCGAGTTCAACCGCCCGGGCCACGAAATCGTCGATCATCACACCTACGTCTTCGTCGGCGACGGCTGCCTGATGGAGGGCATCTCGCACGAGGCGTCATCGCTGGCCGGCACATGGGGCCTCGGCAAGCTGATCGTGCTCTACGACGACAACGGGATCTCGATCGACGGCGAGACCAAGGGCTGGTTCACCGACGACACGCCGCAGCGCTTCGAGGCCTACGGCTGGCGCGTGCATCCGGCCATCGACGGGCACGACATCGCCGCCGTCGATGCGGCGATCGCCGCCGCCAAGGCCGACGGCGCGCAGCACGGCCGGCCGCAGCTCCTCTGCTGCCGCACGATCATCGGCAAAGGCGCGCCGAACAAGGCCGGGACCGCCGACGTTCACGGCGCGGCGCTCGGAGAAAAGGAAGTCGCGGCGGCGCGCGCGGCGCTCGGCTGGACGCATCCGCCGTTCGTGATTCCGGAGGCCGTGAGCGCCGCGTGGAGCGCGCGCGCGCGCGGCGCCGCTTTCGAGCAGGCGTGGTCGGAACGCTTCGCCGCCTATCGCACGGCGCACCCCGACCTTGCCGCCGAATTCAGCCGCCGGATGGGCGGTGACCTGCCCGCGCGCTGGAAGGAAATCGCGACAGCGGTCGTCGATGCCGCCGCCGCGAAGGGCGAAAGCGTGGCGACGCGCAAGTCATCGCAGCAGGCGCTCGAGGCGCTCGCGCCGTCGCTTCCCGAGCTCGTGGGCGGCTCGGCCGACCTCACGGGCTCCGTGTTCACCAATTGGTCGGGCAGCAAGCCCATCGGGCGCGCCCAGCCGGGCAACTACCTTCATTTCGGCGTGCGCGAATTCGCGATGAGCGCAATCGCGAACGGCCTCGCGCTGCACGGCGGCATCATCCCGTATGTCGGAACGTTCCTCACGTTTTCCGATTACGCGCGCAACGCCGTCCGCATGGCGGCGCTGATGAAGCTCCGCTCGATTTTCGTCTACACGCACGATTCGATCGGCCTCGGCGAGGACGGCCCGACGCACCAGGCGGTCGAGCACACGGCGAGCCTGCGTCTCATCCCCGGCCTCGACGTCTGGCGGCCCTGCGACGCGACCGAGACGGCCGCGGCCTGGGTCGCCGCGATCGAACGCGCGCACGGCCCGACTGCCCTGATCCTCACGCGGCAGAATGTCCCGTTCCAGCCGCGCGATGCGGCGCAATGCGCCGACATCCGCCGCGGCGGTTACGTGCTGGCCGACTGGGGACCGCACGACGGTCGCCGCGTGGTCATCATCGCGACGGGGTCCGAAGTGGGCCTGGCGATCGGCGCGCGCGCGGCGCTCGCCAGCGAGGGCATCGGCGCGCGCGTCGTGTCGCTTCCCTGCACGAGTGTTTTCGAGCGCCAGGACGGCGGCTACCGCGCGAGCGTTTTGCCGACAGGCATCCCGCGCGTCGCCGTGGAAGCCGGCGTGACGGCCGGCTGGCGCGCGTACGTCGGCGCGGCCGACGATCCCCGCGCCGCGGTGATCGGCATCGACACCTTCGGCGAATCGGCGCCCGCCGGCGTGCTGTTCAAGCACTTCGGGTTCACCGTCGACGCGGTGGTCGCGGCGGCCAAGCGCGTGGTCGCGGCATGATCGGCTCGCGGGTTCGATGAACGAGCCGATCATTCGCCCCGCCGGCCCGGACGATGCGCGACCGATCGCGCAGGTTCGTGTCGATTCGTGGCGAACGACCTACAAGGGAATGATTCCCGACGCCTACCTGGCGGCGATGCGCGTGGACGACAGCGCCGCCCTCTGGCTGCGCGTGCTCTCCGCGACGTCCTGCAAGGCGAGCGTCTTCGTCGCCGACGACGGCGGAGACGTCGTCGGATTCGCGGCCGGCAATCTGCTGGCGGAGCCCAGGCACGGCCTCGACGCCGAACTGACCGCCATTTACCTCCGCCGCGACAGTCAGCGCGCCGGGATCGGACGAAGGCTCGTCGCCGCGGTCGTCGCCGCGCAGCGCGCGCTGGGCGCGACGGGCATGTTGACGTGGGTCATCGCCGGCAACCGGGGCGCGCGCGCATTCTATGAAGCACTCGGCGCGGAACTGCTGGTCGAACAGCCGTTCCAATGGGACGGCATGGACCTGGTCGAGGCGGGCTACGGCTGGCGCGACCTCGACGCGCTTCTGGCCGCGCTCGACGGACAGGTAATGGAACATTCGGGAGAAAAGGCATGACCATCAAAGTAGGCATCAACGGCTTCGGCCGCATCGGCCGCATGGTGCTTCGCGCAGCGGTGCGCGATTTTCCGGACATCGAGGTCGTCGGCATCAACGACCTGCTCGAGCCCGACTACCTCGCGTACATGCTCGGCTACGACTCCGTGCACGGGCGATTCAAGGGAACGATCGCCGTCGACGGCAACACACTCATCGTCAATGGTCGCAAGATCCGCCTGACCGCGCAGAAGGATCCCGCCGAGCTGAAGTGGGGCGACATCGGCGCCGACGTGGTCGTCGAGTCGACCGGTCTCTTCCTGACCAAGGAAACCGCGGAGAAGCACCTCGCCGCGGGCGCGAAAAAGGTGATCATGTCGGCGCCCTCGAAGGACGACACGCCGATGTTCGTCTTCGGCGTGAACGACGGGAAATATGCCGGCGAGACGATCATCTCCAACGCATCGTGCACGACGAACTGCCTCGCGCCCGTGGCCAAGGTGCTGCACGACACATGGGGCATCAAGCGCGGCCTCATGACGACCGTGCACGCCACGACCGCCACGCAGAAGACCGTCGACGGTCCGTCCAACAAGGACTGGCGCGGCGGCCGCGGCATCCTCGAGAACATCATCCCGTCGTCGACCGGCGCGGCCAAGGCCGTCGGCAAGGTGATTCCCGAACTCAACAAGAAGCTCACCGGCATGTCGTTCCGCGTGCCGACGTCCGACGTGTCCGTCATCGACCTCACCGTCGAGCTGTCGAAGGCCGCGACCTACAAGGAGATCTGCGCTGCGATGAAGGCGGCCTCCGAGGGCGCGATGAAGGGCGTGCTGGGCTACACCGAGGACAAGGTCGTCGCCACCGATTTTCGCGGCGAGTCGCGCACGTCGGTGTTCGACGCCGACGCCGGCATCGCGCTCGACGACACCTTCGTCAAGGTCGTCGCCTGGTACGACAACGAGTGGGGCTACTCGTGCAAGGTGCTGGAGATGGTCCGCGTGATGGCGAGCCGCTGAGCGCCGCGCCACCCATCCACGGAGCGTGCCCCATGACCAATCCCTTCACCGCCCACCCCGCTTCCGTCGGCGAGACCTACGTCCAGCATCTGCGGTTCGCGCTGCGGTACGGTGCGCGCATGACGCTGGGGGGCGTCGCGGCGGTCGTGCACGCGTTTCTTCCGTTCCTGTTCCAGACGACCGCGAGCCGCATCAACGATGCGCTGGTCGCGATGCGCGCCGCCTCGCGCGGGCGCACGGCGCGCGTCGTCGACGCCGTCACGATGCTGCCGCTCGACTACGAGATCTGACGGCGATGGCGTTCCTGCGACTCCGCGACGTCGACGTGAAGGGCAAGCGCGTCTTCATCCGCGCCGACTTCAACGTGCCGCAGGACGATCACGGCGCGATCACCGACGACACGCGGATTCGCGCGGCGCTGCCGGGCATCCGTGACTGCGTGGCGCGCGGCGCCGCCGTCATGGTGACCTCTCACCTTGGCCGCCCCACCGAGGGCGCGTGGAACGCCGCGGACTCGCTCGCGCCGATCGCGGAGCGGCTCTCCGGCCTGCTGGCGATGCCGGTCCCGCTCGTACGCGACTGGGTCGATGGCGGCGCGTGGCAGCAATCGCTCGCCCCGGGGCAGGTCGTGCTGCTCGAGAACTGCCGCTTCAACAAGGGCGAGAAGAAGGACGACGACACGCTGGCGCGGAAGATGGCGAAGCTCTGCGACGTCTACGTCAACGACGCGTTCGGGACCGCGCACCGCGCGGAAGCGACCACGCACGGCATCGCCAGGCACGCACCGGTCGCCTGCGCGGGCCCGTTGATGGCGGCCGAGCTCGACGCGCTCGGCAAGGCGCTTGCGCACCCCGCGCGGCCGCTCGTCGCGATCGTCGCAGGCTCCAAGGTGTCGACCAAGCTCACCGTGCTGAAGGCGCTCGCCGCGAAGGTCGACGCGCTGATCGTCGGCGGCGGCATCGCCAACACGTTCATCCTCGCGGCGCACGGCCACGTCGGCAAGTCGCTGGTCGAGGCGGACCTCGTGCCCGAAGCGCAGGCGATCCTCGACGCGTTTCCGGGCAAGGTGCCGATCCCGGTCGACGCGGTGTGCGCCAAGGAATTCGCGGCCACCGCGACGCCGACACTGAAGGCCGTCGACAGCATCGAGCCCGACGACATGATCCTCGACATCGGTCCGTCATCGGTGGCGGCGCTGAAGATGATCATCGCCAGGGCCGGCACGATCGTCTGGAACGGCCCCGTCGGCGTGTTCGAATTCGACGCGTTCGCGGGCGGCACGCGCGCGATTGCCGAGGCCATCGCCGCATCGAACGCGTTCTCGATCGCCGGTGGCGGCGACACGATCGCCGCGATCAACAAATTCGGCGTTGCCGACAGGATTTCGTACATCTCGACCGCCGGTGGCGCGTTCCTCGAATTCCTCGAGGGAAAGACGCTGCCCGCCGTCGCCATCCTCGAGCAGCGGGAACGCTGAGCGCACCCGATTCCTCAATTCCCGCCTGCGAAACTCCACGGAGAACCCATGTCCCTTTCCCTGCGCCGCTGCCTGCTCGTCGCCGGTTGCCTTACCGTGCTGCTTCTCGATGGCTGCGGCGGCAAGTCGAGCAACAATGCCAGCGTACGCGCGCTCAACCTGATCTCCGGCACGACCAACGTCAAGGTCACGGCCGGTGGCACGACAATCATGGAGAGCGGAGCCTTCGAGGGCCTCAGCGGCTTCACCGGCATCGGCGCCGGCAACCAGGAGTTCAAGGTCACGCTCGCCAGCAGCCCCGGAAACCTGGTGGACACGATCTACACGCTGTCGAGCGACATCAGCTTCACCTTTGTCACGGCGGGCAATCCGGGCGCGGCGGGAGGCGTGCTGCTTGCCGACGCGTACGGGACGCCGACCGCCAACAACATGGCGTTTCGAGTCCTCAACCTGACCGCGGTCGTGCCGATCGTCGACGTCTACCTGACCGACCCGGGCGCCGACCTTGCCGCCGCGACGCCGGTCGTCTCGGGCGCCAGCTACGGCGGGGTCACGACGTTCATCACCACGCCCGCGGGAAACCTCGAGCTGCGGATCACGCCGAACGGAACGAAGGACGTTCTCTATGACGCGCCCGTGGCCCTCGGCGCCGGCACCGGACAGACGGTGGTCGCCTACAGCAGGGGCAGCAGCAAGCTCGTCAATGTCGTGCTGCTGGCCTCCAACTCCTCCGGTGCCGTCGTGAACAGCCAGCTCGCGCAACTCAAGGTCACGAACGGAACGGCGGTCGCGGCGCCGCTCAACGTGTTCGTCGACGGCGCACAGGCCGTGACGAACCTGGCGTTCGCCGGCGTCGCGCCGTACCAGTCGATCGCGGCGGGGACGCGGCAGGTCACCGTCGAATCGTCGGCCACGCCGGGCGCAACGCTGCTGACCCTCGCGCCCAACTTCGTTCCCGCCACGGACACGTCGATCGCCCTGTACGGCGCCGCCGGGTCGATGGCCGGGCTCGTGCTCACCGATTCGAATACGCTCGTGCCCACCGGGCGGGCGTCGGTGCGCGTCGTCAACGTGTCGCAGGATTTCGCGGCGGTCGACGTCTACGCGAACTTCGGCAAGCTGGTGTCGGGGCTCGCGGCCGGTTCGGCCTCGACGTACTCGCTCGTCGATGCGGTGGCGGCGGGCACGCCCTATCGCTTCGACTTCAACACCGCGGGCACGACCAATATCGTCCTCAGCGTGCCGGGCCTCGCGCTCGCGGGCGGCCACGTCTACACCTTGTATCTTCTCGGCTCGGGTCCGACGCTTTCCGGCGTGCTGACGCTGGACCGCTGATCACGATTTTCCGGAGAAACTCATGCGTCTGTTTCGTGCCTTCGTCGTCCTCGCCTGCCTCGCCGTGTTCGCGCTCGCGGGCTGCGGGCTCAATCCCAGCGGCAACGGCACGGGCACCACGCTGCGCGTGGCCAACCTCATTCCGGGATCGACATCGGTGACGGTGACGGCCGGCGATTCGGCGTTCATGTCCGGCGCGCCCTTCGAGACCATCACGTCCTACGCGGATATCCCTGCCGGCACCTACACGTTCAACGTGAATATTGCCGGCACGACGACCCCCGCCTTTTCGAGCGTCAACACGCTGTTCAACGTCTCGGCCTACACCTTTCTCACGTACGGGCAAACCACGACCGTCGGCGGCCTGATGCTCGCCGACACGCTGCTGCAGAACGTGCCGACGGGAAACTTCGCGCTGCGCCTCGCGAACGTCTCGCCGACCGCGGGTGTGCTCGACGTCTACCTCACCGCGCCGGGCGCCGACCTCAGCGCGGTGTCGCCCATCGTGACGGCCGTTGCCTACCAGAGCAACAGCGCGTTCATCAACACTGCCCAGGGAACCTATCAGCTGCGGCTGACGCGAAGCGGCACGAAGGAAGTGGTCTTCGACGCGCCGGCGCCCGCCTTCGCGGACGGGTCGGGGCAAACGGTGGTCGCCTACAGCCGCGGCAGCGGCCGCCTCGTCAACGTCGTGCTGCTCACGAGCTCGGGCGCGGCGACGATCATCGACAACCGGGTCGCGCAGATCAAGGCCGTGAACGCCTCATCGGTCGCCTCGCCGCTCAACGTCTTCGTCGACAGCGGGCTCACGCTCGCGAACGTTCCCTATACCGGTGTGTCGAATTACCAGTCGGTCGCCGCGGGCGCGCGCACGATCACGGTCGAGGCCGCGGCAACACCCGGGGCCACGCTGCTCACTACAACGCCGACGCTCAAGGCCGCCACCGACACGTCGATCGCGCTGTACGGGGCCGCGGGCTCGCTCGGCGCCCTCGTCCTGACCGACGCGAACGTGTCGACGCATCACCGGAGCCGCGCAGGTGCGCTTCGTCAACGTCTCGCCGGACCTCCCGGCGCTCGACGTCTATGCCAACCAGGCGCTGGCTGCATCGGGTGTGCTGCAGAATTCGGCGTCGGCGTACGCGTTGCTGGTCGCGGACGCCGCCGGCACGGCGTACCGGTTCGATTTCGACCTTGCGGGAACCACGACGCCCGTTCTCACGCTGCCGGCGGTCACGCTGACGCAGGGCGGCATCTACACCATCTACGTGATGGGCCCGGCGAACGCGCTGCAAGGCATTGTCGCCCAGGACTTCTGACCGCGGCGCCTGGGCGCCGCGCCGTCACTTCGCGAGAAAGGCCCGGATCGCCTCGCCCTGCTTCGCGACGTTCAGCACGCCCTCGAGGTGCCCGCCGTCGCCTTCGATGACGACGACCTCCGCCACCCCGCCTTGCGCGCGATATCGCTCGGCGGCGCGACGCGAAAACTCGGGCGGGAAGATTCCGTCCGACGCCGCGGGCACGAACAGGATCTTCGCCTTGATGCCCTTGACCTCGTCGTCGGTCAGCCGGTAGATCTGGTTCGCCTTCGACGTGTACAGCATCGAGTTCGCGTCCGCCGTCTTCGAGCGGGTCGCGCCGCCCTTCGCGATCGTGTCCTCGATCGCGTAGAGGTTGCCCATCGCGGCGGCGGGGTCCTTCGCCGGGTCCGCCGCCTTGTAGCCGAACGTCTTCTCCGCCCAACCGGGCGCGCGCGTCGTGATCGTGATGATCTTGAGCGCATTGGCGACGCCGTCCTGCGGCTCGTCGCGGCCGTAGTAGTCGCCGTTGTTCCACTTCGGATCGACGCGGATCGGCGTCATCCAGACGTCGATCATCTCGATCACCCACGGCGAAATGTCGAAGCCGGGACCGATGACGTGGACGACGCGCGGCACGAAATCCGGGAATGTCGCGGCCCACTCCATCGCCTGGATCGAGCCTCCCGAGGCGCCGACGACCGCGTGCAGCTTCTTCACGCCGAGGCTGTCGACGAGCGCCTTGTGGACGCGCACGGTGTCGCGATAGGAGACGACCGGGAACGCCATGCCCCAGGGCTTGCCCGTCTCGGGGTTGATCGTCGAGGGCCCGGTCGTCGTCACGTTCGGGTCCTTCGTGTTGACGTTGACGAGCGCGTCGGCGCTGATCACGAAGTACTTGTCGGTGTCGAGCGGACGGCCCGCGCCGATGATCGGGTCCCAGTAGCCGGGTGCGGCGTCGGTCGGCGCGTATTTACCCGCGGCATGCGACGTGGCGGTGAAGAAATGCGGGACGAAGATCGCGTTGTCGCCGGCGCCGTTGAGCTTGCCGTAGGTTTCGTAACCGACCCGGACGTCCTTGAGGGTCTTGCCGCCGACCGTCGTGTAGGACGGCAGCGTGAACACTTTCTTCTCCACCGGGCCGTCGTACGCGCGAGCGGCCGCGGGCAGCAGCAGCACGACGGTCAGGGCGAAGGATGCTGCAAGGCGCGCCGGACCGGCACGCCGGATTGCGATCTGCATGAGGCTCCCTTTCACACTTGCGGCCGCGGAATGCCGCGGCTCGCGCGCATTCTATACGGCCCTCTCGCGGCGCGGCATTTCGTCATGCCGCAAAATGGCATACCATCGACGCCGGTTGAATGCCGGATTCACGTTCGAGGATTCTCATGCCCCGTGCCACCAAGATCGTCGCCACGCTCGGCCCCGCGTGCAGCGAGCCCGAAACGCTGACGCGCCTCCTTGCCGCCGGCGTCGACGTCGTCCGCCTGAATTTCTCGCACGGCAAGGCCGCAGGCCATGTCGAGCTCGCGCAACTCGTGCGGAGCACCGCGCAGAAGCTCGGCCGCGAGATCGCCGTCATGGCGGATTTGCAGGGGCCGAAGATTCGCGTGGGAAAGTTCGTCGACGGCAAGATCCTGCTCGAGCCCGGCCAGCGCTTCGTCCTCGACGCCGATTTGAAGATCGGTGACGCGACCCAGGTCGGCCTCGACTACAAGGAACTGCCGCGCGACGTCGCGCCCGGCGCGATCCTCCTGCTCAACGACGGGTTGATCAGGCTCGTGGTCGAGGCCGTCGAAGGGCCGCGCATCGTCACGAAGGTGGTCCTGGGCGGCATCCTCTCGAACAACAAGGGGATCAATCGCCTCGGCGGCGGCCTGACGGCGCCCGCCTTGACGGCGAAGGACATGGACGACGTCAAGACGGCCGTCGAGCTCAAGGCCGACTACCTCGCGGTGTCGTTCCCGAAGAGCAAGGAGGACATGTACATGGCGCGCCAGCTGCTGCTCGCGGCGGGCGGCGCGGCACAGGTCATCGCGAAGATCGAGCGCGCCGAGGCGATCGGCGCGCTGGCGGAGATCATCGACGCCTCCGACGGGATCATGGTCGCGCGCGGCGACCTCGCCGTCGAAGTCGGCAACGCCGCGGTGCCCGGCCTGCAGAAGCGGATGATCCGCATGGCGCGCGAGCGCAACAAGCTGACGATCACCGCCACGCAGATGATGGAATCGATGATCCTGAACCCGGTGCCCACCCGCGCCGAGGTCTCGGACGTCGCCAACGCGGTGCTCGACGGAACCGACGCCGTCATGCTTTCCGCCGAGACCGCCTCCGGCAAGTACCCGGTCGAGACCGTCGAGACGATGGCGCAGATCTGCGTCGAGGCCGAGAAGTCGACCCCCGTCGAACTCGACCGCGATTTCCTCAACCGGACGTTCACGCGCATCGACCAGTCGATCGCCATGGCGACGCTCTTCACCGCATTCCATCTCAAGGTGAAGGCGATCGCGTCGCTCACGGACTCCGGCTCGACCGCTCTGTGGATGTCGCGCCACGACTGCGGCTGTCCCATCTTCGCGCTGACGCCCAACGTCGCCACGCAGCGCAAGATGGCGCTCTATCGCAACGTCAGCTCGCTCTACCTCGTGCAAAGCACCAATCGCGACGAAGTGCTGCGCGCCGCCGAGGACCTGTTGCTGGAAAAGGGCCTCGCCCAGCGCGGCGACCTCGTCGTGCTGACGATCGGCGAGCCGATGGGCAAGTCGGGGGGCACCAACACGATGAAGATCGTCAAGGTCGGGGAGCATCGGACCTAGCCCCGTCCGGGCGGGCTTTCCGCCGCGCCGTTGCGATAAAATGGCGGCTCTCGAAATCGCTTTCAACGCCGAAGGAGTCTGCCTTGCCCCTCGTTTCGATGCGCCAACTGCTGGACCACGCCGCCGACCACGAATACGGATTGCCCGCCTTCAACGTCAACAACCTGGAGCAGGTGCAGGCGATCATGGCCGCCGCCGCCGAGACCGACAGCCCGGTGATCATGCAGGCCTCGGCGGGCGCCCGCAAATACGCGGGCGAAGTCTTCCTTCGGCACCTGATCGAAGCGGCGGTCGAAAGCTACCCGGCCATTCCCGTGGTCATGCACCAGGATCACGGCCAATCGCCCGACGTCTGCGCTTCCGCCATCAAGCTCGGCTTCACGAGCGTCATGATGGACGGCTCGCTGATGGCCGACGGCAAGTCGATCGCCAGCTACGACTACAATCTGGACGTGACGCGCAAGGTGGTCGGCATGGCGCACGCGATCGGCGTCACCGTCGAGGGCGAACTGGGGTGTCTCGGCTCGCTCGAGACGATGAAAGGCGACAAGGAGGACGGTCACGGCGCCGAAGGCACGATGACGCGCGAGATGCTGCTGACCGACCCGGATCAGGCCGCCGACTTCGTGCGGAATACGCAGCTCGATGCGCTGGCGATCGCGATCGGCACGTCGCATGGCGCCTACAAGTTCACGCGCAAGCCGACCGGCGACATCCTCGCGATCGACCGGATCAAGGCGATCCACGCGCGCATCCCGAACACGCACCTCGTGATGCACGGCAGCTCGTCGGTGCCGCAGGACCTGCTCGCGATCATCCGCGAGAACGGCGGCGAGATGAAGGAGACGTACGGCGTGCCGGTCGAGGAAATCCAGGAGGGCATCAAGCACGGTGTCCGCAAGATCAACATCGACACCGACATCCGGCTCGCGATGACCGCGGCCGTGCGCAAGTTCCTTGCCACGAACCGGAGCGCGTTCGACCCGCGCGATTACCTGAAGCCCGCGCGCGAGGCCGCGAAGCAGATCTGCAAGGCGCGCTACGAGCAGTTCGGCTGCGCGGGCATGGGGTCGAGGATCAAGCCTCTCGCGCTGTCGGCCGTTGCCGCCCGTTACAAGGCAGGAGATCTCGCGCAGGTCGTGCGCTGAAGAGTGAATTGCGGAACCCGCGGCCCGCGAGGCGCGGGAACCGCCCGGCCCGCGTCGAGGCGGCTACAGGAGAATCCCGATGGTCCCGAATACCGCCGAGCTGAAGCGCATCCATCGGATCTTTCAGCGTGGCTTGACCCTTGTCGAGTACGCCGGCCTGTTGGTCATCGGGTTCGCGACCACCTATGCGATGGTCGAGGAAGTCGGACAGATGATTCATGCAGCGCGAGTCACGCTCGCCGACCTGCTGCTGATGTTCCTCTACCTCGAGGTGCTCGCGATGATCGGCCAGTACTTCAACTCGGGACAGCTGCCCGTGCGGTTTCCGCTCTACATCGCCATGGTCGCGATGGCGCGCTACATCATCCTCGACATCAAGGACCTCACGGAGCTGCGCATGCTCGCCGTGGCCGCCGCCATCCTGCTGCTCACCATCGCCGTGCTCGTGATCCGGTATGGTCACATCCGGTTTCCGTACACGGATCGCGAAGGAGAGAGCACGCGCGCCGGCGACCAGAGTCCCGGGGGTCGCTGACGCTCCCCGGAGCGTTCAGTACGACATCCCGGTCACGAACATCGCGACCACGGCGGCGGCCATGGTCCACGTCGCGAGCCAGCCCAGCGCCTTCAGCCGGCGCGTCACCGTGAACGCGCCCATCACGCGCGCGTCGTCGGCGAGCAGCATCATCACGATCATGATCGGCACCGCGATCACGCCGTTGACGACGGCACTCCAGAACAGCGCCCGGATCGGATCGATCGGCGTGAAGTCGAGCAGGACGCCGCCCAGCGTCGCCAGCGTGATGATCGCGTAGAACTCGCGCGCCTCGAGCAGCTTGAGATCGAGGCCGCTCTTCCACTCGAACGCCTCGGCGACCGCGTATGCCGCCGACCCCGCGAGCACCGGCACCGCCAGCATTCCGGTGCCGATGATGCCGAGGCTGAACAACAGGAACGTGGCGTCGCCGGCGAGCGGCCGCAGCGCCTCCGCCGCCTGCGCGGACGTCTGGATGTCGTGAATCCCCGCGGCGTGGAGCGTCGCCGCGGCGCTGATGATGATGAAGAGCGCGATGAGGTTCGAGAATCCCATCCCGATATAGGTGTCGATCTTGATTCGCCGCAGGTGCGCGCGCGCCGTCTCCGGCGCCTCGGTCAGCGGGTACGCCGCGGGATCGGCATTGACCTCCTCCACTTCCTGCGCCGCCTGCCAGAAGAAGAGGTACGGGCTGATCGTCGTCCCGAACACCGCGACGATCACCGTCAGCGCCTGCCCGTTCAGCGTGAGCCGCGGCCAGACGATGCCGACGATGGCCTCACGCCAGGGAACCGAGATCGTGAAGACGACCGCGACGTAGGCGAGCAGCGACAGCGTCAGCCACTTGAGGTAGCGGACGTAGCGCTGATAGGGCAGGAACACCTGCAGCAGCAGGCCGACCACACCGAACAGGATGATGTACAGGTGCTTCGACCCGCCGACGACGAGCGCCAGCGCATCGCCCATCGCGGCGATGTCGGCGGCGACGTTGATCGTGTTGGCGACGACCAGCATGGCGACGATCGCGTAGAGGACCGACCGCGGAAAATGGAGGCGGATGTTCGACGCGAGGCCGTGGCCGGTCACGCGGCCCATGCGCGCGCTCACCATCTGGATGCCGACCATCAGCGGATACGTGAGCACGACCGTCCAGCCCATCTGGTAGCCGAACTGCGCGCCCGCCTGCGAATAGGTCGCGATCCCGCTGGGGTCGTCGTCGGCGGCGCCCGTGATGAGGCCGGGGCCGAGTTGCCGCATCCAGCGGCGGGTCGGGTTGTTCATGGCGGTCCCAGCGAATTGCCAGACAAGGCGCGATGCGCCCGCCGGCGGCCGCGCGAGTGTACTCGCTGCGGGCGCGCAGGTGTGCGCCCGACCGTCAAAAAGAGTGTAAAGAATTGTTCCGTCAGCGGAGCGGGCGGGCACGCCGATGCAACGGGCAGCGCCAGTGCCTGCAGCACGTCGCCGGTCTCGACGTTCTGGACGAAGGCCACGACCGATCGGGTGCTGCCGGCCTCCGCGGGCAACGGCAGCACGACCGTCGCGGCGCCCTCGCCGCCGGGGCCGATCGCGATGTCTCCGCGCAGCGCACGCACGACGTGGTCATGGGAAAGACGCTTGCCTGCGTTCTCGCCGGCCTTCACTTCGGACACGAGGCCGCCTTCGGTCAGCGCGACGAACAACGCGGCGCCCTTGCGGTTGGCGGCATTCGGCACGCGCGCCGTCGCGTGCACGGCGAGCGCACCGGGCTGCGGTGTCACTTCGAGCCCGATGTCGGCGCGCGCCGGCAGCCGCGCGACGGCGGCAATCGTCCCCGCGCCGCGTTTTTCGGAATGCCAGTCGCGAAGGTCCCGTCCCTGCAGCAGCACCTGCGGCGTATAGACGAGGTCCGATCGCGCCGCGCGCGCGGAATCGTATTGGCGCCGGGTCCAGTCCGGAGACGCGAAGCGGTCCTTCCAGCCCAGCCGGTCCCAGTAGTCGACGTGAAACGCGATGGCAATGGCGCTCGCCGCGCCGGCGCGTGAATCGTCGGCCGGAAAGCTGGAAGACAGCCAGCGGTCCGCCGGCGGGCAGCTGTCGCAGCCTTCGGACGTATAGAGCTCGACCAGCGCGACCGTCTGTCGGCCGCTCTCGGCACTGCAGGACGGCGTCGCGCCCGCGGCGGGCATGACGGCGAGCATCGCCACGGCAAATGCGGCGAGGCGGCGCGAGGCGAATGCGGGTGTCATGGCAGACCTTCTGCGGTCGGGTACAAGGTGGGATGGGTCGCGCTTCGCCGCCGCGATCCTTACGCGGCACCTGTGCTAGGATCGATTGCACAGCTCGAAGTTTCGCGCAGGCGCGGTGCGTGCCTGCGTCCACGATCCCTCGGAGGGCATGTCATGGGCATCATGAGCATCATCGGGACCATCATCGTCGGCTTCATCGTCGGCCTGCTTGCGCGGTTCTTCTATCCTGGTGCCGTCGAAATGGGTTTCTGGATGACCACGATCCTCGGCATCGCCGGCTCGTTTCTCGGCGGCCTGCTGAGCAGCGTCTTCTTCAAGTCGCCGGACGGCAACTACCATCCGGCGGGCTGGTTCCTGTCGATCGTCGGCGCCATCGTCCTGATCTGGGTGTACTTCAATTTCCTGAAATGACGCGATGACGAAAGCCCCGTGCCCGTGGCGGCACGGGCTTCGCTCCCGCACCGGCCGGCGCCCGCCGCGCGGATCGCGCCACCGCCGTCCATGATCGACAAGACCGTTGCCGATGCCGCCGCCGCCGTCGCCGACATCCCGGACGGCGCGACGGTCATGATCGGCGGATTCGGCACGGCCGGGATGCCGTCCCTCCTGATCGACGCGCTGCTCCTGCAGGGCGCGCGCGGCCTCACGATCGTCAACAACAACGCCGGCAACGGCGACACGGGACTCGCCGCGCTCATCAAGGCGCGGCGCCTCGCGAAGATCATCTGCTCGTTTCCGCGGCAGGTCGACTCGCATCATTTCGACGCGCAATACCGCGCCGGCCAGCTCGAGCTCGAGCTCGTGCCGCAGGGCAATCTCGCGGAGCGCATTCGCGCGGCGGGCGCCGGCATCGGCGCGTTCTTCACGCCCACCGGCTACGGAACCGCGCTCGCGCAGGGCAAGGAGACCCGCGTGATCGACGGTCGCCCGCATGTCCTCGAGCATGCGCTGCGCGCGGACTATGCGCTGATCAGGGCCGATCGCGGCGATCGCTGGGGCAACCTCGTCTATCGCAAGACCGCGCGCAATTTCGGGCCGCTGATGGCAACCGCCGCGCGCTGCACGATCGCCGAAGTGAGCGCAATCGTTCCGCTCGGCGCGCTCGATCCCGAGTGCATCGTGACGCCGGGAATCTTCGTGCACCGCCTGGTGATCGCCAATGCGGCCGCCGCAGCACGCGTGGCCGCGTCATGAGGCGCCCGTGAAACGCTACACACGGGAGCAGATGGCCGCGCGGGTCGCACAGGACATACCCGAGGGCGCGTACGTGAACCTCGGCATCGGCCTTCCCACGCTCGTCGCCAACCATCTGCCGGCGGGCCGCGAGATCGTGCTGCACAGCGAAAACGGTGTCCTCGGCATGGGCCCGGCGCCTTCGCCGGACGACGCGGATCCCGACCTCATCAATGCGAGCAAGCAGCCGGTGACGCTGCTTCCGGGCGGCAGCTATTTCCACCATGCCGATTCGTTCGCGATGATGCGCGGCGGCCATCTCGATTATTGCGTGCTGGGTGCCTTCCAGGTGTCCGTCGCGGGCGACCTCGCGAATTGGCACACGGACGAGCCCGACGCGATTCCGGCCGTCGGCGGTGCGATGGACCTCGCCATCGGCGCCAGGAACGTGTTCGTGATGATGGAGCACCTCACGAAGTCCGGCGCGAGCAAGATCGTGCCCCGCTGTACCTACCCGGTCACGGGCCTCGCCTGCGTGACGCGCATCTATACCGATCTCGCGGTCGTCGCCATCGCCCGGGACGGCCCCGTCGTCCTCGACATCGTCGACGGCCTGCCATTCGCGGACCTCGAACGGCTGACCGGCGTTCCGCTCCGGCAGTCGCTCGCGGGCGCTCATCCCCAACCACGGAGCTGACATGCCGCACGCCTTTATCTGCGACGCCATTCGCACGCCGATCGGCCGCTACGGCGGCGCGCTCGCCGCCGTGCGCACCGATGACCTCGCCGCGCTTCCGATCCGCGCGCTGATCGAGCGCAATGCCGGCGTGGACTGGAAGGCGGTCGACGACGTCGTCTACGGCTGCGCCAACCAGGCGGGCGAGGACAACCGCAACGTCGGCCGGATGGCGGCGTTGCTCGCCGGGTTGCCGGTCGACGTTCCGGGCACGACCGTCAACCGCCTGTGCGGCTCCAGCATGGACGCCATCGCGATCGCCGCGCGCGCGATCAAGGCCGGCGAGCAGTCGCTCGTCATCGCCGGCGGCGTGGAATCCATGTCGCGCGCGCCGTTCGTGCTGGCGAAGGCCGAGAGCGCATTCTCGCGCGCCGCGAAGATCGAGGATACGACGATCGGCTGGCGCTTCGTCAATCCGCTGACGAAGGCGAAATACGGCATCGATTCGATGCCCGAGACAGCCGAGAACGTCGCCGCCGAATTCCATGTCGCGCGTGCCGACCAGGATGCCTTCGCGTTGCGCAGCCAGCAGAAGGCGCTGGCGGCGATCGCCGCCGGCCGGCTCGCGGAGGAAATCGTCGCGGTCAACGTGCCCTCGAAAAAAGGCGATCCCGCCGTCGTGACGCGCGACGAGCACCCGCGCGAGACGTCGCTGGACGCGCTCTCGAAGCTTAAGCCCATCGTGCGCCCGGACGGCACGGTCACCGCGGGAAATGCTTCCGGCGTCAACGACGGCGCCTGCGCGACGTTGATCGCCTCGGAGGACGCCGCGAAGCGCCATGGCCTCACTCCCCGCGCGCGAATCGTCGCCGCGGCGGTCGCGGGCGTCGCGCCGCGAATCATGGGCTTCGGGCCCGCGCCCGCGATGCGCAAGGTGCTTTCGCTCGCCAACCTCACGCTGGCCGACATGGCGGTGCTCGAATTGAACGAGGCATTCGCCGCGCAGGCGCTCGCCGTCACGCGCGACCACGGGCTGCCCGACGACGATCCGCGCGTCAACCCCAACGGCGGCGCGATTGCGCTTGGCCATCCGCTCGGCGCAAGCGGCGCGCGTCTCGTGACCACGGCGATGTATCAGCTGCACCGCACCGGCGGGCGCTATGCGCTTTGCACGATGTGCATCGGCGTGGGCCAGGGCATCGCGCTGATCATCGAGCGGGTCTGACCGGATGGCCGTGCGCACGCAGGTCGGCATCGTCGGCGCGGGGCCCGCGGGGCTCCTGCTCTCGCACCTGCTGCATCTCGAAGGCATCGCGTCGGTCGTCGTCGAGGCGCGAAGCCGCGACTACGTCGAGCACCGCGTGCGCGCCGGCGTCCTCGAGCACGGGCCGGTGGAGCTGCTGAAGCGCGCCGGCGTCGGCGAGCGCCTCGTCCGCGAAGGGCTGCCAGCATCACGGCATAGAACTGCGCTTCGGCGGGCGCGGGCACCGGATCGATTTTCCGTCGCTCACCGGCGGCCGCTCGATCACCGTCTACGGCCAGCAGGAAGTCGTCAAGGACCTGATCCGCGCGCGCCTCGACGCCGGCGGACGCATCGATTTCGACGCCGCCGATGTCAGCGTGCACGACATCGAATCGGCCGCGCCGCGCATCCGCTTCCGCAAGGATGGCGCGCCGGGCGAAATCGTCTGCGACGTGATAGCGGGCTGCGACGGCTTCCACGGCATCTGCCGCCCGGCGATCCCGGCCTTCGAGAAATCGGTCTTCGAGCGCGCGTACCCGTTCGCGTGGCTCGGCATCCTCGCCAAGGCCGCGCCCTCGCACGACGAACTGATCTACGCGTATCACGAGCGCGGCTTCGCGCTCTTCTCGATGCGCTCGCCGGAGGTCACGCGGCTGTACCTGCAGGTCCCGCCCGACGAGAACATCGCGAACTGGCCCGATGAGCGTATCTGGGAGGAGCTCCACACGCGCCTCGAGACCGACGACGGCTGGACGTTGAACGAAGGCCCTGTGCTGGAGAAAGGAATCACGCCGATGCGGAGCTACGTCTGCGAGAAGATGCAGCACGGACGGCTCTACCTCGCGGGCGACGCCGCGCACATCGTGCCGCCGACCGGCGCCAAGGGCATGAACCTCGCGATCGCCGACGTGCACGTGCTGTCGCGCGCACTCGCCGCCTTCTTCAAGACGGGAAATCGCGAAGCGCTGGACGCGTACTCGTCCACGTGCCTGAAACGCGTGTGGCGCGCCGAGCACTTCTCGTGGTGGATGACCTCGATGCTCCACCGCTTTCCCGGCGACGATGCCTTCCAGCAGCGGCTGCAGCGCTCGCAGCTCGACTACACGGTCGCTTCGAAGGCGGCTGCCGCGTCGCTGGCGGAGAATTACGTGGGGCTGCCGCTCCTTGATCGAGCACCATTCGCGCCCTCCGCACTGACTGCAAATCGCGAAGCGCCCGGTCGTCGGGCGCCGGTCGGTCGCTCAGCGACGCGCCCTTCGGGCCTTCGCTCGGCTACGCCTCGCGCGCCTCGCTCACTCGCCCCACACCTCTTTCGCGGTTTCGACGACGAGCTTCAACTTCGCCGCCTGTGCGTCGCGCGCGATCGCGTTGCCGTGCACGGTGCTGGAAAACCCGCACTGCGGCGACAGGCATAGCTGGTCGAGCGGCACGAGCCTCGCCGCTTCGTCGATCTTGCGCTTCAGGTATTCCTTCGTCTCCAGCTGGTCCAGCTTCGTCGTGACGAGCCCCAGAACGACGGTCTTCCCTTTCGGCACGTGGCGCAGGGGCGCGAAATCGCCGGAGCGCGCATCGTCGTACTCGAGAAAGTAGCCGTCGACCGCAAGCTCGTTGAACAGAACTTCCGCGACGGGCTCATAGCCGCCCTCCGCGACCCAGGCGCTCTTGAAGTTGCCGCGGCAAAGGTGGATGCAGACGGCCATGTCCGCCGGGCGCCCGGCGATCGCCGCGTTGATGAGGCGCGCGTAACGCCGGGGCAATTCGTCGGGATCGTCGCCGCGCGCTCGCGCGCCTTCGCGCATCTTCGTGTCGCAGAGGTACGCGAGATTCGTGTCGTCGAGCTGCAGGTAGCGGCATCCGGCAGCCGCGAGCGCTTCGATCTCCGCGCGGTAGGCGGCGGCGACATCGGCGTAGAACTTCTCGAGATCAGGATAGGCGTCGCGGCTGATCGCCTCGCGCCCGCCACGGAAGTGCAGCATCGTCGGCGACGGAATCGTCACCTTCGGCGTTCGCTTCGTCGCCGCCTGGAGGAACCGGAAATCGGCGACCTGGATCGGCTTGACGTGGCGGACCGGTCCCGTGACCTTCATCACCGGCGGCGCGAACTCGACGTTGCCCTGGGCGGTGTGGAAGCTGACCGCGATGCCGCCCTTCGTCTCGACGCCCTGCAGCTGCTCGAGGAAGTCGATGTGAAAATAGGTGCGCCGGAATTCGCCGTCGGTGATCCCGTCGAGTCCGGCGTCTTCCTGGAATTTCACGATGTCCCGAATCGCGGCATCCTCCACCTCGCGCAACGCGGCGCGCGTGATCTCCCCCTTCGCGCAGCGGTCGCGGGCGGCGAGGAGCTCGGGCGGACGCAGGAAACTGCCGACGTGGTCGGCGCGAAACGGCGGCGTGGTGCGCAAGGTCATGACACGATCTCCTTAAGCGGATGTCGCGGCGATTGCGGTCCGCGTCGGTGCGCGGCGCCGTGGCGCGGTCGTGCGTAGCGGAAAGCGTCGCGAGCGGGCCGAGTGCAAGGCGGCCCGCAGCGAGGCGCGAGATAGTACCTCGAAGCGTACAGCGAGCGCCGAGCGAGGACACGACGCAGCAATCGGCTCGCGCAGCAGCTTTACGCACGCACGACTAGATTAGGTCGCCGGCGGGGCCCAGGATCTGCTCGCGCAGCTCGCGATACCGCGGCAGCTGCGGCGGGTAGACGCAGATGTACTTCACCTGCGCCGCCTGCAGGCAGCGCTGCTTGATGATCTCGAGCTTCTGGTCGCGCGGATTGACGACGGTGTCCGGCTCCTTCGAGTCGACGATCGCGAGGATCGTCATGTCGCGGTCGCAGACGACGAAGCCGACGTGCTGGTTCGCGATCTTGCGGAACGCGCGCAGCCGTTCCATCCCCTGCGGCCCGATCTTCACCTGCAGCACGTCGGACAGGCGAATGCGCGCGAAGACCTCGTGCCGCGGAAAGGCGGCCTTCAGCAGCAGGTAGACGACGTTCTCCGCCTTGCTGAGAAACCGCGGGCGCAACAGGTAGAGGCCCGGCAGCTCTGCCGACGAGAGGAGCCGCGTGGTCTCGCCCTCGGTCCATTGCGCGACGGTGTTGGGCGATTCCCCCGTGGCCTTGCCGGCGCCCGAGGCGCTCTTGCGCCGCAGCAGCCCGACCGCGACCGCGATGACGAGCGCGCCGATGGCGAGGGCGAAGAGGATGCCTGAGGTCATTTGGGCGGTTCCCCGGCCGCCGCGTTGCGGTCCGATTCACGCCTTTTCCGCACGAGCCCGACCGCGATCGCGATGACGAGCCCGCCGATGGCGAGGAAGAAGAGGATTCCGGAGGTCATGTGCGGTTCTGTTCGCAGGCGCCGCGAGCCCTCGCATCTCCACCCATGGCGGAACGAGTGCCCGGGAACAAGGCTTGTTCGTGCCGTCGGCCGCGCGCCTTTTTTCGTAGTCTAAAGCATTTAATCGCGCATCCGCTACGGGCGCGCACCGAAGCGACGGTCGACCAAGACCAGAAATGCAAAAGCCCCGCCGAAGCGGGGCCCTTGCGTGCGCCAGGACTGCCTTTGGCGACAGGCTACATGTCCATGTCACCCATGCCGCCCATCCCGCCCATTCCGCCACCACCCATCGGCTTTTCGTCCTTCGGGTGCTCGGCGACCATCGCGTCGGTCGTCAGGATCAGGCCTGCCACGGACGCCGCGTTCTGCAGCGCGAAGCGCGTGACCTTGGTCGGGTCGACGACACCCATTTCCACCAGGTCACCGTACTCGCCGGTCTGGGCGTTGTAGCCGAAGTTGCCCTTGCCCTCGACGACCTTGTTGAGCACGACCGATTGCTCGTCACCGGCGTTCGCAACGATCTGACGCATCGGCTCCTCGAGCGCGCGCAGCACGATCTTGATGCCGGCGTCCTGGTCGTGGTTGTCGCCCTTCAAGCCCTTGAGGTTGCCCCGGGCGCGAAGGTAAGCCACGCCGCCACCGGCGACGATGCCTTCCTCGACCGCTGCGCGGGTCGCGTGCAGCGCGTCCTCGACGCGGGCCTTCTTTTCCTTCATCTCGACTTCGGTGGCCGCGCCGACCTTGATCACCGCGACGCCGCCGGCGAGCTTCGCAACGCGCTCCTGCAGCTTTTCCTTGTCGTAGTCGCTCGTCGCGTCCTCGACCTGCTTGCGGATGTTCTTCACGCGCGCTTCGATCGCCGCCTTTTCGCCGGCGCCGTCGATGATCGTCGTGTCTTCCTTGCCCACTTCGATCTTCTTCGCGCGGCCCAGATCCTTCAGCGTCGCGTTCTCGAGCTTGAGGCCGAGCTCTTCCGCGATGACGGTGCCGCCCGTCAGGATCGCGATGTCCTCGAGCATCGACTTGCGGCGGTCGCCGAAGCCCGGCGCCTTGACGGCGGTGGTCTTGAGGATGCCGCGGATGTTGTTGACGACCAGCGTGGCGAGCGCTTCGCCGTCGACGTCCTCGGCGATGATGAGCAGCGGACGGCCGGCTTTCGCCACCTGTTCCAGCAACGGAAGCAGATCGCGGATGTTCGAGATCTTCTTGTCGTGCAGGAGGATGTACGGGTCTTCGAGCAGCGACACCTGCTTGTCCGGATTGTTGATGAAGTACGGCGAGATGTAGCCGCGGTCGAACTGCATGCCCTCGACCAGGTCGAGCTCGTTCTCGAGCCCCTTGCCGTCCTCGACCGTGATCACGCCTTCCTTGCCGACCTTGTCCATCGCTTCGGCGATCGTCTTGCCGATCGCCTCGTCGGCGTTCGCCGAGATCGAGCCGACCTGCGCGATTTCCTTGCTGGTCGTGCACGGCTTGCTGATCTTCTTGAGTTCCGCGACGACGGCGATGACCGCCTTGTCGATGCCGCGCTTGAGGTCCATCGGGTTCATGCCCGCGGCAACGAACTTGAAGCCCTCGTTGCAGATCGACTGCGCGAGCACCGTCGCCGTCGTCGTGCCGTCACCGGCGACATCCGAGGTCTTGGACGCGACTTCCTTCACCATCTGCGCGCCCATGTTCTCGAACTTGTCCTTGAGTTCGATTTCCTTCGCGACCGACACGCCGTCCTTCGTGATCGTCGGCGCGCCGAAGCTGCGCTCGAGCACGACGTTGCGGCCCTTGGGGCCGAGCGTGACCTTTACCGCGTTCGCGAGCACGTTGACGCCGACCATCATGCGGTTGCGTCCGGCTTCGCCAAAACGTACGTCTTTTGCTGCCATGGATAGTTCTCCTGGATTGCTTGTGCGATTGGGGGAAGGGTCAGGCGACGATGCCGATGATGTCGTCTTCGCGCATGTGGAGCAGGTCCTGCCCTTCGAGCTTGAATTCCTGGCCGGAGTACTTGCCGAAGAGGACCTTGTCGCCCGGCTTCACGCCCATCGGAACCAGCTTGCCGCTGTCGTCGGTCTTGCCCGGGCCGGCGTGGACGACTTCGCCCATCGAAGGCTTCTCGGCCGCGGTATCGGGGATCACGATGCCGCCGGCGGATTTACGTTCTTCCTCGAGCCGCTTTACGATCACGCGATCGTGCAAAGGACGAATCTTCATAGTGTGCGCTCACTCCTAGTGGATATTCGATGATAATCAGACGCTTGCAACGCCCGCCTGGGTTGGCAGGGTGCCGGTGCGGCGGCGGCCGGTTGGCCCCCTTGTTAGCACTCAACTTCAGCGAGTGCTAATAATAGCGGGTGAAGTGCCGCAAATCAACCCTTGGGACGGGGTTTATTTTCCGGTCTGTCGGGATTTGCGCGCCTGGCGCGCCGTCATCCGACTCGGGCGCCGCCGCGCCGCGGAACTCGCCGAGTCGATCCGCCATCGAAGCGGTGCGGAACAAGCGGGTGGCCGACCGTTCGCGGAAGCGCGGCAACCGTTCGTAAGCCGGCTACCCGACCCCCGCGTCAGCGGATTACCATGAACTCGAACCGGGTACCCTACGGTGACATGCCCATGCTCCAACCTGCCCACGTCGGCCATCTGCCTATCCTCCGCGCGCTGATTCGCGACGGCGCATCGCGCGGCAGCTTCGACCGCGAACTTGCGACGGACTCGCGCGAGGCCGCGCTGTTCTTCTCGAACCTGCGGCAGGCGCTCAACACCGGATACTTCGTCGAGGAAGACCCGCGCACGGGCGACCTCACGACGGTTGCCGTGCCGGGCTATGTCTATCTCCCCGAACGCGGCGGCGCGGCCAACAAAGCCATCGGCTTCGGTCTCTTCAAGGCGATCGACGCCGGATTCGAGCTGTGGCTGACCGGCGTCGATTCCGAGTGGCGGGGCCATGGCCACGGGCGCGCGATGCTTACCGCGCTCCTCGCGACGCCGCCCGGCCGGCGCGCCTACATCGTGCGCGTCCACCGCTTCGGCCGCGACAGCCCGGCGATGGCGCACCTGCTTGCGTCGTTCGGCTATGTGCTGGTGCAGGAAACGCGGCATCACGCCGTGTATTTGCGGACCGACTCGCCGCCCGAGCTCGGCCGCCGCCTGCGCGATTGGATCCCCAAGGAAAGGGCCGGCTGACCGGCTGTTGGGCTGCCCGCGCGAACCGCGGGCGCGAGTTCGCGGCACGAAAGCGAGCGCACGGCGTTGGCGCACCGCGTGTGATACCGTCGTCTTCAGGTCGAATACTGGAGGCATCCCGTGATGGAAACGCCCGCCGCATCCTTCCCATCTTCCAGTTCGACTCCCGCCGCGCCGACGCCACCGCCCGATGGCTGGGCCGTTCCCGCCGGGCACGGCACTGCATGGTGGAGCAGCGCCTGGCGGCTCTTCACCGGGGCGCCCGGCATCTGGCTCGTCATCACGATCCTGTACATCGCGATCATGATCGGGCTGTCGATCGTTCCGTTCCTCGGGCAGATCGCGGTGTCGCTGCTCAATCCGGTGTTCATCGGCGGCATCGTCCTCGGCTGCCGCGTGCAGGATCACGGCGGCACACTGAAGGTGTCGCACCTTTTCGCCGGCTTCAGCGAAAAGGCGGGGCCGCTCATCATCGTCGCGCTGCTCTATTTCGCCGGCTGGATCGTCGTCGGCTGCATCACCCTCGCGACCGCGTTCATCGCGCTCGGTGGCGGCTTCCTCGCGCTCCTTGCGGCCGGCGACGCGGTGCAGATGGGAAGCTCGCTGTTCGACCGGCATGGGGCTCTCGGTGCTCCTGGTGATCGCCGTGGGCATGCTTTGCGCGCTCCCACTGCTGATGGCGTTCTGGTTCGCGCCCGCGCTCATCGTGCTGCGCGGCGACGCGCCTTGGGCGGCGATGATGACGAGCTTCCGCGCCTGCATGCGCAATGTCCCGCCGTTCCTGATCTACGGGCTGCTCGGACTGCTGTTCGTCGATCCTCGCGAGCATCCCGCTCGCGCTCGGCTTCCTGGTGCTGATTCCCGTCGGCATGGCGACGATATACACGAGCTACAAGGAAATCTTCGGCCTGCCCGCGTAGGCCGGAAGGCGGCGCGCCGCTCGCACCGCTAGTGCGCCTGCTCCCAGTTGGGGCCGACGCCGACATCGACGACGAGCGGCACCGACAGTTGCGCGACGCCGGTCATCTTTTCCGGCAGCTCCTTCTTCACGCGGGCGAGCTCGCGCTCCGGCACTTCGAGGACCAGCTCGTCGTGGACCTGCAGAACGAGCTTCGTCGCGAGGTGCTCGCTTTCGAGCCACCCCTGCACGGCGATCATCGCAAGCTTCACGAGGTCCGCGGCCGTGCCCTGCATCGGGGCGTTGATCGCCGCGCGCTCGGCGCCGGCCCGCCGCGGCCCGCCCGCCGCCTTGATGTCCGGCAGCCAGAGCCGCCGCCCGAACACCGTCTCGACGTAGCCGTGGTCGCGCGCGAATTCGCGGGTGACCTGCATGTATTCGGCCACGCCCGGATAGCGCTGGAAATATTTTTCGATGAATTGCTGCGCGGCCGCGCGCTCGATCCCGAGCTGCTGCGCGAGGCCGAACGCGCCCATGCCGTAGATGAGCCCGAAGTTCACCGCCTTGATGTATCGCCTCTGCTCGGACGTGACCTCCGACAGCGGAACGGCGAAGATCTCCGCGGCGGTCGCGCGGTGGATGTCGGCGCCCTCCTTGAATGCCTTCACCAGCGCCGCGTCGCCGGACAGGTGCGCCATGATCCGAAGCTCGATCTGCGAATAATCCGCCGACACGACGGCATGTCCTGGCGGAGCGATGAATGCCTCGCGAATCCTTCGTCCTTCCGCCGTGCGCACCGGGATGTTCTGCAAGTTCGGGTCGCTCGACGCAAGCCGCCCGGTCACCGCGGTCGCCTGGCTGAACGTCGTGTGCACCCGTCCCGTGCGCGCGTTCACCATCTGCGGCAACTTGTCCGTGTAGGTCGATTTCAATTTCGTCAGCGCGCGATGCTCGAGCAGCACCTTCGGAAGCGGATAGTCGGCGGCGAGCTCGGTGAGCACTTCCTCGTCGGTCGACGGCTGGCCGGTCGCCGTCTTCCGCAGCGCCGGCAGCTTCATCTTCTGGAACAGGATCTCGCCCAGCTGCTTCGGCGACGCGAGATTGAACGGCTGGCCGGCGAGCTGGTAGGCCTGCTGCTCCAGCGCCAACGCCTTGTCGCCCAGCTCGCGGCTCTGCGCGGCGAGCAGCGCGGCGTCGATCATCACGCCGTTGCGCTCCATCCGGAACAGGACCTCGCGCACCGGCATCTCGATCGCGGCGTAGACGTGATCGAGCTTCGGCTCCGCCGCGAGTTGCGGATGCAGGTGACGATGGAGCTGGAGCGTGATGTCGGCATCTTCCGCCGAGTAGGCCGTGGCTTCCTCCAGCGCGACCTGGTCGAACCCGATCTGCTTTGCGCCCTTGCCGGCGACTTCGGCGAAGGTGATCGTCTTCACGCCGAGATGACGCCACGCGAGATTGTCCATGTCGTGCGGCCGGTGCGCCTCCAGCACGTAGGACTCGAGCAGCGTGTCGTGCGCCACGCCCGCGAGCGCGAGACCGTGGTTCGCCAGCACGTGCTCGTCGTATTTGAGGTTCTGGCCCAGCTTCCTTGGCGCGGGATCGGCAAGCCACGGCTTGAGCCGCGCCAGCACGTCGGCAATCGGCAGCTGATCGGGCGCGCCGGGATAGCGATGCGTCAGCGGCACATAGCACGCATGCCCAGGCTCGATCGCGAACGACAGCCCGACGATCTGCGCGGTCATCGGATCGAGGCTCGTGGTCTCCGTGTCGAGGCAGACGAGGTCCGCGCTCTCGATCGCCGTCATCCAGCGCTCGAACGTCGCCATGTCGAGCACGGTTTCGTAGTGCCGCTCGACCTTCGGCGGCGGATGCGCGGGGCGCCCGGCATCGGGGTCGCCCGCGTCGTCGAAGCGACGAGTGTCCTGCCGCGCCGCGCGATCCGCGATCGCCGCACCCGCATCGGGTTCGGCGGCGCCGCCCTCGATGTCGCGCAACCAGCTCTTGAATTCGAAGCGTTCGTAGAGCGGCTTCAACTCGCTCCGCGCGGGCGCGCCGGGGACGAGGTCGGCGAGCATGACCGGCAGCGCGCAGTCGGTCTTGACCGTCAGCAGCTTTCTTCCGGTGGGCAGCCAGTCGAGCGTCGCGCGCAGATTTTCGCCGACCACGCCGGGAATTTCGTCCGCGTGCGCGACGATGGCGGCGAGGCTGCCGTATTGGTTGAGCCATTTCGCCGCGGTCTTCGGGCCGACCTTCGGCACGCCCGGCACGTTGTCGACGGCATCGCCGGTCAGCGTGAGGAAATCGAGCACCTGATCCGCGCGCACGCCGAACTTGTTGACCACGCCCGGATCGTCCAGCTTCTCGTTGCTCATCGTGTTGACCAGCGTGATGCCGGGCTGCACGAGCTGCGCGAGATCCTTGTCGGACGTCGAGATGACGGTGTCGATGCCGTCCGCCTTCGCCCGCGTCGCGAGCGTGCCGATCACGTCGTCGGCCTCCACGCCCTCGATCATCAGCAGTGGCCAGCCATGGGCGCGCACCAGCGCGTGCAGCGGCTCGATCTGCAGCGCGAGGTCGTCCGGCATCGGCGGCCGGTTGGCCTTGTACTCGGGATACCAGTCGTCGCGGAAGGTCTTGCCCGGCGCGTCGAAGACGACGGCGAAGTAGTCGGGTTTCTCGTCTTCGGCTATCCGGCGTAACATCGACACGACGCCGCGCAGCGCACCCGTCGGTTCGCCGCGCGACGTGCGCAGGTCCGGCAGCGCGTGGAACGCGCGATACAGGTACGACGAACCATCCACCAGAACGAGCGAAGGCATGGCACAGACCACCAAGATTCCGGAACTCATCGATCCGCAGGCGATGTACACGACCAACGGTCAGGAGGCCTGGCGGGTGCTGGGGATTATGGCAGAGTTCGCGGCGGCGACCGAGCGCCTGCGCGGACTGCGGCCCGCCGTTTCGATGTTCGGCAGCGCGCGGATCAAGGCGGGGCATCCGTACTACGAGAAGGCGGAGACGATCGCGCGGCTCCTTTCGGACGCCGGATTCTCCGTCATCTCGGGCGGCGGCCCCGGCCTCATGGAAGCCGCCAACCGCGGCGCGTTCGCGGGCAAGTCTCCGGCGATCGGGCTCAACATCCTGCTGCCGCACGAAAAAGGCGGCAACGACTTCCAGGACGTGAGCTTCGACTTCCGCTATTTCTTCGCGCGCAAGATGATGTTCGTGCGGTGGGCCTCCGCCTATGTCGTGTTGCCCGGCGGCTTCGGCACGCTCGATGAGCTGTCCGAATGCCTCACGCTCGTGCAGACCGGGAAGAGCCGCAAGATTCCGATCATCCTCGTCGGCCGCGCCTTCTGGCAGGGCCTCACGGACTGGATCGGGAACACGCTGGTCGCCGAGCGCATGATCGGCGAGAAGGACCTCGGCCTCATGCAGATCCTCGAGGAACCGGTGGAAATCGTCGAGGCGATATTCAGCTTCTACGAGAACCGGGGCTTCACGCCGACGCGCGAGGAACGGGAGAAGATGCTGAACCTGTAGCGACCGCCGCCGGGAGGCGCTCTGCTAGAATGCACCTATCGAAAGCCCGCGCATGATCCGCCCTCGCCGCTCTCACGCCGTTGCCGCTGCCTGCGCGTTGTTGCTCGCGGCCGGCGGTGCGTTCGCCGAGGAAGCGGCCAAGCCGCCCGTGCTCCAGGCGCTCCCCGAAATCGCGCCGCCTCCGAACCTCGATGGGACGGAGCCCGCGCCGGAAGTCACGATCGCGAAAAAAAACGATCGCGAGACCGTCGAGGAAGCGCGGGTCAACGGCATCCTGGTCTGGATCAAGGTCACGCCGACCCACGGTCGCCCCTACTATCTGATTCCGACGGCCGGCGGCAACCAGTTCATCCGCCGCGACAGCCTCGACACGGCATTGAAGGTGCCGATGTGGGTGCTGTTCTCGTGGTGATCCGGTAATTCGTTTCGCAACGTTATCCGATGCCGGCGCCTCTCGCGCGGGCGATGCCCGATGTCGGTCTACACGCTCGTTTCACCGGAAGAACTGGACGCCTGGCTCGCCCGCTACGCGGTCGGCGCGGTGACGGAGCTCGCGCCCATTGCCGCGGGCATCGAGAACACCAACTATTTCGTCACGACGTCCAGGGGCCGCTTCGTGCTGACGCTCTACGAGCGGCTGCCCGCGCAGGAACTGCCGTTCTACCTCAACCTGATGGCGCATCTCGCGCGCGCCGGCGTCGAATGCCCGGCACCGGTGCCCGACCGCACCGGGGCGCACTTCAGCGTGCTGAACGGCAAGCCGGCCGGTCTCGTCACCCGCCTCGACGGCTCGCCGATCGCCGCGCCCGATGCCGCACACTGCGCCGCGGTCGGCGCCGCGCTCGGCCGCCTGCACGTCGCGTCGGCCACGTACCGGACGCGCCTCTCGAATCGCCGCGGGCCGGGCTGGTGGCGGCAGGCGGCGCGCGCGGTGCGCCCGTTCCTCGACGCCGACCAGAACGTCCTGCTCGCGACGGAACTCAAGTTCCAGACGGGATTCGGCAAGGGCAAGCTGCCGCGCGGCGCGATTCACGGCGACCTCTTCTGCGACAACGTGCTGTTCGTCGGCGATGCCGTTTCCGGCATCATCGATTTCGGATTCGCGGCGACGGATTTTCTCGCCTACGACCTCGCGATCACGGTCAACGACTGGTGCATCGTGCGCGAAGGCGAAGGACGCGGGTCGCTCGTCCCGGAACTCGTCGACGCGCTCGCGGGCGCCTATCACGCCGCGCGGCCACTGACGGACGACGAACGGGCACAGTGGCCCGCGCTGCTGCGCGCGGCCGCGCTGCGCTTCTGGTTGTCGCGGCTGTACGACCTCCATCTGCCGCGCCCCGGCGAGCTCGTGCATGCGCATGATCCGGCGCACTTCGAGCGCATCCTGCGCTCACGGGTGGCGTCGCCGCTGCGCTTCTCGGATTCCGCGCTCGCGGCTCCGGGCACGGGGACGATTTCGTGAGCGAGTCCGGGTCCGGCCCCGGTCCGATCGTCTTTGCGCGCCACGGCGCGGCGCACGGCGCGCTGTGGCTGCGGCAGGCGTTCGCGATGATGTGGGCGCAACGCGTGCGCTGGCTTCTGCTGATGCTCACTTATTACGTTCTGATCCTCACCGTCGATGTCGTGCCCTGGTTGGGAAACTTCGTCGCGCCAATGTTGAAACCCGTGTTCGCCGTGGGCTTTCTCGCGGCCGCCTGGTCGCAGGAGCGCGGCGAGGCGCCGGCGTTCCGGCACCTGTTCGCGGGCTTTCGCGCCAATCTCCGGGCTCTCCTGCTGCTGGGATTCTTCTTCGTCGTGTGCATGAAGGGCGCGGTCTTCGCGACCAGCCTCGTCGACGGTGGCAAGATGCTCGACGTCATGTCCGGCGCGGCGAAAGTCGACGAGGCCTTCCTCGTCAGCGCCGACGTCCAGATGGCGATGCTGTTTGGAGCGCTGTGCGCGCTGCCGGTTCTGCTCGCCCTGTGGTTCGCGCCGGGCCTTGTCGTGTTCCAGGATTGCGGGACCACTGCCGCGCTCGCGACGAGCTTCAAGGCCGCCATCGGCAACTGGCGACCGATCGCGGTCTACGCGCTGTTGCTCTTTTTCTACCTTGGCGTGCTTCCGGCCTTCGTTGCCGCGCTGATCGCCGCAGTGGTGCCTGTCGAGGCTGCCTACACAGTCGCCGCGCTGGTCCTCCTCCCCTATCTCGCGCTGGTCTTCGCGACATTGCATGTCTCCGATTACGTTGCCTATCGCGACGTCTTTCATCCGGAAGACCGGCCAGCGCGGCAGGACGCGCGCGCGGACGACGCTTCGGCTTGAGGGGACTGGCGGAGTGTGGGGCTTGTCCTCTACCATTACCCACTGAATCGCAATCGAAGGCCGCGCCGCGCAGCTCGGCCCGAACGCAACCGCGACGCCGATGGTCCATGGCGATCCGGAAGGAGGCCGATGAAGGACG
Organism: uncultured beta proteobacterium; assembly: GCA_963816925.1. Classification (GTDB taxonomy): domain Bacteria; phylum Pseudomonadota; class Gammaproteobacteria; order Burkholderiales; family Casimicrobiaceae; genus CAIWHR01. The sequence goes on along the minus strand of CAWFMY010000039.1, from coordinate 54,569 downwards.
ATGACAAGCGTCGCGGGTCGAGGCTCATCAAGATGCTATCGGTGGCCCTGGTCGTCGCTTTCGTGGCGGCGCTGCTGTGGGGAAGCGACCGGATCACCCTGCAAGGCGAGCGCACGGTCTATACCGTCAATTGCGACCACGGAACGTGGAACGGCAACGTCTGCAGCGGCACGCTCGTCCCGGACAAGCGCTACGCGTTTCGCGCAAGCATGCTGCGCCAGGAGGTCCTGCACTGGGTGCGCGGCTCCAAGCGCGCCGTCAAGCAAGTTTTCCGATTGCAAGGTCGTCGATCGCGACAACTGGTCGTGCAAGGTTCCCGCCGATGCCGCGCCGACGACGATAGCGTTCGAAATGGTCAAGGGCAAGCCGACGCACATCGACAGCAATGTCGTGCTTCCGTTTCATTCCGTTCCGAAATGGAAGTGGTGGCTGATCGACGCCGGTGTATCGGGATTCACCGAAGCGGCAAACTGAAATCCCGGCTGCGCCCGGCGGGCCGATCGATCAGGCAGCCTCGAGCTTCGCGTATTCGAGCGCCAGCCATTTGACGCCGCCTTCGCGGAAGTTGACCTGTACACGCGCATCGGCGCCGCGCCCCTCGGCGTCGATGATGATCCCGAGACCGAACTTCGCGTGCCGCACGCTCTGGCCGATGCGCCACGACGGGCCTTGCGGCTCCTCGCGAGCAGCGGGCGTCTCCGACGGCGTGGTCCACGCGGGGGCCGGGCGTTCGCGCGCGCCCCATTCCGCCGCATCGACGTCGATCGCGTCGCGCGACCAACGGCGCGGCGGCGACAGCCAGGCGATCTGGTCGCGCGGAACCTCGTCGATGAAGCGGGACGGGATGTTGTAGCGGACCTGGCCGTGCAGCATCCGGCTCTGCGCATGCGTGAGGTAGAGCCGGCGCCGCGCCCGCGTGATCGCGACGTACATGAGGCGCCGTTCCTCCTCGACGCCGTCGAACTCGTTCATGCTGTTCTCGTGCGGGAACAGGCCTTCCTCGAGCCCGGTAACGAACACGGTGTGGAACTCGAGGCCCTTGGCCGCGTGCACGGTCATGAGCTGCAGCGCCGGCCGCCCCTCGGCGGCCTGCGTTTCGCCCGCCTCGAGTGCCGCGTGCGCGAGAAACGCGGTCAGCGGGTCGGCGGCGCCTTCCTGCACGGCAGGATCATCGTCGCCCGCGATGGCGATCGGCGCATCGACGGCGAGATCGGCCTCGCGCAGGAAGCCGTCCGCCGCGCTCACGAGTTCCTCCAGGTTGTCGAGGCGGTCCTGACCATCCTTTTCCGCCGTGTAGTGCGCGACGAGGCCGGAGCCCTCGTTGACGTGCAGGACCGCCTCCGGCAGCGGCAATCCGGCGGTCGCCGCGCGCAACGATTCGATCAGCCGGATGAACGCCGCGAGGCTCGTCCCCGCCTTGCCGCCGACCGCGCCCGTGCACGCCGCCTGCCACAGGCTCGTCCCGGCGGCGCGCGCCGCGTCCTGCAGCGACTCGAGGGTGCGCGCGCCTATTCCGCGCGGCGGGAAATTGACGATGCGCAGGAACGCGCCGTCGTCGTCCGGGACCGCGACAAGGCGGAGATAGGCGAGCGCGTGCTTCACTTCAGCCCGCTCGAAAAAGCGCATGCCGCCGTAGACGCGGTACGGAAGGCCCGCGTTGAACAACGCGTGCTCCAGCACCCGCGACTGGGCATTCGAGCGGTAAAGCACGGCGACTTCCGAAAGCGCGAGCCCTTCGGACGCGAGCCCCTTGGCAATGTCCACGATGAATGCGGCCTCGTCGTGGTCCGAGGGCGCCGCCATCCCGCGCACCGGGTCGCCCTTCCCTTCGCTTGTCCAGAGGTTCTTGCCGAGACGCGTCGCGTTGTTCTTGATGAGCGCGTTGGCGAGGTCGAGGATGTGCCCGTGCGAGCGGTAGTTCTGCTCGAGCTTGATCAGCGTCACCGGGATTTCCGCCGATCCGAAATCGCGCTCGAAGTGCTGCATGTTGGCGACGTTGGCGCCGCGAAACGCATAGATCGACTGGTCGTCGTCGCCGACCGCCATCACCGCCGTATGCGGTCCCGCGAGCAGCCGCAACCAGCGGTATTGAAGCACGTTCGTGTCCTGGAACTCGTCGACCAGCAGGTGCGAGAAGCGGCGGCGATAGTGCTCGCGGATGCCGTCGTTGCCGGCCAGCAGCTCGTAGCTGCGCAACAGGAGCTCGGCGAAATCGACCACGCCCTCGCGCTGGCACATCGCTTCGTACAGCGCGTAGTGCTCGACCAGGCGCCGCGTGAATTCGTCGGCGGCCTCGACCTGGTTCGGGCGCAGGCCCTTTTCCTTCGCGTCCGAGACGAAGGCCTGCAGCTGCCGCGGCGGAAAGCGCTCGTCGTCGATGCCGTGCGCCTTCGACAGTCGCTTGATCAGCGCGAGCTGGTCCTGCGTGTCCATGATCTGGAAGAGCTGCGGCAGGTTGGCGTCGCGGTAGTGCGCACGCAGCATCCGGTTGCACAGGCCATGGAACGTGCCGATCCACATTCCTCGCGTGTGCAACGGCGTCATCGCGGAGAGCCGCGTCAGCATCTCCTTTGCCGCCTTGTTCGTGAACGTGACGGCGAGAATCGACAGCGGCGAGGCCTGTCCGGTCGCAAGGAGCCATGCGATGCGCGTCGTCAGCACGCGCGTCTTGCCGCTTCCCGCTCCGGCCAGGATCAGCGCCGACGCGTGCGGGAGCGTGACCGCGGCGAGCTGCTCCGGATTGAGGTTTGCGAGTAGGGCAGACGTCATGCGAGCGGGAATTATACGGGGCGGCGTTATAATCCGGCGGCCCGCGTCCCGCCCCATCCAACTCCTGTCCCTGCACGCGATGCCGACCAACCTCAACGCCGCGCCGACCGCCCATTCCGCGACCACGCGCGCGTTCGTGCAGTGGATCCGCCTCGCCGCGCCCTACATCCATGCGTTTCGCGGCAAGACGTTCGTGATCGCATTCGGCGGCGAGGTCGTGGCCGACGAAACCTTTCTCGGCATCATCCACGACCTCAACCTGCTGCACAGCCTCGGCGTGCACATCGTCGTCGTGCATGGCTCGCGGCCGCAGATCGAGGCGATCCTGACGCAGCAGGACATCGAAAGCAAATACGCATTCGGGTTGCGCGTCACCGACGCCGAGACGATGGACTGCGTGCTCGAGGCGGGCGGCCAGGTGCGGAGCCGCATCGAGGCACTGCTCTCGCTCGGCATCGCCAACTCGCCGATGGCCGGTGCGCGCATCCGCGTGTCGTCCGGCAACTTCATCACCGCGAAGCCGATGGGCGTGGTCGACGGCGTGGACATGCTGCTCACCGGCGAAGTGCGGCGCGTCGACACCGATGCGATCCACCAGCGCCTCGACGACGGCGACATCGTGCTCATCTCGCCGCTCGGCTATTCGCCCACCGGGGAAATCTTCAACCTCGCGCTGGAGGAAGTCGCCACCCAGGTCGCCGTGCGTCTCAACGCGCACAAGCTCGTGTTCCTGATGGACACCGAAGGAGTGCGCAACGGCCGCCGGAAGCTGCTGACCGAGCTGTCGACCCGCGACGCCGAGGCACTGCTCGCCGCCGGCCGGACCAAGCTCCCCGCGGACGTCCAGCACTACCTGCCCTGCGCCATCAAGGCGTGCGACAACGGCGTCAAGCGCGCGCACCTCATCAGCCGCCACCTCGATGGCGCGCTGCTGCTCGAGATGTTCACGCGCGACGGCGTGGGCACGATGATCGCGGCCGCGCCGCTCGCGAACCTGCGCAACGCGACGATCGACGACGTCGGCGGCATCCTCGCCATCATCGGCCCGCTCGAGGAACAGGGCATTCTGGTCCGCCGGTCGCGCGAGCGTCTGGAGACCGAGATCGAGCGCTTCGTCGTCGCCGAGCACGACAACGGCATCATCGGCTGCGCCGCGCTGTATGCGTTTCCCGAGGAAAAGGTCGGCGAGCTGGCGGCGCTGGCGGTACACCCGGACTTCCGGCGCGAGGGCTACGGCGAAGCGCTGATGCACGAGATCGAGATGCGCGCGCGCAAGCTGAAGCTCGCCGAGCTCTTCGTGCTGACGACGCGCACGTCGCAGTGGTTCATCGAGCGCGGATTCCACACCGCGACGATCGCCGATCTGCCGCGGCAGAAGCAGCTCCTCTACAATTACCAGCGCAAGTCGCAGGTCTACCGGAAAAAGTTCTAGGAGATTCGCATGGCAAGGATGGTGAATTGCGTGAAGCTCGGCCGCGAAGCCGAGGGGCTCGACCTCCCGCCGTATCCCGGCCCGCTCGGCAAGCGCATCTACGAAAACGTGTCGAAGGAGGCGTGGCAAGGCTGGCTCAAGCACCAGACGATGCTCGTGAACGAAAACCGGCTGTCGCTCGCCGATGCGCGCGCGAGGAAATGGCTGGCCGAGCAAATGGAGCAGCATTTCTTCGGCGGCGGCGCGGAGATGCCTTCGGGCTACGTTCCGCCGTCGCAGTAAGCGGCGCGCAACGAGAACGACGCGATGATGGATCGGCGCAGATTCCTGCGCGCGCTGACCGGCAGCATCATCGCCGCGCCCGTCGCCGCACAAGCGCAGCCCGCGCCCAGGATCCCCACCATCGGCTACCTTGGTCCCCCGATTTCGGTCGGCGGAATGTTCGAGGCGTTTCGGCAGGGCATGGCCGATCTTGGTTATGTCGACGGAAAGAACGTCAAGATCGAATATCGCTACAACCTCGCCATTCAGGGCAATGTCGATCGGTTGACGGAGCTTGCGGCCGAACTCGTCAAGCTCAATCCCGACGTCCTCGTCGTGTCGCTCACCGAAGTCGCCATCGTTGCCCGAAAGGCCACGAGCACGATTCCAATCGTAATGGCCAACGCCGCCGACCCGGTCGCGGCCGGGCTGGTGGCCAGCCTTGCGCGCCCCGGCGGCAACGTCACCGGCGTGTCCCGGCAGACCCCCGAGCTCATTGCCAAGCAATTGCAGCTGCTGAAGGAGACGCTTCCGCGGATAAGCCGGGTGGGCGTGCTGTTGAATGGATCGGGGCGCCTTGATGCGGCAATCGCGGAAGTCGTGAAGAAATCCTCCGAATCGATTGGCGTCCGATACAGCATCCTGACGCCAGCCTCGAGCTCGGAGATCGAGCAGGCGTTCTCGACGCTGCACTCCGACCGCGCGGACGCGGTGGTGGTGTCCGGTGGCGGTGTTTTCTATTTGAGCCGGGACCAGATCGCCAACCTCGCGCTCAAGCATCGCATGGCGTCGATCTACCCCTACCGCGAGGCGGTCAGCGCGGGCGGTCTCATGTCGTATGGCGAAAGCAACATCGCCAACTACCGCCGCGCGGCCTATTTCGTGGACAGGATCCTCAAGGGCGCGAAACCGGCGGACCTGCCGGTCGAGCAATCCGCGAAGTTCGAGTTGGTCGTCAACCTGAAGACCGCAAAGGCAATCGGCATCGCGATTCCGCCGTCGATCCTGGCGCGCGCGGACGAGGTCGTTTCGTAGCGGCGCTCCCGCTGTTCTGCCTACATGCCGAACCAGCGCGCGCGGCGGCTGGATCCGAATCGCTCCTTGTCGGCGCGCAACGCCACCGCGGGTTCGTAGTACGTCCCGGTCGGCTTCGGGCCGGAGAAAAAATCGACATCGACGCGGCCGATTTTTCCGCCGCCGAATTCGATATAGCAGGAGCCCGCCCCTCCGTAGAGTTGTCCTTGTCCCGCGCCGCGAATTTTCGCAACGAGTGATGCGGCAACCGCCTTCGCGGCGCCTTCGGCGAATACGCCGGCCTTCGGCGTCCCCGTGTTGGCGATGTCGCCGATCGCGAAGACGTCGGGGAATTTCGTTTCCAGCGTCCGCGGATTGACCGGGATCCAGCCGCCTTCGGCAAGCCCGCTCTCCTCCACCACGATCGGCGGTCGATGCTTCGGCACGCCGAGGTAAAGGTCGTAGTCGAGCTCGCCGCCGTCGTCCAGCACGGCCACTCGACGCCGCGGGTCGAGGGACACCACGTGCCGGTTCGGCATGAACCTGATGTCGCGCTCGGCGAACGCGGCGATCAGGGCGCGCGACGTTTCGGGCGATGGCGGCACCGGGCTCGACAGCGGCAGCACCATCGTGATTTCGCACGCACCGCGAACGCCCCTCGTCGCAAGGTGGTCGTGCAGCAGCAGCGCGCATTCGCTCGGCGCCGGCGGGCATTTGTAGGGAGCGGCGGCCACGCCGATGATCGCCTTGCCCCTGGAAAATCCCGGCAACGTCCGGCGCAGAAGTTCCGCGCCCTCCATCGAATAGAATTCGTTGCCGCCTTCCGCCAGCCCCGGCGTCGCGGCGATGTCGTAGCCGACGCCCAGCGCGACGACGAGGTAATCGCAATCATGGGTCCCGGCGCTGGTCGTCACGCGGCGCGTGACCGGGTCGATGGCCACAATCGTTTCCTGCAGCATCCGAACACCGGGCTTCACGAAATTCCTATACGGCAGCCGCACGTCTTCCGCCGCGGCGTGGCCGAACATCACATCGAGCTTGGAGTAACCGAATACGAACGCGTCACTCTCGTCGATCATCGTCACGTCGATCTCGCGACCGAGGGACTCCGAGACGCTCGTGCTGAACTCCAGCCCGCCGAAGCCGGCGCCCAAAACGGTGATCCGCTTGCGCATTTGCATTCCCCGGAAGGTGGAGCGTTGGACCGGACTCGCGTAATGTGTCGCCCCGCGGAGGATCCGCCGGAGCGCGATGCGGGCTTTTGTTCCCAACGTCGATCAATCCCTGATCAACCCTGGCTTCGTCCGACCCGGATCGCGACTCCGTAGCAAAGGAAACCGGGCGTCATTGCTGTTGAACCACGTCGAACGGCCCTGATCCAGGCAACTCACGCTGATCAGCGCGTCCGCGTTCAGGCGCGCCGCTTCCGCCTGCAAAGCACCGATGGCCTCCTCCCGCGTCGGATAGGTCGGAAGACGCAAAGCCGTTCGCCACGAATCGGCCCAGAGAGGAGCGACGACTTCGTAGGGTTTTCCGACATACGGGTTCGCCGCGTTGACCTGCACGGGGGCAGTGCGCCCCTCGCTGCCGGCTTGCGGAGGACCGGCACAGCCGCACGCGAGACACAGAACGGTGGCGACCAGCGAGAGGCGCAATCGTCGCTCAGAAATATCGGGCATGTCATCCTCGCTCGGTGAGAGGGAAACGGCAGCCCGGCCGCCGCGGCCAGGCGCCAGCCGAATATCGTAGCGCGATTGCGCCATCCTGCGTATCTTCGCGCGTCACGCGGAACCGAGTCGTGATTCGCGACCTGGCGGATCCGAAAGGGGACACCCGCCAGACGCTCGAACGGGCCGCAATTCCGCACCCGCGTCACTTTCGACACTTCGCGCCTCGAGGGGTTGCATTCACTCGGCGACCGGATTCCAGTCAGGGCCGAAGGCTTGGGTGACGAACGTGCGGTAACCGCCCGTGCTGTCGGTGACGTAATTGCCGCGACTGTGAAGGCGACAAGGTGGCAAGTCGTCGGTGAGTTCGATCCGCGCGCTATTCGTCCTTCCAGTGCTTGAACTGCGGACAGTTGCCGCCATCGAGGTAGTGGACCTGGCGATTCGCGAGATCTGGAGGCGCCTTCACGTTCGAACAAAGGCCGCTGATGGAAAAGCTAACCGTCTTCTTGTCGTTGTTGCGAACGCGACGTCCCATCCACCAAATGCAGCGGCCGCATCGCGGCAGCGATGCAATGCAGACGGACTCCGAAGAGACGGGTTTCATGACGGCAATCCTTGCACTCTTGGCGATAAAAGTGAGACCGGTTGACTTGTACACCTCAACTTGCGTGGCGCGGTGGCATCGACGCAGAGCAAATCGCATACCAAATCCGACGAATAGAGGTCGCCGACACGCTCCGGATCGAACGTCCGGGTCCGCGAGACGGCCCTTTGGCGATCATTCGAGCCGTATGCGCGACCGTTGGCAAACAGGTGCCGAGATCTGCCCTGGGACTGTCGGCATGAACCTTGCATGCGCAACTCGAGTCCGGACGCTCCCGAAACGCTACGCATGGGTCACGCTGACACTGTCACACTCGTTGGCACCATCAAATCCAGTCGTGCACGCGACGGTTTGGGGGCGGACGCCCTTTGGCGTTCGTTGCCGGGCGAAGACCCGATCAATGCGCAGACAGTCGGTGTGCGACGCGATTCCCGGGATTCTGGAAAGCAACCAGCCGCGAGCGGACCAGCTTGACGCGCTGCTCGGACTCGACCAGCGCGCGAAGCGCATCAGCACGCAATTGCTGACCCGATACGTCGAAGGCAACGGGCAGTCGCGTTCGTTCGAACGAAGGGTCTGGGTTTCCGCGTTGCGCCTGAGCCAGACCTTCCATCTAGCGTACGAGCATTTCTTGGGACTCCTGGAGAACACTTCCGACGTCTACTTCCTTGCCCACGCACACTCCGTTGTCGGCCGGCTATTCTTTCACCGACGAATCGAGTTCCTCCTGCGTTTTATTCGATACAAGAAACGGATCCCCGAGCAGTGGAAGGAACTCCACGAAACCTATCGGTTCGCCCAAATGCGGGGCTGGACCACGCAAAGCGTTGCAGAGTCGAAAACTGGCGACAAGCACGAAATCGGCGACGACGCCGGGTCAGCTGTACGTCCGAATTCTGCTGCTCGACGTGATGAACAATGGGCAGTTCTCGCCGCGCGAGGCACTGTGGGCCGACGGCTGGTTTGGCCAATGGTGCAAGATCGTGCACTTGCACCCGCACGAAGCACCGGCGGGGCACCATGTCGCACCAAGGGGATTTGCCGTCAATCTCGAGGGTACCGACGGTCTCCAACGCACGGTTTCCATGGAAGCCGGCAATTCCCTGTTTCTGGACCCTTCTCCCCTGCTGGCATTGATCGACGAACAGCGCGAGTCGCTGCAGGAGTCGACCTCCGTGCGCAACACCTTGACCCCGGCGGAGCGCGCCGGACAGGTCGTGTTGCTGAAGAAGCTCAAGACCACGTTCGATCCGAGTCCCATCGTCCTTGCGCGTCGTGGGGAGCGCAAGCGTGTCGCCCAGACGGTTCAGGCAATAATCGGCTTATCCAACATCATTCAGGTGTTGCGCAAAGACGCGAAGGCGCGCAGCAAGGCTGCAGGGACCTCGGAGCCGCAAACGGACGGAATCACGATCACGTCTCTCGCCGTGAAGACATATTCGCCCGTGATGGACGCGGGGGCGGCGATAACTTTGATGCCCCCGTCCAGCGCGGACGATCGAGACGCGGCGCCGATGGTCTGGCAGGTCAAGGACCACAGCGATTCCGGCTCCCGCTTGCGTGGGAAGATCGACGATCTGAATCGCGTAATACCAGGGTCGTTGATTGCCATTCGCGAAGACGAGAGCAGTCCCTGGTCCGTGACCGTCGTGCGCCGGCTCCGGCGGCTGATGGTCGATTACGTCGAGATCGGTGTCGAGCACCTTGGGCGCGGGCCGCGCTTCGTGAAGCTGGTAGCCGATCGAGCCGCCAACTCATCGGTCGATGAGTCCGCGGATTCGACGCACAGATGCTTTGCCGCGCTCTACCTCCCGCCAAGCGAGCTGCGCCCGACAATGCCCATCAAGACGTTGCTTCTACCGGCGCGCGATTTCACGAAGCGATTGTGTCTTGAGGCTATTGTCTTCCAACGCAACCTACGTGCTGCGTCTCAACGATCCGATCCAGCAACAGTTCGAGTTCATCCAGAGCCCGTTCACGGTGATCGAAAAGGTGCAAGCGTCGAACGGCGCGAAGTCGACAGGTCGCGCCGCAGGCTCGCCCGATATCCCCGCAAGACCCCGCGCATCTGCCATTCCGCCCACCTAGGAGTACGCGGCGACGCCATCAACGGCGCATGGCGAGCGCGAAGTACAAATGCCGGCGAAATTCGGTAGCGGTTGTTCGCGCACGGGCCAAAACGGTTGAAGGCGTAGCCCCTCGCGGGCGGGCGACCCCTCTGGCCCGATTGTTGCGTCTACAGTGATGGTTGGGAACCGTAACCATGCAAATTCAGATTCCTGCCGACGAGACAGGCAGCCGACAGCCCGGCCCTGGAGCGGGCTTGCGCTCGCCGAACGCCGATTGCGTTCCGCGCCGGAGCCATGCGGACAATTTTCCCGCTCAAATTGACCTTGCCGGGCCAGCGTCGGTGACGTTCGCCACCCATCGTGGATCCGCTGCGTAACCTGCTGCGTCGCCCTCTGCGGTGGTTCGGCCACGACGCCGGTCGTGCGCCGGAAATCGTCGCAGCGGGGAGTGAGACACGCTACGCCTACGCGTCGGCACATGACAAGTGGGTGCCGGAATTGCCGCTTCGAGACCAGGCACCGCGACGCGAGAACACGCCCGAGGTGAATCCGCGCGGTCGGATGGCGGCGCTGATCGCAAGCGAGGCACGATTCCACAGTCTCACGTTGCTCGGTTCGGACTGGCACTGGGACCAGGATGCGCAGTTCCGCTTCACCGCGATCGGCGGCAATCTCACGGACTCCGTCGGATCGACCATCGAGAAATGTCTCGGTCGAACGTGTTGGCAGTTGCCGCAGGTCGAGCCGCCGGAAGGTGGATGGGATGCGCACAAACGGCGTCTCAACGCGCACGAAACGTTTCACGACGTCGTTCTGCGCCAGCCACGGCAAGACGGCGGTGCCTGCTATGTGTCGATCAGCGGCGAACCCGTCTTCGCCGAGAACGGCACATTCGTCGGATATCGCGGCATCGGGCGCGACATCACGAAGCAGACGTTGATCGAGGCCAAGAGGAGCCGGCTCGCCCGCCTCGACCCGATGACGGGTCTGTACAACCGACACGCATTCTTCGAGCGGCTGAATCACGCGCTCGCCGTCGCGCGTCGCCATGATCGTGCAATCGCCCTGTTGTTCGTGGATCTCGACCGATTCAAGGACGTCAACGATGCATTCGGTCACATTTCCGGTGATGAAGTGCTCAAGGTGATGGCGGGGCGCCTGAAGAAGACGATCAGGGACGCCGACACGGTCGCCCGGCTGGGGGGTGACGAGTTCATCGTGCTCGCCGAAGACGTCACGAATCAGGTCGACGTCAACGAGTTCGGGTTACGCCTGCTGGAAGCGCTGTCCGAGCCGATCGTGTTGCACGGGCAGGAATGCAGACTCGGTGCGAGCATCGGCGTCGCGATGTTCCCCAGCGACGGCGAGGACGCGGCAACCCTGCTGAAGAACGCGGACGTCGCGATGTATCGCGGAAAGGAATCCGGTGGCAACAGCCTCGCGTTCGCCGGCGAGGTGGGCGCCCGGCCTTCGGCGGAGCGAATGGTTCTCGGGGCGGCACTTCGCCGCGCCCTCGACGACCACCAGCTGACGCTGCTCTACCAGCCGAAGGTGTCGCTCCGGACCGGCGCGCTGACCGGCGTCGAGGCGCTGGTCCGCTGGCAGCACCCTGAGCGCGGCCTCGTGCTGCCGGACGCATTCATCCCGCTCGCAGAGGAATCCGGCCTCATTCGCCAGATCGCCCGCTGGGTACTGCACGAAGCGTGTGCGCAGGCGTGTCGGTGGCGTGCCGAGGGGCCAGGCCCTATCCGCGTCGCGGTCAACCTCTCAGCCCGACAGTTCATCGATGGCGGACTCGTGATCGAAGTCGCGCACGCCCTTGCCCAGACCGGGCTGCACCCTGATCTGCTCGAGTTGGAGATCACCGAAAGCATGATGATGGCGCACCCCGAACGCGCCGCCGAGACGCTGCTTGAGATCCGAAGGATGGGCGTACACATTTCGATCGACGATTTCGGCACCGGCTATTCATCGCTCGCACGGCTCAAGAAATTTCCAATCGAGAGTGTGAAGATCGACCGGTCGTTCATCAGAGAGGTCCCGGTGGACGCCGATGACGCGGCGATCGTCTCCGCCGTGATTGCGATGGCGCATAACCTGCGCTTGAAAGTCGTGGCGGAAGGCGTCGAGACGGAGGACCAGCTCCGCTTCTTGCGAGAGCGCGATTGTGACGAGGTTCAGGGATACCTCGTCAGTCGCCCGATTCCGCCAAAACAGATCTGCGAATTCGTCCTGCGCCGCGATGCCAACGAGTCCGATGTGGTCGCGGTTCGCTGAGGTGATTCCGGTGTTCGGTCGAGTGCGAACCTGGCGCTACGAACGTGACGGCGATGAATCGACCGTCAATCACCCTATCTTCGGTCTGAACTGCTCTTCGGGGACCTGCGGCGATCCCTCTTCGTCCGGCATCTGGGGCGAGACTCAATCGGTCGATGGCGGTCGCGGGTTGCAATATGGTTCAATTGCAGCTTCTTCGGCGACGACCCATTCAGCAAACATACGCAATCATGGACGCCCTTCCGATCAGCCGCTACCCGGTCCCGAAACTCGAAGACCTGCCCGACGACATTCGCGCGCGAATGCTGGAAGTCCAGGAGAAGGCGGGGTTCATCCCCAACGTCTTCCTGACGCTGGCGCATCGACCCGACGAGTTCCGCGCGTTCTTCGCCTATCACGACGCGCTCATGCTGAAGGAAGGCGGACTCACGAAGGCCGAGCGCGAGATGATCGTCGTCGCCACGTCCGGCGCCAACGATTGCCTCTATTGCATCGTCGCGCACGGCGCGATCCTGCGCGTCTACGCGAAGGACCCGCTGGTCGCCGACCAGGTCGCGGTGAACTATCGCAAAGCCGACATCACGCCGCGGCAGAAGGCGATGCTCGCGTTCGCGCTCAAGGTCGCGCTGCGCAGCGTGGAAATCGTGGACGAGGATTTTTCCGCGCTGCGCGCGCACGGCTTCTCCGACGAGGACATCTGGGACATCGGCGCGATCGCGGCGTTCTTTGCGCTTTCGAACCGGATGGCCAACGTGATCGGCATGCGCCCCAACGCCGAGTTCCACCTGCTCGGCCGCCTCCCGCGGAAAGTGTAACCGCCCCGCGAAATCAATCGCTTATCAAACCCTGCTCGCGCCGTGGTGATCGTACGGAGCATCCCCGTAACAAATGTAACAATTGCCCGACTGGCTCGCCCAGGCGAGCTCGGATAAAATCGCGGTTCGCCGCCGTGGGTGGCCCAAATTCCGGGAGTTTTGACGATGAAGCAGTATGTCTATCTTGCCGCGCTCGCTGCCGTGCTGGTGGCCGGATGCTCGACGACCAACACGAAAAGCGCCGCGACCGATGATGAGGACAAGGTGACCGTCACCGGCAGCCGCATTCCGGTCAAGGACAGGACCGCGGCCACGAAGACCACGGACAAGAGCACCATCGACGACTTCTCGCGGAACCAGCAGATCTATATTCCGCAGGGTGGCGGCGGCCGCCAGTAGCAAGGCGTCGAAAGCGGCCTATTGCGTGCGGCAGGCCGCGACCACGAACGCGAGCAGCTGCGAGACGCTCGCGCCGACATCCTGCGTCTCCGTATCGATCGCGATGTCGGGATTCGCGGGTGCTTCGTAGGGCGCGTCCACGCCGGTGAAATCCTTCAGCAGGCCGGCGCGCGCCTTGCGGTAATGCCCCTTCGGGTCCCGGCGCTCGCAGGTCGCGAGGCGCGAATTCACGTGCACTTCGAAGAAGCGGCGCTGCCCGGCGGCGGCGCGCGCCCGCGCGCGGTCTTCACGGTAGGGCGAAATGAACGCCGTGATGCAGACGGCGCCGGCGTCGGCGAACAGCGCCGCGACCTCGCCGATGCGCCGGATATTCTCCTGTCGGTCCTGCGGTGAAAACCCCAGGTCGGCATTGAGACCCCGCCGCACGTTGTCGCCGTCGAGCGTGTAGACCTGCCATCCGAGATCGAACAGCGCCCGCTCCAGCGCCATCGCAAGCGTCGACTTGCCGGAACCCGGCAGGCCGGTGAGCCAGACAATGGCGCCGGAATGGCCAACGCGCGCCGCGCGCTCGGTCGCCGTCACCTGATGCGCGACGGCGACGAGATTGGCCGGAAGCGAAGGCGGCGTCGCGATAGGCTTGTCTTGTGTTGCCATCCTGAAAGCCTAGACCGCGCCGTACTTCCTGAACCACGCGAGCATGCGCGACCAGGCGTCTTCCGCGTCCGCCTTGCGATAGTCAGCCGAGCGGAAGTCGGCGTGGAAGCCGTGCCCGGCCTCCGGATACATCACGAATTCGGCGGGTGTTCCCGCGGCCTTCAGCGCCGCGAAGAATTTCTCGACCTGGTCCACGGGAATGCCCGCGTCCTTGGCGCCGTACAGGCCCAGCGTCGGGACCTTGATCTCGGCCACGCGATCCATCGCCGTGCGCGGCATCGGCTCGCTGACGTTCCCGCCGACGGACCCGTACCACGCGGCCGCGGCCTTGAGCTTCGGGTTGGCTGCCGCGTAGACGAGCGTCGTGCGCCCGCCGCGGCAAAAGCCGGTTATCGCCATCCGCGCGACGTCGGCCTTCCCGCTCGCGCGCGCGAACTCGACGGTCGCGTCGTAGTCGGAAACGAGCTCCGTGTCGTACTTGGCGTTGACGATGGGAATGATGTCGGCGATGTTCGATATACGTCGTGAGATCGGCCTTTCGCGTGTAGAGGTCCGGCACGATCGCGTAGTACCCGACCTTCGCGAGGCGCCGGCAGACGTCCTTCATGTACGGATTGAGGCCGAAGACTTCGGCTGCGACGAGCACCACCGGAAACGGTCCGTCCTTGTCCGGCATCGCGCGATAGCCGCGCAGGTTGCCGGTGGCGGTCGGAATCGAGATGTCGGAAGCGACGATGCCCTTGGCGTCGGTGACGACGGTCTGCCCCGATGCCGATTGCGCGAGCGCCAGCGCGGCGCTTGCGCCAAGCGCCGACCAGATGAAATCGCGGCGGTCGATCTCCTTCTCCGGCAGCATGCCGTGGATGTCCTGCCCGTGATCGGGATTCATGTCGCCCTCCTTGTCGATGGAATCAGCGCTCGTAGACGACCTGCCCGCCGACCAGCGTCGTCGCGACCCTGCCGGGGACCTCGAGGCCGATGAACGGCGTGTTCTTGCCCTGGCTCTCGAGGGCCCGCGCCTCGACCGTCCAGTGCGCGTCGGAATCGAAGATCGCGATATCCGCCGCGCCGCCAACCGCGAGATGACCCGCGTCGATCCCGAGGACGGCGGCCGGATGCGCGGTGATGCGCGCGAGCGCCGCGGGCAGCGGAACCTTGTCGGCGGCCGCCCATTTGAGCGTGAGCGGCAGCAGAAGCTCGAGGCCCGTCGCGCCGGGCTCCGCTTCGGCGAAGGGCAGTTGTTTCGCGTCGTCGTCCACGGGCGTGTGGTCGGAGCAGACGAGGTCGATCGTGCCATCGGCAAGGCCGGCGCGCAGCGCGGCGCGGTCGCGCGTGCCGCGCAGCGGCGGGACGAGGCGGCATTGCGCGTCGAACCAGCCGATGTCGACGTCGCACAGATGCAGGTGATGCACCGCGACGTCGCACGTCACGGGAAGCTGTTCCCTCTTCGCGGCGCGCACCATCGCCACCCCGTCGGCGGTCGACAGGCGGCAAAGGTGCACGCGCGCGCCCGTTTCGCGGACCAGCGCGAAGATCGTCGCCAGCCCGATCGTCTCGGCCGACGACGGAATGGCGGCGAGCCCGAGGCGTGTCGCAACTTCGCCGTCGTGCGCGACGCCGCCGCGCGCAAGGTACGCGTCCTGCGGGCGCAGCCAGACGCGATGGCCGAAGGTCGCCGCATATTGCATCGCACGCAGCAGCACCTGCGTGTCCACGAGCGGCGCTTCGGCTTGCGAGAACGCGACGCAGCCGGCCTCGGCAAGCTCGCCCATTTCGGTGAGATCCGCGCCCTTGAGGCCCACCGTGAGCGCGCCGACCGGGTGCACATGCGCCAGGTTCAGCGATCGCGCGCGGTGCTTCAGCATTTCGACGAGGCCGGGTTCGTCGAGCGGCGGATCGGTGTCGGGCGGGCACGCGAGACAGGTCACGCCGCCCGCGACCGCCGCGTTCATCTCGGACTCGAGCGTGGCCTTGTACTCGAAGCCGGGCTCGCGCAGCCGTGCGGACAGGTCGATGAAGCCCGGGGCGACCACCTGCCCCTTCGCGTCGATCGTGCGATTGGCGGTCCATCCGGCCGGCGCATTGCCGATCGCCGCGACCTTGCCGGCGGCGATGAAAAGCGAAGTCACGCGGTCGACGCCGTTCTTCGGATCGACAACACGGCCATTGCGTATTTCGATCTTCATGTCAGTGCCCGCCCGGCCGCCCGAAGGGCACTGTGCGCCCCCTCGGGGGGCAGCGAACAAAGTGAGCGTGGGGGTCGTTGCAATGCCCGCCCGGCCGCCCGAAGGGCACTGTGCGCCCCCTCAGGGGGCAGCGAACGGAGTGAGCGTGGGGGCCGTTCATGAGCCTGCGAGCATGCTCATCACCGCCATCCGCACCGCGATGCCGAACGTCACCTGCGGCAGGATCACCGACCGGTCGCCGTCCGCGACGGAGGAATCGATCTCGATGCCGCGGTTCATGGGGCCCGGGTGCATGACGATCGCGTCGGGCTTCGCGACCGCGAGCTTTTCCTGCGTGAGGCCGTAGTGCTTGAAATATTCGCCCGCCGACGGCAGCAGCGCGCCCTTCATCCGCTCGCTCTGCAGCCGCAGCATCACGACGACGTCGCAGCCGGCGAGCCCCGTGCGCATGTCGTGATGGACCTGCACGCCCATCGCCTGCACCGCCGTCGGCAGCAACGTCTTCGGCCCGATCGCGCGCACTTCGGCCGTGCCGAGCGTCGTGAGGCCGTGGATCAGCGAGCGCGCGACCCGCGAATGCAGCACGTCGCCGACGATCGCGACCGTGAGATTGCGGAAATCCTGCTTGTAGTGGCGAATCGTGAAGAGGTCGAGCAGGCCCTGTGTCGGGTGCGCGTGGCGGCCGTCGCCGGCGTTGATGACGCGGACGTGCCCGCGGCCCGTGCGGTTGAGATGCGCGGCGATGAGGTGCGGCGCGCCCGACTGCGAATGGCGGACGACGAACATGTCGGCGTTCATCGCCACCAGGTTGTCGACCGTGTCGAGCAGCGTCTCGCCCTTGCTCGTCGACGAGAAGCCGATGTTGAGGTTGATGACGTCGGCCGACAGCCGCTTCGCCGCGATCTCGAACGTCGTGCGCGTGCGCGTCGAATTCTCGAAGAACAGGTTGAACACCGAACGTCCCCGCAACAGCGGAACCTTCTTCACGTCGCGCTCTGAAATCGACGCGAAGGGCACGGCGGCGTCGAGGATGCCGACGATGATTTCCGCGGGCAGCCCCTCCAGCGTGAGAAGGTGCGCGAGCGAGCCGTCCGCCGCGAGCTGCGGGTCACGCACGGCCCGCCTCCGGCGCCGCCTCGGTGGACAGCGCGAGGCGCCCGTCGTCGTCGCGCGAGAGCACGATCGACACGTCGCGCGCCACCGCGAGCCGCGTTCCGGCCCACGTCGCCTCGATCGGCAGCTCGCGGCCGCCCCGGTCGATCAGCACGGCAAGCTCGATCGCGGCCGGGCGCCCGTAATCGAAGAGCTCGTTGATCGCCGCGCGCACGCTGCGACCCGTGAAAAGCACGTCATCGACGAGCACGATGGTCGCGCCCTCGACCTCGAATGGAATCTCGCTCGCCTTGACGGCGGGTTTCAACCCGGTGCGGTTGAAATCGTCGCGATAGTAGGAGACGTCGATGTAGCCGATGGCATGGTCGCCCGGGATCGCCTGCGCCAGGCGGTCGGCGAGCCACGCGCCGCCCGAGTAAATGCCGACGAACCGAGCATCGAACGCCACCGCGCCCCGCATCGTTTCCACGAGCGCGGCGAGCGTCTGCTCGGCATCAGGCAAGGTCACGGGTCGCTTTGCTTTGCTCGTCGTCGAACCAGGATTGAAGGATCAATTGCGCCGCGACGGCATCGCGCGCCTCCGCGCGCGCCGCGCCGCGAACGCCGGAGTCGCGCAACCGGGCGTCGGCCGCCTGCGTCGTGTAGCGCTCGTCAACGCGCATCACCGGCAACCCATGGCGTCCCTCGAGCGAGCGCGCGAAACGCTCGGCTTGCGCGGTGACCTCGTGCGGCGTGCCGTCCGCATGCACCGGCCGCCCGACGATCAGCGCCTGCGGCTGCCATTCCGCCACCAGCGCCGCGATCGCCGCGAACCGGGCGGCCGCCGCCTCGCCGCGAATCGTCGTCAGCGGGTGCGCGACACGCACCAGCCGGTTGCCGAAAGCGACGCCGATCTTGCGCGTCCCGAAATCGAACGCGAGCACCGTTCCCTCGTCCGCGCGCGTTTGGGAATTCAAGCGTCACGCGTGACCGACGGCGTCGGACAGTCGCGAGAAGTCGATGCCGAGGAGCCGCATCGCCGCAGGGAGCCGGGCTTCCACCGGGGTCTCGAACAGCACGTCCGCATCGGCCTCGACGGTGAGCCACGCGTTCTGCGCGATTTCCTGCTCGAGCTGGCCGGCCGACCATCCCGCGTAGCCCAGCGACACCAGCACGCTCGTCGGCCCCTCGCCGCGGGCCACGGCTTCCAGCACGTCCTTCGACGTCGTGAGGCCGATGTTGTCGCCGATCGCGAGCGTGGACTGCCAATTGCCGAGCGGGCGGTGCAGCACGAAGCCGCGGTCGATCTGGACGGGCCCCCCGAAATGCACCGGCGTCTTGCCGACGTCGGCGTTCGCGAGCGGTACGTCGATCTGCTCGAACAGGGTCGCCAGCATCATGTCGGTCGGCTTGTTGACGACGATGCCGAGCGCGCCGTCCTTGTTGTGCTCGCACACGAACGTCAAGGTGTGCGCGAAATTGGGATCGGCCATCGCCGGCATGGCGATCAGGAAGTGGTGCGTGAAGTTGGCGGTCGGCCCGGCCATGGGTCGAATTGTAATCTGCGCCCCCTCCCCGCACAATTGGCGCCCCGGGAAGCGTGCCCGCGTTCCCGCGTCCACCATGCCGTTCGTTCGTCGACCACGCCCCGCGCGCACCGCGATTTTCGTCGCGCTGGTGGCGCTCGCGGCGGCCGCATGGCCGGCCGTGGCGGGCCTCGTGGTCATGCACGGGCCGGCGGAGCTCACCAGTGCGACGCTGTGGATCCAGACGGATGCCCCGGCGACGGTAATCGTCGGCTGGCGCCCCGCAGGCGAGGCCAACGAACGGCAGATGGAGCTTGCGACATCGGCCGCCGCCGACAACGTCGTCGTCGCCCGCCTCACCGGCCTGCGGCCTGGCGCGACAGCGGACTACCATGTGGACGCCGGCGCCGAACGTCGAAGCGCGACGATCCGTGCGCAGCCCTCGTGGGCGAAACCCGCCGACGCCGTCGACCTGACGATCGCGTTCGGCTCATGCTTCTTTCTCGCGGACCCGGACCCACGGTGGTCCAGCCAGGACTACGGCGGTGGCTTCGGGATCTTCGACGCCATCGCCTCCGCGCGTCCCGATATGATGCTGTGGCTCGGCGACAACCTGTACCTGCAGCAGCCCGACCTCTACGACCCGGCGGCGATGGCCGCGCGATACCGCCGCCAGCGGAGCTTCGCGCCGCTGCAGCAACTGCTCACCGCGACCACGCAGCTCGCGATCTGGGACGACCACGATTACGGCCCGAACGACTCGGACACGTCGTACGCGCTCAAGGGCGAAACGCTGAAGCTCTTCCAGCGCTACTGGCCGAACACGAGCTTCGGCCTCCCCGACGTGCCCGGCGCCTTCGGCTTCGCACGCTACGGTGACGTGCAGTTCTTCCTGCTCGACGACCGCTACTACCGTTCGCCCAACCGCTGGCCCGACGGACCCGACAAGACCATGTTCGGCGCGCGCCAGCTCGAATGGCTGAAGCAGGCGCTCGTCGCAGCGCCGCGGTCCGCGATCAAGGTCGTCGCGGGCGGCAGCCAGTTCTGGCATCGCGCGTCGCGCTTCGAAGGCTGGCATCAGTTCGCGGCGGAGCGGACGGCGTTCGCCGAGTGGCTCGCGCGCGAGCGGATCGAGGGCGTGATATTTCTCTCGGGCGACCGGCACTTCGGCGAGCTGCTGAAGATCGAGCGCGCGGGTGCCTATCCGCTGTACGAATTCACGTCGAGCCCGTTGACCTCGCGTCCGCCGGCGCGCCTCGACAAGGCGGACACCGCCAATCCCGATGTCGTGCCGGGGACGCTCGTCGTGAAGCGCCAGTTCGGTCTCCTCCGCGTCTTTGGTCCCGGCAACAATCGTCGGATCGCCTTCGAGGCGCACGACACGGAAGGAACATTGCTCTGGCGCCACGAGATCGCCGCCAACGACCTGCGCTTCCCGCGCGCGACCCCATGAGAGGACCTGCATTCGTCTCGTGCCGCCTTGCGCCGCTTGCCGCGATTGCGTTCGCGGGCCATGCCTTCGCCGCCGACGCGAGCCTCGTGCAGCTCGATCCGTTCGCGCAGGCGACGAGCGGATACAAGGGGTGCCCGGCGGCATCGCCGCGGCTCCTGACGCCGGAGCAGATGCGCATCGTCGCCCACGAGCGCGCCGAGCGCGGCACGTACTGCGCGCTCGAAGGGCGCTGCGAACCCGGCGGAGCGTACCGGCGCGACCCGGAAGTGAACGATCGCGTCAGCGTGGCGATCGCCCAGGACAAGCGCTTCGCCGGCACCTCGGTGGCGGTCACCACGACCCGGCGATTCGTGACCCTCGAAGGTTGCGTGCGGTCGAAGTCGCAGCGCGAGGCGCTCGTCAATTTCGTGAAAACGGTTCCGGGCGTGGATCGCGTGTTCGACGAAACCCGGGTCGGCATCCCGGCCGCCAAGACCGCCGGCGGCACGCCGCGTTGAAGCGGGATTAACCCCGGACGCCGCTTCCGCCCGTTGGCAACGGCATCGCCCCTTCTCCGGAGGTTCGCATGCCGTCCTTTGCCGCCCGTGCCGGCGCCTGGCTCATCGTGGTCGCCGTGCTCGCTTTTCTCATCGGTGCAACTCCCGCCGCGGCGTTTTGCGGCTTCTATGTCGGCAAGGCGGACGCCGGCCTCTTCAACGAGGCGTCGCAGGTGATCCTGGTCCGCCGCGAAGGCAAGACGGTCATCAGCATGGCCAACGACTACAAGGGCGCGCTGACCGAGTTCGCGCTGGTCGTGCCCGTGCCGAAGGTGCTCGGGCGCGACCAGATCCACATTGGCGATCGCAAGCTCTTCGAGCGCATCGACGCCTACAGCGCGCCGCGCCTTGCCGAGTATTTCGATCCGGATCCGTGCGTATTGATGAAATCGCGCGCGATCGGCGGCCTCAACTCCGCCGATGCCGGCGTCGGTCGCAAAAGAGGAGGCGCGCCGCGACAAGGCGCTCGGGGTCACCGTCGAAGCCGCGTACACCGTCGGCGAGTACGACATCGTGATGCTGTCGGCGAAGCAGTCCGACGGCCTCGAGACGTGGCTTGTCGAAAACGGCTACCGGATCCCGAAAGGCGCGAGCGCGGCGCTGAAACCGTACGTCCGCCAGAACATGAAGTTCTTCGTCGCCAAGGTCAACCTGAAGGAACAGGCGAAGACCGGCGTGGCTTACCTGCGCCCGCTGCAATTCGCGTTCGAGTCGGAGAAGTTCATGTTGCCGGTCCGCCTCGGCATGCTGAACGCGAAGGGTCCGCAGGATCTCGTGCTCTACGTGCTGACGCCGCAGGGTCGCGTCGAGGCGACGAACTACCGCACCGTGAAGCTGCCCGCGAACATGGACCTGCCGACGTTCGTGCGCGGCGAATTCCCGCAGACGTACAAGGCGCTGTTCGACACCCACGCCGCGCGCGAGGACTACCGCGCGATCTTCACCGAATACTTCTGGGACATGGGGTGGTGCGATCCCTGCGCCGCCGATCCGCTCACGCAGGACGAGCTGCGGCAGGCCGGCGTGTTCTGGCTGGGCCCGCAAGGCAACGCGCGCGGCGGCGGCCAGCCGGTGATGCTGACGCGGCTTCATTTGCGCTACACGCGCGAATCGCTTCCCGAGGACCTCGTGTTCCAGGAAACCGCCGACCGCCAGAACTTCCAGGCGCGCTACGTGCTGCGGCACCCATGGACCGGCGATCCCGCAAGCTGCTCCGCCGCGCCCGCCTATTTCGAGGAAGTCGCTCGCCGGCAGGAACGCGAAGCCGCCACCCTCGCAGCGCTGACCGGATGGGACGTCAACGCGATCCGCGCGAAGATGGCGCTGGCCCCGCAGCCGGCGAACCGCTGGTGGGATGTGCTGTGGAAGTGACGCTCCGCCCACGTCGCGACGGGCGCGCCGGGGAGCCGGCTCCGCGCAGCGCTCCCGCGCGATGCGCGCCTCTACCAGATCGCCTTCCAGGCGGTCCTGCTCACCGTCGGCGTGCTCGTCCGCGATTTTGCCCTCGATCCACGGCAGATGCTGCTCACATTCGCGGCCGGTCTCGTCACGCAATGGCTGTGGCTGAAAGCGCTCGACCTCGAGCACAAAGGCGCGCTGTCGGCGCTCATCACGTGCTTCGGCCTCTCGCTCCTGCTGCGCTCCGACACCTTGTGGGTGCATCCGCTCGCCGCGGTGATCGCGATCTCCGCCAAGTTCCTGCTGCGCGTCAACGGGAAGCACGTCTTCAACCCGGCCAATCTCGGCGTCATCGTGGCGCTCGTGCTGTTGCCGGGCGCCTGGGTGTCGCCGGGACAGTGGGGGAACGACGTCGCGCTTGCCGGGTGGTTCGTGGCGCTCGGCGGACTCGTGACACAGCGCGCGCGGCGCTGGGACATCTCGTGGGTATTCCTGGCCGCCTGGCTCGGCCTCGTCGCCATGCGCGTCCTCTGGCTCGGGCAGCCGTGGACGATCTTCCTGCATCAGTTCACGAACGGCGGGCTGCTGCTCTTTGCGTTCTTCATGATCTCCGACCCGATGACCATTCCGAACCGGCGCTCCGCGCGCATCGGCTACGCGATCCT
Source organism: uncultured beta proteobacterium (assembly GCA_963816925.1). GTDB lineage: Bacteria > Pseudomonadota > Gammaproteobacteria > Burkholderiales > Casimicrobiaceae > CAIWHR01. The sequence goes on along the minus strand of CAWFMY010000039.1, from coordinate 31,749 downwards.
CGTCGCCGCGCTTGCGTTCGCCTGGCAGTTCGCGCTGTTCCGGACGAGCGGATTCCTGTGGGCGCTGTTCCTCGCCTCGCCGCTGGTCCCGCTCATCGACTGGCGCTGGCCCGGCGAGAAATTCAACTGGCGCCGGGAAGCGATGCCCGACAACGCGGGCGGGCGCTGAGCTCAGTCCTCTTCGTGCTTGCGCGACTTCTTGAATTCGGTCGCGAGCTGCTGCTGCAGCATCGGCGGCGCCGGCTCGTAGTGCGACAGCTGCATCGAATACGAGCCGTGTCCGCCGGTGACCGACTTCAGGCGCGCCGAATAGCCCTCGAGCTCGACCAGCGGCGCAAGACCGCTGATCGCGATCACGCCGGGCTGCAGGCCGGTGGTGCCGGTCACCTGGCCGCGCCGTGACGATAGATCGCCGGCGATGTCGCCGGTGTTGCCCTCCGGACAGATGACCTCGACGGTGACGATCGGCTCCAGCACGATCGGGCGGGCCTTTTCGATCGCATCGAGGAACGCCTTCTTGCCCGCGGAGACGAACGCCACTTCCTTCGAGTCGACCGGATGATGCTTGCCGTCATGGACGATCACGCGCACGTCCTGCAGCGGAAACCCCGCGACGGCGCCGGTCGCGAGCACCTGCTCGACACCCTTCTGCACGGCAGGCATGAACTGGTGCGGGATCACGCCGCCTTTTGTCGCGTCGACGAACTCGAAGCCGGCGCCGCGCTGGCGCGGCTCGACGCGCAGCGACACTTCGCCGAATTGCCCCGCGCCGCCGGTCTGCTTCTTGTGCCGGTGGAAACCCTCCGCGTTCGCCGTGATCGTCTCGCGATACGGGATCCGCGGCGGGCGGGTGTCGATCTCGAGCTTGAACTGCGCCGACATCCGCTCGAGGATCGAGCGCAGGTGCAGGTCGCCCAGCGCACGCAGCACCGTCTCGTTGGTCGTGGCGTCGTGCTCGACCACGATCGTCGGGTCCTCGGCGATCATCCGGTGGAGCACGTCGGAGATCCGCTGCTCGTCGCCGCGTTTTTTCGGTGTGATGGCGACCCCGTGCATCGGCACCGGGAACTCGAGCGGCCGCATGTGGATGTGGTCCTCGTCGTGCGAGTCGTGCAGCACGCAGTCGAAATCGATCTCGTCGACCTTGGCCACCGCCGCGATGTCGCCGGGAACCGCGCGATCCATCTCGACGCTCTTGCCGCCCTGGAGGAGGAAGAGATGCCCCACCTTGAACGGCTTGCGGCCGTCGCCGATGAAGAGTTGCGTGTCCCTGGTCACCGTTCCCTGGTACACGCGGAAGACGCCGAGCTTGCCGACGAACGGGTCGACGACGACCTTGAACACGTGCGCGAGGACGTGCTTCTTCGGATCCGGTTCCGACCGGAACTCCTGCGCCGTGTCGCCTTCGCCCTTGAAGAACAGCGGAGGGTTGCCTTCCGTCGGATTCGGCGCGAGCTTCACCAGAACGTCGAGGAGTTGAGCGACCCCGGCGCCGGTCTTCGCCGAGACGAAGCAGACCGGAACGAGATGCCCTTCACGCAGTGCCTTCTCGAAGGGCGCATGCAGCTGGCCCGCTTCGATCTCGCCCTGCTCGAGATAGAGCGACATCAGTTCCTCGTCGACTTCGACGACCTGGTCGACCAGCGCGCGGTGCGCATCGGCGACGGAGGAGAAATCCGACTCCCCGTCGGGATTGAAAAAGCAGTCGACGACCTTCGTGCCGCCGGCCGAAGGGAGGTTGATCGGCAGGCACTCGCGGCCGAACGCGGCCTGGATCGCGGCCAGGACCTTCGGCAGGTCGACGTTCTCGGCGTCGATCTTGTTGACGATGACGAGGCGGCAGAGCCTGCGCTTGCCCGCCCAATCCATCATGCGGGACGCGACCATCTCGACACCGGATTGAGCGCTCACGACGACCGCCGCGGTTTCCACCGCATCCAGCGCGCCGATCGCCTGCCCGAGGAAATCCGGAAAACCCGGCGTGTCGACCAGGTGGATCCGCGTGTCCTGCGTATCGACGTGGAGGATCGAGGCGCGCAGCGAATGCTGCCAGGATTTTTCGAGAGGATCGAAATCGGCGACGGTCGTGCCGCGCTCCACCGCGCCCGCTTCCTTGATCATGCCCGACTTCAGGAGCAGCGCCTCGGCGAGCGTGGTCTTGCCCGCCCCGCCCTGGCCGACGAGCGCGACCGTGCGGATGTGTTCGGTGACGTAGTTCGCCATGCGGCTTTCCCCCTTGAGGCTGTTTCGCCGAATTATACCGGCCCGCCCCGAACCACCCCGGCGACCCCCTGCCGGGACCCCGGGCGCACTCCGCCGGGGGCTTGAACAAGGCCGCGCGCATTCACGTTGGTTTCTGACAATTGCCTGACGAAATGCTGACCATTCGCTGTCGATCGCACAATTCCTGCAACGCAATTTTCCGAATTGCGGTGCGACTGCAAATTGGTTGATCCACATCAGAATCCTCGCAAGCGGGCGGCCTAGAGTCGGCTGCAGACGACGCGCATGCGGAGTGGAGGATTGCGAAATTGCGGCCGTCGACGAGCGTTCTCAATAAACGGGAGTCCACATGCATCTTCGTCGCACCGGCACAGCATTCGGGCGCGGCATCGCGCTCGCGTTGCTGCTTTGGGCAGGTATTGCGGGACAGGCGAACGCGGTGCCGTCGTTCGCGCGGCAGACCGGACAGGAATGCATCGCCTGCCACGTGAGCTTCCCCGAGCTGACACCGTACGGGCGCTACTTCAAGCTGACGGGCTACACGATCGGCAAGGCGCCGCTCACCAAGGAGGGATTCAACTTCGTCCCCCTTGCCGTCATGGCGCAAGCGTCGGTCACCAACACCCGGAACAACAACGCGACTGATCCGGACACGGGCGACACCGTTCCCGTGAATGCGCGCAACAACGACCTCGTGTTCACCGGCGCGAGCATCTTTCTCGCGAGCAAGGTCACCGATTACTTCGGCGGTTTCGTGCAGTGGACCTACGACAACCTGGCCACCAACGCCGACGGGCACCTCGTCGGCCACAGCGGAATCGACAACACGGACTTTCGCCTCGTGGGAAGGTACAGCGGCGCCGACGCCGAGATACCCGAGTTGATCTATGGGATGACGCTGAACAACAACCCGACCGTGCAGGATCCGTGGAACAGCACGCCGGCGTTCGGCTTTCCCTACACATCGTCGCCGCTCGCTTCGACACCGGCCGCGGCAACGCAGATCGACGGCGGACTGGGGCAGCAGGTCGCGGGCCTCGGCGGCTACGTCTGGTGGAAGAAGATGGTGTACGCCGAACTCTCCGTCTACCACACGGCGAACAACGGGTTCGCGTTCCTGCGCTCCGGACAGGATACCCACACCGACGGTGGCGTCGCCGCAATCCAGGATTGGAACAATCCGTACTGGCGCTTCGCCCTCAGCCACGAGTGGGGCGCCAATTCGGCGATGATCGGCACCTACGGCATGATCGTGAACCGGTATCCCAGCAACCTCGACACCTCCACCGCGACGGATCGTTATCGCGACGTGGCCGTCGACGCGCAATATCAATACATCACCGATCCGCACACGTTCACGGCGCAGGCGACCTACATCGACGAGCGCCAGTCCTATAACGCGAGCTACGCAGCGGTTCAGGATACCGGGGCAGGCATCGGCGCCGGGCCAACCCCGGACAATCCGACGGACACGCTCAAGACGTTCAAGCTCAAGGGCACGTACTACTACGACCGGAAGTACGGCGCGACGGTCGCGTACTTCTCGACCACGGGCAGCGCCGACGCCGGGCTGTACGGAACGGATGCCGACGGCAACGCCCGGACCCCCAACAGCAATGGCTACATCGTCGAGCTCGACTATCTGCCGATCCAGAACGTGCGCCTGATGCTGCAATACACGGCGTACAACAAGTTCGATGGCGCAAAAAACAACTACGACGGCAACGGCCGCAACGCCAACGACAACAACACGCTGTTCCTGAACGCATGGGTGGCATTTTGAGCGTCCGGAGGAGATCGAAGATGAAAAACATTCGCAGGGCGATCCTCGGTGCCGTGCTGGGAGGCGCGATCACCGTTGCCACGGCTCAGGTCGGCACGACGCCGGCAGACGTCGATCGCATGAAGGCCGGCGAGGAGAAAGCGGTCAACCTGTGTTCGACTTGTCATGGTCCGCGCGGCATCAGCACATCGCCGGAGTTCCCGATCCTCGCGGCGCAGAATGCCAGCTATCTCGAGTCGCAACTCGAGGCGTTCCGCGCGAAAACCCGCGAGGAAAAGATCGCGCACGACTTCATGTGGGGAATCGCCTACAACCTGGACGACGAGATGATCAAGAGCGTGGCCCTGTACTACTCGAAGCAGCCGCCCGCGCCCGGGCGGCCGGGCGATGCGGCAACGGTCGCGAAGGGCAAGGAGCTGTTCGACAAGGGCGTCCCGGGTCGCGGCATTCCGGCATGCGCGACCTGCCACGGAGCGGATGCCCAAGGCATTGCCGCCTTCCCGCGCCTTGCCGGGCAGCACGCAAAATACATCCTGAGCCAGCTCGACTACATACAATCGCTGGTGCGCAAGGCCCCGGTGATGCACGGCATTGTCAAGGACCTGACCCCGGAGGAAATGCAGGCGGTCGCCGCGTACGTGCAGTCGAGATAGGCGCGCCGGGCGGACTGCGCTACAGCGTCAGCGCCAGCATCTCGCGCAGGTGCTTGATGAGCTCCTCTTCCTGGTACGGCTTGCCGAGGTAGAGGTCGACGCCGAGTTCCTGCGCGCGGTTCCGGTGCTTCTCGGCTGTCCGCGAGGTGATCATGATGATCGGGATGTGCGCGTTCTTGGGCTCGTTCTTGATCGTCTTCGTGAACTCGAAGCCGTCCATCCGCGGCATCTCGATGTCGAGCAGGATCACGTCGGGCGTCCGGTCGTTGAGGAGCTCGAGCGCATCGATGCCGTCCTTTGCCGTGATCACGTCGAAGCCGGCGCGCGTCAACGTCCGGCTCGTGATCTTGCGCACCGTGAGCGAGTCGTCGACGATCATCACGAGCGGCGGACCCGCCGTCGCCGGCGCCTGCGCCGGCCGATCTTCGGCAACGTCGGCGCCATCCGCTCCACGTTCGGGTCGTAGACCGGAACGTCCGGACGCTGCGCGAGCTGCACCGGATTGATGATCAGCACGATCTCGCCGCTGCCGAGCACGGTGGCGCCGGCGATGCCGGAGACGCGGGCGAGCTGCGGCCCGATGTTCTTCACCACGACTTCCTGGTTGCCCACCATTTCGTCGACGTGGATGGCGGCGACGTTCTGCCCCGAGCGCAGCAGCAGGACCGGGTTGTAGCGCGCGGTCTCCGGATTGTGATGGGGATCGCCGAGGAGCCGCGGCAGGTAGTGGAACGGATAGCTCTTGCCCTGCCATTCGACCTTGCGGGCAACGTACAGGTTGACGAGCGCCTCGGCCTTGATCTGCTGGACCTGCTCGACCATCGGCGAGGGCAGCGCCCACAACCTGCCGCCGGCGCGCACGAGCACGGCCTGCGCGACCGCCAGCGTGAGCGGCAGATAGAGGAGGAACGTCGTGCCATGGCCCGGTTGCGTCGTGACCTCGACGCGGCCGCCCAGCGCGGCGATCTCGGCGCGCACGACGTCCATGCCGATCCCGCGGCCGGACAGCTGCGTGACCTTGGTCGCCGTCGTGAAGCCCGGGAGGAAAATGAACTCGATCAGTTGCGCTTCGGTCGGCGTCGCGTCGGCCGTGATGCGCCCCTGGGCGATTGCGCGCGCACGAATCTGCTCGACATTGATCCCGGCGCCGTCGTCGACGATCTCGATCGCGATTTCGTTGCCGACCTGGCGCACCGTGAGCGCGATCTCGCCGGTTTCCGCCTTGCCGGCGGCGGCGCGCGCGGCGCGCGACTCGATGCCGTGGTCGAGCGCATTGCGCAGCAGGTGCTCGAGCGGCCCGACCAGCTTTTCCAGCACGGAACGGTCGAGCTCGGTCGCACCGCCGCGAATCTCGAGGTTTGCGCGCTTGTCGAGGTCCTTCGCCGTCGCGCGCAGGATCCGGTAGAGCCGCTCCGACACGCTGCCGAACGGCACCGTCCGAATCGAGAACAGCTGCTGCTGCACGTCGCGCGACAGCCGCGCTTGCGCGACCAGAGCGGCGTCCGCATCGTCCAGGTTCTTCAGCAGCGACTGCTGGACCGTGGAGACGTCGTTGACGCCTTCCGCGAGCGAGCGCGTCAGCTCCTGGAACCGCGTGTAACGGTCGAATTCCAGCGGATCGAATCCCTCCGCGGACTCGCCGGTCATGCTCATCCGCGACTGGATCTGCGACTCGCCCTGGATTTCGATTTCGCGCACTTGCGAGCGCAGGCGGATCACGCTTCCGGTGAGCTCCAGCAGGTTCGCCTTGAGCGAGCGCAATTCGCCTTCGACGCGCGCACGCGCGATCGCCACTTCACCCGCCTCGTTCACGAGCCGGTCGATCATGTCGGCGCGGACGCGCAATTGGGCGCGTTGCCCCGAATCGGCTTCAGCGGCCGCAGGCGGCGCTGCCGGCAGCGCTGTCGGTGGCGCTGTCGGTGGCACCGTCTGCGGCGCGCCAACGGGTGGCGCCGGTTGCGCCGGCGTTTCCTTGACGCGCGTTGGAACCGCTTCGGCCACGGATGGGGTCACAGCAGGTTCCGGCTCCGGCGCGGCCGGCGCCTCCGACCCGACCGCCGCCCATGGCAGCGGCACGTTGACCTTGCCTTCGCGCAGCGCTTCGAGCACGAACGCGATGCGATCGAGGTCGTCGTCGAGCGCATCCAGCAGCGCCGGCGTCGCCGGCGCGGCCACGCCTCCAACGTCGAGGCGCGACTCCATGTGGTGCGTCAGTTCGCCGAGACGCATCGCGCCCGCCATGCGGGCGCTGCCCTTGAACGTATGCAGCGTCCGGCGCAGCTGGTTCGAGCTTTCCACGTCGGTCGGCCGGCGGCGCCATGCGCGCACCTGTTCGCCCGCCTGCGGGAACAGTTCCGCGGCCTCCTCGAGAAAGATCGGCAGGACGTCCTGGTCCACCTCGTCGCGGATGTCGGTCAGCGGGTCCGGAACAGGCTGCGCAAGGAGCACTTCCGGCTCGGCGGGTGGCGCCGGCACCACGTGCGCGGGCCGTTCCACGGCGGCAGCGCTGGAGTGACGGGGACCCCGTGCGAAGTCTTGGCCTCGGCGGGTGCCGTCGACGAAACACCAGGCGACACAGTCGGAACCACGACGGGTCCGCGGGCGCGCGCCTCATCGTGCTCGTCGCGCGCGGCCTCGTGTTCCGCCTGCGATTCGGCATCGGCAACCAAGGGTTCCGCGTCGATCTCCTGCCGCAAGCCTTCGAGCTCGCGCTGGATTTCGGCGGCCTCCATTGCATCCGTCGCGGTGAAGCCCATGCGGTCGTGAATGCGGCCCACGAACGCCCGCAGTCCCTCGACCGCGCGCGCCAGCACCGGCAGCACGGCGCCCGGCAGCGGCGGCTCGCGCTGCTGGAGCGCGAGCAACGTCTGCTCGAGCGACTTCGCGGTGGCGGCGACCAGCGGAAAGCCGCCGGTGCGATGAATGCCGCACAACGTGTGGCTCGCCCGCACCATCGCGGCCGACGGGCGCTGCTTCGCGTCGAACTGCAGCACCTCGAGTTCGTGCGCGAGCGTCGTGAGATGCTGGTGGGCCTCCTCGACCAGGATGCCGAACAGCGCTGTCGAAAGCGAGACCTCGCCGACCGTGATCTCGTCGAACACGGCGCCGACATCCGCGTGCGCGTCGGCCGCCGTATTCCCGGTCGTGCCGTCGTCGATCGTGATTTCGTCGATCGCAACCGGCACCGGCATCTCGAACTCGAGATTCGGAAGCGGGACTTCGGGAGCGGGTGCCGCCGCGAATGGGGCGGCCGTCAGCGCGGCGCCCACTTCCGGCAATTCGATCATCGGCATCACGAGGGACGGCGCGGCGTCGGGTGCCGCGATGTTCCACTGCGGTGTGTGCGGGCGGCGGGGCGGCGGTCTCAACTATCGGCGCCGGCGAGGCCCTCGTGCAGCTCCGGCGGCGGCGCGGCGGTCTCGACCATCGGCGCCGGCGGGACCACGTGCAGCTCCGGCTGCGGCGCCGGCGGCGTCGGCGTCAGCACGGACTCGCGGCCGGGCGGCAGCTCCGCCTCGACCGCCGCGATCGCGGCATGCAGCTCCGCGGGGTCCGCGACGACGCGACCGGATTCCGACAATCCCGCGACCCACGCGCGGAAGCTCCGCTCCGCCACCGAGACCATTTCCAGCACCCGCGGCGTCACGACATGATCTTCCTCGAGCAGCCGGTTGAGGATCTTCTCGACCTCGAAGCCGATTTCCCCCAGCTCGGTCAACCCGACCATGCGTCCGCTGCCCTTCAGCGTGTGAAACTGGCGTCGCGTCGTGCGCAGCGCTTCGCGATCGCCATGGTTCTCCTCGAGAACGGCGCGCTGCGCGGCGACGGTGTCGAGCACCTCGCGCGCCTCGGTGAGATAAATGTCGAGGAGCTCGGCGTCGAGCCCCGAAGCGTCGGTGTCCAGCAGCCGCTGCGTTTCCTCGGAGATCGCCGGCGCCGGCGCGGCGCTGCCGGCGGCGGCGATCGCGGACACCGCCGCGGTGAGCGTGGCCGTGCCGCCCGCATCGAACTCGGCCAGCGCGGCGGCCGCTTGCGCGGTGAGATCGGCGTCGCCGATCAGTTCGGCGTCGTTGCGCAGATCCTCGAGCCGCGAGCGGAGCAGCGCGCGCGCCGACTCGTCCGCCGGCGCGTGGCGAACTTCGGCAACGAGCGCCGGCAATGCGTTGCGCAATTCCTCGACGGCGGCCTCGACCGTGTCGCCCGTGTCGGCTTCCGCTTGCTGCGGCGCCTCGCCGAGCCGCCGCGCGAGCAGCGGCGCGATCAGGCGCTCGCGCTCGGGTCGCTGCTGCTCGACCGCCTCGATGTAGAAGCCCAGACCGGACAGCGACTCCGCAAGGAGCTCGAGGTCGTCGTTCGACACGACCGTTTCCGCGTTCGAATAGGTGTCGATCTGTTCCTGGCAAAGGGCGAGCAGGCGCTCCGCGTCGGGAAGCCCGAGGATCTTCAGCGCGCCCCGGATCTGCTGGCTGTCCTTGCCGAGCGTGGCGAGCTCGGCGCGCTTCGTGCTGTCGCGGAAGAACGCATCGAGCACCTGTTCCATGTGGCGGAGGTTCGCCTGGATCTCGCGGCCGACCTGCGCCAGCAGCAGGCGCTCCTGCGCCCGCTTCGACATCTCGTCCAGCAGCGGCACTGCCGCTGCTCCGGCCAGCGGACGCAGCGTGCGCGCGGAGTCGAGGCGGGACAGCATCGTCTCGACCTGCTTCGGGAAATCCGGGGTGAGGCTCGTGAAATTCTCGAGCGCGCTCTCCGCGAGCAGCATTCCGGTCGCGTATTCCATGGCCAGCGGCTCGGGGATCGTCTGCGGCATCTTGCCGAGGCGTTCCACCAGTCCGGCCGTGAGCTTCATCAGCGTGCCGTTGCCGACTTCGGCAACGTGCTTGTGGACCGTCGCCAGCGTCTGCTTCAGCTTCGGCAGGTTCTCCGCGCGCCCCGACGCGAACTTCAGCCAGGCGTCCTTCGCCGACGCGAGCGATTCGCGCGCCTCGCGCAGGTGCGGCTGGATGCGCACGAGGTCGGCGTTCAGCACCTCCGCCGACGGAATGAGTCCGGACAGCTTGAAGCCCTTTTGCACCGCCTGCACCGACGGCGCCACCGGCGCGCTGATCGCGACGTAGTAGAGGACTTCCCGCCGCAGCCGGTCGGCGACCTTGGCGGAGCCTTCGACGACTCGGCGGATCTGCAGGTCGACCCGCGCGGCGAGCTGCTTCACGCCGAACCCGGACTCGAGCCCATGCTCGACCAGCGCGTCGAGCAGCGCCCCCACCGTCCACCAGAACGCGCGCAGGTTGGGTTGCGTCGTCGCGTCCTCGATGCCTGCGACGGCATCGCGCATGGCCTTCGCACCTTCGCCGTCGTCGACGCCGCGCAGCCACGACAGCAGGCCCCGCTGATAGAGGCGGCGCTGCTTCACCATGTAGGACGGAAGCTTTGCGGCAGGTATCACCTGCGGCGTGCCGAGTTTCGGCGCCCGCGGCCCGAGATCCGGATAGAACAGGTCGGTCGGCGAGGCGGCTTTCACGCCGCGTCCGCGCTGCATCGTTTCGTACTCGGGGAACAGCTTGAGCGGGACGGGCGCGGCGCCGTTGACAAGCTCGTCCAGGAAGATCCGCAGCTTCTTGCACGCGCGCTCGATCTGCTCGCAAGCGACCTGTGCGTCGCGAACGGGGAGCTCCTCGAGGCGCGCCATCTGGCGCTCGACTTCGTCGGTGTAGGCGACAACCGCGTCGAGGCCCACCATCTGGATCGCGCCCGCCGCCTGGTGGATATGCGTGCGCGCGTGCTTCAGCGAAGCGAGGTCCTTGCCCGTCGCGCGATACGCGGCCAGCGACTCCAGGCCGCGCGTCAGCGCCTGGTCGATTTCACCTTGTACCCAGGACAGCGGTCCCAGGTCGAAGTCGGATGCGGAGTCGGTGGCCACGGTCGGTCCAATCAATTCCGGTCGATTGAGCAAGAACCGGGCCTGCCCGGCGCCGGTCCCTGCGTCAATGCGACGTCAGACCTTGAACCCCGCGACGGAGCTGCGGAGCTCGGCCGCGAGCCGCGTCAGCTGGCCGATGGACACGTTCGTCTGCTTCGTGCCCTCCGTCGTCTCCTCGGTGATCTTGAGGATGCCCTGCATGCCGCGCGTCACGTCCGAAACCGACGCCGACTGCTTTTGCGTCTGCGCGGAAATGCTGCCGATCAGCTCGGCGAGTTCGCGCGACACCTTGCGGATCTCCTCCAGCGCCTGGCCCGCGGCGTCGGACAGCTTCGTCCCTTCGACCACGCCGACGGTGGATTTTTCCATGGCCGCCACCGCGTCCTGGGTGTCGGCCTGAATCGTCTTCACGATCGCCTCGATCTGCTTCGTCGCCTCGCCGGAGCGCTCGGCCAGGCGCTGCACTTCCTCCGCCACCACGGTGAACCCGCGGCCCGCCTCGCCCGCCGACGCCGCCTGGATCGCGGCGTTCAGCGCGAGCACGTTCGTCTGCTCCGTGATGTCGGAAATGAGCTCCACGATTTCGCCGATTTCGAGCGAGGATTCGCCGAGGCGCTTGATCCGCTTCGACGTGTCCTGGATCTGCGTGCGGATTTCGTTCATGCCGGAAATCTGGTTCTGCACCGCTTGGCCGCCCTTTTCGGCGGCCGCGAGCGACTGCTGCGCGACACGGGCCGACTGCACCGCGCTCTGCGAGACCTCGCTGATCGACTGTGCCATCTGCAGCACCGACGACGACGCCTGCTGGATTTCCTTGTTCTGCCGCTGCGACGCTTCGTAGAGCCGGTTCGAAATGGCCTGCGCGTCCTGCGTTGCCTTCGCCACCTGGTCGGTCGCGGAGTTGATGCCCTTGACCAGCGTGCGCAGCTCCTCGATCGTGAAGTTGATCGAGTCGGCGATGGCTCCGGTGACGTCCTCGGTCACCGACGCCTGCACGGTGAGGTCGCCGTCGGCGAGGTTGCCCATCTCGTTCAGCAGCCTGAGAATGGCCTCCTGGTTGCGCTTGTTCTCGCCTTCGCTTTCCACCGCGCGGACGCGGGCATCGTCCAGGAACACCTTGCCCAGCAGCACCAGGAACAGGAGGCCGAGGACGACGAACACGAGGGCCGCCCACAGCGCCCAGCGGGTGCGCGTGCCGGACTCGTACTGTTGCGCGAGCTTGGTCGTGTCGTTGAGGAGCGCTTCGGACTCGCTGTTGATGCCGCGCGCCGCCTGCTTCGCCGCGACCAGCCGGTTCATGTTCTGCAGGATCGCCCCCACGCCCTGGTCGTAGGTCGTGAAGCGCTTCTGGAGCTCGGTCAGCGTCGCCCGCGCCTCCTCGTTCTTCACGCCCGTGAGGCGCAAAGCGTCGCTGCCCTTCAGGAGCGCGTTCAGGATGTCGCGAAACGTGCCCGCGTCCTTGCCGAGCAGGAAGGCGACTTCGGGGTCGATTTCCTCGGACGACGCGAGCGCGTTGGCGTTCTTCGCGATCCGCTGCGACAGCACGGCGAGCTGGTTCGTGTATTCGATCTCGCGCAGGCTGCCGCCCCCCTGGCCGACCTGCTGCGCCGCCTGCTGCGCGAGCTCGAGAATCGCGTTGTTGCCCTGGTTGATGTTCTCGAGGCCCTTCGCGAGCGTGGTCAGGCTCTGCTGGTTCTCGAGGACGCGCCCGGCGTTGACGTCGACGCGGTCCCAGCGTCCCTTGATGTCCTGCAGGATCTTGGTGACGGCGTCGTCCGAGGGCACGTCGAGCGACACGCCGCGCACGGTGCCGCCGGTTTGCAGCGCGTCGAGGTCCGCCTTGAAGCGCTCGCGGCTGTCCTTCAGGCCCGGGAATGCCGCGGCCTGTCCCTGCGCCGCAAGCGCCGTGCCGCGCGCAAGCCGCTGTGAAAGCATCTGCATTTCGGTCGACGTCGATTCAGCCGCCGTTGACTGCGAGTTGATCCGGCCGTCGAGGAACAGCATCAGCGCCGCGAGCACGAGGAACGTCACCAGCAGCACGCCCAGCACCTGGAACTGGCGGACGATCGGCAGGTTGCCGATCAGCCACAAGCGCCGCGGCATGCGCATCTCGGACGTCGCCGAGCGCAGCTGCTCCATGATCGACACGGAAGCGAGCGGATCGTAGCCCGGCTGCGCCGCGCGCACCTGCGTGGTCGGCATGTCGAGGGCGTCGACCTGCGCCGCCTTGCGGGCGCCGAACACTCTCGGCAGTTTCAGTGAAATCGCCATGCTCCCCTCCAATCGGCGCGCCGCGCGCGCCGGTGCCTTCAAATTGCTAGAGTCCCACCCGCAGGAACCCGGGATCCTGCGCGAGGCGCGCGAGGTCGATCTCCTGCCAGGCGCTGCCCTCGGCATCCATCCAGCGCTGCCCGTACCATTCCGGGACGTCGACGGGCGGCGACGCGGGCGCGAGCTCCGCCAGGTTGCGCAACCCCAGCACCCGCTGCACGACGATCCCGGCCTTCAGCTCGCCGGTGCGCGGCCCGAACACCACGAGGCGACCCTGTCCCGCGGCGCCGGCAAGGCTGGCCTCGCGCCCGAGGAAGGAACCGAAGTCGATCACGCTGTACAGGTTGCCGCGGATGTTGGAGATGCCGAGAAACCAGGGCTGCGTCAGCGGCACGCCCGCGATCTGCGGCACCGTGATCACCTCGCCCGCGTCCGCGAGCCGGATCAGCCATTGCGCGCCGCCGCACGCGAGCCCCAGGCGCGACGACTCGACCTGCGCCGCCGTCTTGGTGGCGAGCCGGGACGCGAGTTCCTGCTGGAACGAGCGGAGGTCGACTTTGGCGGCGCGGGCCATGGCGGGTTGACCGGGATTCGCGCTCAGCCGAGGGCGGCGATCTTGAGCAGCAGCTCGTCGCGGCTGACGGGCTTGACGACGTAATCGCGCGCGCCCTGGCGCATTCCCCAGATCTTGTCGGTCTCCTGGCTCTTCGACGTGCACAGGATGATCGGGATGCTTCGCGTGTCCGCGTCGCGGCTGATCGCGCGCGTCGCCTGGAATCCGTTGAGGCCCGGCATGACGACATCCATCAGGATGAGGTCGGGCCGCAGCTGCTTCGCCTTGAGTATCGCGTCCTCGCCGTTGTCGCTGGCGACGACCTCGTAGCCGGCCTTGGTCAGCATGTCGTTCAGCACGTGCCGCTCCGTCGGCGAATCGTCGACGATGAGGATTTTCTTGATCGTCATGGTTCCTGCCCTCTTTGCTGCCTTCCCCCGGTCCGTCCCACAGCGCGTGGACGGTACCGACACCCGATCAAGCCGCCGCGGCGCGTTTCACGTGCGCGGCCACCGCCTTCAGAAGGCTTTCCTTGGTAAACGGCTTCGTCAGGTACTGGTCGGAGCCCACCATCCGCCCGCGCGCACGGTCGAACAGGCCGTCCTTGGACGACAGCATGATCACGGGCGTGACGTGGAACTTCGCGTTTTTCTTGATCAGGGCGCAGGTCTGGTACCCGTCCAGCCGGGGCATCATGATGTCGACGAAGACGAGGTCCGGCTGGTGGTCGGCGATTTTCGCGAGCGCGTCGAAGCCATCCTCGGCGAGGATCACCGTGCATCCCGCCTGCAGCAGGAATATCTCGGCGCTGCGGCGAATGGTGTTCGAATCGTCGATCACCATTACCTTGACGCCCGACAGCGTATTCTGCTCCGCCAACGCATTCTCCCGTCCGTACGCCCCGATCCGGCGGCCGCTCCGATGTAAGCCACGGCCCTTCCGGGGCAAGTTTGCCATGCCGGATGCCAACTGCCTAGAGCATAAACCTTGCCTGAATCGGCTCCGGCGGCCCGATTGGCACAATTTCGCAACAGTGGAGCAATTTTCGGACGGCCGGGCGTGCCGCCGGGCGGCACCCCCTGCCTCTGGACGTCGGAATCCGGCGCATGCGCGCAGGTTCCGCCCCGCGACCCCTGAAACGCCGTCCGGTCGGGGCTCGCCGGGAACCGGGCATCCCGCGCCCGCCGGGGATGACTTATCGCCCGAGAAACATCCGGTATGCGGGATTCCCGGTCTCGTCGACGTAGTCGTACCCCAGCCGGTCGAGAAAGGACCGAAATTCACCCTTGTCCGCGGGCGGAACCTGCATCCCGACCAGCACGCGGCCGTAGTCGGCGCCGTGGTTGCGGTAATGGAACAGGCTGATGTTCCAGCCGCGGCTCATGCTGTTCAGGAACTGCATCAGCGCGCCGGGACGCTCGGGGAACTCGAAGCGGTAGAGGATCTCGTTCTCCGCCGCCGGCGCGTGGCCGCCGACCAGATGCCGGACATGGAGCTTTGCCATCTCGTTGTCGGTGAGGTCGTAGGCCTCGATCCGGTGGCGCTTCAGTTCGGTCAGCAGGCGCTCGGTCTCGTGCCGTCCCGCCACCTCGATGCCGACGAACAGATGCGCGACGCGCGCATCGGCATAGCGATAGTTGAACTCGGTGACCGCGCGCTTGCCGAGCAGGCGGCAGAAGGCGCGGAAGCTGCCGGGCCGCTCCGGAATCGTCACGGCGAGAATGGCCTCGCGCCGCTCGCCGAGTTCCGCCCGCTCGGCGACGAAGCGCAGGCGGTCGAAGTTCATGTTGGCGCCGCAGGCGATCGCGACGAACGTGCGGTCCTTCGTGCGATGGCGCTCGACCCATGCCTTCACGCCGGCGATCGACAGCGCGCCCGCCGGCTCGAGGATCGAGCGCGTGTCCTCGAACACGTCCTTCAGCGCGGCGCACGTGGCGTCGGTGTCGACCAGCACCATCT
Organism: uncultured beta proteobacterium; assembly: GCA_963816925.1. Taxonomy (GTDB): domain Bacteria; phylum Pseudomonadota; class Gammaproteobacteria; order Burkholderiales; family Casimicrobiaceae; genus CAIWHR01. The sequence continues at coordinate 16,390 of CAWFMY010000039.1, read as the reverse complement.
CGTCGACGAGCTCGCGCGCGATCCGGAACGTCTCCGCGCCGACCTGCTTCACCGCCACGCCGTCCGCGAACAGGCCGACGTGCGCGAGCTTGACCCGGCGGCCCGCCGCGAGCGAGCGCGTCATCGCGTCGGAGTCGACCGGCTGGACGCCGATGATCCGGATCTCGGGGCGCACGCGCTTCACGTACGACGCGATGCCGCTGATGAGGCCGCCGCCGCCGACGGCGACGAAGATCGCGTCGATCGGACCCTGCGCACTGGCGCAGGATCTCCATGCCGATCGTGCCCTGCCCGGCGATCACGTCGGGATCGTCGTACGGATGCACGAACGTCGCGCGCAATTTCTTCTGCAGCGAGAGCGCGTGCGCGTAGGCGTCGCTGTACGAGTCGCCGTGCAGCACGACCTTCGCGCCGCGCGCCTCGACCGCGGCGATCTTGATGTGCGGTGTCGTCACCGGCATCACGATCGTCGCCTTGCAGCCGAGCTTCTGCGCCGCCAGCGCGACGCCCTGCGCATGGTTGCCCGCCGACGCCGCGATCACGCCGCGCGCGCGCTCCGCCGTCGACAGGTGGGCCATCTTGTTGTACGCGCCGCGGAGCTTGAACGAGAACACCGGCTGCTGGTCCTCGCGCTTCAGCAGCACGCGGTTGCCGAGGCGCCGCGACAGAATCGGCGCGAGCTCGAGCGGCGACTCGACGGCGACGTCGTAGACCTTGGCGGTCAGGATTTTCTGCAAGTAGTCGATGGGCATGGCGTGGATTCTGCGAGCAGCAACCGTCGAGCGTAGCAGGAAAGGCGCGGGCGCGGAAACGCGGCGCGTCGATACGCAGGCGTGCTTTCGAGTCTCCCCGTGTTTCTGCTACGCTCCCGCGCACCATGCCGCGATCCGCCTCTGCCACCGCGCCCGGAACGCTCGCCGTCGTCGACATGGGCTCGAACAGCTTCCGGCTGGAGGTCGGGCGCGTCGAGGGCGACCAGATCTTTCGCCTCGACACGTGGCGCGAAACGCTGCGCATCGGCGCCAGCATCGACGAACGCGGGCGACTCGCGCCGGACGCGCGGCGCGCGGCGCTCGCCTGCCTCGCCCGTTTCGGCGAGCGCATCAAGGGCCTGCATCCATCGGCGGTCCGCGCGGTGGCCACGAACACGTTCCGGGTGGCGACCAACGCCGCGGCGTTCATGCCGCAGGCCGAGCGCGCGCTGGGGTTTCCGATCGACATCATCACCGGCCACGAGGAAGCGCGACTCATCTACAACGGCGTCGCGCACGTGCTGCCGCGCGTCGACGCCAGCCGCGGCTCGTCATCGACATCGGCGGCGGATCGACCGAATTCATCATCGGTCGCGGCCTCGAGCCCGAGCGCCTCGAGTCCCTCCAGATGGGTTGCGTCGGAATGACGCGGCGGTATTTTGCCGACGGCGCCCTGTCGGCCACCGCGTTCGCCGCGGCCGACACGACGGCGCGCGCCGAAGTCGAGGCCATCGCGCGCGAGTTCAGCCGCGAGCACTGGCACGACGCGTACGCATCGTCGGGAACCGCCCTGGCGCTCGCCGAAATCCTCGAGCAGAACGGGCTCTCGGCGGCCGGCATCACGCGCGAGGGCCTCGCGCGCCTGCGCAAGCGGATGGTCGGCGCGGGACACATCCGGCGTCTGCAGCTTGTCGCATTGAAGCCCGAGCGCGCGCCGGTGCTCGCGGCCGGGCTCGCGATCATGGCCGCGTCGCTGGTCGAGCTCGACGTCGAGCGCATCAATCCGGTTGGCGGGGCCCTGCGCCTGGGCGTCCTCTACGATCTCCTCGGGCGCACGGTGCGCCGCGACATCCGCGAAGCGACCATCGAGCAGTTCATCGCGCGCTACCGGATCGATCGCGAGCACGCGGAGCGCGTTGCCGCGATGGCCGTCGGACTCTACGAGAAGGCGGCGCCCAAGCCCGACCCGAGGCTCGCGCAAAGGATCCGCTGGGCGGCGCTCCTGCACGAGACCGGATTCTCGGTGTCGCACACCGGGTTCCACAAGCACGGCGCGTACATCCTGCACAACGCCGACATGCCGGGATTTTCCGCGGGCGAGCAGCATGAGCTCGCGAATCTGGTGCTCGGCTGCCGCGGCAGCCTGTCGAAGATGGCGCCGCTGCTGCACCATTTCGGCGTTTCGCGCGCCACTCCTCGCGCTGCGTCTCGCCGTCCTGTTCCACCACGCGCGGCGGGCGATCGAGCGCCCGCGCATCGCGCTTGCGATCCGTCCGCGAATCGAGATCGGCATTTCCTCGCGCTGGCTGAAGGCCCATCCGCTGACCGCGTACCTGCTCGCGCGCGAGCGCGGCGAATGGGGCGCGATGGGTTACGCCTGGCGCGGCAAGCGATAGCGGGCACGCGACCTCACGCCGCTCGGCATCAACAGCTGCTACGCCAGTGCCGAGGCCGAACCGGCGCGCCGCTCGCGCCTCGGCCTCCGTACTGCCGAGGCGATTCGTTGCGCCTGTTGGGTCGGCCTCATGCGCCGACTCGCGTTTGCGCGCTCCCCCTTGGCGCTTCGCGCCCGGGGCCCCGGCGCGCCGCTCGCGGCGCTACACGAAATCCGGCGCGATCACGACGCGCAGCACGACCGACGACGCCCCGGTCTTGTCGCGGTTCGAAAGCCACCAGACCGCGCCTTTGCGCACCGACCACCACGCTTCCTCGCCGGAGAGCAGGAACGACGCGATGGCCCCCAGCGTCGGCTGGTGACCGACCACGACGACCGCTTCGCGTGAATCCGGCCAGCCGGCCGCGCTCAAGACCGCGGCAGCGGTCGCGCCGGGTCCGATTTCGTCGACGGTGCGGAACTTGCGCTTGAGCGCGAGCGCCGTCTGCTGCGCGCGGTCGGCCGGCGAGACGAGGATGCGCGCGGTGTCGGGCAGGAAGCGATCGAGCCACTCGCCCATCCGCTCCGCCTGCTTCAGGCCTTTGGCGGTGAGGCGCCGGCCGAGGTCCGGCTCGCCGGGCTCGGCTTCGGCATGACGCCACAGCACGAGGTCCATCAGTCGACCTCGTCCGGCTCGCGCATCGCCGCGAGCAGCGTCTGTTGTGCCGACCTGGCATGCGCCCGGCCGCGCGGCGCGAGCTTCGCCCAGCTGCCGTCGGCCCGAAGCTCCCACGCGTCGCGCGTATCGGCGAGGCACGCCGACAGACCCTCCTCGACGACGCGCTTGCGCAGCGTCGATGTCGCGCACCGGGAACGCGACCTCGATGCGCCGGAACATGTTGCGGCCCATCCAGTCGGCGGACGCGAGCCACACGTCCGGCGTGCCCGCGTTGGCGAAGAACCAGACCCGGTGATGCTCGAGGAAGCGGCCGAGGATCGAGCGCACCCGGATGTTGTCGGAAAGCCCGCGCACGCCGGGACGCAGCGCGCACGCGCCGCGCACGACGAGGTCGATCTCGACGCCCGCTTGCGACGCCGCGTACAGCGCGCGGATCACGCCTTCCTCGAGCAGAGCGTTCATCTTGGCGACGATGCGCGCCGGCTTTCCCGCGCGCGCGTGCTTCGTCTCGCGGCGGATCATGTCGATCACGCGCCGGTGCATCGTGAACGGCGCCAGCAGCAGGTGCTTCATTCGCCCCGCCTTGGCGAGGCTCGTGATGTGCATGAACACTTCGTTGACGTCGGCGCAGATTGCGGGGTCCGCGGTGAGCAGGCCGAAATCCGTGTAAAGGCGCGTCGTGCGCGGATGGTAGTTCCCGGTGCCGAGGTGCGCGTAGGGGCGGAGCCGCATGCGGCCGCGCCCGTCGGGCTCGCGGCGGATCAGGAGCGCCAGCTTTGCGTGCGTCTTCAGGCCGAAGACGCCGTACACGACCTGCGCGCCGGCATGCTCGAGCCGCTCGGCCCAGTTGATGTTCGCTTCCTCGTCGAAGCGCGCCATCAGCTCGACGACGACGGTCACCTCCTTGCCGCGCCGCGCCGCCTCGATCAGGGCTTCCATCAGCACCGAATTGACGCCGGTGCGATACACCGTCTGCTTGACCGCGACGACGTCGGGATCGTCGGCGGCCTTGCGGATGAACTCGACGACCGGCTCGAACGACTGGTACGGATGGTGCAGCAGGATGTCGTGCTGGCGGATCGCCGCGAGGATGTCCGGCTGCTCGCGCAGGCGGTCCGGAAGTCCCGGAACGAATGGCGGATACTTGAGCGCGTCGATGTCGACCTGGTCCGCGAGCGACGAGAGTCGCGCGATGTTGACCGGTCCGTCGCAGCGGTAGAGATCCGCGCTCGTCAGCTCGAACTGCTGCAGCAGGAACTGCGCGAGCGGCTCCGGGCAGTTGGCGGCGACCTCGAGGCGGACCGCGGAGCCGAACTGGCGCTGCGGCAACTCACCCTGCAGCGCCTGGCGCAGGTTCTTCACTTCCTCCTCGTCGATCCACAGGTCGGCGTCGCGCGTCACGCGGAACTGCGCGTAGTTGACGACGTCGCGGCCCGGGAAGAGCTCGTGCAGGTGCGCGTGGATCACCGAGGACAGCATCACGAACGCGTTGTCGCCGCCGGCGGCCTCGGGGGGCAACCGGATGATGCGCGGCAGGACGCGCGGCGCCTTGACGATCGCGATTCCCGTGTCGCGCCCGAACGCGTCGGTGCCCGAGAGCTCGATGACGAAATTGAGGCTCTTGTTGACGACCTGCGGAAACGGATGTGCCGGATCGAGCCCGATGGGCGTCAGCAGCGGACGCACCTCGCGCTGGAAGAACTTCGCGGCCCAGTCGCGCTCCGCGGCGGTGAATTCGGTGCGCCGGACCAGGCGCACGCCGGCCCGCTCGAGCGCCGGCAGGACGTCGCGGTTGAGGAGCGCATATTGCGCGTCGATCAACGCGCGCGCTTCCACGCCCACCTGGGCCAGCAGCGCCCGCCCCTCCTGCAGCGTCATGCCGCCCGGCGGAATCTTCGCGCGAAGCTGCTCCTTGATGCCGGCGATCCGGATCTCGAAGAATTCGTCGAGATTGCTGCCGGCGATGCAAAGGAAGCGGAGCCGCTCGAGGAGCGGCGTCCCGGCGTCCGCCGCAAGTGCCAGCACGCGGCGGTTGAAGGCGAGGAGCGAAAGTTCGCGGTTGAGGGGTGCGGCGTCGGCGGGGTATCGGGCATCGGCGCGCGCGTCCCGGCATCCGGCGCGGGGGTGCCGGCGGATGGAGCGGGGATCGTCGAGTGCAGCGGGTCCATAGCGTGTCAGGGGCAGATTACGCCCATGTTACGACACCTTCCCCGGGGGCCCCGGCCGCCGGGAGCCTACGACCGGTCAGGCGGCCTCGGCCGTTTGCCAAGGCAACCCAGACGCAGCGACCCTTGGTTTCCTTGTCCAGCGCCGCGAGGTAGTCGCGATGCGCCGCCAGCTCGTCGGCGGTCGGCTCGACCACGAGGAGCGGCTCGCCCCGGCCGGCCGGCGCCGGCGCAAGGCCCTCGGCAGGCGCTCCGTCAGCGTGCCGCGGCGGCGCGCCGAGGTCCATCGTCAGCGTTTCCTGCCCGCGCGTCATCGCGAGCCAGACCTCGGCCAGCAATTCCGCATCGAGCAGCGCGCCATGCAGGGTACGGTGCGCATTGTCGATGCCGAAGCGCTCGCACAGCGCGTCGAGGCCGTTGCGCTTGCCCGGAAACATCTCGCGGGCGAGCGCCAGCGTGTCGGTGAGCTTTCCGTACGTCGCCGCGGACGCCGGCTGCCCGGCGAGCCCGAATTCGACGTCGAGGAACGCGACGTCGAACGGCGCGTTGTGGATGATCCACTCGGCGCCGCGCGCGAACTCGAGGAACTCCGCGGCGATGTCGGCGAATTTGGGCTTGCCCTTGAGGTCGTCCCAGGTCTTGCCGTGCACCTCGGTGGCGCCCGCGTCGATCTCGCGCTCGGGGTCGACGTGGAACTGCACCATGCGGCCCGTCGCGCGCCGGTTGACGACCTCGATGCCCGCGAGCTCGATGATCCGGTGGCCCTGTTTCGGGTCGAGGCCGGTCGTTTCCGTGTCGAGGACGATCTGGCGCATCAACGTCGGTAGCGCTGGATCGTCGCCTGGATTTCCGCGATCGCGCGCTCGATCTCGTCGTCGGACAGATCGCGCTGCACGCCCTTGCGGTCCGTCAGCGTGAGCGTGCGGTCGATCTGCGTCTGGAATTCGCCGAGGCCGAGCGTCTCGGTGATCGTCGTCGACGGCTCGTCGGTGAGCGTCTCCGGACCCCAGCGCACGACGATCGCCGACAGGTTGTCGCCGTCGGGCCCGCCGCGCTTTTCCGCCTCGCGCATCATCTGCGGCGCGGTCTTCAGGATCGGCGTCGACGTGAGCCAGGTCGCCATCTCCTCCTTGTCGAGCACGCTCCACAATCCGTCCGTGCACATGACGAGGACGTCGCCGTTGCGCAGCGGCGTGCGCTTGCCGAGGTCGATCACCGGGTCGACGAGGCCGCCGAGGCAGCTGAAGATCTTGTTGCGGTCCGGGTGCTCGGCGACCTCGGCGGCGCCGATGATCCCCTGGTCGACGAGGTACTGGACCTTCGAGTGGTCCTTCGTCTGCCCGATCATCCCGCCCTGCCGGTAGAGGTAGAGGCGCGAATCGCCGACGTGCGCCCAGTACGCGTGCCCGGCCTGGACGATGCAGGCGACGCACGTCGTGCGCGGCGTTTCGAGCATCGAGAACTGGTTCGCGTAGGAGCCGAGCGCCGCGTGCGCGCGGAGCATCGAGTCCTGCAGGAACTTGAGCGGATTCTTGAGGATCGGCTTTGCTTCCTGCTGGAAGCGCTCGATGAACAGCCGCACGCAGATCTGCGCGGCGATCTCGCCGCCCGCGTGCCCGCCCATCCCGTCGGCGACGACGAGCAGCAGCGTGTCGCGGCTGTAGGTGTACGCAATCCGGTCCTGGTTGACCTTGCGCGAACCCTTCCGCGATTCCTGAAAGATCGTGAACCGCATCGAAAAACCCTACGACACGTGCGTCAGGCGCCGATTTCGGTGAACAGCCTGCGCTTCAGGCTGCCGAAGAACGTGAGCTTGCGCTTCTTCGGCGGAATTTCGCGGATCGCCTTTTGCAGCGCGAATACCGACTGCGGACGCTCGAGCGGATCGAGGCGCAGGCACCAGTCGATCACCTCCAGCACGTTGTCCGAGTACTGGCCCGACCAGATCTTCTTCGCCGAGACGAGATGGTCCTCCTGCACGCGCGCGTCGGCCGCCTGCGGCGCGAACGCCGCGAGACAGGCGAACATGCTCGCGCCGACGCCGTACGTGTCGGTCCACGGGCCGAGCCGGTCGGGATCGCGATATTGCTCCGGCGCGGCGAAGCCCGGCGTGTACATCGGCGCGAGTTTCGGGCGGTTGGTCGTGAGCGTCTGGCGCGCCGCGCCGAAGTCGAGCAGCACCGGGCTGCCGTCGGTGCGCAGGTAGATGTTCGCCGGCTTGATGTCGAGGTGCAGGAGCTTGTGCGTGTGCACCTCGCGGAGGCCGTTCAGCAGGTGCATGAACACGTGGCGCACGAGCCGCTCCGACATCTGGTCCTGGCGCATCTGGATCTGCTGCTGCAGCGTGCGGCCGCGCTCGTAGCGCATCACCATGTACACCGTCTCGTTCGCGCGGAAGAAGTTCAGCACGCGCACGACGTTCGGGTGGTTGATCTTCGCCAGCGCGCGGCCTTCCTCGAAAAAGCATTTCATCCCGTAGCGGAACGAGGTCAGGTTCTCGGCGGAGCTCGCGCGGACGATGTCGCCCTCGGTGCGCAGCACGAGCGAGGAAGGCAGGTATTCCTTGATCGCGACCGGCGCGCCGGTCTCGTCGAACGCCCGGTAGACGATCGAGAACCCACCACGGCTGATCTGCCGGTCGATCCGGTAGTTCAGCAGCTGGTAGCCCCCGGTGAGGGCTTGGTTGGTGACGGCCATGGGCGCGGATGGTAAGGGGAATCCGACAAAAACGCTCGCAATTCGTGTGCCAGCGAAACCGGATCGGCTTGCGCCGCCGGGGGATAACGCATACATTCTGGGCAATCCCGACCCTGAAGTATAGCCAGAAAACGTGCATAAAGCTGCGCAAAACAGTCCATGATCCTCAGCATGACCGGCTTCGCGGCAGTTGCCGCGGATCTGCCCGGTGTCTCCCTCACGGTCGACCTGCGCAGTGTCAATCATCGGTACCTCGACCTTTCGATCCGGCTGCCCGACGAGCTGCGGGGGTTGGAATCCGTGCTGCGGGAGCGCCTTGGGACGGATTTGAAGCGCGGCAAGGTCGAATGCCGGATTTCACTCAATCGCACCTCGCCCGGCGCCGCCACGCTCGCGGTGTCCGCCGAGCGCGTGGAGCACCTCGCGCAGGCCGCCGCCGACGTGGAGCGGCATGCCCCGGGTGCCGCGCCGCTGTCGGTCGCCGAGATCCTGCGTTGGCCCGGGGTGCTCGCGGAGCCCACGGTCGCCCCGGACGCGCTGGCGAAGGTCGTGCAGGGCCTCGTCGACAAGGCGCTCGCGGAGCTCGCGGCGTCGCGAACGCGCGAAGGCGCGAAGCTGGCCGCCGCGCTGGAAGAGCGTTGCGCGGCGATCGAAGTGCAGGTCGCGCGCGTCACGCCGCGCATTCCTTTGCTGCACCGGGCCTATCTCGACAAGCTCGGAGCGCGCCTCAAGGAGGCGGGGCTCGACCCCGACCAGGAGAGGCTGAAACAGGAACTCGCGCTCTTTGCGACCAAGATCGACGTCGCCGAGGAAGTGCAGCGCCTCGCGGCCCATGTGTCGGAGGTGCGGCGCGTCCTGGCGGCCGGCGGCAGCGCGGGCAAGCGACTCGACTTCCTGATGCAGGAGCTTCATCGCGAAGCGAACACGCTGGGCTCGAAGTCGGTGGACGCCGAGCTGTCGCAGGCGTCGCTCGAGCTCAAGGTCTTGATCGAGCAGATGCGCGAACAGGTGCAGAATGTCGAATAGCACAGTGGAGCCGGTGCCTGCGAGTCGGGACGACCGAATCGATGAGCAGTCGCCAACGGCACGACGCGCGAAGGACGCAGCTGCCGAGCCACGCCGACGCACGGGCACCTCCCGCATCCGGTTGCCTGTTCGTGCTCGCCGCGCCGTCGGGCGGGGGCAAGACGAGCCTCGTCAACGCGCTGCTCGAGCGCGAGACCGGCATCCGGCTTTCGGTTTCGTACACCACGCGGCCCCCCCGCCCCGGCGAAAAGGACGGCGTCCACTACCACTACGTGGACGAGGCGCGCTTCATGGCGCTCAAGGCCGGTGGCGAATTTCTCGAGCACGCGCACGTGCACGGCAATTGGTACGCGACGTCGGCCACGTGGCTGCGCGCGGAGATCGCGCTGGGGCACGACGTCCTGCTCGAAATAGACTGGCAAGGCGCGGAACAGGTCCGTCGCCTGATTCCCGACGCCGTGCTGATCTTCATCCTGCCGCCCTCGCTTGCCTCGCTGCGCGAGCGGCTCGAAAAACGCGGCCAGGACACGCCGGAAGTCATCGCCCGCCGGCTGGAGGCGGCGCGCGAAGAGATGCGGCACTACGGTGACTTTAATTATGTTATTATGAATCAGGACTTTGCGAGAGCTGTCGACGATCTGTCCGCGATCGTCAGGGCAGCTCGCCTGACAGCATCGCGGCAGGGCGTGCGCCACGCTGCCCTGATCCAGCGACTGGTCGAACCCTGAACACCAACCGAGGTTGCCATGGCCCGCATCACGATCGAGGATTGTCTGGACAAGATTCCCAACCGCTTCGAGCTCACGCTTGCGGCAACCAACCGCGCGCGCCAGATCAGCGCCGGCTCGGCCCCGCTCGTCGACGCGGACCGCGACAAGCCGACCGTGATCGCGCTGCGCGAAGTCGCGGCCGGCAAGGTCGGCATCGAAATGCTGCTGAAGGCGCAGAGCTGACGGGAACCTGAGGCTGCGAGGCCCCCCGAGCCGGCTGCGATGAAGGGCGTGCTCACCCATGTCGGAAATCGCGGAGTTCACCCGACACCTCGGCAATTACCTGCCGGCGCCTGATATCGCGCTCGTCGAGCGCGCGTTCACGTTCTCGGATTCGGCCCACCGCGGCCAGTTCCGCAAGTCCGGCGAGCCGTACATCACGCATCCGCTCGCGGTCGCGAGCATCCTGTCGCAATGGCGGCTCGACGCGCAGGGGCTCGCCGCCGCGCTCCTCCACGACGTGATGGAGGACACCGCGATCACCAAGGCGGAAATCGAGTCGTCGTTCGGCAAGCCGGTCGCCGACATGGTCGACGGCGTCTCCAAGCTCGACCAGATCGAGTTCACCTCGCGCGAGGACGCGCAGGCCGAGAGCTTCCGCAAGATGCTGCTCGCGATGGCGCAGGACATCCGCGTCATCCTGATCAAGCTCGCCGACCGGCTGCACAACATGCGCACGCTGGACGCGATGGCGCCCGTCCACCGGAAGCGCGTCGCGCGCGAGACGCTCGACATCTACGCGCCGATCGCGAACCGGCTCGGCCTCAACGCCCTCTACCTCGAGCTGCAGGACCTCGCGTTCAAGCACATCAACCCGCTGCGCTACCGCATCCTCGCCAACGCGATCAAGGCGGCGCGCGGCAACCGGCGCGAGGTGATGAACCGGCTGCTCGACGTGATCCGCGACGGATACGCGAAGGCGGGCATCACCGCGGTGGTCACCGGCCGCGAGAAGACCATCTACTCGGTCTACAAGAAGATGCGCGAGAAGCACTACACGTTCTCGCAGGTGTTCGACATCTACGGCGTGCGCGTCCTCGTGCCCGACAAGACCACGTGCTACGGCGCGCTCGGCGTGCTGCACGGCCTCTACAAGCCGATCCCGGGCAAGTTCAAGGATTACATCGCGATCCCGAAGGCCAACGGCTACCAGTCGCTGCACACCACGCTTTTCGGGCCGTTCGGCACGCCGCTCGAGGCGCAGATCCGCACCAACGACATGCATCGGATCGCCGAAGCCGGCGTCGCCGCGCACTGGCTCTACAAATCCGGCGGGGCACTCGATCTCGCGGAGGCTCAGCGCGAGACGCACCGCTGGCTGCAGAGCCTGCTCGAGATCCAGTCGGAGTCGCGCGACTCGAAGGAATTCCTCGAGAACATCAAGGGCGACCTCTTCCCCGAGGAGGTCTACGTGTTCACGCCGAAGGGCAAGATCATGGCGCTGCCGCGCGGCGCCACGGCCGTCGATTTCGCCTACGACGTGCACACCGACATCGGCCACCATTGCGTCGCCGCGCGCATCAACTACGAGCTCCTCCCGCTGCGCACCGAGTTGAAGAACGGCGACCACGTCGAGATCCTGACGTCGCCGACCGCGCGGCCGAACCCGTCGTGGCTGTCGTTCGTCGCGACGGGCAAGGCGCGCTCGCGCATCCGCCATTTCCTGAAGGGATTGCAGCAAAAGGAATCGGCCGCGCTCGGCGAGCGTCTGCTGACGCAAGCGCTCGCCACGCTCAAGGTTGCGCCGGAGTCGATCAGCTGGGACCGCTGGGAGGCGCTGCAGAAGGAATACGGCGCCAAGAGCCAGCTCGACCTCATGGCCGACATCGGGCTGGGCAAGCGCCTCTCGTTCGCCGTGGCGCAGGCGCTGACGCGAGCCCCGGGCAAGGGCGGCGACGAAGCCGTCGCGCAAGCGGGCGCCATCGGTGCGAAGCCGACGGCGCTGACGCTGCGCGGTGTCGAAGGCGTGGCCATCCAGTACGCGCGCTGCTGCCGGCCGATTCCGGGCGACGCGGTGGTCGGCCAATTCCGGAAGAACCAGGGCCTCCTGGTGCACACGCGCGAATGCATCACGCTACGGAAGCAGCGTCCCGACCCCGAGCATCTGGTCGATGTCGAGTGGTCGTCCGATATCAAGGGCGAATTCGACGCGGGTGTCCGGCTGCTCGTCTCCGACCGCCGCGGCCTGCTCGCCGACATCGCGACGGCGATCGCCGATGCCGACGCCAACATCGACAATGTCTCGATGGAAAAGCCCGACGGCGCGGGGCTGATCGCGATGTTCTTCAGCGTGCAGGTCAAGGACCGACGCCAGCTTGCGCACGTGATGCGCGCGGTCAAGCGCGTGCCCGAAGTGCGCTGGATCCATCGCGCGAGGACCTAGCGGCGCGAGTGGCGAGCCATTGGGAATGGCGATGCGGAGGCCGAGACGCGAGCCGGCGGTCCTTTAGCGCAAACGCCGCGCGGCGATTTCGATCGTCGCGGACTCCCGCGCGCTGACGCCGATCTCGCGCCTGTCGCCTTCGACCACCCACGGCAGCGGCAGGTTGTCCGGCAGGACCGCGATCGTGTGCGCCCCGGCGGCGACGAACGGAAACTCGAAACGGCCCGCATCGTCGGTGCGCGCGGAGAAGCGCCGGTCGAGCAGAACGGTGACATTCGGGGCCCCCGGCTCGCCCGCGTCGCGGCGGCCATTGTCGTTGGTGTCGAGAAACACGTAGCCCGCGATCGCGCCGGCCGCGCTGCCCGCGCGCCCGCCCAGCGGCGCGACCGGTGTCCCGGCCCGATCCTCGTAGCGCAGCGTAAGAAAGAACGCGCGATTGCGCTGCACCGGCACCGGCGTGATCACGGGAATCAGAGGATCGAGCTGGAATAGTTTTGCCGAGTCGTCGCGATTGTCGTAGTACGTGGCGCCGAGCGACCAGTGCGTGTCGACGCGCCAGTTCATCACGACGTTGCCGTAGACGCCGGTGGCGGTGCCACCGCGATTCACGATGTTGTACTGGAGATTGGCATCGAGCGACAACCGGTCGGTGATGTCGCCGCCGCCCAGGACGCCGATGCCGATGCGGCGGAACGTCGAATCCGACGTCGTTCCGGTAATGTTGCCCTGGCTCGTGTCGCGCGTCGCGGCAAGCGAGGTCGACAGCCGGGTGCCGGCCGGCATGATCCAGGTGTGATCGATGCCGATCTGTTCGGCATGGCTGTCCAGCGTGCTGTGATTCATGGCGGCATTGAACGACATCCGGCTCAAGCCCATCGACCACGCATAGTCGGCGAAGCCCGAGGCCGCCCAGGAGTCGTTCGCGCCGGAATGCACCCAGGCTCCGTTGCCGCCGAATCCGAGCCCCATCGTCAACTGGTAGCGTCCGTTGAGCGTGACATAGGTTCCATTCACGCCGTTCCCGGACACCGAATTCACCTGGTCGATGCCGCCATCCATCTGCCAGCGAAGGCTCTGGTAGGCGATCCGGTAGTACACGCCCTCGATGTCGTTGTTGATCGGCTGGTAGCCCCACGCGAGCCCCGGCTCGAGGCGGTAGATCCCGTAATGATGCGTGTAGCGATCCGCCACCGTGGACCCGTCGAGCCAGACACCGACCGCGTGCGCGGACGCGCTCGAGTCGGTCACGTCACTCGCCAGCACGTTGCCCTGCAGCCGGGTGGTCGCACCGGTCCATGCCAGCGACGCGAATGCAGCGCGCCCGTCGATCCGTCCGTTCGCGTTCTGCGCATAAGGCGACTGCACGTTCTCCACGCCCGTGAACTGGACGGCGGCCTGCCAGTGCGGCGCGAACGCCCATTGCGCGCCCGCCGTTGCGAGGCTGCCGCCGAGCGACTGGAATCCCGCGAGGCGCAGGCCGTCGTACAGTCCCGGCTCGCCCGCGCTCGCCTGCAGCTGCAAGTCGCCGTCGTGGATCCATTCCGTCGTTCCGCCGAGGGCAGCGAACGTGGGAATGTAGAAACGATATTGGTTGCGCGTGAGATCGACGCCGAGCGTGGTCACCACGCCAAGCGCGTTGTTGGCGAACCAGTTGCCGTCGAACGCGAGGCCGCGCTGCTGCACCGTGGCGATGAACGAGCCAGGACGGGCGCGTGCCGTGGCGTCGAGAGTGATCGCGCCGTACTGCGGAGTGTCGATGCTCCCGCTGAAACGGGCGCCGTTCTCGCGCGTGATCAGCCCCTGCTGGTCGTAGTAGCTGGATACGCCCTCGATGCGCCAGAAGCGTGGCCAGCCCTGCGCGTTGTACGCGGCCGCGTCGTCGGACAGGCTGTCGGGAGCGAGACTTCCGCCTTCGATCAGTCGATCCTCGTAGGCAGGAGATACCTCGGGTTTGGTTCCGTTGGCCGCCGGCGCCGCCGATTGTCCCCGCGCGCCGGTCGACAACGCTAAGCCGGCCGCAAGCAGCAGCGCCGCGGCCCGCCGCAACGTCATGGCGCGAAACGCACGTCCAGCGGCGTCGACCGGCCTCCCCATTCGAGCGTGCCGCGGATCGTGATCGGAAACGCGATATCGATCGCATTCGCGTCGTCACCCTGCACGCCGAGCGCGATGGCGCGCGTCTCGCCGGGCAGGATCGGCAATCCCGCGGGCATGAATTCGAGGTTCTTGCCGTTCGCGTCGGTACCCGACAGGAATCCGGCCAGGCGGCCATGCGCGCGGCCGCTGTTGCGGACATGGAGCATGGGGAGCTTGCGGCCGTCCTGCACCCCGACGTCGGTGCTGACGATCTCGAGTTCCGGCGCCGCACCGGCAATCGTCGCGTAGACGATGACACCGATCTGCCCGCTGATCGGTACCTTGATGTTGAGCCCCGCATCGACCGCCTCGCCCCCGCCCTCGAGCACCAGCGCGAAGCGGCACTCGCCCGTGGCATCCGCCGGCGGCGTGATTTCGAATCGGTAGCGGTAGCGGCCGCCCGCGGGAACCACGATTTCACGACGCTCGATTGCCACCCATGGCCGGCAGCTCCCGGGCGCGAGCGCATCGGTCAGCGTCACGGCCGCATTCGCGTCGAACGTCCAGTCGGCCGTGCGCAGCCGATAGACCGCCGGCCGCGCATCGGCGTTCGTGATCTCGACGATCTGCCGCGTGGTCTCGCCGGGCTTGACCGGCAGCTCGAAACGCGGCGGCGAGACCATTGCCGCAAAACCCTGCGCGAGCGCGGCGACGGGCGCGCCGGAAAGCACGAGCGTCAAGGCAGTCAAGAGAGGAGGGATAAGACGACTATTCACGAGTGCTCAATCGATGTCGATTTCGAAGCGGAACTGCAGGCGTTGGGTCAGCGCCACGCGGCGCCCGTCGGCGACGACCTTGAGCTGGAAGTTGTCCTCGAGCACCGGCGTGCGGATGGGACCCGTGTACACGAGCGTGCGCTCGCCCGAGCGCAGCGTGCCGGGCAGCAGGCGGCCCTGCGTCGCCCAGTCGACCGTGACGATCCCGATGGGCTGCTGCGGCAGCGCGAGATAGATGCGACCGTTGCGATTGAGCCACGGCGCCACGTTGAGCCGGACCGTCACCATGGCAGCGGCTTCGATGTCGTTGCCGAGTTGCCGGCCGGTAGCGCCCTGGCGCCAACGCGACACGAGATTGCTTTCGTACGGAATCGTGCTCGTGTCGTCGACGACGTAGGTCGCCGCGAGCACGGGTCCGGCGAGCGCAAGCGATGTCCCGAGGACGAGGCACGCACGCCGAATGACGACTGCGGCCGATGCTCATGGCAGCGCCAGCGTGTAGGTGACGCGGCCCGTATACGTTCCGGCCGCGACGACGTTCGCGTTGGCGTACGAGAACTCATGGCAATTCTCGACCCAGTTGCCCGCGGCGATGTTGCGCAACGTCTGGGTACCGCCGGTGAACGTTCCCGCCGGAATGTCGGGCGTCGCGTTGCCGTTCGCGGTGCTGGTCCAGCTGATCTGCGAGAACGGGATCGTGGTGGTGCCGCTCGTCAGCGTGGCGGGAGACGTGACGGAAAGCACGCCGGTCCCGGTGCCCGCCGGCGTGCGCACCCAGCCGCCGATGTAGACCTGCGCGGGCGGATTGCACACGACGAAATTGTCGTAGAAGCTCACCGACTGCGTGCTGTTGCTCGTCATCGGCTGCACGGTTCCGCTGCCCACGGCGCTCGCCGGAACGGTGACGCTGACGACGTTGACCTGCGCGTTGTTGAGTGGCGTACCGCCGCTTTGATACGTGCCCGAGTACGAGCCGATCCCCACTTGCAGGAACACCGCCCTGGGGCCGGCGGTGATCGTCAGCACCCATGCGTGCGCGCTCGCTGCCGAAAGCAGCGACAGCGCCAACGCAACCGCTACCTGGCGGTTGTGGCGCGCATTCCTGCTATTCGGCAGAAGCCGATTCATCGGGTGCCGCTTCGTCATTGCATGTTGTCCGTTGCGCCGACATGAAACGAGGCGCCGGCCCGCTGCCGGCCCGGCGCCTCGTCGAGGGTTCGACGCGGATGCTTGTCCGGTCAGGGCATGGTGATTGTATAGGTCACGCGGCCATTGGCGGGTGCGACGCCGGTGGCGCCGTAGGTTCCCGCCGGCGGAATCGTCGTGTTCTTGTACTTGAACGTCCACTGCGCGGTCTGGTTGATCACCTTGGCCACCGGCGTCAGCGACACGGTGGTCGAGCCCGCATCCGACAGGTTGGGCGTGCCCGGATGCGCGAGATTCGTCGCCGTCGCCGGAACGCCCGCCGCCGT
>CAWFMY010000038.1:0-88452 GCA_963816925.1 uncultured beta proteobacterium | reverse complement strand
CGTGATCGCAATTTCGCTCCACGAGATCGTGTTGCCGGCGCCGTTGGAGAGCGCACCGCCCGTAGTTGCCGTCAGGTTCGCGGCGGCGGCAAAGCTGTTGCCGATCACCCGCGCGCTGACCACGCCGGGGCTCACGTCGCCGCCGGAGGTTGCCGTCTGCTGCACGCCATTGCCGATGATCGACGGGGTCGCGGTGAAGTCGTAGACGATACGGTCGACGGCGGCGTTGTTGGCCAAAAGCGTTCCGGTGCCGACCTGGAGGAACAGCACGCGAGGAATGACGATCTGGAAGTCGAGGTGCGCGGTCGCCGTCAACGACCCCGCGCCCGTCTGCACATTCGATTCCGCGCGTCCAACACCCGGCGCGACCATCAGCGCCGCGCCGACCAGGGCCGCCGCGTACGCGACGTATGCAACGCGAAAGGGCGGGTTCGATGCCCGCGCGTATGAATGCAACATATCCAGTCCCCTCGTAGATGAGGATCAGCGCCCGACGTCAGGGCATCGTGATCGTATAGGTCACGCGGCCATTGGCCGGTGCGACACCCGTGGCGCCATAGGTTCCCGCCGGCGGAATGTTGGTGTTCTTGTACTTGAACGTCCACTGCGCGGTCTGGTTGATCACCTTGGCCACCGGCGTCAGCGACACGGTGGTCGAGCCCGCGTCGGACAGGTTGGGCGTGCCCGGATGCGCGAGATTCGTCGCTGTCGCCGGAACGCCCGCCGCCGTCGTAATCGCGATTTCGCTCCACGAGATCGTGTCACCCGCGCCGTCCGACAAGGCTCCGCCCGTGGTCGCCGTCAGGTTCGCAGCTGCGGCAAAGCTGTTGCCGATCACCCGCGCGCTGACCACGCCGGGGCTCACGTCACCGCCCGAGGTCGCCGTCTGCTGCACGCCATTGCCGATGATCGACGGGGTCGCGGTGAAGTCGTAGACGATACGGTCGACGGCGGCGTTGTTGGCGAACAGCGTCCCGGTGCCGACCTGCAGGAACAGCACGCGAGGAATGACGATCTGGAAGTCGAGGTGGGTGGTCGCAGTCAACGACCCTGCGCCCGTCTGCACGTTCGATTCCGCGCGCGCGCCAGGCGCGGCGATCAATCCCGCGACCACCAGCGCCGTCGCCAGCGCCGTCTTGGTCACCCATTGATACGTGTCGATGGCCCGTGCTGGCCGATGTTGGGAGTTTCCGTTCATGTCCATTCCTCGTTTCTTCGGTTGGAATAGTCAATGGCGCGTTTGATCGTGCACTGCTGTGAGCAATTCACGTGCCACCACATAAACATCATGAAAATCAATTGCTTGCAATATGCGACGCATTCGCGTGCGCGGGTATCGGCCGAGGTGGACGCACCTGCGCCGTGGGGCGCACGGCCCATCGCAGGGACTGCCCGACGATCGGTGGAGAAACGGACGCGCCGAGCCGCCCCGGTTGAACTTGCCCGGAGAACGACTCGACGCTGGGTGGGCGGCGCGGTGCGCCGCGTCAGGCCGCGGGACGCGGCGTCAGGCGGATTGCTTGGCGAAGACTTGCTGCAGCTCGCCGGCCTCGTACATCTCGCGGAGGATGTCGCAACCGCCGACGAACTCGCCGCCCACATAGAGCTGCGGAATCGTCGGCCAGCTCGCGTACTCCTTGATCCCTTGGCGAATCTCGGGATTCTCGAGCACGTTGACCGCGACGTAGTCGGCGACGCCGCTGCGCTTCAGGATCTCGACGACGGTCGCCGAAAACCCGCATTGGGGGAATTGCGGCGTGCCCTTCATGTACAGCACGACGTGGTTCGACTTGACCTGGTCGCGGATGGTGTCCTGGATGCTCATGGGGTTACTCCGTGGATCGGTGTTTGCTCGACATTGTACCGAAGTGGCGCTCTCATCGTTGTTTTCAATCCCTGCTTGCGATTCTCTCGGCCTCCGCACCGCCAATGTCAATCGTTGCGCCGCTGAGTCGGCCTCATGCGCCGACTCGCGATTGCTCGCTCCCTGCCTTGGCGAACGCGCGAGCGTTCGCAGATGCTCGCTCTCGCTGCCTGCGGAGGCCCCGGCGAGCCGCTCGCGTCGCTATTCCTTAACCGCGCCCGTCAGGCCGGACACGTAGTACTCGACGAAGAACGAGTACAGCACCGCGACCGGCAGCGAGCCGAGCAGCGCGCCGGCCATCAGCGAGCCCCAGTGGTAGACGTCGCCCTCGACCAGTTCGGTGACCACCGCCACCGGCACCGTCTTGACCTCCGACGACGAGATGAACGTCAGCGCGTAGATGAACTCGTTCCACGACAGCGTGAACGCGAAGATGCCGGCGGAGATGAGCCCGGGCACGGCGAGTGGCAGGATGATCTTCACGAGGATCTGCAGCCGCGTCGCGCCATCGATCAGCGCGCACTCCTCGAGCTCCAGCGGGATCGACTTGAAGTAGCCCATCAGCAGCCACGTGGCGAACGGAATCAGGAACGTCGGGTAGGTGAGGATCAGCGCGAGGCGCGAGTCGAACAGCTGCAGCTTGTAGACGATCGCGGCCAACGGAATGAACAGGATCGACGGCGGCACGAGGTAGGCGAGGAAGATGCTGAGCCCGACATAGCGCGATCCCTTGAAGCGCAGCCGCTCGATCGAATAGGCGGCGAGAACGGCGGCGAAGAGCGACAGGCACGTCGCGACCACCGACACGACCATCGTGTTCAGCAGCCAGTCCGGGTAGGCTGTGTCGAAGAGGAGCTTCTTCAGGTGCGCGAGGGTCGGGTTCTTCACCCAGAACGGGTTGCCCTCGCGCGACAGGAGCTCCTCGTTCGGCTTGAACGTCGTGACGATCATCCAGTAGAACGGGAACAGCAGCACGAACAGGAAGGCGCCGAGGGGCACGTAGACGGTGACGACGCGACGAGGGAGCGTGACGAGATAGTTCATCCCCTGGGAGTCGACGGCTTCCGGCCTGGCGTTCGCTTCGGTCATTTGTCCGCCGCGCCTTGCTGCCATGCGCGCCGCTGCAGGCCGTAGTAGGAGACGAGGATCGCGGCAAGCAGGAACGGCACCATCGCCGTGGCGATGGCCGCGCCCTCACCCAGGCTGCCGCCGGAGATCGCGCGCTGGAACGAAAGCGTGGCCATCAGGTGCGTCGCGTTGAGCGGCCCGCCGCGCGTCAGCACGTAGATCAGCTGGAAGTCGGTGAACGTCATCAGCACCGAGAACGTCATCACGACCGCGATGATCGGCGTCAGCAGCGGCAGCGTGACGTAGCGGAATTGCTGCCAATCGGAGGCGCCGTCGAGGCTCGCGGCTTCGTAGTACGACGGCGCGATGGTCTGCAATCCGGCGAGCAGCGTGATGGCGACGAACGGCACGCCGCGCCAGATGTTGGCCGCGATCGTCGCGAAGCGCGCATGCCAGGGCTGCCCGAGGAAGTCGATGTACTCGTGGATGATGCCCATCTTCATCAGCGTCCAGCTGATGATCGAGAACTGCGAATCGAAGATCCACCAGAAGGCGATCGCCGACAGCGCCGTGGGCACGATGAACGGCAGGAGCACGACCGCCCGGAACGCCGCCTTGAACGGGATGTGCTTGTTGAGCAGCAGCGCGAGCCACAGGCCGAGGCAGAACTTGATGACGCTGGCGACGGTCGTGTAGAAGAGCGTGTTGAAGAGCGCAAGCCGCGTCACCGCGTCGCCCCACAGGTACTCGAAGTTCTCGATGCCGATCCACTGGCCCGGACGCCCGATCTTGGCGTCGGTGAAGCCCAGATACGTCCCGAGGCCGAGCGGATACGTGAGGAACAGGATCAGCAGCCCGCCCGCGGGCAGCATGAACAGCAGCCCGAGAACCATGCGGTTGTCGAGCGCGCGGGAGAGTGCGGTGGAGCGCGATGCCAAAGGTGGCTCGATTACTCGACGGAAAATGAACGAATGGACAATGCGTGGCGGCGGACTATCCGGCTCCGCGCGAGTTAAGCGGCGGCGAGTATTCTTCGACGCCGCTTGAACTCGCGCAGATAGTACGTCGCCCGGGGCGACGTACTATCAAACCTTGTAATAGCGCTCCGCCCGCTTCTGCGCCCGCTCCGCCGCTTCCTTCGGCGTCTTCGACCCCGACGCCGCCTCCGCCACCATGTTCGGGATGATGAAGTCCGCGATCGCCGCCGCCGACGCGTAACCCTGCGTGCCCGCGTAGCCGCCCGGCGTCCCGTTCTTGATGCAGTCGCGATACGGCGTCTTCTTCGGATCGGCCGTCCAGAACGCGCTCTTCTCGTAGGCCGCGAGCGGGTGACACACATAGCCGATCGAGGCTTCCTGCCACGGCACGTACTGCTCCTTTTCCATCATGAAGCGCAGGTACTCCTTGGCGGCATTCGGGTACTTCGAGTACTTGAAGATCATCATCGGGAAGATGAGGTTGAGCTCCCGCGCCTTGCCGTCCAGCCCCACCGGGAAGTACGCGTGCTGGATGTCGTTGGCCATTTCCTTGAGCTTCGGGTCCTGCGACGTGAGCGCCGCGTAATACACCGAGATGCCGTTGGCGGTCAGCGAGAGCTGGCCGTCGAGGAACGCCTTGTTGTTGTTCGGGTCGAGCCACGACAGCGTGCCCGGAATGAACGTCTCGTAGAGCTGTTTCGAATACTCGAGCGCGGCGATCGTCTCGGGGCTGTTGATCACGACGTTGTTCTTGGCGTCGACGAGCTTGCCGCCGTGCGCCCAGACGAGCCAGTGCGTCCAGCTCGAGTCGCCCGTCGCGTTGCCGAGCGCGAAGCCGGCCGGCGTGCCCTTGGCCTTCATTGCCTGGCACAGCTTGAGGAAGCCCGCCATGTCCCTCGGCACCGTGTCGAATCCCGCCGCCTTGACGTGGCTTTCGCGATAGACGATCGCGTTGCCGGCGGCGCCCATGATGATCGCCACCCACTTCTTGTCGTGCATGCCGTACACCTTGGCAAGGTCGTACCAGCCGCCGTACTTGTTGCCGAGATAGTTGGCGAGGTCGGTGACGTCGACCAGCTTTTCCGGATACTGGTGCGCGTCCTCCATCGTGCTGATGATGATGTCCGGTCCGCTGCCGACGTTCGCCGCGACCGCCGCCTTCGGGCGCACGTCTTCCCAGCCTTCGGCGTCGACGCGAACCTCGATGCCCGTCTGCTCGGTGAACCTCTTGGTGTTCGCCGCCCAGACGTCCTCGTCGCCCTGGACGAAGCGCTTCCAGCGCAGCACCCGCAGCTTGGCGCCTTTTTCGGGCACGATCTTGTACGCCTGCGCAGCCGCGTCCGCCGCAAACAGCGCCCCTCCGGTGCCCAGCGCGGAACTCGCCGCGACCGCCGCCGTCGATTGCAGGAATCTACGTCGCTTGAATTCACTCATTGCTTCCTCCTCCAGTTGTGGGCGGTGTTGTGGTTATGCCCGAAAAAAATCATGCGGTAAGCCGTTGTCCGCTCGCCTTGTCGAAAACGTGCGCCCGCGAAAGATCGGGCACGAGATGGATCCGGTCGCCGGGCCGGCAGTCGGTGCGGTCCTTGATCGTCGCCGTCACGTCCCGGCCGTTGAAGCGGCAATAGAGCTGCGTGTCCGCGCCCGTCGGCTCGACGACGACGACCTCGACCGGCAGCCCTGTCGTGCCGAGCGCGCAATGCTCGGGTCGCACCCCGTAGAGCACTTCGCGGCCTTCGTCGGCACGCGCGCCCTTCGGCAACGCCAGCCTCACGGACGCGCCGAAATCGACGTTGCCGGCGTCCGCCACGACCCCCGGGAGCATGTTCATCGCCGGCGATCCGATGAAGCCGGCGACGAACGTGTTGGCCGGCCGGTCGTAGAGCGTCAGCGGGTCGCCGATCTGCTCGACGACGCCGTCCTTCATCACGACGATCTTGTCGGCCATCGTCATTGCCTCGATCTGATCGTGGGTGACATAGATCGACGTCGTCTTGAGCCGCTGATGGAGCTCCTTGATCTCGGTGCGCATCTGGACTCGGAGCTTGGCGTCGAGATTCGACAGCGGCTCGTCGAACAGGAACACCTGCGGATCGCGGACGATCGCGCGTCCCATGGCGACGCGCTGGCGCTGGCCGCCCGAAAGCTGCCGCGGATAGCGGTCGAGGTACGCCGTGAGGCCGAGAATGTCGGCGGCCTTCTTCACCCGCGCCTCGATTTCGGTCTTCGGCTGCTTGGCCAGCATCAGCGCGAACGACATGTTGTCGCGCACCGTCATATGCGGATAGAGCGCGTAGTTCTGGAACACCATCGCGATGTCGCGCTCCTTCGGCGGCACGCGGTTGACGACCGTGTCGCCGATCGAGATCTCGCCCTCGGAGATCTCCTCCAGCCCGGCGATCATGCGCAGCAGCGTCGACTTGCCGCATCCCGACGGACCGACGAGCACGCAGAACTCGCCGTCGGCAATCTCGACGTCGACGCCGCGGATCACGAGAGTCGATCCGAATTTCTTCTGTACTGCGCGGATATTGACGCGGGCCATGTTCCTCGATTCCCGCTACACCTTGCGGGTGCCGGCGACGACGACATAGTCGGGCCGGCCGGTCTTCAGCCAGGTGACGATATTCTGCGCCGCCTTGCGCCGCAATTCACGCTCGGACTCGACGGAATAGAACGCAGCGTGTGGCGTGAGGATAACCCGGGGATGGCCGAGAAGCTTCGAGCCGGTCGGCACGGGCTCGACCGGCAGCACGTCGAGGCCGAGGCCCGCGAGCGTGCCGCGCTCCAGCGCCGAAAGCGCCGCGTCGACGTCGACGACCGCGCCGCGCGACGTGTTGACGAGATAGCCGCCGGGCTTCATCACGCCCAGCACGGCGGCGTCGATCATTCCGCGCGTCTCGTCGTTGAGCGGCACATGCAGCGAGACGACGTCGCTTTGCGCGAACACATCGGTCAGGCTGCCGCGCTCGACAAAGGCCGGGAAGTCGCCGTCGATGATGTACGGGTCGCAGGCGATCACGCGCCGGAACACGTTGCGCGAGATGTGCGCCATCCGCTTGCCGATGCGGCCGAGGCCGACGATGCCGAGCGTCATGTCGCTCGCGCGGTGGAAACTTCCCGACGACAGGTAGTGCCAGTTCCCGGCCTCGATATCGCGGTGGTACGCGACGATATTGCGCATCAGGGCCAGCGCGAGCGCGAGAGCGTGCGTGGCCACTTCGCCGACGCCGTAGTCCGGCGAATTGGCGACCCAGACGCCGTGCCGCGCGCATGCCGCGGTGTCGATCGTGTCGAAGCCCGCGCCGATGCGGCTCACGATGCCGAGCTTGGGAAGCGCCGCGACGACGCGCTCGCTGATCGGCGCGTACTGGAGCAGCATGCCGGCGCAGTCGCGCGCGGCCGCGATCACGTCATCCTCGGTCTTGCACTGCGCGACCGCGAGCTCGACCCCGGCCGCCTTGAAGAGGTCGCGCTCGATCTCGAGGTCGGGGAACTCGTTGTCGGAGAACAGGACGCGGGGCATGAACGGGAGACTTCGGACGGGAGGAAACGGGGACCGCGTGAAAGGTACGTGCGGCGGCCGAATTGGTCAAGCGGCCTGACCGCTTTCGGCGACCCGCCCGCGCGTCGCCGCTATAATCGGCGCCCTACCCGCGCGGCAAGACGGTCCCGCGCCGCCTCCGGAGTCCACCATGACGAAACTTCTGCAAACGACGATCGCCGGCAGCCTGCCCAAGCCGTCCTGGCTGGCCACGCCGGGCGCATTGTGGGCCCCGTGGCGCCTCGAAGGCGACGCGCTCGCCGAAGGCAAGCGGGATGCGGTGCGCCTCGTGCTGCGGGACCAGGAAGAGGCCGGAATCGACATCGTCAGCGACGGCGAGCAGACCCGCCGCCACTTCGTCACGACCTTCATCGAGGCGCTCGACGGCGTCGATTTCCAGCACAAGAGGACGGTGCGGATCCGCAACCGCTACGACGCGGACGTGCCGGTCGTGACCGGCCCGGTTGCCCGCCGGCACCCGGTTTTCGCCGACGACGCGACCTTCCTGCGTTCGGCGACGACGTCGAAGGCGAAGTTCACGCTGCCCGGTCCGATGACGATGGTCGACACGCTGTTCGACGCGCATTACCGGAGCCGCGAGAAGCTCGCCTGGGCGTTCGCCGAAATCCTGAACGAGGAGGCGCGCGCCATCGAGGCGGCCGGCATCGACGTGATCCAGTTCGACGAGCCCGCGTTCAACGTCTACTTCGACGAAGTGCGCGACTGGGGCGTGGCGACGCTGGAGCGCGCGTCAGCGGGGCTCGCGTGCACGACCGCGGTCCATATCTGCTACGGCTACGGCATCAAGGCCAACACGGATTGGAAGAAGACGCTGGGCGCCGAATGGCGGCAGTACGAGCAGACGTTTCCGCTGCTCGCGCGATCCACGATCGGCCAGGTTTCGCTCGAGTGCGCGAACTCCCATGTGCCGATCGAGCTCCTCGGCCTCCTCGCCGGCAAGGATGTGCTGGTCGGCGCGATCGACGTCGCGACCGACCGGATCGAGACGCCCGAGGACGTCGCGGCGACGCTGCGCGCGGCGATGCAACATGTGCCCGCGAACCGCCTCTTCCCCTGCACCAATTGCGGGATGGTGCCGCTCGCCCGCGACGTCGCCCGGGCCAAGCTCGCGGCCCTGGGCGCCGGGGCGGCGCTCGTGCGTTCCGAGCTTTCCGGCGCCGGCTGACCCGCGGCTTCCGGACCCCGGAATGGAGGCGCATCGGGCCCCTTTCGAGGGGGGGCTGGCGCTCGCGCCATTTCCCATGTATCCTCCCGCCCGTGTTTTAGTTTCAAGGCAGCAGGTACGCTCACGCGACCGCGTTGCAGTCGTTGCCGTTCTTTCCTTGAGATCGAAACATGGGCCGGGACACCGTCCCGATATCTTTTCTTTTTCTTGAGGAATTACAGAAATGGCAACTGGTACAGTCAAGTGGTTCAACGACGCCAAGGGTTTCGGCTTCATTACTCCGGACGGCGGCGGCGAAGATCTGTTCGCGCACTTCTCGGCGATCAACATGCCGGGATTCAAGACCCTGAAGGAAGGCCAGAAGGTCAGCTTTGAAGTGACCCAGGGCCCGAAGGGCAAGCAGGCGAGCAACATTCAGGCGGCCTGATTCCCCACGGGGGATGCCGTCGAGAAAGGCCGGGCAATTCGCCCGGCCTTTTTCTTTGCCTCCCCGGTTCGCGTTTGCGGCGCGCCCGAAATCGCTTCATTGGCAGGCGGTGCCCGGGGCGGTGAAGATTTCGCGCGTGATCGCCTTCGTCTGGGTCGCCGCGCCGGTCATTCCCGCAAGCTGCGCCGTGTAGGCGAACGTTGCGCTGTTGCCGTTCGCGAAGGTGAACGTCGCGGTGCCGACCTTCGTTGCCTGCAATCGCCGGGCCGGCCGGGCCGACGGCCTGGTACAGGTCGCCAGAATACGTTCCCGGCACGGTCTTGTCCGCCGCGACGACGAGAAACAACGGCGTGCCGTCCATCCCATAGGTGTACCACGCGGCAAAAATCGTATCGCCCTGATGCGCGAGATTGATTCCCCATCCCGCCTCGCTCGGGTTCCACCACAGGTCGGTGTAGTTGGTAAGGGTCGAAAGGTCGGTGACCGTGCCGAACGTGCACGTCGGCAGCGGCCCGAACTGCTGCTTCGCAAGCACACGCGACGAGCCGTCGTGGAGGTTGATGCGCACGTGGGTCGGGTCTTCGTGCACGATCGACCCTGTGCCCAGGTACGCCGACGCCACGCCGTGCGGATCGAACGTGGTCGACTGCAGCGACGGCCCGTTCGTCGCGTACACGTCGCCGGTGTACGTGCCGGCGTCGCGCTTCTGTGCGATCATCGTGAGCCAGCGCGGCGCGCCGGCCGCATCGTAGGCATAGTCGACGGCGAAGATGGTGTCGCCCTGGTGCGACACCCAAGTACCGCGGCCGTTCTCATCGGCACGCCACCACAGGCCGGTCAGGTTCGGGTTGTCGCAGATCAACGCGTAATCCGCGCCCTGCGGGACGAGCGCGAAGCGCACGCAGCTCGGCGTGACGCTGCTGTGGAGCGCGATGGTCGTGCCGTCGTTGCAGGTGATCGTACGCCCCGCGACCGACATCGTCGCGCAGCCGGGCCCGAAGTCGTGCAGGAAGAATCGCCGCACGGGATGGCGTCGCGATCCCGGTGAACGACACTACGATCGCGAACGCGAAGGTTCGCAATGCCGGCGCGGCAAATGAATGTAATCTCAAATTTCCCTCTAGCGCTGGGGGCGAAGCCAGGATCGGCGTGTGGCGTCGGCGCAGTTGCCACCGGCGCGGCCCGCCTGACGTTCCGTCATCGCAAGCCATTCCAACGCAGATTGACAGGCCTCAGCGGCAGGAGTTCCTCATGCGACCAGCATATTTAACGCGTACATTTGCGCCAAACTTCATGTCTTGTCAATGACTTGCCTGCGGTCACATCACGAATGCCGGCGCGGCCCAGCAGAGCGCCGCGCGCCCAGGATCGCGATTGCCGCGAACAGCAACGCCAGCGCCCACGGCGCGTTGACCGGGACCTGAGTGGCCGTCGACGGGCCCACCGATGTCGTGGCGGAGCTCGACGCATTGCCCGGATTGGGATCCGATGTTCCCAGCGGTGGCAACACCGTTCCGATGTTGGTGAACGAGCCCGTCGCGGCGCCGGACACGGTGCCGGTGATCGTGACGACGACGCTGCCGCCGACCGGCAGCAGTGCCACGATGCCACTGACGTTGTTGCCGGCGACGGTCACGGCGCCACATGCCGCACCACCCGCGGCGCCGCCGCAGCTTGCCGCAACGCCGGTGATCACGCCCGGAACGTTGTCGTTGTACGTCGCGCCGTCTGCCGCACTCGGGCCGGCATTGGTGATCGTCAGCGTGTAGGTGATTGCATTGCCGGGGATCAGCGACGCCGGCCCCGTCTTGACGATGCCGACGTCCGCCGAGGCCGCGCGCGTGTCGCTGTCCGATGCGCTGACGGGCGCGGGCGCCGATGGATCGGCTACCGTCACCGTGTTGACCAGCGGATCCGTCGTCATGCCCGGCGCGAAGCCGACCCCGACCGTGAACGTCAGCCGGTTTCCGGCGCCGACCGCAAGCGTTGCGCCCGTGGTGCCGAAACTCGTCGCACCGGTGGCGCCCGTGACCGTGCCGCAGGTCGCCGTACCCGTGGCCACACAGACTGCGTTGGCATTCAACGTCACACCGGCCGGCAGGTTGTCGGTGACCGTCAGGTTGCCGGCGTTGCTCGGTCCGCCGTTGGTGACGACGATCGTATAGGTCGCCGTGCCGCCCGGCGTATAGGTCGCGCTGCCATCGGTCTTCGACACCAGGAGGCCGACGGCGGTCAGACAGCGTGTCGCTGTCGGAGCCGCTCGCGCTGGCGCCGCTGCCGAGATCGGTCGCCGTCGCCGTGTTGACGAGCGGGTTCGTGGTCATGCCGGGCGCGAACGCCACCGGCACCGTGAAGACGAGCGCATTGCCGGCGCCGGCGTCGACCCGCGCCGCCGTGGCGCCGAAGCTCGTCTGCCCGGTCGTCCCGGTCACCGTGCCGCAGCTCGACGAGCCATTCGCTAGACAGACCGAGTTTGCACTGAGGGTCACGCCCGCGGGCAACGGATCCGTGACCGTCACGTTGAGCGCGCTCGACACGCCGGCGTTTTGCACCGTCACCGTGTAAGTCGCGGTGCCTCCCGGTGTGTACGTCGCGCTGCCGTCGGTCTTGGCCACGGCCAGCGTGACGTTCGACGCGAGCGTGTCGCTGTCCGAACCGCTCGCCGTCGCGCCGCTCGCCACATCGGTCGCCGTCGCGGTGTTGACGAGCGGGTTCGTCGACATGCCGGACGCGAACGCGACCGGCGCCGTGAACACCAGCGCATTGCCTGCGCCGACGTTGATGCGCGCCGCGGTGGCGCCGAAACTCGTCTGTCCCGTCGTCCCCGTGATCGTTCCGCAGCTCGACGTGCCATTCGCGAGGCAGACCGCGTTTGCACTCAGGGTCACCCCAGCGGGCAACGGATCCGCGACGGTCACGTTCTGCGCATCGGACACGCCGGTGTTCTGTACCGTCACCGTGTAGGTCGCCGTGCCGCCGGGCGTGTACGTTGTGCTGCCATCGGTCTTGGCCACGGCCAGCGTGACGTTCGACGAAAGCGTGTCGCTGTCCGAACCGTTGGCCGTCGTGCCGCTCGCAATATCGGTCGCCGTCTGCGGTGTTGACGAGCGGATTCGTCGACATGCCGGATGCGAACGCCACCGGAACGGTGAACACCAGCGTGTTCGCCGCGCCGGCGTCGATGCGGGCCGCGGTGGCACCGAAGCTCGTCTGCCCCGTCGTCCCCGTGATCGTTCCGCAGCTCGAAGTGCCATTGGCCACGCAGACCGCATTGGCGTTCAGCGTCACCCCGGCGGGAAGCGGATCGGTGACCGTGACATTCTGCGCGTCGGTCACACCCGTGTTGGCGACGGTGACGGAGTAAGTGGCGGTGCCGCCGGGCGTGTAGGTTGCGCTGCCGTCCGTCTTGGTCACGGCAAGCGAGACGTTCGCCGACAGTACGTCGTTGTCGGACCCATTGGCCGTGATGCCGGTCGGCAGGTCGGTCGCGGTCGCGGTATTGATAAGCGGGTTGGTCGTCATTCCGGCCGCGAACGCAACCGGCACCGTGAACACGATCGAATTGGCGGCACCGGCGTTGATGCGGGCGGTCGTCGCACCGAAGCTCGTCTGCCCCGTCGCACCCGTCACGGCGCCGCAACTCGACGAACCATTGGCCACACAGACGGCGTTTGCATTCAGCGTCACGCCGGCCGGCAGCGGGTCGATCACGCGTCACGTCGAGCGCATCCGACAAGCCGGAGTTGATCACCGTCACCGTATAGGTTGCCGTCCCGCCCGGTGTATACGTCGCGCTGCCATCGGTCTTGGCCACACCCAGCGTAACCGCCGCCGAAAGCGTGTCGCTGTCGTTGCCGCTCGCGGTATTGCCGCTCGCAATGTCGGTGGCGGTCGCGGTGTTGACGAGCGGGCTGGTCGTCATGCCGGATGCGAAGGCGACGGGCACCGTGAACACCAGCGTGTTCGCGCCACCGGCATTGACCCGCGCGGCGGTTGAACCAAAGCTCGTTTGCCCGGTGGTGCCCGTCACGGTTCCGCACGCCGACGTGCCGTTGGCCACGCACGTCGCGTTGGCGGTCAGTGTCACGCCCGCGGGAAGCGCGTCGGTGACGTTCACGTTCAACGCATCGGACACGCCGGTATTCGACACCGTGACGACGTAGGTTGCCGTGCCACCCGGCGTGTAGGTGGCACTGCCGTCGGTCTTGCTCACCGCCAACGTGACGTTCGACGACAGCGTGTCGGTGTCACTGCCGCTCGCCGTCGCGCCCGTCGGAACGTCGGTCGCGGTCGCGGTGTTGACCACCGGATCGGTCGCCATCCCGGCCGCAAACGCGACGGGAATCGTGAAGACGATGGTGTTCGCGCCGCCCGCGACGACCACGGCGGCGGTCGTGCCGAAGCTTGTCTGGCCCGTCGTGCCGGTGACGGTGCCGCAACTCGAGGTTCCATTGGCAACGCAGAGTGCGTTGGCCGTCAGCGTAAGGCCCACGGGGAGCAGGTCGATCAACGTGACGCCCAGCGCATCGGTGGTGCCGGTGTTCTCGACCGTGATGGTGTAGGTGCCGGTGCCGCCCGGTGTATACGTGCTGGCGCCATCGGTCTTGGTCACCTGCAGCGTGACCGCGGCACTGCGCGCATCGCTGTCGGAGCCGGTCGCCGTGCTGCCCGGCCCCGACGCGTCGAGGTCGGTGGCGGTCGCCGTGTTGACGAGCGGATCGGTGGTGAGGTTCGACGCGAACGCAACCGGCACCGTGAACACGAGCTTGTCGGCTGCCGCAGCGCCGACACTGGCGCCCGTCGTGCCGAAGTTCGTCTGTCCCGTCGTCCCGGTGACGGCACCACATGTCGCCGTTCCGGTGGCGACACACGTCACGTTCGCGGTGAGCATAAGCCCGGCGGGCAGCGCGTCGGTGACGGTGAGATTGGTCGCCACCGACGGGCCGCCATTGGTCACGGTCACCGTGTACGTGGCCGTGCCGCCCGGCGTGTACGTCGCGCTGCCGTCATCCTTGACCACGACGAGCGCGACGCTCGCGCTGCGCGAGTCGGTGTCCGTTCCCGTCGCGGTGCTGCCGGGTCCGCTCGATGCAAGATCCGTCGCGGTCGCCGAGTTGACGATCGTGGCGGCGACCATGCCCGGCGCGAAGGCGACGGGCACGGTGAAGACGAGCTTGTTGATGCCGCCTGCGCCGATGGTCGCGCCGGTCGCGCCGAGGCTCGTTTGGCCTGTGGTGCCGGTGACGGTGCCGCAGGTCGACGCACCTGTTGCCACACAGACCGCGTTTGCACTCAGGGTTACGCCGGCCGGCAACGCGTCGGTCAGCGTGACGTTCGTCGCGCTGGACGGTCCCCCATTGGTGACCGTGATCGTATAGGTCGCCGTGCCCCCCGGCGTGTAGGTCGCGCTGCCGTCGGTCTTGATGACGTTGAGCGAGACCTGGGCAACGAGTGCGTCGCTGTCCGAGCCCGTCGCCGGCGGCGACGCGGGATCCGTCGCCGTCGCGGTGTTGACCAGCGGATTGGTTGTCATTCCCGGCGCGAACGCGACCGGCACCGTGAACGTCAGCGCGTTGCCGGCGCCCGCGGCCACCGTTGCGGCCGTCGTGCCGAAACTGGTTTGGCCCGTGGTTCCCGTCACCGCGCCGCACACCGACGAACCGCTGGCCACGCAGACCGCGTTGGCACTCAGGGTCACTCCGGCCGGCAGCGGATCGATGACGGTCGCGTTGTTCGCGTTCGAGAGTCCCGTGTTCGTCACCGCGACCGTATACGTCGCCGTGCCGCCCGGCGTGTAATTCGCGCTGCCGTCCGTCTTGGTCACAACGAGGGTCGCCTGCGCGGCAAGCGTGTCGCTGTCGGAGCCGTTCGCGGGCGGTGATGCGGGATCCGTCGCGGTCGCCGTGTTCACCAGCGGATTCGCCGTCATGCCGGACGCGAATTTCACCGGCACGGTGAACGTCAGCGAGTTACCGGCGCCCGCCGCGATCGTCGCGCCGGTCGTGCCGAAGCTCGCCTGCCCGGTCGTGCCGGTCACCGTGCCGCAGGTCGCCGTGCCGGCGGGCAAACACGTCGCGTTCGCACTGAGGGTTGCGCCGGCAGGCAGCGGATCGTTGACGGTCACGTTACCCGCGTTCGACGGTCCCGGATTCGTCACGACGACGGTGTAGGTCGCCGTCCCGCCCGGCGTGTAGGTCGGACTGCCGTCGGTCTTGCTGACCGCGAGCGCGGCGACGGACAGCAGCGCGTCGCTGTCCGAACCGGAAGCGGGCGGCGACGCGGGATCGGTCGCCGTTGCCGTATTCACCAGCGGATTCGTCGTCATGCCGGCAGCGAACTTCACCGGCGCCGTGAAGATCAGCGAATTGGCGGCGCCCGCCGCAATCGTCGCGTTCGTCGTGCCGAAGCTGGTTTGCCCCGTCGTGCCCGTCACCGTGCCGCAGGTCGCCGCGCCGACGGCCACGCACGTCGCGTTCGCGTTCAGGGTGACGCCTGCAGGCAACGGATCGGCGAGTGTCACGTTGGCCGCGTTGGACGGGCCGGCATTGGTCACGGTGACGGTGTAGCTTGCCGTGTTGCCTGGCGTATAGGTCGGGCTGGCGTCGGTCTTGCTCACCGCGAGCGCGGCCACGGCGGAAAGCGCGTCGCTGTCGGAACCGGATGCGGGTGGGGATGCTGGATCGGTCGCTGTCGCGGCATTGACCAGCGGATTCGTCGACATGCCGGAGGCAAACGCGACCGGCACCGTAAACGTCAGCGCATTGCCGGCACCCGCGCCGACCGTCGCGTTCGTCGTGCCGAAACTGTTCTGGCCCGTCGTTCCGGTCACCGTTCCGCACGTCGCCGTGCCGACGGCGACACAGGTGGCGTTCGCGTTCAGGGTCACGCCGGCGGGCAACGGATCGGTGACGGTCACGTTGCTCGCGTTGGACGGCCCCGTGTTGGTTACCGTGACGGTGTAGATCGCCGTGCTTCCCGGTGTGTAGGTCGGGATGCCGTCGGTCTTGGCGACCGCGAGCGCCGCCACCGCTGAAAGCGTATCGCTGTCCGTTCCCGTCGCGGGCGGCGACGCGGGATCGGTCGCCGTCACGGTGTTGACGAGCGGATTGGTCGACATTCCTGCGGCGAATTTCACCGGCACCGTGAAGGTTAATGAATTGCCGGCGCCCGCCCCCACCGTCGCGCCCGTCGTGCCAAAACTGGTCTGGCCTGTGGTGCCCGTCACCGTGCCGCAGGTCGCCGTCCCGGCGGCCACGCACGTCGCGTTCGCATTCAGGGTTACGCCGGCCGGCAACGGGTCGGAGATCGTCACGCTGCTCGCGCTGGACGGACCCGCATTCGTCACCACGACCGTGTACGTTGCCGTGCCGCCTGGCGTGTACGTCGCGCTGCCGTCGGTCTTGCTCACGGCAAGCGACGCTATCGCGGCGAGCGTGTCGCTGTCGCTGCCATTCGCGGGCGGCGACGCGGGATCGGTCGCCGTCGCAGCATTGACGAGCGGATTCGTCGTCATGCCGGCGGCGAATTTCACGGGTGCGCTAAACGTCAGCGAATTGCCGCCACCCGCGGCGATGGTTGCACTCGTCGCGCCGAAACTGCTTTGACCGGTCGTGCCCGTCACCGTGCCGCAGGTCGCCGTGCCGGCGGCTACACACGTCGCGTTACCGTTCAGCGTCACGCCGGCGGGCAGTGGATCCGTCACCGTCACATTGGTGGCGTTCGACGGTCCGGCATTCGTCACGACGACCGTGTACGTTGCGGTCCCGCCCGGCGTATAGGTGAGGCTGCCGTCGGTCTTGGTGACCGCAAGCGCCGCCACCGCAGAAAGCGTGTCGCTGTCGGAGCCGCTTGCCGGCGGCGAGGCCGGATCGCTCGCCGTCGCGGTATTGACGAGCGGATTTGTCGACATGCCGGAGGCAAACGCCACCGGCACCGTGAACACGATCTTGTTGGCGGCGCCGGCGCCGATGGTCGCGCCGGTCGTGCCGAACGACGTCTGGCCCGTGGTACCGGTGACGGTGCCGCAGGTCGCCGCACCGGTGGGAACACAGGATGCATTGGCGCTGAGCGTTACCCCAACGGGCAACGGATCGGAGACGGTGACGTTGCCGGCGCCAGACGGTCCCGCGTTGGTCACCGTCACCGTGTACGTCGCCGTTCCCCCCGGTGTATAGGTCGCGCTGCCGTCGGTCTTCGCGACCGCGAGCGCCGCCACCGCCGAAAGCGTGTCGCTGTCGGAGGCGGTTGCGACGGGAGACGTCGGATCGGACGCCGTCACCGTGTTGACCAGCGGATTGGTCGTCATGCCCGCCGAGAACGCCACGGGCGCGGTGAAGGTGAGCGTATTGCCCGCACCGGCGGCGATGGTCGCGCCGGTCGTGCCGAAACTCGATTGGCCCGTCGTGCCCGTCACCACGCCGCAGCTGGCGGCGCCTGCGGAAACGCAGGCGGTATTCGCCGACAGCGTCACGCCACCGGGCAGCGGATCGGAAACGGACACACTGTTCGCGTTTGTCGGGCCTGCGTTGGTCACGACGACGGTGTAGGTCGCCGTTCCGCCGGGTGTATACGTCGCGCTGCCGTCGGTCTTGCTGATGGCGAGTGCGGCCACGGCCAGTCGCCCGTCGCTGTCCGAGCCTGTGGCGATGGGAGAAGTGGGTGCGGAAGCGGTCACCGTGTTGACCAGCGGATTCGCGACCATCCCGGACGCGAACGCCACGGGCACCGAGAACGTCAGCGTATTGGCACCACCCACGCCAACGGTGGCGCCGGTCGTGCCGAAGCTCGTCTGGCCGGTCGTTCCCGTCACCGTGCCGCAATTCGCGGTGCCGGTGGCAACGCACGTGACGTTCGCCGACAAGGTCACGCCGGCCGGTAACGGATCGGAGACCGTCACACCGGTCGCGTTCGACGGTCCCGCATTGGACACCACGACCGTGTAGGTCGCGGTGCTGCCCGGCGTGTACGTCGCGCTGCCGTCGGTCTTGCTGACGGCAAGCGCCGACACCGGCGTCAGCGTGTCGGTGTCCGTTGCGGTGTTGTTGCCGGGCGTCGGGTCGACGACGGTCGGCGGCACGATGATGGTCACGGTATTGGCGATGGTTCCGGTCGCGCCGGGGGCGATCGCCGCGGTCACCGTGTACGTCGCCGTGCCGGCGTTCAGCAACGAGACGAGTTCGTTGAGCGGACCACTGCCGCTCGCATTGCCGCACGCGGACCCCACGGAGGCAACGCAGGTCCAGCTCGTGAACGTCACGCCCGCGGGAGGATTGTCGACGACGTTCGCGCCGGCGACGGCGTTCGGCCCGGCGTTGCTCGCGACGATCGTGTACGTCGTGTTCGTGCCGGGGACGACGTTCACCACGCCATCGGTCTTGGTGACGCCGAGGTTGGCCACCCCCGTCGCCGCCAGCGTCGCCGCAGCAGGCAACGGGTTCGAAACGCCCTGCGCCGACGTGAACGCGCCGGCCGGGAGCGGGTTGATCAGGTTGCCCGCGGCATTGGCGACGACATTGACCTGGACGCGGCAGCTCCCATTGGCGGCGATCGACGCGTTGGTCAGAGACACCGACGTCGCGCCGGCCAGCGGCGTGAACGTGCCGCCGCAGGTGTTGCTAGCGCCCGGAGCAGCCGCAACCGCCATGCCAACCGGCAGATTGTCGGTCAGCGCGCCCGCGGTCAATGCGATCGCATTGGCATTGGTGTTGATGAAGTTGATCGTCAGCTGCGATGTGCCGCCGACCAGCACGGTCGCCGGATTGAACGACTTGTTGATCGTCAAGGTGGTGACGACGCGGGTGACGGTCGCGCTCGCCGCCGCCGGATTGATGAAGCCCTGGGTGGAGCCGACCGCGCCCGCAGCGATCGTATTCGTGCCGGATCCGGCGCCGGCCGGCGTCGTGATGTTGACGAGGATCGTGCAGTTCGAGGCGGCCGCACCGCCGGGTAGGGCGCCGCCCACCAGCGAAACAGTATTGGTGCCGGAGGTCGCCGTCACCGCGCCGCCGCAGTTGTTGACGAGATTCGGCGTCGCCGAAACGACATGCCCCGCGGGCAGCGTATCCGTGAATGCAAGGCCGGACAGCGCCACCGCGCCCGCGGCGCGTGTCAGCGTGATCGTCGCCCGCGTATCCGTGCCCGCGGCGACCGTCGTCGGCGCGAAGGCCTTGGCGACGGACAGCACGGGGTTCACCGTCAGCACGCCGGTGATCGCCGATTGCGTCCGGCCGAAGTTCGTCTGCAACGCGCCTTGCGCGATCGTGTTGGTGCGCGCGCCGGTCACCGCGTTGGCCGCGACCTGTATCGGAATAGTGATCGTGCAGCTTCCCGCCGCGGGAATGGTCCCGCCCGCTGCGAGCGTCACCGTGGTCGCGGTGTTCGTCAGCACCCCGCCACACGTCGTGGTCGGCGCCGCTGCCACGGAAAATCCGGCGCCCATCGACGCAATGTTGTCGACGAACGCGGCGGTGAGCGTGGCAATGGCCGCGTTCGAATTGGTGAGCGTGATCGTCAGCGTCGACGTCGCGCCTTGCAGGACGGGCGTCGGCGCGAACACTTTGCTGCCACCGACACTGGTGACGGCGTTGACCACCAGCGCGCCGGTTCCGGAGGAGAAGCCGACGCCGCCGAAGTTGCCGACCGGAATCGTGTTGTTGAGCGTCACCGGGTTGGCGCCCGCGTTGACGCCGACGACATTGATCGTCACCGTGCAGTTGGCGTTGTTGGTCGAGCCCGCGGTCGCGCCCGGCAGGCTGCCGCCGCTGACTGTGAACGAGTTGCCGCCCGCAGTCGGGGCTGGGGTAAAGGCGAGACCCGCGCAGGTCGTGGCCGTGACGACCGGAGATGCCACCGTCATTCCCGCGGGGAACGTGTCCGTGAATGCGATGGTCCCGGCCAGCGGCGTCGTGTTGAAATTGCGGACGGTCACCGTCAGCGTCGACGTGCCTCCGGTCGTGATCGGCGTCGGCGCAAAGACTTTCTCGACGCGCGCGCCCGTCTGCAGGCGGACGTTGGCCGCGAATGCCGCCGCGTTGGTGACGCCCTGCGCGGTCACCAGCGCGTTCGCGGCAATGGTGTTGGCGACGTTGCCGTCGACGTAGACGTTCGGATTCACTGCGACGACATTGAAACGGATGATGCAGCTACCGTTGGCGGGAATAGTTCCGCCGGTCAATGTCGCCGCGTTAGCCCCGGTCGAAACGATGCCGGCACCGCACGTCGTCGACGCGGCCGGCGGAGTCGCGATCGCCAGGGATGCCACCGGCAGCGTGTCGGTCAGCGATGCGTTGGTCAGCGCAACGCCATTCGGATTGGTCAACGTCAGCGTGACCGTCGAGGTGTCGGCGCCGCCATGAAGCGTCGTCGGCAGGAAGGCCTTGGCGCCGGTCACCGGCTGCAGCGCGGCGACCGTGAGCGTCGCATTCGCATTCTGCGGATTCGACCCCTGCGACGACGAAACGGCGCCCACGGGAATGATGTTGATGAACACGCCTGCCGCAGGCGATACGACGTCGACCGTCACCGTGCATTGGCCCGCGACGCCGCCCGCCGCGGCGGGGATGGTCCCTCCGGCGACCGAAAAATTGTTGGCGCCCGGGGTTGCCGTGATCGTGGCGCCGCACGAAGTCGTCGGGTTCGCCGGATTGGCGACGACCACCGTTCCTGGCAGGTTGTCGGTGAACGCCGTGCCGGTCGCCGTCGACGCGTTGTTGTTGAGCAGGATGACGGTCAGCGTCGAGATCTGACCGGCCGATACGTTCGTCGGATTGAACGTCTTGTTGACGCCGACCGCGGCAAGGGCACCGGAGGCGGCAAACGCGAGCCCGAGTCCCACGGCGCGAAGGCGCCACCGCACCGCCATGCGCTTCTTCTGCATTCTCCCCGACCTTCCTCCTGCCGGCGTCGCGATCATTCGCAACGCTTCCGGCCCCCACGCATGCGCGAGAACCGCTGCCTACATGTCCATCGTTACTAGTCGAGCAAGCCCCACGCAATCAGCAACTGATTTTTCTTGCAACGGCGTGGCGGGGTCTTCGAAACTATCCAAAGATGCGCTTTGGTGCACCAAACTCACGGCAATTCGACTCATGACCACGATTCTTCGTCCATTCCCGACCGCCGGAAATCGTATCATTTCGCCTGAAATATGCGCGCTGGTACTGCGCCCGGCCCCGCAAATGGATACGCGATGTGTGGATAATTGGCAACAAAGCCTCCATTTTGTCGGGAAAGCCAGACAAATAGGCAGCACAGCACAACTGCATCCTTCGCGTCGGCCAGGCGTCGACCCGTTCGGTAAACTTTGGAATGCGCGCGCCGCGATGTCCCGCCTGCCGGGAAAATAAAAAGGGCGCACCGTGGTGCACCCTTTGCCGCCGATGCGCGCGCGAAGGCGCGCCGGAGACCGTCACCAGCGGAATGCGACTCCCACCGCGGGACCATTCAACGTCAATTTTTCGATCGGGGAACCCGACTTGAACTTGTAGTCCATGTAGCGCCAGGCGCCGATGACCTCACCCCACTTGAACGAATACCCGATGCCGCCGATCACCTGCCACGTAAGATCGCTTTGGCCGGTCCCGACGTCGGCGTACCAGGGGACGAACCATTCGCGGTTATCGCCGAAAGCGACACGCCCCTTGGCGCCGATGATCCCGTCCCAGTTGTTGACGCTCACTTCCTTGTTTCCGCTGCGACTGGGGTTGAATGGCCCCAGGTCGGCGCTGAAATTCCATCCGAGCGACTGGCGGGCGTCCGCAAGCCGCGCTCCGGCGAGGACATCGACGTGCGAAGTCGGGTCGGTCGCGACCCTGTACTCACCGGCAATCGTCCAGATTGTAGTCTTGAGATCGAAATTGAAATCCCCGGTGACGCCACCGGGAAGCGGGATATGTCCTATCGTGACGTCTCGCGTCTGCGACTTGTCGCCGCCGACATCGAGGTAGATGAGGTCGGTGTAGAGGCCCAACGGTCCCTTGCGCGCCTCGAACGTTCCCATGAACGTGAATTTCAGGTGGTCGAGGATCGTATCGACGTCGACATTGATGTCGCCACTGCCGGCCGGAAAGGTAGTCTTGCCACCGATGGTGGGTAGCCAGCCATAGATCACGGCACCGAACTGCCATTGGTCGGTCGTTTGCGCGGAGGCCGCCGCGGGCATCAGCGCCGAGCACACTCCAAGCGACGCCGCCAGCGCGGCAAAGGTACGTTTCATCCAAATCTCTCCTAGAATCCCGCGCTCGATTGCGACAGCAAAGTTTAGCAAAGTTCAGCCACGGGAACGAGGAGCCTCGGCCTGATCGCGGATTGCGATGGCTACATGAGACGATTTCGCAAGTTTCTGAGCCAGATCATGCGGTGTCGGGCCACGCGAAGTACACTCGCGGCGACGAGTTCGATTCTCCCGCATCGACCAGATTGCATCCTGATGGAGCCCAGCATGTCCTTGATTTCGAATCGATTGGCGCGATGGTTCCCGGTCGTCGCGCTCTCCATCGCGATGCTCGCGCCATCGCCCGATGCCGGCGCGGCAGACGCTTCCTTGCCGCCAAGAGCAACGAGCGCGTCGCCCCGCATCGCGCTCGCGCTCTCCGGCGGCGGCGCGCGCGGCATTGCGCACGTCGGCGTGCTGAAAGTGCTGGAGGAGATGCGGATTCCGATTTCCTGCATCACCGGGACCAGCATGGGCTCGATCGTCGCTGGCGCCTATGCCGTCGGAAATTCGCCGGAAGAGATCGAGAAAATGGTGCTTGCCACCAACTGGGACGAAATGTTCCGCGACAACCCGCCGCGCAAGGAAATCGCGACGCGGCGCAAGATCGACGACTACAAGACGCTGTTCGCACCCGAGTTCGGATTAAAGGACGGGACCCTGGCGCTGCCGAAGGGCATCATCGCGGGAGTCTCGATCGAGGCGTTCCTCAGGGTCGTGGCGGAGCCGGCGACCGGCATCAATGACTTCGACAAGTTGCCGATCCCGTACCGCGCGGTGGCGACCGATATCGAGACCGGTGAAGCCGTCGTGCTGAGCCAGGGCAACCTCGCCGAGGCGATGCGCGCCAGCATGTCCGTGCCCGGCGCGATCTCACCGGTGGAGAAGGATGGCCGCCTGCTCGTCGATGGCATGATCGCCAACAACCTGCCGATAGACCAGGCACGCAAGCTGTGCGGCGACGTGGTGATCGCCGTCAACATCGGGACGCCGCCGCTCAAGCGCGACGAGATCACGTCCGCACTTGCGGTCGTGAGCCAGATGATGGCTTTCCTCGGCAAGCAGACCGTCGACGAGCAGCTGAAGAGCATGGGACCCAGCGACGTGCTGATCGTCCCTGACCTCGGCGACATTTCGGTCGCCAAATACGACCGCGCCAGCGACGCGATCCGCATCGGCGAGGAGGCAACGCGGAAGATGGCAGCCTCGCTGTCGCGCTATAGCGTTTCGCCCGAGCAATACGCTGCGCTTGGCGCAAAGCGGGTCAGGGAGCGGGTTGCGCTGGGCACCGTGGACGAGATCCGCTTCGAAGGATTGAAGCGCACCAATCCCGAGGTGCTGCGCGCGCTGGTGGAGACCAAGCCGGGCGAGCCGCTCGACGAGGAGAAGATCGGCGCCGATCTGCGCCGTATCTACGGCCGCGGCGACTTCGAGAGCGTGGACGCGCGCGTCGTAGGGTCCGCCGGAGGGCCCCGCGCCATGGTGATCACGCCGCGCGAGAAGGACTGGGGCCCCGATTACCTGCGCTTTGGGCTGGGACTCGAAAGCGACTTCCAGGGCGACAATGCGTTCAATCTGCTGTTCCAGTACCGCAAGTCGTGGCTCAACCGGCTGGGCGCGAGTGGCTGACCGAGGCGCAGATCGGGCAGGACACGCATCTGTACAGCGAGTTCTACCAGCCGTTGAACGAGCGGGGCGTGGGGTTTGGATCGCTGTACGGCCTGGTCGGGCAGACCACACGCGGCGTCTTCAGCGGCAACGACAAGATTGCGGAATATCTGATCAGCAGTGCGCGCGCTGGGGTGGACCTCGGCGCAAACCTCGGCACGCTCGCCACCATGCGCGTGGGCCCGCAGTGGACGGAAGTTCACGCCCGCGTCGACACCGGCGATCCGGTGCTGCCGTCGGTGCGCGAGCTGACCGCGGGCGTCCGCGCGACGTTAAACGTGGACGCGCTCGACCACGCGTGGTTTGCGCAGAACGGCTACACCGTCGTCGCCGCGTACTACGGCGCGACGAAAGACCTGGGCTCGGCCCTCAACTACCAGCGCCTCGAAGCCAGGGGTCAATATGCGATGTCGTGGGGACCGCACACCGTGAATCTGGTCGCCTCCGGCGGAACCGACTTCGGCACCAACATGCCGGCCTACGAGACGTTCGCGCTTGGCGGTCCGCTGCGGCTGTCCGCCTTCCGGTTGAACCAGTTCTCGGGACGCGACTATGTGTTCGGCCGCTTGATGTACTACAACCGGATTCTTCCGCTGCCGGAGATCCTGGGCAAGGGCGTCTTCGCAGGCGCGTCCGCGGAAGTCGGCAACATCCGCAATCGCGCCGACGGACTGCCCTCGCCGGGCACGCAGTACTCGGGATCGCTGTTCCTCGGCGCGGATACCGCCGCGGGACCCGGGTACCTTGGCGTCGGCTTCGGGAACAACGGCGCGTTCAGCGTGTACCTGCTGCTCGGCGCGCCGTAGCGGAACGTCGGGCGGCCGCTATTGCGCAGAGCGCCGCGGGTCGGGCAGCCCTTCGCGGATGCCCTGCGAAAAGGCGGGGTCCTGGTCGAGGGCCTTCGCCTTGGCGTTGATGTAGCTCTTCGCGCGGAGCTCCGCGAAAGGCAATCGCGTATCGATCCTGCCGCGCTCGTAGAGCATCTGATCGCCGTAGCCGTTGGCGAGCAGCCGCCAGTCTAGTGGCGGCACCTTCGCGGCGACGTGCGTGACGTGCTGGCGGATGCTGGTCGTGCAGTTGTCGACCAGGGCGTTGTAGAACTCCGGGGTTTCGACCAGCGCGTTCATGGTGGCGATGTAATCCATCAGCAGGGCTCGCGCGTCCGCCGGCGACACATTGAGTCGATAGAGATAATCGTCCTCGCCCCGATAATTGGTGCGCACGCGGACGACGTCGCGCTCGTCGGCGGCGATGTAGATGATCTCGTAGTGCCTGAAGAAGCCCTTGACGGCCGAATACTCC
The DNA here is from genome assembly GCA_963816925.1 of uncultured beta proteobacterium. GTDB lineage: Bacteria > Pseudomonadota > Gammaproteobacteria > Burkholderiales > Casimicrobiaceae > CAIWHR01. The sequence goes on along the minus strand of CAWFMY010000038.1, from coordinate 63,206 downwards.
TGGCCCTTGCTCTTCCGGGTCTCGATGGAGATCGCGAGCGGCCGCGAGCCTTCGAAGTCCCAGCTCATGATCGTGTGCGCGATGGCCGGCGAGCCCCAGTACGACATGACGAGGTCGAGGCCGCGCAGCTTCGACAGATCGTAGACGCGGTCCTCGTAGCGCGGCGTGAAATCGGACTCGCTCCGGTAGTCGAAGTCGCGCACGTTGTGAAACGTCAGCTTGTCGCCGCTGACCTCCGCCCACGCGACCTTCGCCACGTCCGGCTGCCAGTCGCGGTCGTTGCTGGGTTGGAGTGTGTTGAACCAGACGAGGATTGCAAGAAAGCCGACGCCCCAGGCGGCGAGCGCGCGCCAAAACGGGCGCAGCCAGATGAACGCGGCGAGGCTGCCGAGAACCAACACGGCCACGGCAATGGCTCGCGCGACGGCACCTTCTCCATGGCCGGCGTACAGCAGCGCAAGAACCTCCCACACCGATGCGAACAGCACGGCGATGATCAGAATGGCGATGAGCAGGCGCTTCAATCAGGTTCCCTCCATTGGCGCCCGCGCCGCTCGGCGGCTCCAGCGAACGTTTACAATGCCGATGGTACACGCTCGCATGCACTGCCCGCCGTCACACCTCCGGACTGACCGATCCCGCATGCGCTCCCACGATCTGCCCGGGGAACTCCGGCGTCGCATCCGACGCTGGGCGCTCGTCGTGTTCGCGCTAGTCGCCATTGCGGTCGTCGGCGCATGGTTCCTGCAGACCACGATTCCGCGCCATATCGTACTCGCGTCGGGCCTCAAGGACGGCGCGTACCACGAGTATGCGCAGCGGTACAAGGCGATACTCGCGCGCGAAGGCGTGACTGTCGAGGAGCGCATGACCGGCGGCGCCGACGAAAACGAGCGCTTGCTGCACGACCCGAAGTCCGGCGTCGACGTCGCATTCGTGCATGGCGGCGTCGTCCGGCCGGCGGATCGCGGCAACCTGGTCATGCTCGCGGCGCTTTACTACGAGCCGCTCTGGATCTTTTATCGTGATGCCGGGACGCTGACGCAACTGGACGAGCTCCGATACAAGCGAGTCGCCGTGGGTCCCCCGGGAAGCGGGATCCGCGCATTCGCCGAGCCGCTGCTCGAAGCGAACAACATTACCGGGTTCAACACACGCCTGGCGCCGCTCGTCTACGGCGAGGCACTCCGCGCATTGCAGGCAGGCGAGGTCGACGCGGCGTTTCTCATCGGCCCGGTGCGCACTCCGTCGGTCTGGCAGGCATTGCACGATTCGAACCTCAAATTGATGAGCGTGGGGCGCGCCGATGCCTATCCCAGAATTTTTCCCTACATCACGAAGCTGACGCTCCCCGACGGGACCATCGATCTCGCCCTCCGCATCCCCGACCAGGAAGTTCGGCTGATCGGCACCCGTGCGATGCTCGTCGCGCGCGACGGGTTGTCACCGGCGATCATCAACCTCCTGCTGGACGCCGCGCGTGAATTGCACGGCGAGCAAGGCTACTTCGAAGCCGACGACGAGTTCCCCAACACGGCGACCGTGGACCTGCCGGTCTCGGCCGACGCGGATCGCCATCATCGCTTCGGCCCCAGCCTGCTGCACCGTTATCTTCCATTCTTCGTCGCGACCTACGTCGAGCGTCTCGTCATCCTGCTCATTCCACTGCTGGTGATCCTGGTCCCGCTCATCAACATCCTGCCGCAGACGCTGCGCTGGCAGAAGCGGTCGAAGATCTACCGGTGGTACGGCGAGCTCGCCCTGCTCGAGCGCGACGTCAGCAATAGGACCGGATCGCTGCCGATCGAGCAATGGCTGGCCGATCTCGACCGGATAGAACGGGCCGCCGAGCACATTCGCATTCCCCCGAGCTTCGCGAGCGAGGCCTACACGCTGCGCGAGCACATCGCCCTCGTTCGCCGCGCCGTGATGGCAAAGGCGGCGAATGCCGGTGCGGGGCCAATCGAAAAGCCGCCGCCGAATTCCACGCCTGCGTAGTGTTCCGTGGGCTCCCCGTACCGGTAGAATGCGCACGCCGCCCCCGTTTTGCGGGCGCCAAGGGGAACTGACGTTGGAAACGGTCGCCTGCCCGGACTGCGATCTGCTGCAGCATATCCCGCCGCTCCCGCCGGGCGGGAAAGCGCGTTGCGCGCGCTGCGGCGAAATCCTCGTCCATCAGCGCGCGGATCCGCTCGATCGCCCGCTGGCGCTGACCGTCGCCGCGCTGATCGCGTTCATCATCGCCAACACGGCGCCGCTGATGAGCCTCTCGGCGGTCGGGCGTGAATCCAGCACGACGATCATGGGCGGCGCCTATGAAATGTGGCTGCAGGGAAGCCAGATCACCGCCGTGATGGTCGCGATTTGCGCGGTGATCGCACCGGGGGGCCACATCGCGTTCATGCTCGCAGTCCTGCTCGCGGTGCGCCGGCCGCCCGCGCCGCGCTGGGTCGGGATCCTGCTGCGCTGCGCGCACTTCATGCACCCCTGGTCGATGACGGAGGTCATGATGCTCGGCATCCTCGTTGCGCTGTTCAAGATCGCGCAGCTGGCGACGGTGATCCCCGGCATCGGGATGTACGCGGCATTCGCCTTCATCATGCTCCTCACCGCGGTCATGGTGGCTTTCGACCCGCACGAAGTCTGGACGCGCGTGCGGTGGGCCGACGGCTCGCCGCCGCCGACGATCGACCCCAAGGCGACGACCGCATGAAGGCGCGCGCCGTCAGCGCCGCCCAGGTGGGTCTCCTCGCCTGCGGGACCTGCCGCCAGTTGACGCGGCCCGCGGACAAGGCGAACCCCGGCGACTGCCCGCGATGCGGCGCCCGGCTCGCCTGGCGGCGCGCCCACTCGATCCAGTACACGTGGGCACTCGTCATCGCCGCGGCGATCTGCTACGTGCCGGCGAACGTCCTCCCGGTGCTCACGACGACCGCATTCGGGTCCACGGAATCCGACACCATCATGGGCGGCGTGATCTTCCTCTACGTCTCGGGCTCGTGGCCGCTGGCGCTCATCGTCCTCGTCGCCAGCGTGATGATCCCGCTCGGCAAGCTGGTTGCGCTTGCGTACCTGCTCATCACCGCGCAGCGCGGCTCGGTCGCCAACAGCCACGAGCGCACGCGGATCTACTACGCGGTGGAGTTCGTGGGCCGCTGGTCGATGCTCGACGTATTCGTCGACGCCTTCATCGTCGCGCTCATCCAGTTGAAGCCGCTGATGTCGGTGGAGCCCGGCCTCGGCGTCGTGTTCTTCATGGCCGTGGTGGTGCTGACGATGCTTGCGGCGCAGTCCTTCGACCCCCGCCTGATCTGGGACGCGGGACACGACTATCGGGCCCAACATGGCTGAACCCACCGAACTCGAGGATCTGCCGCAGGCAACGGTCGTCCGGCCGAAGCGCTCGCGGATATCCATCATCTGGATCATCCCGATTCTCGCCGCGCTGGTGGCCGTCGGAATTGCGATCCAGCGCATCCGCAGCGAGGGCCCGACCATCACGATCATCTTCAACGCCGCCGAAGGCATCGAGGCCGGCAAGACGTTCGTCAAGTACAAGGACGTGATCATCGGCAGGGTCACGCAGGTGCAGCTGACCAACGATTTCGCGAGGGTCAACGTCACCGTCAAGATCAGCAAGAACGCGGCGCCGCTGATGGTGGAGGACGCCAAGTTCTGGGTGGTGAAGCCCAGCATCAGCATCACCGGCATCTCCGGGCTCAACACGCTGCTGTCGGGAAACTACATCGGATTCCAGCCGGGCGTGTCGGACAACAGCTGGGACACGTTCGGCGGTCTCGACGAAGCGCCGGTCATCACCGAGCAGCGCGGCCGCCAGTTCGTGCTCACCGCGAGCGACCTGGGCTCGCTCGATGTCGGAACGCCGATCTACTATCGGCGCCTGCAGGTCGGCCAGGTCATCGGATTCGACCTCGCCCCCGACGGGAAATCCGTGGTGCTGAAGATATTCGTCAACGCGCCCTACGACAAATTCGTGTATCCGGGAACGCGCTTCTGGAACGCGAGCGGCGTCGACGTCTCGGTCGGCGCGGACGGCATCAACGTCCGCACCGAATCGCTCGTCGCGCTGCTCGTCGGCGGCGTCTCGTTCGACCTCCCGCCCGAGGTCGCGCCGACCGAGTCCGCCGCGGCGAATGCGACCTTCACGCTCTACCGCGACCGCGTCACCGCGCTCCGGGCGACCGATCCCAACGCGCGGCGCTACGTGCTCCATTTCAACGAGTCGTTGCGCGGCCTCTCGGTCGGCGCTCCGGTAACGTTTCTCGGGCTGCCTGCAGGCGAGGTCTCGAGCGTCGGTCTCGCCTTTGACGCCGCATCGGCAACCATACGCCCGCGCGTGGTGATCACGTTTTCCCCGGAGCGCCTGCTTGCATACGGAAGCGTGCCGGCAGAGGTCCAGGCGTTCAAGACCGCATTGCAGGACCCGCAAAAGCGCGCGGCTGTCCTGCGACGCCTGGTGGAGGATCGCGGGCTGCGCGCTCAGCTCAAGACCGGCAATCTGCTGACCGGCCAGCTGTACGTGGCGTTCGACTACTATCCGGGCGCGGCGAAGGTCAAGCTCGACCTTCGGCAGCCGGAAATCGAGTTGCCCGTCGTGCCGGGCACCTTCGCCGTGCTCGAGGCGAAGCTCACCAGCATCCTCGACAAGATCGACAGGATGCCGCTGGAGGCCATCGGCAGCAACATCAAGAAAGACCTGGAGAGCCTCGACGAGACGCTCAAGAGCGCGACGAAACTCATGACCGACGCCGATGCGCAGATCGTGCCCCCGCTCAAGACGGCCCTCGAAGATGCGCACCGGACGCTCGGCGCCGTCGAGCGCGCCATCGACAACGTCAATTCGACGCTGCTTGGCCCGGACGCGCCCGCGCAGCAGGAGTTGCGCAGCGCTCTGCAGGAATTCGCGCGGGCGGCGCGAAGCCTGCGCGTGCTGGCCGATCAGCTGGAACGCCAGCCGAGCTCGGTGATCCGCGGCAAGACCGATGCGGCAAGTGGAGGAAAATGATGGGCCGACTCGCGCCACGCGCAATTCCGTATGTCCTCGCCGCGCTGGCGGCAGGCTGCGCATCGTCGCCTTCGCACTTCTACACGCTGAGCGCCACCGTCGCGCCGGTCACGGCGACGTCGAAGGTGTCGGTGGCGGTCGGCCCGGTGACGGTGCCGGCGGCCGTCGACCAGCCGCAGATCGTCGTCAGCACCGGCCCCAACCAGGTGACGTTCGACGAGTTCAACCGCTGGGCCTCGCCGCTGCAGGACAATATCGCGCGCGTCGTGGCCGAGAACCTGGTCGCGGCGCTCGGCACCCCGCGCGTCACGCTGTTTCCGCAGACGTTGAATACGGACGTCGACATTCGCATCGTCATCGAAATCCGGAATTTCGATTCGACGCCCGGAAAGTCGGCGGCGCTGGACGCGGTCTGGACCGTGCGCCGGGCCAAGGACGGGAAATCCGAGACGGGGCGCACGAGCGTGCGCGAGCCGGTGCAGGACAGCAGCTATGAAGCGCTCGCCGCGGCGCACAGCCGAGCGGTTGCCCGAATGAGCCAGGACATTGCCGAGACCGTGCGGACATTGGATCGCGGCGCGACGTGATACCTTGCGGGCCGGCATCACGACAACAGGAAGGAAATCCATGAGGTTTTTCGGAAGTTCCCAGCGCACGAAGCTCGCGACGGTCGCGTGCGCAGTTGCAATGTCGGTGATCGTCGGCGCCTGCGCCAGCACGCCACCGGCGCCTCGCGTCGTGGAAAGCGACCTGCTGCCGTCCGGGTTCAAGGTGCTCGTCGCGACGAACAAGATTCAGGAGGATTGGGTGCGCAACCTTACGCCGGGCCAGATCAATCCGATGCAGCGCACCGGCAAGAAATATTTCATCTACCCGGACGCGGCAAACAAGCAGGTCTACGTCGGTGGGCCGGAGCAATTCGAGGCGTACTTGCAGCTCCACCCGGAATACGAGGCGATCACGCCGGGGTCGGGCATGACAGGGTACGTCAAGCAGAGCGACGCGATGCGCAAGGCGAGCGCGCGCGACCTGTCGGATCCGTGGCTGGGCGTGGGCTGGGGTGACCTGATCTATTAGCGTTTGCCGACGTTCTGCCGTCCTGCCGCCCAAAGTCTTCGCTGGGAGGAATGTCGGAGTCTTCGGCGCAGTTCGTACCGGCGCCATGCGCGGCAGCTGCCGCGTCGATTGTGTGCAGGCAGCACACCGGTTCACGAGCAATTGCGGATTTGATACATTCTGCCCCCCGGCATTCGATCACCCGCAGATCAGATTTCATCGCGGGTGACGACACTGGCCGGGGGCTTGCACCATTTTCGATCGTTTATTCCGTTGGAGGACCCTATGTTGTCAAGAGTCATATCCATGGCGGCGCTCGCGCTGCTGATCCCCGCGTCTGCAAATGCCGCGACCCGATGCGAGCAGATCCTCGCGAAAATCGGCAAGAGCCTCGCCGACGTCACCTGCGTCGAAAGCACGGATCTCACCACGGCCAACCCGGCGACAACGCCCGCCAATAATTCGATAGCCACGCTGCCCGCAGGCGCGTTCACGCCGATGACCGACCGGTCCGTGATCGCGCCCAGCGCAGGAAAGGGAACGCCCATTACCCGCACCGTTCCCGGCGTGCAGATAAACGCCCGCATCGCGAGCGACCCGACGGGACAGGCTCGGTTCCTCCTCCGGTTGCCCGACGATTGGAACGGCCGTCTCGTCGTCGCGGGCGCTTCAGGAACCCGCAGCGAATTCAACGGCGATTTTGCGTGGAGCGATTACGTCGTGCAGAAAGGCTATGCCTACGCGTCGCAGAACAAGGGCGTGCTCAATCTGCGCATCACGTCGCTCAGCTCCGCAACGCCCCCCAACAATCTGGCCTGCCGGCTCAATCCCGCGTCGCAAGTCTGGGTCAATTTCTATGACAACGACGACGGCCAACCCTTCACCCGATGGGCCCAATACATGATCGCGGCGGCGAAGATCGCGCAGGACGGCGTGAAATCGGCCTACGGCAAGGGGCCGCGATACACGTATGCCGTGGGGACGTCGAACGGCGGCTACCAGGTGCGGCGCGCGGTTGAAAGCGGCGGTGACCTGTTCGACGGCGGTATCGACTGGGAAGGCACGTTCGTCGACGAAGGCGCACCCAATATCCTCACCGACCTGCCGCCCGCCATCCTCAATTTTGCGGACTACGTGGCATCGGGCCACGACCCCGCGAGCACGGCGGCAAAGAACACGCAGGCCGCCGGGTATCCTCCCGACATCGTTCTTTCGCCGACGACGACCCTGTGGACGAACTATTGGACTTCGTTCTGGGAGGTGACGCAATGCCAGTGGCAGAAGCGGCTCGATCCTGCATACGACACGTACGGGAGCGGCACGGGGACGTACAACTACGTCCATCGGCTCTCCTTCTCCGACGTAGGCGGTCAGATGTCGGACTTCGCGACCACCGGCCAAATCCAGAAACCGCTGATCACGGTTGCCGGGACGATGGATGCGCTGCTGCCGATCGACCACCACGCGCGTGCGTATGCGCGCAAAGTCGACGCGGCGCTCGATGACGAAGACCACGGAAACGGACACGGCAATGCGTTCGGCCACGACAAGAAGGCGCCCGCCTATCGCCTGTACGAGGTCCAGAACGGCAATCACATCGAGACGTACCAGGACACGTTTCCGCAGCTCGAGTTGATCCAGCCGCAGGCGCAGCGCGCGTTCGACCTGATGGTGCGTTATGTCGAAACAGGCGTAGCGCTGCCACCGAGCCAATGCATCCCGCGGAGCGGTTCAATCGCTGACGCACCCGCTCAACCGGGGCACTGCGCGAACCTCTTCGTTCCCTGACGCCGCGCGGATCCAAGCCCGCCGGATTGCGACCCCGCCCGCGTGGCGGGGTCGTCGCATCGGATGTGGCCCTTTGCTTCAGGAAACCGCGACCAATCGATGCAGCGTGTCCGGATCCTCGAGCAGCGCCTCGCTTGACGCGCGATGCACGACGCGGCCGCGCTCCAGCACGACCGCCTGGCGAGTCAGCGTCAACGCGAGCTTCGCGTGCTGCTCGACGACGATTACCGCCATTCCGCCGTCGGCGACGAGGTCGCGGATGACGCCCAGCAATTCCTGCACGATGATCGGCGCGAGACCCTCCATCGGCTCGTCGAGCAACAGCAGGCTCGGGTTGACCATCAGCGCGCGCGCGATCGCCAGCATCTGCTGCTCGCCGCCGGAGAGCTGGTTGCCGAAATTCGCGCGCCGTTCCTCGAGGCGGGGAAAGACCTTGTAGATGCGCGGCACCGTCCAGCGCCCGGGCCGCGCGACGACGGTCAGGTGCTCCTCGACGGTAAGCGATGGGAACATGTAGCGTTCCTGCGGCACCCAGCCCAGCCCCGACTGGCTCCGCCGATAGGTCGGCAATGCCGTCAGATCGGCGCCGCGCCAGCGCAGCGCGCCCTTGCGCAATCGCGTCAGGCCCATCAGCGTGACGAGCAGCGTCGTCTTGCCCATGCCGTTGCGTCCGAGGAGCGCGAGGCTGTCGCCCTCCTCCAGCGCGAGCGACACGTCTTCCAGCACGATGCCGTCGCCGTAGCCCGCCGTCACGCCATCGAGCGCGAGCAGCTCAGCCATGCTGCGCCTCGCCGAGATAGACCTCGCGCACGTGCGGATCGGCAGCAATCTCCGCCGGCGTGCCCTCGGTCAGCACCTTGCCGCCGACCAGCACCGTGATGCGCTCCGCGAAGCGGAAGACCAGTTCCATGTCGTGCTCGATGAACACGATCGTCACGTCGCGCGGCAGCGCGGCGATGACGGAGAAAAGCTCGGCGCTCTCGCCCGCCGGGATGCCGGCCGCCGGCTCGTCGAGCAGCAGGATGCGCGGTTTCGTCGCCAGCGCCAGCGCGATCTCGACCAGTCGCTGCTTTCCGTACGGAAGATTGCGCGTCAACGTGTTCGCTTCCGGCGCGAGACGCAGCATCCCCAGCAGCGCGAGCGCCTCGTCGGACTCGTCGCGCTGCTTCGCCACCGTGCGATGCCAGATGCCCGCGCGGCCCTTTCGCTCGCAGATCGCCAGCGTCGCCGACTCGAGGACCGTGAGGCCGGCAAAGAGCGTGTTGATCTGGAACGTGCGCGTCACGCCGAGCTTCACGCGCTGGTGCTGCGGAAGCGTCGTGATGCGCTCGTCGCCGAGGAACACGTCGCCGGCGCTCGGCGCAAGCACGCCCGTGAGCAGGTTGATCAGCGTCGTCTTGCCCGCGCCATTGGGGCCGATCAGCGCGTGCCGGGCGCCGTGCGGGAACGCGAGCGAAATGTCGCTGTTCGCGGCAAAGGCGCCGAACTGTTTCGACAGCCCCGACGTGCGCAGCGCGGGCGTCATGTCCGCTCGCCGCGGATGCGATCGCGCAACGCCTCGATCGCCCCGAGAATGCCGCCGCGCGCGTAAAGCACGACGACGACCAGCAGCAGGCCGAGCCAGAACTGCCAATAGACCGGATTGAGGTCGGACAGGTAATGGTGCGCGACCATGAAGACCGCGGCACCGACCAGACCGCCGTACAGGCGTCCGGCGCCACCCAGCACGAGCATGATCATGAGGTCCGCCGAGCGCGGGAAGCCGAACACGTCGAGGCCGACGAACTGGGTCGTCTGCGCAATGAGCCCGCCGGCCACGCCGGCCATCGCGGCGCTGATCGTGTAGATCGCGATCAGGCGGCGGGTCACCGGCGCGCCGATCGCCGGCATCCGGCGCACGTTCTCGCGGATGCCGCGCAGCGACAGGCCAAAGGGCGAGCTCACGATGCGGCGCGCGACGACGAACAGCACGAACAGCACGCCAAGGCTGTAAAGGTACGCGGTCGTGCCGCTGAGGTCGAACGAGTACAGGCCGAAGACCTTGCCCATCGTCACGCCGGAGAGTCCGTCCGCGCCGCCGGTGATCGACGACATCTGGTTCGCGGCTTCGAACAGCATCAAGCCGATGCCGAGCGTCACCATCAGGCGCGCGAGGTCGGCGCCGCGCACGACGAGGAAGCTCGTGGCAAATCCCAGGATCGCGCCCGCGGCGCCGGCGACGAGGAGTCCGCTGAACGGCTCGCCCCAGCCATGCACCGCGAGGATTCCAGCGGCGTACGCGCCCATGCCAAAAAACGCCGCATGTCCGAGGGAGACGATTCCCGCATAGCCCAGGATCAGGTCAAGCGAAACCGCGAACAGGCCGGTGATCAGGATCTGGCTGCCGAGAACGCGGTGCTGCGGGAAGACAAAGAACGCGGCGATCGCCACGACCCAGAAGGCGATCTCGGTCGCGCGCCAGCGGTCGGTGGGCAGCAGCGGCGCGATCGCCGGCACGGCGGTGCTCGTGTCCGTCATGCGCGGCGACCGTAGAGTCCCGCCGGAAACAGGATCATCAGGACGACCATCAGGAAATAGATGATGAACGAGCCGATCTGCGGCACGTAGTACTTGCCGGCGACGTCGCAGATGCCGAGGATCATCGCGGCGACGAGGCCGCCCTTGATCGTCCCCGCGCCCCCGATGGCGACGACGAGAAGGAAATACACCATGTACTTCAGCGGAAATGTCGGGTCGAGCCCGAGGACGTCGATGCCCAATCCGCCGCCCAGGCCGGCGAGCCCGGAGCCCAGCGCGAAGGTGACGCCGAACACGCGGTTGACGTTGATCCCGAGGCCCGCGGACGCCACCGCATTGTCGACGGATGCCCGAACCTGCGCGCCGAATCGCGTGCGCACGAGCAGCAGATGCAGCGCGACCGTCAGCGCCGCGACCACCACGATGAGGAAGATCCGGTAGGCGCCGAGGTCGAGCCCGAAAACGCTCACCTGCCCGCGCAGGTAGTCGGGCAGGCGCATCGGCTGCTGCGACGGCCCGAAGAAGTACGTCGCCGCCGCCACCGCCATGAACACGAGCCCGATGGAGAACATCACCTGGTCGAGGTGCGTCGCCTTGTACAGCCGCTGATAGAGCGTGCGCTCGAGGACGATGCCCGCGATCGCCGACACGACGAAGGCGACCGGCAGCGTGGCGAGGAACGGCACGCCCGCGCGCGTCATCAGCAGCACGCACGCGTAGCCGCCCAGCATCGCGAACGCGCCATGCGCGAGGTTGACGAAGTTCATCAGGCCCATCGTCACCGACAGGCCGATGCTGATGATGAACAGCAGGCTCCCGTAGGCGATGCCGTCGAACAGCACGCCGACGAGATTCCCGAGCATGATCTCTGGTCCTCCTGGTCCGAAGCGTGCGGCGACCGACGGGTCGCCCCTAGGTCGCCGCGCCCCCTGGGGGGAGGCGCGCGCGAGCGCGCTTCGGGGGGAGTCTCATCAGCCAGGATCCTTGACGTTCTCGATCTTGTCGAATTCGACGTTCCACGGCTGGCCGTTGACCATCTTCACTTCGCGCAGGTACACGTTCTGCACCGTCTGGCGCGTCGCCGGATCGATCGACATCGGCCCGCGCGGGCTCATCCACTTCATGCCCTTCATCGCTTCGACGAGCTGCTCGCCGGTCGCGTTGGCGCCGGCCTTCTTGAGCGCCTCGTAGATGAGGTGCATGCCGTCGTAGCCGCCGACCGAATGGAAGTTCGGCCGCATGCCGTTGTTCGCCTTCATCATGCCGTCGACGTACGCCTTGTTCTCCGGCGAATCGTGCGCCGCGGAATAGTGGAACGACGTGATCACGCCGACGGCCGGCGCGCCCATGCTGACGAGCAGGTCGTCGTCGGTGACGTCACCGGTGCCGATAAGCTTGATGCCGGCTTGCTTCAGGCCCCGGTCCTCGAACTGCTTCATCACCGCGAGCCCCTCGCCGGACGGGACGAAAACGAACAGCGCATCGGGCTTCGCATCCTTCGCCCGCTGCAGGAACGGCGCGTAGTCGGGATTGCGCAGCGGCGTGCGGATCGCCTCGACGATTTCGCCGCCGCCCGCCTTGAACACCGTCTGGAACGTCTTCTCGGCGTCGAGCCCGGGGCCGTAGTCCGTGACCATCGTGACCACGCGCTTGATCTTGTTCTTCAGCGCCCATTCGGCAATCGGTCCCGTCACCTGCGGCAGCGTGAAGCCCGTGCGCACGATGAACGGCGAGCGGGTCGGAATCATTCCCGTGGCCGCCGCCATCACGACCATCGGCACTTTCGCCTCGGTGGCGACCGGCGCCGCGGCGAGGGCAAGCGGCGTGAGGCCGAAGCCCGCGAGCACGCTCACCTTGTCCTGCACGACAAGCTCCTGCGCGATGCGCTTGGTCGTCTCGGGCGCGAGCCCCGTGTCGTCCTTGACGATCAGCTCGATCTTGCGGCCGGCGACGGTATCGCCGTTCTTCGCCATGTACAGGCGCGCGGCGGCTTCGATCTGCTTGCCGGTCGACGCGAACGGGCCCGTCAGCGGCAGGATCAGCCCGATCTTGAACGGATCGGCGGCGAGCGCGGCGCCGGGCAGGATTGCAAGTGCGGTGACCAGCGCAGCGGATTGCAACATGCGGCGGCGGGCCGGGCGCGGAAAATCGTTCATCGGTTCCTCCTTGGTAAGTGACGAATTGCGCAAACGATCAGCTTGTTGTGTGAAGTGCGTCGTGGGCGACGCGTCGTTCATTCGACGGGGTGGCTATCCACGCGAGCATTTCGCCGGCGATCGAAGCCGGGCGCTCCATCGGCGCCATGTGGCCGCTGTCTTCGATGATGGCGAGACGACTGCCGGGGATCAGCGCCGCCATCTCCTCGTGTTGCGCGGGGGTGCTCCATCCGTCCGCGCGGCCCGCCAGCACCAGCGTCGGGCAGGCGATCGTCGGCAGCAGCGCCGTCGCGTCGGGGCGCGCGAGCAGCGCCTCGATCTGGCCCTGGAATTGCAGCGGCGTGCGGCGCTCGAACATGTCGAGGATTGTATCGATAAACGCGACGTCGGAGTGCCGCGCCGGATGCACCATCGGCCGCACCCATTCGCGCGCCATGGCGCGCATCCCCTTTTCCCGCGCGAGCGCCAGCAACGCAAGGCGGCGTGCCCGCTCCTCTTCGCCCGCGACGCCCGCGGGCCGCGGACGGCATCCCGTGTCGAGCAACGCGAGCCGCTCGACGCGCGCGGGCGCCCGGCGCACGATTTCCAGCGCGACGCGGCCGCCCATCGAGTGCCCCGCCACCGCGAAGGTCGCCGGCGCGCTCGCCAGCACGCGCTCCGCCATCGCGGCGAGACTGCGCTCGTCGGCGTAATCGGGAATGTGGCAACGCGCCGCGGTCTCGAGTTCTGCGAGGACCGGCGTCCATACGGCGCGGTCGCAGAGCAACCCGGGAAGCAGCAGGAGGTCCATCGACTTTGTTCGCGAACTCGGTCAGGGTCGCTTCGCCGTGGAGTTGACCGCCCGCGCGGTCTTCGTTCCCAGCCGGCTGAAGACGCGTCGCGCGTTGCCCTCGAAGATCTTGTGGCGGTCCGCGGCCGACAGCGCGTCCATCTGGTCGACGTAGCGACGCGTGTCGTCGTAGTGATGTCCCGTCTCGGGATCGATTCCGCGCACGGCGCCCACCATTTCCGACGCGAACAGGATGTTGTCGACGGGAATCACCTTGGTCAGGAGCTCGATTCCCGGGCGATGATAGACGCAGGTGTCGAAAAACACGTTGTTGAGCAAATGGTCCTTGAGCGGCGGGCGCTTCATGTCCTGGGCAAGGCCCCGGTAGCGTCCCCAGTGGTAGGGCACCGCGCCGCCGCCGTGCGGGATGATGAACTTCAGCGTCGGAAAATCCCTGAACAGGTCGGAGGTCAGGAATTGCATGAACGCCGTCGTGTCCGCGTTGATGTAGTGGGCGCCGGTCGCATGGAAGCACGGGTTGCACGACGCGCTGACGTGCACCATCGCCGGCACGTCGAGCTCGACCATCTTCTCGTAGAGCGGATACCACCAGCGGTCCGTCAGCGGCGGCTCCTTCCAGTGCCCGCCCGACGGATCCGGATTGAGGTTGCAGCCGACGAAGCCGAGCTCGTTGACGCAGCGCTCCAGCTCGGGGATCGAGCGCTCCGGCGGGACGCCGGTCGACTGCGGCAGCTGGCAGACGCCGATGAAGTTGTCCGGAAAGAGCCCGCACACGCGGGCGACGAGATCGTTGCAGATCTCCGACCACTCCCGGCTCGTCGCCTCGTTGCCGATGTGGTGCGCCATGGCGCTGGCGCGCGGCGAAAAGATCGTGAGGTCCGTTCCGCGCTCGCGCTGCATCTTGAGCTGCGCATTCTCGATGCTCGCCCGGATCTCGTCGTCGGTGATGACGAGCGACGCGCGCGCCGGCGCCTTCGACGGATCGTCGATCGCGGCGATCTGCCGCTTGCGCCACGCCTCCAGCGCGGCCGGCGCCGTCGTGTAATGCCCGTGACAGTCGATGATCATGGGTTCATGTACCTTCGGTCTCGTCGTTCGGCATCGTCGCGGGTGGGCTGTCGCGACCGCATCAGGCCGCGCGCGCCTGCGGGCGTCGGCCGCGACTGGTTCGCGATCACCATGAGGCCGGTCGCGGTGTTGGAAATCGGGACATGGTAATTCGAATGGATCCTGCTCACGCGGCCGCGGAGCGCCCCGCGCGCCGCGAGCCACGCCATCAGCTCGGTCCCCTGCGCCCCTGCCTCGCGGACGATGTCGAGTGTCGAGTAAACCGCGAGCTTTTCCGGTTCGCCGACGATCGCGTCCATGCACATCAGGTCGAACGGCCGGTTGATGAAGCCGGCACGCTCGCCGTCGAGCTGATGCGAAAGGCCGCCCGTGCCGAGCACGACGACGCGCACGTCCTCGTCCCACGCATCGAGCGCGCGGCCGACGGCCTGGCCCAGACGGAAGCATCGCCTCGGCGACGGCAGCGGATGCTGGACATGGTTCATCGCGATGGGGACGATGCGCACCGGCCATTCGCCGCCTCCCGGCCAGAGCAGCGCCATCGGCAGCGTCGCGGCGTGGTCGACCAGCATTTCCTGGCACATCGTGATGTCGAATTCCTCGGCGACCAGCGACTCGATCAGGTGCCATGACAGCGCCGGGTCGCCCCTGAACGGCTGCACCGTCGGGATGCCCCAGCCCTCGTCCGCGTTCCGGTACTCGGGCGCCGCGCCGACCGCGAACGTCGGCAGCTTGTCGAGGAAGAAGTTGAGTCCGTGATCGTTGTAGAAGATGACCGCGACGTCCGGCTTTGCAGCGGCAAGCCACGCCTGCGCGGGCGGGTAGCCGTCGAAGAACGGCTTCCAGTACGGTTCCTGCTGCAGATTCTTCGCGATCGCGCGGCCGATGGCGGGAACGTGCGAGCTCATGACGGCGCCGACGACGGTTGCCATGGTGCTATCTCCCCGCCTCGGCCAGCATGGCCTTGAAGGCATCCTTGGTCATCCCCGTCTGCTGCGCACCGATGTCCTGCACGTCGAGTCCCAGGATCCCGGCAAACTTGGCGAGGTAGTAGATGTTGCCGCCTGCGGCGATCAGCTGCAGCACGTTGCGGCTGGCGATCGCCTTGCGCTGCTCGTCGCCGAGGTTGTATTTGTCGCAGTACGCGTGCTCGTCGCGCTTGAATTCGGCACGGTTGTCCGACGAGTTGAACGAATAGCACATCCGATTGAGCGCATAGCCCTTGCGCGCCAGATAGCCGTCGAAGACGATCGTTCCGGGAATCCCGTAATCACGCCGTTGCCCGCTCATCGCGTTGTCCCTTTCCCGGGGCCGTCAGGTTGGAAGACCCGACAACTGCGCTTCGAGCCTCGCCAGCGTGCGGTAGCAGGGCAGCACCTGCGCGACGCTGGCCTTGGGCTCCCGCTTCTTGCGGATCGCGGAGACGAATTCGCGGTCCTGCAGCTCGATGCCGTTCATCGACACGTCGACCTTGGACACGTCGATCTTGTTGTCCTTGCCGTCGACCAGGTCGTCGTAGCGGGCAATGTAGGTGCCCGTGTCGCCGATGTAGCGGAAGAACGTGCCGAGCGGCCCGTCGTTGTTGAACGAAAGCGACAGCGTGCAGATCGCGCCCGTCGCCGACTTCATCTGGATCGACATGTCCATCGCGATGCCGAGCTCGGGATGAATCGACCCTTGCAGCGCGTTCGCCGCGACGATCTCGCCCGTCTGCCAGGCGAAGAGGTCGACCGTGTGCGCCGCGTGGTGCCAGAGCAGATGGTCGGTCCACGAGCGCGGCTGGCCCAGCGCATTGATGTTGCGCCGCCGGAAGAAGTACGTCTGAACGTCCATCTGCTGGATGTTGAGATCGCCCGCGCGAATGCGCTCGTGCACCCACTGGTGGCTCGGATTGAACCGGCGCGTGTGGCCGACCATCGCGACAAGTCCCGTCTCGCGCTGCCGCTTTGCCACCGCTTCGGCGCCGGCGAGGTTGTCCGCCAGCGGAATCTCGACCTGGACATGCTTGCCGGCGTCGAGGCACGCGAGCGCCTGGCTCGCGTGGAGCTGCGTCGGCGTCGCGAGGATCACCGCGTCGACGTCCGGGCGCGCGAGCGCGTCGCCGAGCTCGGTCGTCACGTGCGGGATCCCGAACTTGCGCGCGACCTCCTGCGTCGACTCGAGCGTGCGCCCGACGAGCGAAACGACCTCGACGCCGTCGATCAGCGCGAGCGCCTCGATGTGCTTGATGCCGAACGCGCCGGCGCCGGCGAGGCAGATCTTCATGGCCCTGGTCTCCCGGTCCTGCGTCAGCGCGGATTTTCGAAGATGATGTGGCCGACGGCGGTGTTCGACGCCGGAACATGATAGAAGCGGTAGACCTCTCGCGCTTCCGCGGCGAGCGCCCCGCGCATGATGAGCCACATCACGAGCTCGATGCCTTCGGAGCCCGCCTCGCGCACGTATTCGAGGTGCGGCAGTTGCGCGAGACCCTCGGGATCGGTCGTGAGCCGGTCGAGGAAGCGCGTGTCGAATTCCTTGTTGATGAGGCCCGCCCGCGGTCCCTGCAGCTGGTGCGACATGCCGCCCGTGCCCCAGACCATCACGTTGAGATCCCGATCGAAGGACGCGACCGCCTTGCGGATCGCCTTGCCGAGGTTCCAGCAGCGGTTGCCGGACGGCGGCGGGTACTGGACGACGTTGACCGCCAGCGGAATCACCTTGCACGGCCACGCCTGCGGCTGGCCGAACATCAGCGACATCGGCACGGTGAGGCCGTGGTCGACGTCCATCCGGTTGACGATCGTCATGTCGAATTCGTCGAGGATCGTCGATTGCGCGATGTGCCAGGCGAGCTCCGGGTGGCCTTCCACGACCGGCACGGGGCGCGGGCCCCAGCCTTCGTCGGCGGGCGCGAACGATTCCGCGCAGCCGATGGCGAAGGTCGGGATCATCTCGAGCGAAAACGCCGACGCGTGATCGTTGTAGACGAGGATCACGACGTCCGGCTTGTGCTCCGCGATCCAGCGCTTCGAGAATTCGTAGCCCGCGAAGACCGGCTGCCAGTACGGCTCGTGCGTCTTGCCGAGGTCGATCGCGGCGCCGACGGCCGGGATGTGCGATGTCGCCACGCCCGCGGTGATTCGTGCCATGGCGTCACTTGCTCCTGTCGGCTTTGCTGCGATTGCCCTGCGCCGGGCGGCCGCCCGCGACCATCATCGCCTTGTATTCGTCCTCGGGCACGCCGGTCATCTTCGACGCGAGATTCTGGAACGAGAAGCCGTCGGTCGCGCCGATCTTGGCGAGGAAGTAGATGTTGCCGCCCAACGCGATCATCCGGTTGTAGTCGCGGGCGATCACGGCTTCCCGCTGGTCGCCCGTCATCGGAAACTTCTGCAGGTACGCGCGCTCGTCGGCCTTGAACGCAGCCCGGTTTTCGGCTTTCATCAGCGACATGCAGAACATGTTGAGGTGGTAGCCGAGACGGGATTGCGTGGCGTCGAATACCACCGTGCCCGGGATGTCCTTGAATGCTTCCGTGTAATTCGCGGGCGGCATCGGCGCTAGCTCCAGTAAAGGCGCATCGGGTTGTCGACGAGAAGCTTTTGCCGCAGCTCGTTCGTCACGGCGATGCGCGGCACGAAATCGACGAGCGCGCCGTCGTCGGGCATGTGGGTCTTCATGTTCGGGTGCGGCCAGTCCGTGCCCCACAGCACGCGATCCGGAAAGGTTTCGACCAGCCGTCTCGCGAAGGGTACGACGTCGTCGTAGGCCGGCGGCCCCGACTTCGACAAGCGCTCGGGACAGCTCACTTTCGACCAGATGTTCGGATGTTCCGACAGCAGGCGCACGAAGCGCTCGAATTCCGGCCCGTCGACCGGCTTGCCGACGTCGGGCCTGCCCATGTGGTCGACGACGACGGTGGTCGGCAGCGTCGTGAAGAAATCCCACAGCTCGGGCAGGTCCTGCGCTTCGAAGTAAACGACGACGTGCCAGCCGAGCGGCGCGATCCGCTGCGCGATCTCGGCCAGCACCTCGCGCGGCGTGAAATCGACCAGCCGCCGCACGAAGTTGAAGCGCGTGCCGCGCACACCGGCATCGTGCAGCGCGCGCAGCTCGGCATCGGTGACGCCGCGGCCGACCGACGCCACGCCGCGCGCGCGCCCTTCCGAGTTCACGAGCGCGTCGACCAGCGCCCGGTTGTCGTTGCCGTGGCAGGTCGCCTGCACGATCACGTTGCGCTCGAAGCCGAGGAAGTCCCGCAACGCGAACAACTTCTCCTTCGGCGCATCGCACGGCGTGTACTTGCGCTCGGGCGCGTAGGGAAACACGTCGCCCGGGCCGAAGACGTGGCAATGCGCATCGACCGCACCCGGCGGCAGCGCGAAGCGCGGCTTCGACGGCGCGGGATGAAATGGAAGGTAATCGGCGTCCACGCGTGATTCAGTCGATGTATTTGAAGCCGGCCTTCGCGAGGGCGTCGCGCATGCCGTAGATGTCGAGACCGAGCTCGCCGGCCGCGAGCCGCTTGCGGGTCGCCTCTTCCTTCTGCTCGCGGGCCTGCGCGCCATCGGCAACCAGGGCGACGCGGTCCCGCGGCACCACGACGACACCGTCGGCATCGGCGACGATCGCGTCACCCGGCTCGACCAGCATTCCGGCGCACACGACGGGCACGTTGACCGCGCCGAGCGTAGCCTTGACCGTCCCGCGCGCGCAGATCGCGCGCGACCAGACGGGGAATTTCATTTCGGTGAGCGTCGCCGCGTCGCGGATCCCGGCGTCGATCACGAGTCCCACGGCGCCGCGCGCGCGGAACGACGTCGCGAGGAGATCGCCGAACATCCCGTCGTCGTTGTCGGTCGTGACGGCCACGACCACCATGTCGCCGGGGCGGATCAACTCCGCCACCACATGGAGCATCCAGTTGTCGCCCGGCTGCGCGAGCACGGTCACCGCGGTGCCGCATGCGGCGGCCCCGGGATAGATCGGGCGCATGTGCGACTTCATGAGCCCGGTGCGCCCTTGCGCCTCGTGCACCGTCGCCACGCCGAAACGACGCAAGCGCTCGACCGCGGCCGCGTCGGCGCGCTGGATGTTGCGCACCGCGATTCCCGTCTTCCCGAAATCAGCCATATCTGCTCACCCCATTTTCGTGGCGGCCGTTGCCCGCCGCCGCGGGTCGTTCCTTGTTGCCGCCCATCGCATCGCCAAGTTTGCGCCACGACAGGCAAAGTTGAAAAGCGCTATGGAAGGACTAGCAGCTATGCCGGCTCGGCATCCCTGGCCGACAGCGCGGCTCGTCCGTCACGACGGTTCCATCCCGTGACGAAGCTTTACCGCAGCGGCCTCCGGCGAAGCCATGAAGGCGAGCATCTCGCGCACGGCCTCGCGTTGCGTGGACGTCGCGGCAACTCCACCCGAAAATGTGGTGACGATCTGGATCGCCGCGGGAAGCGGGCCCGAGCACGTCGATGCCCTCGAGGTGCATGAGCTCGGAGAGTTGCTGGAACCCGAGCTCGACCTTTCCTTCGGCGACCAGTGTTGCCGACCGGCACGCCCGGGCGGCGCCTGCACGAGTCGCGACGCGACCTCGCCGGCAATGCCCCACCGATCGAACAGCTTCGCGAGGCTCGTCCCGCTCGGGCCGGTCGAATAACCGAGGCTGCGTGCGGCGAGAACGGCTCGCCGCACGGCGTCCTCGGAGTCGATAGCGGGTCGCGTGGCGCCGGCGCGGACCGCGATCGCCACGCCGGAACGGACGAGGTCGACGCGGCTGCCGGCGACGATGCGGCCTTCCTCCACGAGTTGGTCGATCGCGTCGGATGCCAATACCACCGCATCGAACGCCTCGCCCGCGCGCACGCGCTTGGCAGCGTCGACGCCGCCGACCGACTCGAGGACGATCGACTGCGACGATCGCGCCTCGAATGCAGCGGCGAGCTCGGCCAGCACCTGCCGGGTTGCCATCGATGAAACGATCCGGATGGGGGAAGTCATGGAGGTCGACGGAGGCCGGTGTCGCGTGCAGTGTGCGCTCCCGGCAGCCTTTGCGAAACCGACATTGCTAAACTAGCAGGTATGCCGGAACAGCATCGGAGCCCTCCACAAGGATTCGCCCTTTCGTTCGCGCACGCATGGACCTGAAGCAGCTCGAGTATTTCGTCAACGTCGTCGACCTCGGCGGCTTCAGCCGCGCGGCGCGGCTCCTTGGCGTCGCCCAGCCGGCGATCAGCCGCCAGGTGCGAAGCCTCGAGGTCGAGCTGCGTCAGAACCTGCTCGCTGCGCAACGGCCGCGGCGCGAGCCCGACCGAGGCCGGCAAGCGGCTGCTCGCGCATGCCCGCGGGATCCTGCAGCAGGTCGATCGCGCGCGCGCCGAGGTCGACGAGATCAAGGGCGCGCCGGTCGGCCGCGTCGTCGTCGGGCTGCCGCCCACGCTGGCGCGCCTGATCACCGCGCCGATCGTGCGCGAGTTTCGGCGGCGCTATCCGCGCGCGTCGCTGTCGATCGTCGAGGGATTGTCGTCGCTACGTGCACGAGTGGCTGCAGGTCGGGCGCATCGACATCGGCCTGCTCTACAATCCGGTGCCGTCGCCGGCGATCGACAGCCGGCCGCTCCTCGCAGGAGCCGCTGTGCTTCGTCGCGCCGAGCGGCAGGGCGCGGCACCGCGCCCGATTTCCGCTGCGCGACCTGCCCCGTTACCCGCTGATCATTCCCAGCCGCCCGAACGCGATCCGGATGCTGGTGGAGACGCGACTCGCCGCGATCGGCCTGAAGCCGCAGGTGGCGATGGAAATCGACGCCGTGTCGGCGATCCTGGAACTCGTTGCCGAAGGGCACGGCGACGCGGTGCTGTCGCCGCGCGCGCTCGACGGCGCCGACATCGCCCGCAGGCTCGTGTCGCGCGACGATCGTGCGTCCCCGCCTTGCGACGCACGCTGTCGATCGCCACGTCCTCCCAGCGACCATCGACGCCGCTGCAGCAGGCGACGGTCGCCTTGATCGAAGTCGCGGCGCGGCGCACAGTGGCGTCGTGACCTCACACCCCAATCGAGCAAAGGACAGCAAGATGACCGACACCCAGCGAATCGACGACCGCAGCGTGGCCGTCATCGGGTTCGGCGAAGCCGGCCGGATCCTGGCGGCCGGACTCCAGGCCTCCGGGCGCTTCGACGTCTGCGCGTACGACATCCTCGTCCACGACCCGGCGGCGCGCGGACCCCTGCTCTCGGCTGCCGTCGAGCGCCACGTGACCATGGCCGAATCGCATCGCGAGGCCATCCGCGGCGCGCGCATCATCGTGTCCGCGGTCACCGCCGCGTCGTCGACCGACGTCGCGCGCGAAGCCGCCGCCGCCCTGGTCGGTGGCCAGATCTTCGCCGACATCAACTCGGTGTCGCCCGGAACGAAGCGTGCGAACGCGAAGTTGATCGAGGGCGCCGGTGGACACTATGTGGACGTCGCCGTCATGGCGCCCATTCCGCCGTATGGGCTCAAGGTTCCCATTCTCCTGGGCGGTGCCAAGGCCGCGGATCTTGCCGCGCTGCTGACGCCGGCGGGAATGAATTTCGACGTCGTCGCCGACGACATCGGCACGGCGTCGGCGATCAAGATGTGCCGCAGCGTGATGATCAAGGGGATGGAAGCGCTGGTCGTCGAATGCCTGCTGGGCGCACGACACTACGGCGTCGAGGATCGCGTGCTCGCGTCGCTCGAGGAGACGTTCCCGCAGATGAAATGGGACGAGCGCGCCGACTACCTGGTGAGCCGCGTCGTCGTGCACGGGCGGCGGCGCGCGGCCGAGATGCGCGAGGTCGCGGTGACGATTCGCGAAGCCGGGCTCGAGCCGTTCATGTCCGGCGCGACGGCACGATGCCAGGATCGGATCTCCGACATTGTCGACGCCGGTGCCGGATCGCGCGCGGTGAAGGGCGATTTTTCGTGGCGGACGTTCGCCGACGCGGTCGCGGCGCTCGGCCGCAACGCAAAAGAGCCGGTCGCATAGCCGTCGATGGCGGACGGCGCGAGGATTCGCCGCCCGGAGGTCGCGGAACGGGTACCGGTGTCTCGCTTACGATTTCAGCTCTTCAAATTCTAGGGGGCGGTGCGAAGCTCCGGCGCCAGGCCGCCCAGGTACGCGCGCACGCCGGGATCGGCAACGAGCGATCGAAAGTCGTCGAATTCCTTCAACCGCCCGTGTTGCACGAAAACGAAGGAATCGCAGGCTTCCCGCAGGATTTCCAGATGGAAGGGCTCGTTGGGATGCACGCAGAGAAATACGACGTTGCCCTCTTCCCGCAGCCGTGCGAAGAACGCCAGCATGAAGCCGATGTAGCCGTCCTGGATCGCGAACTGCGGCTCGTCGAACAGGTGCACGCGCGGCCGGTCGCGATTCGCGCGCTCGAGCAGGAACGACGGAACGGTCTTGCGGAAACGGCGCACCTGGTAGGACTGGTGATAATGAATGGCGAGCCGGTCGCGCTCGCGATAGCGGATCGCGATGGATGTCGCGGCCTTCGACGAGCACTCGCCCCGCGCTCGGTCGGTTGCTCCCGGTGACGAGCTCGAACAGCGTTGTCTTGCCGGAACCGTTTGGACCGAGCAGACCAATAGTGCGCGGCACATCGACCGTGAAATCGGCCTCGAGGCGGAACGTCTCGCGCCGGGCCAGCCCGGTGCGTGGTAGCGCTTGACGAGCGATGCGACTTTCAGCAGCGGCCCCGCCATCAGTCGATCCCCAGCCACATGCGCCGCCCTGCGTCGTCATCACGCAACGCGGCGGCCGGTCCCGAATGGACAATGCGGCCCAGCCGCATCACGTACACGCGATCCGCGACGTCGAGCACCGTGCGCACGTTTTGATCGACGACGAGCGTGGCCACACCCTCGGCCTTCAATCGGCCGATCGTGCGCATCACGTCCTGCACCACCTTCGGGGCGAGACCTTGCGAAGGCTCGTCGAGCAGCACGAGCCCGGGCCCGCCGACCAGTGCCCGAGAGATGGACACCATCTGCAACTCGCCGCCCGACAGGTTTTCGCACTCGCGCGGAAGCAGGTGCGGCAGCGCCGTGAACACCTCGCAGCAGTCGTCGATGGTGTAGCTGCGATAGGGCGTGCGCTTGCTGGCTATCGACAGGTTGCGCGCGACGGTCAGCGAGGGCACGACACGCCGATCGTCGGGCACCCAACCGATCCCTTTGCGAGCGATCTCGTGCGTCGGCAGGCGGGTAATGTCCACGTCCGCAAACGCGATACGACCGCGGCGCGCGGGCGTGAGACCCAGGATGGAGCGCAACGTCGTCGTCTTGCCGGCGCCGTTCGGGCCGAGCAGCGCGACGACTTCGCCGGCAGCCACGTCCAGCGAGACGTCGAACAGCACTTGCGTTTCGCCGTAGTAAGTGTCGATGCCGGCAAGGTGCAGCATCATGCCGCTCCCAGCGCCGAGCGTTGCACCCACGGATTGCCGCGCAACGCCCCCGGCGTGCCGGACGCGATTACCTGGCCCCAGTGGATGACGTGCAACATGTCGACGAGACCGAACAGGAAGCGCATGTCGTGCTCGATGACGACCAGCGTCAGCGTCCGCTTGAGCTCGGCGACGAGCTCGGCGAGGCGGGCCGTGCCTTCAGCGCCGAGGCCCGACGTCGGCTCGTCGAGAAACAGGATGCGCGGCTCGGTGGCAAGCGCCAATGCGATTTCCAGCGCGCGCCGCTCGCCGTACGAAAGATCCCTGGCCTTCACCCTTTCGCGCCCCGACATTCCGACCCGCGCCAGCAGCGCCGCCGCGCGATCCTGCGCCGCCGTGTCGCGCGAACGGTCGCGCCAGCCATCGAACGCCCGCGCGCGCATCCGGGGCAGCGCGACCACCACATTGTCGAGCGCGGTTTCCTGATCGAACAGGCTGATCGCCTGGAAGGACCGGGCGACGCCGCGACGCGCGATCTCCGCGGGCGACTTGCCGGTGATGTCGGCGCCATCGAGCAGCACGCGCCCGCGATCCGGGGCGAACTGCCCGGTCAGGAGGTTGAAGCACGTGGTCTTGCCGGCACCGTTGGGTCCCATGATGCCGGTCAGCGTCCCTTCATCGAA
The DNA here is from genome assembly GCA_963816925.1 of uncultured beta proteobacterium. Lineage (GTDB taxonomy): Bacteria > Pseudomonadota > Gammaproteobacteria > Burkholderiales > Casimicrobiaceae > CAIWHR01. Next base: position 38,734 of record CAWFMY010000038.1, on the reverse strand, counting down.
GGCAAGGTCGATTCGTTCCAGCACAACGCGGTCGCCAAAGCGCTTGTGCAAACCCTGCGCCACGAAAAGTGTCATGGCGGCGCGCCCCGCCGATGGAGGAAGCCGCCGACGATGCCGGCAAGGCCCTCCGGCTTCCACAGCACGACCGCCATGAACAGGAGCCCATACCAGAGCAGCCACGTCTCGGTATAGGCGCCGAGCAGGTCCCGGGCGAGGATGAAAAACGCCGCGCCGACGAGCGGCCCCCAGAAGCTCGTCAATCCTCCGCCGATCAACACCATCATCACGACGAAACCCGATTGGTGCAGGCTCATCACGTTCGGGTACGCCGATTGCTGCGCGAGCGCGAACAGCGCACCGGCGAATCCCGCTATCGCCGTCGAAATGACGAACACCAGCCATTTGCAGAGCCAGACCCGGTAGCCGAGGAAGCGCGCGCGCATCTCGTTCTGGCGGATGCACGCGAGCGCGCGGCCGAACGGCGAATGAACGAAGCGCCAGCAGAGCCAAACGACCAGCACCAGCGCCAGCACGCAGAATTCGAGCAATGCTTCATTTGATTTCAGCGGAAACGCCGCCACGCCGAAATCGGCGACCGGACGCTTGAGATTGAGCAGGCCATCCTCGCCGCCCGTGACCGAATGCCATTTGATCGCGACGAACCAAAACACCTGGCCGAAGGCGATCGTCAGCAGCGCGTAATAGATCCCGCGACGGTGCGATATGAAGGCACCGACGACCGCACCGGCAAGTGCCGCCGCCAGGACCGCGCCGGCGAGGTCCAGCCAGAGATTGCCGCCGACACTCTTCTGCAGCAGGCCGAACGCATAGGCGCCGACCCCGAAGAACGCGCCATGCCCGAACGACGGCAGCCCGGAATGCCCGAGCAGCAGGTTGTATCCCTGCGCGTAGATCATCCAGATCGAGATCTCGAGCGCGAGATAGGGGTACAAGCCGATTCGCCCGAACCACCATGGCGCGGTCGCCAGCGCCAACGCCAGCGCCACGAGTGGCAGCGGGACGCGTGCGGCAGGAGCGTCGCGGTAATCGGCGTGTCGGCATAGGGACTGGCACCGGCCGGCAATTCCTGTTCTAATTACGTCAAAGCTAGAATAAACGTTCTGCCGCGGCAAGGCCAGCGGCACCGTAACGACGTCAGACGGCGGGAGGCAAGATGGCGATGGCGGGCGTCACGCGCTACGAACATCTCGCAAAGGCGATCACCGACGCCTACCCCGGCTTGCCCGCACGCCTGCAGGATATCGCCCGGTTCGCCCTCGGGAATCCCGATGCCTTCGCGCTCGGTACCGTGGCCCATGTCGCGCGCGAGGCGCGGGTCCCGCCGTCCGCCGTCGTCCGCTTCGCCAATGCCCTCGGCTATGACGGATTTTCCGCCCTGCAGCAGGTCTATCGGGAGTGGCTCCTGGCGCGCTCGGCGCCTTACCGCGAACGCATCGCGACCCTGCGCCGCGAGGGCCGCGACCGCGGCAGCGTGATGGCGCCGCTGATCGCCGCGGCGATCACCGATCTCGAGCGGTTGCGCGACCACGAACGCTCCGATCTCCTCGGCGAGGCGGCCATGCTCCTGCTCGCGGCCGGAACGGTGTTCCTGCTTGCCCAGCGACGTGCATTCCCGATCGCCTCGTACCTGTCGTATGCGTTGGCGCAGCTCGAGCTGCCGGCGCTCCTGCTCGACAATGTCGGGGGAATGCTGCGCCAGCAGGCGGCCGCGGTGGGACGCGACGACGTGCTGGTGGTTGCCAGCTTCCGCAACTATGCGCCCGATGTCATCGAAACCGCCGATGTTTGCGCCGCGCGCGGCGTGCCCGTCATCGCAATCACCGACCAGCCCGTTTCGCCGCTGGCCGGCGCTGCTCGCGTGCGCTTCGACGTCGGCGACGATCTTGCCCAACCGTTCCGCTCGCTCGTTGCGCCGTTGTGCATCGCACAAGCGCTGGTCATGGCCGTCGGTTACGCGCAGGCAGAACGGCGGCCCGCGCGGCGCCGGACTGCGACCCGCTCGACACCGGTTGCCCGCAATCCAAACATTCCACGCCGATGAACGGCGGAATGGAAGTGTGTTCGCTCAAATAATTGCCAGGAGGAGTCGACATGGACGAGCATGAACAGCACAACCCGCACGACACGCCGGACGCGCAATCATCGACGACGAGTACCTCGCGCCGTTCGCTGCTGCAGGCGCTGACGCTGGGCGCGGGCGCAGCCACGTTCTTCGGGCCGTGGAAGGTGCATCACGCGTGGGCACAGGCGGCGCAGAAGAAGCCCATTGTCATCGGCCTCACGATGGACGCGAGCGGCCAGTATGCCGCGAGCGGCATGGACGAGCGGCTCGGCGCGATGATGGCCATCAAGGAGTTCAACGCCAAGGGCGGCGTGCTCGGCCGGCCGATCGAGGCGATCCACATGGACTCGGAAACGACGCCTGCGACCGGGTCGCGCATCGCCGAGCGCCTGATCACGCGCAACGACGTCGACGTACCTTGTCGGCGCGCTCCATTCCGGCGTCGCCAATGCCATTTCGCAGGTCGCGCAGAAATACGGGTGCATTTACCTCAACACGAATTCGAGCTCGCCCACCGAGGCGGGGAAGGACTGCCACCGCGTCAAGTTCGTCTGGGACGGCAACGGCACCAACTTCGCGCTCGCGATCGTCAAGAACGCGATGGCCGTCAACGGCAAGAATTGGGTGATGCTGACCAACGACTACGTGTGGGGCCACAGCACGGCGAAAGCCATGCGCACGATCGTCGAGGCCAACGGCGGCAAGATCGTCGAGGAACTGCTGGTACCGCAGAACACGCGCGACTTCTCGTCATACCTGCTCAAGATCCAGCAGATCAAGCCGGCGGTTGTCGCGGCCGCCGTCGGCGGCGACGACATCAAGTCGCTGCGCCAGCAGGTCGTTCAGCTCAAGATGAACAAGAGCCCCGCGTGGATCAACAACCAGCAGGACTGGCCCGACGTCTACGGCCTGGGGCCGGATGCGATCTTCGGCGTGTTCGGCACCAACTGGTATTACCGGCTCGACCTGCCCGGCGTCAAGGAATTCGTCGCGGCCTATCAGACGACCTACCCCGGCGTGCAGATCAAGGTTCCCGGAAACACCTATTACAACGGCTACATGGCGACGCGCGAGCTGCTGCGGGCGACCGAGCGCGCGGGCTCGACCAACAACATCAAGATCATCAAGGAGCTCGAAAACCTCAAGGTGTCCGCGCGCGACCGCATGCAGGACTTCGATGCCTACATGAATCCGGCCACGCACCAGTTGCAGCAGACGATCTACATGGCGACGTACAACGATACGCCAGCGGAAAAGGACGACATCTTCCGGATTCTTGCCAAACTGCCGCCGAAGGAAGTCGAGGATCCGGAGGCAGCAGGTGCCTGCAAGCTCGAGTCCTACGACGCGACGCCGACGTACGAGCAATAACAGGGGACAAGGGGTGAGGCACCGCCATCATGCGATCCTGATGCGGCCTCGCCCCTGATCTTCCGATGTCGTCGCTGCTGCCCCACCTCGTCAACGGCGCGTCGCTCGGTCTGCTGTTCGCGCTGATCGCGCTCGGGTTCATGCTCGTCGTGAGTCTGATGGAGACGATCAACCTCGCGCACGGGTCGTTCTTCGCGCTCGGCATGTATGTTGCGCTGACGATCATCGCACCGCAGGCGTCGGCCCCGTGGATTCCCGTCGCGGGCTGGGTGGATCCGCCGTTGGCGTGGCGCTATGGCATCGCTCTGTTGATGGCGCCGCTGGTCGTGGGCGCCGCCGGCGTCGTGCTCGAAATCGCGCTGCGGCGCACCTACGGCAAGGACCCGCTCTACGGCTTGTTGCTGACCTTCGGCGCCGCGCTGGTCATCGAGGAACTGATCCGCGCGCTGTGGGGGTCGACCGAGAAACAACTGCCGCTACCTGACGCGATCACCGGCGCATTTCTGGTCGGTGATCTCGCGTGGTCGAGTTACCGGCTATTCGCGTGCGGCTTCGCGGCCGCTGGCGATCCTGGCGCTCTGGCTGTTTCTCGAAAAGACTCCCTACGGCGCGATCATCAAGGCCGGCGCCCACGACGCCGAGATCGTCCGCGCGCTCGGGATCAACCTTGCACGGCTGCGCCTGGCCGTGTTCGCGCTCGGCGTCGCGTTGGCCGGCCTCGCCGGCGTCGTGATGGCGCCGATCTGGGGCATGCGGCCACACGTGGGCGTCGATGCCGTCGTACCCGCTTTCCTGATCATCGTCCTCGGTGGCGTAGGGAGTTTCTGGGGCGCGGTCGTCGCCGCGCTGATGGTCGGAATGGTCGTGGGCTTGACCGGCTCCTATGCGTCCGAATGGTCGCTGCTGTCGATGTACCTGCTGTTCATCGCGGTGGTTACGTTGCGCGCACGCGGATTGTTCGGCAAGAAGAGCGCGCTCGATGTCTGACCCAGTGCATTCGACGAATGCCGGCGAGAGGTTCGACGGCAAGGTGGCCCTGGTCGCCGGAGGGTATGGCGTCATCGGCGCGGCGATTGCGCAGGCGTTGGCAGCGCGCGGCGCCTCCGTCGTCGTTGCCGGACGCGACGAAGCGAAGGCGGCCGCGCAAGTCGCCGCACTCGTCGCCGCCGGCGCCAAGGCAAGCGCCGTCACGCTCGACGCCCGTTCCGTCGAATCGATCCGTACGGCGGTCGACACCGTCGCCAACCGGCATGGCGGAGTCGACATCTTCGTGAACAGTCTCGGCGCTCAGCACGAACAGCCGCTGCTCGAGGTGACTGAAGATGCGTTCGACGAAATCCTCGACGTCAACCTGAAGGCGGCGATGTTTCTCGGCCAGGCGGTTGCGCGCGCGCAGATCGCCGCCGGCCGCGGCGGCCGGCACGTGCATCAGTTGTCGGTGCGCGCGCAGCTGGCATTGCGTGGCCGCGGGCACTCCGCCTATTGCAGCAGCAAGGGCGGGCTTGCGCTGCTGGTGAAGCAGCATGCGATGGAGCTCGCGCCCCACGGCATCCAGGTGAACGGCGTGGCGCCGACCGTCGTTCGCACGCCGCTGGCCGGGCGCTGGCTCACCGACCCGGAGATTTACGCGAAACTCGTCGAGCGCATTCCGCTGGGACGCATCGCCGAAGTCGACGACGTCGTCGGCCCCACGTTGTTCCTGTGCGGCGGCGCTTCGGCGTTCATCACGGGGCAGATCCTCTACGTCGACGGCGGGATCACGGCGAGTCAGTAACGAGCGGCCGCGATCCCGAAATCGTCCTCCTTTCAGGGCGCCTCGAACGGCGCACGAGGCATCCCGCCGGCTTGCGTTCGGGGCCCGCGCCGCAATCCGGTGTCGGAGCAACGAATCAGCGAATGTCGGCGGGCACGGCGCCCCTGCGAAGGGCGGGCACGACCGGCGGCTGCCCGGTCTCCTTCAGGATGCCCTGCGCCTCGGCGGACAGCAGGAACGCGACGAATTCCATCGCGTTTTTCGTGTCGCGGGCGGTCGCTGGCACCGTCGCCGCGTTGCGGATCGAGTCGCTCAGGTTGACGCTGTCCGGAAAGCGGACGATGTCGACATCGTTGCGCGCGGCGACTGCCGCCGAGTAGTAGACGATCCCCGCGCTCGCCCGGCCTTCCTTGACGGCGGCGACGAGGCCGGGAACGGTGACGGGATTCGCGGGGTCGGACGGCGCGCTGTCGATGATCTTCTGCGCGAGGTTTTCCACTCCCTCCGCCGCCGCGGCGCGCTTCACGAATTCGATCGTGCGGTTGGTGGCGAGATCCTTCTCGCCCGTGATGCGCGCGAACTTCACCTGCGGACCGGCGAGGTCGGCGATCCTGCGGATTCCGAGCGGATTGCCCTTGGCCGTGATGACGACCATTTCGTTGGCGGAGAACACGACGTACCAGGTCGCCGCGTCGAGGTCCGTGCCCGCGACCTTCTTGCCCATCAGGTCCTGGTCGATGACCGCCGGCGACGACGGTGCGAACACGTCGCAGCGATCTCCCTTCAGGATGCGCCCGGCGAGGTCGCGCGACACGCCGGACGTGAGCGCGATCGTGACATTCGCGTGCCTTGCCTCGAATGCCTTCTTCACCTCGCGCATCGGGCCGGCGAGCGAGTCCGCGTGAAACACTTCGATCGGGTCGGCCATCGCCGGAGCGCTGGAAATCGCCGCCAGCAACAGCGCGGTCGCGATGCGTCGCATGGAAACGATCGTCAGTCTTCGCATGATGCCTCACTGGGTGTCTCAGTGAACGAGCGCGCGCTCGAGCGCGCGGACCACGTGCACAGCCGCTCTTCCGCCGCTTGCCCGCATGCCGTCGGCGATCTGATGGCGGCAGCTCGTGCCGTCGGCGACGATCAGCGTCGCGGGATCCGCCTCGCGCAGCGCGGGCAGCAGCGACAGCTCCGCCATGCGCATCGAGATGTCGTAGTGCGCGGCCTCGTAGCCGAAGCTGCCGGCCATGCCGCAGCAGCTCGACTCGACGACCTCGACCGCGAGACCCGGGATCAATTGCAGGACGGTCTTCGTCGCCGCGAGCGCGTCGAACGCCTTCTGGTGGCAGTGGCCGTGCAGGAGCGCCCGCTTTTCCGGCAGCGCGACGAGCGGCAGCCGCAGCCTTCCCGCCGCGTTCTCGCGCGCGAGGAATTCCTCGATGAGCAGCGCTTTCTCGCCCAGGCGCCTGGCGGCGTCCCCCAGCCCCATCACCAGGAACTCGTCGCGCAGCGACAGCAGGCACGACGGCTCGATCCCGACGACCCACGCGCCGCGCTCGACGTGCGGCGCGAGGGCCGCGATCATGCGGCGCGCCTCGCGCTTCGCCTCGTCGACCAGGCCCGCGGCGAGAAACGTCCGCCCGCAGCACAGCGGACGCACGGGCTCGGCGTCGTTCGCGGCTGCTCGCGCGACGGCGACCCGGTAGCCTCCCGCCTTCAGCACCGCGAGCGCCGCGTGGGCGTTTTCCGGCTCGAAATAGTTCGTGAACGTGTCGACGAACAGCACGACGTCTGCCGTGGCGTCACCTTCGCCCTGCGCGCGCAGGAATGCGTCGCGCCGCCAGCGCGGCAGCGACCGTCGTGCCGACAGGCCGGTCCATTTCTCGGAAACGCGGGCGAGGCCGGGCAGCGCGTCGCGCAGGTTCGCGAGCCACGGCATGCGACCGGCCCACGGCGCCCACCGCGGCAGGAACGCGATCGCGCGATCCTTGAACGGCAGGCCGTGCGCGCGGTGCCATTGATGGTTGAACTCGATTTTCATTTTCGCCATGTCGACGCCGGTCGGGCACTCGCGGCGGCAGCCCTTGCAGCCCACGCAGAGATCGAGCGCGTCGCGCACGGCCGGCGACGCGAAATCGGCGCCGAGCTGGCCCGAGAGCGCGAGACGCAGCGTGTTCGCGCGCCCGCGCGTGAGATGGATCTCGTCGCGCGTGACGCGATAGCTGGGGCACATCGTGCCGGCGTCGAACTTCCGGCAGTGGCCGTTGTTGTTGCACATTTCCACGGCCTTGCCGAACCCCTGCGCGGGGTCCGTGCCGGTCCCCGGCGCCGACAGGACATTCGTCGGCGGGATCGTAGTCGACGTTCCACGCCGACCAGTCGAGCGCGGTGGTGATCGGCAGCGTTCGATACCCGGGCGGAAAGCGGAACAGCGCGCGGTCGTCCATCCGCGAAGGCCGCACGATCTTGCCGGGATTCATGAGGCCCGCGGGGTCGAACAGCGCCTTGATTTCCTCGAACGCCCGCGTGAGCCGCGACCCGAACTGCCACGCGACCCACTCGCTGCGCACGAGGCCGTCGCCGTGCTCGCCGGAGAACGCGCCCTTGTACTCGCGGACCATGGCGCTCGCCTCTTCGGCAATCGCCCGCATCTTCGCCGCGCCGTCGCGCCGCATGTCGAGGATCGGCCGCACGTGCAGCGTGCCGACCGACGCATGCGCATACCAGGTGCCGCGCGTTCCGTGCTTGCGAAACACTTCCGTCAGGCGGTCGACGTAATCGGCCAGGTGTTCGAGCGGGACCGCGCAGTCCTCGATGAACGACACCGGCTTGCCGTCGCCGCGCATGCTCATCATGATATTGAGGCCCGCCTTGCGCACGTCCCACAACGCCTTCTGGGCGCCGGCGTCGACCATCCTGACGACGCGGTCCGGCAGTCCGAGATCGCCCATCAGCGCCGCGAGGTCGGCGACGCGCCGCACCGGAACGTCGGCGGTTTCGCCCATGAACTCGACCAGCAGGATCGCCTCCGGCTCGCCGACGAGCGCCGCGTCGATGACCGGTCGGAACGCAGGATTCCCGCGCGCGAGGTCGATCATCGTCCGGTCGACCAGTTCCACCGCCGACGGCCCGAGCAGGACGATGTTGCGCGCGCATTCCATGGCGCGATGGAGCGTCGGAAAACTGACGACGCCGAGGGCCCGATGCGTCGGCAGCGGCGCGAGCTTCAGCGTCAATTCACGCGTCCACGCGAGCGTCCCCTCGCTGCCGACGAGAAGATGCGCGAAGTTGACGCTTGCGTCGGCGGTGTAGGGCCGCTCGCTGACCGGATGGAAGACGTCGATGTTATAGCCGCCCACCCGGCGCAGCACCGTCGGCACCCTGGCCGCGATTTCGTCGCGCTCGCGGTTGCCGATGGCGCGCAACGCCTCCACGAGCGCGCGCACCTTCGGCGGCGCATGCGCCATCTCCGCATCCGGTCCGAAACGCGCCGTCGTGCCGTCGGCGAGAAGCGCGTCGATCGCCAGGACGTTGTGCACCATGTTGCCGTAGGCGATCGAACGCGATCCGCACGAGTTGTTGCCGGCCATCCCGCCCAGCGTCGCCTGCGCCGACGTGCTGACGTCGACCGGGAACCACAGCCCGTGCGGCTTCAGCCACGCATTGAGCGCATCGAGGACGATGCCGGGCTCCGCGGTGACCGTGCGCTGGTCCTTGTCGAACGCGACGACGCGGTTGAGATGCTTGCCGTGATCGACGACGAGCGCCGCGCCCACCGTCTGCCCGCACTGCGAGCTGCCGGCGCCGCGCGGAAGGAGCGGCACGCCGAGTTCGCGGCAGACATCGAACGCCGCGCGCACGTCGGCATCGGAGCGCGGCACCACGACGCCCAGAGGCTCGACCTGGTAGATCGACGCGTCCGTTGCATAGCGGCCGCGCGACGCGCGATCGAACATGACCTCGCCCGCCACCGCGCCGCGCAATCGCCGCGCGAGGTCGCTGGCGGCGCTACCAGGCTGGAACACGAGCGGCTTGGTTTCGGGTGCGTTCACGGTCAAGGTGCGTCACGGCCGCGCGACGCGAACAGGGATTATGATACCTTTCGCATAGAAGAATTCGCCGGATTCGTCCGCGCGATTCCCCCCGGAGGCACCATGTTCCAGCTCGACGCGCACCCATCCGGGCGCCATTTCCTGCAGATCCCCGGTCCCACCAACGTGCCGGACCGGGTGCTCCGCGCGATCGACCGGCCGACGATCGATCATCGCGGGCCGGAGTTCGCGCGCCTGACGCACGAAATTCTCGACGGGCTGAAGGACGTCTTCCGGACGGCGAGCCCGATCGTCACCTATGCGGCCTCCGGCACCGGCGCGTGGGAAGCGGCGCTCGTCAACACGCTCTCGCCCGGCGATCGCGTGCTGATGTTCGAGACCGGGCACTTCGCGACCTTGTGGCGGGCCCTTGCGGAGAGACTGGGCCTGGTCGTCGACTTCGTCCCCGGCGATTGGCGCAGCGGCGTCGACCCCGCGCTGGTCGAAGCGAAGCTCGCCGAGGACAAGACGCGCGCCCTCAAGGCGGTGCTCGCCGTTCACAACGAGACATCGACCGGCGTTGCATCGCGCATCGCCGAAATTCGCCAGGCGATCGACCGCGCCGGACATCCCGCACTGTTGATGGTCGACACGATTTCGTCGCTTGCATCGATCGACTACCGCCATGACGAATGGGGCGTGGACGTCACCGTTGCGGGCTCGCAGAAGGGGCTGATGCTGCCGCCGGGCCTGTCGTTCAACGCGGTCAGCGACAAGGCGCTCGCCGCGGGCAAGCAGGCGAAGCTCCCGCGCTCGTATTGGCGCTGGGACGAGACGATCGCGATGAACCGCCAGGGCTATTTCCCGTCGACGCCCGCCACCAACCTCCTCTACGGCTTGCACGAAGCGCTCGCGATGTTGCGCGAGGAAGGCCTCGCCAACGTGTTCGCGCGCCACGCCCGGCACGCGGAGGCCACGCGCCGTGCCGTGCGCGCATGGGGTCTCGAGGTGCTGTGCCGCAATCCCGCCGAGTACAGCAATTCGCTGACCGCGGTGATGATGCCGGAAGGCCACGACGCGGATGCGCTGCGCAAGGAAATTCTCGCCCGCTACGACCTGTCGCTCGGGACCGGGCTCGGCAAGCTCGCGGGACGCGTGTTCCGCATCGGTCACCTCGGCTGGTTCAACGATCTCATGCTGTGCGGCACGCTGTGCGGCGTCGAGATGGGTCTCGCGCTTCGCGATGTGCCGCACCGCAAGGGCGGCGTCGGGGAAGCCCTCGAATGCCTGCAACATCCCGGAACAACGGCAACGACGACAGCGCAAAAGCGGGCCGCATGAGCGCCGCGGCGCAAGCGACAACAATCGTGAGGAGGTGCATCGTGATGGATTGCAGATCGACGCTTTCGGCGCTTTGCGGATTCGCGCTGCTTGCCGCCGCCGCGCCAGCGCTTGCGCAGATCGAGGTGAAGCTGGGCCACGTCGGCGAGCCCGGCTCGCTGTTCCAGAAGAGCGCCGACGAGTACGCGAAGCGTGCCAACGCGAAACTCGGCGGCAAGGCGAAGGTCGTCGCCTACGGCTCGAGCCAGCTCGGCAGCGACGAGGAAATGATGCAGAAGCTCAAGCTCGGCACCCTTGACATGGCGCTGCCGTCGACGGTGATGAGCTCGCAGGTGGATCTGTTCGGGATCTTCGAGATGCCCTACCTCGTCAAGGACCGCGCGCACATGGCAGCAGGATCGAGAAGGAAATCTTCTGGGCGAAGCTCGAGCCCGAGGCCGAAAAGAAGGGGCTCAAGGTGCTGGCGGTGTGGGAAAACGGCTTTCGCCAGATCACCAACAGCAAACGACCGATCAAGGCGCCGGCCGATCTCGCCGGGATCAAGCTCCGCGTGCCCGGAGGCAAGTGGCGGGTGAAGATGTTCCAGGCCTACGGCGCGAACCCGAGCCCGATGAAGTTCTCCGAGGTGTTCACCGCGCTGCAGACCGGGGTGATGGACGGCGAGGAGAACCCGTTCACGCAGATCTACTCGGCGAAATTCCAGGAGGTGCAGAAGTACCTGTCGCTCACCGGACACGTGTACACGCCCGCGTACCTCACCGTCGGCAAGACGAAGTGGGAGACGCTGCCGCCGGACGTGCGGAAGATCCTCGAGGACACCGCGAAGGAGACGCAGGCCTACGTCTACGAGACGGCGGAGAAGGACGACGCCGACCTGCTCGTGAAGCTGAAGCAGGCGGGCATGCAGGTCAACGACGTCGACAAGGATGCATTCATCGGCGCGAGCAAGCCTATCTACGAGGAATTCGGCAAGGAAGTCCCCGGCGCCAAGGACGCGATCGACCGCGCCGTCGCGCTCGGGAAATAATCGGTGGCGCCGACGCCGGTCCGGGCGGGCACCGCCGCCGCGCTCGCGTTGTTTCGCTCGCGTTACGGCCGGATCCTCGAGTGGGTCGTCGGCGCGCTGATGGTCGCGCTGTTCGTCGAGGTTACGCTGGGCGTGGTGTTCCGCGCACTCGGGCATGCGCTCCCCTGGTACGACGAGCTGGCGTCGGTGCTGCTCGCGTGGCTCACGTTCTACGGCGCGGCGCTCGCCTCGGTGCGGCGCGCCCACATCGGCTGCCCCGAATTGGTCGAAGCGCTCCCGTGGCGGGCGCGGCGCCTGCTCTCGATAGCGGCCCAGCTCATCGTGATCGCATTCTTCGTGCTGCTGGGCAGCATCGGGGCGTCGATCCTGCCGATCCTGGCGACCGACTCGATGGTGAGCCTGTCGTGGGTGCCGATGAGCGTCGTGCAATCGGTCATTCCGATCTCCGCGGCGCTGATCGTGATCGCCGAGGTCACGCACCTCGCCGACCTCCTCGTCGCGACCGAGCCGCCGGACGCCGCCGGCGGCGTCGCGCTGGCCGACGGTCTGCACTAGGGACTGCGCGATGGGAATCATGCTCGGACTTTTCGCCGCCGTGCTCGCCCTCGTGCTGATCAACGTGCCGATCGCCGTCGCGCTCGGCGTCGTCGCGCTGTATCGCGATGGTCGCGACCCACGGGATGGGCATCCTGCCGAACCTGGCCATCGTCACCTACAACGGGGCGACGAGCTTCCCGCTGCTTGCGATCCCCCTGTTCATTCTGGCGGGCGCGATCATGAACGCGTCGGGAATCTCGCGCCGGCTGATTGCCTTTGCGTCGTCGCTGTTCGGCTGGATCCGCGGCGGCCTCGCGCACGTGTCGATCGGCGCGTCGCTGTTCTTCGCCGAGATCTCGGGCTCGGCGGTTGCCGACGTCGCCGCACTGGGCTCCATCCTCATCCCCGGAATGAAGGCCAAGGGGTACCCGGCACCCTTTGCCGCAGCGGTGATGTCGTCCGCGGCGACGCTCGCGGTGATCATTCCGCCGTCGATCCCGATGATCCTGTATGCCGTGATGGCGGAGACCTCGGTCGTCCAGCTGTTCGTCGCCGGCATCGTGCCGGGAATCATCGGCGGCATCGGCCTCATGGGCATGGCCTACGCGCTGGCGCGCCGTTACAACCTGCCGCGCGAAGAGGCGTTCTCGTGGCAGCGCGTGCGCAGCACCGCGCGCGAGGCGCTGTGGGCGTTCCTGCTCCCCATCATCATCCTCGGCGGCATCTTCGGCGGCGTGGTGACGGCGACCGAGGGCGCCGCGCTCGCCGTGGTGGCGGCACTTGCGGTGGGCCTCCTCATCTACCGCGAGCTCAATATCGGGCACCTGCGGCAGGCGATCATCGAAGGCGCGATCCAGACCGCCGTGGTGATGCTGCTCGTCGCGACCAGCGCGCTCCTCGGCACGTATCTCACCGAAGTGCAGGCGCCGCAGGCGCTCGCGCACGCCGTGTCGGAGATGACGCGCAACAAGTGGCTCGTGCTGGCGCTCCTCAACGTGCTGTTCCTGCTGCTCGGCATGTTCCTGCATTCGGCGGCGGCGATCATCCTCGTCGTGCCGGTGGTCATGCCGCTCGTCAAGGCGGTCGGCATCGATCCCGTGCACTTCGGCCTCATCGTCACCGTGAACCTCGGCATCGGCCAGCAGACGCCGCCCGTGGCGAGCGTGCTGATGGTCGCGAGCTCGATCGCCAAGGAGTCGATCTGGGCCGTCACGCGCGTCAACATCTGGTTCATCGCCGTACTGCTGGCCGTGCTGCTGCTCGTCACCTACGTGCCGGTGACCGGCCTCGGTCTCGTCAACCTTTTCTATCGCTAGGCATCGTGTGGACGGACTGATCGACGTCGCGCGCGACGGCGCCATCGCCACCGTCGTGCTGAACCGGCCGGCCAAGCTCAACGCGCTGACCAAGGCGATGTGGATCGAACTGGGCGCGGCGATCGATGCGCTCTCCTGCCGACGACAGCGTTCGCTGCATCATCGTCCGCGGCGCCGGCGAGAGGGCGTTTTCCCCCGGCAACGACATCGGCGAATTCGCGACCGAGCGCGCCAACAAGGCACAGGCCATCGCATACGGCGCCGCCATGCACGCCACGGCGCACGCGCTGGCCGCCTGCCGCCACCCGCTGGTCGCGCAGATCCACGGCATCTGCGTGGGGGGCGGCCTCGAGATCGCCGCGCTGTGCGACCTGCGGATCTGCGGCGCGTCGAGCCGCTTCGGCGCACCGATCAAGAACCTGGGACTCGTGATGGCGTACGCCGAGATGGCGCCGCTGGTGGATCTCGTCGGGAAAGCCGTCGCGCTCGAACTGCTGCTCGAAGGCCGCATCCTCGACGCCGCCGAAGCGAAGGAAAAAGGCCTCGTGACGCGCGTCGTGCCCGATGCCGAGGTCGCGGCCGAGGCGCGCGCGACCGCCGAACGCATCGCCGACGGGGCTCCGCTGGTCGCACGCTGGCACAAGAAATTCGCGCTCCGGCTCGCGGACCCTCGGCCGTTGTCGGCAAGGAGCGCGACGAGTGCTTCGACTGCTTCGACACCGAGGATTTCCGCATCGGCTACGCCGCGTTCCTCGCCAAGCGCAAGCCCGATTTCCGCGGCAAATGAACGCAGCCATTCCTGCCCCGCCTCACCCGGGTCCGCTCGCGGGCATGCGCGTGCTGGAGCTCGCACAGATCATGGCGGGACCCACCTGCGGCGCGATGCTCGCGGATCTCGGCGCGGACGTGATCAAAGTCGAGAAGATCGCCGGCGGCGACGATGCGCGCGGATATCGGGAACCGCGCGTCAACGGCATCTCGGCGCCGTTCCTGATCGTCAATCGCGGCAAGCGCGGCATCGCGCTCGACCTCAAGCGTCCGGAGGGCCGCGACCTCCTGCTGCGGATGGTGCGCACGGCCGACGTGCTGATCGAGAACTTCCGGCGCGACACGATGGACAGGCTGGGCCTGTCGTACGACGTGCTCGCCGCCGAAAATCCGGCGCTCATCTACTGCGCGATCACCGGCTTCGGACGCGACGGCCCGCTCGCGGACAGCGGCGGCTTCGACCTCGTCGCGCAGGGGTTTGCCGGCCTCATGTCGATCACCGGCGAGGCCGGACGGCCCCCGGTGAAAACGGGCAATCCCGTGTCCGACATCAACGCCGGCATCCTGGCGACCGTCGGCATCCTCGCCGCCTACGCGCATCGCTTGAAGACGGGCCGCGGGCAGATCGTCGACACGTCGCTGATGGAGGCGGCGCTGCAGCAGACGTATTGGCACGCGGCGAGCTTCTTCGCGACCGGCGAGTCGCCGGGACCGCTGGGCTCCGCGCACATCCTGACGGCGCCTTACCAGGCCTTCAGGACGAGCGACGGCTGGATCAACATCGGCGGCGCGAACCAATCGAACTGGGAGCGCATCGCCGACGTCCTGGGTCATCCGGAGTGGCGCGTCGATGCGCGTTTCGCGACGAACACCGCGCGCATGCAGAACCTGCCCGCGCTCGTGACGGCGATGAATGACGTGCTCGCACGCAAGACGCGCGCCGAATGGCTCGCGCTCCTCGACGCCGCCGGCGTCCCGGCCGGACCGGTCCACACACTGGGCGAAGCGCTGACGCATCCGCAGACGCTCGCCCGGGGAATGGTCGTCGATCTCGTCCATCCAGAGGCGGGTCCGACCAAGGCGCTCGGCTGCCCGATCCACTTCTCGGCCACGCCGACGCGCGTCGACCGCCCGGCGCCGCTCCTCGGCGAGCACACGCGCGAGCTGCTGCGCGAATGCGGCTGCACGGACGCCGAGATCGATTTGCTCGTGGCGGACGGAATCGTCGCGACTGCGAACGCGGACGCCTAGTCGAGCAGAAATTCCAGCTGCCAGTCCCCCACCTCGATGACGTCGCCGTGGCGCAGGGCGCGCGCTTCCTTGCCGATGGATTGACGGTTGACGCGCGGGTAGTTGCGCCCCTCCACATGGGTGATGAAATAGCCGTGCGGACGTCGCGCAATCACCGCCAGATGATCGCCGGAACGGCCGAACGTGGCGACCACCCGGTCGAGCTCGATCGCGTCGCCGGCGCCGCTTCCGGCCATCACCCGGATCCGCCCCTTCGGAAATTTGACGCTCGGGAGGCGTGTGGACGACACGCCCGCGGCTTTCGGCGGACCGGATTCGCGCTCGCCGCCAACGGCGGTGCCCCCCAGCCCCGTGATCAGCATCGTGCGCTCGAGGTCCCGGTCCGCCGACGCCTTCGGATTCATGTACCGCAGGTAGTGCGCGCCGAACTCGATCACGTCGCCGTGCTGCAGGATGTGCTTGCGCACGCGCGTGCCGTTCACGAAAGTGCCGTAGACGCTCCCCAGGTCCTCGAGGATATGGTCGTTGCCGACCGCGACGATGGCGGCATGCTCGGCATCCACCGCCGGATCGTCGATCACGACATGGTTATGGGATTCGCGGCCGACGTTCACCCGCTCCTGCTCGAGAAAGCTCTGGTGAACGATGGATCCGCCTCTGCTTACCACCAGCTTTGCCATACGCGTGCCCGGGCCCTGTCACCTGAGCCAGCGGAACCGCCGGGCGATCCATCGCCGGAGATTCGCGGCCGGCAGCGGCTTGCCTACCCTGGCAAGGATCACCGAGACGTTGTCGTAACCGCCGTTGTCCTTTGCCGCCTGGACCAGGTGCTTCGCGGCGAGCGGCAGGTTCGACTTGAGGGCGCGCACGATCAGCTCGATGTCGGCATCGTCGACGAGGTCGTTGAGGCCATCGGAGCAAAGCACGAAGATGTCACCGGGCGACGCGTCGTCCTCGCGCACGTGCGCATGGATGCGTTTCGCGATGCCCAGCGCGTGCGTCACCAGGCTGCGGTTGTGCGAATCGCGCGCATCCTCCGCCGAGATGAGGCCAAGCTCGATCTGGTCGCGGAGCAGCGAATCGTCCCGCGTAAGAAGCTGCAAGGCGTCGTTCCGGAGCCGGTAGACGCGCGAGTCGCCGATGTGGCCCAAGGCGACACGATCGTCGTAAAACACGGCCAGCGCCACCGTGGTGCCCATGCCGTGGTAGGTGGACTGCGCTTGCGCTGCCTCAAAGACTGCCTTATTGGCGCGATTTATGCTTCGGTCGAGAGCCTTCAATGGCGAATGCGGGCTCGCGCCTGACTGGAATTGGGGACCCTGGGACTGGAGGTCGCTGAAGATGATTTGCGCAGCCATATGGCTGGCGACCTCGCCGGCACGGTGTCCCCCCATGCCGTCAGCCAGGACCGCCACCCCGATCCGGGAGTCGGTCATAACGCAGTCCTCGTTGAACTGGCGCACGCTCCCCGCATCGGTGACCGCCGCCATTTCGATAAAATTATGTGCCATGCCGCAAGAATCGCTGGTTTTCGTGACTCGAACGCGAAGTTGGCTCCCTGACACCGATGCGTTCGAGGGATCGAGTATTGCACGATGACGAGATCCGAATCGCCTCGGAGGCTGCGCGGCAAAAGCACGTTTTGTGCCTTGACCGCGGCAAAGCGGGACTCTAACGTTGCGCCTCACGCGCCCGCCCGTCCGGTGGGGCACTTCGGCTAAACGCAGTCGCTGACACACCCATGCCACCCGATCTGCTTGGCCGCTACGAAATCACCGGGGAACTCGGCCGCGGCGCGATGGGCGTCGTGTACAAGGCGCGCGACCCGCTGATCGATCGCACCGTGGCCATCAAGACCGTCGGCCTCGACCTGTCGGCGGAGGAGGCCGCGGCATTCGAACAGCGGTTCTTCCGCGAAGCCAAGTCCGCCGGGCGCCTCAATCATCCCAACATCGTCACGATCCACGACGTGGGCAGAAGCAATGGCTCCGCCTATATCGCCATGGAGTTCCTGCAAGGCCGGTCGTTGCGCGAAATCCTCGACTCGGGCGTCGTTCTCCCGCCCGAACGGATCGCGGACATCGTCGCGCAGGTTGCCGACGGCCTCGCGTTCGCGCACGAGAACGGAGTCGTGCACCGCGACATCAAGCCCGCAAACATCATGGTGCTCGACAACGGCGGGGTCAAGATCACCGACTTCGGCATTGCGCTGTTGCCGACGGGCGGCCGCACGCTTGGTCGGCACGGCTTTCGGATCGCCGAAATACATGTCGCCCGAGCGGATCGCCGGGCACAAGGTGGACGGCCGCTCCGACATCTTCTCTCTGGGCACCGTGCTCTACGAGATGGTTACCGGATTCACGCCGTTCACCGGCGGCGATCTCAAGACCGTGCTGGACCAGGTGATCAACGCAGTGCCGGCCGCCCCGAGCACTCGCAACAAGGGCATCCCGCCCGCATTCGACGACTATCGTCGCCAAGGCAATGGCCAAAGTTCCGGACGAGCGCTACGCCAACGCGCAGGCGATGGCCGCGGACCTGCGGAATTTCCGCGCGTTGCCGCCGTGCGTTGCGCCATCGCCGAGCGTTGCGCCGCCGCGTTGCGCCGCCGCCGAGCGCTGCGCCGGCGCCGACGCGCACGCCGGAGCGTCGCGCGATGACGCGGAAAGATTCCGATCCCGTCGAAGTCCGGGATCCGTTTCATCGCGGCGGCGACGCCGGAGCCCCCGAAATCCCCAGCCGTCGCCGCCGACAAAACGGACATCGGTCAACGGCGAAAGCAGATGGGTTACGGTGTTTTCGCGGCGCTGTTCGTCGTCGTTGCCGGCGGCATCGTGCTTTCGAAGCGGCATCCGGATCGCGTGGACCCCGTCGCGATCCAGGCGGCCGAAAAGGCACCCGCCGAGGCGCAGGCGGCCGCGAACACCAGCGCTCCGGTGCCCGCAATCCCGGCGGCGGAGCCGGTCGAGCGCGCAGCGCCTGCCGCCGCCGCACCGGTGCCCGCGCCCGAACCCGAACCCGCGCCTCCCGTTGCTCCACCACCGCCGGCGATCGCGAAGCCGATGGCCCGGGTGGCGCTGGCCGTCACGCCGTGGGGCGAGGTCTACGTCGACGGCCGGAAATCAGGCATCTCGCCGCCCCTGACGGAGTTGAAACTCGCGCCGGGCAAGCACACGATCGAGATCCGGAACACGACCTTTCCGCCGTATGCCCAATCCGTAAGCCTCGAAGCCAACGCCACTCTCAAGATCAGGCACAAATTTCAATGATGACTCTCCGGAATTGCTTACCGCGGCAGGCATGGATACCCGCGTTGCTGCTCGCGCTGGCATGCGCCGGCTGCGCCGCGCCGCCCGCGAATCAGCCGGTCGATTCGCCCACCGACGCCGCCGCGTCGAGGACCAAGCCCGAGCCGGTGAAGGAGGCAGCGCCGCCGCCCAAAGTCGTGCTGCCAAGCAAAGGCGAGCAGGAACTCGCCAAGGGCATCAAGAGCTACGAGGACGGCGAGTACAAGACCGCGGCCAAGGAGCTGCAGTCGGCGCTCGATCTCGGACTGGACGTGAAGCGCGACCAGGCGACGGCGCACAAATACCTGGCGTTCATCATCTGCAAATCGGCGCGGGACAAGTCGTGCCGGGACGAATTCCAGAAGGCCCTGGATGCCGACCCCAATTTCGAGCTCGCGCCCGCCGAGGCCGGACATCCGATCTGGGGGCCCGCGCTCAAGTCGGTCAAGGCGGAACGCGCCGCCAAGCCGGCCGCGAAATAGGCAGGCCGCCGCTCAGTCGTTGCTGCCGATGAAATCCATCTTGCCGACTTCGACACCGCCTTCGCGCAACAGTGCGTAGGTCATCGTCATGTGGAAGTAGAAGTTCGGCAGCGCGAAATACAGCAGGTAATTCTGGCCGGTGAACGTGACGTCCTTGCCGCGGACCTTGCGCGTGATTTGGCGCCCCTCGGATCCGTCGATCTGCTCCGGCTTCAGCGACTTCACGTAATCGATCGAGCGATCGATGCGCCCGATGAGGTCGGCCAGCGACTTCTCGTTGTTGTCGATCGCGGGCGGCTCGGCGCCGGCGAGGCGCGCGCAGGTCCCCCGCGCGAAGTCGGTGGCGATGTGCACCTGGCTCGTGAACGGCAGCATGTCCGGGAACAGGCGGGCGGAGAGAAACGCGGACTCGTCGATCTTCTTGTCCTGCGCATGCGCGGCGGCCTTTTGCAGGATGCCCTTCAGGTTGCCGAGCAACTTGACGAAGACGGGTGCCGAGGCCTGATACATCGAGATGGTCATGGGTGAATTCTCCGGTGTGGGGGCGGCATTGTAGCAATGCCGGCGGCACGTGCCTTGGCGGGAAGCACACGAGCGGATAGTCACGGATGCTTTGGATCCGCGGCACCCGTCGCCTGCGCACGGAGCGCCGTGAACGCGTCAAGTTCCCGCATATACGCGGTCCGCGCCTCGGCCGTGACCGCCACGCCGCATTCGTAGCAAGCATTGGTCATGCGGTCGAACCAGCGGCAACCGCATTCGTCGCAGGCGAGTTCGGGAGCGCCGGCCGGATTCCTGAAGATCATCGACAAGCTCCCATGAACGCGAAGCCGAGCGCGTCGAGAAGATCTTCGAGGCCGCGCTCCTCGAGCACGCAGCGCCGCTTGAGCATGTAGCAGACGATGTGGCCCGAGCGTACGCCGGCACGAAGTACCTCGAACAACTTCCTGGCCTCCGCCGAGCGAACCGCAACCAGCGATTCGTCATCAGCAGCCAGAACGATATCGGCGCCGCTCGTAGCATAGTCTGCGAACGGCTCGATCCGGGCGTCGACGCCGCAATTGCCAACTTCCCAGACGAGCATTTGCGTCGGTGCAGCACGGGCCAACAGCGCAATGCGGACGCCGCGATCGAGTTGCGCGAACAACTCAGCGTGGTGCGCGGCGGCCGCAAGCCAGGCTTCCGGCGATGGCAGCCGGTCAACAACGCAGTCACGCGCCGACCGGCCCTGCGACGCGACTCCCGCTGTAAACGGCATCACAGGCGGACTCCCAGACGAAAGCCCTCTTGGATCGCCTGCTCAAGTCCGCGCGGAATCAGCGCGTCGCCGACGCCATGCAGCTCGTCGATCATCCACTCGAATTCGTGAAACATCGGATGCGCCGGTGTTGCACCGTCGGCCTGGATGACGGTGTCTGCCGCGATATAGGCCTCCTCGCCTTTCGCGTTTCTCACCTTGACGCCGTCGGCAGTGACTTCGATGAGCGAGCTCGAAGTGAGGCACGTGATGCCCAATTCCTCGACCCACGTCGCGTGTCGCCACTTGAACGAGGGCTTGACGTCGCCGGCGATCCTCTTGCCGGGCTCGACCACGGTGACTTCGGCCCCCTGGTGCTTGCGTAACGATTCCGCGAGCGTCAGCCCGAGTTTTCCGCCGCCGACGATGACGACGCGCCGACCGGTCTTGCAGCGGCCGTGAGCCACGTCCAGCCCATCCAGCATTCGCTCGGCGCCTTTCATGTGCGCGTAGCGGCTGCGATCGAGCGTCGCGCCGGCGGCGATCACGCAGACGTCGTACTGATGCAACACGCTGCGCATGAATTTCGCGTGCACTTCGGTATTGAGCCGCACTGCGATGCCGAGTTTCCTGGAAACCGCCTCGTAGTGTGAGATGACCGACAGCAGGTCGTCGGGACGCGCAAGATCGTTGATCGCGTAGGCATAGAGATTCCCGCCAATGCGGTCCGCCTTGTCGAACACGGTCACGTCGTGGCCGCGCTTCGCCGCGGTAATCGCACACTCCATGCCGGCAGGTCCGGCGCCGATCACCATCACCTTCTTCTTCACGGCAGCCGGCGTCACCTGATATTCCGGCTCGACCTCGTGACCAAGTGCCGGGTTCATCGTGCACGTATACGGTAGGTCGCGGAACAACCGCGAAAGGCAGTTGAGCGAACCGATGCAACGCCGGACCTCGTCGAGGCGGTCCTCGGCTGCCTTGTGAATGAGATCGGGATCGGCCAGAAGCGGCCGGCAGACCTCCCAATAGTCGAAGACGCCGTCGCGCAGGCACTCGTCGGCCATCCGCGGATCGGGAAGGCGGTTGCCGAACGTGATCAGGGTGTTCGGGAACATCTTCTTGGCGCGCGCGGACAGGTAGTTCCAGTAGCCCGGCGGGATGTCGCGGCCGATCGACGATTCGGGCGCCTCCTGCCAGCCGACGGTCACGCTGATCATGTCCACGCCGACGTCGACGGCCTGCTGCATCAGCTCGAAGCACTCGTCCTCGGTATTGCCGCCCCATCGATCCATCAGCTCGGCGCCGTTGAGGCGGACGACGAGCGGATTGTCCGGGGTCGCCTGCTTGATGCCGTCGATCAGCTCGCGCATGAACCGGCCGCGGTTTTCGATCGACCCGCCGTACTCATCGGTACGCTGGTTGGTGAAGCGCGAATTGAAGTTCGCGAGCAGGTAGCCCATGAAGCTCGTCACCTCGGTGCCGTCGAAGCCCGCACGAATCGCCCGCTGCGCGGCATCGGCGTGCTGCCGAATGCAATCACCGATCTCTTCCTTGGTCATCACCTTGGGCGGGCGAAAGTGCGGCAGTGTCTGCGGCACGTCGGAAGGCTGGATGCAGTAGCCGAGGTCGATCCCGCCGTAGCGTCCGGCGTGCAGAATCTGCTGGATTGCCATGGCGCCCTGCGCCTTGATGTCCGCAGCAATGCGCTCGAACTGTGGCAGGAACTTGTCGTCGAAGATCGCGACTTGCCGAAAATAGGCCTTGCCCTCGCCAAGCGGATCGGGATACGCACCCTGGTTGGTGATGATCCCGCAGCCGGTGCGGGCGATGACGCGCATGCGCGCGATCTCGCGCTCCGTGATGAAACCGTCGCGCGTGTTGTAGTTCGACACGCAGCAGGCGCCGTATTTGATGCGATTCTTGATCTCAAAGCGGCCGAAGCGACCAGGCTGGAACAGGTGCGGCAGCTTGACGACTCCAGGTTGCATGCGAAGCCTCTTGGGTCCGAGAACTTGTTGAGTCAAACCTTGGTGGACGACGCGCGCTCCTGCGCGAGCCTCTCGACAATCGTTTCGCGCAATTGACGCTTGAGAATCTTTCCGACCGGGCTCACCGGCAGTTCGCGGAACAATTCCAGCCGCTCCGGCAGCTTGAACGAAGCGATCTGCCTTTCGCGCAGGAACGCGATCAGGTCGGCGAAGGCCAGCGTCTCGCCGGGCAGTGTGACCACGCACGCACAGGCTTTCTCGCCGAAGACGGGATCGGGCATGCCGACCAGCACCGCGGCCTTGACGCTCGGATGTCCGAGGATGAGGTTCTCGATCTCTTCACAGGAAATCTTTTCGCCGCCGCGGTTGATCATGTCCTTGCGCCGACCCTCGGTGTAGACGTAACGGCCGCGGCGCCGGACGACGTCTCCCATCCGGTACCAGCCCCCGGGCAGAAAGGCCTCGGCGTTCTTATCCGGCGCGTTGTAGTAGCCGCGGATCGTGTAGGGGCCGCGGGTGACGAGCTCTCCCGCTTCGCCGTCGGCCACTTCGCCGCCGGCGTCGTCGATGACCATGATCTCGTCCTCGTCGCATACCGGGGCGCCCGAACTCTCGAGCAGAAGCTCGTCCGGATCGCCAAGGCGAGTCATGTTGATGAGACCCTCGGCGGTACCGTAGATTTCCTGTGGCGTGCAGCCGAGTTGCTGGCGGAGACGGCGTCGCAACTCCGGCGCAAGGCGCGCGCCGCCGTTCTGCACGACCTCGAGCGACGACAGGTCGTAGGTCGACAGAGCATCG
The DNA here is from genome assembly GCA_963816925.1 of uncultured beta proteobacterium. Lineage (GTDB taxonomy): Bacteria > Pseudomonadota > Gammaproteobacteria > Burkholderiales > Casimicrobiaceae > CAIWHR01. The sequence continues at coordinate 15,467 of CAWFMY010000038.1, read as the reverse complement.
GAGTTGAGCCACGTCGTGATCAACGGCACGACCGCGGCAATCACCGTGACCCGCTCCCGCTGCACCAGCGAGAAGACTTCGTCGAGACTCGTTCCCGAGGCGAGCACCACGGTGCCGCCGTAGTAGAACGTGGCCAGCATGCCCGGCGACGCCAGGTTGTAGTTATGCCCGAGCGGCAGGATGGCCAGGAACACCGTGCGCTCGGTGAAGCCCCCCGCGGCGCCGCACAGGCGTGCGTTGAGCACGTAATCGTCGTGTGTGCGCGGGATCAGCTTCGACAGCGACGTGGTACCGCCGGACAGCAGCATCGTCGATACGTCGTCCGGCCGGGGTCCATTCACCGGAGCCGGCGCATCGGGCAGGCTGGCCAGCGCCAATTGGCCCGGGGACGGATCGCCCGCCACCAGCACGTGCTTCAGTGCCGGGAACTCCGCCTGCATCTCCGTCGCCATGGCCCGGAAGTCGAAGCTCCCGACGACATCGGGTATGAGGTAGGCAGTCGCGCCGGAAGCGCGCAGAAAGTGGCGCACCTCGGCATGGCGGTGCGCGCGCAGGGCCATCACCGGAATGACTCCGATCATGTTGAGCGCGAGGTAGTTGACGACGAACTCGAGGGTGTTCGGCAACTGCATCAGCACGAGATCCTCGGACCGCAGCCCGAGACCGGCGAGGCGGGCGGCGCGGTCCTTCGAGCGCGCGAGCAGTTCAGCGTAGGTCAGCCGCTGCTCCCCTTGCACCAGGGCGAGCTTATCCGGTGAGCGGCGCGCGCTGCGTGCAAACATCTCGCCGATGGTCACGCCTTCCCACAACCCACTCGCGCGGTAGCGTGCTGCAACGTCCTCCGGCCAGCCGACGAAGCCTTCCATGACACCCGCCTCCCGTGCGCTCAGCGTACAGCAGATGAAAGCACCTCGTAGATTCCCAGCTTGCGCTGCAACGGCGCGTCGTCCACGACAAACAGATGGGCCGGTGCAACGCTCGAGGTATTGGCGCGCAGCACGTCGGCGTGCGTCGGCACAGCGAGCGTGTCGGCGGTTTCGAAGCGATGCGTTGTCTCAAGTTGGTCGCTCACGATTGACCTCCTTCAGGCAAGGACTTCCGGGTGCAACGCCGCATAGGCCGCCGCCAGCTTCGGATCCCGGCGCCTGACTTCAGCGTGATCGACGCGACCGGTGCGCGTCATGTAACTGTAGGCGAACTCGACTGGTGTGAGCGTCCGCACGAGCCGGTCCATGTCCTCGTACCAACGCAGGCTTGCGTTCGCCGCTTCCCAGATCTTCCGCATCGGCGGCAGGCGCTGTTGCTGGAACAACGCCAGCGCGCCGGGGATGTCCTTCGCCCCGACTTCCCTGAACGCCTTGAACAATGCGACGGAATCCTCCATCGCGAGACGCGTGCCCGAGCCGATCGAGAAGTGCGCCGTGCGCAGCGCGTCGCCCAGTAGCACGACATTGTCGAAGCTCCAGCGTTCGTTCCATATCGCCGGGAAATTGCGCCACTGCGAATTATTCGAGATTATCCGATGCCCATCCAAGTCCTTCGCGAAGACTCGCTCGCAGTGGCCGATCGTGTCGTCCGGGCTCATGGACTCGAAGCTCGCGCGTTTCCAGGTGGCGGCTTCGACCTCGACCAGGAACGTGCTGCGGTCGGGATGGTAACGGTAGTGATGCGCGCAGAACACGCCGAGGTCCGTCTCGCGAAACGTCAGCGTCAGGCTGTCGAACGCCTTGGTGCTTCCGTACCAGATGAATTTGTTCTGGCGCCAATCGGTCGTGGTGCCGAACCTGTCCTCGTTCTCGCTGCGGATCCACGAAAATGCTCCGTTCGCCCCGACGACGAGATCGGCTTCGCCCATCTGCGCGAGGGTCGTGATCTCGGTGTCGAAGTGCAGCTTCACGCCGAGTCGCTCGACGTAGTCGTAGAGCAGCGTCAGCAGCTCGAGCCGGCCGATGGAAGCGAAGCCGTTGCCCGCGATCGGGATCGCCGTGTCGTTGTGGACGATGGTGATGTTTGGCCAGTTTTCCAGATGCGGCGTCAGGTACTGGTAAAGCGCCTCGTCGTCGGCCCGCAGGAACTCGAGCGCTCGATCGGAAAACACCACGCCGAAACCCCAGGTCGCGTCGCGCGGGTTGCGATCGAAGATCGCGATGTCGTGCGAGGGATCAAGGCGCTTCATCAGCGCCGCAAAGTAGAGGCCCGCGGGACCCGCCCCGAGGATCCGGATCTTCATGGTTTGGTCAGCCGGGAGCCGCGTGGAAGCCGATCATGGCACGCCGGAGCAGCGAAGCCGTTGGTTCGGGCTCCGTGTGCAATGTCATTGCACACGGATTCGCTTATTTCTCGGTCAGAAATGAGCTAAGTGATTGGTGGCCAAGGGCGGAATTCAATCCTTGGCCGATTTTGCGGTCCGCTTCGCGTCCCGCGAAAATTGGTGGCCAAGGGCGGAATTCAATCCTTGGCCGATTTTGCGGTCCGCTTCGCGTCCCGCGAAAATTGGTGGCCAAGGGCGGAATTCAATCCTTGGCCGATTTTGCGGTCCGCTTCGCGTCCCGCGAAAATTGGTGGCCAAGGGCGGAATTGAACCACCGACACAAGGATTTTCAGTCCTCTGCTCTACCAACTGAGCTACTTGGCCAAGAATGCAATTATAACAAGAGGATGCACTTCGCCGTAAGCCCCTGAAGCGCCTGAAATTGTCGAGTCTGTCAGCCTCGAAGAAACGCGACCAATTCGGCCAGCGTTTCCTCCGGAACCTCTTCGGCCAGGTAGTGCCCGGACGGCAGCGCGCGCCCGCGCACGTCGCTCGCCACCGCCCGCCAATCGTCGACCGGATCGAAATAGCCGATGGACCACGCCCTTGTCGCCCCAGAGCACGAGCAGCGGACAGGTGACCTTGCGGCCCGCCGCGACATCGACATCGTCGTGCTCGAGATCGATTGACGCGGCCGCGCGATAGTCTTCGCACGTCGCATGGATCGTTTCGGGCTTCGCGAAGCAGCGCTCGTACTCGGCGAACGCGCGCGGGTCGAAAATGTTCGCCGCCGAGCCCCAGCCGCCCGTCTTCTTGCGCAGGTAATAGATCGGATCGGATCCGATCAGCCGCTCGGGCAGGTCGAACGGCTGGATCAGGAAGAACCAGTGGTAGTACGCGGTCGCGAACGCCTGGTCGGTCTTGCCGAACATGGTTCGCGTCGGCGAAATGTCGAGCACCGCGACCCGCTCGACCGCATCCGGATGATCGACGGACGAGGCGATGCGCGACGCGTCCGCCGCGATCGTGACCCGCGAGCCTGAACTTCGGGAAGCCGAGCGCCCGCATCACCTCGACCTGATCCGCCGCCATCGCGCGCTTCGAATAGTTGACGCTGCGTTCGCCGCCGTCGGGTTTCGAGGAATCGCCGTAGCCGCGCAGGTCCGCGCACACCACGGTGTATTGCTCGGCAAGGCGCGGCGCGATCTTGTGCCACATCGCGTGCGTCTGCGGATAACCGTGCAGCAACAGGAGCGGCGGGCCGCTGCCGCCGATCACGCACTGGATTTCCGCGCCGGACGTCGCGATGCGCCGTTGCGCGAATCCGGGAAACAACGCTGCGTCGGCGTCGCTCACGCGCGTGACTCAGTCTCGCGCTCCGCACAGCCGCGAAATTCGACGTCGCACGGCTGTCGCGCTCAGTCGACCTTCGCGCCCGACTTCTTCACGACGTCGGACCACTTCACGACTTCCGCCTTGACCAGCGCGGCGAATTCCTCCGGCGAGTCGGCGACGATCTCCGCGCCGAGCGCCCCCAGCTTCTCGCGCACGTCGGGCATGCCGAGGATCTTCACGATTTCCGCATTGAGGCGCTTGACGATCGCGGGCGGCGTGCCGGCGGGTGCGAACACGCCCTGCCACGAGCCCACTTCGAATCCGGGCAGGCCCGATTCCGCGAGGGTCGGCACGTCCGGCGCAATGGACGAACGCTTGGCCGTCGTCACCGCGAGCGCGCGCAGCTTTCCCGCCTTCGCGAGCGGCCACGCCGTCGTGATGTTGTCGAACGTCATCGTCACCTGGCCGCCGACGACGTCCTGCAGCGCGGGCGGGCTTCCCTTGTACGGAATGTGCTGCATCTCCACGCCGGCCATCGACTTGAACAGCTCGCCCGACAGGTGCTGCGACGTGCCGTTGCCGGACGACGCGAACGTGTATTTCGTCGGATTCGCCTTCAGCAGGACGATCAGCTCCTTCACGTTCTTCGCCGGAACGTCCGGATTGACGACCAGCATGTTCGGAACCCGCGCGATCAGCGTTATCGGGATGAAATCCTTCACCGGATCGTACGGCAGGTCCTTGTACAGCGACGCGTTGATCGCGTGCGTGCTGATGGTCCCGCCCATGATCGTGTAGCCGTCCGGCGCGGCCTTGGCGGTGAACTCGGCGCCCACGCCGCCGCCCGCGCCCGGCTTGTTCTCGATGACAACGGGCACGCCGAGCGCTATCGAAAGCTTGTCGCCGACCGTGCGCGCGAGGATGTCCGTCGTCCCGCCCGGCGCGAAGGGGACGATCCACTTGATCGGCTTCGAGGGCCACGCCTGCGCCTGCGCGAACCCCGCCGACATCGCCACCACGATTCCCATGCACAGCATAGCAATGCGTTTCATCGTCGCTCCCCAAATCAACCCGATGCGATGGCATTCACCTTGCGCTCGTCGATGCCGACCGATGCGGCCGCCGCGAGCAGGTCCGACCATGTCTTGTCGTCGAGCGGCACGCCGTTCGCGCGGCGGCCGGCGCGATTCCTGCGCTCGACGTCGCCGGGCGCCAGCACCGGCTCGCCTGGCGTCACCGGCGGCGATTCCTTGACGAAATCGACGAAGCGCCGCGCTTCGGCGAGCACGCCGCCCGCCGGATCGTAGACCGCCGGCGCGATGAAGATCGACAGCATGTTGTTGCGCAGGACCTCGTCGTCGGGATCGGAACTGCGGCCGGTCGTCACCGCGCCCGCGAGCAGGTCGGTGATCATCGACAGCCCCGAACCCTTGTGCGCGCCGATCGTCAGCAGCGCGCCGCCGTCGTAGAAGTCCTTCGGCTCGATCGTCGGGCGGCCCTGCTTGTCGACGATCCAGCCTGCCGGCACCTGCTCGCCCTTGTTCAGCGCGACCATCAGCTTGCCTTCCGCGACGGTCGACGTGGTGATGTCGAGGATCGTCGGATCGGCGCCCGCGAGCGGCACGCCAACCGCGAGCGGATTGGTCGACAACCGCCGGTCGCTGCCGCCGAAGGGCGCCACGCGCATCGCCCCTGACGTGTTGAGAAAATGCAGCGACACCTGGCCGGCCGCGGCGGCGATCTCGGCCCAGTCGCCGAGGCGCCCCAGGTGTCCGCAGTTGCGCAGACCGATCATCGCGATGCCGGTCTTCGCCGCCTTCGCAACGCCGAACCGGGTTGCAAACTCGCCGACCACCTGGCCGAAGCCGCGATTGCCGTCGATGATCGCCAGCGCATCGCTGTCGAAGACGATCGACGGTGCCGCGTTGGGCTTGAGCCAGCCCTTGTGCACCCATTCGAGGTACTTGCCGACGCGCAGCACGCCGTGCGAATCGTGGCCGACCAGATTGGAGTCGACGAGGCGCTCGGCGATCGTGCGTGCCTCCGCCGTGCTGGAGCCACCGGCCTCCATGATCGCGGCGACGACATCGACCAGCTTCGCGGCGGCGATTGTCTTCATGGAATCAATGAATTTCCGGCTCGGCGGTCGGCGCGGTGCCTTCGAGGAAATCGAAGTCGCATCCCTGGTCCGCCTGCGTGATGTGCTGCTGGTAGAGCGCGCCGAAGCCGCGCTCGTACCTCGGCGCCGGACGCTTCCATTCGGCGCGGCGGCGGGCGAGCTCCGCATCGCTCACCTTGAGCTCCAGCTTGCGCGCCGGCACGTCGAGCTCGATCAGGTCGCCATCGCGCACGAGTGCGAGCGGACCGCCGACGAACGACTCCGGCGCGACGTGCAGCACGCACGCGCCATAGCTCGTGCCGCTCATCCGCGCGTCGGAAATCCGCACCATGTCGCGCACGCCTTCGGCGAGGAGCTTTTTCGGGATCGGCAACTGGCCCCACTCCGGCATGCCCGGCGCGCCCTGCGGGCCCGCATTCTGCAGCACCAGGACCGAGTCCTTCGTGACGGGAAGCGCGGGATCGTCGATGCGCGCGGCCAGGTCGTTGTAGTCGGCGAAGACCACTGCGGGCCCCGTGTGGCGCCACAAATGAGGTTCCGCGGCGGCGGGCTTGATCACGGCGCCGTCCGGCGCGAGGTTGCCGCGCAGCACCGCGAGGCTGTCCTGCGTGACGAGCGCCTTGTCGCGCGGCAGGATCACGTCATGGTTGAACGTTTCCGCGCCCGCGATGTTGTCGCGCAGCGTCTTGCCGTTGACCGACTTCGCGTCGAGGTCGAGCAGGTCCGCGATTCCGGCGAGCAGCGCACGCAAGCCGCCCGCGTAGTAGAAGTCCTCCATCAGGTACTTGCCGGCGGGACGGATGTTGGCGACGAGCGGCGTGCGCCGCGCGATGGCGTCGAAGCGGTCGATCGTGAGCGGGACGCCGGCGCGGCGCGCGATCGCGACCATGTGCACGACGGCGTTGGTCGAGCCGCCGATCGCGAGCACGGTGGTGATCGCGTTGTCGACGGCGGCCGCGGTCACGAAATCGCGCGGCTTGAGGTCCTCCCACACCATCTCCACGATGCGCCGGCCCGTTTCGGCCGCCATCCGCCCGTGGCGGGAATCGGCGGCGGGAATCGACGCCGCACCCGGCAGCGTGAAGCCCAGCGCCTCGGCGGCGGACGTCATCGTCGACGCCGTGCCCATCGTCATGCAATGGCCGGGCGAGCGCGCGATGCCCTCCTCGATGGCGTGCCATTGCTCGTCGGTCAGGTTGCCGGCACGCTTCTCGGCCCAGTACTTCCAGACGTCGGAGCCCGAGCCCAGGAACTGCCCGCGCCAGTCGCCGCGCAGCATCGGTCCCGCCGGCATGAAGATCGCAGGCAGGTTCATGCTGAGCGCGCCCATCAGCATCGCCGGCGTCGTCTTGTCGCAGCCGCCCATCAGCACCGCGCCGTCGACCGGATACGAGCGGAGCAGCTCCTCCGTCTCCATCGCAAGCAGGTTGCGATACATCATCGTCGTCGGCTTCTGGAACACCTCGGCGAGCGCGATCGCCGGCATCTCGAGCGGGAAGCCGCCCGCCTGCAGGATGCCGCGCCTCACTTCCTCCGCGCGCTGCTTGAAATGCGCATGGCACTGGTTGATGTCGCTCCAGGTGTTGATGATCGCGATGATCGGCTTGTTCTCGTAGTCGGCGCGCGAATAGCTCATCTGCGCCGCGCGCGAATGGTGGCCGAAGCCGCGCATGTCGCTCGCGCCGAACCAGCGGTGCGAGCGGAGTTCCTCGGGTTTGCGGCGCGTGGTCATGACGTGTCCGTCGGGCGGGAGGGGGCGCTGCATTATACCGACGGTGCGAATATCCCTTGCGCGACGGCGGCGTCGCGCTATATTGGCGGCGAGGCCGCGGCGTCAAGTCTCGCTGCCGCGCGCACTCCGGAGCTGCCATGCCTGTATCGATCCATGTCGCAACGTATCGCAGGACGCTGGCGCGATTCGCATGCGCGCTCGTCATGTTCGTCATGGCGCTCGCCGGCGCCGGGATCGCGGCGGCGGCGGCGCCTCCTTCGACGCCCGACGCAAAATCCGCGGCGGCGGACGGGCCGGATGCCGACCGATTCTTCGACGCGATCGTGAAGGTCCACGCGCGCGCGATCCCGAATGCGCGCAGCGCGGCCACGCTCGGGCCCGAGCGCGAGGGCACCGGCATCGTCATCGGCGAGAACGGATTGATCCTCACGATCGGGTACCTGATCGTCGAGGCCGACGACGTCGAAATCATCGATCGCGGCGGCCGCACGCTGGCCGCGCGGGTCGTGGGGTACGACCATGCCACCGGCTTCGGACTCGTGCGCGCCGTGGTGCCGCTCGACGCGCCGCCGATCCCGCTCGGCGATTCGGGAAAGCTCGCCGAGCGCGATCCGGTGATGATCGTCAACTACAGCGGTGAAGGCGACGTGACGCTCGCGTATGTCGTGTCGAAGCGGCCCTTCACGGGGAGCTGGGAGTATCTGCTCGACACCGCGATCTTCACGTCGCCGCCGACCGCCAACTGGAGCGGCGCGGCGCTGGTCGGCCGGGACCTGAAGCTGGTCGGCGTGGGCTCGCTCATCGTGCGCGAGGCGACGTCCGGCGAGGACAGCCTCCCGGGCAACATGTTCGTCCCCATCGACACGCTGAAGCCGATCCTCGACGACCTCGTGAAGAGCGGGCACCGCGCCGGACCGTCGCGTCCCTGGCTCGGCGTCGCGGCCGACGAAGTGCAAGGCCGGCTCGTGGTCGCGCGCGTCTCGCCGGAGGGCCCGGGCGACAAGGCGGGACTGCAGCCAGGCGACATCATCCTCGGCGTCGGCGGCGAAGGCGTTCGCACGCAGGCCGATTTCTATCGCAAGGTGTGGAGCCGCGGCGGCGCCGGCACCGACATCACCCTGCGCGTGCTGCAGGGGATCGACGTGCGCGAGATCACCGTGCACTCGATCGACCGCGTCGACTATTTCCGCCCCCGCACGACGTACTGAAGCCGCGCCCACGGTCGCGCCCCGACGCGCGGCCGAACCCGTAGAATGCGCGGTTTCGTCCTCCGCCTTCCGGCCATCCGCCGGAAGCCGGCACCGATTCATTCCCGCCGCCCATGCGCCTCTACGCCGCCACGATTTTTGTCAGCGCGTTCCTGCTCTTCCTCGTCCAGCCGGTGATGGCGAAGCAGATCCTGCCCTGGTTCGGCGGGTCGGCCGCCGTGTGGACGACGTGCCTCGTCTTCTTCCAGTCGACGCTGCTCGCGGGGTACGCGTACTCGGACCTCGCCGTTCACCGCCTGACGCCGCGCCTGCAGGTCAGGCTGCACACGGCACTGCTGCTGCTCTCGCTCGCCGTGCTCCCGATCGTCCCCGGCGCGGACTGGAAGCCCCTTGGCAGCGAGAACCCGTCGTGGCGGATCCTCGGGCTGCTCGCGGCCACGATCGGCCTGCCCTACTTCCTGCTGTCGACGACGAGCCCGCTGATCCAGGCCTGGTTCGCGCGCACGCGGCCGGGCGAGAGCCCGTACCGGCTGTTCGCGCTGTCGAATCTCGCCTCGATGCTGGCGCTCGTCGGCTACCCGTTCCTGCTGGAGCCGTGGTCGCCGACGCGCGCGCAGGCGCTCGGCTGGTCGGGGGGCTACGCGCTCTTCGTCGGCTTGTGCATCGCGGCGGGGCAGCGCAGTCTCCGCGCCGCGAAGGCATCGGCGACCGCCGACAGCGTTGCCGGTGCCGCGGCCACCGCCGGAACCGGGACATCGGAGCCGCCGCCCACACCCGGCCGCCAGCTGTTGTGGTGCACGCTCGCGGCGACCGGCTCGTTGCTGCTGCTCGCGGTGTCGAACCACATCACGCAGGACATCGCGTCGATCCCGCTGCTGTGGATCGCGCCGCTGGCCATCTACCTGCTCACGTTCATCCTGTGCTTCGACGCATCCGGCTGGTACCGGCGCGAGCTCTTCCTGTCGATGCGCGGCCGCGACGCTGGGCGTGATGGCCTATACCAAGGCCAATCCGAACCTCACGCACGAGCTCGAGCTGCAGATCGGCGTCTTTTGCGCGGGCCTGTTCGTCGCCTGCATGTTCTGCCACGGCGAGCTCGCGCGGTTGAAGCCGGCGCCCAAATACCTCACGCGCTTCTACCTGATGATCTCCCTCGGCGGCGCCGGCGGCGCGGTGCTCGTCGGCATCGTCGCGCCGCTCGTGCTGCCCGCCAATTTCGAGCTCGTCGGCGGCCTGGTCCTCTGCGCGCTGCTGCTGCTGTGGCAGGTGCGCCGGCTGCACCCGGTCTTCATCCTGCTCGCCGCGACGGCCGTGCTGACGGCGATCGGCTGCGGCGTGTGGGCGGTGCGCGAATTCTACGACGACGTCATCGTCGCCAAGCGCAATTTCTACGGCGTGCTGCGCGTGACCGAGTGGGGCGCGGGAGAACCGGCAAGCCATCGCCGCTCGCTCATCCACGGCTCGATCCTGCACGGCACGCAGTTCCAGGCACCGGACCTCAAGGGCGAGCCGACGACCTATTACACGCGGACGTCCGGCATCGGCCGGCTTCTCGAGTCGCTGCATCCGCGGAAGGACGCGCTCAAGGTCGGCGTGATCGGGCTCGGCACCGGCACGATCGCGACCTATGGCGCGAAGGGCGATACCTACCGCTTCTACGACATCAATCCCGACGTGATCGCCGCGGCGCAGCGCGATTTCTCGTACCTGCGCGACAGCGCGGCGACGATCGAATTGCCGCTCGGCGACGCGCGCCTGTCGCTCGAGCGCGAGCCGAAGCAGAATTTCGACGTGCTCGCGATCGACGCGTTCTCGAGCGACGCGATTCCGGTCCACCTCATCACGTCGGAGGCGCTCGCGATCTACAAGCGGCACATGAAGCCGGGCGGCGTCATCGCCTTCCACGTGACGAACCGCTACCTCGACCTCATCCCCGTCGTGCAGGCGCTCGCGGACGCGCAGGGGATGTCGGCGACGCTGATCCGCGACGACACCAAGGACGGCATGACGAGCACCAGCGACTGGGTGCTGCTGTCCGACGACCCGGCCTCGCTCGCGAAGCCGGCACTCGCCGATTATGCGACGCCGATCGCGCCGCGCCCGGACTGGCGCCTGTGGACCGACGACTTCAACAACCTGCTGCAGGTCCTGAAGTGACCCAGGCCGGCATCGCCCGCGATCCCGCCTCCTACCGCGCGCTCGTCCGTCCGCCCGGCGCGCGGCACATCGAGGCGCTCGATCAGCGCGCGCTCCCGCACGCCGTGATCGGCGTGAAAATCGCGAGCGCCGACGCGGCGGCGATGGCCATCCGCACGATGTGGGTGCGCGGCGCACCGCTGATCGGCGCCGTCGGCGCGTATGGACTTGCGCTGGCGCTCGATCGCGACCCGGGCGACGACGCGCTCGCGCGGGCACATGCGGCGCTCGATGCGACGCGCCCGACCGCGGTCAACCTGCGCTGGGCGCTCGATCGCGTTCGCGCCGCGGTGCTCCCGCTCGATGCCTCCGCGCGCGCCGACGCGGCGTGGCGCGAAGCCGATGCGATCGCCGCCGAGGACGAGGCGATGAATCATGCCATCGGCCTCGTCGGGCTCGCGCTGCTGCGCGAGGTCGCATCCCGGCGCTCGGGGCCCGTGCGGGTGATGACCCATTGCAACGCGGGCGCGCTCGCCACCTGCGGCTGGGGCACGGCAACCGCGCCGATCTTCCTCGCGCACGCCGAAGGGCTGCCGGTGCACGTCTGGATCAGCGAAACCCGCCCTCGGCTGCAGGGCGCGAATCTCACCGCCTGGGAAATGGCGCGCCGCGGCGTGCCGCACACGCTCTTCGCCGATGGCGCCAGCGCGCTGCTGATGCGCCGCGGCGACGTCGACGTCGTCATCGTCGGCGCCGATCGCGTCGCTGCCAACGGCGACGTCTGCAACAAGATCGGGACCTATCCGAAGGCGCTCGCCGCGCGCGACAATGGCGTGCCGTTCTACGTCGCGTTGCCGTCGCCCACGCTCGATGCCCGTCTCGCGTCCGGCGACGGAATCCCCATCGAGACGCGGGGGCCGGACGAGGTGTTGAACGTCTCCGGGCGCGACAGCTACGGGCAGACCGCCTCGGTCGCCATTGCGCCCGCGGGAACGCACGCGGTGAACTACGCGTTCGACGTGACGCCGGCGCGGCTCGTGACGGGGCTCATCACCGAACGCGGTGTCGCGGCGGCGGAGCGCGCGGCCCTGGCGGCCCTGTTTCCCGAGCGCTACGGATGAGCGAGCGCGACCTTCGTGCGCGCGATCGTCGCGACCGCGCGCGCGATGAACGCCGCGGGAATCAATCGCGGGAAATCGGGCAACGTCAGCGCGCGCACGGGCGCAGGCTTTCTGATCACGCCGACAGGGATTCCGTATGACGCGACGACCGAGGACGACATCGTCGCGATGACACTGGATGGCGAGGCGCGCGGCAACCGGGCTCCCTCGTCCGAATGGCGGTTCCATCGCGATCTTTATCGCGCACGCGACGAGTTCAACGCCATCGTCCACGCGCACGCGCCGTTCGCAACCACGCTCGCGTGCCTGCATCGGGGGATTCCCCCGTTTCACTACATGGTGGCCGTGGCCGGAGGCCCCGACATACGCTGCGCGCCCTATGCGACTTTTGGGTCGCCCGAGCTGCGCCGTGCTGGCCGTCGCCGCCATGGCGGATCGCCGCGCGTGCCTGCTGGCGAACCACGGGATGATCGCCGCCGGGCGCGACCTCGCGGGGGCGCTTGCGCTGGCGATCGAGGTCGAGGGCCTCGCGGAGATGTACTCGCGCGCGCTGCAGATCGGCGAACCGGCGCTCCTGTCCGACGCCGAAATGGAGGTCGTCCTCGGGAAATTCCGCACCTACGGGCAGCCCGACGCCGACTGACCTCCCGGCACGCCGCATCGACGGTACCGGGCGCCGAATTCCCCGTTGTAAACAACAGCCTGACCATGAGTCGCGGGGCGTGCCGCGACCGACATGGAACGTCACCTCGCGGCCGGCAGCGCACTGAAGGTGGCGCCCGCCATGCGCCCGCTCGCCGCCCGTCGGATTCCGGGACAAAAGCGTTGCCGGACAGGCTAGTATGCGTTCGGCATATGCTGTTGGCATAATCAGCGCGGCGCCGGGGATCCGCTCCGGCCTGCCGTCCACGTGGATGGCATACGGCTTGCAGGATTCCGTTCCTGCAGACGGAGAAGATCATGAGAACCTCGAATTCAATCAAGCACCTGACGGCCATGGCGGCCATCGCGGCAGTTGCCGGCGCCGGCATTCCGTCTGCGTACGCCCACCATGCGGCTCCCGTGGACCAAGGATCGGCCGTGGCCGGAATGCCGGACGGCGCGGCCATGTCGCTCGAGGGACGAGTGTCGATCCTCGACTTCGTCAACGGCGGCGGTCACGAGCGTATCTATGCCCTCGTCGGCAGCGACGGGTCCGCGACCCGGGTCAAGTTCGCCGCGAACGCGACCGTGCGCCAGGGAATGTCGCTCGTCGTTTCCGGATACGCCTCCCATCGCACGCTGGTCGTCCAGCAACAGCAGCCGGGGCCACGCAAAGCGGCCGCGGCCGCGGCCACGAAGGTGTCCATGGAAGGCACCTTGAAGCTTCTGCACGCCGACAATTTCGATGGTGGAACGAGCCGCTTCTTCTGGACGCTGGAGGACGATAACGGCGGCGGCGTCGAGCTCGACATCGCGATCGCGCCGACCGACATGAAGCCGGGCATGCGCGTCGCGGTCACCGGCACGCGCACGGGCGCGACGATCACGCCGGATTCGATCACCGCGCTTGCGCAAGCGCCCACGCGAAATACGGGTGCGGTAACGTCCGCGCAGACGGCCTCGGTGCTCGTCATCCTTCTCAACTTCCAGCCCACGCCACCCGCCGTGGCGCCGTCGACGCCGTTCACGCAGGCCGCGGTGGATGGCGTCGTGTTCTCGGGCGCCAGCAGCATCGCCGCGTACTGGAACGAAGTCTCGTTCGGCAACCAGCTGATGACCGGAACCGTGACGCCGTGGCTGACGGCGAGCTTCCAGCGCCCGCGACCTGCGACTACTACGGGCATCGCGACCGAGGCGCAACGCGTCGCGCAGCTCGCGGGCTACAACCTCGCGAGCTACCAGAAGTTCCATTACCTGTTCACGAACGTGCCGTCCTGCGGCTGGGCCGGGCTTGGCGAAGTGCCCGGCTCGCAGACGTGGAGCAACCAGTACAACACGCTCGGCGTCATCGGCCACGAGCTCGGTCACAATTTCGGGCTGGGACACGCGAACTCGCTGCCGTGCAACGGCGTGACGATCGCCACCAACTGCCCGCTGGCGCGGCCGGAATACGGCGACCCGTGGGACATCATGGGCAACCAGAGCGCGCGTTCCGTCAATGCCTGGCAGAAGAATGATCTGGGCTGGGTCCCGGACGCCAAGGTCGCCACGCACCCCGGCGGCACCGCGTCGTACACGCTCTCGCCCCTCACCTCGCCCGGCGGATCGCTCTATGCGGTGCAGGTGCCCGCCGCCGTGCATCGCACGTACTGGATCGAATACCGTCAGGCAACGGGATTCGATGCCGGGCTGCCGGCATCCGCCACGAACGGCGCGATCATCCATCTGGGCGGATTGATGCACCAGTCGGACCGCAGCGAATACGGCTGCTGGGATACCTGCTTCCTCGACATGGTGCCGGGGACCGGAAGCATGACCGACGGCGCGCTGCAGATTCCCAACGCGTTCGTCGACGCGCAGACGGGCGTGACGATCACGGCGGTGTCGAAGGGCGCCGGCGGATTGACGGTGTCCGTGGCCAGTCCGCCGACGCGTGTCAACACGGGGCTCTACCGAAAAGTCTCGCCTTCTACGGGGGCGCCGGTCTACAAGTTCCTGCTGGACTACGGGTTCGCTCAAGCGCCGGACGCGAAGATTCCCTTCGGCATGGCCGGCGACGTCCCGCTGATCGGGAATTTCACGTACGACGGCCTGACCAGCATCGGCGTCTATCGCAACGGCGTGTGGTATTTCGACACCGGCCGCGATGGAACCGTGGACCTGACCTTCGCGCTCGGCGGCAGTGCCGGGCGACATTCCGCTGACCGCGAATTTCAGCGGTACCGGGTGGACCGACGACCTCGTCATCTATCGTGCAGGAACCTGGTACGTGGACCAGAATCGCGACGGGACCATCAACAAGACCTTCCGCTTCGGCGGTGTTCCCGGCGACATTCCGCTCGCCGGCGACGTCAACGGTGACGGAATCGCCGATCTCGTCATCTACCGCAACGGCATGTGGTACATCGACACGAACCGCGACGGCAGCGTCGACATGGCGATCGGTTTCGGCGGCATGCCGCAGGACATTCCGGTGCTGTTCGACTACGACGGCGACGGCAAGGCCGATCTCTGCATCTTCCGCGACGGCATCTGGTACGTGAACACGAAGCGCGACGGCACCGTGCAGGCAACTTTCGGCTTCGGTGCAGCCGGCGACATCCCGCTTGCCGGGCACTTCTACTGAAAACCCCGCGAACGCCGCGACGACGGCGACCCGGACAGGACGACGCCCGGCAGAGATGCCGGGCGTTTTGTTTGTGGTAGCTGCAGGCGCGCCGTTTGCAGGTGCCTACGCTGGCACAATCAAGTTTGCACCGACCTGCATTGCGCGTTTTGTTCTCGCAGGCACGATGAAGTTAGCGATGACCTACTTTGGCTACGGCCGCCGCTTCGCGGCCTTAACGCTCGCTACGCTGGCATTAGCCTTCGCCGCAATCGGCCCTGAAGATGGATTTTGCTTGAGGGCCGATTGTCGCTTCGC
>CAWFMY010000037.1:0-7890 GCA_963816925.1 uncultured beta proteobacterium | reverse complement strand
TATCGGAATAGTGATCGTGCAGCTTCCCGCCGCGGGAATGGTCCCGCCCGCGGCAAGCGTCACCGTGGTCGCGGTGTTCGTCAGCACTCCGCCGCACGTCGTGGTCGGCGCCGCCGCGACGCTAAATCCCGCGCCCATCGAGGCAATGTTGTCGACGAACGCGGCGGTGAGCGTGGCAATGGCGGCGTTCGAATTGGTGAGGGTGATCGTCAGCGTCGACGTCGCGCCTTGCAAGACCGGCGTCGGCGCGAACACCTTGCTGCCGCCGACGCTGGTGACGGCGTTGACCACCAGCGCGCCGGTGCCGGAGGAGAAGGCAACGCCACCGAAGTTGCCGACGGGAATGGTGTTGTTGAGCGTGACCGGGTTGGCGCCGGCGTTGACGCCGACGACATTGATCGTCACCGTGCAGTTGGCGTTGTTGGTCGAGCCCGCGGTCGCGCCCGGCAGGCTGCCGCCGCTGACTGTGAACGAGTTGCCGCCCGCAGTCGGGGGCTGGGGTAAAGGCGAGACCCGCGCAGGTCGTGGCCGTGACGACCGGAGATGCCACCGTCATTCCCGCGGGGAACGTGTCCGTGAATGCGATGGTCCCGGCCAGCGGCGTCGTGTTGAAATTTCGAACGCGTCACCGTCAGCGTCGACGTGCCTCCGGGCGTGATCGGCGTCGGCGCAAAGACTTTCTCGACGCGCGCGCCCGTCTGCAGGCGGACGTTGGCCGCGAATGCCGCCGCGTTGGTGACGCCCTGCGCGGTCACCAGCGCGTTCGCGGCAATGGTGTCGGCGACGTTGCCGTCGACGTAGACGTTCGGGTTCACTGCGACGACATTGAAACGGATGATGCAGCTACCGTTGGCGGGAATCGTTCCGCCGGTCAATGTCGCCGCGTTCGCTCCCGGTCGAAACGATGCCGGCACCGCACGTCGTCGACGCGGCCGGCGGAGTCGCGATCGCCAAGGATGCCACCGGCAGCGTGTCGGTCAGCGATGCGTTGGTCAGCGCAACGCCATTCGGATTGGTCAACGTCAGCGTGACCGTCGAGGTGTCGGCGCCGCCATGAAGCGTCGTCGGCAGGAAGGCCTTGGCGCCGGTCACCGGCTGCAGCGCGGCGACCGTGAGCGTCGCATTCGCATTCTGCGGATTCGACCCCTGCGACGACGAAACGGCGCCCACGGGAATGATGTTGATGAACACGCCTGCCGCAGGCGATACGACGTCGACCGTCACCGTGCATTGGCCCGCGACGCCGCCCGCCGCGGCGGGGATGGTCCCTCCGGCGACCGAAAAATTGTTGGCGCCCGGCGTTGCCGTGATCGTGGCGCCGCACGATGTCGTCGGGTTCGCCGGATTGGCGACGACCACCGAACCTGGCAGGTTGTCGGTGAACGCCGTGCCGGTCGCCGTCGACGCGTTGTTGTTGAGCAGGATGACGGTCAGCGTCGAGATCTGACCGGCCGATACGTTCGTCGGATTGAAGGTCTTGTTGACGCCGACCGCGGCGAGGGCGCCGGAGGCGGCAAACGCGAGCCCGAGTCCCACGGCGCGAAGGCGCCACCGCACCGCCATGCGCTTCTTCTGCATTCTCCCCGACCTTCCTCCTGCCGGCGTCGCGATCATTCGCAACGCTTCCGGCCCCCACGTACGCGCGAGAACCGCTGCCTACATGTCCATCGTTACTAGTCGAGCAAGCCCCACGCAATCAGCAACTGATTTTTCTTGCAACGGCGTGGCGGGGTCTTCGAAACTATCCAAAGATGCGCTTTGGTGCACCAAACTCACGGCAATTCGACTCATGACCACGATTCTTCGTCCATTCCCGACCGCCGGAAATCGTATCATTTCGCCTGAAATATGCGCGCCAGTACCGCGTCCAGCCCCGCAAATCGATCCGCGATGTGTGGATAATTGGCAACAAAGCCTCCATATTGTCGGGAAAGCCAGACAAATAGGCGGCACAGCACAACTACATCCTTCGCGTCGGTCGGCCGTCGACCCGTTCGGTGAACTCTAGAATGCGCGCGCCGCGACGTCCCGCCTGCCGGAAAAACAAAAAGGGCGCACCGTGGTGCACCCTTGCTTGTCGCCAATGCGCGCGCGAAGGCGCGCCGGGGGCCGTCACCAGCGGAATGCGACTCCCACCGCAGGACCATTCAACGTCAATTTTTCGATCGGGGAACCCGACTTGAACTTGTAGTCCATGTAGCGCCAGGCGCCGATGACCTCACCCCACTTGAACGAATACCCGATGCCGCCGATCACCTGCCACGTAAGATCGCTTTGGCCGGTCCCGACGTCGGCGTACCAGGGGACGAACCATTCGCGGTTATCGCCGAAAGCGACACGCCCCTTGGCGCCGATGATCCCGTCCCAGTTGTTGACGCTCACTTCCTTGTTTCCGCTGCGACTGGGGTTGAATGGCCCCAGGTCGGCGCTGAAATTCCATCCGAGCGACTGGCGGGCGTCCGCAAGCCGCGCTCCGGCGAGGACATCGACGTGCGAAGCCGGGTCGGTCGCGACCCTGTACTCACCGGCAATCGTCCAGATTGTAGTTTTGAGATCGAAATTGAAATCCCCGGTGACGCCACCGGGAAGCGGGATATGTCCTATCGTGACGTCTCGCGTCTGCGACTTGTCGCCGCCGACATCGAGGTAGATGAGGTCGGTGTAAAGGCCCAACGGTCCCTTGCGCGCCTCGAACGTTCCCATGAACGTGAATTTCAGGTGGTCGAGGATCGTATCGACGTCGACATTGATGTCGCCACTGCCGGCCGGAAAGGTAGTCTTGCCACCGATCGTGGGTAGCCAGCCATAGATCACGGCACCGAACTGCCATTGGTCGGTCGTTTGCGCGGAGGCCGCCGCGGGCATCAGCGCCGAGCACACTCCAAGCGACGCCGCCAGCGCGGCAAAGGTACGTTTCATCCAAATCTCTCCTAGAATCCCGCGCTCGATTGCGACAGCAAAGTTTAGCAAAGTTCAGCCACGGGAACGAGGAGCCTCGGCCTGATCGCGGATTGCGACGGCTACATGAGACGATTTCGCAAGTTTCTGAGCCAGATCATGCGGTGTCGGGCCACGCGAAGTACACTCGCGGCGACGAGTTCGATTCTCCCGCATCGACCAGATTGCATCCTGATGGAGCCCAGCATGTCCTTGATTTCGAATCGATTGGCGCGATGGTTCCCGGTCGTCGCGCTCTCCATCGCGATGCTCGCGCCATCGCCCGATGCCGGCGCGGCAGACGCTTCCTTGCCGCCAAGAGCAACGAGCGCGTCGCCCCGCATCGCGCTCGCGCTCTCCGGCGGCGGCGCGCGCGGCATTGCGCACGTCGGCGTGCTGAAAGTGCTGGAGGAGATGCGGATTCCGATTTCCTGCATCACCGGGACCAGCATGGGCTCGATCGTCGCTGGCGCCTATGCCGTCGGAAATTCGCCGGAAGAGATCGAGAAAATGGTGCTTGCCACCAACTGGGACGAAATGTTCCGCGACAACCCGCCGCGCAAGGAAATCGCGACGCGGCGCAAGATCGACGACTACAAGACGCTGTTCGCACCCGAGTTCGGATTAAAGGACGGGACCCTGGCGCTGCCGAAGGGCATCATCGCGGGAGTCTCGATCGAGGCGTTCCTCAGGGTCGTGGCGGAGCCGGCGACCGGCATCAATGACTTCGACAAGTTGCCGATCCCGTACCGCGCGGTGGCGACCGATATCGAGACCGGTGAAGCCGTCGTGCTGAGCCAGGGCAACCTCGCCGAGGCGATGCGCGCCAGCATGTCCGTGCCCGGCGCGATCTCACCGGTGGAGAAGGATGGCCGCCTGCTCGTCGATGGCATGATCGCCAACAACCTGCCGATAGACCAGGCACGCAAGCTGTGCGGCGACGTGGTGATCGCCGTCAACATCGGGACGCCGCCGCTCAAGCGCGACGAGATCACGTCCGCACTTGCGGTCGTGAGCCAGATGATGGCTTTCCTCGGCAAGCAGACCGTCGACGAGCAGCTGAAGAGCATGGGACCCAGCGACGTGCTGATCGTCCCTGACCTCGGCGACATTTCGGTCGCCAAATACGACCGCGCCAGCGACGCGATCCGCATCGGCGAGGAGGCAACGCGGAAGATGGCAGCCTCGCTGTCGCGCTATAGCGTTTCGCCCGAGCAATACGCTGCGCTTGGCGCAAAGCGGGTCAGGGAGCGGGTTGCGCTGGGCACCGTGGACGAGATCCGCTTCGAAGGATTGAAGCGCACCAATCCCGAGGTGCTGCGCGCGCTGGTGGAGACCAAGCCGGGCGAGCCGCTCGACGAGGAGAAGATCGGCGCCGATCTGCGCCGTATCTACGGCCGCGGCGACTTCGAGAGCGTGGACGCGCGCGTCGTCGGGTCCGCCGGCGGGCCCCGCGCCATGGTGATTACGCCTCGCGAGAAGGACTGGGGCCCCGATTACCTGCGCTTTGGGCTGGGACTCGAAAGCGACTTCCAGGGCGACAATGCGTTCAATCTGCTGTTCCAGTACCGCAAGTCGTGGCTCAACCGGCTGGGCGCTGAGTGGCTGACCGAGGCGCAGATCGGGCAGGACACGCATCTGTACAGCGAGTTCTACCAGCCGTTGAACGAGCGGGGCGTGGGGTTCGGATCGCTGTACGGCCTGGTCGGGCAGACCACACGCGGCGTCTTCAGCGGCAACGACAAGATTGCGGAATATCTGATCAGCAGTGCGCGCGCTGGGGTGGACCTCGGCGCAAACCTCGGCACGCTCGCCACCATGCGTGTGGGCCCGCAGTGGACGGAAGTTCACGCCCGCGTCGACACCGGCGATCCGGTGCTGCCGTCGGTGCGCGAGCTGACCGCGGGCGTCCGCGCGACGTTAAACGTGGACGCGCTCGACCACGCGTGGTTTGCGCAGAACGGCTACACCGTCGTCGCCTCGTACTACGGCGCGACGAAAGACCTGGGCTCGGCCCTCAACTACCAGCGCCTCGAAGCCAAGGGTCAATATGCGATGTCGTGGGGACCTCACACCGTGAATCTGGTCGCCTCCGGGGGAACCGACTTCGGCACCAACATGCCGGCCTACGAGACGTTCGCGCTTGGCGGTCCGCTGCGGCTGTCCGGCTTCCGGTTGAACCAGTTCTCGGGACGCGACTATGTGTTCGGCCGCTTGATGTACTACAACCGGATTCTTCCGCTGCCGGAGATCTTGGGCAAGGGCGTCTTCGCAGGCGCGTCCGCGGAAGTCGGCAACATCCGCAATCGCGCCGATGGACTGCCCTCGCCGGGCACGCAGTATTCGGGATCGCTGTTCCTCGGCGCGGATACGGCCGCGGGACCCGGGTACCTTGGCGTCGGCTTCGGGAACAACGGCGCGTTCAGCGTGTACCTGCTGCTCGGCGCGCCGTAGCGGAACGTCGGGCGGCCGCTATTGCGCAGAGCGCCGCGGGTCGGGCAGCCCTTCGCGGATGCCCTGCGAAAAGGCGGGGTCCTGGTCGAGGGCCTTCGCCTTGGCGTTGATGTAGCTCTTCGCGCGGAGCTCCGCGAAAGGCAATCGCGTATCGATCCTGCCGCGCTCGTAGAGCATCTGATCGCCGTAGCCGTTGGCGAGCAGCCGCCAGTCTAGTGGCGGCACCTTCGCGGCGACGTGCGTGACGTGCTGGCGGATGCTGGTCGTGCAGTTGTCGACCAGGGCGTTGTAGAACTCCGGGGTTTCGACCAGCGCGTTCATGCTGGCGATGTAATCCATCAGCAGGGCTCGCGCGTCCGCCGGCGACACATTGAGTCGATAGAGATAATCGTCCTCGCCCCGAAAATTGGTGCGCACGCGGACGACGTCGCGCTCATCGGCGGCGATGTAGATGATCTCGTAGTGCCTGAAGAAGCCCTTGATGGCCGAATACTCCTGGCCCTTGCTCTTCCGGGTCTCGATGGAGATCGCGAGCGGCCGCGAGCCTTCGAAGTCCCAGCTCATGATCGTGTGCGCGATGGCCGGCGAGCCCCAGTACGACATGACGAGGTCGAGGCCCCGAAGCTTCGAGAGATCGTAGACGCGGTCCTCGTAGCGCGGCGTGAAATCGGACTCGCTCCGGTAGTCGAAGTCGCGGACGTTGTGAAACGTCAGCTTGTCGCCGCTGACCTCCGCCCACGCGACCTTCGCCACGTCCGGCTGCCAGTCGCGGTCGTTGCTGGGTCGGAGTGTGTTGAACCAGACGAGGATTGCAAGAAAGCCGACGCCCCAGGCGGCGAGCGCGCGCCAAAACGGGCGCAGCCAGATGAACGCGGCGAGGCTGCCGAGAACCAACACGGCCACGGCAATGGCCCGCGCGACGGCACCTTCTCCATGGCCGGCATACAGCAGCGCAAGAACCTCCCACACCGATGCGAACAGCACGGCGATGATCAGAATGGCAATGAGCAGGCGCTTCAATCAGGTTCCCTCCATTGGCGCCCGCGCCGCTCGGCGGCTCCAGCGAACGTTTACAATGTCGATGGTACACGCTCGCATGCACTGCCCGCCGTCACACCTCCGGACTGACCGATCCCGCATGCGCTCCCACGATCTGCCCGGGGAACTCCGGCGTCGCATCCGACGCTGGGCGCTCGTCGTGCTCGCGCTGGTCGCCATCGCGGTCGTCGGCGCCTGGTTCCTGCAGAGCACGATCCCGCGCCACATCGTGCTCGCGTCGGGCCTCAAGGACGGCATGTACCACCAGTACGCGCAGCGCTACAAGGAGATCCTCGCGCGCGACGGCGTGACGGTCGAGGAGCGCATGACCGGCGGCGCCGACGAAAACGAGCGCCTGCTGCACGACCCGCATTCCGGCGTCGACGTGGCCTTCGTGCACGGCGGCGTCGTCCGGCCGGCGAGCGCGGCAAGCTGGTCATGCTCGCGGCGCTGTACTACGAGCCGCTGTGGATCTTCTATCGCGATGCCGCAACGCTGACGCAGCTCGACGAGCTTCGCTACAAGCGAGTCGCCGTCGGCCCGCCGGGAAGCGGCGTCCGCGCCTTCGTCGAGCCGCTGCTCGCCGCGAACGACATCACCGGCTTCAACACCCAGCTGGCTCCCGCTCGACAACCGCGAGGCCCTGCGCGCGTTGCAGGCGGGCGAGGTCGACGCCGCGTTCCTGATCGGCCCGGTGCGGTCTCCGGCGGTCTGGCAGGCCTTGCACGACCCGAAGCTGAAACTGATGAGCCTGGCGCGTGCCGATGCCTATCCGCGGAAGGTTTCCCTACATCACGAAGCTGACACTGCCGCCGGGACCATCGACCTCGCGCTGCACATTCCGGACCAGGAAGTCCGGCTGATCGGCACCAAGGCGATGCTCGTCGCGCGCGACGGCCTGCCGCCGGCGATCGTCAACCTGCTGCTGGAAGCGGCGCGCGAACTGCATGGGGAACAGGGCTACTTCGAAGCGGACGACGAATTTCCGAACACCGCGGCCGTGGACCTGCCGGTATCGGCCGATGCCGATCGCCACCACCGCTTCGGCCCCAGCCTGCTGCACCGCTACCTGCCGTTCTTCGTCGCCACCTACGTCGAACGCCTGATCATCCTGCTGGTCCCGCTGCTGTTCGATCCTGGTCCCGCTGATCAACCTCCTGCCGCAGCTGTTCCGGTGGCGGCATGCGATCGCGCATCTACCGCTGGTACGGCGAGCTGGCCCTGCTCGAACGCGATGTCAGGACGCGCACCGGGCGCTGCCGGTCGAGCAGTGGCTGGCCGACCTGGACCGCATCGAGCGCGCCGCCGCGCACATCCGGACGCCCCTGAGCTTCGCCAGCGAGGCGTACACGCTGCGCGAGCACATCGGCCTGGTTCGCCGCGCCGTGATGGCAAAGGCGGCGAATGCCGGTGCGGGGCCAATCGAAAAGCCGCCGCCCGCTGAATTCCACGCCTGCGTAG
>CAWFMY010000036.1:0-49353 GCA_963816925.1 uncultured beta proteobacterium | reverse complement strand
GATGCATCGGCAACGGAGTGCTCATCTGGGGCGTATACGGTTCTGGGGTTCGGAGGTCGATGCGCCGCGCTGGGGGAGACCCGGCCGCACCGAAGTGTCCCCGATTAGGAAACCCCGGTCAAACGGTGCCTTGACCCTCCGCCGGCACGGGCGTAGCGTCCGACGAATTCGGGAGCATGCGATGACGCATTCGCTGGTCCGCACGCTGGTTTTCGTTCTCGGGTCGATGCTGGCGCTCGCCGGTGCGACCGCGCAGGTGCAGGCGCAAAGCCGGCAGCAGGCAGTGCAGGCGCTCTCGAGCTCCGATCCGCACGCGCGGCGCGACGCCGCCATCCGGCTGGGCGACGTCGGCACGATGGCCGACGTGACGCCCCTGCTCAAGTCGCTGCGCGATGCCGACGCGCCAACGCGTGAACTCGCGGAGCACGCGATCTGGGAGATCTGGGCGCGCTCCGGCAACGCGGAAGTGGATACGCTCTACCGGACCGGCATCGAGCAGATGGCCGCCGGCGACCTGGAGCAGAGCATCGCCACGTTCACGCGCGTCATCAAGAAAAAGCCCGACTTCGCCGAAGGCTGGAACAAGCGCGCGACGCTCTATTTTCTCGCGGGCGACCTGAAGAAGTCGCTGGCCGACTGCGACGAGGTCATGAAGCGCAACCCCAACCACTTCGGCGCCCTCTCCGGCTACGCGCAGATCTACGTCCGCCTGGAACGTTACGAGCGCGCGAACGACTATTCGCGCCGCGCGCTGGCGCTCAACCCCAACCTGGACGGGGTCCGGCAGATCATGGAGCTGACCGAAGAAGTGCTTCAGCAGCGGCGCGGGCAGTCGATCTGACCCGCGAATGCTTCGGCGGCCGCGCACCTCGCCGGGCCGCGAGGACGGTCGCGCGCGGTGTTGCATTTTTCGCACATGAATATTCACGCGGCCGCGGAAAATTCTTGCGCCGATTCCGGTGTCGACGGTAACATTGCAGCACTCGTTCCACCGAGAACAACGTCGCTTAAGGAACCGGATGAACCGCACGCCGCACATGCAACCGACTCTCGCCATGGGCTTCGCCGCCCAGGGGATCGGTTCGTCCTGTGCCGTGGGCGTCACGTGGTTCGAAACGCTGGCGTCGGCGAAAGCCGGCGCGCAGTTGGGTACCACGGCGACGAAGTAGCCTCACCCGACCGGAAGACATTCCGCCAGGTGAGACGGCGGAACTGTCGGAAGGTCGGTTTCTGTTTCCTTCCCCTCCGGCAGCCTCCGCCCTCGGCAACGAGCGATCGTCCGTTGTCGTGCGCATTTCGCGCACGCGGGGCGTGACGAAAGGAGGCGAGACCGCATGACGCACACGACCGGAACCGGACGGACCCAAGCGCCGCGCATGCGCTCGCAGGAGCGCGCCTGCGCCGCGTGGCCGATGGGCATCCCGTCCGCCTCGACCGGCAATGCCGTGTCGCGCGCATTCGCGCTGCGAACCGGCCGCGCCGCGACGGGCAGCAAGGAAGTCGCAGGCCGGGCAGATCGAAAGGGAGGCGATTCGTAGCGGAATCGCCCACTCCCCGAGCGAAAAGCCCGGCCGCCGAAAGACCACGGCGCCGGGCTTTTTCTTTTCCCGGCGCGCCACGAAGACAACGACCGTGAGGCAAACGAAATGAAACGCGCAATCGAAAATTTTGCAAAGCCGTACGGATTCCGGGAGTTCGAATTCGTGCGGGCCGGACCCGACGGAGCGTACTGGAAGAGGGCCGACGGCATGGTGGTGCGCGTCGCCGCGGCAGAAGGCGAGCGACCTCGCATGAAGAAGGCCGATCCCCGCAGCGCGTCTTCGGCGGAATGGGAAGTCGCGCTCGGACGTTCTGGCGCGACCTGAGGCAGTGGTGCGAACGCCGGGAAGTCCGGTGGCTCTGGCGAACGGCCGTGTGGGCAAGGCGCGCCTTGTTCGCGGTCCACGTCGCGAGCTGGTTCATGTAAGGGCAAGGCGTCGCGCAAGCGGCGGCAGGACGGCGATTTCGCGTGCCGTGCGCGGCGCGCCTAACCAACAATTGGAATCGCCGCCGTGGCGTGTTCTCGAGGCACGTCGCGGTCAGCAGTCGCGGTAACCCGGCGGGGTCTCCCGCCGGGGCCGTGGCGAAATTCGTGTTACGCGAATTGCGCGCCGCGCTGCGGCCAAGCAGCTGCCGCAGCAGCGACCGGTGGCAGCGGCTTTCGTCGGCGCAATAGCAGCCGACGGACAGGTTCGTCCGGTGCGACAGCGCGGCGATGAGGTCCAGCACCTTGCTCGCGTCGGGCGCCTTCATTTCGGCAAGGTACCCGCGTTTGAAGCGAGCCCACGACCGCGCGTCGTCCGCGCTCTGTCCCGCCTTCAGCAGCGCCTCGGTCGGCGCGAGAGTCGGCAGCCAGACGTCGTAGAAATCGCGCTGCGCGAATTCCGCCTTCGGCACGCCTCGCGGCGGCCGGCGGACCGTGCCGAGCCGCAGGCCCTCCTGCGGATGACGTGGCGAGCCGAGGCGGACGACGCGGAGCGCCATCGGGAATCGGGATCAGGGCGCCGGCGTGGCGAGCGGCTTGCCTTTCTCGACCACGTAGACCGCCATCACCTTGACCCCCTTCTCGGTGCTCTTCGCATCGTGGATCGCGCCCGACGGAATCTGATAGGACTCGCCGGCCTTGAGCACCCGGGGCGGTTGACCGTCGATCAGCAGCGTCATTTCGCCTTCGATCAGGTAGCCGGTCTCGGGGCCGGGATGCGTGTGGCGGCCAATCGCGGCATTGGGGGCGATCTCGGCGATCGCGGTGATCGCATCGAGGTTGGTGCCGGGCACGTCGACCTTCTGCAGCGGTGTGCGCTTGATGCCCGACGGGGGCTGCGCGGGCGCGGGTTGTTGCGTGAACGCCGCGCCGGCGAAGCCAATCGCGGTCGCCAAAACGACCGCCTTCAGGGTTGCGGACATGGGTCTCTCCATTGGATGAGTTTCGCGCGGCCGTCGGCACTCCGCCTGCGCCGTCGCGGCTAAATGGTAACCTGATATTCCTGCGGACTCACGCGGCAAGCGCGCCGCGCATCAAGCGCATCCTCATGCAGGCATCGTCCGGCGTCATCACCTTCCTGTTCACCGACATCGAGGGCAGTTCGCTGCTGTGGGAGCAGGAACCCGAGCGGATGCCGCAGGCGCTGGCGCTCCATGACGCACGGGTGCGCGCGACCATCGCGGATAATCGTGGCCGCGTCGTGAAGATGCTGGGCGACGGTGTGCACGCGGTGTTCGACGATCCGCGCGATGCCGTCGACGCCGCGATCGAACTGCTGCAGGCCATCGCCGACCCCGCCGCGACCAACGGCATCGCGTTCCGGGTGCGCTGCGGGTTGCATGCGGGGATCGAGGAGAATCGCGACAACGATTTCTTCGGCCGGGCCGTGAACCGCGCCGCGCGGATCATGGCCGTCGCGCATGGCGGGCAGATCCTCGTCTCGCAGACCATCGCGACGCTGGTGGGCGGCCGCTTGCCCGCGGAGGTGACGTTGCGCGACCTCGGCCTCGTGCGGCTGCGCGATCTCGCGAGCCCCGAGCGGGTTTGGCAGGTCCTGCACCCGCGCCTGCGCCCGGAGTTCCCCGTGCTGCGCTCGCTGCAGGCGACGCCGAACAACCTGCCGCAGCAGCTGACGTCGTTCATCGGCCGCGAGCGGGAACAGGCCGAGGTGGCGGCGCTCGTCGCGGGAACGCCGCTGCTGACGCTGCTCGGCACCGGCGGCATCGGCAAGTCGCGCCTGTCGCTCCAGGTCGCCGCCGAGGTGCTGGACAGCTTTCCGGATGGCGTTTGGCTGGTCGAGCTCGCCGCGCTCGCCGATCCGCGGCTCGTGCCGCAGGCGATCGCGTCGACGCTGGGCGTCAAGGAAGAGGCGGGGCGGCCGGTCATGGACGCACTGGTCAAATTCGTCGAAGGACCGGCGGCTCCTCGTGATCCTCGACAACTGCGAGCACCTCGTGCAGGCGTGCGCCGAAGCCGCGAAGACGCTTCTGCAGGCGGGGCCGTAGCATGAAAATCCTCGCCTCGAGCCGCGAACCGCTGCATGTGCAGGGCGAGTCGATCTACCCGCTGGCGCCGCTGGCGACGCCGGATCGCGTACGTGTCGTTCAAGCGCGTCGCGCTCGAGCAGTTCGCCGCCGCGCGGCTGTTCATCGAGCGGGCCGTCGCGGCACAACCCGCGTTTCCAGGTATCCGATGAGAATGCGATGGCCGTCGCCGGCATTTGCCAGCGGCTCGACGGCATCCCGCTCGCGCTCGAGCTCGCGGCGGCGCGCGTGCGCGCGCTTTCGGTCGAGCAGATTTCGGCGCGGCTCTCCGACCGTTTTCGGCTGCTGACAGGGGGCGATCGACACGGCGATGCCGCGCCAGCAGACGTTGCGGGCATTGATCGACTGGAGCTACGACCTCCTTGCCGAACCGGAGCGCATCCTGCTCCGGCGCCTCGCCGTATTCGCCGGAGGCTTTACGCTCGAGGCCGCCGAAGCCGTGGGCGCCGGCGGCGGCGATCGAGTCAGCGGGACGTCATGTCAGTCGCTGACCAACCTCGTCGAGAAGTCGCTGGTCGTCCTCGATTCCGACGGCGGTCGCTACCGAATGCTGGAAACGGTGCGGCAGTACGCGCAGGAGCGGCTTGCCGACGTCGGGGGAGGCGGACCGTGCCCGCACGCAGCATCTTGGGTTCTATCTCGGCTATTGCCGAGAGGGCACGGCCGGAACTTGTCGGGCCCGCGAACAGGGCGTGTGGCTCGCGCGGCTCGATCTCGAACGCGAGAATCTCCTGTCGGCGCACGCCTGGTGCGACCAGGCGCCCGAGACGGGGCGGCGCTGGGTCTTGCGACTCGCGTATCGGCTCAGGCCCTACTGGATCATGCGCGGCCTCCTCGGACTCGGGCACCGACTGACGATCGAGGCGCTCGCGCGGCCCGGGGCTCGGTGCGCGAGACGTTGCGCGATGCCGGGGCTTCTCGACGCGGGCCAGACTCGACTGCTGGATGGGGCGCTACGCAGAGGCGCTTGGCCACCTCGAGGACAGGCTCTGGCGATTGCCCGCGAAGTCGGCGACAAGTCCGTGGTCGCCGCGGTGCTGCAGCCGCTGGGACTTGCGGCGCTCGGGAATGGCGACGCCGACGCGCGCGAGCCTATTTGACGGAAGCGCTGGCACCCTGGCGCGCGATCTGGGGAACACGCGCGAGATTCTCGCGGCGCGCAATGCTCTGGCGCAGTTCCATCGCGCGGAAGGGGAGCTCGATGCCGCGGAGCCGCATTACGAAGCGACTCTGACCCTGGCGCGCGAATTGGGCGATCGCGAAAGCATCGCGATCGGCCTGCTCAATCTCGCAATGGTGTCGATCGGACGGGGGAGCGAGGCGAGGGTGCCGGCCGCATGCTGCTCGAGGTGCTGGACATCGTGGACGAGATCGGATCGCAGTCGGCCGGACAAAGCGTGCTCGAAGTCTCCGCAGGACTCGCCGCGCGCAGCGGTGCGAATGGGAGCAAGCCGCGCGTCTCTACGGGGCCGCCGAGGCGCAGGCGGAGCGCACGGGACTGCATCGCGATCCCGCGGACGACGCGTTTCTCGCGCCGCTCGTCGAGCAAGGCGCGAGAACGCTGCTCGAGTCGCATCTTCGCCGCCGCCGAGGGCGCTGGCCGGGCGCTTCGCTATGGCCAGGCGATTGCTCGAGGCGCGCGCGTGGCTCGAACGCATCGATTGAGCGCGGCCGGACATCGGATCGCGCCGTCAGGCTCAGTTCCAGATCGTCGGATCCACATCCCGCAGCGAACCCGCTGCGCTCTTCACGCGTATTCGTGTTTTGCAGACGGTGTCGGGTGCGGGGTGCCGGTCCTTGCGGCGAACCGTAACTGAGCCCTGCCGGATTGCAGAAGCCGCGTGCTCCTGGATTTCGATGCCGTGTTGCGGAAACGAGTAGCGCCGCCCTCCTCGAGCCGAAGAAAATCGTGATCGGGTCGCCCTCTCGTTTCCGGTGGGCGGACCGGTTCCTGGTCGACGATGATCTTGTTCCCCATGATCAGGACATTGGGCGCAGTCGGGTTGGGCGCGGCCACCTGCGAAAGCGAGTACCCGCGGAGCCTCGGCTCGGCCTCGGAATAGACGGTGCGCGTCCCCATCGGCGCGCACGCGGTTAACCCGACCAAGTGACACCGACGAAAATCAAGCGTTTCGACGCCATGTTGTTCTCCCCTCGTCTTGGATTGATCCGCCGGCGTGCACGTCGCAGCGTGCCATTCCCGCCCGGTCGGTTGAACAAGCCATCGCCGTGCCCTTGCGCAGTCAGGCGCTGGCAGTCTACCGCGTAGCGGCGGCGGATTCCAATTATCATTCGCGGACCTTTGGCGGGATGCCGCCCGGGTCCGCCACGTCACCTGGCGGACGCCTTCCTCCACCCGCACGCGCAGCAGGCGCACCGCGCTGCCGACGGTCGTCAGCACCGGCACGCGCACCGCGTGCTCCACCGCCGAGGCGGCGCGGGCGAGGCTGAACTGCGCCAGCGCGATGACGTCGCAGCCCATTGCCGCGACGCGTCTGGCGGCCTCCACGACGAGGTGGTCGTGCAGGCGCGCATCGCCCGCGGTGAGCGCGTCGAGCGCGCCGTCCGCGAGGGCCGGCAGCACCGAGACGCTTGCCGGAAACTCGGCCGGCATCGACGCAAGTGTCGGCGCGAACGACGCGACGAGCCCGATGCGCCGGCCGATGCGTGACGCGTCGGCGATCATCGCTTCGTTGGGCTTGAGCACCGGTATGCCGGGCCAGCGAAGCGCGACGGCCTCGATGCACGGGCCGAATGCCGAGCAGGTGAACAGGATGCCGCGCACGCCGGTGCCGATCGCGTAGTCCGCGAGCGCGATGAAGCGCGCCGTCATTGCGGCGTCGAGACCGTCGCGGCTCGCCGCAAGATCCGCGGACAAGCTGTCGTCCAGCAGGTTCATGCGCACGCAGCCCGGCCATGCGCGATCGAGCTCGTGGTTGACCGGCGCGATGGAGTGCGCGAGCGCGTGAATCAACGCAATGCGGGCCGGGGTTGTCGTCATCGCGGTGTTTTGGACGTTCGCGCGCCGTCCTGCTTCGTCAGCTCGCGAGCGCCGCGTCGTGGACGGCATCGTAACGATGCGGACGGATATGGTACCTCCGGCGTCGAACGCGCCGTGCGCGTGCTATGATTTCCGCACAAAAAGCGGGTGAGGAGGCGGCATGGCGACAGGCACCACCACCGCGCGGCGCGTCGGCGTCACCGCCGTGCACTCGCTGCATCGATTCGTGTTCACCGTCCCCGACCTCGCGGTCGCGACGCGCTTCTACCAGTCGTTCGGGCTCGATGTCCGTGCGCATCCCGGGCGCATCGACCTCCACACGTTCGGGCACCCGCATCGCTGGGGAACGGTCATCGAGGCGCCGGGACGCAAGAAGCTGCAATACGTGAGCTTCGCCGCCTATCCCGAGGATGTCGAGCCGATCGCCGCGCGCATGCGCGCGCAGGGACACGTGGCGACGCCCGCGCATCCGCTCGCCGACGAGCCGGGCCTGTGGTTCACCGACCCCGAAGGGATCGCGGTGCAGGTGGTCACCGCCGAAAAGTCGACGCCGGCGCGCGCCGATCCCGCGGTCGCCCCCGTCATGCCGACGCCGGGCAAGGGCGCCGCGCCGAGCCGCTCGCGCGCGGGCAGGGTGCGCCCGCAGCGGCTGTCGCACATCCTGATGTTCAGCTCCGACGTGCCGCGCTCGGTCCGCTTTTATACCGAGGCCCTCGGGCTTCGCCTGTCGGACCATTCGGCCGACATCATCGCGTTCCTGCACGGCGCGCACGCGAGCGACCATCACCTGGTCGCGTTCGCGAAGTCGGGCGGGCCGGGACTCCACCATTCGAGCTGGGCGGTGGCGAGCATCGACGACGTCGGCCTCGGCATGCAGCAGATGGAAGACGACGGGTACAAGGAAGGGTGGGGCGTGGGCCGGCACGTCATCGGCTCGAACTATTTCCGCTACATCCGCGATCCGTGGGGCAGCTTTGCCGAGTATTCTGCCGGCATCGACTTCATTCCCGAAGACGTCGAATGGCGCCCCGCCGACCATCCGCTCGAAGACTCGTTCTACGTCTGGGGGCCGGCGACGCCGGACTACTTCATCCAGAATCACGAAGGCGCGGCGTAGCGCTGCGCCGCAGGAACACGAGAGGGGACGCCGGCTGGCAGTCCTCCCGACCGTCCAAGGAGACCCAAGACATGACGATCCAACGCCGATTCCTCGCGGTTCTCGCCGCGGCCGCAGGCTCGCTGATCCTGGCCGCCGCGCCCGTGCATGCCGCGCCGTCGGGGCCGCCGATCCGCATCGGCAGCACGCTGGCCCTCACCGGACCGCTCGCCGCGACGGGCCAGGTGCACAAGATCGTCGGCGAGATCTACGTCGAGCAATTGAACGCGAAAAACGGGCTCCTCGGCCGGCCGGTCGAATGGATCGTCCGCGACGACCAGTCGAAGCCCGACGTCGCGCGCACGCTCTACGAGCAGCTCATCACCGTCGACAAGGTCGATCTGCTCATGGGTCCGTACGCGACCGGCGCGATCCTGTCGGCGATGGCGGTCGCGCAGCGGTACGACAAGATGCTGATCCACCACACGTTCGGCATTCCGAACCTCGCCAAGTACGACAAGCAATTCCCGACCTGGTCGCTCGGGCCGGACCCGGCCAACACGTTCACGAACAACCTGGTGGACGCGCTCTCCTCCACGGGCAAGCCGCCGAAGACGGTCGCGATCGTCACGAGCAAGTTCCCTTCGGTCAACTTCATGGCGCAGGGCGCGCGCGAGGTGTTCAAGAAGCGCGGCATCCAGGAAGTGCTGTTTCTCGAATGGGAATTCGGCAACCGCGACTACGGTCCGATCGCCGCGCGCGTGAAGGACGCGAAGCCCGACTTCGTCTATGTCGGCGCGATCGGCCTCGAAGGCAATCAGCTGCTCGACGCGATGAAGAAGATCGATTACACGCCGCCGATCCATTACTACATGTATCCGGCGCCGGGGCCCATGGTGAAGTCGCCGGAAGGAAACCTGGCGCTTGCCGGCACGATCTTCGAGGAGCATCCGCCGTTCACGAGCAACCCGCAGGCGGCGGAGTTCATCAAGCTGTTCAACGAGCGCGCGGCGAAGGCGGGGCTGCCGGACACGGCGGTCGACACGCAGGCGGCGGCATCGTATTCGGCGTGGCAGGTGCTCGAGGCGGCGGTCACGGCAACGAAGAGCCTCGACGACAAGGTGCTCGCGGCGTGGCTCAAGAAGAACAAGGTCGGCACCATCCAGGGCACGCTGCGCTTCGACGGCCCGAACAACTACGGCGACGACCTGATGCGCGTGAAGCAGGTGCAAGGCGGCCGCTGGGTCGTCGTGTGGCCGAAGGAAGTCGCCAAGCCGGGCTCGAAGATCATCCTGCCTTGATGCCGGTGCGTGTCAGGCGGTCGAAAATCGTCGCGAGGAGGCCGAGAGGCGCGGCGCGAGGGGCGAGAAACCGGAGCGTACACGCCGGATACGTGAGGATTTCGAGTCTCGGAGCAACGAAGCAGATCGGCCCCGCAGCAGATTTGCGGCAACCTGACCGATGAATCTGCCCGGGCCGACGCTTCTCGGGCAGGCCGTTCTCTCCGGCATTTTCATCGGCGCGCTGTACGGCCTGCTCGGCCTCGGCCTGAGCCTCACGTGGGGCCTCCTCGGACAGATCAATCTCGCGCATTTCGCGCTCGCCTTCCTGGGCGCGTATCTCACGTACCACCTCGCAACGGTCGGCGGGCTCGATCCGCTCGTGACGCTCGTGCTCATCGTCCCGGGATTTTTCGCGCTCGGGGTGGCGATGCAGTGGCTGTTTGCGCGCTTCCGGGTCAGTCCGCTCAACTCGCTGCTGGTGACGTTCGGGTTCACCGTCATCGTCGAGACGGTCATCCAGGCGATCTGGACGGCGGATTTCCGGCGCCTTGAATCCGGCTATGGCGACGTCAAATTTCGGGTCGGCACGCTGTTCGTGCCGCTGCCGGAGCTCTTGACCTTCTGCATCGCGATCGCGCTCTCGCTGGGCGCATGGGCGTTGCTGCGTTATACGGACATCGGGCGCTCGATGCGCGCTGCGGCCGAGGACCCACCGATCGCCGCGGCGTTCGGCGTCGACGAGCGGCGGCTCGCCTATCTCGTGTCCGGCGGTGCCGCGGCGGTCGCGGGCGCGGCCGGGCTGTGCCTCGCGCTTTCGCAGACGCTGGCGCCGTCGCAGATTTATGCGTGGATCGGCGTCATCTTCGCCGTCGTGATGATGGGCGGACCGGGGCGCGCGCTCGGTCCGCTTGCCGCGGGCATCGTGATCGGCGTGAGCGAAGCCGTGACGATGGCGGTCACCGCGCCGTCGTGGGCGCCCGTCGTCTCGTTCTCGCTGCTGATCCTGCTCCTGATTGCACGTCCCGGAAAAGCGTGAGTCCCCGCGGCGTCGTCATTTCGCTTGTGGTGGTCACGGCGGCGCTCGCCGCGGTGCCGCTCCTCGGCTTGCCGGCATTCTACGAGTCGTTCCTCTATCTCGTATTCCACTGGATCGTGCTCGCCACGTCCTGGAACATCCTGTCGGGCTATTCGGGGTACATCTCCTTCGGGCACGGCGCGTTCTTCGGCGCCGGCGTGTACACGACGGCCACGCTCGCGGCGCGCTACGAGGTGCCGTTCCTGTGGACGCTGCCGGTGGCAGGGGCGATCGCGGCGGTGCTTGCGCTGTGCGTGGGGCTCGTCGTGTTTCGCGTGCGGCGCGTGCGCGGCGAACTGTTCGCGCTGCTCACCCTCGCGGTCACGTTCGTGCTCGCGACCATCATCCTCAACACGCCGATCGATGGCGGGCCGGGCGTCTATCTGAGCGCCGTGCCGATTCCAAAGTTCGGGCCGAGCGTGTCGTCGACGTTCTACCTGCTGGCGCTCGCCCTCGCGTTCGCGACGCTGCTGATTGCATTCGTCGTTCGCCGCGCGCGCCTGGGGCGGGGCCTGTTCGCGATCCACGACGACGAGGACGTGGCGGAAGTGATGGGCGTGCCGACGTACCGGTTCAAGCTCGCCGCCTTCGCGCTGTCGTGCGCGCTGGCCGGCATCGCGGGCGGCATCCATGCGCTCTTTGTTTCGTACGTGACCGTCGGCGAGACGTTCTCGATCACGGTTCCGCTGACCGTCGTGCTGATGAGCATCCTCGGCGGCACGCGGCACTGGGCGGGCCCGGCGATCGGCGCGACGGTGATCACGGCGCTCATGTACGCGTTCACGGCCGGCGACTATGCGATCGCCGGCAAGGCCGTCGTCGGCGTGGTGCTGATCCTTGTGATCCTGTTCATGCCGCAGGGCCTTCTCGGACGGTGGCGGCGCGGCGATGACGCCGCGGCGCGCGGCGCCGAAGAGGTGACGCCGTCGCAACCGCAACCTGTTGCCGAGGCGGCGCAGCCGGATGCGCCGCGCGCGCGGGCGCCTGCGCTGCTGGAGATCAGGGACCTCGACAAGGCCTTCGAAGGCGTGCAGGCGTTGCGCGGCGTGACGCTCGACGTGCGCGAGGGCGAGGTGCTCGGGCTGCTGGGTCCGAACGGCTCCGGAAAATCGACGCTGATCAATGTCGTGAGCGGCCACTACCGTCCCGATGCGGGCAGCATCGTGTTTCGCGGACGCGAGATCGCCGGCATTCCGGCGCACCGGATCGCGCGCTCCGGCATTGCCCGCACCTATCAGATTCCGCGGCCGTTTCGCGAGCTCACGGTGCGCGACAACGTCACCCTCGCCGCGATGTTCGGCGGCGCGACGCTTTCCCGCCCCGCGGCCGAACGCGAGGCGGCGCGCTGGCTCGAATTCACGCAGCTCGACGCCAAGGCCGACGCGCTCCCCGACGCGCTCAACCTCCATCAGCGGAAGTTCCTCGAGCTCGCCCGCGCGCTCGCCATGCGCCCGCAGCTCGTGCTGCTGGACGAGGTCCTGTCCGGGCTCAATCCCGCCGAAATCGACAGCGCGGTCCTGCTGATCCAGGACATCCGCCGGCAAGGCGCGACGATCGTGCTGGTCGAGCACGTGATGCGCGCGGTGATCGCGCTCGCCGACCGGATCGTGGTGCTGAATCACGGCGAAGTCATCGCCGCGGGCGCGCCCGCCGCGGTGATGCGGGAGCCGGCGGTGGTGACCGCGTATCTCGGGGCGCCCATCCATGCTTGAGGCGAAGCGCATCGAAGTCGCCTACGGTCAGGCGCGCGCGATCGACGGCGTGTCGCTTGCGGTGGCCGCGGGCGAGCTCGTCTGCGTCGTCGGGCCGAACGGCGCGGGCAAGAGCACGCTGATCAACGCCATCGCGGGCCTGCTTGCGCCTCAAGTCCGGCACGCTGACTTTCGACGGCGTCGACCTCGCGCGCCTGCCGCCGCATCGGTTCATTGCCGCGGGCATCGCCGTCGTGCCCGAGGGCCGGCGCCTGTTCACGCGGATGACGGTGCGCGAGAACCTCGAAATGGGCAGCCTCGTGCCCGCGGCGCGCCGCGAGCGCAGCCGGTCGCTCGACCGGATGTGCGATCTCTTTCCGGCCCTTTCGGGGCGGCTCGACGTGCCGGCGGGCGCGCTTTCCGGCGGGCAACAGCAGATGGTGGCGATCGCGCGCGCGCTGATGGCGGCCCCGCGGCTCCTGCTGCTCGACGAGCCGTCGCTCGGGCTCTCGCCGCTCATCGTGGCCGAAATGTTCGCGATCATTCGCGCCATTCACGCGCAGGGCGTGACGATCCTGCTGGTCGAGCAGAACGTCGTGCGCGCGCTCGAAGTCGCGACGCGCGCATGCGTGCTGGAGGAGGGCCGAATCGTGAAGGAAGGCGACCGCGATTCGCTTCTCGCCGACCCCGCGCTTCGCCGCGCGTACCTCGGCGTGCCCGGCGCGGAAGCGTAGAACGACACAGGACTTCCGCTGCGCCGCCGTCCGTGCTTTGATAGCGGTCCCCCGCCGAACACGCGGGACCTGCCGGAGGAATCCATGGACGAGCAATTGCGCATTGCCGCGCTGGAGTATCACCGGACGCCTTCGTTCGGCAAGATCTCGGTGACGCCCACGAAGGTGCTCGTCAACCAGCACGATCTCGCGCTCGCGTATTCCCCGGGCGTGGCCGCCGCCTGCGATGCGATCGTCGCCGACCCCGCCGAGGCGCGCACGCTGACCTCGCGCGGCAACCTCGTCGCGGTCGTCACCAACGGCACCGCGGTGCTGGGCCTCGGCAACATCGGGCCGCTCGCGGGCAAGCCGGTGATGGAAGGCAAGGCGTGCCTGTTCAAGAAGTTCGCCGGCATCGACGTCTTCGACATCGAGCTCGCCGAGACGGATCCCGACGAGATGGTCAAGACCATCGCGCGTCTCGAACCGACGTTCGGCGGCATCAATCTCGAGGACATCAAGGCACCCGACTGCTTCTACATCGAGCGCAAGCTGCGCGAGAGGATGAAGATCCCGGTGTTCCACGACGACCAGCATGGCACCGCGATCGTCGCCGGCGCGTCGATCCTGAACGGGCTCAAGGTGATGGGCAAGGACATCGCGAAGGTGAGGCTCGTGTGCTCCGGGGCGGGCGCCGCGGCGATCGCGTGCCTCGATCTGCTGGTCGCCGTCGGCCTCAGGCGTGAGAACGTGATCGTCTGCGACAGCAAGGGCGTGATCTATGCGGGGCGCGATTCGCCGATGGAGGAGAACAAGGCGCGCTACGCGCGCGACACGAAGGACCGCACGCTCGCCGATGCGATTCGCGGCGCCGACATCTTCCTGGGGTTGTCCGGCCCCGGCGTGCTGAAGCAGGACATGGTGAAGGAAATGGCCAAGGATCCGTTCATCCTCGCGCTCGCGAATCCGGAGCCGGAGATCCGCCCCGAGCTCGCGAAGGCCGTGCGCCCGGACGCGATCATCGCGACCGGCCGGTCGGACTATCCGAACCAGGTGAACAACGTGCTGTGCTTTCCTTTCATCTTTCGCGGCGCGCTCGACGTCGGCGCGACGTCGATCACGGAAGGCATGAAGCTCGCGTGCATGCGCGCGATCGCGGACCTCGCCCATGCGGAGTTGTCCGACATCGTCGCGCAGGCGTACGCCGGGGAGTCGCTGAGCTTCGGCCCGGAGTACCTGATCCCCAAGCCGTTCGACCCGCGCCTCATGGTGACCGTACCGCCCGCCGTGGCGAAGGCGGCGATGGAAGACGGCGTGGCGACGCGGCCGATTGCCGATTTCGACGCCTATCGCGACCGGCTGTCGCAGTTCATCTGGCACTCGGGTCTCATCATGAAGCCGGTATTCGACACCGCGAAGCGCGCGCCGCGCAAGATCGTCTACGCGGAGGGCGAGGAGGAGCGCGTGCTGCGCGCGGTGCAGGTCGTGGTCGACGAGAGCCTCGCGCGGCCGATGCTGATCGGCCGACCGGAAGTGATCGAGGCACGCGTCCGGAAGTTCGGGCTGCGCCTCGTGGCGGGCCAGGACTTCGAGCTCGTCAACATCAACAACGATCCGCGCTACAAGGCCGCGTGGCAGCTCTACTATCAGCTGATGGGGAGGAACGGGATCTCGCCGGAGGACGCGAAGGAAGCGGTGCTGCGCAAGCCGTCGCTGATCGGCGCGCTTCTGCTGCAGATGGGCGAGTGCGACGCGATGCTGTGCGGAACGGTCGGCAAGTACAACGCACACCTGCGCCACGTCGAGGACGTGATCGGACTGCGCCCCGACGCGCCCGTGTTCGCGGCGATGAACGGACTGATGCTGCCCAATCGGACGCTCTTCATCTGCGACACCTACGTCAACCGCGATCCGTCGGCGGAGCAGCTCGTGGAGATCGCGCGGCTCGCCGCCGACGGCGTGCGCCGTTTCGGCCTCGTGCCGAGGGTGGCGCTGGTTTCGCATTCGAATTTCGGCAGCGACGACTCGAAGTCGGCGCGGAAAATGCGCGACGCGCGGCGGCTGCTCGCCGCGCGCGAACCGGGGCTCGAGATGGACGGCGAGATGCACGGCGACGCCGCGCTGTCCGAAGCGATCCGCGGCCGCGTGCACCCCGACTCGACGCTGAAAGGCGAGGCCAACCTGCTCGTCATGCCGAACCTCGACGCCGCCAACATCTCCTTCAACCTGCTGAAGATCACCGGCGGAGAGGGGCTCACAATCGGTCCCATCCTGCTCGGCGCGCGCAAGCCGGTGCTGATCGCAACGCCGTCGGCGACCGTGCGGCGGCTCGTCAACCTGACGG
This sequence comes from uncultured beta proteobacterium, assembly GCA_963816925.1. Taxonomy (GTDB): domain Bacteria; phylum Pseudomonadota; class Gammaproteobacteria; order Burkholderiales; family Casimicrobiaceae; genus CAIWHR01. The sequence continues at coordinate 34,082 of CAWFMY010000036.1, read as the reverse complement.
CGCTCGCGTCGGTGAGTGCCGGGTCGGGCGGCTGAGGCCCCGGCTCGCCGCTCGCGCCTCGGCCTCCGCGCCGCCCAAGTGACTCGTCACGCCGCTTGGGTCGGCCTCATGCGACGACTCGCGATTGCTCGCTCCCCCTTGCCTTCGGCGGGGGCCCCGGCGCGCCAAGCTCGCGCCGATGGCCATCCGGATCGCCTCGAGTCGAGCTCGGTTTCGCCGACTCTGCGGTCGGCGCTCAGGCGGCCGACTCGCCGTTCGCTCGTTCCCCGGCTCGCCGCTCGCGCCTCGGCCTCCGACCGCCCAAGGTGAATACGTTTCGCCACTGGGGTCGGCCTCCGCCGCGCTCGCGATTGCTCCGATCCCCTGCGCGCTTCGCGCTCGGGGGCCCTCTCCGCCGCTCGCACGTTCCCCCGGCTCGCCGCTCGCGCCGCTACTTCGCCGCGGCGGTGAGCTCTTTCAGCGTGAACGTGTAGCTCGCCTTGTCGAGCGGCTTGTGGCAGGCGAGACATTCGGCCTGGTTGATCCCCGGGCGGCGCTCCTTCGCGGCCGTGAACACCGCGTAGTTCCATTCCTCGTTGCGCAGCATGTCGGGGATGTCCTTGCCCCAGCCGGCCTCGCGCTCCATCGCCGTGTAGCCGACGAGCTCCCCGGGGACGAAATATCCGTCGCTGCCCATGACCGGCTTCTTGTCGGCGTCCTCCTTCGCCGAATACACCTCGGCGAAAAGCACCGCGCCGTCGGGCAGCGGTTTTCCCGCCTTCGCGGCCTGCAGCGCCGCGTTGTTCGCGTAGTAATAGCGGACCTGTTTCGTCTCGGGGAAATTGATGGTGTGGTACTTGGTGAACGTCGTCTTGTACGTCTCCGGAAAGGTCACGGAGGATTTCGCGACGTTGGGCAGGAATTCCGATTTCGCGGTGCCCGCGGCGGCGCCCTGCTGCGCCGCGAAATGCGCGGCGACGTTGGCGATGTCCTCGGTTGAAAGCTGCGCCGCGATCGCGTTCATGATCGGGTTCTTGCGGGTGCCCGCCTTGAGGGCGGTGAGTTGCAGCTCGATGTAGCGCGACTTCTGTCCCGCGAGATTCGGAATCGCGTCGCTCACGCTGACGCCAAGCGCGCCATGGCACGCCGCGCACACCATCGCGGCCTTCGCCTTGCCGGCCTCGATGTCGGCGGCGATTGCGCCGGAAATGCCCGCCACGAATATCGCCAATCCCGTAAGCAGCTTCATTTGGGTTCTCCCGAGGTTCGTTGGTGCTCGCGCCGCTACTGTGCCGGCTTGACGCCGTCCTTGCTCACCTGGACGCGCGCCACGGTCAATGTGCCATTCGCGCCGCCTGCGCCGTGGCGAACACATATTCACCCGGCACGAGGTCAGCGCGCGTTCCGGGAACGCTGCGCACGATCGGCGTGCCGTCCGGCACCACGATCCTGTGCGTTCCGTTCCTGTATTGCAACGTCAATTCGCGTGCGCCGGTGGCGGTCACCTTCGACGCCACGTTGGCGTTGGTCATCGTCGAGCCCGGCAGAAGGTCCGATGCGCTCTGTCCTTCCGACGCCGTGGGGGGGATGTAATGGAGCTCGACGGCGACATTCGAGCCGTCGGGGCGCTTCTCCGTCGTCACGCCGAGATAGTCGCCTTCCTTGATGTCCTCGAACCGGGCGGCCTTCGCCACCGCGACGGTCAGCGGATCGGCGAGCTCGAGCTTGAGGTCGCGACCGTCGCGCGATTTGACCGTCAGGATCTTGCCCTCCACGGCGACGATCATGCCGCGCACACGTACGGGAGATTGCGCCTGCGCAACCGACGCGGCGAGCAGCAGGGCTGCCAACGTCATGACCAGCCCGGGATGTCGCATGCGATGCTCCTTGCGGTGTTGGCGGCCGTCGCGCGAAGGGCGGCGGCGCGCGCTGAAGTCAAAGGCTAACAGCGCGAGAAGATCGCTGCTTCCGTCGTCGTCGGTGCAATACGTCGGCATATTGCGTTGCACCATTTAAGCGCAGACGCACTTCACGATAAAACATTGAACCATTGATAATAAACCCGATCTAGCGTATGGTGCATTGCACAAAAATGCCTTTGGAGATCCCATGATCCCCCTGTCCCACAAGGGCTTGGGCGCGATCGACGCCCCTGCTTCGACAACCCCGGATGCGGCGACCCCGCACGCCGACGCGGCGATGGAATTCGCCCGGCACCTGCCGCAGGCATCCGCCGATGCTGCGCTCGCCATTCTCGCCTTCGCCACCAACCAGACCGTTGCCGGACAGGTGACCTTCGCGCACTTCCTCGGCGAACTTGCGCATGCGCACGCGTACGAGCTGTCGACGGCCGGTGCGGGCGCGTTGCCCGAAGGCGCGCTTCGCGACGCGGTCGCCTCGCTTGCGCACTGGCAGGCGCGCGTCGCCGCTGGCGTGATCGACGCGGCGAACCAGTACGGACGACGCTGCGCGCATCTCGCCTTTGCGTTTCCCCGGCCGTCGCGCGCCACGTTTCTGACTCCGGCAGCATCGCAACCATCCGCCGCAAGGCTGCGCACACGCGCGCGTATTCGCGGTCGCCGCACTCGCTTATCATGAGCGCCTTGCGCCGCGGCGTGCGAAACGCGCCGCCAATTCCGTTTGATGCGAGGGGCCGATGGCGAACGTGTCACCGCAAGTTGCCCGCTTCGGCAGCGGCAAATCCGTCCGCCGCGTCGAAGACGACGCGCTGCTCACCGGGCGGGGACGTTTTGCCGACGACGTCAACGCGCCCGGGGAGGCGCACGTCGCCTTCCTGCGCTCGCCGCACCCGCATGCGCGCATCGCCGCGATGGACACGGCGGCGGCGGCCGCGCTGCCCGGCGTCATCGCCGTCATCACGGGCGCCGATCTCGTCCGCGAGGGCGTGAAGCCGCTGCTGCTGTCCGCGGATTTCAAGCGTGCCGACGGTTCGCCCACGGCGACTCCCCCGCGCCACGTGCTCGCGGTCGACGTCGTGCGCCACGTCGGCGAAGCGGTGGCCGCGGTGGTCGCGACGACCGTTGCCGCGGCGATCGATGCAATCGAGGCGATCGACGTCCGCTACGAACCGCTGCCGATGATCGTGGATCCCGCGCGCGCCGTCGCGGCGGGCGCGCCGCGGGTGTGGCCGGACGCTTCCGGCAACGTCGCGTGCGAGCTGCGCCACGGCGACGCGGACGCCACCGCGAAGGCATTCCGCAAGGCGGCGCACGTGGTGAGCCTCCGGCTGGTCAACCAGCGCGTCGCGCCGTGCCCGATCGAGCCGCGCGCCACGCTCGCCACCTACGACGCGGCGACGGAGCGCCTGACGCTCACCGTGAGCTGCCAGACGCCGACGGGATTGCGCGACGAATTGTGCGAAACGGTGCTCGGCATTCCGAAGGACAAGGTGCGCGTCGTGGTGGGCGATGTCGGCGGCGGCTTCGGGATGAAGACCAACCTCTATGCCGAAGACGTCGTCGCCGCCTGGTGCGCGCGCAAATACGAGCGCCCGGTCAAATGGTGCGCCACGCGCATGGACGAGTTTCTCGCCGCGTCGCACGGACGCGACGTCACGAGCATGGCGGAGCTCGCCCTCGACGCGCAGGGGCGCATCCTCGCGCTGCGCGTCGACTCGCTCGCGAACGTCGGCGCCTACGCCACCGGCGGGGGCGTGGTGATCCAGCTCCTGATCGGGCCGTGGGTCGCGACGTCGGTCTACGACATCGGCACCATCGACATCCGCATCCAGGCGGTGTTGACGCACACCGCGCCGACGGGCGCGTATCGCGGCGCGGGTCGGCCCGAGGCGATCTACATGATCGAGCGACTGATGGATGCGGCGGCGCGCGCGACCGGCATCGACCAGGTCGAGCTCCGCCGCCGCAACATGATCCGCCCGGCGCAGATGCCGTACAGGAATCCGTTGGACAAGACCTACGATAGCGGCCAGTTCGAATCGGTGATGGAGCAGGCGCTCCTGCTCGCCGGGTGGAACGGCTTCGACGCGCGTCTTGCCGATGCCAGGCGCCGCGGCCGGCTGCGCGGACGCGGGATGGCGGCGTTTCTCGAATGGACCGGCGCCGACGTGTTCGAGGAAACCGTGACCGTCACCGTCGAGGGCGACGGCGGGATCGAGATCGTCTCGGCGACGCAGGCGATGGGGCAGGGTCTCGCGACAACCTATTCGCAGCTCGCGGTCGACGTCTTCGGCGTTCCGATCGAGAAGATCCGCATCGTTCAGGGGGACACCGATCGCGCGACAGGCTTTGGCAGCGCCGGCTCGCGATCGCTCTTCGTCGGCGGCTCGGCCGTGAAGGTCGCAGCCGAGCGCACGGTCGAGAAAGCGCAGGATCTCGCCGCGCAGGCGCTCGAGGCGGCGGCGGGCGATCTCGAATTCGCGAACGGCGTCTTTTCCGTCGCCGGGACCGACCGGCGGATCGATCTTTTCGAGCTTGCGCGGCGGCAGCCGACGCGGCGCATCGCGCTCGTGTCGACGAGCTCGGTCGCCGACGCGACGTGGCCCAACGCCTGCCACATCTGCGAGGTCGAGATCGATCCCGACACCGGCGCCGTCGAAGTCGCGGGCTACTGGTCGGTGAACGACGTGGGCCGCGTGGTCAACCCGATGATCGTGATGGGCCAGGTCGAAGGCGGCGCTGTCCAGGGAATCGGGCAGGCGCTGTGCGAAGCGTTCGTCTATGACGCCGAAACCGGACAGGCGCTGACCGCGAGCTTTCTCGACTATGCGATTCCGCGCACGGAGATGATCCGCCACTTCGCGACCGCGATGGACGAGTCGACGCCATGCCGCAACAACGCGATGGGCGTGAAGGGCGTGGGCGAGCTCGGCACGATCGGCGCCACGCCGGCGGTCGTGAACGCGGTGGTCGACGCGCTCGCGCGCGCAGGCGCCGGCGAACGCGCGCTTGCGCTGCAGATGCCGCTCACGTCGGAGAAGATCTGGCGCGCGCTCGAGGGCTAGCGCCCGCATTGCGGTATCATTTTGCCCACTGCGGGGGGTCGCTGCTCCGGCGACCACGCTTTTTCGCGCGCGGCCAGTGCAGTCGTCCGCGAGACGAGGGAAACGATTGATGTTGCATCGCCTGCAATCCTGGGCCGCGGTCGCGGCGCTCGTGCTTGTTCCGGTCGCGGCTTCCGCGGCCGACCTCGTCTTTTCGGTGACCGAGGGCGTCACCTACCAGGCGACGCCGAAGGAAATCCGCGACAAGTTCGAGCCGCTGGCGCAGGCTTTGGGCGCCGCGCTCAAGCGGACCGTGCGGGTCGTGCTGGTGCCCAAATACGACGACGTGCGCGCGGGGCTCGCGAAGCAGGAATACGACCTCGCGTTCATCCATCCGGCACACGTGGCGCTCGCGGAGGTCAAGGCGGGCCGGTACAAGAGCCTCGCCTGGACCGCCGGCTACACCGAGTACACGGTGTCGCTGATGGTGAAGGCGAACGATCCGGCGAAAACGCTGCCCGACGTCAAGGGCAAGAAGCTCGTCACGCCGGATCCCGATTCGATCACCGCATGGATGGTCCGCGCGATGTTGCGCTCGGCCAGCGTCGGCCCCAACGACCTCAAGATCGTGACGACACGCTACCAGGATGCGGTGCCGTTCTATCTCGAATACTCGTTCGCCGACGTGGGCGCAACTGCCGCGAACGCGGTGGTCAAGGAATGGACCGACAAGGGCGGCAGGGTGTTCCTCAAATCCCGCTCGGTGCCGATCAAGTACTTCATCGTGTCGACGAAGCTGCCCGCCGACGAGCAGGCGCAAATCCAGCGTGCGCTCGTCTCCCTCGCGCAGACGGATCCGGGCCGGCAGGTACTGGCAGCGGTCGGCTACAAGGGCTTCGTGATGCCCGACCCCGCGGTCGACGCCGCGGCGATCGACTGGCTCGGCCTCTGACCAGCGTCGGGCCGGCGCCCACCGCGTCGCGAATGCGGTAGCATGGCGGCCCGGCTGCCGCGCCTCGCCGCTGTGTTCACCGCATGGACTTCGCCTTCATCCTCGATCCGCTGCCGTTGCTCAAGGCCTACAAGGACTCGAGCGTGGCGATGATGCGCGCGCTCGCGGCGCGCGGGCATCGCCTCTACGCGCTGACGCCCGCCGACATGTTCTGGCACGCCGGCGCGACGCGGGCGCGGGTCGCCGCGCTGTCGCTCCATGCGGACTCGCACGACTGGTACACGGCCGCGGCGCCGGAGGAGCGCGCGCTGTCGGCGTTCACCGCCGTGATCATGCGCAAGGATCCGCCGTTCGACATGGAGTACGTGTACGCGACGTACCTGCTCGAGGCGGCGGAGCGCGAGGGTGCGCGCGTGTGGAACCGGCCGCGCGCCATCCGCGACAACAACGAAAAGATGGCGATCGCGAAATTCGGCGAATTCATCTCGCCCACGCTCGTCACCCGCGACGCCGGCCGGATAAGCGCGTTCGTCGACCTGCACAAGGATGTCATCCTGAAGCCGCTCGACGGCATGGGCGGCACGTCGATCTTCCGGGTTCGCGTCGACGATCCGAACCGCAACGTGATCGTCGAGACGCTGAACCAGGACGGCGCGCGGACCGTGATGGCGCAGCGCTACATTCCCGCGATCGTCGACGGCGACAAGCGCGTGCTGCTGATCGCCGGGGAGCCGGTGCCGTTCGCGCTCGCGCGCATCCCGAAGGCAGGCGAAACGCGCGGCAACCTTGCCGCCGGCGGCCGCGGCGTCGCCCGGCCGCTGACGCCGCGCGACCGCGAAATCGCCGCGGCGCTGGGGCCGAAGCTCTGGGCCGAGGGACTGTTGGTGGTCGGGCTCGACGTCATCGGCGATTACCTGACCGAAGTCAACGTGACGAGCCCGACGTGCTTCGTCGAGATCGCCGAGCAGACGGGGTTCGACACGGGCGGCATGTTCGCCGATGCGCTGATTCGCGCGTGCTAACATAATCGACGCCTTTTCCGTCGCCGCAGCGCGGCCAACCACGCGGGTTCACGATGATCGGCATCCTGATCGTTGCCCATGACAGCCTGGGCGAAAGTCTCGTGCGCGCGGTGACGCACGTCCTCGGCAACCGGCCGCCGCAATTCGAGGTGCTGTCGGTCTCGGCGACCGACGACCCCGTCGACCTGCTGCCCGCCGCGCGCGAGCTCGTCGCGCGGCTCGACACCGGAAGCGGCGTGCTGATCCTGTCCGACCTCTTCGGCGCGACGCCGTGCAACCTCGCGGCGAAGCTCGCGAAGCCGGGGCGCGTCGAGGTGGTCGCCGGCGTCAACCTGCCGATGCTGGTGCGCGCGTTCACCTACCGCAACCGCGGCATGGAGCAGACCATCAAGAAGGCGATCTCCGGCGCCTGCGACGGCGTGCTGCACATCGCGGTCGACCCCGTCTATGCAGCAACGCGAGGTTGAGATCGTCAACAAGCTGGGGCTGCATGCGCGGGCGTCGGCCAAGCTCACGCAGCTCGCGGCGAAGTACCAGTGCGATGTCGTGATGGCGCGCAACAACCGGAAGGTCAACGCCAAGAGCATCATGGGCGTGATGATGCTGGCGGCGGGCAAGGGGGCGAAAGTCACGCTCGAGACCGACGGCCCGGACGAGGCCGAGGCGATGGACGCGCTGGTGGCGCTCATCGGCGACTGCTTCGGCGAAGGGCAATGAGCGACTCGCGATTGCGGCCGACAGTCGGGCATCACGATCCGCGCGGACGGATCGGAGGCCGCGCGCGAGCAACGCGCGATGACGAGCTTCGCGCTCCACGGCGTGGGGGTGTCCGGCGGCATCGCGATCGGCCGCGCGCAGCTGGTCTCGCACGCCACGCTCGAGGTCGCGCACTACACGATCGACCCGGGCGCGGTGGCCGCGGAGATCGCGCGGTTCGACAACGCATTGCGCGAGGTGCAGCGCGAGCTCGAGGGGCTGCACGCGGCGATGACCGGCGGCGACGCGCCGGCCGAGTTCGGCGCGTTTCTCGATGTCCATTGGATGATCCTCACGGACCCGACGCTGTCGGACACGCCGAAGCGGATCATCGCGGAGCAGCGCTGCAACGCGGAATGGGCGCTCGTCCAGCAGATGAACGTGCTGGTCGAGCAGTTCGACGCGATCGACGACCTGTACCTGCGCGAGCGCAAGGCCGACGTCGTGCAGGTCGTCGAGCGGATCCTGAAGCGGCTCCTCGGCAAGCCCGGGGCCGTCGCGCCGGCCGGCGCCGAGCAGCACACGATCCTGGTCGCGCACGACCTGTCGCCGGCCGACGTGATCCAGTTCAAGCAGCACCGGTACGCGGCGTTCCTCACCGATGTCGGCGGCGCGACGTCGCACACGGCGATCGTCGCGCGAAGCCTCGCCGTGCCGGCGGTCGTCGCCACGCATAACGCGCGGCAGCTGATCCGCGAGAACGAGCTCCTCATCGTCGACGGCACGAACAACGTCGTCATCGTCAACCCGGACAAGTCGGTGCTGGCCGAGTACCGGTTGAAGCAGGGCGAGCTCTCGCTCGAGCGCGCACGGCTGCGCCGGCTCGTCACCAAGCCCGCGACGTCGATCGATGGCGTGGAGATCGAGCTGCAGGCGAACATCGAGCTCCCGGGCGACCTTCTGCAGACGCTCGAGAACGGCGCGACCGGCGTCGGCCTCTTCCGCTCCGAGTTCCTGTTCCTCAACCGCGAAGGCCTGCCGTCGGAAGACGAGCAGTTCGAGGCGTTTCGCAGCGTGGCGGAAGGCATGCGGGGCAAGCCCGTGACGATCCGCACGTTCGACCTCGGCGCGGACAAGCAGGCGGCGGGACTCGAGGGACTCGCGCGCGTCGCGCCGAATCCCGCGCTCGGGCTGCGCGCGGTGCGCTTCTGCCTTGCCGAGCCGCGGCTCTTCCTCACGCAACTCCGCGCGATCCTGCGCGCGTCGCACTACGGCAAGGTGAAGATCCTCATTCCGATGCTCGTCTCGGTCGGCGAGATCGACCAGACGCTCGCGATGATCGCGCAGGCCAAGGAGACGCTGCGCGAGCAGGGCGTCCCGTTCGATTCCGGCGTGCCGATCGGCGGCATGATCGAGATTCCGGCGGCGGTGCTCGCGATTTCGGCGTTCCTCAAGCGTCTCGACTTCCTGTCGATCGGCACCAACGATCTGATCCAGTACACGCTGGCCGTCGACCGCGCGGACGACACGGTGTCGCACCTCTACGATCCGTTGCATCCGGCGGTGTTGAAGCTGATCGGAATGGCGATCGCCGCCGCGAGCAAGGCCAACGTGCCCATCGCGGTGTGCGGCGAGATGGCGGGCGAGACGCGCTTGACGAGACTCCTCCTCGGCCTTGGTCTCACCAACCTGTCGATGCACCCCGCCCACCTGCTGTCGATCAAGCAGCGCGTGCTGACGACCGACGTGGAGCAGGCGCGGGCATTCGTCGGGCGGATGCTGCGCTCGGACGACCCCATGCGGCTTTCGAAGCTGCTCGACAAGCTGAACGGGTGAGTGGGCGCCGATCGATCGCGCGCGCCGGCCGTTCGGGCATAATGACAATGGCATAATCGGTGGCGCCCCGCGACGCCCCGGGGAATTTTCGGGGCCGGCGCCCGTTTACCGGGAATGCGACGGCCATCGGCGCGGGCGACGGGGACGGAAGTGCGGATCGACGAGACGACTTTGACCGGATTGCATCGAAGCGCGGTTTCGCGGGCGCGGACGCTCCTCGCATCGGCGGCGATCGCCTTCGCGGCCGGCGCCTCGGCGGTGGGTGTCGGCGAGGCCGCGCCCGCGTTCGTGCTGCCGACGGCGGCCGGCGAGTCCATCGCGCTCGACAAGCTGAAGGGCCGCGTCGTCTACGTCGATTTCTGGGCGTCGTGGTGCGGCCCCTGCCGGCGGTCGTTTCCGTGGATGAACGAGATGCAGCAGAAGTACGGCGCGCAGGGCTTCACCGTCGTCGGCGTCAATGTCGACAAGCGGCGGCCCGACGCGCAGCGCTTCCTGCAGCAGACGCCCGCGGTTTTCTCGATTGTCTACGACGAAACCGGAAAGACGCCTGAAGCGTGGGCGGTCAAGGGCATGCCGAGTTCCTACCTGGTCGACGCCACCGGCAAGGTGGTCGCGGTCGAGAGCGGATTTCGCGACGAGCAGAAATCGGCCCTCGAGGACCGCATCCGCGCGCTTCTTCCACCCAGATGATCGAGCCACCGTTGCTTCCGGAGATTTCGATGCGCCACGCCCTGCGTTCGTTGATCCTTCTTGCGGCGGTCGCCACCGGCGGCTGCGCGACGTTGCAGCCACCGCAGCCCTGGGAGCGCGGCGATCTCGCGAAATCCGCGATGCAGATCGACCCGGACCGCCTGGAACTGAAGATCCAGAATCACATTTACGCGAGCAAGGAAGCCGCGACCGGCGGATACGGCGTCGGCGGAGGCGGATGTGGCTGCAACTGACGAGCCCGGCGCGCGGCGCACTGCGGACGCCGCGACCGCGCGCGATCGCGGCCGTCGTCCGCGCACCGGATTTCAGCAAATGGCTCGCCGCCGCGCGCCGGCGGGAGACGAAACGCGCGCCGGCGCCCGCCGCGAGCGCGCTTTTGGCCGCGGCGCTCGCGTTGCCGGGCATGCTGCCTGCGAGCGCGCAGGCCCAGGCCGTCGCCGACCACGGCATCATCGAGCTCAAATATCTCGACTATCGCGATTGGCAGCCGGGCGCCAACCGGATGACCGTGCGGAGCCCGTCTCTATACACGCTGCTGCCGCTCAACGACACGACCGAATTCGAAGGCTCGCTCGTCTACGACGCCATGTCGGGCGCGTCGCCGCTGTATCACAACACGCTGTCGGGTGCGTCGGGTCTCGGCGTGACCGACTACCGCACCGCCGGCGACGGCAAGTTGACGAAGTATTTCAACGGCTGGTCGCTCGGCGTGGCGGGCGTCGTGTCGTCCGAGCGCGACTACCTTTCGCGCGGCGGTTCGGTCGACGTCCGCATCTTCTCGGACGACCGCAACCGCACGTACGCGTTCGGCATCGGTGGCGCGAACGACCGCATCAACCCGCAGAACAACAACGCGTGGCGGCATCACCAACGCGCCGCGCAACACGCTCGAGTACCTGGTCGGCATCACGCAGGCGCTGTCGCCGACGCAGATCGTCCAGTCGAACCTGACGTACTCGGATGGCCACGGCTACTTCGACGACCCGTACAAGCTGCTCGACAGGCGGCCGGGCGAACGCAGGATCTTCGCGTGGCTCACGCGCTACAACCAGTATTTCGCCGAGCCCGATGCCGCGCTGCGCCTGTCCTACCGGTACCTCAACGATTCGTTCGGCAGCGACTCCAGCACGTTCACCGCCGCGTGGGTGCAGGCACTGCCGAGCGAGTGGAGCGTGACGCCGGCCGTTCGCTATTACACACAGAGCGCCGCGTGGTTCTATCACAATCCGCCGGCGGGCTCGGGCTTCGTCAGTCGGACAGCCGTACTCGATGGACACGCGCCTTTCGGCCTTCGGTGCGTTCACCGTCGGCGTGACGGTCGGGAAGGTGCTGGCCGACGGCTGGAGCGTCGACGTGCGCGCCGACTACTATCAGCAGCGCTCGAGCTATCGGATCGGCGGCGGCAGCCCGGGGCTCGAACCCTTCTCGGCACGCTGGCTCATCGTCGGACTCACCAAGGCGTTCTGATCCGCCGCCGGCGCGATTCGCGACGATGACGCTGTTGCGCATCCCCTTTCGCGCGATGGCGTCCGACAACGAGGTCCAGGTCGACGGCGCCGATGAAGCGCGCGCGCGCGTTGCCGCAGAGGCCGCCATTGCCGACGTGCGCCGGATCGAAGCCAAGTATTCGCGGTATCGCGACGACAGCCTCACCACGCGCATCAATGGCGCCGCCGGCGGCGCGCCCGTCGCGATCGACGACGAAACCGCGGCGCTGCTCGCCTATGCGGACCGGTGCTTCGCGCAAAGCGGCGGGCGTTTCGACATCACCTCCGGCGTCTTGCGGCGCGCATGGGATTTCCGGCGGCAGCCGCCCCAGCTTCCGGATGCGGCAGCACTCGTCGGCCGCGCTCCCGCTGATCGGATGGGCGGACGTCGAGTGGACCGGGCGCACGATCCGCCTGCCGCGAGCGGGCATGGAAATCGATTTCGGCGGCATCGGCAAGGAATACGCGGCCGATCGGATGGCGACGATCTGCGTCGAGCATGGCGTCGCGCATGGTCTCGTGAATCTCGGCGGCGACGTCCGCGCCATCGGCGCCCAGTCCAATGGCGCGCCGTGGCGGGTCGGCATCAAGCATCCGCGCGAAGCAGGCAAGACGATTGCGTCGGTGGAACTCGTCGACGGTGCGGTTGCAACGAGCGGGGATTACGAGCGGTTTTTCGAAATCGGCGGCCGCCGCTACTGCCACATCCTCGACCCGAGGACGGGCATGCCGGTCGCGCACTGGCAATCGGTGAGCGTCGTCGCGCCGCTGTGCATCGTCGCCGGGAGCTGCTCGACGATGGCGATGCTGATGGAGGCCGGGGGCGAAGCCTTCCTCGCGCAGCAGGGGCTGAGCTACATCGCCGTCGCGCCGGACGGGACGCTGCGCCGTTCGGCTGAGTAGAAGCTAGGGCGCGGCCGCCGCTTTGTTGGCTTCGCGCCGCTAGTGGCAGACCGTCCCGGCGGTCACCGCGCCCAGCGGCTGGTGGGTGAGTTGCTTGGTAATGGTCCCATTGGTCCCGATCGTGTACTGGAACGTCCCGCTGTTGCCGTTGGCGAATGAAAGGCTAGCGGTGCCGACGTTGACCGGGTTGTTGCGCACGAAGGGATTGGCGTTGAGCGGCGTGGCCGTCATCCGGAGGAGGTCGCCGGAGAACGTCTCGCCCGTTCCTTTTTGCATGATCGAGACGAGCCACAACGGCGCGCCTGCAGTGTCATAGGTAAACCAGGACGCAAAGAGCGTCGTGCCCTGGTGGCTGAAGTTGATGCCCCAGCCATCCTCGCTCGCGTTCCACCACATGCCCTGATAGTTCGTTGTCCCCGCAAGATTCGCCGGTGCGCCGTAGGTGCATGTCGGCAGCGGCCCGAACACCTGCGGCACGATCGACTTCGTCTGGTGAACGCCGTTCGTCAGGTTGTATTCGAAGGTGGCATGACCGGCGTCGATGAACGTCAGCGTGCCCGTGCCCGCCGGCGCGACGCCGCCCTTCGTGAACGCGGGCAGGAGATAGGACGATCCCGTCGTCGTGAAGACTGAGCCGGTGTAGGTGTTGCCGGGGCCAGCGTTGGCGATCAGCACGAGCCACCACGCTTTGCCGGTGAGATCGTAGGTGAACCAGGTCGCGAAAATCACGTTGCCCTGGTGCTCGAGATTGATGCCCCAGCCGTCCTCGTTCGGGTTCCACCACAGGCCCTCGTGGTTCGCGGCGCTTGCCGGAGTTCCGTTCCCGGTGAACGTGAATGTCTGCGGGCTGAATTGGCCGTTGCTCGTCACGGTCACGACAGCGCTGCGCGCGCCGGTCGCGGTGGGAGTGAAGGTGACGGTGATGCCGCACGATGTCGACTGCGAGAGGGCGGTGCAGTTGTTCGCGGTGATCGCGAACTCGGCCGGGTTGCTGTTCGTGACGCCCGAGACGTTGACGGTGCCGTTGCCGACATTGGTCAGGGTGAGCGTAAGTGGCGTGCTGGTCGAGCCGATGGCCTGCATCGCCGAAGTCCAGGTTGCCGGATGCCTGCAGCTGGCCCTGGGTCGGGCCGCCGCCACCGCCGCCGCCGCCGGCGACGCAAGGCGCGATGCCCAGGTTGCACGTGTAGAGGAATTCGGCGATGTCGCCGAGGTCGCCCATGACGTTGCTGGGCGGCCGGTCGGCGAGGCAACCGTTGTTCGAGCAGGCTTCCATCGCGAACATGATGGGCGCGGCATTCGGCTGCTTGTGCATCATCACCTGAATGTAGCCGGGATCACGCGGCGCCGCGTTCATCAGCGAGGGTGACGCGACCGGTATGAATTCATTGGAGTCGGTCAGCGGGACTGTTGCTGTGGCACTGATTGCACGCCCACGGCTGCGAGGGCAGCGAGATGAGCGGGGACGGCGGTGTCGTGGCCTGCAATAGAGCGCCATGCCGCGGATGGGATCGCCGCACTGGGGCCCGACGTGCGTCGCTTGATCCGATGATGGGGGAATCGTGCACGAGTGCGGCGGCGCACCCGCGGATGCGACGGACGACCAGCTGCCGGCTGCCGCCAGCAGAACTGCAACAGCGATTCCGACGAACCTTGGCCATCCGGATCTCCACAAGCTTGCGCGATCTCCGCGGGCCGGAATCGCGCCATGGCGCGTTTAGCCGATTTCGGAGACAATATCCCAGCGTCATAGAATATTCCAACGTCATGGAAACGGCAAGCAGGTTGCGGCGCGGTTTCACGGCGTGGCAAACCCGACCGGGCACGGGCTGCGGTAGGCAATTGACCGCCGGCGGGCTAGACTTCCCGCCAGCGCCGATTTGAGCCAGCTTGCGGGCGCGAGCCACGTCCCGGGTGAACGGGATGTACGCGACAAATACGGCTAAAGCGGAGCGGTGATGGGGGAATCCCCGCACCGACCCATTTAGCGGCAGGCTGGCCGGGTTCTTTCTGCCGCCTTTCGCCCACTATTCGCATGACTTCGTTCGCTTCCACCACCGCCGGCGCCGGCGCGCCATCGACCAAAAGCACTTCCGTCGGCGCGGTCGTCGCGCAGCGCGCGCACTTTGCCGAGCCGCTGCCACTCACCTGCGGCGCGTCGCTGCCGGGCTTCGAGCTCGCGTTCGAGACCTATGGCACGCTCAACGCCGAACGCTCGAATGCCGTGCTCATCTGTCACGCGCTCAACGCCTCGCACCATGTCGCCGGCTGGTACGAAGGCGAGCCGGACAACGTCGGCTGGTGGGACAACATGGTCGGGCCGGGCAAGCCGCTCGACACGAACCGGTTCTTCGTCATCGGCGTCAACAACCTCGGCAGCTGCTTCGGCTCGACCGGCCCGCAGTCGATCAATCCGGAAACGAGAAGCGCGTGGGGCGGCGATTTCCCGGTCGTGACCGTCGAGGACTGGGTCGACGCGCAGGCGCGGCTCGCCGACCAACTCCGCATAACGCAATTCGCCGCGGTGATGGGCGGCAGCCTCGGCGGCATGCAGGCGCTCGCCTGGGCGATCCGTTACCCGAAGCGCGTCCGGCACGTGCTGGCGATTGCCGCCGCACCGAACCTGTCGGCGCAGAACATCGCGTTCAACGAGGTCGCGCGGCAGGCGATCATGACCGATCCCGATTTCCACGACGGCCATTTCGCCGCGTTCCACACGCTGCCGCGCCGCGGGTTGCGCATCGCGCGGATGATCGGCCACATCACCTACCTGTCGGACCTCCAGATGGAGGAAAAATTCGGCCGCCAGTTGCGCGATGGCATCCGCTATTCGTTCGCCCCCGAATTCCAGGTCGAGGCGTACCTGCGCCACCAGGGCGAGAAGTTCGCCGAGTACTTCGACGCCAACACCTACTTGCGCATCACCAAGGCGCTCGACTACTTCGACCCGGCAGTCGCGACCGGCGGCGATCTCGCGCGTGCGCTGGCGCCCGCCGAATGCAAGTTCCTGGTGGCGGCGTTCGACACCGACTGGCGCTTCCCGCCGGCGCGCTCGCGCGAAATCGTCAAGGCGCTGGTCGACCACCGGCGCGACGTCTGCTATGCGGAGATCGAGGCGCCGCACGGTCACGACGCGTTCCTGCTCGACGACCCGCAGTACCACGCGCTCGTCCGCACCTATTTCCAGAACATCGCCCTCGACGCCGATTATTCGACGTTCCGGTTCGGCGCCGACGTGAAGCGCAAGATCGACGAGATCGAGCGGCACGCGCGCCGCGCCGATTTCGCGACGATCGCCGGCTGGATCGAGCCGGGCGCGCAGGTGCTGGACCTCGGGTGCGGCGACGGCAGCCTGCTCGCGTACCTGCGGCGCGAGCGCAACGTCCGCGGCTACGGGATCGAGATCGCCGACGACGGCGTGCTCGCGAGCGTGAAGAACGGCATCAACGTGCTGCAGAGCAATCTCGAAAGCGGCCTCGCCGGTTTCGACGACGCGTCGTTCGACTGCGTCATCCTGTCGCAGACGCTGCAGGCCATGCGGCACACCGAGGAGATCGTCGCGGAAATGCTGCGCGTCGGCCGCGAGGTGATCGTGACGTTCCCGAACTTCGGCCACTGGTCGCATCGCTGGCAGATCCTGAACGGGCGCATGCCGGTCTCCGACAAGCTGCCCTACCAGTGGTACGACACGCCGAACATCCACCTTTGCACCGTCGCCGATTTCGACGCCTTCCTGCGCGAGCGCAATTGCGTCGTCGAAAAGCGCGTCGTGCTCGCTGGAAGCCGGGTGGTCACCGCATTGCCGAACCTGCGGGGCGAGCTCGCGATCTATCGCTTTCGCCGCGCGTAGCACCCGCCGATGACCGATCCGGCATCGCGCACGCCGGCGCCCCCGCGCGGGAAACCTGGCGCGAGGCGCTGTTCAACCGGCGGATGCTTATCTGCGTGTTCGTCGGCTTCAGCTCGGGCCTTCCGCTCTACCTGCTCATCAACCTGCTGCCGGCGTGGCTGCGCACCGAGGGCGTGGACCTGAAAGCGATCGGCCTCTTTGCGCTGATCGGCCTTCCCTACACGTGGAAATTCCTGTGGTCGCCGCTGCTCGACCGCTTCGCGATTCCCTGGCTCGGCCGCCGTCGCGGCTGGATGTTCGCGATGCACGTCGCACTGATCGCCTCGATTTCGGCATTGGGGTTGCTCGAGCCCAAGGTCGAGATCTGGACGATCGCCTACGTCGCCGCGGCAGTCGCGTTTTTCTCGGCGAGCCTCGACATTGCAATGGATGCGTTTCGGCGGGAACTCCTGCCCGACGCCGAACTGGGGCTCGGCAATTCCATCTACGTGAATGCGTACCGGATCTCGAGCCTGGTGCCGGGTTCGCTGGCGCTCATCCTCGCCGACCGGATGCCCTGGTCGTCGGTGTTCTTCATCACCGCGCTGTTCATGCTGCCGGGACTCGTGATGACGCTTGTCGTGCGCGAACCGGCCGCCGCGGCCGTCGCCCCGAAGACGCTGCGCGAAGCGGTCGTCGAGCCTTTCCGGGAGTTCATCAACCGTGCCGGCTGGGCGCCGGCGCTGCTCGTGGTGGCCTTCATCTTCCTCTACAAGCTGGGCGACAGCATGGCCACGGCGCTGGCGACGCCGTTCTATCTCGACATGGGCTTCACCAAGACCGAGATCGGCGTCGTGGCCAAGAATGCGGGGCTGTGGGCGAGCGTGATCGGCGGCATGCTGGGCGGCCTGTGGATGGTGAAGATCGGCATCAACCGCGGACTGTGGCTGTTCGGCGTCGTGCAGGTGGTGTCGATCCTGGGCTTCGCGTGGCTCGCCTGGCTCGGCAAGCCGGACATCGTCGCGCTCGGGATCGTGATCGCGTTCGAGGCGCTGGGCGTGGGCCTCGGGACGGTGGCGTATGTCGCCTTCATTGCGCGGGCGACCAATCCGCGCTTCACCGCCACGCAGTTTGCGCTGTTCACCAGCCTGTCCGCGGTGCCGCGCACGGTGGTCAACGCCACCACCGGCTGGATCGTCGCGCAGACCGGCTGGTTCGACTTCTTCCTGCTTTGCACCGCGCTGGCCTTGCCCGGGATGGCATTACTCTTGCGTGTGGCTCCCTGGAATGGGGGTAATGAAGGGGAAAGCCGGCCATGAACCAGCAGAAATTCAGCGCGATCGCGCACCGCGACCACGACTATTGCAACCCGATCTCGGCCACCAAGATCGAGCGGCTGCTCGACCTCCTGCCGCTCGACGAGACCTCGCGGGCGCTCGACCTCGGCTGCGGCCGCGCCGAGCTCGCGCTGCGGATCATCGAGCGCTTCGGCTCGCCGGTCGTCGCGGTGGACCATTCGTCGCTGATGCTCGACTCGGCGCGCGAACGGGCCGAGTGGACAGGCGCGCTGCACAAGCTCCACCTCGACAGCATGGACATCCGCGACTTCAAGGCCGACCCGGAGACGTTCCACCTGACGATCATGATGGGCGCCGGCGGGATTTCCGGCGGCATGGCGGGCATCTGCAGCACCCTGAAGGGCTGGACCAAGGGCGGCGGCTACGTGATCATCGGCGAGGGCTTCTGGCGGCAGAAGCCGCATTCCGACTATCTCGCGTTGCTGGGCGGGAACGAGTCGCAGTACCAGGACCACCGCGGCAACGTCCAGGCCGGCATCGACGCCGGTCTGATTCCGATGCATGCGACGACCGCGTCGATTGACGAGTGGGACGAGTACGAGTGGAAGTACTGCCGCTCGATCGAGCGTTACGCGCGCGAGATGCCGGACGATCCGGACGTGCCGGCGATGCTCGAGCGCGTCCGCCGCTGGCGCGACGGCTACCTGCGCTGGGGGCGCGACACGCTGGGATTTGCGGTTTACCTCTTCTACCGGCCGAGCCTGCGCATCGGCTGAAAATCTTCTGCGGGGGCGACCTGCTTTGTTGGTCCGCGCCTCGCGTCAGTTCGCCAGTTTTTCCAGCGCGTCGCTCACCTCGAGCCATTCGGTCTCGAGGCGCGCGAGCTGCCACGTGAGCTCGCCCTGGCGCGCAAGTCGTTCCTTCAGCGCGTCGCGATTCTCTTCCGCATAGGCGTCGGGGGCGGCGAGCCACGCGTCGAGCATCTTCCGCTCGGCGGTGAGCGCCTCCATCTCGCGGTCGAGCTCCGCGCGGCGGTCGGCAAGCGGCTTGCGGCGCGCATAGCTCTCCTGCCGCGCCGCCGCCTCGGCGCGCTTTTGCGTCCTCCGGTCGGGCGTCGCGGGCGCCGGCCGGTCGGCGGATGCGGCGCCCGCGCGGCTTCGCGCGAGCACCCAGTCGCGATAGTCGTCGAGGTCGCCTTCGAAGGGCACGACGCGGCCTTCCGCGACGAGCCACAGCACGTCGGTGGTCGCGCGCAGCAGATGCCGGTCGTGCGCGACGACGACCAGCGCGCCGCCGTAGTCCTGCAGCGCTTCGGCCAGCGCCTCGCGCATCTCGATGTCGAGGTGGTTGGTCGGCTCGTCCAGCAGCAGGAGGTTGGGGCGCGCACGCACGAGGAGCGCGAGCGTCAGGCGCGCCTTCTCGCCGCCGGAGAACCGTCCGACCGCAGCGCTCGCCATGTCGCCGCGGAAATCGAAGCCACCCAGGAAATTGCGCAGGTCCTGTTCGCGCGCCGCGGGATCGACGCGGGCGAGATGCCACAGCGGCGATTCGGCGGCGACCAGCTGGTCGACCTGATGCTGGGCGAAGTAGCCGATTCGCAATC
Organism: uncultured beta proteobacterium; assembly: GCA_963816925.1. Taxonomy (GTDB): domain Bacteria; phylum Pseudomonadota; class Gammaproteobacteria; order Burkholderiales; family Casimicrobiaceae; genus CAIWHR01. The sequence goes on along the minus strand of CAWFMY010000036.1, from coordinate 14,803 downwards.
CTTGGGTGGTCAGCCGTTCGCCGCGCTGCGGTTGCAGCTCGCCTGCGATCGCCTTCAGCAGCGTCGACTTGCCGGCGCCGTTGGGGCCGAGCAGGCCGATGCGCTCTCCGGCAAGGAGCGTCCAGTCGAGATCGGCGAGGATGGGCGGAGACTTCCCGTAGCCCAGCGTGACGTTCTCGAGGCGCACGAGCTGTTTCGCGGCCGGGTCCACCGGCGGAAAGGAGAACTCGAACGGGCTGTCGACGTGCGCGGCGGCGATGCGCTCCATGCGCTCGAGCGCCTTGATGCGGCTTTGCGCCTGCTTCGCCTTCGTCGCCTTCGCGCGGAAGCGGTCGACGAACGATTGCAGGTGCGCGATCTGGCGCTGCTGTTTCGCGTAGGTGGCCTGTTGCAGCGCGAGCTGCATCGCGCGCTCGCGCTCGAACTGCGAGTAGTTGCCGGTGTAGGTCTTCAGCTTCTGCGCGTCGACGTGGGCGATCGACGTCGCCACGCCGTCGAGGAAATCGCGGTCGTGCGTGACGAGGAGCAGCGTGCCGGGATAGCGGACGAGCCAGTCCTCGAGCCACAACACCGCGTCGAGGTCGAGATGGTTGGTCGGCTCGTCGAGGAGCAGCAGGTCCGAGCGGCACATCAGCGCCTGCGCGAGATTCAACCGCATTCGCCAGCCGCCCGAGAAGCTCGCCACCGGTTCGTCGTGCCGGGCGACCGGGAACCCGAGACCGGCGAGCAGGGTCGCCGCGCGGGCGCGCGCGGCATAGCCGCCGATTTCGTCGAAGCGATGGTGGAGCTCGGCAAGCGTCTCGCCGGCCTGCTCGGGATCGACGGCCGCGGCGGCCTCCGCCATTTGCAGCGCGCGCATGACGGCACGCAGTTCGCGATCGCCGTCCAGCACGAACTCGATCGCGGGTGCGGTGACGGCCGGCGTCTCCTGCGCGACATGCGCGATCGTCCATGCGGCGGGAAGGTCGACGTCGCCGGCGTCGGCGTGCAACTGTCCCAGAAGCAGCGCGAACAGGCTCGACTTGCCGCTGCCGTTCGGACCAATCAGCCCGACCTTGTGCCCCGCGTGAACGGTGAGGTTCGCGCCATCGAGCAGGCGCTTCGCGCCGCGCGCGAGCGTGAGATTCGATAGCAGGTGATCGGAATCGAGAGCGGGCGAGTTCGCGAGGGACCGGAGTGTACACGCAGTCATGAGGATCGCGGACGAGCAACAACGCAGATCGGCCCCGCAGTAGCTTTACACCGTCAACTCATAGTCGTAGTCGATGATCAATGGCGCATGATCGGAAAACCGCCGCTTGAGGTAGATGGAGGCCCTCTGCGCCTTGGCCGCGATGCCGGGCGTGGCGATCTGGTAGTCGATGCGCCAGCCGACGTTCTTCGCCCACGCTTCCCCCCGGTTCGACCACCAGGTGTACTGGTCGGGGCGCGGGTCGACGCGGCGAAACACGTCGACGAAGCCAAGCTCGTCGAACACCTGCGTCAGCCACGCGCGCTCTTCAGGCAGGAAGCCGGAGTTCTTCTGGTTGCTGCGCCAGTTCCGAAGGTCGATTTCCTTGTGCGCGATGTTCCAGTCGCCGCAGAGGATGATCTCGCGCTTTTTCCGCCGCAACTTCGCGAGGTGCGGCAGGAATTCCTCGAGGAAACGGAATTTCGAAGCCTGGCGGTGTTCCCCGCTCGACCCCGACGGCAGGTAGAGGCTGATCACGGTCACCTCGGCGAAGTGCGCTTCGAGATAGCGGCCTTCCGCGTCGAATTCGCGGCTGCCGAAGCCGGTGACGATGCGCGGCGCCGTCTTCGCATAGACAGCGACGCCGGAGTAACCCTTGCGCTCGGCCGGGTGGAACGCTGCGTGCGCCCTGCGCGGCGCCTGCAGCGGCCGCGGAATGTCCGCGTGCGCGGCCTTGATCTCCTGCAGGCACACGACGTCCCACGGTTCGCCGCGGGCGAGCCAGTGCGCGAAGCCCTTGCGCTCCGCCGAGCGGATGCCGTTGACGTTGAGGGTGATCACTCGCATGCGAATCGATGCGCCCGGCGGCGCTGGCAGCGGGGCGGCTCGCCCCGGCGGAAGTTTACACAAGGCCGGCCGGGGCGGCCGCGAGCCGCGGTTGCGTATAATCGGCGCAGGAAAGCGGCTCCGGACGATGACGGATTTTCGGCAGGATTTTCTCGCGTTCGCGCTGGCACGTGACGTGCTGCGGTTTGGAGAGTTCGTGACCAAGGCCGGGCGGGCCACCCCGTACTTTTTCAACGCGGGCCTGTTCAGCGACGGCGAAAGCCTGCAGCGGCTCGGACGGTACTACGCAGAAGCCTGGCTTGCCTCCGGCCTGGCCTGCGACCAACTTTTCGGACCGGCGTACAAGGGCATAACCCTGGCGGCGGCGACGGCGATCGCCCTTGCCGAAAAAGGTCACAATCTGCCGTTCAGTTTCAATCGGAAGGAAGCGAAGGACCATGGCGAGGGCGGCACGATCGTCGGGGCGCCGCTCAAGGGTCGGGTGCTCATCGTCGACGACGTGATCACCGACGGCGGGGCCAAGCGCGAGGCGATCGAGCTTCTGCGCGCCCACGGCGCGAACCCCGCCGGCGTCCTGATCGCGTTTGACCGTTTGGAGCGGGGGCGCGGCGAGAAGTCGGCGGTGCAGGAACTGCGGGACGAATTCGGAATTCCGGTCGTGGCGATCGCGACGCTCCATGACCTGATGCAGTTCATCGCGGGTCAGCCGCGGCTTTCGCGGCACGCGAGCGCGGTCAGCGCGTATCACGAGCAATACGGTGTCCGGTGATGGGCCGGCCCCCGGCGATTCTGGAGGCTGCGGTGAAACGGATGACGAGTGAACTTGCGGCGGACGCCGAGCGCCGTCCGGCGCATGGGCCGGAGGCCCGGACGCGCCTTGCGCTTTCGTTGGCGGGCGCCGCGCTCGCGCTTCTGTTTGCGCATGGAATGGCGCACGCCGCGACCTACAAGTGGGTCGACGAGAAGGGCGTGATCCATTACACCGACAAGTTGCCGCCCGAGGAGGTCAACAAGGCCAACGTCGAGCTCAACAAGCAGGGTGTGCCGGTCAAGTCGACCGATCCCGCGCCCACGGCCGAGCAGCGGCGCGCGAAGGCGCTGGAAGACGAGCGGCAGAAGCAGCTTGCGAAAGAGCAGGCGGAACTTGCGCGCAAGGATCGTGCGCTGCTGTCGTCGTACACGAGCGAGAGCGAGATCGACCTCGCGCGGAACCGCTCGCTGCGGACGATCGAAAGCGTCGTGCAGTCGTCGAAGGCGTACAGCGAGCAGCTCGCCAAGCGCAAGGCCGGCATCGAGGCGAAGAAGACGACGGAGTCCGTCGACAAGCCGCTGCCGGTGAGCCTGGAGCGGGAGCTCGAAGGCATCAAGACGGAGCTCGCGAAGCAGGAGGACCTGCTCGCGCTGAAGCAGAAGGAGAGCGTCGCGGTCAATGCGAAGTACGACGCCGACAAGAAGCGCTGGCGCGAGTTGATCGCGGCGAAGGGCGGCGAGGCCGCGCTGCTCTCCGACGTCAATGCGCTGCCGGACATGACGTCGCCGGCAACCGCGCCGCCCTCCGCCAGGAAAAAATAGCGGGAGTTCCCCGCAGGAGCATCCAGGCGGCCCGCGGGCCGCCTGTTTCATTCCACCGCGACCGGTGCGGCAAAGAGGGAGCGGCGGAGAAAGGGGAACGCGCGAACGGCGAGCAGTGGCCGAGCCCGTTCCTGCGATAATTGCGCCCCTTTGGAAATTACAAGAATCCGGATTCGCCATGGCGCAGTACGTTTACACGATGAACCGCGTGGGCAAGATGGTCCCGCCCAAGCGGCAGATCCTCAAGGACATTTCCCTTTCGTTTTTCCCGGGCGCCAAGATCGGCGTGCTGGGCCTCAACGGTTCCGGCAAGTCGAGCCTGCTGCGCATCATGGCCGGCGTCGACAAGGAGATCGAGGGCGAGGCCGTTCCGATGCCGGGATTGAAGATCGGCTTCCTGCCGCAGGAGCCGCAGCTCGATCCGGGCCAGACCGTGCGCCAGGCGGTCGAGGAAGGGATGAGCGACGTCCTCGGCGCGCAGAAGCGGCTGGACGAGGTCTACGCGGCCTACGCCGATGAGGGCGCCGATTTCGACGCGCTCGCCGCCGAGCAGGCGAAGCTCGAGGCCATCATTTCCGCGTCGGGGGCGGACTCCGGCGTGCAGATGGAAATCGCCGCCGCCGCGCTGCGGCTTGCGCCGTGGGACGCGAAGATCGCTACGTTATCGGGCGGCGAGAAGCGCCGCGTCGCGCTGTGCCGCCTGCTGCTGTCGAAGCCCGACATGCTGCTCCTGGACGAGCCCACCAACCACCTCGACGCCGAGAGCGTGGACTGGCTCGAGCAGTTCCTGCAGAAATTTCCCGGCACCGTGGTCGCGGTGACGCACGACCGCTATTTTCTCGACAACGCCGCCGAATGGATCCTCGAGCTCGACCGCGGATACGGAATCCCGTGGAAGGGGAATTACAGCTCGTGGCTCGAGCAGAAGGAACAGCGGCTTGCGACCGAGTCGAAGCAGGAGGACGCGCGGGTCAAGGCGATGAAGCAGGAGCTCGAATGGGTGCGGTCGAACGCCAAGGGCCGGCAGGCGAAGAGCAAGGCGCGGATCGCGCGCTTCAACGAGCTCGCGTCCTACGAGCACCAGCAGCGCAACGAGACCTCGGAAATCTTCATCCCGGTCGCGGAGCGCCTCGGCAACGAGGTGATCGAGTTCAAGGGCGTGTCGAAGGGATTCGGCGACCGCCTGCTGATCGACGACCTGTCGTTCCGGGTGCCGCCGGGCGCGATCGTCGGCGTGATCGGCCCCAACGGCGCGGGCAAGACGACGCTGTTCAAGCTCATCACCGGCAAGGAAAAGCCGGACTCGGGCGAGGTCGTCATCGGCCACACGGCGCAGCTTGCCGTCGTCGACCAGACGCGCGAAGCGCTGCCCAACGACAAGACCGCGTGGGAGGCGATCTCCAACGGCCAGGACATCCTGACGGTGGGCCGTTTCGAAATGCCCTCGCGCGCCTACCTCGGGCGCTTCAACTTCAAGGGACAGGACCAGCAGAAGAACGTCGGCGCGCTGTCCGGCGGCGAACGCGGCCGGCTGCACCTCGCGGCGACGCTGCTCCAGGGCGGCAACGTGCTGCTGCTGGACGAGCCGTCGAACGACCTCGACGTCGAGACGTTGCGGGCGCTCGAAGAGGCGCTGCTCGAGTTCGCCGGCAGCGTGATGGTGATCTCGCACGACCGCTGGTTCCTCGATCGGATCGCGACGCACATCCTCGCTTCCGAGGACGACTCGAAGTGGGTGTTCTTCGAGGGCAACTACCGCGAGTACGAGGACGACAAGATCAGGCGGCTGGGCGAGGAGGGCGCGCGGCCGCACCGGCCGCGGTACAAGCCCCTGATGCATTAGTCACGACAAGCCCGCCGCTCCGCGGCGGTCCGGAAGTTCGGATTAAAACCGAGCAGCTCCGGCAGCCGCCGAGCTTCTTCTTCAGGATCGCGTTGACCTGCGCGGGGTTGGCCTTGCCTTTTGTCGCCGCCATCGCCTTGCCGACGAGCGAGTTGAACGCCTTCTCCTTGCCGGCGCGGTATTCGGCGACGATCGTCGGGATTCTCGGCGATCACGGCGTCGACGATTTTCTCAATCGCGCCCGGGTCGGAGATCTGCTTCAACCTTGGCGCCTGATAATTATCTGGGTCGGCAGCATTTGCTGCGCTGTCCCTCTCGCGTCATATTTCAGCAATCCTTCGCGCAATTTTGCGGCTGATCGTCCCCTTGATCGGTCCGTATGGGCAATCAGGTCCGCGAGCGCGGGCGGCGATACTCTCGGAGCGCCCCTTGTAGTCAGGTTCGTCGATTGGCGAGTGCCATCACTGCACCGAGAATCCAATTTGCGACGGATTTTGCGTTCGCGACGTTCCGAGGCTCGCTGTCCGCAAGGCACGTCAGGAATCTTGCCGAGTTCCGACAACTCGCATCGAAATACTCGGCGATTTCTCGCGTTGAAGTGAGCGCAGCTGCATCGTTGGTGTCAAGAAGAAGTTCGTCCTGATACCGCTTGCGCTTCGCTTCCGGCAACTCGCGGCATCGATTCTCGAATCTGCACGATCCAGGCGTCGTCGACGACGAGCGGCGGCAGATCCGGATCGGGGAAGTAGCGATAGTCCTGCGCGTCTTCCTTGCTGCGCATCGATCGCGTCTCGCCGCGGTCCGGATCGTAGAGCCGCGTTTCCTGCACGACCGTGCCGCCGTCCTCGATCAGCGCGATCTGGCGTCGGACCTCGAAGTCGATCGCGTCCTGCATGAAGCGGAAGCTGTTGAGGTTCTTGATCTCGCAGCGCGTGCCGAGCGGCGCGCCGGTGCGGCGCACCGACACATTGGCGTCGCAACGGAAACTGCCCTCCTGCATGTTGCCGTCGCAGATGCCGATCCAGCGGACGAGCGCGTGCAGCGCCTTCGCGTACGCGACCGCCTCGTCTGAACTGCTCATCTCCGGCTCCGAGACGATCTCGAGCAGCGGCGTGCCCGCACGGTTGAGGTCGATGCCACTCATGCCGTGAAAGTCCTCGTGCAGCGACTTTGCCCGCATCCTCCTCGAGATGGGCGCGCGTGAGATGCACGGTCTTCTCGCCGTCCTTCACCGGAATCGTGATCGAGCCGCCCTGCACGACCGGAATCTCGTACTGCGAGATCTGGTAGCCCTTCGGCAGGTCGGGGTAGAAGTAGTTCTTGCGCGCGAACACGCTGCGCTTGTTGATCGTGCCGCCCACGGCAAGGCCGAAGCGGATCGCGCGCTCGACCGCGCCCTTGTTCAGCACCGGCAGCACGCCGGGCAGCGCGATGTCGACGGCAGACGCCTGCGAGTTCGGCGCGGCGCCGAACGCGGTCGACGCGCCGGAAAAGATCTTCGACGCCGTGGAGAGCTGCGCGTGCGTCTCGAGACCGATGACGACTTCCCAGCTCATTGATGCCCCACGCTTCGGCCTCATTGAACCATCGGCCGCGCGCTGCCCCCGGGGCAGACTGCAGTGCGCGTGTTGGGGCGGCCCGCGGCGCTCATGACGCGAATCCCGCCGGTATCCTTCGATGCCAATCGGTCGCCTGCTGGAAACGGTGCGCGACGTTCAGGATCGTCGCCTCGGCGAAATAATTGCCCTGGATCTGCAGGCCGATCGGGAGCCCGCGCCGATCGAAGCCGCACGGGATCGAAATCGCCGGCGCGCCGGTCAGGTTCGCGGCGATGGTGAAGATGTCGTTGAGGTACATCTGCACCGGATCGTCGGTCATCGCGCCGAACTTGAACGCGGGCGAGGGCGCCGTCGGTCCGAGGATGACGTCGCATCGCTCGTACGCATGCGCAAAGCCGTCGGCGATCAGCCTGCGCACCTGCTGCGCCTTGAGGTAGTACGCGTCGTAATAGCCATGCGAGAGGACATAGGTGCCGACGAGGATTCGCCGCTTCACCTCGGCGCCGAAGCCTTCCGCCCGCGACTTCCGGTACATGTCGAGGAGGTCCGCGTATTTCGCGGCGCGATGGCCATAGCGCACGCCGTCGAAGCGCGACAGGTTCGACGACGCCTCCGCGGGCGCGATCACGTAATAGACCGGCACCGAGAGGTTGACGTTGGGCAGCGTGACGCCGACGGTCGTGGCGCCGAGTTTGCGCAGCTCGCCGATCGCGGCATCGACCGAGGCCGCGACGTCGGCATCCACGCCGGCGCCGAAATACTCCTTCGGCAGGCCGATGCGCAGTCCCGAAAGCGGCTTGTCGCCCCTCGCTTCGCTGATGAGGCGCGTGTAATCCTCGGGATCGCGAACGAGCGAAGTCGAATCGCGCGCGTCGTGGCCGGCCATCGCATTGAGCAGCAGCGCGCAGTCTTCGGCGGTCTGCGCGAACGTGCCGGCCTGGTCGAGGCTCGATGCGAACGCGATCAACCCGTAGCGCGAGCAGATGCCATAGGTCGGCTTCAGGCCGCAGATGCCGGACAGCGACGCCGGCTGGCGGATCGAGCCGCCGGTGTCGGTGCCGGTCGCGCCGGCGACGAGCCGCGCCGCGACGGCGGCGGACGATCCGCCGGAGCTGCCGCCGGGGACGTACTCGATGTTCCACGGGTTCTTCACGGTACCGAAGTACGACGTCTCGTTCGACGAGCCCATCGCGAACTCGTCCATGTTCGTCTTGCCGACGAGCACGGTGCCGGCGCGCTTCAGCCCCTCGACGACGAAGGCGTCGTAGGGCGCGGTGAAGTTTTCGAGCATCCGCGAGCCGCAGGTGGTCTTGAGGCCCGCGGTCATCAGCACGTCCTTGTGCGCAATCGGGATGCCGGTCAGCGGCCCTGCTTCCCCCTTCGCGATTCGCGCGTCGGCGGCCGCGGCGGCCGCGAGCGCGCCTTCGCCGTCGATCGTGACGAAGGCATTGAGCGCGGGGTTGTGCTTTGCGATCAGGTCGAGCTTGGCGCGCGTCAGCTCGACGCTGGACAGACGTTTCGCGCGAAGCGCCTGCGAGACTTCCGCGATCGTGCCGGCAATCATCCTGTCCGCTCGCTCATTCGATGACCTTCGGCACGAGATAGAGGCCATCCTCGACCGCAGGCGCGACGGCCTGGTAGAGCGGATGCTGGTCGGTTTCGGTGACCAGGTCCTCGCGGAGCGGCAGCATCACGTCCTGCGCATGGGCCATCGGCACCACGCCCGTCGTGTCGACGGCCTGCAGTTCGTTGATCATCGCGAAGATCGCGTCGAGCTTGGCGCGCACTTCCTCCGCTTGCGCGGCATCGATTTCGATGCGCGCGAGATGCGCGATGCGATGGACGTCGGCGGCGGAGAGGGACATGGCGGTGGCGGGCTCGTTGCGGCAGCGTGGATCGGTTCGGGCGGGGTCGAAATCGCGCCCCAGGCAGTCCGGCGACGCCCTCCGGCGGTCGTCCGCCGGTACGTGCCGGCGGGGGCCGCGATGCCGATTCCCGGCAATTTTCCGTTCGGAATCAGTGCTCAGGCGTAGCGTGTTAGGGTATCATATTGTCATATTTTCGAGCAGCCTCCGCTGAGCCCCGACTCCTGGCCGCCGGCATTGCCGCGCCGCCGCAATTCTTCAGGCCATCGTCTCCATGTTCCAGTTCTTCAAAGGCTATTTTTCGAGCGATCTCGCGATCGACCTTGGCACCGCGAACACGCTGATCTACGTGCGCGGCAAAGGGCATCGTGCTGAACGAGCCCTCGGTCGTCGCGATCCGCCAGGAAGGCGGCCCGAACGGCAAGCGCGTGATCCAGGAAGTCGGGCTCGCCGCGAAGCAGATGCTGGGCCGCACGCCGGGCAACATCACGGCGATCCGGCCGATGAAGGACGGCGTCATCGCCGACTTCACCGTCACCGAGCAGATGCTGAAGCAGTTCATCAAGAAGGTGCTCGACTCGCGTCTGTTCTCGCCGTCGCCGCGCATCATCATCTGCGTGCCCTGCGGCTCGACGCAGGTCGAGCGGCGCGCGATCCGCGAATCGGCGCTCGGCGCCGGCGCGTCGAAGGTGTATCTGATCGAAGAGCCGATGGCCGCGGCGATCGGCGCCGACCTTCCGATCTCGGATGCGACCGGCTCGATGGTCGTCGACATCGGCGGCGGCACCACCGAAGTCGGCGTGATCTCGCTGGGCGGCATGGTGTATTCCGGCAGCGTGCGCGTGGGCGGCGACAAGTTCGACGAGGCGATCGTCAACTACATCCGCCGCAACTACGGGATGCTGATCGGCGAAACGACCGCCGAGATGATCAAGAAGACGATCGGCTCCGCGTTCCCCGGCTCCGAGGTGAAGGAGATGGAGGTCAAGGGCCGCAACCTGGCCGAGGGCATCCCGCGCAGCTTCACCGTGTCGTCGAACGAAATCCTCGAAGCGCTCACCGATCCGCTGAACAGCATCGTCTCGGCGGTCAAGAGCGCGCTCGAGCGGACGCCGCCCGAGCTCGGCGCCGACATCGCCGAGCGCGGAATGGTGCTGACCGGCGGCGGCGCGCTCCTGCGCGACCTCGACCGCCTGCTGATGGAAGAGACGGGACTGCCGGTGATCGTCGCCGACGATCCGCTGACGTGCGTCGTGCGCGGCTGCGGGAAGGCGCTCGAGAACATGGACAAGCTGTCGACGATCTTCACCTCCGACTAGGTTTGGCGTTCAGCGTTGAATGTCGAGCGTAAATTCGCGCTGCGCAGGTTCGCGCAAAACGCCTGACGCAAGGTGCTGAGCCGCAATGCGCCATATCCCGGTCGAGCCGCCCGCGTTCTTCCATCGGGGGCCTTCGCCGCTGACGAGGCTGGCCTTCTTCGGCCTGATCTCGCTGTCGATGCTGTTCCTCGACACGCGCTACCGTTACCTCGAGAACATCCGGCACGTCGTTGCGGTCGCGCTCTATCCGCTGCAGCGGGCGGCGCAGGTGCCCGGCGAGGCGATGGCCTTCGTCGGCGGCTATTTCGCGACGCAGCGCGCGCTGTCCGAGGAAAATGCCGCGCTGAAGCGCCAGCTGGTCGAGCAGGGCGCGATGGCGCAAGGCGCGGTGAGCACGAGCAACGAGAACGCGCGCCTCAAGGCGCTGCTCGACATGCGGCCGCGCTACCAGGGCGCGGCGACCGTCGTCGAGGTTCTCTACACGGGCCGCGATCCGTTCGCGCAAAAGATCTTCGTCAACAAGGGCGCCGACGCCGGCTTGAGCCCCGGTGACGCGGTCATCGACGCGCAGGGCGTGGTCGGGCAGGTGACGCGCGTGCTGCCGTTCATGGCGGAGGTGACGCTCGTCACCGACAAGGACCATGCGGTGCCGGTCAAGGTCGAGCGCAGCGGCGTGCGCAGCGTGCTCTTCGGCGCCGGCGCCGGCCGCTTGCCGGAGCTCCGCTTCCTGTCGCCCAATGCGGACATCCAGCAGGGCGACATCCTCGTCACCTCCGGCATCGACGGCACCTACCCGCCGGGCCTCGCCGTCGCGCGCGTGGCCTCGCTCGAACGCGAGACCGGGCAGATGTTCGCGCGCATCACGACGCAGCCGCTCGCCGGCGTCGACCGCAGCGAATACCTGCTCGTGCTGGGGCACGCGTCGGCGCATGCCCGCGCGGCCCGACGAGCCCGCCGACGCCGACGCCGCCAAAAAGACCGGCAAGGGCCGGCGGCGAGGCGGGTGATGGCGTTACCCTATCTCATGCCGCTCTCTCCGGCGTCGCCCGAGGAAATCCTGCTGCCGGCGCGGCCGTGGTTCATCGTGCTGACGCTCGTGCTTGCGCTCTTCGCGAACCTGCTGCCGCTGTCCGGCGTGGCGCTCGCGCTGCGGCCGGATTTCCTCGCGCTCGTGCTGCTCTACTGGTGCATTCAGGAGCCGCGCTTCGTCGGCGTCGGCATCGCGTGGTGCGTGGGCCTCGTGATGGATGTCGGCGACGGCACGGTGTTCGGCCAGCACGCGCTCGCCTATGCGTTTCTCGCCTACGCGGCCGAATATTTCCGCCGCCGCGTGCTGCGGTTTCCGCCGTGGCAGCAGGCGGCGCAGGTCGCGGTGCTGCTGCTGCTGTGCGCGGCGCTGGTGCTGCTGATCCGCTTCGTGGGCGGCGCGAACATGCCGCGCTGGAGCTACGCGGCGCCGCCGCTCGTCGGCGCGCTCCTGTGGCCGCTGGTGTCGGTCGTGCTGCAATGGCCGCAGCGCCCGCAGCGCTCGCCGGCGGAACGCTGAGGGCCGTCTGCCATGGCCCGCCGCCTGCTCTTCCGCTCCCGCAGCCGCCGCTACGACGGTGGCTTCGGGAAGCAGGAACTGCGCAATCCGGAGCGCGAGGTGTTCCTGTTCCGGCGTCGCCTCGGTCTTGCCGGCGTGCTGGTCCTCGTCGCGTTCGGCGGGTTGTTCGCGCGGTTTTTCTATCTGCAGGTCGTGCAGCACGATCACTACCAGACGCTGGCCGAGACCAACCGCATCGCGATCGTCCCGATCGTGCCCAATCGCGGCGTGATCACCGACCGCAACGGCGTCGTCCTCGCGCAGAGCTACTCCGCCTACACGCTCGAGATCCAGCCGTCGCGGGTGAAGAACCTCGACGAGACGATCGACGCGCTGGCGGCGATCGTCGACGTGCAGCTCGCGCGACCGCAAGCGCTTCCGCAAGCTGCTCGACGAATCGAAGAACTTCGAAAGCCTGCCGCTGCGCACGCGCCTCACCGACGAGGAGGTCGCGCGCTTCGCGGTCAACCGCTACCGCTTCCCGGGCGTCGAGATCAAGGCGCGGCTGTTCCGCCAATATCCGTACGGCGAAGTCGCGTCGCACGTCGTCGGCTACATCGGCCGCATCAACGAGCGCGACGTCGGGCGCATCGACGAGTGGAACGACGACGGCGAACTACAAGGGCTCGGACTACATCGGCAAGATCGGCGTCGAGCTCTCGTACGAACGCGAACTGCACGGCAAGACCGGGTTCGAGGAGGTCGAGGTCGACGCCGGCGGCCGCGCGGTGCGCACGCTGTCGCGCACGCCGCCGGTCTCGGGCAACGATCTGCAGTCTGTCGCTCGACATCAAGCTGCAGGAGATCGCCGAAAAGGCGTTCGGCGACCGGCGCGGCGCGCTGGTGGCGATCGAGCCGTCGACCGGCGACGTGCTCGCCTTCGTGTCGAAGCCGGGGTTCGATCCCAACCTGTTCGTCGAAGGCATCGATCCGGCGAACTGGGAAATCGCTGAACGATTCGCCGGACAAGCCGCTGCTCAACCGGCCGCTGCGCGGCGCGTATCCGCCGGGCTCGACGATCAAGCCGTTTCTCGCGCTGGCGGCGCTCGACACTGGGCAAGCGCACGCCGCAGCAGACGATCTTCGATCCCGGGTATTTCCAGATCCCGGGCCAGGCGCACCGCTTCCGCGACGACAAGCCGGGCGGCCACGGCACGGTCGACATGTACAAGTCGATCGTCGCGTCGTGCGACACCTACTACTACATGCTCGCGAGCGAGACCGACATCGACGACAACGCGCGCTTCCTGTCGCAGTTCGGCTTCGGCCAGAAGACCGGCATCGACATCGACGGCGAGCTGACCGGCGTGCTGCCGTCGCGCGAATGGAAGCGCACGCGCTTCGCCGGCAAGGAATATCGCGAGGAGCACCGCAAGTGGTATCTCGGCGACAGCATCTCCGCCGGCATCGGCCAGGGCTACAACGCGTTCACGCCGATCCAGCAGGCGCACGCGATCGCGACGATCGCCAACGACGGCGTCGCGTTCCGCCCGCATCTCGTGAAGACGATCCGCGACGTGCGAACGGGCGCCGTGCGCGACGTCGTGCCCGAGCCGTCGTACACGATGCCGATCAAGCCCGAGCACCTCGCGTTCGTGAAGAACGCGCTGGTCGGCGTCAACAAGGAAGGCACGAGCGCCGCGCGCGTTTCGCAAGACGCCGTACGTGAGCGCGGGCAAGACCGGGACGGCGCAGGTGTACTCGCTCAAGGGCGAGAAGTACTCGACGAAGATCGACGAGCGACTGCGCGACCACGCGTGGTTCATCGCGTACGCGCCGGCCGACAAGCCGCGCATCGCGGTCGCGGTGCTGGTCGAAAACGGCGGCTTCGGCGCGCAGGCGGCGGCGCCGATCGCGCGACAGGTGTTCGACTACTACCTGACCGGCAAGGTGACGACGGCCCCGGCGCCGACGGCGCCCGCGCCCGCAGCTGCCGACGACGAGAGCGACTGATGCTGAACGTGCTCACGCGGCTGTGGGAAGTGCTGACGAGCAAGGTCGACAGCTTCCTGTTCGGCATCGCGATGGCGATCGCCGGGGTGGGGCTGATCACGCTGTTCTCGGCGCTGGACCAGAGCGTCGCGCGCTTGATGACGCCAGGCGTCGAGCCTCGCGTTCGCGCTCGTGCTGATGTGGATCGTCGCCAACATTCCGCCGCAGACGATTGCGCGCGCGGCGGTGCCGCTCTATCTCGTCGCGGTGGTCATGCTGATCGGGGTCGCGGTGTTCGGCACGACGGTCAACGGCTCCCGCCGCTGGCTCAACCTCGGCGTCGCCCGGTTCCAGCCTTCCGAGCTCATGAAGATCGCGCTGCCGCTGATGCTCGCGTGGTACTTCCAGAAGTTCGAGGGCCGCATCGGCTGGACCGACTTCGTGCTCACCGCCATCTTGATCGCGGTTCCGGTCTGGCTGATCAAGCGCCAGCCCGATCTCGGCACGGCGCTGCTGATCGCGGCGTCGGGCTTTTACGTGCTCTACCTCGCCGGGCTGTCGTGGAAGATCATCGTCGGCCTGACGATGCTGGGCGCCGCGGGCGCGCCGCTCGTCTGGCCCTACCTGCACGACTACCAGCGCGAGCGCATGCTGACGTTCATCGATCCCACGCGCGATCCGCTCGGCGCCGGCTACCACTCGTCGCAGGCGTCGATCGCGCTGGGTTCCGGCGGCGTCGTCGGCAAGGGCTGGATGAACGGCACGCAGACGCACCTCGACTTCCTGCCCGAGCGGCACACCGATTTCGTCTTCGCCGTGTTCGGCGAGGAGTTCGGCCTGATCGGCAACGCGGTGCTGCTGGTCCTCTATCTGCTGCTGATCGGCCGCGGGATGATGATCACCGCGAACGCGTCGACGATGTTCGCGCGGCTCATCGCCGGCGCGGTGACGCTGATGTTCTTCACCTACGCGTTCGTCAACATGGGAATGGTGAGCGGCGTGCTGCCGGTCGTCGGCGTGCCGCTGCCGCTCGTGTCGCTACGGCGGCACCGCGCTGATCTCGCTCTTCATCGGCCTCGGCCTGCTGATGAGCGTGCAGGCGCACCGCAAG
>CAWFMY010000035.1:0-148767 GCA_963816925.1 uncultured beta proteobacterium | reverse complement strand
CACGTGTCGCAGCATCCGGAAGTCATGCAAGCCTACCTCGGAACCGCCCATGCCTGACGACCACGCGGTCCCTGCCGCGGCGGGCGGCGCGAAGGCGGCCGCGGCGCCGCTCCTCGCCGTGCGCGATCTCAACGCATGGTACGGCGAGTCGCATGTCCTGCATGGCGTCACCTTCGACGTCACCGCGGGCGAGGTCGTCACGCTGCTCGGGCGCAACGGCGCCGGCAAGACGACGACGCTGAAATCGATCATGGGCGTGGTGCCGCGGCGCGAAGGCTCGATCACCTACGAGACCCGCGAGACGATCCGCCTCGCGTCGAACCGCATCGCGCGGCTCGGCATCGCGTGGTGCCCGGAAGAGCGCGGCATCTTTGCGAGCCTCAACGTCGAGGAGAACCTGATGCTGCCGCCGCAGGTGCGGCCGGGCGGGCTTTCACTCGACCAGATCTACGAGTTGTTCCCGAACCTGCGCGAGCGGCTCGCGAGCCAGGGGACGAAACTTTCCGGCGGCGAGCAGCAGATGCTGGCGATCGGCCGGATCCTGCGCACGGGCGCGCGCCTGCTGCTGCTCGACGAGCCGACCGAGGGTCTCGCGCCGGTGATCGTCCAGCAGATCGGGCGCACGATCGCGAAGCTCAAGGCGCAGGGGTTTACCATTCTTCTCGTCGAGCAGAACTTCCGCTTCGCGGCAACCGTGGCGGACCGGCATTACGTGATGGACCACGGCCGCGTGGTCGACATGATTCCCAACGCGGAGCTCGACGCCAACATGGACAAGCTCCACGACTATCTCGGTGTCTGACACCACACCCATTCGATACACCCGCGCGCCGGGTCAGGGCGCGCATCCCAACCAAAGCACAGGAGCAACGATGAAAACACTGAAACGTTCGCTGATCGGACTCGCGGTCGCGGCCGCGCTCGGCGCGGGCTCCGCGCAGGCGCAGGTTTCCGACAATCTCGTGAAGATCGGCGTACTGACCGACATGTCGAGCCTGTACACCGATCTCGCCGGTGCGGGCTCGGTCGTCGCGGCGAAGATGGCCGTCGAGGATTCGGGGATCGAGAAGCGCGGCTACAAGGTGGAGGTCATCTCGGCCGACCACCAGAACAAGCCGGACGTCGGCTCCAGCATCGCGCGCCAGTGGTACGACGTCGACAAGGTGGACGTGATCGTCGATACGCCGAATTCCGGCGTTGCGCTTGCGGTCAACCAGATCACGAAGGACAAGGGCAAGGCGTTCCTCGTCTCCGGCGCGGCGTCGTCGGACCTGACCGGCAAGGCATGCTCGCCGAACACGATCCATTGGACCTACGACACGTGGATGCTCGCCAATGGCACCGGCGGTGCGACGGTGAAGTCCGGCGGCGACACCTGGTTCTTCCTGACCGCCGACTATGCGTTCGGCCAGGCGCTCGAGCGCGACACCGAGGCCGTGGTGGTGAAGAACGGCGGCAAGGTGCTGGGCAAGGTGCGCGCGCCGCTCAACACGCAGGACTTCAGCTCGTTCCTGCTTCAGGCGCAGGCGTCGAAGGCCAAGATCATCGGCCTCGCCAACGCCGGCGGCGACACGACGAACTCGATCAAGCAGGCGGCGGAATTCGGGATCGTCAAGGGCGGCCAGAATCTCGCCGGCCTGCTCGTGTTCCTGACCGACATCCATTCGCTGGGCCTGCCGACGGCGCAGGGCCTCATCATCACCAACACGTTCTATTGGGACCAGAACGACCAGACGCGGGCGTTCGCAAAGCGATTCTCGGCGCTCGACAAGGGCATTTATCCGACGATGGTGCATGCGGGCGTCTATTCGGCCGTGTTGCATTACCTCAAGTCGGTAGAGGCGCTGAAGAGCGACGACGGCACCAAGGTGATCGCCAAGATGAAGGAAATGCCGACCGACGACCCGCTGTTCGGCAAGGGCACGATCCGCGTCGACGGCCGCAAGATCCATCCGGCGTACCTCGTCGAAGTGAAGAAGCCCTCCGAATCGAAGGGCCCGTGGGACTACTACAAGATTCGCGCGACGATTCCGGCGGACCAGGCGTTCCGGCCGCTGAAGGATGGAGAATGCCCCTTAGTTAAGTAGATTCGGCCCGCCCTCCGCCCTCTCCCGCACGTGGAGAGGGCAGGGGCCCGGGACGGGGCCATCACTAGATTCCATGGAAATCTTCGGCATCTCTACGCAGGCGCTGTTCGGCCAGCTGCTGATCGGGCTCATCAACGGCTCGTTCTACGCGATGCTGTCGCTCGGGCTCGCGGTGATTTTCGGGCTGCTCAACATCATCAATTTCACGCACGGCGCGCAGTACATGATGGGCGCGTTCTGCTCGTGGTTCCTGCTCACGAAGTTCGGCATCGGCTACTGGTGGGCGCTCGCCATTACGCCGATCGCCATCGGCGCGTTCGGCATGGTCATCGAGCGCACGATGCTTGCGCGCCTGTACAAGCTCGACCATCTGTACGGATTGCTGCTGACCTTCGGCCTTGCGCTGATCATCCAGGGGCTGTTCCGCAACGAATTCGGCTCGTCCGGATTGCCCTACCAGATTCCGTCGGAGCTTTCCGGCGGGGTCAATCTCGGCTTCATGTTCCTGCCGAAATACCGCGCGTGGGTCATTGTCGCCTCGTTGATCGTGTGCCTCGCGACCTGGTTCGTCATCGAGCGCACGAAGCTTGGCGCTTACCTGCGGGCGGCGACGGAAAATGCGGCGCTGGTGCAGGCGATGGGCATCAACGTCCCGCGGATGATCACGCTGACCTACGGCTTCGGCGTCGGCCTCGCGGCGCTGGCCGGCGTGATGGCGGCGCCGATCTACCAGGTGAACCCGCTGATGGGCGCCGACATGATCATCGTCGTGTTCGCCGTCGTCGTCATCGGCGGAATGGGCTCGATCCTGGGCTCGATCCTGACGGGCTTTGGCCTCGGCGTGGTCGAGGGCCTGACCAAGGTCTTCTATCCCGAGGCGTCGAACACCGTGATCTTCGTGGTCATGGTGATCGTGCTGTTGTTCAAGCCCGCCGGGCTCTTCGGGCGGGAGCAATGATGGGCGCGCGCTCCGCCCACCGCGGTTTCGCGACCGGCTTCGGCGCGATGGCCGTCTTGCTTGCCGCAGCGCCGCTCATCGGCTTCTATCCGGTGTTCGTGATGAAGGCGATGTGCTTCGCGCTGTTCGCGTGCGCCTTCAACCTGCTGCTGGGCTACGGCGGCCTGCTGTCGTTCGGTCACGCGATGTTCCTCGGCACCGCCGGCTACGTGTCGGCCTACGCGGCGAAGTCATGGGGGATGACGCCCGAGCTCGCGATCCTGTTCGGCACCGGCGCGTCGGCGCTGCTCGGCATCGTGGTCGGCGCGCTGGCGATCCGCCGCCAGGGGATCTATTTCGCCATGATCACGCTGGCGATGGCGCAGATGGTTTACTTCTTCTACCTGCAAACGCCATTCACGCACGGCGAGGACGGCATCCAGTCGGTGCCGCGCGGCGCGCTCTTCGGGCTCATCGACCTGCGCGATCCCGTCGACCCGAACAATCCCGGCGCAACGCATCCGTCGTTCGCGATGTACTACCTCGTCATGGCGATCTTTCTCGCCGCATTCCTGTTCATCCACCGCGTGATCCACTCGCCGTTCGGGCACGTGCTGAAGGCGATCAAGGAGAACGAGCCGCGCGCGATTTCGCTCGGCTACGACGCCGACCGCTACAAGCTGCTGGCCTTCATCCTGTCGGCGGCGCTCGCCGGCCTCGCCGGCGCGACCAAGGCGATCGTGTTTCAGCTTGCGGCGTTGAACGACGTGCACTGGACGACGTCGGGCGAAGTCGTGCTGATGACGCTGCTGGGTGGAATGGGCACGGTCTTCGGACCGGTCATCGGCGCGTTCGTCATTGTCGCGCTCGAGAACTACCTCTCGCCGTTCGGGCAATGGGTGACGATCATCACCGGCGTGATCTTTGTCGTCTGCGTGCTCGCGTTCCGGCGCGGCATCGTCGGAGAGCTTGGCGCGTGGTGGGCGGCGCGACGCTGAGCGCGGGCGGCCGGTGGTGCCGTCGGCTCGCGCCGGTGCTGGCGGCGATCGCCCTTCCCGCGCTGGCGGCGGAGCGCCTCGTCGCCGAGGGCGCGTGTCGCGACGGCGAGCCCAACGGCGCCTATCTGCTGCGCTCGGGTGATGGCCGCCTGCGGGTGGCGGGCGCCTTCGCAAAGGGCCGGCGAACCGGCACGTTCGTGTTCTGGGCGGAGCGCGGCGCCCGCATCGCCGTCGTCCCCTACGACGCCGACCGCAAGGCCGGTACCATTGCGGTCTGGTTCGCGCCGCCGGCGCCCGGCAAGGATGCGCCGCGCAAGTCCGAATCGGCATACGTGGAAGACCGGTTGCACGGCGACAAGCGCTCGTGGCACCGGAACGGCAATCCGCGGACCGACCTGCGCTACGAGCATGGCGAACTCGTCGCCGCGCGGGCATGGGCCGAGGGGGGCGCGCAGCTTCCGGAGGCGAGGGCCCGCGAACTGGCCGCGCGCGACCGTGTCACGGACGAGCAGTTTTACGCTACGCTTGAGGCGCTGGTAACGGATCATCGCCCGCCATGCGAGTGATCCGTCGCGCCGCCCGATTGCGAGGAGCATGAGATGAAAAGAAATCGTCGTCGTGAAATGCTGCAGACCGCCGCGGTGCTGGTCGCGAGCGGCGTCGCGGGCGCCGCAGGCAACGCGTCCGCGCAGCCGCAGGCGCGCACGCCGTTCGTGGTGCCGCAGACCTACATCCCCATCGCGGGCACGGGAGAAATGTTCCCGGTCCGCCGCATCTACTGCATCGGCCGCAATTACGCGGCGCACGCGCGCGAGATGGGATCGGATCCCAATCGGGAGCCGCCGTTCTTTTTCCAGAAGCCGACGGACGCGATCCAGCTGGCGCCTCCCGGCGAGACGATCGACCATCCGTATCCGACGCTGACCAAGAACTACCACTACGAGGTCGAGCTCGTGGCGGCGCTCGGCAAGGGCGGCCGCGACGTGCCGATCGAGCGGGCGCTCGACCTGGTGCTGGCCTACACCGTCGGTCTCGACATGACCCGGCGCGACCTGCAGCGGGCGATGGGCGACGAGAAGAAACCGTGGGAGATCGGCAAGAGCTTCGACCATTCGGCCGTGCTGGGACTGCTGCAGCCGGCCGCGAAGACCGGTCACTTTACGAAAGGGACCATCTGGCTCAAGGTCAACGGCGCGACCAAGCAGGATGCCAACCTGAACCAGATGATCTGGAGCGTCGCCGAGCAGGTGAGCAACCTGTCGAAGGCGTTCGAGCTGATGCCGGGCGACATCATCTACAGCGGCACGCCGGAAAATGTCGGCCCCGTCGTGAAGGGCGACATCATGGACGCGCACATCGACGGGCTGCCCGACCTTCGCGTCAAAGTGGTCTGACCGTCGCGCGCTGCGGGGCGGCATCGTTTTGACGCTGGCCCGCCTTTCGCGATAGATTTCGTCACGATCCTGCTGCGCCGAACCGCCGTCCGGCGTGGCGCGAGGTCTCCCACTGTCCCGCACTTTCCAACGCCCCTTCCGCCGCCGAGGTCACTTGATGCGCCATTCGCCGCTACGCCATGCCCTTTCCATCGTCGCCGCCGCCGCGGCATTCGCGCTGGCGCCGCCGGCCGCCGCCGCCGACCTCAAGATCGCCGTCGCCGCCGACGTCACGTCGATGGATCCGCATTTCTTCAACCTCTTCCCGAACAACAACGTCGCCGAGCACGTCTTCGACAAGCTCGTGCAGATGGACCCCGACTCGAAGATGATCCCGGGGCTCGCGACGTCCTGGAAGACGATCGACGACAAGACGTGGGAATTCAAGCTGCGCAAGGGCGTCAAGTTCACGGACGGCTCGGAGCTTACGGCAGAGGACGTCGTGTTCTCGCTCGACCGGGTGCCGAACGTTCCCAACAGCCCCGGCCCGTTCTCGGCGTACACGAAGGCGATCATCGCGAAGGAGATCGTCGACCCCTACACGATCCGCTTCAAGTACGCCGCGCCGTACCCGCTCGCGCCCAACGACCTGTCGACGATCTACATCGTGTCGAAGAAGGTGGCGACCGGCGCTTCCACCGAGGACTTCAACAGCGGCAAGGCGGCGATCGGCAGCGGACGGTACAAGCTCGTCAAGTACACCTCCGGCGACCGCATCGACCTCGTCCGCAACGACAACTACTGGGGCGAGAAGTCGCCGTGGGACAAGGTCACCTTCAAGATCATCAAGAACGAGTCGGCGCGCGTCGCGGCGCTGCTGTCGGGCGACGTCGACGCCATCGAGCAGACGCCCACCGCGGACCTCGCGCGCATCAAGGGCGACCCCAAGTTCACGGTGACCTCGAAGATCTCCCACCGCGTGATCTATTTCAACTTCGACCACCTTTCGCGCGTCAGCCCGTTCATCACGGACAAGGCGGGCAAGCCGATGGACAAGAATCCGCTGCTGGACGTCCGCGTGCGCCGCGCGATCTCCAAGGCGATCAACCGGCAGGCCATCGCCGACCGCGTGATGGAGGGGCAGGCGATACCCTCCGGGCAGCTCGTTTCGGAAAAGCTCTTCGGCCACGTCCCGGGGCTGAAGCCCGATGCCTTCGATCCCGACGGCGCGAAGAAGCTCCTCGCCGAGGCCGGTTATCCCGACGGCTTCAACATCACGATCCACGGTCCGTCGGGCCGTTACGTCAACGACGAGAAGATCGTCCAGGCGGTCGCGCAGATGCTGGCGCGGGTCGGCATCGCTGCCAAGGTCGAGACGGCGCCGATGGGGCCGTACTCGGGGCGCGCCGCGAAGCAGGAATTCAGCTTCCACATGGTCGGCTGGGGCGCCTCGACGGGCGAAGCGTCGAGTCCGTTGCGCTCGCTGCTCGCAACGTTCAACCGCGACAAGGGCCTCGGCGCCGTCAACTGGGGCCGCTACAGCAACGTCAAGGTCGATTACCTGATCGAGCAGGCGCTGCAGCAGGTCAACGACGAGAACCGGAGCGTCATGCTGCAGAACGCGACGAAGCTCGCGATGGAGGATCTCGGCATCATGCCGATCCACTTCCAGTTCACCGTCTGGGCAACGTCCAAAAACGTGGCGTACACGCCGCGCACCGACGAATACACGCTCGCGTTCCAATTCCGGCCGGTGAAGGGCTGATAATGGCGTGTTGACGGGCGGCGGTCGGGAGCTCCCGGCCGCCGTCCGCTTTTCCGGGCTCCGCCGCATCGACCATGCTCGTCTACATCATCCGCCGCAGTCTCCAGAGCGTCGTCGTCCTCTTCGTGATGTCGCTGCTGGTGTTCGCCGGCGTCTACGCGATCGGCAACCCGATCGACATCCTGATCAACCCGCAGGCCGATCAGATCGACCGCGAGCGGGCGATCGCGGCGCTCGGCCTCGACAAGCCGATGTGGGAGCAGTACCTGACGTTCCTGAGCGGCGTCATGCACGGCGACCTCGGCCGGTCGTTCGTGCACAGCACGTCCGCCCTCGGGCTGATCCTCGAGCGGATGCCGGCGACGATGGAACTGGCGATCACGGCGATGGTCATCGCGGTGATGCTCGGGATCCCGCTCGGGCTGTGGGCGGGCCTCAAGCCGAACGGCATCGCGGGGCGCACGATCATGACGGGCTCGATCCTCGGGTTTTCGCTGCCGACGTTCTGGGTCGGCCTGATGATGATCATGGTGTTCTCGGTGATGCTGGGCTGGCTGCCGTCGAACGGCCGCGGGCCGACGACGCTGCTGTTCGGCCTCGTCCCCGTGTCGTTCCTGTCCGTCGACGGCCTGAAGCACCTCGTCATGCCGGCCACCAACCTTGCGCTGTTCAACGTCGCGCTGCTGATCCGCCTCACTCGCTCGGGGGCGCACGAGGCGCTCCTGCAGGATTACGTCAAGTTCGCCCGCGCCAAGGGGCTCACCAACGCGCGCGTGATCGGCGTCCACGTGCTGCGCAACATCCTGATCCCGATCGTCACCGTGATCGGGCTGCAGTTCGGCGCGCTGATCGCGTTCGCGATCGTCACCGAGAGCGTGTTCGCGTGGCCGGGCATGGGCAAGCTGCTGATCGACTCCATCGGCGTCCTCGACCGGCCCGTGATCGTCGCGTACCTGCTCGTCATCGTCACGTTCTTCATCGCGATCAACCTGGCCGTCGACGTGCTCTATTCGGCGCTCGATCCGCGGGTGCGGCTGACGGAAAGCAAGGGGTAGGGCCGATGGCGAGCGTGCCGACCACGACTCCTGCCGCCCGCGCGGTCGAGACGCCGTTCCAGCGGATCGTCTCCGACTTCTGCGCGAACCCGGTGGCGGTCTTCGGCCTGGCGCTGCTCGGCGTGATCCTCTTCCTCGCCCTGTTCGCCCCGTGGCTGTCGCCGCAGAACCCCTACGACCTCGCGCAGCTCGACGTGATGGACAGCCGGCTTCCGCCGGGATCGAGGACGCCGACTGGCGGCACATTCTGGCTCGGCACCGACGACCAGGGCCGCGACATGTGGTCGGCGATCCTCTACGGGCTGCGGATCAGCCTTTCCGTCGGCGTCATCGCGACCGTGCTGGCGCTCGTCATCGGCCTCGCCGCCGGATTGCCCGCCGCGTATTTCGGCGGCCGCACGGAAGCGCTCATCATGCGCATCGTCGACATCCAGCTTTCGTTTCCGGCGATCCTGATCGCGTTGATCCTGATCGCGGTGCTGGGCCAGGGCACGAGCAAGGTCATCATCGCGCTCATCACCGTGCAGTGGGCGTATTACGCGCGCACGGTCCGCGGCGCGGCGCTGGTCGAGAAGCGCAAGGAGTACGTCGAGGCGGCGCGCTGCCTCGCGCTGTCGCCGGCGGCACATCGTCTTTCGCCACCTGCTGCCGAACTGCCTGCCGCCGATGATCGTCGTCGCGACGGTGCAGGTGGCCGCGGCCATCACGCTGGAGGCGACGCTGTCGTTCCTCGGCCTCGGCCTGCCGATCACCGAGCCGTCGCTCGGGCTTCTCATCTCGAACGGCTACCAGTACCTGCTGTCCGGCAAGTACTGGATCAGCTTCTTCCCGGGCATCGCGCTCCTGCTCACCATCGTCAGCATCAATCTCGTCGCCGACCAGCTGCGCGACGTGCTGAATCCGCGGCTGCAGCGATAGAGAGCGCACATGGACATGCCGTTGCTCCAGGTCGACGGACTGAAGACGCACTTCTTCGCGAAGGCGGGCGTGGTCAAGGCGGTCGACGACGTTTCGTTCAACGTGGCGCGCGGCGAGGTGCTGGGGCTCGTCGGCGAATCCGGGTCGGGCAAGTCGATGACCGGTTACTCGATCATGGGCCTCGTCGATCCGCCGGGGCGCATCGTCGCCGGCGACCTGCAGCTCGAAGGACGCGACCTCCGCACGATGAGCGAGGAGGACCTGCGGCAGCTGCGCGGCAACCGCGTCGCGATGATCTTCCAGGACCCGATGATGACGCTGAATCCGGTGCTGCGGATCGACGTGCAGATGATCGAGGCGATCCTCGCCCACCGCACCGTCGGCCGCGCGGCCGCGCGCGAGGAGGCGCGCGCCGCGCTCGTCGAAGGTCGGCATCCCGTCGCCCGACGAGCGGCTCGACGCCTATCCGCACCAATTTTCCGGCGGCATGCGCCAGCGGGTGGCGATCGCGATCGCGCTCCTCAACGATCCCGTCCTCATCATCGCCGACGAGCCCACGACCGCGCTCGACGTGACGATCCAGGGCCAGATCCTGTTCGAGATGCAGAAGCTCACGCGCGAGACCGGCGCCGCGATGATCTGGATCACCCACGACCTGTCGGTGATCGCGGGGCTCGCCGATCGCGTCTGCGTGATGTACGCGGGCCGCATCGTCGAGCAGGGCACCGTGTTCGACGTGCTGTCGCAGCCGCGCCATCCGTACACGCGGGGGCTGCTCGACTCCGTGCCGTCGATGAGCGCGCGCGGCACGCGCCTCGCGCAGATTCCCGGAATGGCGCCGTCGCCGCTCGCCGTGCCGGCCGGGTGTGCCTTTCGCGATCGCTGCGGCTATGCGACGGACGCCTGCAGGTCGATGCCGGAGATGCGTCCGATCGGCCTCCCGCAGAACGGGCGCACGGTGCGCTGCCATCATCCGCTCGCGGTCGCCGCACTGGCGCGGCCGTGACGCAGTGACGCCATGACACGCGACACCTCGATCCGCACCGAACCGGCCGTCGACGTCGCCTCGATGGTCGATGCGGCGCGGCGCGCGCGCGGCACGGGGGATCTTGCCCGAGGCCGCGGCGCTGCTCGAACGCGCGCTCGCGGTCGAACCCGATCATGCAGGGGCGCTGCAGGACTACGCGATGCTGGCGCTCGAGGCCGGCCGCCCGCAGGCCGCGCTGGGAATCGCGGCGCGCTGGGCCGGCGTCGCACCGCGCTCGGCGCTGGCCAGGAACGTGCAGGGCATCGCGAGCCGGCAGTGCGGGCGGCTCGCAGACGCGATCGCGCGGCTCACGGAAGCCGTGGCGCTCGACCCCGAATTCTTCGACGCCCGCGTCAATCTGGGCAACGCGCTTGTAGACGCCGGCGACGCGGAGGCCGCGCTGCCGCACTACCGCCACGCGTTCGTGCTCAATCCCGTCGTCGGCTTCCGTCCACAACAATCTCGGCAACCTGCATCGCGAGCTGCGCCAGCCCACCGAGGCGATCGACGCGTATCGGCGCGCGCTGGAGCTCGATCCCGGACACGAGCGGGCGCGCAGCAACCTCGGCAACATGCTCAAGGATCTCGGCGACACGGAGGGCGCGATCGAAGCGTTTCGCGCGCTCGCTTGCCGCCGCGCCGAACCGGCCCGAAGTCTGGAGCAACCTGCTCCTCACGCTCAACATGTCGGACCGCCTCGACGCCGCGAAAGTCGCGGACGAGCATCGCGAATTCGGCCGTCATTTCGCGCGCCTTCTGCCGGCCGCTGCCGCCCGTTGCGCCGTCGAATTCCGCCCGGCGGCTCCGTGTCGGTTACGTGTCGGCGGATTTCCGCAAGCACGCGGTGGCGACATTCTTCCTGCCGTTGCTCGACCGCCCACGATCGCGTCGCGCATTCGAGGTGTTCTGCTACTACAACCAGCCGCGCGGCGACGAGGTGACCGCGCGGATCCAGTCGCTCGCCGAGCATTTCCTGCCGGTCGCGGGGATGCCGGACCGCGCGCTGGCCGAGCGCATCCGGCAGGACGGCATCGACGTCCTGGTCGATCTCGACGGGCACACCGCCGACAACCGGCTGCCGCTGTTCTTCCTGCGCCCGGCGCCGGTGCAGGCGACATGGCTCGGCTATCTCGGCGCGACCGGCGTTCCGACGATCGATTGGCGCATCACCGACGCACGCGTCGATCCCGATGACGGCGCGTCGGCCTCCGGGCCTCGAGACGCCGTGGCGACTGCCGCGCACGATGTGGTGCTATCGCGCCCTACGCCGAGGCGCCCGGCGTGACGCGGCCGCCGTCCGCCGCATCCGGCATCGTCACCTTCGGCTGCCTCAACAATCCGGGCAAGGTGTCGCCGTCCGCGCTCGCCGCGTGGATGGAAATCCTGCGCAGCGTCCCGGGCAGCCGGATGCTGCTGATGACGTCGCCCGAGGCGGGCCGCATCGAGGAGCTGCAGCGCCATTTCGCGGCGCGCGGGCGTCGCGCCGGAGCGCGTCGAATTCGTCGCGCGGATGCCGCTCGCGCGACTATCTCGCGCCTCCATGCGCGCATCGACATCGCGCTCGACACGTGGCCGTATACCGGCGGCACGACGACCTGCGACGCGCTGTGGATGGGTGTGCCGGTGGTGAGCCTCGCCGGCCGACCGCCCGTTCGCGCCGCAGCGGCGCGAGCATTCTCGGCGCGATCGGGCTCGACGATCTGGTCGCATCCTCGTCCGAAGAATACGTCGCGGTTGCGCGCGCCCTCGCGGCGGACCACGATCGACTGCTGCATTTGCGCGCGAGGCTGCGGGAGCAGATGGCGGCGTCGCCGCTCAACGACGCATCGGGGTTCGCGCGCGATTTCGAGGCGGCGCTTGCGGGAATGCGCGACCATGCGCCGATGCGAGCGCCGACGTGAGCTCCATCGCGCGGAAGACCTTTCGCCCGGCGTCGCCGGCGCGGCGCTGGTCGAGCTGCGCGGCGTATCGAAGCGTTTCGTCAAATCGCCTCGACACCGCGGCGAAGATCGGCAACCTGCTGGGGGCCAACGTGCAAGGAGGAGGTCGTTCACGCGGTCGACGGCGTCGATCTCGCGATCCTTCCCGGCGAAGTGGTCGGCCTCGTCGGCGAATCCGGATGCGGCAAGTCGACGCTCGGCCGGCTCGCGGTCGGGCTCCTTCCGCTGTCCGGAGGTGAGCGCTACTGGCGGGGCGCGCCGCTGTCGCATCTCACCGGCGACAGCGCGCGGCGCCAGCAGCTCAAGATGCAGATGATCTTCCAGGATCCGTACGCGTCGCTCAATCCGCGGATGCGCGTCGTCGACATCGTCGGCGAGGCGCCGGTCGCGCACAGGCCTCGTCGGCGCGAAGGCCAAGGTCGAGTACGTCGGCCTGCAGCTCAACCGCGTCGGCCTCGACCCGACGCTGATGCGCCGCTTTCCGCATCAGTTCTCGGGCGGGCAGCGGGCGCGCATCGGCATCGCGCGGGCACTCGCGGTGAAGCCGGAATTCCTGGTGTGCGACGAATCGGTGGCGGCGCTCGACGTGTCGATCCAGGCGCAGGTGCTGAACCTGTTCATGGATCTCAAGTGCGGCGCTCAACCTGACCTATCTCTTCATCAGCCACGACCTCGGCGTCGTCGAGCACATCAGCGACCGCGTCGTGATCATGTATCTCGGCCGCGTGGTCGAGGCGGGGACCACCGCCGAGCTCTTCGCCGCGCCGAACCACCCGTACACGCAGGCGCTGCTCGCGGAAGTCGGCAAGGTCGTGCCGAAGAAGCGCACGTTCGTGCCGATCAAGGGCGAGATCCCGTCGCCGCTGGATCCGCCGCCGGGCTGCCACTTCCATCCGCGCTGCCCGCACGTCATGCCGAAATGCCGCGAGGTCGTGCCCGCGCTCCGCGAAATCGCGCCGAATCGATTCTCGGCGTGTCACCTCAACGATCGATGAGCGGGGCACCGTACCTCCGTCACCTGCCGGTCGGCGCGCCGCTGCCGCTCGTGCTCGATTCGCCGCACAGCGGCGAGGATTACCCTGACGACTTCGACCATGCGCCGCCGCGCGACGAGGTGCGGCGCGCCGAAGACACGCATGTCGCCCGGCTCTATCGGTGCGCGCCGCGGCACGGCGCGACGCTGATCGAGGCGACGTTCCCGCGGAGCTACATCGACCCGAACCGCGGTCTCGCCGACGTCGACCCCGAGCTTCTCGCGGATGCGTGGGGCGAACCGCTCACGCCTTCGCGCAAGACCACACAGGGCATCGGGCTCGTCTGGCGCATCGTGCGCGAGCGGTGTCGCGATGTACGACCGCAAGCTCCAATCCGCCGAAGTGCGCGCGCGCATCGACCGTTACTGGCGGCCCTACCATGACGCCCTCGCCGACGATCTCGACGCGTTCCATCGAACATTCGGCGCGGTTTGGCATGTCGACTGCCACTCGATGCCCGCGGTTGGCGACGCCAACGCCGACGATCCGGGGCGCGCGCGCGCCGACTTCGTGCTGGGCGACCGCGACGGGACGACGTGTGCCCCCGACCTCACGCGCGCTGTCGCCGCCGCGTTGCGCGACATGGGCTACGACGTCGCGATCAACGACCCGTACAAGGGCGTGGAGCTCGTCCGCAAGCACGGGCGACCTGCGGAAAACCGGCACAGCCTGCAGATCGAGGTCAACCGCCGGCTCTACATGGACGAAACGACGCTGCAGCCCAACGAAGGCTACGCGAAGCTCGAGCGCGACCTCGAGACGCTTGTTTCCGTGCTCGCGGACTACGTGCGCAGCAGTCTCGCTCGTGGGTCGACCGCGGGCGGCCTCAAGGCCGGCGCAACTGGTCAGACCACTTGACCAATACGGGATGCGCTGCTAACGTCGTCGCCACCGCAGCGCACCGCCCAGCAGAGGCCGGCCGCCGCGGCGCCGCAGTCCAATCCTGCAAGGAGGAAGCCCATGAGTATCGTCCAGCGCGCGCTCGTCGCGCTCATCGCGTTCGCGGCCGCATCGGTGGCGCTCGCCGCCTATCCGGATCGCCCGATCACCTTCATTGTCCCGTGGGGGGCCGGCGGCGGCACCGACGGCACCGCCCGCTATTTCGCGACGATGATGGAAAAGGAGCTGGGCCAGCCGGTCAACGTCGTCAACCGCACGGGCGGCAGCGGCGTGGTGGGCCACAGCGCAATCGCCCAGGCGCCGGCCGACGGTTACACGCTCGGCATGATCACCGTGGAGATCACGATGATGCACTGGCAGGGCCTGACCGATCTCGGGCCCGGCTCGTATACGCCGCTGGCGCTCGTCAATTCCGATCCGGCCGGTTTCACGGTGCGCGCCGATTCGCCGTACAAGTCGGTGAAGGAAGTGCTCGACGCCGCCAAGGCCAACCCCGGAAAGATGAAAGCGTCCGGCACCGGGCAGGGCGGCATTTGGCATCTTGCGCTCGCCGGATTGCTCGACGACCTGAAGATTCCGCAGACGGCGATTCCCTGGGTCCCGTCGAACGGCGCGGCGCCCGCCATGCAGGACCTCGTCGCCGGCGGCGTTGATATCGTGACCGCGTCGCTGCCGGAAGCACGCCCGCTGATCGATGCCGGCAAGGCGCGGCCGCTCGCCGTCATGGACGACAAGCGCGCGGCGCTGTTCCCCGACGTGCCGACGATGCAGCAGGCGATGGGCGTCAACATCTCGGTCGCCGCGTGGCGCGGGATCGCCGGCCCCAAGGGATTGCCGGCCGACGTCAACGCGAAGCTGATCGCGACGATCAAGAAGATCGCCGAAAGCAAGGAATGGAAGGACTTCGCGGCGAGCCGGGGCTTCGGCACCGCGTGGGCGCCGGGTCCCGAATTCGCGGCGTTCATGGCGACCGGCGACGCCGCCATGGGCAAGACGATGAAGGCCGTCGGCCTCGCCAAGTGACGCGCGGGCCGGCGCGCGGCGCCGTGTCCGCGTGGGCCGCGACCGGCGAAGGGACGCGGGCGCGATGAAGATAAATGACGCGATCTTCGGCGCCGTGCTCGTCCTGCTCGGCCTCGTCGTCATCGTCCACGTCCAGTCATTCCCGCGGATCCCGGGGCAGCAGGTCGGTCCCGGGCTGTTCCCGGGACTGATCGCC
Organism: uncultured beta proteobacterium; assembly: GCA_963816925.1. Lineage (GTDB taxonomy): Bacteria > Pseudomonadota > Gammaproteobacteria > Burkholderiales > Casimicrobiaceae > CAIWHR01. The sequence continues at coordinate 133,514 of CAWFMY010000035.1, read as the reverse complement.
GCGGCGTTCGCCGTGTGCGGCGTGATGCTCATCGTCAGCGGCGTCCGCAATCGCGCCGCCGAGCCGTGGTACGAGACCGCCGAGTGGATGCGCTCCGGCCGCCACTTCGTCGCTTTCGCGGCGATCGTCGGCGGCGTGGCGGCGTATGTGTGGCTCGCCAATGCGATCGGCTTCCTGATCATCGCGCCAGTCCTGCTCTGGATCTGGTTCACCACGCTCGGCGTGCGCCGCGGGGCAGCCGCTTTGGTCGCCGTCGTCGCGACGCTCGTCATCTGGTACGCGTTCTACAAGATGCTGCGGGTGCCGCTGCCGTGGGGACTGTTGACGGGAATCGCGTTCTGATGGACGCGCTCGCCACCGCCTTCGGCATGGTTTTCAGCTTCAAGACGCTGTGGCCGATGCTGCTGGCGTCGCTGTTCGGGCTGTTCGTGGGCGCGGTGCCGGGGCTGACCGCGACCATGGCGACCGCGCTGCTCGTGCCGGTCACCTTCTTCATGGAACCGATCCCGGCGATCGCGACCATCGTCACGGCGACGGCGATGGCCATCTTCTCCGGCGACATCCCCGGCGCATTGCTTCGCATGCCGGGCACGCCCGCGTCGGCGGCGTATTGCGACGAGGCCTATGCGATGACCCGGAAGGGCCAGGCGGAGACTGCGCTGGGCGCCGGCCTCGTCTTTTCGGCGATCGGCGGTCTTTTCGGCACGGCCGTGCTCATCGTGTCCGCGCCGGCGCTGGCCGAGGTTGCGCTCAAGTTCAGCTCGTTCGAATACTTCTGGCTGGTGCTGCTCGGGCTGAGCTGCGCGGTCGTGATCACGTCCGAACGCCCGCTCAAAGGCGTCGTGTCGCTGCTGATCGGCCTCTCGGTCGCCTGCGTCGGCCTTGGCAATCCCGCCGGATTCCCGCGCTTCACGTTCGGCAACACCGAACTCATGGGCGGCATCGGCATGATTCCGCTGATGATCGGCATGTTCGCGATCTCGGAGATCATCCGCTTTGCGGTTGACACCGGACCGGAGATGAAGATTGTCGACCAGCCCATCCATAACATCTTCAAGGGCATGTGGGCGCTGACGGTCAAATATCCGATGCAGATCCTGCGCGGCAGCGCGCTCGGCACCCTGGTCGGCGCGCTGCCGGGGGCGGGCGCCGACATCGCGGCATGGATGTCCTACGCGATGAGCAAGAAGCTCTCGAAGGAGCCCGAGAAATTCGGCACCGGACATGTCGAAGGCATCGTCGAGTCGGGTGCCGCGAACAACAGTGCGCTGGCGGGCGCGTGGATTCCCGCACTGGTATTCGGCATCCCGGGAGACTCGATCACCGCGATCGTCATCGGCGTGCTGTACATGAAGAACATGAACCCCGGGCCGACGCTCTTCACCCGCGATCCGCAGAATATTTACGCGGTGTACCTGCTGTTCATCCTCGCCAACCTCATCATGATTCCGCTGGGGTGGATGTGCATCAAGGCGTCGAAGAAGATCCTCAAGGTGCCACGGAACGTCCTGATGCCGGTGATCCTGCTCTTCTGCATCGTGGGCGCGTTCGCGATCAACAACACTCCCTTCGATGTCGGCGTCATGCTCGTCGCCGGCGTGATTGCCTACATCCTCGAGGAAAATGGCTTTCCGGTCGCCCCCGCGATCCTGGGCGTGGTGTTGGGTGGCATGCTCGAGGAAAACTTCATCACGTCGATGATCAAGAGCGACGGCAGCGTGCTCGCGTTCTTCACGCGTCCAATCGCGGCGACGCTGGGCGTGCTCACGCTCGCCGCGTGGTTCCTGCCGCCGGTCATCCGGCGCATGCGCCAGGTCGCCGGGGCCTGATCCCCCGCGCGGCGGTTGTCCGCCGCGTTTCCCCGGTTTGCCGCGCTGCGGTATAATCCTGCGGTTTTACCGGCGTGCTGTCCCTTTCAGGCCGGAATGGCGCGTTTGGGCACGAAAACCGGCAGGAACGCAATGCGCGGCAAACTCGTCGTCGGCAACTGGAAGATGAACGGCGGGCTCGCTGGCAATGCGGCGCTCCTGGGCGCAATCACGGCCGGCTGGGCCCCGATGCCCGGGCGGCAGCTTGCGGTTTGCGTTCCGTATCCTTACTTGATGCAGGCGCAGGCGGCGTTGTCGTCCACGCCGGTCGCGTGGGGCGCGCAAGACGTGAGCGAGCACGCGTCGGGTGCGTATACCGGCGAAGTGTCGGTGGGAATGCTGGTCGAATTCAAGTGCCGCTACGCGATTGTCGGCCACTCGGAGCGCCGGCAGTTTTTCGGTGACACCGACGCCGTCGTGGCGGCGAAGGCGAAAGCTGCGCTTGCAGGCGGGATCGTGCCGATCGTTTGTGTCGGCGAAACGCTCGCCGAGCGGGATGCGGGAGCGACGGAAGCCGTCGTGCTTCGCCAGCTCGACGCGGTGCTTCGGGCCGTCGGGTCCGACGCCGCGCGGATGGTCGTCGCCTACGAGCCGGTCTGGGCGATCGGCACGGGGCGCACGGCGGCCCCGGCGGAGGCGCAGGCGGTGCACGCGACGTTGCGCGCGCGCCTGGCCAAGGCCGATGCGGTAGATGCGCCGCTGCTGTATGGCGGCAGCGTGAAGGCGGACAACGCAGGAGCGCTGTTCGGGATGGCGGACATCGATGGCGGCCTGATCGGCGGCGCGTCGCTCAAGTCCACGGAATTTCTGGCGATCGCGCGTGCCTGAAGCAAGGGAGCGCGGTCCCGGCAAAGCGTTGCGGGAGTAACGGATGAACATGCTGGAAACGTTGTTATTGGTCGTCCATCTGCTGGTGGCGGCCGGAATCTGCGGATTGGTCCTGCTTGCAGCACGGCAAGGGCGCGGACATGGGGGCCGCGTTCGGCAGCGGATCGTCGGGTTCGGTCTTCGGTGCTGCAGGATCGGCAAACTTCCTTTCGCGGACCACGGCCATCCTGGCGGCGCTCTTCTTCGCGTCGAGCCTCGGCCTCACCTGGTTCGCCACCGTGCACGGCTCGGCCAGCGGCGCGACGCAGAAGGGCATCGTGGAGAGACTCGCGCCGAAGGCGAACGACGTTCCCGCGCAAACCGGGGGGACTCCCGCAAGCGAGCCCGCCAAGGCGCCGCCGGCGAGCGATCCTTCGGGTTCGAAGTCGGGCGAAGTACCGAAATGAGCCCTGGGCGCGGCACTCCGGTGTCGCGGCCGGGCCGTAGTGGCTGGAACCTGCCGACGTGGTGAAATTGGTAGACACGCTGTCTTGAGGGGGCAGTGGGGTAACCCGTGGGAGTTCGAGTCTCCCCGTCGGCACCAGGAATTGGTTTGGCACGGGCGGCGCGCGATGGGCAGGGTGCGCAACGCAAGATGAAGGCACCGGCGGCGCGGTCCGCCGACGAAGGGCAACGAGGACACATCCGCATCCGGGGTTCGCCCCGTAATCGTGCGCGACGATCATGCTGGAACAGTACCTACCGATCCTGCTCTTCATCCTCGTCGGCCTGACCGTCGGGGTCGTCCTCCTCAGTGTCGGCTCCGTGCTGTCGCCGAATCGTCCCGACCCCGCGAAGCTGTCCCCGTACGAGTGCGGCTTCGAGGCCTTCGAGGACGCGCGGATGAAATTCGACGTCCGCTACTACCTCGTCGCCATCCTCTTCATCCTGTTCGACCTCGAGATCGCGTTCCTCTTTCCGTGGGCGGTCGTGCTCCCGCAGATCGGCTTCTTCGGCTTCGTGGCGATGATGATCTTTCTTGCGATCCTGGTCGTCGGTTTCGTCTACGAGTGGAAGAAGGGCGCACTCGAATGGGAGTAGCGGTCCGAGCGGCGAGCCGGGGCCCCGGGCGCGAAGCGCCCAGGGGGAGCGAGCGATCGCGAGTGGCCGCATGCGGCCGACGATCGACTTGACGATTTGTCGTCGACGGTGCGGAGGCCGCCGCGAGCGAGGTGGGGATCAATGGCCATTGAAGGCGTGCTGGAGAAAGGCTTCGTCACGACGTCAGCCGATGCGCTCATCAACTGGGCCCGCAACGGCTCGATGTGGCCGATGACCTTCGGCCTCGCGTGCTGCGCGGTCGAGATGATGCACGCCGGCGCCGCGCGCTACGACCTCGACCGCTTCGGCATCGTGTTCCGCCCGAGCCCGCGCCAGTCCGACGTCATGATCGTCGCCGGCACGTTGTGCAACAAGATGGCGCCGGCGCTGCGCCGGGTCTACGACCAGATGCCGGAGCCGCGCTGGGTCATCTCCATGGGCTCCTGCGCCAACGGCGGCGGGTACTACCACTATTCGTACTCGGTCGTGCGCGGCTGCGACCGCGTCGTCCCGGTCGACATCTACGTTCCCGGATGCCCGCCCACCGCCGAGGCGATGCTCTACGGCGTGCTCCAGCTGCAGAACAAGATCTGGCGCACCAACACGATCGCCCGCTGATGTCCTCCCGCGTCGAAACCCTCGTCGCCGCGCTTCAGGCGGTCCTCGGCGACAGGCTCGCAAGCGTCGCCGTGGCGAATGGCGAAGTCACCATCATCATCGGCGCCACCGACCTCGATCCCGCGTTGCGTTCGCTGCGCGACCGCCCCGAGCTGCGATTCGAGATGCTGGTCGACCTCTGCGGCGTCGACTACTCGACGTACGGCGACGCGGCGCACGAAGGCCCGCGCTTCGCCGTCGTCTACCATCTGCTTTCGCTCGCCAACAACTGGCGCGTGCGCGTGCGCGCATTCGTTCCGGACGACGCCTTCCCCGTCATCGGCAGCGCGATCGACATCTGGCCGGTGGCGAACTGGTTCGAGCGTGAGGCGTTCGACCTCTACGGAATCATGTTCAACGGCCACCCGGACCTCCGCCGGCTGCTCACCGACTACGGCTTCATCGGGCATCCGTTCCGCAAGGACTTCCCGCTCTCCGGCCACGTCGAGGTGCGCTACGACCCGGAGCAGGGCCGCGTGATCTACCAGCCGGTGTCGATCGAGCCGCGCGAGATCACGCCGCGGATCATCCGCGAAGACAGCTACGCGGGAGGCAAGTAGGGCGCCGTGGCCGAGATTCGCAACTACACCATGAACTTTGGGCCGCAGCACCCGGCGGCCCACGGGGTGCTGCGGCTCGTGCTCGAGCTCGACGGCGAAGTCATCGCGCGCGCGGACCCGCACATCGGGCTCCTGCATCGCGCGACCGAGAAGCTGGCCGAGTACAAGACTTACCTCCAGTCGCTGCCGTACATGGACCGGCTCGACTACGTGTCGATGATGTGCAACGAGCACGCGTACTGCCTCGCCATCGAGCGGCTGCTCGGGATCGACGTTCCGGAGCGCGCGCAATACATCCGCGTGATGTTCGACGAGATCACGCGAGTGCTGAACCACCTGCTGTGGCTCGGCGCCCATTCGCTCGACGTCGGCGGGATGACGACGTTCCTCTACTGTTTCCGCGAGCGCGAGGACCTGTTCGACATGTACGAGGCGGTTTCGGGCGCGCGGATGCACGCCGCGTACTACCGGCCGGGCGGCGTCTACCGCGACCTGCCGGACCGCATGCCGCAGTACACCGCGCAGCACACGCGCAATGCGCGCGCGATGACGGCGATGAACGCGAACCGGCAGGGCTCGCTGCTCGACTTCATCGAGGATTTCACCGTTCGGTTCCCCGGCTACGTCGACGACTACGAAACGCTGCTGACCGAGAATCGCATCTGGAAGCAGCGGACGGTGGGCATCGGCGTCGTCACGCCGGAACGCGCGATCGCGCTGGGGTTCACGGGCCCCATGCTGCGCGGCTCGGGTGTCCCTTGGGACCTGCGCAAGAAGCAGCCTTACGCGGTGTACGACCGCATGGATTTCGACATTCCGGTCGGCGTCACCGGCGACTGCTACGACCGCTACCTGGTGCGCGTCGAGGAGATGCGGCAGTCGAACCGGATCATCCGGCAATGCGTCGACTGGCTGCGCCATAACCCGGGCGCGGTGATCACGGGCAACCACAAGGTCGCGCCGCCGTCGCGCGAAGCCATGAAGACCAACATGGAAGAGCTGATTCACCATTTCAAGCTCTTCACCGAAGGCATGCACGTGCCGCCCGGCGAGGCCTACGCCGCGATCGAGCACCCCAAGGGCGAATTCGGCGTCTACATCATCTCGGACGGCGCCAACAAGCCCTATCGCGTCAAGCTGCGGCCGCCGGACTATGTCCACCTCGCGGCGCTCGACGAAATGTCGCGCGGCCACATGATTGCCGACATCGTCGCCATCATCGGCACGCAGGACATTGTGTTCGGGAGCGTTGACCGATGAAGCCGATGCCGCGTTTCCCGACGGCGGTCTGCGTCGCGCTCGTGCTGGCAAGCCTGTCCATGGCGAATGCGCAAACTCCGGCGCCGCCGTCGCAACCGTCCGCACCGCCGTCCACGCAGCCCCCTCCGACGGCGCCGCCCACCGAGCCCCCGGCCACGCAACCGACGCTCGGCGACGACAAGGACGCGATCGACGCCGCCAAGAAGTGGCTGGATCTGCTCGACGCGGACAAGGCCGGCGTGGCGTGGGACAGCGCCTCGAAGGAATTGCAGAAGGTGGTCAAACGCGACCAGTTCATCGCGGAGATGCGCAACGTGCGCAAGGAGATGGGCAAGCTCGATTCGCGCACGGCGGTGAAGTTCGCGCGCGCGCACGAGCTCCCGGGCGGTTCTCCCGGCGACTACGCGCTCATCGAGTTCGACTCGAAATACAAGAACGGCAAGCACCTCTCCGAGCAGCTCATCTGGTCGGTCGAGCAGGGCGACACCTGGCGCGTCGTCGGCTATTTCTACCGATGATGGAAACTCGCATGCTCTCCGCGGACGCACTGAAGAAAATCGATCGCGAGATCGCCAAATATCCGTCCGACCAGAAGCAGTCGGCGGTGATGTCGGCGCTCGCGATCGCGCAGGACGAAAAGGGCTGGCTCGCGACGGAGACGATGGATTTTGTCGCGCAATACCTCGGCATGCCGCCGGTGGCGGTCTACGAGGTCGCGACGTTCTACGCCATGTACAACGTGAAGCCGCGCGGTCGGCACAAGATCACGATCTGCACCAACCTGCCGTGCGCGCTGCAGGACGCCGTCGCCTCGGCCGACTACCTGAAGGAGCGTCTCGGCATCGGCTTTGGCGAGACGACGCCCGACGGGCAGGTCACGCTGCTGGAAGGCGAATGCATGGGCGCCTGCGGCGACGCGCCGGTGCTGCTCGTCAACAACAAGCGGATGTGCAGCTTCATGCGCCGCGAGCAACTCGACGCGCTGCTCGCCGAGCTTGGCGCTGCCAGGACGGGAACGTCGGACTGACATGAACGCGCCCGGCGAATTCCTGGACTACGGCCCCGACGCCATCCTGATGGCCGGCCTCACCGGCAAGAATTGGCGGCTCGCGGACTACGTCGCGCGCGGCGGCTATGAAGCATTGAAGAAGATCCTCACGGAAAAGATTCCTCCCGCGACGGTCATCGCCGAGGTGAAGAAGTCGGCGCTGCGCGGACGCGGCGGCGCGGGCTTTCCGACCGGCCTCAAGTGGAGCTTCATGCCGCAGCAGTTCGCAGGCGACAAGTACCTCGTGTGCAACTCCGACGAGGGCGAGCCAGGCACGTTCAAGGACCGCGACCTGATGCGCTACAACCCGCACGCGCTGATCGAGGGGATGGCGATTGCCGCCTACGCGATGGGCTGCCGGCGCGGCTACAACTACGTCCACGGCGAGATCTGGGACACCTACGAGCGCTGCGAGGAAGCGTTGGCGGAGGCGTACGAGGCGGGCTTTCTCGGCAACGACATCCTGGGCTCCGGGTTCACGTTCATCCTGCAGAACCATCACGGATACGGCGCGTACATCTGCGGCGAGGAGACGGCGCTGCTCGAGTCGCTCGAGGGCAAGAAGGGGCAGCCGCGGTTCAAGCCGCCGTTTCCCGCGAGCTTCGGCCTCTACGGCAAGCCGACGACGATCAACAACACCGAGACGTTCGCGGCCGTGCCGTGGATCATCCGCCACGGCGGAGAGGCGTTCCTGAACCTCGGGCGCCCCAACAACGGCGGCACCAAGATCTTTTCCGTTTCGGGCGACGTCCGCCGCCCCGGCAACTTCGAAGTGAAGCTCGGCACGCCGTTCGCGACGCTCCTCGAGATGGCGGGAGGCGTGCGCGAGGGTCGCACGCTGAAGGCCGTGATCCCCGGCGGCTCGTCGATGCCCGTGCTGCCGGGCGCCGTGATGATGGCCACCGACATGGACTACGACTCGATCGCCAAGGCCGGCTCGATGCTCGGCTCGGGCGCGGTGATCGTGATGGACGACACGCGCTGCATGGTGAAGTCGCTGCTGCGGTTGTCGTACTTCTATTACGAGGAATCGTGCGGCCAGTGCACGCCGTGCCGCGAAGGGACGGGCTGGCTGTGGCGCGTGGTCGACCGGATCGAGCACGGCAACGGCCGCAACGAGGACCTCGACCTTCTGACTTCGGTCGCCGACAACATCGCCGGCCGCACGATCTGCGCGCTGGGCGACGCGGCGGCGCTGCCGGTGAAGAGCTTCGTCAAGCATTTCCGCGACGAGTTCCAGCACCACATCGACCACAAGCGCTGCATCGTCGCCCCCGATACATCCTGAATCGCCATGCTGAACCTCGAAATCGACGGCAGGCAGGTGCAGGTCGCGCCCGGCAGCACGGTGATGGATGCCGCGCACGTGCTCGGCATCTACGTCCCGCATTTCTGCTACCACAAGAAGCTGTCGATCGCCGCCAACTGCCGGATGTGCCTCGTGCAGGTCGAGAAGGCGCCGAAGCCGATGCCCGCGTGCGCGACGCCTGCCGCCGAAGGCATGAAGGTGTGGACGGCCTCCGAGCTCGCGGTCCAGGCGCAGAAGTCGGTGATGGAGTTCCTGCTGATCAACCATCCTCTCGACTGCCCGATCTGCGACCAGGGCGGCGAGTGCCAATTGCAGGACCTCGCGGTCGGCTACGGTCCGTCCGCCTCGCGTTACACCGAGGAAAAGCGCGTCGTGTTCCACAAGTACCTCGGTCCGCTGGTGTCGGCCGAGGAAATGGCGCGATGCATCCAGTGCACGCGTTGCGTCCGGTTCGGGCAGGAGATCGCCGGCGTGATGGAGCTCGGGATGATCGGCCGCGGCGAGCATTCCGAGATCGTCTCCTTCGTGGGCAGGACCGTCGATTCCGAGCTGTCCGGGAACATGATCGACATCTGTCCCGTGGGCGCGCTCACGTCGAAGCCATTTCGCTACGCGGCGCGGACGTGGGAGCTCGCCCGCCGCAAGTCGGTGTCGCCGCACGACTCGCTCGGCAGCAACCTCGTCGTCCAGGTGAAGGACGACCGCGTGCTGCGCGTCCTGCCGCTCGAAAACGAAGCGGTCAACGAGTGCTGGATCTCCGACAAGGACCGCTTCTCGTACGAGGCGCTCGCGAGCGAGGAGCGGCTCGCCTCGCCGATGATGCAGGTCGGCGGCGAATGGAAGGCCGTCGACTGGCAGACGGCGCTTGCGCGGGTGGCGGAGGGCCTTCGCGAAGCGATCGCCAAGCATGGCCCCGCGGCGCTCGGTACGCTCGTGTCGCCCCATTCCACGCTCGAGGAAATGGCGCTCGCGGCGAAGCTGACGCGCGACCTCGGCGCGGACAACATCGATTTCCGGCTGCGGCAGTCGGATTTTCGCGGCGACGGCAAGGGGTCCGGCATTCCGTGGCTCGGACTGCCCGTCGCCGACGTCAACGCGCTCGATCGCGTCCTGGTCATCGGCAGCTTCCTGCGCAAGGACCATCCGCTGGTCGCGCAACGGCTGCGCCAGGCGGCGAAGAAGGGCGCGGAGGTCTCGCTGCTCCAGTCTGTCCACGACGATTCGCTGATCCGCGTGGCGAATGCGTTCGTCGCGGTTCCGGCGATGCTGCCGCTCGCGCTCGCCGAGATCGTCGTCGCTGCGGCGAAGGGTGCCGGCAAGACGGTGCCGCCCGCGTTGGCGGGGATCGAGCCCGCCGCCGCGGCCGACGTGATCGCGGCGTCGCTGCTGTCGGGCAAGCGAAAAGCCGTGCTGCTCGGCAACGGCGCGGAACAACATCCGGAAGCCTCCCAACTGTTCGCGCTCGCGCAGGCGCTGGCCGAACTGACGGGCGCGACGCTCGGTTGCCTGACGGAGGCCGCGAACAGCGTGGGTGGATACGTCGCGGGCGCGCTGCCAAAGGCGGGCGGAATGAACGCGCTCGCGATGCTTGCCGATCCGCGCAAGGCCTACATCGTCCTCGGCGCGGAGCCCGAATTCGACTGCGCGCATCCGGTCACCGCGCGAGCGGCGCTCGAAAAGGCCGACTTCGTCGTCGTGATGTCGCCGTTCCGCCACGGCACGCCCTACGCCGACGTGCTGCTTCCCGTTTCGCCGTTCACCGAGACAGCCGGCACGTTCGTCAACTGCGAAGGACGCGCACAGACCTTCAACGGCGTCGTCAAGCCGTTCGGCGAAACGCGCCCGGCGTGGAAGGTGCTGCGCGTGCTGGGTTCGCTGCTCGGATTGCCGGGATTCGACTTCGAGTCGATCGACGATGTGCGGTCGAAACTGCTGCCGATCGGGCCGGCGCTTGCATCGCAGCTCGCCAACGGCACGCGCGTGGACATCGTCAAGCCGGCCGTCGCGACGCACGGAATCGAGCGTGTCGCCGACGTCCCGATCTATTTCGCGGATCCGCTGGCCCGCCGGGCGCCGTCGCTGCAGCAGTCCGCCGATGGGCGGCCGCCGCGGGCGCGAATGAATGCGCTCACGCTGCAGCGGATCGGCGTTGCCGAAGGCGGAACGGTCAAGGTGCGGCAGGGTCGCGGCGAAGCGGTGTTGACCGCGCAAATCGATGCCGCGGTGCCGTCGGGCGTCGTGCACATCGCCGCCGCGCATCCGTCGACCTGCGGCCTCGATGGCCTGTCCGGAGCAATTGTCGTGGAGCCGCTCTGATGGAATGGCTCGCGACCCTTTTCGGATCCGCCTGGCCGGCGATCAAGATCACCGCGTGGACGCTGGTGAAGATCGTCGCGATCGCCATCCCGTTGATCCTGAGCGTCGCCTATCTCACGCTCGCCGAGCGCAAGGTCATCGGCTGGATGCAGGTGCGCATCGGCCCGAATCGGGTCGGTCCGCTCGGGCTGCTGCAGCCGTTCGCCGACGTCTTCAAGCTGATCTTCAAGGAGATCGTGCTGCCGACCGGCGCCAGCCGCTACCTGTTCTTCATCGCGCCGATCCTTGCCATTGCGCCGGCGCTTGCGGCATGGGCCGTCGTGCCGTTCACGGACGGTGTCGTGCTCGCGGACATCAACGCGGGCCTTCTCTACGTTCTCGCGATGACGTCGATCGGCGTCTACGGGATCATTCTCGCGGGCTGGGCGTCGAATTCCAAGTACGCGTTCCTCGGCTGCCTCCGCTCCGCCGCGCAGATCGTCTCCTATGAAATCGCCATGGGCTTCGCGCTCGTCGGCGTGCTGATGGCGGCGAACACGCTGAACCTTTCCGGCATCGTGCAAGGGCAGGAGGGCGGCCTCGCGCACTGGTACTTCATTCCCTTGTTCCCGCTCTTCATCGTGTACCTGATCTCCGGCGTTGCCGAAACGAACCGCCATCCATTCGACGTGGCGGAAGGGGAGTCGGAAATCGTCGCGGGCTTCCACGTCGAGTATTCGGGCGTTGCGTTCGCGGTGTTCTTCCTCGCCGAGTACATGAACATGATCCTGATCTCGGCGCTGGCTTCGGTCATGTTCCTGGGCGGCTGGCTGTCGGTGTGGCCCGCGCTCAACGACCTGACGCTCCCGATGTGGGTGCCGGTGATGGGCGGCACCGCGCCGTTCGGCGACGGCATGCTCTGGCTGTTCGGGAAGATGTCGGTCGTGCTGTTCTTCTTCCTGTGGATCCGCGCGACGTTTCCGCGCTATCGCTACGACCAGATCATGCGGCTCGGCTGGAAGGTGTTCATCCCGGTGACGCTCGTCTGGATCGTGTTCCTCGGCGCGATGATGCAGACGCGCTGGGCCGGGCTCTTCCATTGACGGCGACGACGATGCTCCGACGCTCGCGCGAATTCCTCAATACCTGGCTCCTGGGCGAGCTGTGGCGCGGCCTCATGCTGACGGGCCGTCACATGTTCGCGCGCAAGATCACGGTCCAGTTCCCGGAGGAGAAGACGCCGCAGAGCCCGCGCTTCCGCGGCCTGCACGCGCTGCGCCGCTATCCCAACGGCGAGGAGCGCTGCATCGCCTGCAAGCTCTGCGAGGCGGTCTGCCCCGCGCTCGCGATCACGATCGAGTCCGAGAAGCGCGCCGACGGCACGCGACGGACGACGCGCTACGACATCGACCTCACGAAATGCATCTTCTGCGGCTTCTGCGAGGAAAGCTGCCCGGTCGATTCGATCGTGGAGACGCGCATCCTCGAGTACCACGGCGAAAAGCGCGGCGACCTCTACTACACGAAAGAGATGCTGCTCGCCGTCGGCGACCGCTACGAGGCGCAGATCGCCAGCGATCGCGAACCAGATGCGAAATACCGCTAACTTGGATGCGCGGCGCCCGCCGCGCGGCGAGGCCTTGCCGGCGCTCGCGACGGGTCCATTCCTCCTGCGATGAATGTTCAAACGGCACTGTTCTATCTCCTCTCGCCGCGATCCTCGTGTTCGCGGCGCTGCGCGTCGTCACGGCGCGCAACCCCGTGCACGCGGCGCTGTGGCTCGTGCTCGCGTTCTTCACCGCGGCCGCGCACTGGCTGATGCTGCGCGCCGAATTCCTCGCCATTGCCCTGGTGCTGGTCTACGTCGGCGCGGTGATGGTGCTGTTCCTGTTCGTCGTGATGATGCTCGACGTCAATTTCGACAACCTGCGCACGCAGTTCAAGAGCTACCTCCCGGTCGGCGCGACCGTGTTCGTGCTGGTGCTGGTCGAGATGGCGCTGGTGCTTCTCGGCAACAAGCCGGTCGGCGTGGCGGTCGCGACGGCGCCGGCGCCGACAGGGGGCAGCAACACGAAGGCGCTCGGCGCGCTCCTCTACACCGACTATGTCTACCCGTTCGAGATCGCCGCGGTGGTGCTGCTGGTGGCGATCATCGCGGCCATCGCCCTGACGCATCGCCGCCGCCGCGAGACGAAATACCAGGATCCCGGCAAGCAGGTGAGAATCCGGGCGCAGGACCGGGTGCGCGTGCTTTCCATGCCCTCCGAGAAAAACGACACATAGCACGCCGTATTCCGCCCCGGGAGCCCCTTTGTCTTTCCTTGCCGCGCCGCCGACGCTGTCGCACTACCTTGTGCTGGGGGCCGTCCTGTTCGCCATCAGCATGGCGGGCATCTTCCTCAATCGCCGCAACGTGATCATCCTGCTGATGGCGATCGAGCTGATGCTGCTTGCCGTCAACCTCAACTTCATCGCGTTCTCGAGCTTCCTCGACGACATGGCGGGCCAGGTGTTCGTGTTCTTCATCCTGACCGTCGCCGCCGCCGAATCCGCGATCGGGCTCGCGATCCTGGTCCTGCTCTTCCGCAACGTCGGTTCGATCGACGTCGAGGACCTCGACGAGCTCAAGGGCTGACGGCGCGACATGTCCATGCAGCAACTCTATCTTCTCGTCCCGCTCGCGCCGCTCGCCGCCGCGATCGTCGTCGGGCTCTGGGGCCCGAGGCTGGGCCGGAGCGCCTCGCACTGGTTGTGCTGCCTCGGCGTCGCCGTGTCGATGGTCGCCTCGTATTTCATCTTCCGCGACGTCATGGCCGGGAACAGCTTCAACGGCGACGTCTACACGTGGCTGCAATCGGGCGACCTCAAGCTCGCGATCGGCTTCCTGATCGATCCGCTGACGACGACGATGCTGCTTGTCGTCACCTTCGTTTCGCTGATGGTGCACGTCTACACGATCGGCTACATGGCCGACGACCCGGGCTACACGCGTTTTTTCAGCTACATCTCGCTCTTCACGTTCAGCATGCTGATGCTGGTGATGAGCAACAATTTTCTCCAGCTTTTCTTCGGCTGGGAGGCGGTCGGGCTCGTGTCGTACCTGCTGATCGGCTTCTGGTACGAGCGGCCGACGGCCATTTACGCCAACCTGAAGGCCTTCCTCGCCAACCGGGTCGGCGACTTCGGCTTCGTGCTGGGGATCGGGCTGGTACTGGCGCATTTCGGCACGCTCGACTATGCGACCGTATTCGCGCGGGCGCCGGAGCTCGCCACGACGACCGTCAATCTGCTCGGCAAGTCGCAGTGGATGCTGATGAGCGTCATCTGCATCTGCCTCTTCGTCGGCGCGATGGGCAAGAGCGCGCAGATGCCGCTGCACGTCTGGCTGCCGGACTCGATGGAGGGCCCGACGCCGATTTCCGCGCTGATCCACGCGGCGACGATGGTGACCGCCGGCATCTTCATGGTCGCGCGGATGAGCCCGCTGTTCGAGCTCTCGGATACCGCGCTCGGATTCGTCACGATCATCGGCGCGACGACGGCGCTCTTCATGGGCTTCCTCGGCATCGTCCAGAACGACATCAAGCGGGTGATCGCCTATTCGACGCTGTCGCAGCTGGGCTACATGACGGTCGCGCTGGGCGTCTCGGCGTACTCGGTGGCGATCTTCCATCTGATGACCCATGCGTTCTTCAAGGCGCTGCTGTTCCTCGGCGCGGGGTCGGTGATCATCGCGCTGCACCACGAGCAGGACCTGCGCCGGATGGGCGGCCTGCGCAAATACATGCCGATCACCTACTGGACCGCGGTGATCGGCTCGCTCGCGCTGGCCGGCATCCCGCCCTTTGCCGGGTTCTACTCGAAGGACCTGATCATCGAGGCGGTCCATTTCGCAAACGTCCCCGGCCACGCCTACGCGTATTTCGCAGTGACGGCTGGCGTGTTCGTCACCGCGTTCTACTCATTCCGGATGCTGTTCCTCGCATTTCACGGCGACGAGCGATTCACGGCCGACGCCCATCACCACGATGCCACGCATGCCGGCGATGAGCACCACGGACTGCCGCCCGGCGAGAAGCCCAGGGAAAGCCCGTGGGTCGTGACGGTACCGTTGATCCTGCTTGCGATTCCCTCGGTGTATGCGGGGTGGTCGTATGTCGAGCCGATTCTGATCGGCGGCTATTACGGTGATTCGATCACGGTCGTGCTGTCGCACCCGGCGATGGAGAAGCTCCGGGAGGAGTGGCCCGGGATCGTGCCGTTCGTGATGCATGCTTTCACGAGCCTTCCGTTCTGGCTCGCGGTCGCCGGCATCGCGACGGCGTGGTACTGCTACCTCCTGAACCCGGCGCTGCCGGCGCGGATCCGGAAATCGGCGGGCTGGCTCTACACGCTGCTCGACAACAAGTACTACTTCGACCGGTTCAACGACTGGTTCTTCGCCGGCGGCTTCCGCCGCATCGGCACGTTCCTGTCGGACGTCGGCGACAAGTCGATCATCGACGGCTTTTTCGTCAACGGGACGGCACGGACCGTCGCGCTCGCATCCGCGCTGCTGCGGCACATGCAGTCCGGTTACGTCTACCACTATGCCTTCACGATGATCGTCGGCCTCTTCGCGCTGCTGTCGTGGTGGACGCTGCGCTGAGGCAACGACCGCGATGCACCTTCTCTCCCTCGCCATCTGGGTCCCGATCGTCGCCGGCGTTGCCGTGCTGACGGTGCGGGGCGACGCCAACGCCCGGCATGCCCGTTGGCTCGCGCTGCTGGGCTCGGCGCTGGGCTTCCTCGTCACGCTTCCGCTGTGGCTGAATTTCGTGCCCGACACGTCGGACATGCAGTTCGTCGAGTATGCGGACTGGATCCCGAATTTCCACATCTACTACTTCCTGGGCGTGGACGGCATCTCGATGCTGTTCGTGCTGCTGAACAGCCTGATGACCCTCGTCGTCGTCTGGGCGGGCTGGGAGGTGATCGAGTCGCGCGTGTCTCAGTACATGGCCGCGTTCCTCATCCAGTCGGGGCTCATCAACGGCGCGTTCTGCGCGCTCGACGGCATCCTCTTCTACACGTTCTTCGAGGCGATGCTGATCCCGATGTACCTCATCATCGGCATCTGGGGCGGGCCGAACCGCGTCTATGCGGCGATCAAGTTCTTCCTCTACACGCTGCTGGGTTCGCTGCTGATGCTGGTGGCGCTGATCTACCTCTACAACGTTTCGAACTCGTTCTCGATCCTCGCGTGGTACGAGGTGCCGCTGGCGCTCAACGTGCAGATCCTGCTTTTCGTCGCGTTCTTCCTGTCCTTCTCGGTCAAGGTGCCGATGTGGCCGGTGCATACCTGGCTGCCCGACGCGCACGTCGAGGCGCCGACGGGCGGCTCGGTGATCCTGGCGGCGATAACGCTTAAGATCGGCGCGTACGGCTTCGTCCGCTTCATCCTGCCGATCGTGCCCGATGCCTCCAGGTACCTGTCCGGATTCGTGATCACGCTGTCGCTGATCGCCATCGTCTACATCGGCTTCGTGGCGCTGGTCCAGGGCGACATGAAGAAGCTGATCGCCTACTCGTCGATCTCGCACATGGGCTTCGTCACGCTGGGCTTCTTCCTGTTCAGCACGCTGGGAATGGAAGGCGGCCTCGTGCAGATGATCTCGCACGGCTTCGTCTCGGCGGCGATGTTCCTCTGCGTGGGCGTGATGTACGACCGCATGCACAGCCGGCAGATCGCCGACTACGGGGGCGTGGTGAACACGATGCCCAGGTTCGCCGCGTTCATGATGCTGTTCGCCATGGCCAATGCGGGCCTTCCGGCGACGTCCGGATTCGTCGGCGAATTCATGGTGATCCTCGCATCGGTCAAAGTGAACTTCTGGCTCGGCTTCACCGCGGCGACGATCATGATCCTCGGCGCCGCCTACACGCTGTGGATGTACAAGCGCGTGATTTACGGCGCGGTGGCGAACGACCGCGTCGCGAAGCTGACCGACCTCAACCGCCGCGAGTTCTGGCTCCTCGCGAGCGTGGCTGCGCTGGTGCTGTGGATGGGCGTGTGGCCGAAGCCCTTCATCGACGTCATGCACGCGTCGGTGACCGACCTCCTGGCGCACGTCGCGCGCGTCAAACTGTGATCGCCCCATGCCCACGATGAGCACGCTCAATTTCCTGTCCGTCCTGCCCGAAGCGATCGTGCTGGGCGCGGCGTGCGCGATCCTGGTGCTCGACGCCTTCCTGCCCGACCGCCTGCGGCACCTGAGCTTCTGGCTGACGCAGCTGGCCCTTCTTGTCGCGGCGTGGCTCGTTTACGCGACCGCGGCGGGCGAGCCGGTGCGGGCGATGAACGGCATGGTCATCGACGACATGCTGTCGGACGTGTTCCGTTTCTTTACCTGCATTGCGGTGTCGCTCACGCTCTTCTATTCACGGGGCTATCTCGAAGCGCGCGGACTCTTCCGCGGCGAAACCTTCGTGCTCGCGCTCACGACGCTGCTCGGGATGATGGTGATGATCTCGGCCGGCAACTTCATCACTCTGTACATGGGGCTCGAGCTGCAGGCGCTGTCGCTCTATGCGATGGTCGCGATGCACCGGACGTCGAAGCAGGCGTCCGAGGCCGCGATGAAGTATTTCGTGCTGGGCGCGCTGGCGTCGGGCATGCTGCTCTACGGAATGTCGATGATCTACGGCGCGACGGGCTCGCTCGACCTCGTGCAGGTGGGCGTGGCGGTGCTGTCGCACCAGGGCAATCCGATGATCCTGCTCTTCGGCCTGGTGTTCGTCGTCTCGGGGATCGGCTTCAAGCTGGGCGCGGTGCCGTACCACATGTGGGTGCCGGACGTTTACGACGGCGCGCCGACCGCGGTGACGCTGCTGATCGGCACGGCGCCCAAGCTCGCCGCGTTCGCGTTCATGATGCGGCTCCTGGCCATTGCGCTCGGCGACCTCGCGCTCGACTGGCAGGACATGCTGATCGTGCTTTCGCTGCTCTCGATGGTCCTCGGCAACGTGATCGCGATTGCCCAGACGAACATCAAGCGGATGCTGGCGTACTCGACGATCGCCAACATGGGCTTCATGCTGATGGGGTTCCTCGCGGGGAACCTCGATGGGTTCACGGCGGCGATGTTCTACTCGGTGGCGTACGTACTGACGACCCTTGCCTCCTTCGGCATCGTGATGCTGCTGTCGCGCGCCGGGTTTCGAGGCCGACCAGATCGACGACTTCAAGGGCCTCAACCGCCGGTCGCCGTGGTGGGCGCTGATGATGCTGATCGTGATGTTCTCGCTCGCGGGCATTCCGCCGACGATCGGCTTTTACGCGAAGTTCTCGGTGATCATGGCTGCGGTGGGCGCCGGGTACGTCTGGCTCGCCGTCGTTGCGGTCCTGTCGTCGCTGGTGGGCGCGTTCTACTACCTGCGCATCGTGAAGCTCATGTATTTCGACGAGCCGACGGATCACGCGCCGATCGTCGCCCGGCTCGACAACCAGGCCTTCCTTTCGGCGAACGGGCTCGCGCTGGTCTTCCTCGGCATGTTCCCGCAGCGGCTGGTGGAAATCTGCTTTGGCGCGCTCGTGTTGTCCGGATTTGTCTAGTGGCCGCGTGCTAAGATTTGCCGCTCGCGGACACATCCCTCGCCCGAACGGTCCCCGCCATGCGCGTCGGCTTTTTCGTCACCTGCCTCGTCGACCTGATGCGGCCCTCGATCGGCTTCGCGGCGATCGAGTTGCTCGAAGCCGGCGGTGCGCAGGTCTTCGTGCCGCCGACCCAGACGTGCTGCGGGCAACCGGCGTACAACTCCGGCGACCGCGCTGACGCGAAGGCCCTCGCGGCCAAGGTCGTGGCGGAATTCGAGGGCTGCGACTATCTCGTCGCGCCGTCCGGCTCCTGCAGCGGCATGATCAAGACGCACTATGCTGACCTCTTCACCGACGACCCGGCGATGGCGAAGCGCGTCGATGCGCTGGCCGCGAAGACCTGGGAGCTCACGGCGTTCCTGGTCGAGAAGCTGGCGTTGGACAAGGTTCCCGGCCGCTTCGACGGCACGATCACCTATCACGACAGCTGTGCCGGCCTGCGCGAGATGGGCGTCAAGAAGCAGCCGCGTGCGCTGCTCGCAAAGATGCCCGGCGTAACGCTCAACGAGATGGCGGAGTGCGAAGTCTGCTGCGGCTTCGGCGGCACGTTCGCGATCAAGTTCGGCGAGATTTCGTCGCGCCTCGCCGACAACAAATGCGAGGCGGTCGT
The DNA here is from genome assembly GCA_963816925.1 of uncultured beta proteobacterium. Lineage (GTDB taxonomy): Bacteria > Pseudomonadota > Gammaproteobacteria > Burkholderiales > Casimicrobiaceae > CAIWHR01. The sequence goes on along the minus strand of CAWFMY010000035.1, from coordinate 114,363 downwards.
GGCGACGCATGCTGATGCGGTCGTGCTGGGCGACCTCGGCTGCATGCTGAACATCGAAGGCAGGCTGCGGCGGCGCGGCGATACGAAGACCCGGGTGCTCCATGTGGCCGAGGTGCTTACCGGCAAGGCCAGCTGATGCAAGTCACCTCGATGCACTTCAAGGAGCGCGCGCACGTCAAGCTGCACGACGAGCGGCTCCAGCACAACCTGAAGAAGATGCAGGGCAAGTTCGTCGCCAAGCGGCGCGCGTCGCTGGTCGAGCTCGACGACTTCGAAGGCACCCGCGACGCCGGCAAGGCGATCCGCAACCGCGCGCTCGAGAATCTCGACGTCTGGCTCGAGACATTCGAGCGTAACGCGACCGCGCGCGGCGCCACCGTGCTGTGGGCCGAGACGCCCGCGGATGTCAACGCGCTGGTCCTGGAAATCGCCGCGAAGCACGCGGTGAAGAAGATCATCAAGTCGAAGTCGATGGTCTCGGAGGAATCCGCGCTCGACCACGCGATAGAGGGTGCCGGCATGAAGGTCGTCGAGACCGACCTCGGCGAGTACATCCTGCAGATCAACGACTACGAGCCGCCGTCGCACATCATCGGTCCGGCGCTGCACAAGTCGAAGGAGGAGGTCGCCGATCTCTTCCACAAGGCGCATGGCACGCCCGTAAAAACCGGCATCGACGAATTGTGCCTCGAGGCGCGCGGCGTCCTGCGCCAGCACTACCTCAGCGCCGACATGGGCATCTCGGGCGGCAATTTCTTCGTTGCCGAGACGGGCTCGGTCGTGCTCGTCACCAACGAAGGCAACGCCACGCTGACGACGACGCTGCCGAAAGTGCACGTCGCGATTTCCGGCATCGAGAAGATCGTGCCCACGCTGGAAGACGTCGCCACCCTGATGCGCCTGCTGCCGCGCTCGTCGACCGGACAGTCGATCTCGAACTACGTGGACATCCTGACCGGGCCGAAGGGCGCAGGCGAGTTCAACGGCGCCGAGCACATGTACTTCATCCTTGTCGACAGCGGCCGCACGGCGGTGCTGGCGAGCGACGTGCGCGAGGCGCTGCGCTGCATCCGCTGCGGCGCGTGCATGAATCACTGTCCCGTCTACCAGAACGTCGGCGGCCACTCGTACGGCTGGGTCTATCCGGGGCCGATCGGATCGATCCTGACGCCGATGTACGTCGGACTCGACAAGGCGCAGGACCTCCCGGCGGCATCGACGCTGTGCAACCAGTGCGGCGTTGTCTGCCCGGTGCGGATCCCGTTGCCCGACCTGCAGCGCAAGCTGCGCGAAAAGGCGTTCGAGACGGGGCTGCGGCCATGGTCCGAGCGGGCGGGGCTGGCGACGTGGTCGTGGGTCGCGCAACATCCCGCGCTCTATGGATGGGGGACGAAGATCGGCGTGCGCATGATGAAATGGTGGGGCGGCCGCGACGGCATGATCCATAAGCTGCCGCTGGCGAGCGGCTGGACCGACGGCCGCGACCTGCCGGCGCCGACGGGCAGAACGTTCCGCGAGCTCTATCGCGCGCAAGAACAGGCGAAACATCGATGAATAACCCGCATAGCCTGCATGTTTCGGTGCCACCGTTGTCGCGCCGCGCGGAATCGCTCGGCACCGAAAACGCGTTCGTCGTTCTGGCGGAGGTCAACGCGCTGGTCCGCGAAGGCAAGGACATCGTCTCGTTCTGCATCGGCCAGCCCGATTTCCCGACGCCGGTGAACGTGCAGGACGCCGCCATTGCGGCGATCCGCGCCGGCAAGCACGGTTACACGCCGTCGGCGGGCATCGACGAATTGCGCGCGGCCGCCGCGAAGGACATGGGCGCGCGTCGCGGCATCGAAATCAGGACGGAGGACGTCGTCGTCGGCGCGGGCGCCAAGCCGTTCATCGCGTATGCCATCGCGTCGGTGACGGACCATGGCGCCGGTGACGAGGTGATCTATCCGGTGCCGGGATTCCCGATCTACGAATCGCAGATCCACGCCAACGGCGCGGTGCCGGTGCCGATCTACCTGCGCGAGACGCGCGATTTCGCCTTCGACCCGGCCGACCTCGAAGCGAAGATCAACGAGAAGACGCGGTTGCTGATCCTCAACACCCCGCACAATCCGACAGGTGGGATGCTGCAGGCGGCCGACCTCGACGCCATCGCCGATATCCTGCGCCGCCATCCGCAGGTGTGGGTGTACGCCGACGAAATCTACTCGCGGCTCGCCTACGCCGGCCCATTCGATACGCTGGCGCGCCGGCCGGGGATGCAGGAGCGCACGATCATCAGCGACGGCGCGTCGAAGACGTGGGCGATGACCGGCTGGCGGATCGGCTTCACCGCCAACCGCACGCTCGCCCCCGTGTTCACGCGCTGGATCACCAACACCGACTCGTGCGCGTCGCAGATTTCGCAGTGGGCGGCGGTCGAGGCGATCAACGGCCCGCAGGATGCCGCCGACGCGATGCGCGCGAGCTTCCTCGAGCGGCGCGACCTCATCGTCGGGCTGCTGAACAAGGTCCCCGGCATCGCGTGCAAGGTGCCGGGCGGCGCGTTCTACGCGTGGCCCAACGTCACCGAGGCCTGCGCGCTCACCGGCTGCGCCGATTCCGAAGTCTTCCGCAAGCGGCTGCTCATGGAAGCGGGCGTGGCCGTGCTCGCCGACATCCATTTCGGGCGCCGCGTCCCCGGCGACGGCCAGCACATCCGCTTCTCCTACGCGGCGTCGCCGGCGGCGATCCGCGAAGGCGTTGCGCGGCTCGATGCGTTCGTGCGCCGGCAGATGAAGGACGGCGGAAAGAGCGCGGCGGTGCGGAAGGTACGGGCATAGGCCACGGAAATGGCGACCGGCCTGACCTCGAACAAAGCCGCGCGCGACGCGGTCCTCGGCCGCGTGAAAAAGGCGCTCGGCGCGACGGGCGACCGCGCGAAGGCGAATGGCGATGCGCAGCAATACATGGCCGCCCATGCGCACGGCCCGCGGCCCGCGATGCCGGCGGACCTGCTGACGAAATTCATGACGCGCGCCACCGACATGGAAAGCACCGTCGAGCGCATTGCGGAGCGTGCCGCGATTCCCGCCGCCATCGCGCGCTATATCGACGCCCTCGTGCTTCCGCCGCCCATCGCGTCGCAAAAATCGCACAAGGGTGTTTGCTGGCCGGAATTCGCCGACCTCGACTGGAAAGGCGCGGGCCTCGACATCGAGGTGCGCCCGACGCTGGGCGACGACCGCCTCGGCATCACCGGCACGTACTGCGCGATCGCCGAAACCGGCACGTTGGTCGTCCTGACCGGCGCGGACACGCCGACCGCGACCACGCTTCTGCCCGACACGCACATCGCCATCCTGCGCGCCGACCGCGTCGTGTCGGGAATGGAGGAGGCGTTCGCGCTGATCCGCAAGGAGCGCGGACAGACGCCACGCGCGATCAATCTCATCTCCGGGCCGTCGCGCACCGGCGACGTCGAGCAGACCATCGTGCTCGGCGCGCACGGGCCATTCCGCGTGCATATTCTCGTCGTCGGATAGCGCGGCGTCTGGCCGTCAATCGCGAGGCTGTCCCGAAAGGCGAGCAGCGAGGAACTCGATGTCGAAACTCCGCGTCCAGAGCTTCGCGATCTCCATCGACGGCTACGGCGCCGGGCCGGACCAGGATCTCCAGAATCCGCTCGGCGTCAGGGGCCCCGAGTTGATGGAGTGGTTCTTCCCCACGCGGCTATGGCGGAAGATGCAAGGCCACGACGATGGCGAAACGGGCGATCGACAACGAAATTGCGGAGCAGGGCTTCGCCGGCATCGGCGCGTGGATTCTCGGGCGCAACATGTTCGGTCCGGTCCGGGGCCCGTGGCCGGACGACAGCTGGAAGGGCTGGTGGGGCGACGAGCCGCCGTATCACACGCCTGTCTTCGTGCTGACGCATTACCCGCGCGCGCCGCTCAAGATGGCGGGAGGCACGGAGTTCTTCTTTGTCACCGAGGGCATACGCGCCGCATTGGAGCAGGCCACAGCTGCCGCGGGTGGCCGCGACGTCCGCGTCGGCGGTGGCGTGTCCACGGTTCGGCAGTATCTGCGCGCCGGGCTCATCGACGAGCTGCATCTCGCCGTCCGGCCGGTGGTGCTCGGTTCCGGCGAGCATCTGTGGCATGACCTCGACCTGCACGCGCTGGGCTATGAATGCGCGCGCCATGTCGCGGGCGAGCGCGCGACCCATGTCTTTCTGCGCAAGCAGGCTTGAGCGGTCCGGTGCGAAAGCAGGTCATACTATTCGGCATTCTCGGTGGCGTTCTCATCGCGCTGCTTAAGGCAATCGAGTACCGGTATCTCGTGGTTGAGCATTCACTCGAGATCTACGGCGGGCTCGTCGCGCTGATATTCGTGAGCTTCGGCATCTGGCTCGGGCTCAGGATCACCGGCCGGAAGGAGAGCATCGTCGTGCGCGAGGTCGCCGTGCCGGCGCCGGCGACGTTCGCGCTGAACCAGGAGAAGCTGGCCGAGGTCGGAATGACCCGGCGCGAGCTGGAGATCCTGGAGCTCATCGCGGCCGGCTTGAGCAACAAGGAGATCGCCGGGCGGGTGTTCGTGAGTGAGAATACGGTCAAGACGCATTCGAGCCGCGTTTTCGAGAAGCTAGGGGCGAGGCGGCGCACGCAGGCCGTGCAGCGGGCCAAGGCGCTGGGTTTGATCCCCTGAGCGGCCGCTCGGTCCTGGCGGCTCCCACCAAAGGATTATTCTGCTGTGAAATGGCCGAAATCATCCGAAAGGGTGACGCGAAAAGGGCAGTGAGCGGCCGATGATGGCGCTGTTCCTGCCCCTTCACACTTCACCAGGGAGTCCCCGATGAAAAAGGTAGTCCTGACCTTCGGCCTGATTGCCGGCGCGATCATGGCGGTGATGATGGCCATCACGATGTCGTACTTCGAGCGCATCCACGCCGCGTCCGAAATCGTCGGTTACACCATCGGCTATACGACGATGATCGTGGCCTTTCTGATGGTGTACTTCGGCATCCGCTCCTACCGCGACAACGTGAATGCCGGAACGATCGGATTCGGCAAGGCATTCAAGGTTGGAATACTGATCACGCTGGTGGCGTCCGTGTGTTACGTGGCGGCGTGGGAGGTCATCTACCACACCATGATGCCGGACTTTGTGGAAAAGTACGCGGCCAAGGTGGTCGAAAAAGCGCAGGCCCAAGGAGCGAGCGAAGCGCAGATCGCGGCCAAGAAGAAGGAAATGGCCGAGTTTGCGGAGATGTACAAGAACCCCGTCTACAACGTGGGAATGACGTTCGCGGAGGTCTTTCCAGTAGGGTTGCTCATCACGCTTGCGAGCGCATGGTTCCTGAGTCGAAGGAAATCCGCATCCACCGTGCCGGCCTGACCCGGATATCGGAGGCAACTGATGAAACGAGTCACCGGCATTGGCGGAATCTTCTTCAAGGCCAAGGATCCGGTCGCCCTGCGCGCCTGGTACAAGACGCATCTCGGCATCGACGTGCCGAAGTGGGGCGGCGCGGCGTTCCAGCTGGGCCGATGCCGACGGCAAGCCCACGACCGGCACGACGATCTGGAACATTTCGGGCGCGGACAGTGATGTTTACGCGCCCAGCACGTCGCACCTTCATGATCAACTACCGCGTCGCGGACCTGGCAAGTCTCGTCCAGGCGCTTCGCGACGAAGGCTGCAACGTGCTCGACAAGACCGACGATTCCGAATACGGCAAGTTCGGGTGGGTCATCGATCCGGAGGGCAACAAGATCGAGCTCTGGCAGCCGCCCGAAGGGCAATGACCGGGTGGAGGTGCTCTACGACCCTGCAAGACACGAGCCGCTGCGCCCGCTCCCGTGGGACGAGGGCCAGGTCCGGGCGGCGATCGAGCACATCGTCGCGGACGCCGAGGCACGCTACACCGAAGACGGGTATTGGCCCCTCCATCCCCTGGACGCGCGGAAGGGGAACCAGACCGGGCGCGTCGATGCGTCGCTGTACGACGGCGCGTGCGGGGTCTTCTGGGCGCTGCACTACCTGCGGGACGTCGGGGCCGCCACGCTGTCACGCAATTATTTCGGCCAGCTGGAGCGGCTCCCAACGCGCAACTCCGCATTGCTCAGCGGGATCGCAGGGCAAACTCGCGCCTCGTTCCTGCTGGGCGACACGCCGATACGGATGATGGCCTTCGGCGCGGCGCCGACCGAAGAACTGGAAGACGCTCTCGATGCGTTGATCGCCGGCAACCTCGATCATCCGGCGCGCGAATTGATGCTGGGCTCGCCCGGGACGATGCTTGCCGCGCTGTTTCTCCACGAGCGAACCGGAAACCGGCGATGGGCGGACCTGTTTCGGCTGACCGCCGACAAGTTGTGGAGCCAGCTCGAATGGTCGACCGAGCATCAATGCGCGTACTGGACGCAGGAATTCGCCGGCCGCCGGTTTGCCTATCTCGATGGCGTTCACGGTTTCGTCGGCACGGCCTTGCCGCTGATCCGGGGCCGGCACCTTCTGGATGCCGAAGTGTGGAATTCATGGGAGGAGTGCATCGTCAACACCGTGCAGCGCACCGCCGATCGCGTTGGCGCCCACGCCAACTGGCGCCCCGAACTGGACCGCAACGCGGACCCGAAGATGCTCCTCCAGTTCTGCCATGGCGCACCGGGTTTCGTCGTCTGTCTTGCGGGTATGCCGGGTCCGGCGCTCGACGATCTGCTGCTGGCCGCGGGTGAAACCATCTGGTCGGCCGGACCGCTCATCAAGGGATCCAACCTGTGTCACGGCACCGGCGGCAATGGTTACGCGTTCCTGAAGCTGTACCAGCGAACGGGTGACGTGCGATGGCTCGAACGCGCGCGAGCCTTCGCCATGCACGGCATTGCCCAAACACGCGAGGCCACCGCGCGCTACGGGCAGGGGCGCTACTCCCTGTGGACCGGCGACCCCGGCTTCGCGATCTATCTGTCGGACTGCCTGCGGGCCGAAGCGCAGTTCCCGACGCTGGATGTTTTCCATCCTTCCCGAATCCGTGGCGACAGCTGAGCCCACACGCCCCGTCCACCATGCGTTTTCAATCGGCCGTCGTCTTCTCCTCCTCCGGCGGCTTCACGTTGCGGAACAGCGCGTACAGCAGCACGTCGTAGACGATCTTGATGCCGCCCGCAGCAAGGAGCGGCCAACCGAACGACGACAGGGTGAGCAGCCAGCCGGCGAGAAACGGGCTCGCGGCGGACGCGAGGCTCCGCGGCACCGAGGTGATGCTCGCCGCGGCCGGGCGCTCGGCGGGCGGCACGATCGCCATCACGTACGAGCTTCGCGTCGGCACGTCCATCTGCGAAAGCGCGGCGCGGAGGAAGAGCAGCGCGATCGCCCAGCCCAGGTCCGGCATGAACGGGATGAGGATGAGGCAAACGCTCGACGGAATGTGCGTGAACACCATCGTGTTGATGAGCCCGAAGCGCCCGGCGATGCGCACGGCGACGAGATACGATCCCGCCGTCAGGATGCCGGTCCAGAAGAAGATCGCGCCGGCGGCGCCGAGCGACATGCCGAAGCGCTGGTAGAGCCACAGCGCGACCATCGACTGCACGACGAACCCGCCGCCGAAGGCATCCATGCTGAAGAGGGCGGCGAGCGTCCAGACGCGCTTCTTCGCTTCGCGCAGCGGCACGGCGGTGCGCGGGCCCACCGATTCCGCGGTCGGCGGCAAGCCGCCATACGCGATCGCGGCCAGCACGCCGAGCGCGGCGTAAACGACGAACATGGCCTGGATCGACGCGACTATCGACCATCCCGCGACGGCGCCGATCATCGATGGCGCAGCCGCGGCCAACGAGCCCACGGCGGCGGCGAGGGAGCCCACGAGGCTGTAGCGGGCGAATACCGACGTGCGCTCCTTGTCGCCGATGAGCCGCGACAGCATCGCGTGCTCGAGCGGCAGGAAGACGCTCACGTCGCCGCTCGACGGATTGAGCGTACCGACGATCGCGATGACGAGCAGCGGCCAGAACGCGGTGACGAACGCGAAGCCGAGACCGGTCGCGGCCATCAGCGCGGACGCCGCGAGCAGCAGCGTCCGGAAGGCGAAGCGATGCGCGCGCAGGCCCACTGCAAGCGTCAGCACGCCTGAGCCCAGCAGCGTCGCGGTCGCGATGATGCCGACCTGCAGCGGGCCGAGCCCGAGTTCGAGCAGATACAGCGGCAGCAGCACGCTGACAAAGCCGTCGCCGAAGGCGCGGACGCCCTTGGCGAGCAGGATGCGGCGGACCTGCGGCGAATTCGACATGGAGGACTGCGTGGTCCGTGGTCACCGCGCGGCGAGCGTGCCGTACGCGAAATCGTCGAAGGCGGTGACGCTGTCGGCCTTGGTCCAAACGCCGATCGCGCCGGCGCCCGCGATGTGGTCGTCGTCCACTTCGATGTACGCCTTGCCGTCGAGCAGCACCCGGATTCGTACGCCGCCGAATTCCACGCGCAGCACGTGCCACGAGTTCTTCGCCACGGGCGCGTCGACATACTTGATCGTGATCCGCCGTCCGCGCTCGGTGTAGTAGAGCGAAACGTTGTCCTCGAGCGCGTTGGCGCGCGCGACGTAGTAGTGGTCGCCGTCCTTCCAGCGCCACACGACACCGCCGGCCTGGTCCTCGCGGCCGCCCAGGGCCTTGAACTTGACCTCGACGAAGCCGTCGGCGAGCGCGACGTCCTTTTTCACGCACCACGGAAAATCGCCCACGCCCGATTGCCGCAGCACGTTGGGCGCACTCGGCGCGCCGGGATCGGCCTCGACCGCCCAGCGATGCGCGCCCTTGCCGGTCACGCCGGCGATCCATCCGGCGGGCAGCGTTCCGGGACGATCGCCATCAAAGCTCACGACTTCGACCATTGCCTTGTCCATGATTAACTCCTTGTTGCCTGCATCACGGGCGTCCGGGAAGGCAAAGCGATGGCGCGTCGATGCGGCCGCGCTCGTAGCGCGCGTCGCGAACGGGTCATACAGTGAGGATTCGTGACGGTGTCCATGGCCTTGCCGTCCTATTCCGGACGGGAGGCAGATTTGGACGAGACACCGTCTGGGCGGGAAGCCGCCGGGGATCTGCTGGCCCCGATCGGCAAATGCTATCCGATCGGCGCGCGCCTGACAATGGTCACAGGAAGAGAAGGCCGATGACCGCCAGCAGCGGCAGCATCACCACGCTCGACTGGACGATGTAGCCAAAGAAGCTCGGCATCGCGATGCCGCGGTCCTCCGCCACTGCCTTGATCATGAAATTGGGCGCGTTGCCGATGTAGGTGAGCGCGCCGAAATACACGGCACCCATGGAGATCGCCTTGAGCGTCGCGTTGTGCGCGGTCATGAGGTCCTGCGCATTGCCGCCCGCAAGATTGAAGAAGACGAGGTACGTCGGCGCGTTGTCGAGGAACGCGGAGAGCACGCCCGTCATCCAGAACAACGGGACGTTGCGCGGCTCACCGGTGGCTGTCGACAACCAGATTGGCCAGCGCGCCGAGCGCACCGTTGCGACCCGCCGCGAGCATCGCGAGAACCGGAATGATCGTGATGAAGATGCCGGCGAAGAGTTTCGCGACTTCGACGATCGGCCCCCAATGGAACGCGTTGTGCTCGCGGACCGCCTTCGGCGTGAGGGCGAGCGACGCCAGCGCCAACGCGACCAGCGCCACGTCGCGCAGGACGTTTTCGATTGGCAGCTGCGCGCCCAGCACTTTGAGGTCGATGCCCGGATGCCAAAGTCCCGACATCAGCACCGCCCCGATCACGGCCGCGATCAGCAGCAGGTTGATCGAGCCCTCGATCTTGAAGCGCCGGCCCGCGGCGACCGCCTTGGCCGGCCGGGCGTCCTTGCGGTAGAGCCAGGTGTCCAGCGCGAAATAGATCGCCAGCAGCGCGCCGGCCAGCAGGGCCGTCGGCGCCATGAGGTTGCGCAATTCCCAGAAGAAATCCACGCCCTTGAGAAAGCCGATGAAGAGCGGCGGATCACCGAGTGGCGACAGCGCGCCGCCGACATTGCCGACGAGCAGGATGAAAAACACGATCGTGTGCGCCTTATGCGGCCTGACCTCGTTGGCGGTGAGCAGCGGCCGGATCAGCAGCATCGACGCGCCAGTCGTCCCCATGAGGCTCGCGATCGCGGCGCCAAAGGCAAGGATGCCGGTGTTCTGCGCCGGCGTGCCGACGAACGCGCCGCGCACGCAGATGCCGCCGGCGATCGTATAGAGCGCGAACAGGATCACGACGAACGGAAGATATTCCTCGAACACCGCATGCGCGAGGCGATGGACCGTCAGCGTCGAGCCGAAGACCAGCGCGAACGGCACGATGAGCAACAACGACCACGCAGCGGCGACCTTGCCGAAATGCGCATGCCAGAAACGCGCGTTGACGAGCGGGGCGATCGCGATCGACAGCAGAAGCCCCGCGAACGGCAGCCCCCAGAGCAGCGGGAGGTCCGCGCCGCTCAGTCCGTCAAGCGATTCGGGGCCGACGGCCACGCAGACGGAACTAGATCGACTGCCCGTGCACGCGCCTGAACGGGCCGATGCAGGTGTCGAGCGAACCGTCCGCGCACAGGATGAAGAGATCTCCCGATGGATGGAACTGCACGAAGTTGGTCACGGTGTTGCCCACCGGCGTGACCTTGCCCGAGCAGTCCTTCTTGCCGTTGTCCTTCACGAGCTTGTCGGTCCATTTGTAGAAGCCGGACGCGTCCGGCTTGGCGGAAATCTCGAAGACGCTCTCGGCGATCTCGTCGCCGCTCGTCACCAGGCTCGTTCCATCCGGGCGGAAGGTGTAGGTCTCGCTGCACGAACCATCGGGGAGCGAGATGGTCCAGCGGCCGAGAATGGGATGATCCTTGCCCGTCGGGCGCGGCGGGTCCGCCCGAGCGACCGCGGTGGCGCCGAGCAGGAGCACGATGCCAAGGACGATGCGCACCGCGAGCGTCACGATTCGACCCGCTTGATCGAAAGAAGCTTGAAGTACTCGAGGAGCGCGTCGGGCAGCTTCGCGGGCTTCACCTGTTGCGTGAGGTGGATGTCGACCCACGCGCCGTCGACGTACGTGGCGCCAATCAGATGCTGGTAGGTCGTTCCATCCTTGGCCGGATCGAGCGTGAATTGCACGATGCTGAAGCCCTCGTGCTCCGAGAACTTCATGTCGGTCACGTTCTTGTAGGCGTCGTTCTTCAGCGCGAGTCCGAGGCAGGTCTTGGCGCTCTGGCACACGGGCGTCTGGTCGATGAAGGCCCACAGCGTGATGTCGTGCCGGATGCTGGCCAACGCGTAATACACCGACTTGCCGTCGCTGCGCGTCTGCTCCTTGGTGATCACCCAGTCGTCGCGCGGAATCGCGATGCTGAATTTCGCTCCGCGCAGGAAGAGCTGGCGGTCGGCGGCGGAATCGACGACGTCCGCGACCGCGGACGCGGCGGCCAGCAACGCAAAAAGCGGCGCGAGGAGCAGGGCGGAGAACGGGAGGCGCATGGATGTCATCGGAACGCAAAGGTCAAATGATAGCGCGAGGACGGCCGTCGCGCAGGTCCGTCCGCGGAAACGGCGCCTACGCCGCGAGCAGTCGCTTCGCGTCCGTCGAGCTCCGGCACGTCGCATTCCGGCGGGAGATCGGCGCACGCGGCGCGCAGCGACGCCAGCCCTTCCGCGGGCCGACCGCGCGCGACCGTGGCTTCGGCGCATGGCTCAGCGCCGACCGCAATTGCAGCAGAGGCGCACCTTGCTGCTTCGCGATGTCCAGGGCCGTTTGCAACGACCGCAGTCGCCTCGGCCTCGTTGCTCAGGACCGAGACGAAGCAGGCAGACGCCGTGCAGCCGATGGAGCTCCGGCACGTACATGCCCGACTCCCGGCTCGGTCACCGTGTCGAGCGCCCACCGGCACGAGGTCGAGCGCCTCGGAAGCGCGGCCCGCCGTTTGCGCGCGTGTCCGCCAGAATCGCGGCGTAGTAGCGGAACAAGTCGGCCCGACCGCCGATGCTCGCGGGTATGTCGGCCTCCATCATCGCGAGGCCGGCGTCGATGTCGGGACCGACGGCGCGCGCCCAGCCCGAAACGAGCATCGCGTGCGCGCCATCGGCGGAAAATTGTACTTTTCCGCGATCTCGATCAAGCGCTGCGCGAAGCGATCGACCGCTTCGCGATCGCCGAGCATCTGATACAGCACGCTGCGCATTCATCAGCGCGAATCCGAGGCTGTGCACGTGGCCGAGGCGTTCGGCGAGCGAGACGGCCTCGTTCCAGCCGTCGTCGCGCCTGCACCGATGTAGCCCGAAAGGCATAGCGACTGCGCGTGGACCTGATACGCGCATACGCCGGGATCGTGGCCGCCGAACACGGCGCCCATCCAGCTGTGGCGGGCCGGCATCGTACCGCCTGACGCCTTCGCCGGCTGTCCTTCAATCGCCGTCGCCACGTCACCACGGAAGTAGGCGGTGGACCAGCGACAATGAATGGCTTCGAGCTGCAGATCCGAATCGGCGACTCCTGCGCCGAGCGCGACGAGCTCCTGCGCCCGATCGCGTGCCGATCTCGAGCTTTCGTCGACGATTGGCGTTGAACCACAAGGCCCCAGGTGGCCTTGAACAGCGCCGACGTTGTCGTTCGCCTTGTCCGCCGGCATCGTGCGCGAGTCGATAGGTCGTCCTCCACCTCCGGGCTTTGCGGGCCCTTGATGATCGCCAGCGCGGGACCGAGCTTGAGCAGGAGCGCAAGCTCGCGCTGCACGCGATCCGGCCCGTCCGCCAGCTTGCCCGTTTCCGCCTGGCCGGCGCCGAAGTGCGCGGCGGCTTCCGCGAAGGCAAACCGCGAAGCGGCGCGATCTCCCGCGCGCTCGTGATAGGTGCTGGCGAGATCCGGGATGCCGGCATGGGCAAAGTGATGCGCCACCAATTCAGGCTCGTTCTCGGCCACCGCCGGAAAGTGCTCGATCAGCGCGCGGCCCGCGCGCTCGTGAATCTGCCGCCGACGGCCGCGAAGAAGGTTCTCGTAGGCGATGTCGCGCATCAACGCGTGGCTGAAGCTGTAGCCCGAGTCGTTTCCGCGGCTCTTGTCGACGACCATGCCGGCCTCGACGAGGCGCGCGATACCGGGGGCGACGTCGGCGGCGCTCTCGACCGCCACCATCTCCAGCAGCGGCCGGGAAAATTGCTGCCCGAGCACGGCGGCGATCTGCGCAATCTCCTTGGCTGGCCCGAGACGATCGAGGCGCGCCATCAGCGAATCCTGCAGCGTCGCCGGCACGACCGGCCGATCGGACGAAGCCGACTCCATGACTGCCTTTGTCAGCTCCTCGACGAAGAGCGGAACGCCATCGGCCTTGGCCACGATCTCGTCGATGAGGCCCGGCTCGAGACTGCGCCCGGCGGCGATGCCCGCGACGAGGTTCGCGCATTGTTCCTTGCCGAGCTGGCGCAGCACGCATGACGCGATGCGGCCGCCGCTCGGCCATGGCGAGTCGAACTCCATGCGCGCGGTGACGAGCACCAGCACGCGCGCACCGACGGTGCCGTCGATGAGGCGCGTCACCAGCTCGCGTGTGGTCGGGTCGACCCAGTGCGCGTCTTCGAGAACGAACAGCACCGGTTCGCGATCGCCGAGTCTCGTCAACTGATCGACGAGCGCGGCGATGGTCGCGGCCTTGCGCTGGGCGGGCGCAATTTCAGTCGGCGGATAGCGGTCCCCCGTCGGGATCGAGAGCAGGTCCGCCATGAGCCTCGACGTCGCCGCGATGTCGCCGCCCGATCCGGCGAAAATCGATTCCAGCTTTTCGAGCTTGCGCGCGGTCGAATCATCGCCGGCAAAACCCGCCGCACGTTCGAGATGGCGGATAACGGGGTGAAGCGCGCTGTTCGTGTGATACGGCGAGCATTGGCACAGCACGCGGACATGCGGCTCGCCGGCAAGGAGGCGCGACAAGGCGTCGACGACGCGCGACTTGCCGATGCCGGCTTCTCCCTGGATGACGACAACCTGGCCCGCGCCCTCGCGGGCGAGTTGCCAGCGGTCGAGCAGCAGTTCCATTTCATCCATGCGGCCGATCAGCGAGTGCCGCCCCGGGGTGCGAATGGCCGCGAAGCGGCTCTCCGCCGCCGATTCGCGCAACACGCGCCAGGCCGGCACCGGCTTGGCGAATCCCTTGAGCGCGTGCTCGCCGATGCTCTCGCTTTCGAACTGCCGCCCGAGCAGCTGATGCGTCGTCTGGCTCACCAGGATCGCATCGGGTTCGGCGAGCGCCTGCAGACGCGCCGCGAGATTGGGCGTCTCGCCAACCACTGAATGCTCGCGCGCGGCGCCCGCACCGACCAGTTCGCCGATGACCACAAGACCCGTCGCAATCCCGATGCGAACTTCGGGCGCCTGCCCGTCGGGCCGCTTTTCGTGCGCCATGCTCGCGACGATCGCCAGCGCGGCGCGCACCGACTGCCCGACGGCATCCTCGTGGGCGAGCGGATAGCCGAAGTAGGCGAGCACGGAGTCGCCCATGAACTTGGCGACGAAGCCGTCGAAGCGGGCGATGGCGCCGGCGCACGTGTCCTGGAAGTGCCGGATGAACTCGCCCATGTCCTCCGGGTCGATCGCGTTGGCGAGTTCGGTCGAGCCGACCAGGTCGCAAAACAGGACGGTGACCTGGCGTCGCTCGGCGTCGCGCGTCGCGTCCAGCTTGGTCATGGAGACGGGTCTCCTTCAGCGGTAGGCGACGATAGCAGATCCCGATGCCCAGGAGCCGACGATGCCGATAATCTATTCGCGCATTCCAAGCGGGTCAACCCCGGCGATCAAGATCAACCTGCTGCCGAGCCCGGGAAAAACCAAGCCGCGATCATTGGTCGCGGTCGTCCCGCGTCTCCAGCGATGGGCGTTACTCGGACGTCGGCGAATCCTGGAGTCGCCGCTGGAACCACGCCACGTCGTGCCACTTCCCGAACTTCCGACCCACGGCTGCAAAAGTGCCGATGTAATCGAATCCCACGCTGCGATGCAGCGCGACGCTCGCCTCGTTGGGCATCGTAATGCCCGCGTAGGCATTGCAGTACCCCTTGCGAACCAAATCGGCAAACAGGCTGGTGTACAGGGAACGGCCAATTCCCACGCGATGGTGGTTCGGCGCCACATAGGCCGAGACTTCGGTTGACCACCGGTAGGCCGCGCGCTCGCGGTGCGAAGACGCATAGGCGTAACCGGCGCATTGCCCGTCTTTTTCCGCGATGAGCCACTGCCAACCCGCCAACGCCTTGCGAATGCGCGCGGAGAACTCCTCAACGGAAGGCACGACCGTTTCGAATGAGACCGCGCTCGCTTCGACAAAGGGGCGGTAGATGGCAAGCAGCGCGGCGGCATCTGCCTCGGTGGCGGGGCGAATGCGAATTTTCGTTGCTGTATTGAACGGCATGACCGCTCATTTCAAGAGGGCTGCCTCAGCCGTCGCAACCAGATTCGTTATCGAATGCAGCGCAATCGGCACAAAGAGGGAATGCGTAGAGAGCCTCGCTGCCCCGAATACAAGACCCAGCACGAATATGAACCCCATGTCGATCAGGTCATATTGAAGGTGAATGGCGGTCCAAAGGCCAGCTGTCACGACGATGGCGCCAAGCGGGCGCAGTCGGCTTGACTCAAGGCCCTTGAAAATGAAACCGCGAAAGAACGTCTCCTCGAACAGGGGTGCGGCAATGAGAAGAGCAACCCAGATCATCCAGGCAGGGCTCGCGGTTGCGTAGTTGTCAGCCACGAATTCGGGGACGATCGGTCGGCCAAGTGCGACCGTAATCAGCTCGGAGACGCCAATTGCGAGAACGAGCACGCCGATCCACTTCAGCATGATCGCAAGGGATACCGGCCTGAGATGGAGATATTCCTGCAGCACCGAGCCGCTCTTGAGCTTGATGACCAGGACAGTGAGACCCAAGCAACCCAAGGCCGCAACCATGGTGGATACGGAAAGCAGATATCCGTTTGCTCCCGCGGACTCGAACACCTCCATCACCTCGGATTGGGAGAGCTCGCTGGCGCCCAATGCCACCGCCGCAATTACGGCAATCGTACTCAGGACGAGATAAGCAACGGCGATCGCGATTCCCCACAGGGCTGTCGCCCGGAATCCCCAGTGCGCCGGCCCGGTCGATGTCGTCGCTTCCATTGTGTCGCTGCCGCTCATGGTATCGACCCGTGGGCTTGGCCTAATGCCGCGACTGCGCGAGCAGGGCCAGTGATTTTTCGTCCGGAACGCCGGCAAAATACTTATCCAGCGCGGCGTTGAAGCCGGCGTCCTTCGGGTCGACGGCGATGAACAACGTCAGGCAGGACCGAAACTTCGCGGCGTCGACCGGACCCAGAATCTGCTCCGCGCTAGGTCGATCCAAGGCGTTCATCGCGGCAACGCATTCCCGCAATCGCGGCCCCAGAACCGGATGCGCCAGGTAGGCTGCGGCCTCCAACGCGGAGCCAATGCCATAGAAGCTGGAAAACGAACTGGTCCCCAGTCCGCGCAGCTGGGGCAACACGTACCAGATCCAGTGGGACTTCTTCTTTCCTTGGCGAAGCTCGGCCAAGGCGCGCGAGTAGTCCTTCGCCTGGGCTTCGACGAACCGGCCGAGGTTGAACGGATCCTCGCTTGCGTCCATGAGTTGGGTGATATGACTGAACTGACCCGCACGCCGAAGGCGGGTCCGGAATGTGCGCCAGATTACATCCGGCGTGCCGCGGAGGGTCGTCCGTCAGGTGAGACGGTGGCTGTTTACCTGCACGGCGCCTTTGTCGCCAGGCCGGCTCCCATGAAAAAGTACGCCACCACGATTTCCTTTCCGTTTCCGTCCATTCCTTTGTAGACGCCGACCGGCTTCTGGTTCGGCGCATCCTTTTCCCAATCCATGCTGACGCCATCCGTGAGGAAAAGGCCGAGTGCCTTGCCGACCTCTTTCATCTCTTCTGCCGTCGCGGCCTTCATGACGAGGCTCTGCCTGTCCGGGCCGCCGGTTACGTCGAGCTTGTAGGCGTTGTTTGCCGCCCACTTGACCTCGAATCCATCTTTCAATCCCGGCACTTCGGCGACATAGCACCCTGCGAGTGCGCTGACGCGACCCGGAGGTGGCTTGTTGCCCGCGATCGGACCTTCGCATGGGTCGCCCTGGTACGTCGTTTTGCCACCCTTGACGCACTTGTGAACCTCGGCAGCGCCCGCAGCGCTCGCGTTCAGCAGGACCAGCAATGCGATCGTTGCGAAGATTCTCATTTCGAGGCTCCCTGGCGGAGCATTCCCGCGTAGATTCCGGGCGTCGAGCCGGCAATCGGGACGGCGCCGACGGTTTTCGCATAGAACTCCGCCGGTCCGACGCCGCCGATGATCGCATAGGCGTACCCTTGCGCCCGCTGTGCGTGCAAGGCGGCGAGCAGCAGCGCGCGTCCGATCCCGCGACCGCGCTCGCTGGCGGCCACGCCTTCCGGCCCGAAGAAGTTGGGACAGGTCACGTCGTAGCAGGCGAAGCCCAGCATTGCAGCGCCGCGAACGGCGACGAAGCAGGACACCGGAACCTGCGCGAATGCTGTCTCGACCTCGGCGGCGGCGCTCGCGAAATGGGCGCGGACCCAGTCGACAACGGCAGCCCTGTCAGGCGCAAGGGCTCGGCGTATCGCGACGCCCTGCGCGGCGCACGCCGCCACGGCCTCGTCGAGGCCCGGCAGCGCGTAGAGCCTCACCAGCATGTCGTGCATCACGGTATTCGGCATTTCGCGATACCTGAATTCACTCCCACGACAATCAATCCAGCACTGTCACTTTATCACCGACGCGAATCTGCCCGCCGGCAGCCCGCGGCCGCATCGCCACGCCAAAGGTCGGCAATTCATGACCTAGTTTGTTTCGCAAAGTCGACAGAACGTCGATATCCCGTTCGCCGGTGACGGGGTTCGCATGCGTTGCCAGGCATCTGGTTTTCGGGCTGACGACGTCGAAATCCACCGCGCCGACGCGGATCTTTCGACCTACCCAGCTCTGTTCTTCCCACGCGGCGAGCCCATCGACCGCGATGTTCGACCGAAAGCGGATCTCGCTGACGTCGTTCCCGACCGCAGCCTGGAGCGACTGCAGGCTGCCCCGGCCATGCAGCGTGACCTGGCCGGGCTCTTCGTCGTGGTAGCGAGGTGAGCGGCCGTCGCCGATCACGCGCAGGGGCAACCGCTCCGGGTGACCCGCAAGCGGATTTTCGGCGAGCTCGAGCGCGTAGCGCGCCAGCGCCGCGCCGATCCGTTGCCTGCCTTCGGGACTCAATGGTTCATCGGCCAATACCGAGGCTCCCGAGCATACGTGCAAGCGTGAGGCCTTGTCGTCGAACGTGACGCGCAGGCGGGCAAGACCCGGCGTGTTCATCAGCACGAGCATGCCGGACTTCCTGCCCCAGGCGTCGTCGGCCGCTTGCGTGTCGGCAAATCGCACGCCGAGGACCCGGTCGCCGGCAATTCTCCCTTCGTCCAGCACCGTCAAGGCGTCGCACGATTCAGCCGTGAAACCTTTTACCGGATAACGATACAGCGCCGCGACGCGTGGCATTGGCATGTACTTTCTATGGTGTTGCCGCGGTAACCGGCTGCAGCGCTTGTGCGGACGCGGCTGCTACATACCCAAGGGACGACGTCTTTTCGTCGCCGTCGAGCTCGTCCAACCTGAGGGCATCCGTGGGCACCCCGGCGCGCCGCAGCAGGAGGCCCGACGCGATGAACCGCAGATTCTCGGTGACCGCGACGCGGCGGAGGCGCCGCGCATCGTCGAGCACGGGGCCGACGATCGCCTTCGCACGCTTGGGTCCGTAGCCGATTGCGCCGACGGCCGCCGGCCCTGCGTGGACCACGAGCGCCACATCGGCGGCGAATCCGAATTGTTCGGTGAGCCGGATATTGAGCGCGGCAAGCCCGCGCTCGATCGAGCGCGCTGCATCGAGCGCCTCGCGGCACGCGGTCGTGGCGTCGATCGCGATGCCGAAGACGGCGACCGCGCCCTCGGCATCGCAGCGCGTGCACACGCCGCCCGCCGTCGTGATCGCGTCGCCGATGGCCGCGAGCATGAGGTTCGAAGCGTAGACGACATCGAGCGGAGAGTTGACCTGAACGCGGCCGGTCCAGCCGAGGAGATCGAGCAAGGAGGACCGCGACCTCGCGTTCGACGACCGGCGGCGGCGCCTCGCGTCCCGGATCGCGCCGTCGCGCTGGCGTCGAGCAGAGGCACGACGCCGACGGCCCCGTCGGGTCGCAGCTGGCAGGCGAGCCGCACATCCGGTGCGCGCCGATCCGGTCCAGCGTGCGCCGCTCGTTCGGCGATGCAGGCGGGCAATGCTCGATTCCACTGACGATGCGCACGCGACACGTCGAGCAGCGCGCGTTGCCGCCGCACATCGACAGGTGCGGGATGCCGAAGCCGCGGCTCGCTTCGAGTACCGACCATCCGCGGGGAACTTCGACGGCGCGCTGCGGATAGGAGATCGGCACCAATGCCGTCGCTGCGTCGCGCGACGCGGTCGCGAATGGCGCGCGCGGCGAGCACGAGGCCGATGAGCGAAAGGAAACCGAAGAGGAGACCGTCGCGCAGGCGGCCGAGTGCGATCCGCTGCACCGTGTCCGCGACTTCCGCGGTCGTCTGCCAGCCTGGATCGATGGCCGCCATGGCCGCAAGCTCGCGGCCCATCGCGAGAAAGCCCAGCCCGGCGACCACGGGCAACAGAAGCGCCGCGCCGAACAGCACCGGGCGCAACCGCTGGTAGAGCGCGCGCCGGCCGAACGCGAAATCGATGCCGAGGCAGCCATGCACCCAGCCGGGCGCCAACAGCGCAAGCTGCCGGCCCTCGCTGTCCGACGTCCAGAGCGCCCAGACAACGCGGGTGTAGGTCGGCGACAGCCCGTAGATTTCGGTCGCCAATCGCGTCGCGACGACATGGCCGATCAGCAGCAACGGCATTCCGAATCCGAGCGCGATGCGCAATGCCTGCATCGGCGGCATGCGCAACGTGCGGCGCTCGTAGACAGCGACGAAAGCGAGCGCAATGTGGATGGCGGCCGCGCCGTAGAGCAGCATCGTTCCCGGCATGCTCTGCCAGACCGCGACGGCGAGCCGCAATGCCGCTTCGGCGACGTCCACCGAGACGAGGCCGAGCGAGTGGTCGACGAAATGGACGGAGATGTAGGCGAAGAGCACGAGACCCGTGCCGAGCCGACAGATCGCGGCGGGTGACCGGGAATCGACTTTTGGCGGGTGCGTTCTGCGGGGGGTGGCGCATGCGCGGACTCGGCGAACAAGACGCGGCCGGGTGTCGACAGCGGTGCAAGGATACCCGACAGGCGCGGCGGGCTTCCGTCTGCTCCATGCGCACGCGGAGCAGCGCTGCGGCTCACGCCGGGGCCCCTCGGAAGGGGACGGACCGCGCGTTATAATGTCCTGTTTTCCTCTTCCGACTGCCGATCCCCATGAAAGTTCTCGTTTCTGTCAAGCGCGTCGTCGATTACAACGTCAAGGTTCGCGTCAAGGCGGACGGTTCGGGCGTCGACACGGCGAACGTCAAGATGTCGATGAATCCGTTCGACGAGATCGCCGTCGAGGAGGCGGTCCGGCTCAAGGAAAAGGGCATCGCGACGGAAATTGTCGCCGTCTCGTGCGGCGTCACGGGAAGCCAGGAAACACTGCGTACTGCGCTTGCGCTGGGCGCCGACCGCGCGATCCTGGTCGAGACCGACGTCGACCTGCAGCCGCTTGCCGTCGCCAAGCTGCTGAAGGCGGTCATCGACAAGGAGCAGCCGAGGATCGTGCTGCTGGGCAAGCAGGCGATCGACGACGATTCGAACCAGACGGGGCAAATGCTCGCGGCGCTCCTCGGCTGGGCGCAGGCGACCTCCGCATCCAAGGTGGACATCGCGGGCGACAAGGCGACGGTGAAGCGCGAAGTCGACGGCGGGCTCGAAACGATCGAGACGTCGCTGCCGCTCATCGTGACGGCCGACCTGCGCCTCAACGAGCCGCGTTACGCAACGCTGCCCAACATCATGAAGGCGAAGAAGAAGCCGCTGGAAGTGCTCAAGCCCGATGCGCTTGGCGTCGACGTCGCACCGCGACTCTCGATTCTGAAGGTCGTGGAGCCGCCCAAGCGCAAGGGCGGCGGCAAGGTCGCCGACGTCGCGGAGCTCGTGGGCAAGCTTCGCAACGAAGCCAAAGTCATTTCGTGATCGGGGAACGCTCATGACCATCCTGCTGCTTGCCGACCACGACAACGCGTCGCTCAATGCCGCGACGCTCAACGCCGTCACCGCTGCGCAGAAGATCGGCGGCGAGCTGACGATTCTCGTCGCCGGACACAACGCTGCACCGGTGGCGCAGGCCGCCGCGCAGATTCCGGGCGTGGCCAAGATCCTCCACGCCGATGCGCCGCATTTCGCGAACCCGACCGCTGAAAATGTCGCCGCAACGGTCGTCGCGCTCGTCAAGGCGGGCGGCTACAGCCACGTTCTGGCGGCGGCGACAGGTTACGGAAAAAACGCCATGCCTCGCGTCGCCGCGCTGCTCGACGTGGCGCAGGTATCGGAGATCATCGCCGTCGAATCTCCGGACACCTTCGTGCGGCCGATCTATGCCGGCAGCGCGTTCGCGACCGTCCAGTCGAAGGACGCGGTCAAGGTCATCACCGCGCGCGCGACGGGATTCGACGCCGCGGCCGCAACCGGCGGCAGCGCGGCGGTCGAAAAGGCGGACGCGGCGCCGGACACGGGACTGTCCCGCGTCACCGGACAGGAGCTCACCAAGTCGGACCGCCCGGAACTCACGGGTGCGCGCATCGTGATTTCCGGCGGCCGGGGCCTTGGCAGCGCGGAGAATTTCAAGCTGCTGGAAGCGCTCGCGCACAAGCTCAACGCCGCGATCGGCGCCTCGCGCGCGGCGGTCGACGCGGGTTACGTGCCGAACGACTATCAAGTGGGCCAGACCGGCAAGATCGTGGCGCCGGACCTCTATATCGCTGTCGGCATCTCGGGCGCGATCCAGCATCTTGCCGGCATGAAGGACAGCAAGGTGATCGTCGCGATCAACAAGGATCCCGATGCGCCGATTTTCCAGATCGCGGACTACGGCCTTGTCGGCGACCTCTTCCAGATCATCCCCGAGCTCACTGCGGCGTTGTGATTCGACCATGAGCGACTATCGAGCCCCTCTCTCCGACATGCGATTCGTCCTGACCGAGCTCGCGGGTCTCGACCAGGTCGCGCAGTTGCCGGGATTCGACGAAGCGACGCCGGACGTCGTCGCCGCGATACTCGAGGAAGCCGCGAAGTTCGCGGCCACCGTCATGTCGCCGCTCAACGTCGTTGGCGATCGCGAAGGCGCGAAGCGTCTCGATGACGGCACCGTGCGCACGCCACCCGGATTCAAGGACGCGTACCGGCAATTCTGCGACAACGGCTGGAACGGCCTCACGAAATCGACCGAGTACGGCGGCCAGGGGCTGCCCATCCTGCTCGGCACGGCGGTCGAGGAAATGTGGCACGCGTCCAATCTCGCGTTCAACCTGTGTGCGATGCTGACGCAGGGCGCGATCGAGTCGATCGAGCTTGCCGGCACCCCGTCGCTCAAGGACAAATTCCTGCCGAAGATGGTCGCCGGCGCCTGGAGCGGCACGATGAACCTCACCGAGCCGCAGGCGGGCTCGGATCTCGCGGCCGTGCGCACGAAGGCGATTCCGCAGGGCGACGGCACCTACAAGCTGCAGGGCCAGAAGATCTTCATCACCTACGGCGAGCAGGACTACACCGAGAACATCATCCATCTCGTGCTCGCGCGAACGCCGGACGCGCCCGAAGGTGTCAAGGGCATCTCGCTTTTCGTCGTGCCCAAGTTCCTGGTCAACGCGGATGGCTCGCTGGGCGCGCGCAACGACGTGCTGTGCACGTCCATCGAGCACAAGCTCGGGATCCACGCGAGTCCCACCGCCGTGCTGGTCTATGGCGACCACGGTGGCGCGGTCGGCTATCTCGTCGGCGAGGAGAATCACGGCCTCGAGTACATGTTCATCATGATGAACCTCGCGCGGTTCTCGGTCGGCCTCGAGGGCGTGGGGATCGCGGAGCGCGCGTATCAGCGCGCGGTCGCCTATGCGCGCGATCGCGTGCAGGGCAAGGTCGTTGGCATGGACAAGGGCGCCAAGGCCACGCCGATCATCGAGCATCCGGACATCCGTCGCATGCTGATGACGATGCGCGCGAACGTGGAAGCCATGCGCGCCGTCGCGTACGTGACCGCCGCCGCGATGGACAACGCGAACCACCATCCGGATCCAGCGGCCCGCAAGCGGCACCACGCGTTCGTCGATTTCATGATCCCGATCGTCAAGGGCTGCAGCACCGAAACTGCCCAGCAGGTCGCCTCACTCGGCATCCAGGTGCACGGCGGCATGGGGTTCATCGAGGAGACCGGCGCCGCGCAGCATTATCGCGACGCGCGGATCATCACGATCTACGAAGGCACCACGGGCATCCAGGCGAACGACCTCATCGGGCGCAAGACCGCGCGCGATGCCGGGGCGGTGGCCAAGGCAGTCGCCAGCGAGATCGAGAAGGTCGCGAAGGACTTGTCGAACCACGCCGACGCGAGCCTGAAGGTCATCGGCGCGCGCTTGCAGGAAGCCGTCGCCGCCGCGCGGTCAGCCGTCGACTGGGTCGTGCAGTCGTTTGGCGCGAATACGCGTGCGGCGCATGCGGGCGCGGTGCCCTATCTCGAAATGTGGGGGCTCGTCACCGGCGGCTGGCAGCTGGGGCGTGCGGCGCTGATCGCCGCGAAGCACCTGCACGACGGCACCGGGGACGCGCGCTTCATGAAGGCCAAGATCCAGACGGCACGCTACTACGCCGACTGCCTGCTGCCGCACGCGACGAGCCTTGCGCGCACGATCACCGAGGGCGGCGACTCGGTCCTCGCGGTCGCGGCCGACCAATTCTGAAATTCGGCGCGGGGCCTCCGGGCAATCCGGAGGCCCCGCAATTCCGTCTACCAAAAAGCCTAGTGGCAGCTCGTCCCGGAGGCCGAGAAGAGCTGGCGGGTGATGCTCTTGGTCTGGGTGACCGAGTTCGCCATGCCGGCAAGCTGCACGGTGTAGGTGATCGACGCGTTGTTGCCGTCGGCGAGGGTGAGCTTCAGCGTGCCGACCGCCGCGTTGGGGTGGAATTGGCTCTTGTCGTAGGCGTCGAAGCGCGGGCCGGACGGCCGTAACAGGTCGCCCTGGTAGAGGCCCGGCGCGAGCTTCGCCAACGTCGCCACCAGCCACAGCGGCGTGCCGTCCTGGTCGTAGGTGAACCAGCTGGCGAACACCACGTCGCCCTGCTGCGCGAAGTTGATGCCCCAGCCCTGCTCGGTGCCCGGATTGGCGCTGCTGCCGGCCCACCAGATGTCCTGGTAGTTGGTCGCCGCGGCGAGCGTCGGCGGGCCGCCGAAGACGCAGGTGGCCATGGGCGCGGCGCCGAGCGGCTGGCGGGTGATCGCCTTGGTCTGCGAGACCTTGCCGCTGGGCAGGTTCACGTCGTAGTGGAACGAGCCGTTGTTGGCGTCGGTGAAGGTCAGCGTCGCCGAGCCGATGGGCGACGGCGGGGGTCCGGACTTGATGAACGGAACCGTGTTGAAGGGCGGGCCGGTAGTGGCGAACAGGTCGGCCTCGAACACCGTGGCCGTCGACTTGCTGTCGTCGGTGATCAGCGTCAGCCACCAGCCCTTGCCGGTGGTGTCGTAGGTGAACCAGGTGCCGAAGATGGTCTTGCCCTGGTGCGCGAAGTTGATGCCCCAGCCGTCTTCCGACCCGCCCGGCGATTTCCACCACAATCCTTGATAGTTGTCGACCGCGGGAGGTGGCGGCGGCAGCGAGACCGATGCGCTTTGCCCGGCGAAATTCGTCGCCAGGTTGGCCTTGACGCTCTTGACCAGATTTTTGACATAGAGCGCATTGACGCCATCGGTGGGGAGCTCGCCCGCGTTCCACGCGAGCACGCTGAACGGATCACCGACACTGCCCTTTCCCGTCGGAATGAATTTGTCCGGAATGAGGAAATCAGGCGCTACGAGTCCCAATGCCGCGAATGAATTCGTCCCGATCAGGAGCTTCTTGTTCGCGGTGGCGCTGCTGGGCAGATTCCTCGGAAGGGCGATCGACTTCTGATCTCCCGCGGCATCCATGCTGCTGAATTGGACTCCCGATGAAAGGTTTTCGCCGTTTATGGTCGTCCCCATGACAACGAACTGCACGGTGCCGTCGGCGTTGGAATACACCTGCTCGACTTCCCACGTGTGGAAAAAAGCCGTCGCTGCGGACGAAACGAGGAGCGCCGCGGCTGCGAGGCAGTACCTCAGTCCATGTTTCATTCTAGCCTCCTTGATCGTGACCTTGCGCGCAACACGTGCCCCGCAAACAGAGGCCCTTGCGCGACTATTCCGGCGCGATGAAGGTGGATTATCATTAGCTTATTGCTGCCGATGCTCACTGCCTCGATGAAAATAGCTGACCGCTCCTCGATGCGCGCGCCGCGCCGCGTTGCCGGCGTCGCGGGAATTCTGCTGGCGCTCCTGCCGGCAATTGCGTCGGCGGTCATTGTCGTGAACCTGCCGTGGGTGCGTCCCGTCGCGAAGGGAAGACCCGCGGAGATCTTCGTCCAGCTTGGCAGCACCGAGGGCGGCGCCGTCGTGGGCGCGCGGAGCGACTTCGCACCCGACGTCGTCATCGCGAGCCCCGGCGCTGCGGGCAAGCCCGTCGAACGATTGCCGTTGCCGGCGGGCACCCCGGTCATCCTCGCACCGAACGAATATCGCCTGCGGCTTTCCCGCGTCGATCGCGCGCTGAATCTGGGCGACTGGGTTCCTTTCGTGCTGATCATCGAGTCCGCAGACGGCACGCGCCAGGAAATCGCGGCGCGGGCCGAAGTGCGCCGGCGTTCGGCGCTCGAGGATCATCGGGCCGGACATCTCCACTGAGGTGCCTTTCGCACCCGACCGATCAGGGGTGGCCGAAAGCGTCGTCCAGCGCGACCAGCGTGTCGAAGATTCCGGGTGCAGCGGCGATGACGCGACTCCCCCGCGAAAGTGGCGCCGCGCCGGGATAGGGGAGCACGCGCCCGCCGGCTTCCTCGATCAGCAACAGGCCCGCAAGCGCATCCCACGGGTGCATGTGGGGCTCGATGAACGCGTCGTAGCGACCCGTGGCGACGTGCGCCAGCATCAGCGCGCCCGCACCCATGTCCTTGACGGCCGCGCCGGCCGACAGCAGCGCGCGCCGCAATAGCAGCGAGGGCTCGAGCGGGTGCCGGTGCACGTAGCCCGCGACGATCAACGCACGCTCGAGCGCGGTGCATGCCGTCACGGAAATGGGGGTTTCGTTGCACCACGCGCCGCCATTCTTGACGGCCCAGAAGAGTTCATCCTGCGACGGATCGTAGATCACGCCGATCCGTCGCTCGCCCGCGAGCGTGAATGCGATCGACGTGCACCAGTAGCGAACGCCGTGAACGAAGTTGATCGTGCCATCGATCGGGTCGACGAACCACATCCGCTCGCCGGCGCCGCCGCCGTGCTCTTCGCCGAGCATCGCGTCGCCCGGAAACGCGCGGGCAAGCTCGCGGCGGATCAGGTTCTCGACTTCGCGGTCGGCCGCACTCACGTAATCCTGCAGCGCCTTCACCTCGGTCGTGAAGGCGATCTCCCGCCCGAAGTAGCGCAGCGCGAGCGCACCGGCCTCACGGGCAAGCGCTTTTGCGAAATCGACGCGGGCCGCGAGGTCCGCCGCGTTCATGCGATCACGCGGCGGCAGCGGGCGTTGCCGGAATGGCGATCACGCCGTGCGGCGCGAACGCGACGGCGACCGTGGTACCGACCGCGAGTGGACGATCGACGCGGTTGTCGATCGTGAAGAGCGATCCGATGCCCGTGTCGATCGTGTATTCCATCGTGTAGCCGAGATAGGCCGCCTTGCGCACGACGCCTTCGAGCGGCGAGGCGCCTGCGGGTTCGAGGTGGATGGCCTCGGGACGAATCGCGACGTCGATCTCGCCTTCGGCAAGCCCGCGGTGCGCGAGAGGAATCGTCAGCGGCCCGAGCGCAACGTCACCCTGATTGGCATCGCGGCGGGTGAGGCGGCCCCGAACGCGGTTGGCCTCGCCCATGAAGCCGGCGACGAACGCATCCTTCGGCTGCGCATAGAGTTCCCGCGGCGCGCCTTCCTGCGCGATTACCGCCTTGTCCATGACGATGATGCGATCGGAGACGGCGAGCGCCTCCGACTGGTCATGCGTCACGTAGACGACGGTGAGCCCGAGCCTTTGCTGCAGATCGCGGATTTCCTCGCGCATCTGCCGGCGCAACCGCGCGTCGAGGTTGGACAGCGGCTCGTCGAACAGCAGCACCGCCGGCTCCAGCACGAGTGCGCGCGCGACCGCGACGCGCTGCTGCTGGCCGCCGGAGAGCTCGGAGGGCAGCCGCTCGCCGAGTCCCGTGAGTCCCACCGTGGCGAGTGCCGCATGGGCTTTCTCGCGTGCCGGCGCCTTTGCGACGCCGGACACCGACAGGCCGTAGCCGACGTTCTCCTCGACGGTCATATGGGGGAACAGCGCGTAGCTCTGGAACACCATCGACACGTCGCGCTCGGCCGCCGGCACTTTCGTCACATCGACGTCGCCGATGCGGATAGTGCCCGCCGACGGGAGCTCCAAACCCGCGATCATGCGCAGGATCGTCGTCTTGCCGCAGCCTGACGGGCCCAGCAGGGTGACCAGCGTGCGCGCGGCGATCTCGAACGAGACGTCGCGGACGGCGGTCACGTCGCCGTAGCGCTTGCTGACGTTGCGGAATTCGATCGTGGCAGCTTTCATCGGACACCTATTCTGCGGTCGACTGCGACGCTCACGCTGCGTTGCGCGCGACTGGCGCCATCACCGGTGCGGCGACAGGACTCCGGCGTCCCAATCGCCGCTCGCCGACGAGCGCCTGGATCAGCCAGATCGCGGCCAGCATCAGCACGATCAGCACGGAGCAATACGCGATCGCCACGCCGTAGTCGCCGTTCACCACGCGGTTGATGATATACGTGGTGGCCATCTCGTGCTCCGCGGAGACGAGGAAGATCACCGCGGACACGGTGGTGACGGCGCGGACGAAGCTGTAGACGAGCGCGGCGACGATGGCCGGCTTCAGCAGCGGCAGTATGACCCGCCGCAGCGTGGTGAAGCCGCGTGCGCCGAGCGTCACCGAGGCTTCGTCGAGACTCTTGTCGATCTGGCTCATGGCCGCGATGCCCGCACGCACGCCGACAGGCATGTTGCGGAATATGAAACAGACGATGAGGATGATCCCCGTTCCCGTGATCTCGATTGGCGGCACGTTGAACGCGAGGATGTACGACACGCCGATGACCGTGCCGGGAATGGCGAACGAAAGCAGGGTGCCGAACTCGAACGCCGCCTTGCCCTTGAAGCTCTGCCGCGTCAGCAGGTACGCGGAAAGGATGCCGAGCGCCGCGGTCATCGGGGCCGCGATGGCGGAAAGCTTGATCGTCGTCCAGAACGAGTTCCACGCGGCGCCGGCCCAGAGGATTCCGTGGCTCGTCCATTCGATCGCGAACGCCTTCGTGTAGTGCTTCAGCGTCGGCGAGTAGTCGCGGCCCCAGGTCTCGACAAAACCGCCGACCAGCGCCATCGAATAGATGACGAGTGTGAGCGTCGCCCAGGGAATGGCGACGCCGTAGCACAGCCGGCGCACTCGGTCGGGCAACTGCGTGGGCAGGCCCGAGTCGCCCTTGCCGGCGAGCGAAGTGTAGACCTTGCGCCCGAGCAGCCAGCGCTGCGCGAAGAACGCCATCAGCGCGAACGCGAGGAGCAGGATGCCGAGCGTGGCCGCGCGGCCCTGGTCGAGCTGCGCCCCGACAACCGAGAAGAACACTTCGGTCGACAGAACGCCGAAATTGCCGCCGAGCAGGATCGGATTGCCGAAATCGGCGATCGATTCGATGAAGCTGATGAGGAAGGCGTTGGCGAGTCCCGGGCGCATCAGCGGCAGCGAGATATCGTTGAACACCCGCCAGCGATCGGCGCGAAGCGTTTGCGCCGCTTCCTCCATGCTCGGCGAGACGCCCTCGACGACGCCGACCAGCACGAGGAAGGCGATCGGCGTGAACGCGAACACCTGCGCAAGCAGGACGCCCTGGTAGCCGTAGATCCAGCGCCCGAGCTGCAGCCCGAAGGCGTACTCGATGAACTGGTTGATGATCCCCGACCGCCCGAAGATCAGGATCAGTCCCAGGCCAATGACGAAAGGCGGCGTGATGATCGGCAGCACCGAGAGAAAGCGGAGCACCTTCTTGTACCGGAACGTCGTGCGACTCCAGATCAGTGCAAACGCGAGACCGAGGCCCGTGCAGGCGATCGCGCAGGAGAACGCGAGGATCAGCGTGTTCCAGGCCACGCCGCAGCGGGTGGAGCCGACGACGCAGCCGATGCCCCACACCTTTTCCGTGAACATGCGCCGCTGGAATGCGACCAGCGAAAGCGCCTCGTTGGAGTCCTGTGCCGCGGAGACGAGAATCCGGAACACCGGAAAGAACGTGAACACCGCGACCAGCAACGAGACCGCGACGGCGCTTCCCGCGACGAATCCGTCGCCTTTGAAGTAACCGCGTCCTGCGAGGCCAAGGGAGAGCAGCATGGCGAAGGCGCTCAGGACGAGAAAGGCGCCGAGGCCCATGCCGAATTGGCCCGTCGCAAGCGCCGGCAGCGAGCCTTTCAGTGAATCCAGGTACCAGCCTTGCGGCCCGATGACGAAGCCCTGGCCCATCGTGTAGACGAACCCCAGCGCGCCGATGACGATGAAGGCATTCGCGCGGGACCGCGTAAGTGCGGGCGCGAGAAAGGCGGTGGCGGCCGCCAGGAATAGGGCGACCGGCCACAGCCATCCACGCCCGTGGGAAACCGCCTGCAGCCAGGCGGGCGCGTTGTCCTTCTCGAGCGCGTGGAGGATCCAGTCGACCGACCAGATCGAGTCCGGCACCGCGTACCATGGGACGAGCGCGAAGCCGACCGCGCCGACTGCGAGCCAGATCGCCGCGGAGCGGGGCACCGCGCGGATCATTTCAATGCCGCGTTGATGTCCCTGTCCCAGCGTTCGATCAGTCGCTTGCGCACTTCGCTCGATCCATACTTGGCGAAGTCGTAGTTGATCACCTTCACTTCGGAAAGATTGGGCACCTGCGGCGGGAGCGGCACGCCTTTGTTGGTCGGGATCGCGTATTCCTTGACCTCGAGGCCGATCTTCTGCGCGTCGACGGTAAGCGCCCAGTCGGCGAACTTTTTCGCGCTGTCGAGATTGCGCGCGCCCTTGATGATCGCCATCGAGCCGACCTCGTAGCCGACCCCTTCGCAGGGAAGGATCGGCTTCACCGGAAATCCGGCGACGATCTCGTTGATCACGCCGTGCAGCACCGTGCTGCCGACGTAGATCTCGCCGCGCTTCACCGCGGTCATCGGTCCGATGCCCGAGCGGGCATACGACGCGACGTTCGCATTGAGCGCCTTCATGTAGGCGAATGCCTCGTCTTCGCCGAACACCTGCACCAGCGTCGCGAGCATCAGGTAGGCCGTGCCCGACGTCCCCGGATTGCCGAGCATCACTTCGCCTTTCAGCTTCGGATCGAGCAGATCCTTCCAGCAGAGCGGCACGGGCAGCTTTCGCTTGTCCTGCAACTCGGTGTTGTAGCCGAGCGAAAGGATGCCGCCGTAGACGCCCGCCACCTGGTATCTGGAGATTTCGGAAATGCGCCGCGCCCAGTCGTGCAGCTGTGAAAGATTGGGCGATTGATAGGCTTCGAGCAATCCTTCCTCTGCGGCCTGCAGGTACGAATCCGCGGGTCCCGCCCACCAGACGTCGCCCTTGGGATTCGCCTTCTCGGCCTTCACCTGCGCCAGCATCTCGCCTGTCGCCTTCTGGACGACCGCAACCTTCACGCCGGTCGCCTTTTCGAATCCGACCGCCATTCCCTGGCACCATGCGGTGTTGGGCGAGCTGCAATACAGGTTGAGCGACCCCTGCGCGGACGCACCTGCGGCGGCGAGCAACGAGAGCAGAGCGGCGAGCGCGGTTCGGGAAACGCGGTTCATCGCGCCTGGCTCCCGACTTCGCGGTCCCAGCGCTCGAGGAGACGCTTGCGTTCCGCGGCGGCACCGTACTTCGCGAAATCGTAGCTGATGAGCTTGATCTCGGCCGGCTTCGGCGAGAGCGGCGAAATCGGCGTTGCGGTGTTCGACGGCAGCTGGAACTGCTTCGACTGCGCGCCCAGCGCCTGCGCCTTGGGTGTCAGCGCCCAGTCGACGAATTTCTTCGCGTTGTCGAGATTGCGCGCACCCTTGACGATCGACATCGAACCGATCTCGTAGCCGGTGCCCTCGCACGGCGCGACGCTTTTCACCGGAAAACCGGCTTGCGCCTCGGTGACGACGTCGTGAATGAACGCGACCGCGACCAGGTTTTCGCCACGCGCGGTCGCCTTGATCGGGCCCCACGCCCTGGCGCGCGTAGTTCGTGATGTTCTTGTGCATGCCCTTCAAAAGCTTGAACGCCTCTTCCTCGCCGAACACCTGCACCAGCGTCGCAATCGCCGTGTAGGCGGTACCCGACGCGTTCGGATTCGCCATCTGCACGTCGTTCGCGTACTCGGGTTTCGCGAGATCCTTCCAGCACGCGGGCGCGGGAACCTTCTTCTTCGCCAGCAATTCGGTGTTGTAGCCCAACCCCAGCACGCCGAGGTAGATGCCGACGGTGCGGTACTTGGCCTGTTCGGCCTGCTTTTGCGCCCATGGCTGGAGCTGCGCAATCATCGGCGACTTGTACTCCTCGGTCAGCCCGAGCTCGGCTGCCTGCAGATGCGGATCGCCGGTGCCGCCGAACCAGACGTCGAGCTTCGGGTTCGCCTTCTCGGCGGCGAGCTGCGCCATCGACTCGCCCGAACCTTTGAGCGTCATCGTCGTCTTGATGCCGGTTTCCTTCTCGAACTCGACGCCGGCGAGGTTGCACCACTCGGCCTGGACGGAACAGATGACGTTGAGCTGGCCCTGCGCGACCGCGGGTGCGGCGACGCACGCGAAGACGCCTGCCGCGACGGCGGACAGCGCAGGATGAACGCGACTGAAACCATGGGGAATACCTCCGGACCGCGGGAAGGGCGCAGCGAGGCTGTAATATTCGGCCAACGCCGGCGGGGGCGTCAACTGGAATGCGCATGGCAAGCGCGCGCGGCGGCCGGGATACGGGAATGATTCGGTTCGGTGTCGACCTCGGCGGGACCAAGATCGAGATCGTCGGTCTCGACGCACGAGGCGCGGAAGTGCTCCGCCGCCGGGTGGCGACGCCGGCCGGCGACTATCGCGCCGTCATCGATGCGGTCGCGGGTCTCGTTGCGGGCGCGGAGCGCGAGCTCGGCATCACGGGGACGGTCGGCATCGGCACGCCGGGCTCGATCTCGCGCGCCACCGGCCTGCTCCGAGGCTCGAACTCCGTCTGCCTCAACGGGCAGCCGATCAAGCGCGACCTCGAGACGGCGCTTGCGCGCGAGGTCCGGATCAGCAACGACGCGAATTGCTTTGCGCTGTCGGAAGCGACCGATGGCTCGGGCGAAGGCGCCGGCGTGGTCTTCGGCGCGATCCTCGGCACCGGCGTTGGCGCCGGCATCGTCGTTCACGGGCGCGTGTTGGACGGTCCCAATGCGATCGCCGGCGAGTGGGGCCACAATCCGCTGCCGTGGCCGCGCGACGACGAGCGGCCCGGCCCCGCCTGCTTCTGCGGCCGCTACGGTTGCATCGAGACGTTCGTCTCCGGTCCCGGTCTCGAACGCGATCACCTGCACGGCGGCGGCGAGCCGCTGAAATCACACACGATCGTCGCCCGCGCGGAACTGGGCGACGAGGCCTGCGAAGCGACGTTCGCGCGCTACGAGGATCGTCTCGCGCGCGCGCTCGCGCACGTGGTCAACCTGCTCGATCCGGATGTCATCGTGCTCGGTGGCGGCATGTCGAACATCGGGCGGCTCTATCGCAACGTGCCGGCGCTGTGGGAACCGTGGATCTTCTCCGACCGCGTCGACACGCGCCTCGTCCGGCACCGGCATGGCGATTCGAGCGGCGTGCGCGGCGCGGCGTGGCTGTGGGGCGGCTGAGCCTTTCGAGTCGCGCCGACGTCGGCGACCCGTTGCGTCGAGCGCGCCGCGAGCGTGCTCGCGCATTCCGCGCGATCGATCCGAAATTCGAAACGGCCTTGATCAAGGTCAATCTGTCCGCTTGTACCGGCATTGACGGAACGGATAATTGGTATTGGGGAGGGACTAGAGGGCTCCAGTTCCGAACCAAGAAAGAGCAATGGAAGGAAGGCACATGACGAACCTCGTTACCTATGACCCGTTCACCGATACAGGAATGGATGAGTTGTTCCGCGGCTTTTTTGCGCCAGTACGTCTCGAGGGCGCGCGGTCGCCGGTCACGATCAAGATGGACGTGACCGAAACCGGTGACGGCTACATGATCCACGCCGAAATGCCTGGCGTGAAAAAGGAGGACATCAACGTCGAGATCGAAGGGAACCAGGTCACCATCACCGCCGAAGCAAAGCGGGAATGGGAGAAGAAGGAAGGTGACAAGGTCCTCCGGAGCGAGCGGTATTTCGGCAACGTTTATCGCAGCTTCACGCTCCCCGTCGAACTCAACGAGGCATTGAGCGAGGCCAAGTATCATGAAGGCGTGCTCGAGCTCAAGCTCGTCAGGAAAGCGCCGCTTGGAGGAAAGAAGCTGCCGGTGATGTAGGCGGCTCCGGCGGGACGGCGCGAGCCGCTCCGCTTTGTTGTTCGCATCGGGCAAGGGCCTCCGCGGGGAGGCCTTTGTCTTTTCCGGTTCCGTGCCCGGGATGAGTTCGGCGGCGATGCATGGTTCAATAGCGCAATTGCCCCGTCGGCCACGGGGCGAGGGGAGGTCGCGATGCACGCGCTCGCGCTGGTCGATGCGCTGAAACGGATGCTGAAAGGGCGCGCCGTCACGTACGCAATGGTGGCCGTCGGGCTGGGTCTCAGCGAGGCGAGCGTCAAGCGGATGTTCTCGCGCCGCGATTTCACGCTGCAGCGGCTGGAGGACATTTGCAGCGTGGCCGGCATCGACTTCAGCGAGTTGATGCGCGAAGCCACGTCGGAGGACGCCGGGATGACCCACCTCACTGCGGAGCAGGAGCGGGAAATCGTCTCCGACCCGACGTTGATGCTGATCGCGCTTTGCGCCGTCGGCAACTGGACGTTCCAGCAGATCGTCGAAACCTACGACATCCCGGAGGCGGAATGCATTCGCTGCCTCACGCGTCTCGACCGGCAGCGGATCATCGAGCTCGGTCCGGGCAACCGGATCCGCTCGCTGATCGACCGCACGTTCGCGTGGCTTCCGGGAGGGCCGATCCAGCGTTATTTCCGTGCCCGCGTGGAGTCCGAATTCCTGTCGAGCAAGTTCGATCGACCGGGCGAGTTGTTCCTGTACGTCAACGGCATGCTGTCGCGCCACAGCACGAGCGAGGTGACCGCGCGGATGCGGCGCGTCGCCAACGAATTCGCGGACCTGCATGCGGCCGACCGCGCGCTGCCGTTGTCCGAGCGCCACGGCGCCAGCATGCTGCTCGCGATCCGCCCGTGGGAGCCGCGCGCGTTTCGCGCGTTGCGCCGCAAGGATCGCGATCCCGTCCCCGCCGGGCGCCTGCTCAATCCCATGCTCGGCCGGGATCTTCCCTCCGCGCCACCCCGCTCGCGCAAGCCAAAGTAGCGCACCTGGCAGGGGATGGCGGTTGAGAGGCTGACCGCGTTCGTCTGTGCCGCGGTGGTAGCCGTCGAATACACCGTCAATGAAAGAAGGCGCCCCAGACAAGTCACGGGCGCTTGTCCGCAATTGCCGGATTCGACCTTCGACATTAGGTGCACCGGGTAGCGTTTTTTGCCACCCGGGGTATCGGAGCGCGCCACCACGGAAGCGCACCTTTACGTCCAACGCAGGCGCGCGCAGCGTGGATCCGCGGGCACGTGCCCGCATTCGAAATCAAGGAACCCTCAATGCTAAGCGTCTCGAAGCGACTCGCTGCGGCAGCTGCACTCCCAGCGCTGGCTCTGACAGGATGCTACGTTGTTCCGCTGGCCCCGGACGGCACGCCCGTCTATCCGTACTCATCCGCCTATCCGCTGTCCCTACAACGCGCCGTATGCGGCGCCACCGTCCGCCGGCCGCCCGTACGTCGCAGGCCCGCCCGCTGCCGCGATGCTCAACGCGCGGCTCTATCCGGTCAACGAAATCGCGACGGAGACCGGCATGATGACCGGGACCGTCACCAACATGATGACCGGCAAGGGCCGATTCCAGCTCGACTACAAGGGCGAGCTCCTGTCCGGCGAAGCGACGCGCGTGTCCGGCGACGACAAGCGCGGCGTCGCCAATGCGTATGGCCCGCGCGGCACCTACATGAGCTGCGATTACAAGATGAACACGCCGTACCAGGGCGCCGGAACTTGCACGATGTCGAACGGCGCGAAGTACGAGGTGCATCTCGGCGGGTGACCATCACCGCCCCGCAAAGCAATCGCATGGAGTCAAAGCCGGCCCCGCGCCGGCTTTTTTTGGCTGCCCGTCTACATGTTCTGATACAGCGGTCCGCCTCCGCCTTCGGGTGCGATCCAGACGATATTCTGGGTTGGATCCTTGATGTCGCAGGTCTTGCAGTGCACGCAGTTCTGCGCGTTGATCTGCAACCGCTCCGCGCCGTCCTCCGCCTTCACGAATTCGTAGACGCCCGCCGGACAGTAGCGCGCTTCCGGTCCCGCGAATCGCGTCCAATTGATCGCCACCGGAACGGACGGGTCTTTCAGCGTGAGGTGGGACGGCTGGTTCTCTTCGTGGTTGGTGTTCGACAGGAACACCGACGACAGCTTGTCGAAGGTGAGCGTGTTGTCCGGCTTCGGATAGTCGATCGGCGTGGCATTCGGCCGCGGGCTTCAGTTTTTCGTGATCGGCCTGGCGTCGATGCAGTGTCCACGGTGCCTTGCCGCGCAGAATGAGCTGGTCGATCCCGAACAGCAGCGCGCCGGAGAAAAGCCCGCGGTCGAGGTAGGGCTTGAAGTTGCGCGCGCGGTGGAGCTCGTCGTGCAGCCAGGAAGCGTCGAACGCCGCCGGATACGCGGCGAGTTCGTCATGCGCGCGGCCGGCCGCCAGCGCATCGAACGCCGCCTCCGCGGCCATCATCCCGGACTTGATCGCCGCGTGCGAACCCTTGATTCGCGGCGCGTTGAGAAACCCGGCATCGCAGCCGATCAGGGCGCCGCCGGGAAACGCGAGTTTCGGCAGCGATTGGAGGCCGCTTGCGTTGATCGCGCGCGCGCCGTAGGCGATGCGCTTGCCGCCTTCGAGGAACGCGCGGATCGCCGGATGGGTCTTGTAGCGCTGGAATTCCTGGAACGGCTCGAGGTACGGATTGGTGTAGCCGAGCCCGACGACCAGCCCGATCGAAACCTGACGGTCCTCGAAGTGATACATGAAGCCGCCGCCATAGGTCGCATTGTCGAGGGGCCAGCCCGCGCTGTGCAGCACGAGGCCGGGCACATGTTTCCCGGCGTCCACCTCCCACAGTTCCTTGATCCCGAGGCCCCATGTTTGCGGATCGCGGCCTTCGTCGAGCTTGTAGCGCGCGATCACCGCCTTGCCGAGGTGGCCGCGCGCGCCTTCGGCAAACAGCGTGTACTTGCCGAGGAGTTCGACCCCGGGCTGGAAGTTGGCCGTCGGCTGGCCGTCCTTGCCCACGCCCATGTTGCCGGTCGCGACGCCGCGCACCGCGCCGTGTTCGTCGTATAGCACCTCCGCGCCGGCGAACCCGGCGAAGATCTCCACGCCGAGGGCTTCCGCCTGCTGCCCGAGCCAGCGGACGACGTTGGCGAGGCTCACGATGTAGTAGCCGTCGTTGATGAAGCAGTCCGGCAACAACCAGTGCGGGTTGTGAATCGCCTTTTTTTCGGTCAGGAGGTAGAACCGGTCCTCGCTCACCGGCGTGTGCAGCGGCGCGCCGCGCTCTTTCCAGTCGGGCAGGAGCTCGGTGAGCGCCCGCGGGTCCATCACGGCGCCGGAAAGTATGTGCGCGCCGAGCTCGGATCCTTTTTCCAGCACGACGACGCTGACGTCCTTGCCGCCTTCCTGCGCGCGCTGCTTGAGCCTTATCGCCGCGGCGAGTCCCGCGGGGCCGCCGCCGACGATCACGACGTCGTATGCCATTGCTTCGCGTTCCATGCCGGGGTCCCCGCCGTCGTCCGTGGAACGCAATTGTATAATCCGCGGCAGCGACTTGCGGTGCGGAATGCGCGCGGCCCGCATTGCCGAGCGCCGGAGCAGCCTTGACCCACAAACCCCGATTGCTCGTCCATACGTCGCTCCAGGCCATCCGCTGGGGCGACATGGACACGCTCGGCCACGTCAACAATACGGTGTATTTCCGCTACATGGAGCAGGCTCGGATCGAGTGGGTGCAGGCGCTGGATCCGGAAAGCAAGCCCCACGATGTCACGGGCCCGGTCGTCGTCAACGCCAGTTGCACCTTCCTGCTGCCGCTCGTCTATCCCGGCGACCTCGAGGTGCGGATGTTCCTCGGCGATCCCGGCCGTTCCAGCGTTGGCAGCTTCTACGAGATCTGGCGCGACGGACGGAAATTCGCCGATGGCGCGGCGAAGATCGTGTGGATCGACATCGCGAGCGGACGCCCGGTGCCGCTGCCGGATAGAATCAAGGCAACCTTGCAGACGCTGGAGCCGGGCTGACCGCGACTACGCGGAGCGCGGTGTCCCGCCCACGACCATGACGACGAACGTTCCCCTTTGGCAACCGTCGCCCGCGCGAATCGCGGCGGCGAATATGACGGAATTCACGCGTCGCGTCGCGAGCGAGACGGGCCGGTCATTTCCCGATTACGCGTCGCTGTGGCGCTGGTCGAACGACGAGCGGGAAGCGTTCTGGCGCGCACTCTGGGATTTCGCCGGGCGTGGTCGGCGAGCGCGGCGAACGCACGCTGGTGGATGGACACAAGATGCCCGGGGCGCGCTGGTTTCCCGACGCACGCCTCAATTTCGCCGAGAACCTGCTGGCCCTTCGCGGTTGCGACGACGCCGCGGATGCGCTCGTTTTTCGCGGCGAGGACCGCGATCGGCGCCGCGTGACTCACGGCGAGTTGACGGCGCTCGTTGCGCGGATGGCGGCGGCATTGAAGGCATCCGGCATCGTCGCCGGCGACCGCATCGCGGCATTCGTGCCCAATCTTCCCGAGGCGATCGTCGCGACGCTGGGCGCGACGTCGTTCGGCGCGATCTGGTCGTCGTGCTCGCCCGATTTCGGCGTGCGCGGCGTGCTCGACCGCTTCGGTCAAATCGAGCCGCGCGTGCTCGTGGCCGTCGACGGCTACTGGTACAACGGCAAGGCGCTGCCGATCGTCGACAAGCTCGCGGAAATCGTGGACGGATTGCCCACGGTCGAGCGCGTCATCGTGGTGCCGTATCTCGAGCGCTCCGGCGGACCCATGGCGAACCTGTCGCGGATTCGCGGCGCGATACGCTGGGACGACTTCATGGCGCCGCACGCGGCGGGTCCGATCGAGTTCGCGCGCCTGCCCTTCGATCACCCGACGTACATCCTCTATTCGTCCGGCACGACGGGCGAGCCGAAATGCATCGTCCACGGCGCGGGCGGGACGCTGCTGCAGCACCTCAAGGAGCACCTTCTTCACGGTGACCTGAAGCGGGGCGACCGCCTGTTCTATTTCACGACGTGCGGCTGGATGATGTGGAACTGGCTGGTGTCGGGCCTCGGCGCGGGCGCCACGCTGCTGCTTTTCGACGGCGCTCCTTTCATTGACCGGGGCCGCGCGCTGTGGAATTTCGCCGAGGACGAGCGGATGACGCACTTCGGCACGTCGGCCAAATACATCGACGCCGCGAAAAAGCTCGGGGTCGTGCCGCGCAAGGATTTCGAGCTGACGGACCTGCGGACGATGTTCTCCACCGGCAGCCCGCTCGCGGAGGAGAGCTTCGATTACGTCTACCAGTGCGTCAAGGACGACCTGTGCCTGTCGTCGATCTCGGGCGGCACGGATATCGTGTCCTGCTTCGCGCTCGGCAACCCGACACTGCCCGTCTGGCGCGGCGAACTGCAGTGCCGCGGCCTCGGGCTCGCGGTCGACGTCTTCGACGACGACGGCAAGCCGATCCCGGCGGGAACGGGCGTGCGCGGCGAGCTCGTCTGCACGGCGCCGTTCCCGTGCATGCCGGTCGGGTTCTGGAACGACCCGGGCGATGCGCGGTATCGCGCCGCCTATTTCGAGCGCTTTCCCGGCGTTTGGTGCCATGGCGACTACGTCGAGCTCACCGAGCACGACGGCCTCGTCATCCACGGCCGTTCCGACGCGACGCTGAATCCGGGCGGCGTGCGCATCGGCACCGCGGAGATCTATCGCCAGGTCGAGCAGCTGCCCGAGGTCGTCGAGAGCCTCGTCATCGGCCAGGACTGGCCGCCGGGCGAGGTCGGCGACGTGCGCGTCGTGCTGTTCGTGAAGCTCAAGGACGGCGTCACGCTCGACGAGACCCTTATCGAACGGATTCGCGCCCATATCCGCGTCAACACGACGCCCCGCCACGTGCCCGCGCGCGTGGTGCAGGTGACCGACATACCGCGGACCAAGAGCAACAAGATCGTCGAACTCGCCGTTCGCAACGTGGTGCACGGGCTGCCCGTGAAGAACATCGAGGCGCTCGCCAACCCCGAAGCGCTCGAGCAATACCGCGACCGGCCGGAACTGCGATCGTGACCGGCCATTCGTCGCCGCCATGATCATCGACCGCGACCGCTCGCTTCTGCTCGTCATCGACGTGCAGAAGAAGATGATGCCGGCGATCCACGACCACGCGCAGGTTGTCGCCAGCATCGTGTGGCTCGTTCGCGCCGCGCAAAAGATGGGCGTGCCGGTCGCGGCGACCGAGCAGTACGCGAAAGGCCTTGGGCCGACGATTCCCGAGGTTCGCGCGCTGCTGCCCGATGCCGCCATCGGCGCGAAGACGAAATTTTCCTGTGTCGCGGCCGAGTGCCTCGTGGGGCTGCCGGGCGCCGACCGGGCGCAGGTCATCCTGGCCGGCGTCGAGACGCACGTGTGCCTGCTCCAGACGGCGCTCGAGCTGCTCGAAGAAGGCAAGGAGGTCTACGTCGTGGCCGACGGCGTGGGGTCGCGCCGCGAGTTCGATCGCGACATGGCGATCGCCCGGATGCGCAAGGAGGGCGTGCGCATCGTCACGCGCGAGATGGTCGTCTTCGAATGGCTGGGCGAGGCGGACACGCCGATCTTCCGGGCGGTGAAAAAGGAATTCTTCCGGCCATGAACTTCATCGCCGTCCTCGCTGCGCTGGGCCTGGAGCAATGGCGCGCCTTTCGCTGGCGCGTCGCGCTCGAGCGCATTTTCATCGGCTATGCGCGGTGGCTCGAGGAAAAGCTGAACGCCGGGACTGCGCAGCAAGGCGTCTTCGCCACCATCGCCGCGCTCGTCCCGCCGGTACTGATCGCTGCCGTCGTCCATGCCGTGCTCACCGCCGTGCAACCGCTGCTGGGGCTCGCCTGGGACATCGTGGTCCTGTACCTGCTCATGGGCTTTCGCCGCTTCAGCCACGCGTACACGGATGTCGTCACCGCGCTCAAGGCCGGCGATATCCCGGTGGCGCGGCGCGCGCTCGCGGCGTGGCGGGGAAGCGTTGCCGCGGATCTTTCCGCGACGGACATCGCGAAGCTCGCAATCGAGCAGGGCCTCATGGATTCCTATCGGCAGGTGTTCGCCGCGCTGTTCTGGTTCACCGTTTTGCCCGGGCCCGCGGGCGCGGTCTTGTACCGCGCCGCCGCGCTGCTGGCGGAGGAGTGGAAGGGCGACGCGCATGCGGGCACGGACGTCACTCCGATCGCCCGGGCGCGCGCGGCATTCGGCGCGCCGGCGCGCCGCCTGCTCTGGCTGCTCGACTGGGTCCCGGTGCGCCTCACCGCGCTGTCGTTTGCCATCGTCGGCGATTTCGAGGATGCCGTGCATTGCTGGCGGACGCAGGCCGCGAGCTGGGCGAAGCAGGACGGCGGCGAGCACGCGGGCATCGTGCTCGCGAGCGGCGGCGGCGCGCTCGGTGTCGTTCTCGGCGGTGCGCTGCCGGTGCCGGGCGGCGAGCCCGAATACCGGCCGGAGATGGGCACGGGCGACCCCGCCGACGCGGAGCTGTTGCCGAGCGGCGTCGGTCTCGTCTGGCGCGCGCTCGTCCTGTGGCTGCTATTCATGTTGCTGCTGACGCTCGCGTACTGGGCGCCGGGAGGCGGGTAGCTAGAACCTATCCCAAAATAGGCTGCGCGACCCGATAGCTTTGTCGTTCTCAGTTGGCAAATGAGGCTCGCCCCTCGCTGTACGTCTATGTACTATCTCGGGGCTCGCTGCGGGCCTTCGCGCTCTCGGGCCGCTCGCCGGGATTTTGAGAAAGGTTCTACTGCCGGGATTGGTCAGCGCCCCGGCGCGCGCGCCGCGGCGCTGACCGCGAACAGCTCGTGCAGCAGCGCGAGGCGATGCGGCGCCATGTGGCCGTTTTCGACGGCGTCCTGCACCGCGCACCCGGGCTCGTTCAAGTGCCGGCAGTCGCGAAACCGGCACTGCCCGAGAAACGGTCGCAACTCGACGAACGCGTGCGCGACGTCGTCCGGCGCGATGTGGGCGAGCCCGAACGCCTTCAGCCCCGGTGTATCGACGATCCAGCCGTCGCCGGACGCGGCGGGCAAGAGATGCAGCGTCGAATTGGAGGTCGTATGCCGCCCCGTGGCGAGCGCCTCCGAAATTTCCGCCGTCTTTGCGCCTGCGTCGGGTGCGACCGCGTTGAGGATCGTCGATTTGCCCATGCCCGATTGGCCGATCAACGCGGTGTGCTGGCCGGCGAGCCACGGCAGGAGCGGCGTCGCGTCTTGTGTCGCCGCCAGCGGGACGATCGGGTAGCCCAGCTTGGCGAAGGGTTCGAGTCGCGCCATCAGCTCGTCGAATCCGGGGAGGTCGGACTTGTTGGCGACCAGCACGAACCGGCACTCCTGCGCCTCGGCCGCGATCGTCCACCGATGAATGAGCTCCTCGTCCAGCGACAGGCCCGGCGCGGCGACGCCGCAGACCTGCGTGACGTTGGCCGCAATCAGCTTTTCGCGGAACGCGTCGGAACGGTAGAGGAGCGACGTGCGCGGCGCGACCGTCTCGATCGCTCCGCCTCCCGCGGCCCGCGCGACCTGCACGCGATCGCCGCACGCGAGCGTCGTGCCGCGGCCTTTGAGTACGCAGTCGACGATCTCGCCGCCGTCGAGCACGACCGTGAAGTTCCGCCTGCGGCAGGCGACGACGAGCCCGTCGCGCATGGCGTCGTGGGCAGGCGACGCCGAGGTCACAGGCCGTCGACTTGCGCCGCGCAGATGATGTCGTTCAACGTGACGCCGCCCGCGCTGTGCGTCGACCACACGACGTCGCAATGGTCGTAGTGCACCGAAAGGTCCGGATGATGGTCCTCGCGCTGCGCGATCGCCGCCACGGCATTCACGAAGGCGATCGTCTCGGGGTAGCCGGGAAAGCGGAACGTCTTCGCGATCGTGCCGCGGCCGAATTTCCATCCGGGCAGCGCCGCGAGATGCGTCGCCCGCTCGGCGGCCGACAGGCGGACGGCTCCGGGCCGGCAGTGCCGCGCGGCAAGCGCGCGCCCCGCCTCGTTGGTCACGGCGCGAATTTGTAGAACTGCAGGTTGAGGTAGGCCGCGATGTGCTCCTCTTCCTCGGGAAAGTAGCCCTTGCCGAGGTTCGTGTTGCACGCCTGCACCTGCGCGAGAAGCTTGCCCGGGGTCTTCACGCGGTGGTCGGCGCGCGTATACATCCGGTCGGGGTCGTTCGCGAACTTGGCCGCGTGACAGCTGACGCAATCGCGATCGACCAGCGCCTTCCCGGCCTTGGCGTCGCCCTTCGAGAAAGGCGCGGGCGGCGTCTGCGCGAGCGCCAGCGTCGACGCGGCAACCAGCGCCACCAGTGCAACGGAAATTCCGGTTCGGATCATGGCAGGCCTCCTTCCCGTAACGGATCGTCAGGACGTCGAGAGTCGCGCGATGCGCAACGCCGCCGGCGGATGCGAATCGTACACCGCCGAATAGATGGGATCCGGCGTCAGCGTCGACGCGTTGTCCTCGTACAGCTTCACGAGCGCCTGCGCGAGCGAGCGTGCCGACGCGTTCTGCGCCGCGAACGCGTCCGCCTCGAATTCGTGGCGGCGCGAGTAGAGCGACGACAGCGGCCCGAGCATGAACGTGA
The DNA here is from genome assembly GCA_963816925.1 of uncultured beta proteobacterium. GTDB lineage: Bacteria > Pseudomonadota > Gammaproteobacteria > Burkholderiales > Casimicrobiaceae > CAIWHR01. Next base: position 70,943 of record CAWFMY010000035.1, on the reverse strand, counting down.
ACACGGGAAGCGCGAGGAAGAACAGGATCAGGGCGACGCCCGGACGCTCGGGCGACGCCGGCACGCCGAGTCCCTCGTAGAACCACGGCGCCGCGGCGAGCGCGGCGAGAAGCGCAAGAAAGAAGATCGCCAGCGTGGCGGACCACACCATTCGCTTCAGCACGTGATGCAGCCGGAAATGGCCGAGCTCGTGGGCGAGGACGGCCTCGACCTCGTCGGGCGCGAGACGGGCGAGAAGCGTATCGAAGAACACGATTCTCTTGGCCCGGCCGAAACCGGTGAAGAACGCATTGCCGTGGCTCGAGCGGCGGGAGCCATCCATCACGAAGAGCCCCTTGTTCGCGAAGCCGCAGCGCGCGAGCAGCGCCTCGATAACCGAGCGCGCCGGTCCTTCCGGCAGCGGCGAGAATTTGTTGAACAGCGGCGCGATGACCGTGGGGTAGAGCGCCAGCACCAGAAACTGGAAAGCAACCCACGCGGCCCAGGCCCACAGCCACCAGTACGTCCCCATCGCGCCCATCAGCCACAGGATCAGCGCAGCGAGCGGCAGGCCCAGCGCGGCGCTCACCGCGACGCCCTTGGCGATGTCGGTGAGCCAGGTCCTGCGCGTCGTCCGGTTGAAGCCGAATTTCGCTTCGATGCCGAACGTGTTGACGTACGAAAACGGGAGGCCGACGGCGCCCGCGATCAGCGCGACGGCGACGATGAGCGCCAGGTCCTGGACGAGCGACGGGAGTCCGAGCGATCCGGTCCACGCGACGAGCGCCGCGAGTCCGCCGCCCAGCGTCAGCGCCAGCAGGAGCACGGTTTCAACGGCGGTCTCGGCGATGCCAAAGCGTGTGCGCGCGACCGTGTAGTCGGCGGCCTTCTGGTGCGCGGCGAGCGCGATACGATCCGCGAACGCCGGCGGCACCTCGGCGCGATGCGCGGCGACGAAGCGGATCTGCCGGCGCGCGAGCCAGAGCTTTGCCGCGAGCGAGAGGGCAAGCGCAACGAGAAAGACCAGGGTGAAAGTCGCTGCAGTCATGATGTGCGGAAGAAAGCCGCCGTGGAGAGCGGCGCGATGTGCGAGAATGCACGGCTCATTCTACGCTCATCCGCCATGCCTGCCGACGCCTCCCGCCTCATCTGGATCGACCTCGAGATGACGGGCTTGAAGCCCGAAAGCGACCGCATCATCGAAGTGGCGCTCGTCGTCACCGATGGCGATCTCGCGACGGTCGCCGAAGCGCCGGTATGGGCCCTCCATCAGGACGACGTTGCGCTCGACGCGATGGATTCGTGGAACAAGGGCACGCACGGGCGCTCCGGCCTGATCGACCGCGTGAAGGCATCGACCTTCACCGAAGCGGCGGTCGAGGCCGCGGCGCTCGCGTTCCTGCGCGAGCACGTGCCCGGGAAGGCTTCGCCGATGTGCGGCAACTCGATCTGCCAGGACCGGCGTTTCCTCGCGCGCTGGATGCCGCAGCTCGAGGACTATTTCCACTACCGCAACCTCGACGTATCGACGCTGAAGGAATTGGCGCGCCGCTGGAAACCCGAGCTGATGAAGGGGATTCCGAAGGAAGGCAAGCACGAGGCGCTCGCCGACGTCTACGAGTCGATCGCGGAAATGAAGTATTACCGCGAGACATTCATTCGGCCCTAGCAGGTCCCGAGCTCAGCGCCGACGCGCGAGCATCACGCCGTCGCCGATCGTGAGGAGGCACGCCTCGACGCGCGGATCGGCGCTGACCTTCGCGTTGAGCGTGCGCAGCGCCACGGTGCTCGCGTCGGTGATCGCCGGGTCCGCGACCGCGCCGCTCCACAGCATGTTGTCGAGCGCGATCAATCCGCCGGGACGGACGAGTTCGAGGCACGCTTCGTAATACGCGTCGTACGCGAGCTTGTCGGCGTCGATGAACGCGAAGTCGAAGCTGCCGGCGCCAGAGGACTTGCGCAACTGCGCGAGCGTTTCCGTCGCCGGCCCCAGTCGCAGGTCGATGCGGGCGGCAACGCCTGCTTCCTCCCAATGCCGGCGCCCGATCGCCGTCCAGTCGGCGTTGACGTCGCAGGCCACGAGCAGGCCGTCGGCAGGCAGCGCGGATGCGACCGCGAGTGCGCTGTAGCCGGTGAACGTGCCGATTTCTATCGCGCGTCGGGCACCGATTGCGTGCACGAGGAGCGCGAGCAAGGCTCCCAGATCCGCGCCGATCTGCATGCCGGCATTGGGCAGCCGCGCGGTTTCCTCCCGCAGCCGTCGCTGCACGGCGCTTTCACGGGTTATCGTGTCGCAGACATAATTCTCGACGGCATCCGGCAGCAACGAACGTTTCATGGAGCTCTTTCCGGTGATGCCATGGCGCAGCGCGGCTCGATGGCAGGGCTGCAAGTATGAACGGAAAGGCGCGGCGCACGCCATGCCGGCTTGACGATGGACTAAAGCATCCGGCGAACCGCATAATCGTTGCGATGAAATTCTGCAGCCACTGCGGATCCGACCGGATCGAGCTCCGCATCCCCGACGGCGACACGCTTCCCCGCTTTGTCTGCGCGGCGTGCGGCACCATCCACTACCAGAACCCGAAAATCGTCGTCGGCTGCCTGCCGGAATGGGAGGATCGCGTGCTGCTGTGCCTGCGCGCGATCGAGCCGCGGCGCGGATTGTGGACGCTGCCCGCCGGCTTCCTCGAAAACGGCGAGACGATCTTCGCGGGGGCCCTCCGGGAGACGCTGGAGGAGGCCAACGCGCGAGTGGAGATCGGCGACCTCTACACGATGATCAGCCTGCCGCAGATCAGCCAGGTCTACGTGATCTTTCGCGCGCGACTCGTCGACCTCGATTTCGGGCCGGGCCCCGAAAGCCTCGAGGTGCGCCTGTTCGCCGAACACGAGATTCCCTGGGAAGCGCTGGCGTTCCGCACGATCGGCCGGACGCTGCGCAATTTCTTTCTCGATCGCAAGATGGGAACGTTCCCGACGCGTGTCAGCACCCTCATCCGCAAGCCGCCGCGGCCGGACGTCAGCGGAGCGGCCTGAATGATACGGGCTCCAGGCAGTCTCAGCCGCAAGCGCGAAGCACGACCGCGGCACCATCCTCCGCCGGCCCGGTGAGCGCAGACAATTCGCGGCAGCCGTCGCGCCAGCACACCGAGTAGTCGCGGGTGTAACCCGAGTGCGTCAGCCGAAGCTCGGGAAACCGCGTGCGCGGCTGCCACGACCAGATGTCGTCGCGAAAGGTTGCGCCGGCCGGGGGCTCCATGCCGGCGCCGGTGCCCGATACGCGCGCCTCGACGAGCAGCAGCGAATCGCCGTCGATGCGATAGCGTTCCTCCCAGCGCGACTTCTGCACCGAGTGCTCCCACGAAACGGTGAACTCCGGTCCCGGCAATGCGACGCGCACGACACCGGCGACGAGAAGGCAGATCGCGTCCACGAACGCGGGCGCTAGCGAGTGCGGTTTTACGCGCGCGCCGTGGGGCCGACGCGCCGCGTGCGATACCAATGCCAAGCGACGAAAGTGGCGCTGGCGACGAATCCGGCCTCGTCGGTCCAGGGGATCGCCGCCACGAGCAGGCTTGCCGCCCCCGTCGCGAAGGCCCGCTCCGGCCAGTTGAGCGGTCCGCGCAGGTAGCCGACCGCGGCGCCGCCCCACAGCCCGATCGCGACCAGCGCCTTGAACACGACGTACACGGTGTCGAGCCACGTTCCACCCTGGACCATCAGCGCGGGATCGTAGACGGCCATGTAGGGAATGACGAAGCCGGCAATCGCGATGTGCGTCGCCTTCCAGCCGATCTTCATCGGCGAGGCCTTCGCGATCGACGCTGCCGCAAACGCCGCCAGCGCGACCGGAGGCGTCAGGTCGGCCATGATGCCGAAATAGAACACGAACATGTGCGAGACGATCAGTGGCACGCCGAGGCTGAGCAGCGCGGGCGCCGCGATGGCGCTCGTGATGATGTAATTCGGGATCGTCGGAATGCCCATCCCGAGCACGAGGCACACGGCCATCGTCAGGACCAGCGACAGGAAAAGGCTCGTCTTGCCGATGTCGAGCACGAACCCGGCGAAATTGGAGGCGGCGCCGGTCAGCGTCAGCACGCCGATGATCACGCCGACGATCGCGCACGCGATGCCGACCGCGACCGCCTGCTTCGCGCCGTCGATCAGGCTTCCGCGCATGATCGCGAGCGTGTCACGGCCGCCCTTGATGACGAAATTCACGGCGACCAGCGTCGCGATCATCGCGATGATGGGCCAGATGCCGTACTTGAAGAAGCTTGCGGTGCCGAACCCGAGGATCACCCAGAAGACGATGCGGAACGTCATCGAGCCGTAGCCGGACGCGATTCCGGCGCCGAGGATCAGCACCGCCGTCAGCGCAAGGCCGACGATGCCGGAGAACATCGGCGTGAAACCGTCGAACAGCATGAACACGAGCACGGCGAGCGGCAGCATCAGGTACCACTTCCGCCGGATCGCTTCCCATGGGTTTGGGCAATCGGCTTTCGGCAGGCCCATGAGACCGGCACGCCCGGCTTCGAGATGGACCATCCAGAATGCCGTCGCGTAATAGAGGATCGCCGGAATGATGGCAGCCTTGACGATAGTCACGTACGGCACGTTGAGCGTTTCCGCCATGATGAACGCGACCGCGCCCATCACCGGCGGCATGATCTGGCCGCCCATGCTGGCCGTCGCCTCGACCGCGCCCGCGAACACCGACGAATAGCCAAATCGCTTCATCAGCGGGATCGTGAACTGGCCGACCGTGAGCACGTTGGCCACGCCGGAGCCCGAGATCGTGCCCATCATGCCGGACGAGATCACCGCGACCTTGGCCGGTCCGCCGCGCGCGTGGCCGACGAAGCCGAGCGCGATGTTGTTGAAGAGGCTGATCATCCCCGCGTGCTCGAGGAAGCTGCCGAACAGGATGAACAGGAAGATGTAGGTCGCGGAAACGAGCGTCGGTATTCCGTAGATTCCCTCGGTGCCGAGATAGAGCTGGTTCACGACCTCGCTGAAATAGAAGCCGCGGTGCGCGATCGCCGCCGGCAGGTATTGGCCGAACAACCCGTAGGCGAGGAATGCGGCGCAGATGATCGGCAGCGCCGGGCCGAGCACGCGCCGCGCGGCTTCGAACAGCAGCAGGATCGTCGCCGTTCCGACCACGAGATCGGCAATCGTCGGATCGCCCGAGCGCTGGATCAGGTCCGCTTCGAAGACCCAGTGGTAGAGCGCGAGCGTGAATGCGAGGGCCGCGAAAAACGCGTCGTACCACGCGATGCGATGGCGGTCCGCCTTCGTCGAAACCGGGTGGATCAGGAACGCGAGCAGCAGCAGGAATCCGACGTGCAGCGAGCGCGTGACAAGGCTCGACAGCGGGCTGAACGCGGCGACTACCAGCTGATACGTCGAGAAGGCGAGGGCGACTCCGGCGACGACCTTCCACGCGTTGCCGGCGAGCTCGCGCTTGACGCCGGTCTCGTCGAAGGCGGCTTCCGCCGCCTGCAACGGAACCGTCGGGACGTCAGGTGTGGCGGTCATCGCGTCGACCGGGCAACGCGTTCACTTGATGATCCCGACTTCCTTGTAGTACTTCTCGGCGCCGGGATGCAGCGGCACCGGCATGCCTTCCAGTGCGTGCTTGGGATCGATCGCCTTCGCGGCCGAGTGCGCCGCAACGAGCTGGTCGAGGCCGGTCCACAACGCCTTCGTCATGCCGTACACCGTGTCGGTGGACACGCCATCGTGGGTGACGAGATAGTTCTGCACCGCAGCCGCGGGGACGTCGGCTGTCTGTCCGCGGTAGGTGTTGGCGGGAATCGTCGCCGGCAGATACGCGGGATCGTTGGTCTTCTTGATCACGTCCGGAGGGATCGGCACGACGATGATGTCGACCGACGTCGCGAGGTCGCGCAGCGCGGACACGCCGAGGCCGGCCGACTGCAGCGTCACGTCGAGCTGGCGGTTCTTCATGAGCTCGACCGACTCGCCGAACGGCAGGTACTCGACCTTGGCAAAATCCTTGTACGTGATCCCCGCCGCATTGAGGATGGCGCGCGCGTTGAGCTCAGTGCCGGATTTCGGAGCACCGACGGAGATCTTCTTTCCCTTGAGGTCGGCGAGGGTCTTGATCCCGGCATCGGCGCGGGCAACGATCTGGATGTAGTTGGGGTAGATCGCGGCGATGCCCCGCAATTTCTTGAGCGGCGTCTTGAAGCCCGCTTCCTCGTTGCCCTTCCATGCATCGGAAAGCGAGTCGCCGAGGGTGAACGCGATCTCGCCGCGCCCCGCCTGCAGGAGATTCAGGTTCTCGACCGACGCCTTGGTTGCCTGCACGGACGTCTTGACGCCCGGCATCGCCTTGCCGATGTTGTTGCCGAGCGCGACACCGAGCGGGTAATAGACGCCGCTGGTGCCGCCGGTCAGCACGTTGATGAACTGCTCGGCTGCAACGGCCGGCGCGCAGAGGGCGACGCCGGCGAGAAGCGCGGCGATGCCGCGCAGGAAGCGTTTCATGAATCCTCCAAGGTTCGACTTTCACGTGCCGCCCGACGGGCGCCACGACGTCGCGCTCCGCCGAACGAGCGATCGGGCGATCTTGCCGCGATTATAGCCGAGGCGCCTCGGCCGCCCGCGCGGGGTGGACGAGTCCCGCGCGAAGTGGGACGATCACGAAGGACGGCCACGCGGGAGGACTCCATGACCAGGCTCGACGCCCTGCTGGACCAGTACGGAGAGACGCACCAGAACCCGGTCAACAAGGCGATCCACTGGGTGTGCGTCCCGCTCATCATGTGGAGCGCGCTTGCGGCGATGTGGATCGCCTCGCCCGTCGCCACCTGCATCTTCATCGCGCTCGCGATCGTCTATTACGCGCGGATGTCGATCACGATGGCGGTCGGCATGCTGGCGATGGCCGCGCTGATGATCGCGCCGGTGCCGCTGCTCGGCCCCAACGGACTGTGGATCGCGGCAGGCGTCTTCGTCGTCGCGTGGATCGGCCAGTTCGTCGGCCACGCGATCGAGGGACGCAAGCCCAAGTTCCTGCAGGACCTGCAATTCCTGCTGATCGGCCCCGCGTGGATCCTGCAGTTCGTCTACCGCGGCGTCGGCATTCCGTACTGAATCTCGCCTAGTCGGAGATCGTCAGGCCTGCCGCCGACAGCGCGTCGTGCAGCCGGCGCACATGCGCGTGACCGGTGGTTTCGACGTCGCAGACGACCCGCACAGCCGACAGGTCCGGGCCGGAAAACGCGCGGTCGTGGATGATTTCGCGGATCGACGCGCCGGTCGACGCGATCAACTCGGCAAGGCGCGCGAGCCCGCCGGGACGGTCGCTGATCGTCACCGTGATGCGTGCAAGCCGGCCGTCGGCCACCAGTCCGACCTCGATGACGCGGCCCAGCATCGTCAAGTCGATGTTGCCCCCCGCCAGCACCAGCACGACCTTCTTGCCCTTGAGCATGTCGAGCCGCCCGGCGATGAACGCTGCCAGCGGCGCCGCGCCCGCGCCCTCGACGACGCTCTTCTCCAATTCGACCAGCCGCAGGACCGCAAGCGCGATCGACGCCTCGTCCACGGTGACCACGCGATCGACGACGCGCTTGACGATTTCGTACGGCGCGGCTCCGAGCTTCGCGACCGCGAGTCCGTCCGCCAGCGTCGACGAGAGACTCACGAGCGCGGGCTCGCCGCCCGCCAGCGCCGCGGTGAGGCAGGCCGCCGCGTCGGGCTCGACGCCGACGACTTCGACCCCGGGCTGCTTCGCCTTGACGACGATGCCGATCCCGGCGATGAGTCCGCCGCCGCCGACGGGCACGACGATCGCTTCCACGCCAGGCGCTTGCTCAAGGATCTCGAGCGCGATCGTCCCCTGGCCGGCGATCACGTTTTCGTTGTCGAACGGATGGATGAACGTGAGGCCGTCTCGTTCGGCGAGCTCGCCCGCGTACGCGCGCGCTTCGGTCAGGTCGGCGCCGTGCAGGATGACGTTGGCGCCGAGGTGACGGCAGTTCGTGACCTTGACCAGCGCGGCGAATTTCGGCATCACGACGGTGATCGGAATGCCGAGCAGGCTGCCGTGATAGGCGATGCCTTGCGCGTGATTGCCTGCGGATGCGGCAATCACCCCGCGCTTGCGCTGCTCCGGTGTCAGCAGCAGCAGCGCATTGCGCGCGCCGCGCTCCTTGAAGCTGCCGGTGCGCTGCAGGTAATCGAGCTTGCAGAACACGCGAGCGCCCGTCAGCTGCGACAACGGGATCGATTCGACGCAGGGCGAGAGATAGACGCCGCCGGCGATGCGGTCGCGGGCGGCTTCGATGTCGGCAAGCGTGATCATCGGGAACCCCTCGTCAAAACGGCAGCGCGATGCCCGGCTTCGCGGCGACGAGCACGCGCCGGAATTCGCCCTTGATGCGCTCCAGTGCCGCCGCGTCGTCGGCCTCGAAGCGCAGCACGACCACCGGCGTCGTGTTGGAGCCGCGTGCCAGGCCGAAACCGTCCGGATATTCAACGCGCAGGCCGTCGATGCGCACGACTTCGGTGGCGCCCGGGAATTCGGCGTCCGCGGCAAGCTTCGCGACCAGCGCATGGTGCTCGCCTTCGGCGCACGCGACCGTGATCTCCGGCGTCGAGAGTGCGTCGGGGAGCGCATCGAGCACCGCGGTCGGGTCGTCGTGCCGCGACAGAATTTCGAGGAGCCGCGCGCCGGCGTAGAGGCCGTCGTCGAAGCCGTACCAGCGCTCCTGGAAAAACGTGTGGCCGCTCATCTCGCCCGCGAGCGCCGCGCCGACTTCCTTCATCTTGCCTTTGATCAGCGAGTGGCCGGTCTTCCACAAGCAGCGGCGTGCCGCCGTGGCGGACGATCCACGGCTTCAGGTTGCGCGTCGACTTGACGTCGTAGATCACGGTCGCGCCGGGCACGCGGGCGAGCACGTCGGCGGCGAAGAGCATGAGCTGCCGGTCCGGATAGATGATGTGGCCGTCCTTCGTCACCACCCCCAGCCGGTCGCCGTCGCCGTCGAACGCGAGCCCCAGCTCCAGGCGATCCGCGCGCACGCGCGCGATCAGGTCCGCGAGATTTTCCGGGCGCGACGGATCCGGATGGTGATTGGGAAAGGTACCGTCGACATCGCAGTACAGCTCGGTGACGTCGCACCCCAGCCGGCGAAAGAGCAGGGGAGCGAAGGCGCCGGGAATGCCGTTGCCGCAGTCGATGGCGATCCGCATCTTGCGCGCGACGCGAACGCCGCCGACGATCCGGTCGAGGTAGGCGGTGGCGATGTCGTGCGTCCGGTAGGTGCCCGCGCCCGCGCGCAGCGCGCCCGCTTCGATGCGCGTCTTGAGCGCCCGGATCTCGTCGCCCGACAGCGTCTCGCCGTCGATGACCATCTTGAGTCCGTTGTAGTCCGGCGGATTGTGGCTGCCCGTGACCATCACGCTGCATTGCGTGCCGAGGTGATGCGCGGCGAAGTACGCCATGGGCGTCGCCACCATGCCGACGTCGACGACGTTCGCGCCCGCCGCGCGAATGCCGTCCGCGAGCGCCGCCGCGAGCGCCGGACCGGAAAGCCGGCCGTCGCGCCCGATCACGAGCGTGTCGCGGCCGCGCTCCAGCGCCAGCGTGCCGAGCGCCTGCCCGATGGCGCGCACGATCTCCGGGGTCAGCGTGCGGCCGACGATGCCGCGGATGTCGTAGGCCTTGAAGATCTCGGCCGGAAGTGTTGGTGTGGTCATGGGGTCCTCAGGCTAACACCGGTGGCGAAAAAACTGGAGCAGCCGCCGCGGCAGCCAGGTGATCCGTCCCGGAAACGGCCCCACGAGAAACCCGCAGTGGCCGCCCTGCTCGGGCTGCTCCAGGAGGACGCTTGCGCTGACCTCCGCGGCGGCCGGGCAGCGACGCGCCGGGATGAACGGGTCGTTCTTCGCGTTGAGCACGAGGGTCGGGATCGCGATCTCCCGGAGCCACGGCTTGCTCGATCCGCGCTTCCAGTAATCCAGCGTGCCCGCGAATCCGTGAAGCGGCGCCGTGACGGTGTCGTCGAAGGCATACATGGAGTAAACGCGGCGCACGCGATCCTCGTCCAGCTTCGAGGGAAAGCGCCGCGCCAGCTCGCGGCTCTTGGGCTTCAGCGTCCACAGGAAATGCCACGCGTAGATCCGGTTGAAGCCGCGGTCGATGTCGATTCCGGACGCGGTCAGGTCGAGCGGTGTCGATACTGCGGCGGCCGACGCGAGCATTTGCGCGGCGCCGGCGCCGGCACGTCCCAGCCAGTTGAGGAGCGCGCTGCCGCCGAGCGAGATGCCTGCCGCGTGAACGACGGTATCCGCCGGCAGGCGTGCGCGAATGGTGGCGAGCATGGCGCCGATCTCTTCATGGTCGCCCGAGTGATACGCGCGCGGCAGGAGATTGAGCTCGCCGCTGCAGCCGCGAAAATGCGGAATGACGCCGCGCCAGCCGATCTCCGTCAGCGCCGCCATCAGCGCGCGTGCGTATTGCGAATCGGAGCCGCCTTCGAGGCCGTGGAAGAGCACGACCAGCGGCGCGTCGCGGGCGCCTGCCGGCGCGTCGATCCAGTCGAGGTCCCAGAAATCGCCATCGGGTGTCGTGACGCGTTCGCGCCGGAAGGCGACTTCGGGACGCCGCACGAACACGGGCCAGATCGTTTGCGCGTGACCGCCCGCGAGCCACCACGGAGCACGATAAGGCGGCAGCGGGACGATCGTGTTTTCCGTCACCCGCGGGCCCAGAATCGTTCGGCGGCGGTGAAGCGCTTCCATGCGCGCGCGATTTCGGGTTCGAGGACAGCGGCTTGCGCCGCGCTCCAGCCCCGCACGGCGCCGACCGTGACGTGGTCGGAATTTCCCGCGAGCCCCGCCGTGAGGCGCGTCGCGGTCACCGTGTCGTGCCAATGCCCGAGGGCGTCCTGCAGACGCGACAGCGCCTTGAGATAGGCGCGGTTGCGCTTGCCGGGGTCGGGCGGCGAAAAGAACTCGGCGGCATAGCGCAGCTTTTTCGCGGCGATGCGCACGGCGTGCCGCTCTTCGATCGTCCCCGTGTCGAGCGCGGCGCCGAGCTGCATGAGCTTCAGGTGCCGGCGCGAGAGCAGGGGATCGGCAAACGCGCGGGCCGAGACGGAAATGCCGTCCATCGTGGCCAATCCGTGTCCGGCGCACGTCGCGCCGATCGACAGCAGCAGCCGCTGAAAGCGCAGCGAGCGCACGGCTTCGCGCGCCGTCTTTCGGGCGGCGCTTCGGTGTCCGCCGATGCTGCGCGAGAGGCGCTTCAGTCCCGCCGTTGCGGCGGGATCACGCGCGAACGCGCTCGAGAGCGGGGCGAGTGTCTCGAGCGCGAGCACGTCCCAATCGCGCGCCGCGCCGAGAATGCCGGCAAGCCAGCGCGTCTCGGTGACGAGCATCCGGACGGGCTCCGTGCCCGCGATGGATTCGATCAGCGAAAGGCACGAGCGCAGCCGCCGCGTGCCGATCCGCATCTGGTGCACCCATTCCGGATCGCTGTCGGCGACGAGCCCGGGGGCATTCGCCGCGATCTGCTGGAGGCATCCTTGCGCGATCGCGCGCAGCGCCGCTTCCGCCGGACCGTCGCGGTCGAATTCGACGTAGCCCGCGTGGACCGGCGCGCACCAGCCATCGGGCTCGCCGCGCACGAGCGCGTAGCCGCGGGACGCCTTGCTCTGGGTGGCCACGGCCAGCGGCCACTCGTCGAGAAGCGCCAGCGCCAGGCCGAATGCCGGCACGGGAGTGCCGCTGACGATCTCGATTTCCAGCTCGGCGATCGGAACGCGCCGACCGGCGGGGCGCTTCGATCGGATCGAGCCGACATCGATGGCGAGCGTGGCGGTGGTTCCGTCCGGAAACGCGAGCGGCAGCGTGCGGCGGACGACGTCGGTCGCGAACAGCGCGTCGAGCCCGTCGCGTTTTTGCGCCTTGCCGAATAGCTTGCGCCACGGCGTATGCGCGAGACGCGCGGGATCGAGGCGAGCGCGCGGCAGCCGCCACTCGTATTCGTCGCGCGCATGGAGCGCACCGCCGTCGGCGGCGAGCGGCGGACCCTTGACCGTCTGCAGCCAGCGCGCGCCGTCGCGGCGCAGGCGCAGCGACACGCCGGCCTTTTCCAACGCGCAGTCGGGCGTGTCGTAGTAGGTGCTGACGACATGGGACTCGCGCAGCCTGCCGGTCCGCACGGCCATCACAGCGGGGTGGCGCGCGATGTCGGCGGCACGGGGAACCGCCGCGTGGTGCAGCGCCAGCTTGAGCTCGATCTCGGCGGGCATGGGCTGCAGCCCTTCGGATTCAGCCGCGCTCGGCGAGTTTCTGACGCCGCTTCCGCACCGATTCGGCAAGAAGGCGCAGCACGTCCACCGTCGTGTCCCAGCCGATGCAGGCGTCGGTGATCGACACGCCGTACAGAAGGTCCTTGCCGGGCACGAGGTCCTGCCGGCCGGCGTTGATGTGGCTTTCCAGCATCACGCCGATGATCCGCTCGTCGCCGTCCGCGATCTGCGCGGCGATGTCGCGCGCGGCGTCCACCTGCCGCTCGTGCTTCTTCTGGCTGTTGGCATGCGAGCAGTCGATCATGAGCTTCGCGCCGAGCCCGGCGCCGGCAAGCTCCTTGCATGTCGCCTCCACGCTCGCCGCATCGTAGTTCGGCGTCTTGCCGCCGCGCAGGATGATGTGGCAGTCCTCGTTGCCCGACGTGTGCACGATCGCCGAGTGGCCGCCCTTGGTGACGGAGAGGAAGTGATGCGGCGCGGAGGCCGCCTTGATCGCGTCGACCGCGATGCGGATGTCGCCGTCCGTTCCGTTCTTGAAACCGACGGGGCACGAAAGACCGGATGCGAGCTCGCGATGGACCTGGCTTTCCGTCGTCCGCGCGCCGATCGCGCCCCACGCGATCAGGTCGGCGATGTACTGGGGCGTGATCATGTCGAGGTACTCGGTGCCGGCCGGCACGTCGAGGTCGTTGATCTCGGAGAGTATGCGGCGCGCGAGCCGCAGTCCCTCGTTGATCTTGTAGCTGTCGTCGAGGTGCGGATCGTTGATCAGGCCCTTCCAACCCACCGTCGAGCGCGGTTTCTCGAAATACACGCGCATCACGACGATGAGCTCGGCGGCGAGATCGCGCTTGATCGACGCCAGGCGCGTTGCATAGTCGATCGCGGCGTCGTAATCGTGGATGGAGCAGGGTCCCACGACGACGAGCAGGCGATCGTCGGCCCCATGCAGAACGCGATGAATCGCCTGGCGAGTGTCGAAGGTGGTGGTCGCGGCACGCTCGCTCGCCGGCAGCTCGCGCAGCAGGTGCGCGGGCGGGGCGAGCTCCATGATTTCCCGGATACGGGTGTCGTCGATCCGAAGGGGGGTGTTAATGGCCGCGGCGGCGGCGCGGCTGCGGTTGGCGGTCGAGGTCGGCAAGGCAAGCTCCGTGATGCAATACCAGCAAAAACAAATGGTTACGTACAGTTCGTCGGCGGAACCCCCATTGTGCCACGCCGCATGTTGCAACGCATCAGCCGAATATGAGACAGCCGTCCTCCGGACGTCCGCGAAATCGTTGCCTCGTGCGTTTACCCTGTCGTAGACTGCCTTCGACGACCGGCGCCAAGGGTCCCGTTGGAGACTGCAATCCAGCCGGCGTTTCCCGCCGATCGAGTCGTAAAACCGCTTTGGAGGTGTTCCCGATGAAAAGATTTCTGACGCTGGCTGTTCTCGGCGCCGTTGCCGCATTTGCGGCCCCGTCCTATGCCCAGGGGACCGCGGCGCCCGCGCCAGCGACAAAGGCCGCGCCCGCAGCCGCCCGCGCGGCGCCGGCGATGGCTCCCGCGGCCCCCGCCGCCAATTCGCAGCAGGAGCGGATGAAGGAATGCAACGCGAAGGCCAAGGGCATGACCGGGCGACGCGCACAAGACGTACATGAGTGCCTGCCTGTCCGGCAAGGAGCCCGAGCCCGCCGCGAAGATGACGCAGCAGGAAAAGATGACGGCCTGCAACAAGAAGGCCGGCGACATGAAGGGCGACGAGCGCAAGAAGTTCATGAGCACCTGCCTCAAGAGTTGAGCAACGACGATCAGCCGATAACGGCCGGGTGACCTCCTGTCCATCCGGCCGCGACTGACAAGGCCCCACCGGGCGACCGGCTGGGGCCTTGTTTTTGGCGGCGCGCGTCCGCGCAATAGAATGGCGGCTTCAATGCTGGAATGAATCGATGCGCATCTGCCTGCTGACGAACCAGGACCTTCTCGCCGATCCCTTTCCCGCCGATGACTGGCCCTGCGACCCCAGGCCCTTCTATCCCGAAGCGCAGTGGGAAGTCGAGTTCCTCGAGCGGCCAACCTCGGTCGAGCAGGTGGTGCGGCGCATCCAGCAAGGCTTCGACCTCTATTTCAACCTCTGCGACGGCGCCGCCGACCAGAGCATCCCCGGTATCGAGGTCGTGCAGACGCTCGAAGCGCATGGCGTCCCGTTCACGGGCGCGACGTCGGAATTCTACGAACCGTCGCGGGAGGCCATGAAAGTGGCCTGCCGCATGGCGGGCATCGACACCCCGGACTACGTCCTTGCGCGGTGCGACGCGGATGTCGAACGCGCCGCCCGGACGCTGCGCTTTCCGCTCTTCGTGAAGCACTACAGCAGTTATTCGAGCGTCGATCTCTCCCGGCGCTCGCGCGTGCGAATCGCCGGCGGGATTGCGGCAGCAGGCGCGCAAGATGATGCGGCGCCATGGCGCGGCGCTGATCGAGGAATTCATCGAAGGCACGGAGTGCACGGTCCTCGTCGCGGAGGATCCGGACGATCCGGCGCGGCCCTGGACTTACGCGCCGATGCGATACCGCTTCCCCGACGGCGAATCGTTCAAGCACGCGGAGTTGAAGTGGGTCGACTACGACAAGATGTCGGCCTTCCCCGTCGACGACCCGGTTCTCGACGCCCGCCTGCGCGACGTTTCCGCCCGCTTCTTCGTCGCGCTCAATGGCGCGAGCTTCGGGCGATGCGACATTCGCGTCGATCGCCGCGGCACGCCGTTCATGCTGGAAATCAATCCCAACTGCGGCGTCTACTATCGTCCGGAGGACGCCGGCAGCGCCGATCTTTGCCTCGCGCACGATCCCGAAGGGCACGTGGGTTTCACGCAGGCGGCTGATTCGCGCGGCACTGCAACGGCACCAGCGGCGCGCGGCCATGGCCGCGTGACCCCGGGCCTTACGTGCGGTGGACCCAGCCGTTCACGGTGAACCGGCTGTCGCGGAAGTCCTGCGACGGCACATGCACGTGCATGACTTCGTGCATGATGGCGGCGTTGAAGAACACGATGCTGTTGTTGAGGGGCTCGAAGGCGCGAAATGAATCCGTGCGCATGAGCTTGTCGTTGCGGATCGCATCGTCGTAGACGCGCAGCTCGCCGCCGGTGAACCCCTTCGGCTCCCGGTTGAAATAATAGACATAGGTCAGCTCGCGCGTGGCGTCGATTTCGCTCTTGCCACTGTCCGCGTGGACTTTGAAATAGCTGCCATCGGTGCTGGCGGTCACCTGGCATTCGATGCGGCCGACCGGAAAGGGCGGCAGCTTCAGCAGCGTCATCACCTCGTGCATGGAGGCGCGGATCTTGTCGACGACGAGCCGCTCGACATCCGCGGGCGCCTCGAGGACCAGCGACTTGCGATAATCCTCGCCGTCGCCGATGATCCACGACGACTGGAATCTGGGTTGCGCGGCAAACACCGCGTTGCGCAGCCAGTCGAGCTCATCCTTGGTCAGAAAATCGTCGAGTCGCGCGACGGGATGGCGGATGACTTGCGGCGACAGCGCGGGCGCGGCGCCCTGTGCGGCAGTCGGTGACATCGGTGCCGCAGGAGCAATCGCCGCGTCGGGCTGCACCAGGACTGCCGGATCGGTCATCACGGCCACCAGCTGGCGGCTCGAAAACGTCAGCGACGCCCGGCCGCCTTCGACCGGGATCTGGAACACCACCGGCGCCGCGGACCCGTCGCCTTGCGCCGGCGAGGTCACTGCCGTGAGCAGTTGCAACAGCAACGGATGCTCCGGCGGCAACACGACCATCGCGGCCTGCCCACCCGCCAGGATCAGTTTTACCTTGATCTCCTGCGCTCCGGGCTGTTTCAACACGAGTTTCATCTTGGCGGGATCCTGCGGTCGGCGATGGAACTTCCTTGAACTTGCTGCGGGGAACGCGGGACGGACGCCGAATCCGCTCGACGCGGTGCAAGCTGACTCGCGCAGCCAATTCGCGCCATCGAGCAGGCAGCGCAACCGCAAGGGCCGAAGTATTTCCGCTTGGGCGGCCCGGGTCAACCGTCAACTCCCCGCGGAAAGCGTCCGGCTGCGACGCGGACCTTGCGGTGGGCCCGGCATGCGAATGATAGCCGACGGGCGCACCCGGGCAACGAAGGAGCGCGCGTAGTCACGCGGGCGCGACCGCTTGGGCACCGCCGACGAGAACACAGTTCGGCCGCGCGCACGGGAGCCCGGTTTCGATCCTCCGGCATGACAGGGTCGAGAACACGGCCTCCTGCGCGCGGTTCAATGCTCGATCAATGCGGGCTCACCGTGATAATCCAGGTGTTGTCGTAGATGACCCCGATCGAAAACGATGGGATGACGTACGGCTCGTAGAGGTGGATGACATGTTTTCCCACCGACAGCGGCGGGCTCACGATGCCGTAGCCCTGGAACGCCACCGCCGCGTACGAGTGGTAATCCGTCGGCGCTGGGTAGATGACGATGGGATCGAACACGGTGAGCGGGACATAGTAGTTCGCCGCGTTGCTGCCTGAGACGACCTCTCTTCCGTCAATGTAGAGGCTGGGGCGAACCCCGGCGAGAAACTCCGCGTCGGAGATCGCTGCATCATCGGCCTGCCCATTGTTGTACCGCTCCACCGTCCAAGTTGCCAGGGGAAGCACGAAGGGAGTCGCCGGGCGAAGGGTGACTGCCAAGCTGACCGCGGTAGAGCGCCGGGTCGTCTGGCGTGCCGGCGCCGCTTACATACTCGCCCGCCGGGATGGGCAGCATGTCGACGTGCCCCACCATGCTCTGTGCCGGATCTGCCCCGCTGAAACCCCAGCGCAAATACGTGGTGAGCCACTCGGTGAGGGTCTTCCCGTAGGCATGCGAGCCCGGCGGAGCGACCCGGGAGCCATCGTTGTCGGTGGCTGCAGCGTTGCCCATCCAAAAGGCCACTGCGACCGCTGCCAGAGCCAGCGACGCCACTGACCGACCTGAGCTTGTCTTCATGATCGTCCTCCTTGGGTTGGATTGCGCCTCTCGGCAGGTTCCAAGATCCGCCTTCCGCCCGCCGCGGTCCTTAAGGGCACCTAAATGGCGCCTAAAACAATGCTTGCGGTGTGGTCTCCGCTGGGTATAGATTTAGCGCAACGACCCGTAGCGTCACGCGGGTCCCGGCATGGTGTTAGACGAAGACGTTGCCCGGATCCGTTTCGGCGGTTTCGAGCTTCAGCCGAGGGAGCGCCGGTTGCTTGCGCGCGGCCAATCGATGGCCGTGGGTCCGCGTGCCTTCGATCTGCTGGTCGCGCTGGTCGAGCGCGCGGGAAAGCTTGTGAGGAAAGACGAGCTGCTCGACCTGGTCTGGCCCAAGCTGATCGTTGAAGAGAGCAACCTGCATGTGCAGGTCTCGGCGCTGCGCAAGATCCTCGGGCCCGAGTCGATTGCAACGATTCCTGGACACGGCTATCGGTTCGCGCTGGAACTCGAGCGGGTGCCCATCGCGTTGGCCTTGCCTCCGGATGCACCGCCGCACAATCTTCCCGAGCAAGTCACGTCATTCATCGGCCGTGAGCGCGAGCTGGCCGAGATCGGGCAACTGCTCGAGAGTCACCGACTGCTGACGCTGCTCGGTGCCGGCGGCATCGGCAAGACGCGCCTGTCGCTGCAGGCCGCGGCCACGACGATGAGCCACTTTCCGGGCGGCGCGTGGTTCGTGGAGCTGGCGCCGCTGGCCGATCCGCGGCTGGTGCCGCAGGAGGTGGTATCCGCGCTCGGCGTCAAGGAGGCCCCGGGTCGTCCGGTGATCGACGCGCTATTGGATTTTGTCAGGGACCGGCGCCTGCTGATCATCCTCGACAACTGCGAGCACCTCACCCATGCGTGTGCCGAGCTCGTTCGGCTACTGCTTCGCTCGGGCGCATACGTGAAGATTCTGGCGACAAGCCGCGACTACCTTCACGTGGCGGGTGAGACGACCTATCCGGTGTCGCCGCTCGGGATTCCCGACCAACACACGATTGACATCGGCGCCGTGCTGCGATGCGAATCGGGCCAGCTGTTCGCTGACCGCGCCGTCGCCTCGCAATCGACTTTTCACGTAACCGCGCACAACGCGCCGGCGATCGCCGACATCTGTCGTCACCTCGACGGCATTCCCCTGGCGCTCGAACTCGCCGCTGCACGCGTGCGCGCGTTGTCGCCGGAAAAGATCGCCGCGCGCCTTGGTGACCGGTTCCGCTTGTTGACCAACGGCGACCAGTCCAGCCTTCCGCGCCAGCAGACCTTGCGCGCCTGCATCGACTGGAGCTACGAGCTCCTCACGGAACGCGAACGCGCGCTGCTCCGCCGCCAATCGGTATTTGCCGGAGGATGGACGCTGGAGGCGGCGGAAGCGATCGGCGTGGGCGGCGACGTCGAGGTATCGGACGTGCTTGATCTCCTGACCCGCTTGGTGGAGAAATCGCTGGTGGCGATGGACACCGACAGCGAGCGTTATCGCCTGCTGGAGACCGTGCGACAGTATGCGCAGGAGCGGCTCGTCGACTCGGGTGAGGCAGACGACGTGCGCGCACGACACGCCGCGTTCTTCCTCGCGCTTGCGGAAGAAGCGAGGCCGGAACTCCTCGGCACGGATCAACGGGCCTGGTTCGCGCGGCTCGACCTCGAGCGGGAGAACTTCCTCGCCGTGCATGCGTGGTGCGAGCGCGCCGACGTCGGCGACGAGCTGGGGCTGAGGCTGGCCTTCGCAATAAGACACTACTGGATCCATCGCGGCGGGCTGGAACTCGGGTATCGGCTGGCGGTGGAGGCGCTCGCGCGCGCGCCCGTCGAGGCGCGCAGCCTCGTTCGCTGCAGGGGGCTCCAGGCCGGTGCCGTTCTCGCATCCTTAATGGGCCGCTACGCGGAAGCGCAGGGGTATTTGGAAGAGGATCTTTCCATTGCGCGGGAAATCGGGGACGAGGAGAACATTGAAAACGCGCTTCGGATGCTGGGTGAGCAGTTGATTTCGCAAGGGAAGCTCCCCGAGGCGCGCAGGCACCTCGAAGAGGCTGTCTCGTTCGCGCGGCGACTTGGGCGGGAGTGGACCATCAACTCGTTGGCCGAGGTGTATCGAATGGAAGGCGATCTTCAAAGAGCGGAGTCGCTATACCGGGAGGGCTTGGCAATTGCGAGCGAGCGGGGAGAAATCCGCGCGGTATCGGTCGCTCTGATGAACCTTGCAAGCGTTTCGATCATGGGTGGCAGCCGGACGCGCCCGGCAGAGTTGCTGCTCGAGGCCCTTCCCTACATCGAGCAGAGCGGTTCGAGACCCTTGGGAGCCCACATGCTGAATTTCTCGGCGGGCCTGGCGGCATTTTGCTCGGAGTGGGCGTGTGCAGCGCGGCTGCTTGGGGCGGCGACCACGCAATTCGAGCAGGTAGGATTTCGCCCCGAACCGGCTGACGAGACCTACCTCGCACCGATGTTCGCGAAGGCACGCGAGGCAATGGGGGCCGCTGCCTTTGCCAAGGCGGAGGCCGCGGCACGCGCGCTTTCATACGACGATGCCATCGCCGAGGCGCGGGGATGGCTGGAGAACTGCCGCCAAGCGGAACGGCCCCAACTACGAGCCGTTCGTTAGGTTTCGAGCGACCCAGGGCGTCAGAGCTTCGGGACGATCGACGTGGGTGCCGCGCTGGCACCGTTGTTGGCGACCGCGTTGTCCTGCGCGGTCAGCCACGTGCCTCCGGTCACGAGCGAGAACCCGGTCGTGTTGCGCGCCACCGTGTTGTCACTCGCGTACACCGCGTTTGCCGTCGCCTGCACGCCGGTCGCGTTGCCGGTGACGACCGACGAGACGAGGCTCACGAACGCCGGCGCCGAAGCATTGGCGCCCGATTGCATCCCCGTCGCATTGTCGGCAATGAGCGCGTGGCGGATCTCGATCAGCGAGGACGAACCACCCGTAGTCGGGGCCGCGGAGATACCCGTCGTGCCATCCGTGAACGTCGAGTCCCGGATCACGCCGGCAGTGTTGCCGCGCAGGTCGAGGCCGACCGTGTTGCGTTCGAACGCCGTCCCCTCGATGTCGACGGTCAGCTGGCCCGAAGTCGTGCTGCCCGTGAGCCCCGCCGAATTGTCGCGCAGCGCGGCCTCGCGAATGTTGAGGCTGCCCGATGCGCCGAGGTTCGCGCGCACACCTGCAGAAGCCGCCGTCTGAGAGAACCCGGTCACGATCACCCGGTCGAGATAGAGGCGTGACGCCGAAACGTAGTCGATCCCGATGTTGCCGCCGAGGCTGTTGATGGTGAGGCCCCGCAACGTGACTTTGCCCGCTCCCGCGCTCACCGTGATGCCCGTGCCGGCGAGCACCGAGACGCCCGCATAGACGCCGTCGGGCGCGATGATCGAGACCGCCTGCGAGATCGTGACCGGCCCGTAGCCCGCGGAGTCGAGCACGATCACTTCGCCCCCGCTCAGAGTCTGCGCTATCGCGAAGCTGAACGCCCGGCAAGGCATGGCAAGACTGCACGGATTGGCATCGCTGCCGCTGGACGCAACGAACGTGCGCTGCGTCGCGGCAACGGCTGCCGTCGCGACGCAGGACAGCAGGAATGCAAGCGCTATTCGCGCAATGCGTGGCGTGATGGGCATGGCATTTTCCTCGAAGGCATGGGGGCGCATCGTCGTTCTCCCGTTACTGCCGGCCGACGGTGGAGCCGAAGCTGCCGTTGGCCGTGTTGTTGTAGAGACGGTTGAACTGCCCGGAGGTCAGCGTGCCGCCGCCGCCGGCCAGCCCGGTCGTGTTGCGCGTAATCGTCGAGGCGGTGACGAAGACGTTGCCGTTGGCCGCAGCGTTCACGCCCTGCCCGTTACCCGAAATGATCGACGACGACACGCTGACGTTGGCGGTTCCAGCGCCACTCCCGGCCAGTATGCCGACAGTCGCGTTTTTCGTAATCGTGGACTCGACGAAGTCGATGCGGCTCACCGCGCCCGCGATGCTCGGCTGAAGCAACGCACCCGTGGTGCCACCGGCGAGCGTCGAGTTGCGAATCTCGCCTACTGCGCTGGAGCCCGTGAAGCGCACTCCCGTCGTATTGCCGTCGAAACTGGAATTGTCGACCGTCACGCTGAGCACGGCGGATGTGCCGCCCGTCGTGCCGAAGGTCGCGCCGATCCCGTTCCCGCGGAAAATCGAGTCGTGGATCTGCACGGTACCCGTCGCGGCGGCCAGCACGTTGAGGCCTGCGGTCGGGAATCCGTTCACGACGACGTGGTCGAGGTAAACCGCGTCGCCAGATTGGAAATCGATGCCGGTGGCACCGCCAAGCGCGTTGATCGTAAGCCCGCGCAGGGTCACTTGCCCCAGCGCGGCATTGACCACGATGCCGGTGCCGCCGAACACTGACACGCCCGCAAAGACGCCCGGCGGCGCGACGATCGATACCGGCTTGTTGATGACAACCGGCCCATAGCCCGCCGAATCAAGCACGACGACTTCGCCACCGTTCGACGTCTTGATGATGGCTGCACCGAACGACCGGCATGGCGCGGCAATCGTGCACGGGTTGGCGTCCAGCCCGTTCGACGCGACGAAAGTTCGAGGCGCGGTCGCAACGAAGGCGGTGCAACCCGGAAACTTGAAGGAGCCGATCCGGGTCTGCCAGTTGCCGATGTCGCCATTGGGCTGGCTGTCGTAGTACTGGTTCGCGTACCAGAAGGTGCAGTCGTCGACCGGATCGATGCTCATCCCCGAGTAGTCGCCCCAGCGATCACACAAGCCTGGCGACGGCGAATTGCAGTCGGCCGTCTGCGAACCCAGACCCGCGATGAGCGAGACTTCGGCCTGGGGCAGCGTGTTCGGCGGGTCGGTCGCAAGCCGTCCGACGTACTTTATGCTGGGAAAATTGGGCATCGACGCGCCCGACGTGCTGAAGCCGATCGCCACGTTGCCCAGCCGGTCTACCGCGAGACTCGGCATGAAGCGATACAACGTGGAATCGGGCGAGTAGATCTGCTGCTGGACAGCCAGTGGCGCGATCGATCCGCCCGTCACGTCAAGCTGCGCCCACTGGAGGGCAGCCTGGTTCGACGCCAGCGGTATCGTGTAGACCACCCACAGGGATTCGGCTGCGCCAATCTTGCGGTACTGCACCTTCTGCATGATGTTGCCAGCCAGGTTGTCCAGCAGATTGCCCGTGTTCGGTTGCGGCACCGACGCACCGAAGGCGGTGCCGCCATAGACCTCCTGCGGCACCAGCGTTGCCGCGGTGAGCGTGCCGGCGGTGCAATTCGGTCCAGGCGTGAATTTGCGCACGTGAAAGTCGTATGCGTCGATCGACTCCGAGACGTACCACGCTGGCGTGCCGGGCTGGACCGCCGTCGGACCGTGACCGACGCTGTTCGCCGGAAACATGCTGTAGACAGCGTTGGCCGGGTAATCGAGCATGCCCACCGACCAGTTCAGCGGATTGCCGCTGTAGAGGTCGGCACGGTTGAACGACGCGAACGAGACGCCGGCATAGGCGGTGCCGGAGTTCGTGAACTCGTTGGCACCCATGTAAAGGCAGTCGTGCCACAGGCCGAACTTCGGATAGTCGCTAACCGCACCTGCAGGCGGCTGGCCGGGGACGCCCGTGTCCATTTGCATCGCGTACAGCCACCAGCCGCCGGCGACGGGATCGCTGGTCTTCGACGCGGCGATGCATTGGTAGAACGGTCCCGACCACGATGCGAACGCGACATGGGTCAGGATCCAGCGATCGGCGATCGGATCGTACAAGACGATCGGGTCCCCTTGGCTGCCTCCGGCACAGGCGTAGGTCGGTCCGGGCGGCTGGGGTGCATCACAGCCGGTTTTGGTGGGCGGGCAGGGCGGCGGCGGCGGGGGCGGCGGGGGCGGTGGAGGAACGTAGCCCCATAGCTGGTCCTCGGTAAACGATGCGAGCAGCGTGCCGGTCTTGCTGTAGATCGCGTAGGCCCGGTTCACCGCCTCGATGTAATGGTTGGGACCGACGTCGCCGTTCGCATCGGGCGGGACGGTGGTACCGCCGCACAATCCGCCGGCGCATGGATCGGTTCGACTCATGCCGGCAAAATTCTGTAGCGTGCCCGGCATCGGCGCGCGCGTCCCGCCGGCCGGCGAGGAAGACGCCGGCGGAGCGCCGCCGCCCGATTTCACCATGGGGGGCCCCTTCAGCCGCGGCCGTTGGAATTTCTGCCCCACGGTGCCGACCGGCGCCGCAGGCAACAGACGCAGGTCGCCACTGAAATCCGCCGGCACGACCTTCGGCCCGTCAACCGACCGGGCCCCGCCTCCCTGCGCCGCAGTCGGCGCGACTCCGCCGAGCGCCAATGCGAACATCGCCAGCGCGAGAATGCCCAGACCTGCTTTGATCTTTCGACTCATGACGTCCTCCCTTGAGAGCGACGCTACCGGGGCAAACGGCACCCCAACCGGCAGTCAAACCGAAATGACGGTGGACAGGGGTGAGCAGGTTGCTCTCGTTCTTTATCGATTCAGGTGACGGCGCGAGTGTCCAGCCAACGCCCGCTTCCTGTCCTTAAGCTTTTCTTAAACAGCATCGATGCCGAATGCACCGGGCGGTCGCGAGCGTCATTGGACTTCCGGCGTGCGATGCCGCGCCGCCGGGTCTGCTGGAAACGCAGGAGAACGATTCTCGTTTCGCGAGGATCAAGCCGCGAGCGGGTGAGCGCCGGCTGACTGCGCACCGCCAATCGCTGGCCGTGGGCCCGCGGGCTCCCGCATCATGACGCAATCGGGGTGGCGGGCGCGCGGCTTGCGAACGGGCGTCGGTTGCGGGTCGTTCGGCAGTCCCGCTCTCGAGGGGCGGGCGCCTAGTTCTTGCGAATCAGCAATCCCTTCAAGTACTCGCCTTCCGGAAACGCGAGCGCGGCGGGGTGATCGGCCGACGCGCCGAAGCGGCCGATGACGGCGGCGTCGGCGCCGGCATCCTGCGCAGCGCCGGCGACGATCTTGCGAAACAGCGCGGCGTCGACGCCGCCCGAGCAGGAGAACGTCGCCAGCAATCCACCCGGGCGCAGCAGCTTGAGCGCCAGGAGATTGACGTCCTTGTACGCGCGCGCGGCGCGCTCGGCGTGCGCCATCGTCGGTGCGAACTTCGGCGGGTCCAGCACGACGAGGTCGAAGGATGCGGCCTTGTCGCGCAACGTGCGCAACGCCGCGAACGCGTCCGCTTCCTGCCACTCGGCGCGGCTCGCATCGAGCGCCGGATTGCGCGCGAGGTTTTCGCGCCCCATGGCAACGGCATCGGCAGAGCTGTCGATCGAAAGCACCCGCGTCGCGCCACCGGCGAGTGCCGCCAGCGTGAACCCGCCCGTGTAGCAGAACACGTTGAGCGTCTCTCGGCCTGCCGCCAATGCGCGCACCGTCGCGCGGCTGTCGCGCTGGTCGAGGAAGAAGCCGGTCTTCTGGCCCGCGACGACATCGACCCGGTAGGCGAGGCCGTCCTCGACGAGCAACACTTCGGCGGGCAGCGTGCCGTGCGCGAGCCCCGAGCGCGGCGGCAATCCCTCGAGATTGCGCACGTCGGCATCGGAACGTTCGTAGATGCATGCGGCGCCGGTCGCGGCGACGAGCGCGTCGACGATCGACGTCGCGCCAGCGCTCGGCGCCCGCCGCGGAAAGCTGCAGCACGACGGTGTCGCCATAACGGTCGGCGACCACGCCGGGCAACCCGTCCGATTCGCCGTGCAGCAGCCGGCATCCCGTATGCGCGGCATCGAGCATCGGCGCGCGCGCGGCGACGGCCCGCGCGACGCGACGAGCGAAAAACGCGGCGTCGATGCTTTCGCGCGCATCGAACGTCCATATGCGCGCGCGGATCTGCGACGTCGGCGAATACGCGCCGCGGGCGAGGAACGCGCCGTCGTCGCGGTGGATGTCGACCGTGTCGCCGCTTTCGGGATGGCCTTCGAGCGTCGCGATCGCGCCCGAGAACACCCATGGATGCCGCTCGCGCAGCGATTTGTCGCGGCCCGGCTTCAGCCGCAGCGTGCCGGCGACCTCACCCAATGGCGATGCCCGCGACACGCCCGATCGCGTACGTGATGGCGCCGGCGAGCCCGCCAAGCAGCAGCATCCGCGCGCCCGAGCGCCACGCGCTGCGCCCGGTGAAGAGCGACAGCATGGCGCCGACGCCGAACAGCGCGACCGCGGTGATGCCGATGGCCACCGGCAGCGCGCGCGGACCCGGCGCCAGCATGAACGGCGCGAGCGGCAGCAATGCGCCGGCGCGCAAACGACAGGAACGACGAGATCGCGGCGCCCCACGGCGAGCCCAGCTCCTCGGGGTTCAGTCCCAGCTCCTCGCGCGCCAGCGTGTCGAGCGCGTGCTCGGGATCGGCGACGAGCTTGTCGGCGAGCTGCCTCGCCTCCTTCGGCGGCACGCCCTTGGCCGCGTAGATCAATGCGAGCTCCTGGGCCTCGGCCTCGGGATACTCCTGGAGCTCGTCGCGCTCGAGTCCGATCTGGTATTCGAAGAGCTCGCGCTGCGAGCGCACCGACACATATTCGCCGGCGGCCATCGCGAACGCGCCGGCCGCCATGCCCGCCACGCCCGCCAGAAGCACGACATGCGGATCCGGATTCGCGCCCGCGATGCCGAGGATCAGGCTCGCGTTCGACACGAGGCCGTCGTTGACGCCGAACACCGCCGCGCGCAGGTTTCCGCCGCCGCCGAGGCCGCGATGCCGGTGCTCGATGCGCGATCCCGCCATCGGCGGCGCGTGCCCCGGATCGCGGGCAAGCGACGTCCCGTAGATCGCCATGCCGCGCACCTTCATCGCGGCGAGCACGCTTTTCATGCGGCGCGGCCCCAGCTTGCGGACGAGCGCGGCAACGAGCCGGGTGCGCGCGTCGGGCTCGTACGGCGCCGGTGCGGCGCGTCCGCGAGCCGTCAATTGGGCACGCCAGATCGCGGCCTGCGCCTCGGCTTCGCCGGCGAGCCGGCGAAACAGCTCGGCGCGCGTCGTTCCGGCCTCGGCTTCGGCGCACACGCGATAGAGGAACGCGGATTGCTGTTCCTCCTGCCAGCTTTCGAGTGGGTTGGACATTGCGGTTGTGTCCGGCGTCAGCCGGGTGTCAACGCCGCTTCGATGCGCGCCATGGCCTCCGGCGTCAGCTTCGGCACGACGTCCCGCGCCTTCATGTTCTCGACCACCTGCGAGGCGCGGCTCGCGCCCGTGATCACCGTCGAAACGTGGGGATTCTTGAGGCACCACGCAAGCGACATCTGGCCCATCGTGCAGCCGAGGTCGGCGGCGATAGGCGCCAGCCGCTTCGCCGCGGCGATCTTCGCGGGTTCGGTCAGGCGCTCCGCGAGCCACTCGTAGCCCTTGAGCGTCCCGCGCGAGCCCTGCGGAATGCCGTCGTTGTACTTGCCGGTGAGGAGACCCGACGCGAGCGGGCTCCAGATCGTCGTGCCAAGTCCGATGTCGGCGTACAGGCGCGCGTATTCCGTCTCCACGCGCTCGCGATGCAGCAGGTTGTACTGCGGCTGCTCCATCACCGGCTTGTGGAGGTGGTGGCGCTCGGCGATCTGCCATGCCGCCATGATCTCCGCGGCGGTCCATTCCGACGTGCCCCAGTAGAGCGCCTTGCCGGCGGCGATCATGTCGTGCATCGCAAATACGGTTTCCTCGATCGGCGTGTCGGGGTCCGCGCGATGGCAGAACACGAGGTCGACGTAGTCGAGTGAAAGGCGCGCGAGCGAGCCGTCGATCGCCTGCCGCAGGTACTTGCGGTTGAGCGTGTTCTTTTCGTTGGGGCCGTCGCGCAGCCCCCAGAAGAACTTGGTCGACACGATGTAGGACGAACGCGGCCACGCGCGCTTGCGCAGGACCTCGCCCATGATCTTCTCGGATTCGCCCTTGGCGTAGACCTCGGCGTTGTCGAAGAAGTTGACGCCCGCGTCGTAGGCGGCCGCCATGCATTCTCCGGCGACATCGGCGCCCATCTGATTGCCGTAGGTGACCCAGGAGCCGAACGAAAGTTCGCTCACCTTGAGGCCGGAGGTGCCGAGTCGGCGGTAGTTCATCGTGGCCTTGTCCGAGGAAAGAGGGCGCGTGCGACCCAGAGTAGAATCGCGAACCTCTATTGTACCCACAAGGACACTACGATGCCCCGCTCCCGCCGCGGCGCAACCCGCCGCCCCGCGAAGCACAAGCCGCCGCTCGATGTCGAGGCGCTCTGGGCGATCCGCCGCATCGGCACGCCGACGCTGTCGCCCGACGGCACGCAGGCCTGCAGCGCCGTCACGCGGTTCGACATGGAAAAAAACGACAGCAGCACGTCGCTCTGGCTTTTTCCGACGGGGTTCGGCACCGCGCGCGGGCCCGCGACACGGGCGCGAATGCTCACCGCCGGCGACAAGGACAGCAATCCCGCGTGGTCGCCCGACGGCAGGTGGATCGCATTCACGGCGAAGCGCAAGGACGACGACGAGCCGCAGCTTTACGTGATCGCGCCGGACGGCGGCGAAGCGCGGCGCCTGACGAAGCACGCGACGGGCTGCGCCGCGCCGAAATGGTTTCCCGACGGCAAGCGGATCGCCTTCATCTCCTGGGTCTGGCCGGACCTTGCGACAGATTCGCTGCAGGCGAAGCGCCGCAAGGAGCGCAAGGAATCGAAGGTCAAGGCGCACGTCACCGAACGCCATGAATTCCGCTTCTGGGATCACTGGCTCACCGACGGCCGCGAGCCTCATGTCTACGTATGCGACGTCGCCACCGGAAAGTGCCGCGATGCGCTTGCCCGGACCGGTGTCGCGCTGCCGCCGTGGGAGCCCTCCGCGGGAGACTACGACATCGCGCCCGATGGCCGCGAAATCGCGATCACCGCCGACCTCGGGACCGAGCCGCGGATGATGAGCCAGACCGACATCGTCACCGTCGATCTTGCCTCGCGCCGCAAGCGCGTTCTGACCGCGGCAACGAATACGGCGGACGCGCAGCCGCGCTATTCGCCGGACGGGCGCGCCATCGCGTTTCACTCCTACGATACGAAGCGCACGTTCAACGATCAGGGTCATCTGACGCTGCTGGATCGACGGAGCGGCACGATGCGCCGGCTCGCCCCCTCGCTCGATCGCGCGACGAGCCATGTCGCGTGGACGCCCGACAGCCGCGCGCTCCTGTGCACGCTGGAGAGCCACGGCCGGACCGGCATTGCGCGCCTTCCGCTGGACGCCGCGATGCCGTCCATCGTCGTCCCCGGGGGCACGGTGGGGGGGTTCATGCAATCGCGGGACGGCAGCGTGCTGGCGTTCGACCGCGCGACCGCGCATGCGCCGCCGTCGCTCTTCGCCTGTCGCGCCGACGGCGGCGGCGAGCGCAGCATCGAGACCGTGAACCGCGCGCTGCTTGCCCGCCATTCCACCGGCGAAGTGCGCGAGGTGACGGTCAAGGGCTGGGGCGGTCAACCGGTGCAGATGTTCATCACCTACCCGCCGAATTTCGATCCGAAGAAGAAGTGGCCGTTGCTGCACTCGATCCACGGCGGTCCGCACGCGGCGCACGTGGACGGCTGGCACTTCCGCTGGAACACGCAGGTGTTCGCGGGCTACGGCTATGTCGTCGCGGCGGTCAACTACCACGGCTCGTCCGGCTTCGGCCAGAAATGGCTCGAGACGATCACCGGGCAGTACGGCAAGAAGGAATACGCGGACGTCGAGGCCGGCACCGACTGGCTGCTGCGACAGGGATACATCGACCGCTCGCGACTGGTCGCCACCGGCGGCAGCTACGGCGGCTACATGGTCGCGTTCATGAACGGCCACACCGACCGTTACCGCGCGTACGTGTGCCACGCCGGCTGCTACGACTGGGTGAGCATGATGGCGACCGACGGCTACCACTTCTTCGCCGAGGAGCTGGGCGCGTTCCATTGGGACAACCCGGCGCAGGTCATGCGCCAGTCGCCGCACCATTACGTGAAGCACGCGAAGACGCCCACGCTCGTGATCCACGGCGAACTCGACTATCGCGTGCCCGCGACGCAGGCGCTGCAGTACTACGACACGCTGAAGGCGAAGCAGGTGCCGGCGCGGCTCGTCTATTTTCCGGACGAGAACCACTGGATCCTGAAGCCGCAGAACTCGCGCCTCTGGTACCGCGAGTTCTTCGGCTGGGTGGCGCGCTACGCGCCGGGCGGCACCGCGAAACGCTAGACGGCGGTGAGCGGCGGGCCGCCGACTTTCTTCTCGTAGCGCTCCTGGCACGCGACGCAGCGCATCGCGGTCGGATAGGCCGACAGGCGCGCGAGCGCGATCGCTTCGCCGCAGTCGCGGCATTCGCCGTAAGTCCCCGAGCGCATGCGCGCGAGCGCGGCATCGACCTCGTCCAGTTCGGTGAGCGCGTGGCGCACTTCGGCGATGTCGAGCTCGGCCAGGCCGTCGGCCACGCCCCACTCGTCGCCGCTCTCCTTGATCCGATTGCGCAGGCCGACGACGCGGTCATCCTCGCTGCCGTCGAGCTGGGTCTTCACCTCGACGCGGAGCTTGGCGCGGCGCTCTTCGAGCTCCCGCTTGAGGCGGGCGAGTTCGGCTGGGGGGAGGACGGCGGTCATGGCAGTGGATTCCGGGCACGGGGTAGGGGTCATCTGGATTATCGCCTGTTTTTCGCTGCGGGTCGTTTCCGGACGTGCCGGAGTTGACGGACATCAACCTCGCTTCAATTCGGCGGTGGCCCCTTGAAAACCGCGGCGCGGACCGCACGTAGACGGCTGAGACCGCATGCCGCGCCGCGAACCGGCCCCGGGGCGGTCGAACCCGAGTGCAACGATATAGGAGACTCCCGATGCGCAGTGTAAGCCTGTACCACCCGCTCGCCGACGTGGCGATCGACGACCTGTTTCGCGGTTATTTCAAGCCCGTCCGCGCCGAACGGGCGGCCGTTTCCATCAAGTTCGACGTCACCGAGAAGGATGGCGCCTACGTCGTGAACGCCGAGATCCCCGGCGTCGCGAAGGACGACATTCAAGTGTCGATCGAAGGCAACCAGGTCACGATCAGCGCCGAAGTGAAGCGCGAGACCGAGAAGAAGGATGGCGAGCGCGTGCTGCACACCGAGCGCCATGTCGGCAGCGCGTTCCGCAGCTTCACGCTGCCTGCCGAGCTCGACGAAGCCGCGAGCACCGCGAAGTACGAGAACGGCGTGCTCGAGCTGACGCTGGCGAAAAAGGCGGCTCCCGCCGGGCGCAAGCTGACGATCCAGTAAGTCTTACGCGGACGATCGATGGCGTTCAGCGGTGGCGGGGACGGACGTTCCCGCCACCGCGTGTTCGCGCGCGTCGGGCGCGATCACCGGACCCGCTTCACCGGGTACTCGCCGTCCTCGATGTTGTCGCGAAAGAAACTCCACGGCGACGACGCCGACGTGAGCCGGCGGAAGGTGTCCAGCGAGACGCCGCCGTATTCGAACGTGCCCGACGTGAGCTCGACGACCAGCGTGCGATGGGCCGCGTCGTAACCCGCGGCGCGAAGGTTGCCGCCGGAGAGCCTTTTCATTTCCATGGCGATTTCCGCGAGAAGGATGGTCGATTGTAAACCAGCCTTCGCGGTGCCCCGCGCGCAGTGGATGCTACGATTGAGGCAGCGGCACGAAGACCGCCGGCGGAGGAACGCGGATGGACGGTAACCCCTCGAGGCATCGATCGGGCATGGCATTCGCGAGGCCTGGCTGGTCGCCGTTGCCGCGTGCGTTGCGATCGCTTCTCCGGCGCGCGCCGCGGATCCGGCGAAGACGCTGCGCGTCGTGTTCTCGATCGCCGAAACGAGCTTCGATCCGCAGTTCGCCTCGGACGCCGCGTCCGACAGCGTCATCGCCAACATCTACGAGTCGATGCTCGACTACGACTATCTCGCGCGCCCGGTCAAGCTCGTCCCGCGCACGCTGGAGGCGATGCCGACGTCTCGGACGGCGGCAAGACCTATCTCTTCAAGATTCGCAAGGGCATCTTCTTCACGCCGGATCCCGGCGTTCAAGGGCAAGCCGCGCGAGCTCACCGCGGCGGACCAGGTCTACGGGTTGAAGCGCCTGCTCGATCCCGTCGTGAAGAGTCCGTGGGCCTGGCTCATCGACGGCAAGGTCGTCGGCAGCGACGAGTTGCGCGCGAAGGCCGCGAAGACCGGCAAGCTCGACTACGACGCGCCGTTCCCGGGCATCGAGGCGATCGACCGCTACACGCTGCGCATCCGGCTGAAGGAACCGGACCTGCGCTTCATCTACGCGCTCGCGGTCCCGAACACGACGGCGGTCGCGCGCGAAGTCGTCGAGGCGTACGGGCTCGATTTCGGCGCGCATCCCGTCGGCACGGGACCCTACATGCTCGGCGAGTACAAGCGCAGCTCGAAGATCACGCTGGTCGCGAATCCCGGTTATCGCGAAGTCACGTACACGCCCGCCGGCCCGATCCCTCCCGAATCGCAGCCGATTGCCGCGGCGCTGAAGGGCAAGCGCCTGCCGCTTCCCGGCCGCATCGAGATCAACGTCATCGAGGAAGGCCAGGCGCGAATGGCTCGCCTTCCTCAATCGCGAGGTCGACCTGCTCGAGCGCTTGCCCGCGGATTTCGTCGACCAGGCGATCGTCAACGGCAAGCTCAAGCCGGAGCTCGCGGCCAAGGGCATCCAGCACGAGATCCTGCTGCGTCCCGAACACGTGGTGGTCCTACTTCAACATGGACGATCCGGTCGTGGGCGGCTACACGCCGGAAAGGATCGCGCTGCGCCGCGCGATCGGCATGGCCTACGACAACGACGAGGGCATTCGCGTGCTCCTGAAGGGCCGCGCGGTTCCTGCCAACGGGCCGATTCCGCCGGACATCGCGGGTTTCGATCCCAACGCTGAAGACGAATGCGCAGCTGTTCGATCCCGCCGCGGCGCGTGCGCTGCTCGACCGGTTCGGCTACAAGGACCGCGACGGCGACGGCTTTCGCGAAACGCCGGACGGCAAGCCGCTCGTGATCGAGCGCTGGTCGACGCCGAACTCGATCACGCGGCAGGGCGACGAGCTCTGGAAGAAGAACATGGACGCGATCGGCATCCGCGTCGTGTTCAAGAAGGATCGGCTGCCGGAGCTGCGGAAGATGGCGCGCCTCGGCAAGATCCCGATGCGCAGCGACGGCTGGAACGCCGACTATCCGGACGCCGAGAACTTCATGCAGCTTCTCTACGGCCCGAACGCGGGTCAGGAGAACAATGCCAATTTCAAGCTGCCGGCATTCGACAAGCTCTTACGAGGAAGTCGCGGCGGCTTCCCGATTCGCCCGAGCGCACGAAGCTGTTCAACAAGATGACCGAGCTCGTGCTCGCCTACGCGCCGTGGCGGATGACCTACCACCTGATCGAGGACCAGCTGCTGCAGCCGTGGATTCGTGGCTACAAGCCGCACCCGATCAAGTCGCAGACGTGGGAGTACGTCGACATCGACGCGGCCAGGAAACAGTAATCCGCGGATCTAGTCCGCGCGCGGCGCCGCTTCAGCTCTTTCCAGCGCCCGCCTGACGAGCACCGCGTCGTCGGCGTCGCCGTCGCCGCCCGCCACGGCGTTCGCGAGCGCAGCCTGCGCGGCGGCCGCGAATGTCGCATCGACGCCGAGGCGCCGCGCAAGCGCCACCGCGATCCCGATGTCCTTGGCGAGGATTCTCGCGGCGGCGCGGGGCTCGAAGTCGCCGGCGAGCGCGCGCGGGACACGGTCGGCGAAGATCCAGCTTGCGCCGGACGAGGCGCCGATCACGTCGGCGGCGACGGCGGGATCGAGGCCCGCCGCCTGTGCAAGCGCCAGGGCTTCGGCGCCCGCGGCGAGATTTGCGGCGGCGAGCAGGTTGTTGACGATCTTGAAGGCCGATGCGTCGCCGGCGCGCGGCCCGAGCGTGAACAGGCGGCCGGTGAGGAGATCGACAACCGGCGCGGCACGCGCGAGGGCCGCGGGGTCGCCGGAGACCATCATCGTCATCGTTCCCGCGGCCGCCTTCGCGGGTCCGCCGGAGACCGGCGCGTCGAGCAGCGCTGCGCCGAATTCAGCGATCCGCGGCGCCCATGCGGCGGGATGGGCGGGATCGACGGTCGACGACGCCAGCACCACGGCGCCCGGCGCGAGCGCCGCCGCCGCGCCGTGCGCGCCGAACAGGACGGTCTCGACTTCCGCCGCGTCGACGACGAGAAGGATCACGATGTCGCAGACGCGTGCGAGTTCGGCGGGCGTAGCGGCGGGGATCGCGCCGAGGCGCACGGCGGCGTCCTGGGCGGCAGGCAGGATGTCGCGGGCGACGGTCGGAACGCCGACGCCGACGAGGCGCGCAACGACGGCGCCTCCCATCGCGCCGGCGCCGATCACGCCGACGCGACCCGTGTAACGCCCGGAGGTCAAGCCGGCTTGGGCAGGACGTACGGCTGGCAATCGACGAGCGGCGTTACCGCGCCATCGGAATAGAGCTGCAAGTCGACGCCCTTGCCGCGCAGCTCCATCGAGCCGTTGGAAAAGCGCACGCCGGTCGTCGTCGGGATCTGATAGAGCACGACGCGCTCGCCGCCGGGCATCAGCATGCGCGCCTCCCCGGTATCGAAGCGCACGACGACGCGCTCGCCCGCGATGTGGCACGCGAACGTGTTCTTCGCGGCTTCCTGCTCGTCCTTGCTGGGCTTGTCGGCGCAGCCGGGCGCGGCGAGCGCGGCGACGGCGGCAACGAGCGCGAGGCGTGCGCGAATCGGAAAACGACGGAACGGGCTCATGCGTCACTCCGGCAGGATCGCCGCGAGGATAGCATGGTGGAATCGCGAAGCCGCGTCAGCAGTCGACGACGTTGACGGCAAGCCCGCCGAGCGAGCTTTCCTTGTAACGGCTCGCCATCGCCAGTCCTTTTTCGGCCATCGTGCGCACGGCGGTGTCGAGCCCGAGCCGCGGCGGATCCGGCAGGCGCAGCGCAAGGCGCGCCGAGTCGACGGCGTGCGCGGCGGCGGCCGCGTTGCGGGCAATGCAGGGATCCTGCACCAGGCCGCCGATGGGATCGCAGGTCAGGCCCACGAACGGCTCGAGCGCGCGCTCGGCGGCGTAGAGCAGCTGCCGATTGCTGGCGCTGTTGACGGCCGCAAGGCCGGCGGCCGCCATGGCGCTCGCGACGCCGATTTCGCCCTGGCAGCCCGCGTGCTTGAGGCCGTTCGTGCGGAGCAGCTGGCCGACGGCGGCGGCGGCCAGCAGAAACGTGACCGAGCCGTCGTCTCCTGCCAGCGGATGCGTCGATCGCCATTGATGGAGGACGGCGGCGACCGGTCCGGCGGAGCCGTTCGACGGCGCCGCCACGACGCGTCCGCCGGCGGCGTTCTCCTCGGCGACCGCTGTCGCAAACACGGCGGCCCAGGCGGCAAGCGCGGGATCGGTGCCGGAGATCGCTACCGCCTGCGTTGCCGCACGGCGCGGCCGGCCCTGTCCGCCCGGCAGCCTGTCGTCGGTCGCGAGGCCGCGCTCGACGGCATTGCGCATCGTCGCCGCGAAATGCAGCATGCCCGCGCGCACTTCCCCGGGGCTGCGCAGCGCGAGCTCGTTCGTGCGCGTCATCTCCGCGATCTTCTTGCCGTGGTCCTGCCCGAGCGCGAGCAGCTCGTCCGCCGACGCAAACACATAGGGCACGCGAACGAAGGAGTGCGCGCCGGGCGCTTCGCCGTCGGCGACGATCTCGCCGTCGCCGGTCGAGAAATAGAGGCGCGTGGCGAGCGTTTCGCCTCGCGCGTTGCGCGCGGTGAATCGCATCGCGTTGCTGTGGTGCGCGAACGCCTTGTCGACATGGAAGACGATGTCCGTCGCCGGGTCGAACGGAATGCTTTCGGTGCCGTTGAGGGGCAGCTGGCCCTCGGCCCGGATGCGCGCGGAGCGCCCGACGAGCGTGCGGGGATCGACCGCGTCCGGAGCCTCGCCGCACAGTCCGGCCATGATCGCGCGATCGGCGCCGTGGTCGCGTCCCGTGCATGCGACTGAACCGTACAAATCGATGTAGACGCGGCGCGTCTGGTAGAAGATGCCGTCGGCTTCGAGCGTGTGGACAAAGCGCCGCGCGGCGCGCATCGGACCCGTCGTATGGGACGACGACGGCCCGAGCCCGATACGGTAAAGGTCGAACGCGCTGACGAACATCCCCCGACTCCTTCATTCGCCGTATAGCGATTTTTATTGTCTTGGCCGCACGGGCTGCGGTGCGGCGACGACTAGTATCAACGCAGGCGAGGCAGAGTTGGGGTTGAGACCCGAAGATCGGTCGGAAGTTGCCGCCAAACGGCAGTCATGCCAACAGCATGCAAACCAGTTGTTGCCTACAGTGGGGGCAGTGCTCAGTGCGCTCCGTGCGCCGGCGGCGGGAAGCGCACGGCGGACGGATACGACAGCACCTCGACCTGCCGGCCGGTGCGGATCTCGCGTTGCGTGTCCTGCCACCACGCCGCGTCCAGCAGATCGGCGTGCCATTCGAGGAAACACGCGCGGGTGCGCGGGTCGGTGAGCAGGAACGTCGCGAATTCCTCGGGAAAGATGTCGTGGGTGCCGACGCCGTACCAGACGTCGCCGGACATGTCGTCCCAGCCGGGCGGCGGCGGCGGAATCCTGCGGAAGTTGCAGTCGACGAGATATTCGATCTCGTCATAATCGTAGAACACGACGCGCCCGAAGCGCGTCACGCCGAAGTTCTTGAAGAGCAGGTCGCCCGCGAAAATATTGACGGCCGCGAGCTCCTTCAACGCCTCCCCGTACTCGCGAATCGCGTGCGCGCGCTGCGCGTCGTCGGCCCGCTCGAGGAAAATGTTGAGCGGCGTGACCCGGCGCTCGATGTAGAGGTGTTTCACCACGACGTAATCGCCGTCGAACTCGACCACGGACGGCGCGACGGCCGTCAGCTCGGCGACGAGCTCGTCCGAAAAGCGCGCGCGCGGGAACGCGACGTCGGAGTATTCGAGCACGTCGGTCATCCGCCCGACGCGGTCGTGGTGCTTCACCAGCGTGTATTTCTGCTTGACCTTCTGGCGGTCGGTGTCCTTCGAGGCCGCGATCTTGTCCTTGATGACCTTGAACACGTACGGATACGACGGCAGCGTGAAGACCGTCATCACGAGGCCCTTGATGCCCGGCGCGACGATGAACTTGTCGCGGGAGTGTTTCAGGTGGTGCAGGAAGTCGCGGTAGAAGAGATTCTTCCCCGCTTTCTGCAGCCCGATCATCGTGTAGATCTCGGCCGCCGTCTTGTCGGCCAGCATTGAGCGCAGGAAATTGACGTAGTCGGACGGCACTTCCATGTCGACGAGGAAGTACGCGCGGTTGGCCGAGAACAGGATGGCGAGGTCGGCCTCGTCCATCAGCAAGGCGTCGAAGTAGAGCTTGCCGCCCGCATCGTGCTTGACCGGGACGACGAACGGATACGTGTGGATGCCGTTGACGATGCGCCCGACGATGTAGGCGGTCTGGTTGCGGATGAACGGCGATCCCAGCACCTGGATGTGGTGGTTCGCTTCCAGGCGGAACGGCCGCGGGAACCTCTTGCGCAAGGCGCCGAGGACATTGGCGAGGTCGCGGCCGAAATTCGCGAAACGCCGCTCGAACCTGAGGTCGAGGACGATGTCGACGAGCGCGCTGCGCAGGCCGGATTGCAGCGGGTAGTAGCTGCGGTACGACGGCGGGTCGGCGTTGATGTACTCGGTCGAGATCGCGGGGCGGACGAAGATGAAGCGGTTGTGAAAATAGACGCGGTGCAGGATCTTCACCAGCACCGAGTTGAAGAACGTCTCGGCGCACTCGGGCTGCTTGTGATCGATGAGAAGGCCGATGAAATGGAGCTTGACCTCTCCCCACAGCGCGTCGCGGTCGAGGCCGGCGGCGCGGAATTCGCGCGCGACGCGCTCGGCCGTCTCCAGCACGCGGCGGTCGTAGAAGTCGATGCGGTCGCGGCCCACGTGCTGGATCGCGAGCCAGTTGCCGGCCTCGAAGTGGCGCCGCGCAGCGCGCGCGCATTCGCGGAACAGCGCGTAGTGCTTGTCGAAACCCTCGACGAGCGCGACGGCGATCGCGTGGGCGGTATCGGCGGAAGGCGCGACTCGCGCGGGCAGCGGAGTCGGGGCGGCCGTTATTGCGGCGCCTCCATCTGCTCGTTGAAGCGCTTGATCGCGGCGTTGTAGTCGGCGATCGCGGCATTGCCGGCCTTGATGTGCGGCTCCGCGGCGGCCTGCTGCTCGGTGATGAACTTCTTCATGCATTCGAGATAAGTGTCCCGGGACTTGCCCCACATGCGGCGCTGGTTGTCCGACGAGAGCTTGCTCGGGTAGTCGCCGGGGGCCTCGCACTTGGGCTTCGGCATGTCGGCGGGCGCAGCCGCGGGTGCCGGCGTCTGCGCGAACGCGAAGGATGAGGCGACAGCGGCGACGGTGGCCGCAACGATCAGGGCAATTCGGCGAGGTGCGTTCATGGCGGGGATTCCGGAGAGAGGTCAGGCCGCCATTTTACGGCGGGGTGCCCGGCGCGCGCCAGCGCCACCGCCATCACTGCGAAAGAAGCCCGGCGACGACGACAAGCCCGAGCCGGACGAGGTCGACGCCCAGGCCCGTGCCGGGATCGGCATCGAGCCCCTGCAAGTGCTCCTCGGACGCGTGCCGGTGCGCGTCCAGCATGCCGTCGACCAGCGCATCGACGTCGACCGTCGTGCGCCGGGTTTCCGCGGATTGGAGGTTGCGCACCGTCGCATTGACGGCGCCGGGGTCGAGGATCGCGATCGGCGCGCGGCAATAGGGGCACGCGGCGTCCTTCTCGAGGTCGACCGGAGCGCCGCAGGACGAGCACTGGACGACGCGGATCGTCTCCTTGAGGCGGGCGAGCTCGGCGGGCGAGAGCGGGCGAATGAAATCCTTCTCGCGCAGGAACTGGACGAAGGGCGTGAAGCGGCCATGCCCGAAATCGCAGCGATAGTAGGTGAACCGCGTCGTGCGCTGCAGGTCGTGGGTCATCGCGAGCGGCGCCGTGCACCGCGGGCATGGCAGGCGCGATGGCAGCGCCTGGCCCGGCGGCGGCGGCGACTTCCGGATCGTGTCGAACAACGCCAGCGTCGCGCCCGGCGTCAGCTGCACGCTTTCGAAGGCGTCGAACCAGATGGCCTGGCAGGCAACGCAAACATCGACCGTCTCTTCGCCGAGCGGTTTACGCTGCAGCCGTTGCGGCTGCATGATCGAGCCGCAGCCTGGACACGGCGTCGGCTTCTCGGGCGCGATGGAGTCGATGGCGAGGGTAGGGGTTATGACCGGACTGCGGCCATTATCTGCACGGGCATCGCGTCTCGCAAGGGCGGCGCCACGATAGCGGTTAGACTTGCGCAATGAACATGCTGCAGCCGGGTGCACGCGGGACGCTGTTTGCGCTGGCCGCCGGGCTGCTCGCGGCCGCCTGTCAGCCGGCGCCGCCCAATGCGAGCGGTCCGGCCCGCCAAACCACCCCCAAATCCGCCGCGCCCGCCGTTTCCGCGCCGCCCCCGAAGGCCACACCTGCGCCAACGGCGGCGATCGCGTTGCCGTCGATGCAGCTGCCGCCCGGTCCGATCTACGTGTGCGACGTCGCCGGCGTGCGTACGCCAATCGCGTACGCCGAAAACGTGGAGTCGCTGTGCCGGCGGCATCCCGAGATGAGCGTGTGCCAGTACGAGCGCAATGCCTGCCGTCACGGTGGCGGTCGCGTCTATACCGCCAACGGCGAGGAGGTGACGCCCGCCGTCGAAGCCGAATACGACCGCAAGGTGCGGCGCGTCACGTTCCAGTCGGACGGGGCGCCGGCGAAGAAGAAGTAGCGGGAGGTCAGGGGTCGCGCGTGGCGAACGTGTCGCACTTCCTCATGTCGCCGCTCGCAAGCCCGGTCTTGAACCAGTAGGACCGCTGCGCCGCCGTGCCGTGCGTGAAGGATTCCGGCACGACGTAGCCTTGCGTGCGCTTCTGGATCTGGTCGTCGCCGACGGCGGACGCGGCCGCGAGACCTTCCTCGATATCGCCGGGATCGAGCTTGCCCCGCTTCTGCGCGAAGTAGCCCCACACGCCGGCGTAGCAATCGGCCTGCAGCTCGAGCCGTATCGACAGCGCATTGTTCCCGCGCTCGTCGAGGCGCGACCGTCGCGCGTCGACCTGCTGCATCACCCCGGTGAGGTTCTGCACGTGATGGCCGACTTCGTGCGCGATCACGTAGGCCTGCGCGAAATCGCCGGGCGCCTTGAAGCGCCGCGTCAGTTCGTCGAAAAACGCGGTGTCGAGGTAGAGCCTGTGGTCGCCCGGGCAGTAGAACGGACCGACGGCGGCGTTCGCGAGCCCGCACGCCGAGCGCACGGAGCCGTTGAAGAGCACGAGGGTCGGCGGCGGGTACGTCTTTCCCCCTGTCTGGAACACGGCACCCCACACATCCTCGGTGTCGCCCAGCACACGCGCCGCGAGCTTCCTTGACGGATCGGCGGACGTGCCGGGCCCCGCGTTGCCGGTCTGGGGTCCATATCCCGGTGGCGGCTGGGCAGGCGCCGGCTGTCCGGACGGGGGCGAGACCGATTCGAGGCCGCCGATCAGCGTCATCGGATTGATGCCGAACAACACGCTCACGATGACGATCAGGACGAGCGCGCCGCCCCCCAATCGGATGCCGCCGCCGCCGAACGAGCCGCCGCCGCCCGATTGTTCCTCGACGTTCGAGCTTTCACGCATGTCGTCAATCTTCATCGTCTGTCTCCCGATGCTGCCGGTCAGTCCCGGCTCAGGGCTTGAGCGCGCGGTAGAGGAACGGCAGGCTCACGTCCATCCGGTAGTCGACGTCCGAATGATTGTCGTCGAATTCCTCGTACGTGTGGCGTATCCCGGCCTCGGCGAGCCGTCGCGACAGGATCCGCGTGCCGTAGTGGATGTGGTACTGGTCGCGCCAGCCGCAGTCGATGTAGATGCCGCGGAGCGAGCGCAATGCCTTCGCGTAGCGGCCGACGAGATGGACAGGGTCATGGCGGAGCCACTTCCTCCAGCGCGCGACGATCGTCTCGCCGGTCTCGAGGTCGAACGGAAAGCGAAAGCCGAGCGGCGCCTTGGGGTCCGGGTCGTAGGTCGCCGCCATGCACACATTCATGATCGCATGGACCTCGGCGTGCGCCAGCTTTTCCTTGCTCCATACCTCCTTCAGGAACCGCCCGACACGGCCGTCGTCGTATCCGGCGGCGAGCCGCTTCCTCGACGCGGGATCGGCCAGCGCGCGGTACGCGCCGGCGCGCCGCTTCGGCTCGCGGTATTTGGCGAGCTCGTTCAGCGTGTTCGGCCAATCATGGCGGTAGACGAAGTCGAAGTGCGCGTCGCCCGAATGGTCGGCGATCGCGCCCCAGTATCGCGGGTACTTCATTCCGTGAATGATCGCGCCGTAGCCGCCGGACGACTTGCCGAAGCAGCCGCGATGGTCGCGCGAGGCGAGCGTGCGGAATTCGCGGTCGACGAAGGGAATGATCTCGCGCGTCAGGTAATCGGCGTAGTTGCCGATGGCGGACGAGTTGACGTACTGGTTGCCGCCGAGGCAGGTGAAGCAGTCGGGCAGCACGAAGATCGCGGGACCCATCTTGCGCTCGCGGATCAGGCGCGCCGCGCGCTCGGGCAGGTTGTCGCCGAACGGCTTCCAGCCGACTTCCCCCATGCCCGACCCGGTAAAGCCGACCATGTCGTACAAAACCGGAAAGCGCCGGCCACGGCCGGCCGTCGCATGCCCGTCGTATTGCGCCGGCAGCCAGACCGCGAGCTTGCGGACATGCGGGTCGCCGAGCGCGTTGTCGGCGAGGATCTTCGACGTGTGCTCGACGACGACGACCTTGCCGGCGGATTGCGTAAAGTGTTTGCGGGTCATCGCGCGACTCCTCGCGGTGGGCGGCGCCTAGCCCTTTCGGCGTGGGCGCAACAGCATGGAACCGCGGCAGCGCGGCGCGCCACAGCGGCACGCGTAGGATTCGAGCACCCGTTTTCCAATACGGCCATCGTAGGTCAATTGGTAATCGTAGGTGAGTTCTTCGCCGACGCGGATCGTCCGGAGCGCCTCGATGAAGACGCGGGAATCGTCGTCCTCGTACGTTTCGCAGTTGGGTGCGCAGGAATGATTGATCCAGCGCGCCGCGTTACCGCGCACGTCCGCGTCGATCACGCCGCCGTCCGTGAGCTCGAAGATGAACGTGTGATGCGGATTGTCGGGATCGCTGTCGGGTCGCGCGCGCGCGATGTCCCATGTCGTCCGTTCACCCCGGTATTCGAGGATGGTCGTGCCCTTGCGGATCGTGCGGGTGGCGAACACGCCGCGGCCGTGGATGCCGGAATTGCGGACCACGTACGGGGCGGGTTGCGGGCTTGGCGGGCATGGTCGGGCATTCTACCGTGCCACGCGTTCGCTGCGCTGCACGATTGACACCCGCGATTGCAGGATTACGATCCGCGGACGTCGCGCGGTGCGGGCGGTCCGTGTCCGCAGGGCGCGGCGGCAGGAATCAACGAGGAGGGATGACCATGCACAAGGCTCTGCCATCACGTGCGGCACGGATCCTCATCGCGGTGTCGCTCGCAGCGATCGCTTCGGCGCCCGGCATCGCGGACGCCAGCACGCCATCGTCGACGGAATGCACGGAGGGCGCCGAGTTCATCGGCAATGCGGCGCAGGCGCGCGAGAACGGGATGTCGCGCGAGGCGTTCATCGCCCAGATGCAGTCGGATTTCGATACCATCCGCGCCTTTCCGAACGACCTGCGCTGGTTCGTGCACGACCCGGCGGACGAATCGTTCCTGCTCGGCGCCGCGCGCGACGTCTTCGACCGGCCCGAGCCGCCGGATCTTCACCGGGCGGCCTTCTTTCACGCGTGCATGAGCCGGCTGATGGTGTGACACCGCTCCTGACCGCGCGGGTCAGGCGTAATGCATTGAAAGCGACGACAGCGCGCGCCGCAGGCGGCCGTGCCGCAGCAGCCGTCGATGAAACCGGAATTCGTCGCCGCCCTTTGCGCGGATGATCGCGACGAGGCGACGTCGGTCCGCCGCCGGCCAGCGGGCGAGCTCGGAAATCTGCGCCAGCAACGGCGCGAGCGTCGCCAGCGCGCGGCGCTCGGCCGGCGGCCACGCATCGAGATCGGCGATGGCCAGCGCGCGGACGACGGCGCGCGTCGACGCGATTTCCGCAGCGCTGCGGTCGCCGCCGAAACGTCCGTCGATCCACGCGGTGACCGCGGCACTCAATTGCGCGGGCTCGCAGGAAGGGTCGTTGGCGAGGCCCAACGCAAGCTCGAGGTCGCTGTCGGTGATGCGCCGCAGCGCGCGAAGCGGCGTTCGATAGGCCGGGTCCGCCTGCATTTGCGCGTGCTCATCGCGTGCGCGCGCCGCGGCGCGGGCGTCGACGGGCCGGAAGCCGAGGCGATAGTAGAACCAGAACGCGCCGGAGCGCAGGCCTTCGGTGTTGGCGCCGCCGAACTGCGACGGCTCGACCACGAAGCGCCGGATCCCGAAGCGCTGGCAATAGACGCGGAGGACCTGCCCGAACAGGAGCGCCGACTCGCCGCCGCGATAGGGTTCGAAGATGTTGATGCCGACGCGGCAGGTGCCGGCAAACGGCCAGCCGCCGCCGTAGCCGACGGGGAGGCCGTTCTTGAACAGCATCATCCCGACGTGCGAGTCGAGCGCGTCGCGGCGGTCCGGCCGCATCGTGTAGAGCGCGACGGCGATGCCGCGGCCGACGTCGTGCCATTCGACGCCGCCGGGGTACGCGAGGGCGATGGCATCGGTTTCCCGGCCGAGCGCGGCGAGCATCGCGCAGGCCGCATCGATGGCTTGCCGCCGCGCGTCGACGCCAAGCACCCGCGCGGGGGGCAGTCGCTGCCCGAGAAGCGCGGGCAGGTCGATGCTGCGCACCAGGCCGTCGCGATGGAAGAAGATGGGTGCCGGCAGCCCGCGCACGAACGTCCGCGACAACGCCGACGCCCGCGGGTGGAGCACGAGATAAGTCTCGAGC
Source organism: uncultured beta proteobacterium (assembly GCA_963816925.1). Classification (GTDB taxonomy): domain Bacteria; phylum Pseudomonadota; class Gammaproteobacteria; order Burkholderiales; family Casimicrobiaceae; genus CAIWHR01. The sequence continues at coordinate 27,672 of CAWFMY010000035.1, read as the reverse complement.
GAATCGAACAGCAATGCGCGCACGGCATCCGGGCATGGCAGGCGCTCGAATTGCGCGACGAGGCAGGCGAGCCGCGAGCCACGGTGCCGCATTTCGTCCAGCAACGCGATGCCGCTCCCGGCACTTGCGAGCAGGCCGAATTCGAGCGGAGGCAACGCGGCGCCGAGAACCTCCGGGAGCGGCGCGCCGCCGTCGCCGAACGAATCGACGTCGCTGTGCCGCGGGAAGCGCGCGGCGAGCCAGCGCGCCACGTCCCAGCCGAACGCGAAGGTCAGCGTGGTCCAGGCGAGGCCGCTGCCCTCGAGCCGACGACGCTCGCGCGCCGGTCCCGTCGCTGTCAATTGACGCGCGAGCGCCGCGACGCGGCGGAGCTCGGCGCGTGCCGCACGAAGCAGCGCCGCGGATTCCGGATAGGCGATGAGGTAGAGCAGGCAATCGTGCCAGGCGACGAGCACGTCGGCGTCGACGATGGCGCGTCTGGCGCCTTGCGCGAGCAGCGCGGACTTGCGTGCGCATTCGGCACCGCCGAAGCGGGATGCGGCGGCGCGCAGCTGCCGCACGTCGTCGTGGCGAAGAGTCTTCGTCGCTGTCACGTCGGCATCGATTCTAGCCGATCGCAGTCGAGGTGCAGCGTCAACGGTCGCGTGGTGCTTGCGCTCGCGGCGCCGGGACCTTACGCTGTCTTCCTTGCCGTTCGAAGCGAGGATTCCCGATGTCCTGTTCCAGAATGCTGATCGCCGTGGTCGCCTGTAGCGCCGCGGGCGCCGCGTTTTCCGCCGCACCCGGCGTCAAGCCCGGGTTGTGGGAGCGCACCGTCACGCGACAAATGGACGGCGCGCCCGTTTCCCCCGTCGCGGACCTGTCGAAGCTGCCGCCGGAGCAGCGCGCGCGGATCGAGCAGATGATGGCGTCGCGCGGCTCGACGACGCCGTCGACGTCGGTGGCGCGCTACTGCGTCACGCCGGAGACCGCGCAGAGTTGGGAGACGTTTTCGCGCGAGGGGCGCGAGGATGCCAATTGCCAGCGGACCGTGCTGGACGAGTCGTCGCGCGCGGTGAAGATGTCGATCGTGTGCGCCGGAGGCAAGCAGACCGGCACCGTCGAATTCTCGGCCGTGTCCCCGGACCGGGTCACCGGGACCGTGACCACGGTGCAGAAAGACGAGCGCGGCGAGCGCAAGGTATTCGTCCAGATGGACAGCCGCTGGATCGCGGCCGAATGCGGCGACGTGAAGCCCGGTCAGCCGAGTCCCGTCAAGGGTTGATCCCGCGCGCGCGACACAGGAGGGATCGCGGACGGGGATCAGCGGCCCTTCGCGCCGGACTTGCCGCGCGGCGCAATGCGCATCACGGGCGCCCCGACCGGTCGGCGTGCTTGCGGCCCCTTGGGAATCGGTTGGTGCGGTCCGGTTTTCGCGTTGTGACCCTTGAAACCGCCGCCTTTGCCTTTTGACATCGCGCACTCCTTCGCAAAAATCGCTTCGCAATAGTGAAGCCATGGTCGCCGGCGCGCAGATCGCCCACCGGTCGCGCCGTCACGCGCATGCTACCGCGCGGTCGCGCGCGAACGAAAGACGGGCCACCGCGAACGGCGACCCGTCGGGTCTCGCCGGAACGCAAGGCCGTTGCGGGTGACGGTCAGCGGCTGCGGCCGCCGAAGCGCTGCACGCCGCGCGGCTTGTCGGTATTGGTGCGCGGCGCCGGGCGGCTCGTCCGTCCCTCCGGCGTGCCTGCCGGCGCGGCGCGGGCCGTTCCGCCCGCCGGCTGCTTGGGCCGCGAATGCGGTGTACCCGTGGCTCCGCGCCCTTTGCCGCCGCCATTTGCGCCGCGCGGCTGGCCTTGCGCTCCGCGGTTGCGCGGATGCGCGCGGCCGGCGTTGCCCGGCGGTTGCCCGCGTCCCTGACGCTGCAGGATCGGCTGCGCCCGGGCCCGCGGATCGGGCGTGAATCCGTCGATGACAGTCTGCGGAATCTCGCGCTTGATGAGCCGCTCGATGTCGCGCAGGAACGCGTGCTCGTCGACGCAGACGAGCGAAATCGCCTCGCCCGTCGCGCCGGCGCGGCCCGTGCGCCCGATCCGGTGCACGTAGTCCTCGGGGACATTGGGCAGGTCGTAGTTGACCACGTGGGGCAATTCCTCGATGTCGATGCCGCGCGCGGCGATGTCGGTCGCGCACAGCACCTGCAGGCGGCCCACCTTGAACTCGGCCAGCGCGCGCGTGCGCGCGGCCTGGCTCTTGTTCCCGTGGATCGCGAGCGCGGTGATGCCGTCGTGGTTGAGTTGCTCGGCCAGCTTGTTCGCGCCGTGCTTGGTGCGCGTGAACACGAGCACCTGGAACCAGCTCTGCGACTTGATGAGGTGCGACAGGAGCTCGCGCTTGCGGTCGCGGTCCACCGGATGGACCTTCTGGGTGATGATCTCGACGGTCGAATTGCGGCGTGCGACCTCGATCATCGCCGGCGCGTTCAGCAGCGTGTCGGCGAGCGTCTTGATCTCCTCGGAAAACGTCGCCGAGAAGAGCAGGTTCTGCCGCCGCTTCGGCAGCTGCGCGAGGATCCGCTTGATGTCGCGGATGAAGCCCATGTCGAGCATGCGGTCGGCTTCGTCCAGCACCAGGATCTCGACGTGCGACAGATCGACGGTCCGCTGCTGGTGATGGTCGAGCAGCCGGCCCGGCGTGGCCACCAGGATGTCGACGCCGCGCCGGAGTTGCGCGATCTGCGGATTGATGCCGACGCCGCCGTAGACCACGGTCGACGTCTGCTTCGAATATTTGCCGTAAACGCGCACGCTTTCCTCGACCTGCATCGCGAGTTCGCGGGTCGGCGTCAGAATGAGCGTGCGCACGGGCTTGCGCCCGCCGACGACCTTGGGCGCGGCATGCGTGGAAAGGCGCTGCAGGATGGGCAGCACGAAACCGGCGGTCTTGCCGGTGCCGGTCTGCGCGCCGGCGAGCAGGTCGCCGCCCGCGAGCACCGCGGGGATCGCCTGCAACTGGATAGGCGTAGGCGTGGTGTAGCCGTGCTCGGCGACCGCGCGGACGAGTTCCTCGGACAAGCCGAGCTTGGAGAATGACATGAACGCTTTCGAAAAACGACGTGCCGTCGCCGTTGAAAGCGCCAGTCGCAGGCAAACCGAAAGGGGGTGGAACGTCGGAACCGACAGCGGCAGGGGGACTGGTCGAGGTGCCGCGTGACGTCAGTATACCAGATACCGCAGCCGGGCGCCGCGCCCGGCCACGACAGAGCGCACTATGCGCCCGGCTTCCTTCCGGAGAGCCGTTGTATCGCCATGTTGATCGAGACGCGCAACCGCTCGGTGGCGAGCGCCAGGCGGTGCAGCTCGTTGCCGCTCTTCGGGCTGATCCGGGAGAGGCCCAGGTCCGCGGACTTGCCAAGCGAAATCTGCTGCGTGGCGGCGGTGAGCCGGCGGATCGGGGACACGACCGCGCGGTACATGAACACCATCGCGATGACGAAGGCGGCGAGGATCATCAGGAGCTCCCAGACGCCGACCACGTTGAGCGCAACGTCCCAGAACGACTTGGCAGGGAGCCGCACGCTGATGATGCCGGCGACGTCGCCTTCCTTGAAGCCGAAGCCGTTCGTCGTCCCGTAGCGGACCTTGACGTCGTTCGGCGCGGTCGCCGAATCACCGTGGCAGGCGATGCACGATGCCTTCTGGTAGACGGCGCGCGCATAGCGGAATTCGTTGTCGTTGAGAACGTAGAATTCCTTGAGGTTGTTCGTGCGGATCTCGCGCAGCGCGCCTTCCTCGAACGCATCCGGTTTGTTCCCGGGATTCATCACGTTGTGCGACGTCAGCCGGAACTTGGATTGCGACGGCGAGCGCTCGACGGCCTCGGAGAACTCGCGCTGCGCGAGCGCCGGGTTCTTGGAATAGAAATCGACGGGCGTGAGCTTCGTCCCGGGCGGAGGTATGGTGCCCTCCGGCGTGCCCTCCTCGGGCTGCAGCAGGCTCGCATGGCCGAGGTAGCTCTTGTCGTCACCCTTGACCCACACCCGCCCGTACTGCGCGACCCAGGACCCGAACGCGTCGACGTTGTCGGCGACCGTCTCGGCCTGGCTTTTCAGCTGGTTCACGTAGATGCGGTCGAGGATCAGGTAGAACGCCGCGCCGACCAGCGCCAGCGCCAGCAGGAACACGAATGCGAACTGCACGGTGAGTGAGCGATTGTTCAGCATGGCTGGTTTCCCTTTTCCCTCAATGCGTCGGGCGGCAGCGGCCGTCCCCTACCGGATGCCCACCAGCTGCCGCGCGAGCATGATGAACTCGGACCGCTTCCAGGGCTCGTCGAGCTGCTCGGCCAGCAGGATGATGTACTGGTCGACGTCGGTCGTCTTCACCTTGTTGCCGGTGGCGATCCATTTCGCGCGCACCTCCTCGGTGACCATGGCGCCGAAGGGGCCCGTTTCCTCGATGTAGAGCTCGTCGATCGCCGCGCAAAGGTTGAGAAGGATCGGCAAGACACGATAGGGGCCCGGCATGGTCGCAGCTCTCCTCCTCGCTGCCTGGCACCGGTTGAGTTCCGGGGCTGTGGTTATGGGTTGTCGGTTGGGCGCGTCGACCGCGCAATGCCGGCGGCGCGCCGGTGCCATAGGCTATGCGCCCGTGGCCGGGGCGTCAACCGTCGAGAGCCCGCCGCAGGTGGTGCGCGCGGTCCTACGTTGCGCGGCTGCCGATCAGCGCGAGGAACTCCTCGCGGGTCGCGGCCGATTCGCGGAAGGTGCCGAGGACGGACGAGGTCACCATCACCGAGTTCTGCTTTTCGACGCCCCGCATCATCATGCAAAGGTGACGCGCCTCGATCATCACGCCCACGCCTGTCGCATCGATCGCGTCCATGATGGCCTGCGAAATCTGCTCGGTGAGCCGTTCCTGCAGCTGCAGCCTTCGCGCATACATGTCGACCAGCCGCGCGAGCTTCGACAGCCCGAACACGCGGCCATTCGGCAGGTATCCGATGTGACAGCGGCCGAAGAACGGCAGCATGTGGTGCTCGCACAGGCTGTAGAGCTCGATGTTCTTCACGATGACCATGCTGTTGGTCGCCTGCGTGAAGATGGCCCCGTTGATCAGCTTGACGGGGTCTGCCCGGTAGCCGGAGGTGAGGAAGCCCATCGCGTCGGCGACGCGGCGAGGCGTTCCCTTGAGGCCCTCGCGGTCGGGATTTTCGCCCAGCGCAAGCAGCAGCTCGCGGGTGAGCGCCTCGATCTTCCTGGCGTCGGGTTGCATGTCGATTCTCCGGGCGGGTGCAGGCAATCGGGATGCGCCGCCGCGGGTGGCGGCGCGCAAAATGGCGGGCTCAAGTATGCGCGAAAACGCGTCCGCGTAGACGGCTCCGCTCAAGCTGCCGACAACGCGATCAGCAAAGGGGTCGTGACGGCGCCGAGGGCCGTGGAGATGACGAGCCCGGCCGCGACGGTGCCTTCCTGGGTCGCGAACTGCCGCGCCATCAGGTAGACGTTGGCGCCGATCGGCAGCGATGCGAGCATCACGATCGCCTGCGTTTCGAGCGGCGGCAGCGCCAGCATCCGGGCGAGGGCGAGCACGACAAGGGGAAACAGGCCGAGCTTCAGCGCCGCAAGCGCCGTGCTCGCGCGCCAGCCGTCGCGGACGCGGAATTCCGCAAGCCCCATTCCGAGCACGATCAGCGACAGCGGCGCCGCGGCCAGCGCGATCAGCTCGAGCGTCCGGTCGATGACGACGGGCATCGCAAGCCCGGTGTAGCCGAACGCGGTGCCGGCGAGGATGCTTCCGATGACCGGATTGGTCACGACATCGACGGCGGTTCGCGCGAGCGCGGGCCACGACAGCTCGCGCTGGCGCGCCCATTCGACCGACGCGGTCACGAGCGTCCACAGGATCAAGGCGTTGAACACGACGACCAGCGATATCGTCGGCATGGCGGCCTCGCCCAGCAGCACCTGCGCGAGCGGCACGCCGAGCAGCACGGTGTTCGAGAACACGCCGCCGACGGCGACGACCGATTGTGCGGCGCCGTCCATGCGGAAGAGGGAATACGCGACGACGCGGCCGGCCGCGAACACGATCGCGCATCCGCCGAAGTAGGCGACGAGAAGGCGCGCGTCGACGGCCGGCAGGCGGGAGAATCCGCTCATCATCCGGAACAGCAGCGCCGGCACGGCGACTGCGAACACGAAACGAGTGAGCGCCTCGGACACCGCGGCGGGCCAGTGCAGCCAGCGCATCAACGCATAACCGGCCAGCACCAGAAGGAAGAGCGGGGCCGTGAGGGCGAGGAGATGAGGGAATGCTTGCATCGCGGAAACGGCGTCGGCGCGTCGTCCGGGTCGGGCGACGACGCGGGGGCCGGCGACGGCACCGGCATTCTACGCGGCCGACGCGCTCGGTTGCCTGACGTGCCGCTCCGCGCCGGGATGCGGATTATTCGGCTAGAATCCCTGCCGGTCGGCGATGAACCTGCCACCATGCAGACCCATCTCCTCGTGCCGAAAGTGCTCCCTGCCATGAGTCCCATCGTGATCTTCAACCAGCACTGCGACACGCTGAAGGACACCGACACGGTGGCCGAGGCGACCCGGCGGATGCTCGACCACCGCGTGTCCGACCTGCCGGTGATCGATGCCGAAGGCAAGTTCGTCGGAATGTTCAAGCTCGACCGCCTCCTCGCGGGGCTGCTGCCCGCCGCGGCGCTCGTGGGATACGGCGTGCCGGATCTCACGTTCGTGTCGGACGACCTCGACGACCTGCGCGAGAAGATGCGCGCGCTCGATGCCCGCCCGGTGCGCGATTTCGCGGTCACGCCGGAGCGCGTCGTGCATTCCGACACGGCGCCCCTCGAGATGGTGCTGCAGCTCTACCGGGGCGCGAACACCCTCCCGGTCGTCGAGCGCGAAAGCGGCCGGCTCGTTGGCGTGGTGTCGGCGCGGGATGTGCTCGCGGCGTTGCACGCGCCGGAGAAGCGCTGATGCACGGCGACGCCGCTCATGCCGCCGGCGTGATCTTCGGCCTCGACCCGCTGTGGCTCGCGACCGGGCTGTTCGTGCTCACGTACCTCGTCATCATGAGCGACCGCCTGAACCGCGCGATCGTCGCGCTGCTCGGTGCCGGGCTGCTGATCCTCGCCGGCGTGCTCGAGCAGAAGGAGGCGGTGGCCGCCGTCGACTTCAACACGCTTGGCCTGCTGCTCGGCATGATGCTGATCGTCAACATCACGCGCCGCTCGGGGCTGTTCCAGTACGTCGCGATCTGGTCGGCGAAGAAGGTCGACGCGCGGCCGTGGGGCATCCTGCTGATGATGTCGATCGTCACGGCGGTGTTTTCCGCGTTCCTCGACAACGTCACGACCGTGCTCCTGACGGTGCCCGTCACGCTGCTCATCACCGACGAGCTCAAGGTCAAGCCGTATCCCTACCTCTTCGCGCAGATCTTCGCGTCGAACATCGGCGGCACGGCGACCCTGATCGGCGACCCGCCCAACATCATGATCGGCTCGGCGACCGGGCTCACGTTCAATGACTTCGGCCTGGCGCTGACGCCCGTGATCATCGTGGTGCTGGTCGCGACGATGATTCCGCTCTATTACATCTGGGGCCGGCACCTCGCGGCGACCGACGAGAACCGGCGCCACGTGATGAATTTCAACGAGCGCGAGACGATCACCGATCCGCGCCTGCTGAAGCAGTCGCTCACCGTCATCGCCCTGGTCATCGCGGGCTTCATGCTGCAGCGGCAGATCCAGGTCGAGCCCGCGACGATCGCCATCTTCGGCGCCGCGGTCCTGCTGCTGCTCGACAATTTCGGCAAGTCCGGCGAGGAGCAGTCGAAGAACGTCCACGGCGCGCTGTCCGAAGCGGAGTGGATCACGCTCATGTTTTTCCTGGGATTGTTCGTGCTGGTCTACGGCATCCAGAAGGCGGGGCTGATCGACATCATGGCCAAGGCGCTGATCGAGGCGACCCACGCGGATTTCAACACGACGGCGATCGCGATCCTCTGGTCGTCCGCGGTGCTGTCGGCCTTCATCGACAACATCCCGTTCGTCGCGACGATGATTCCGCTCATCAAGGCCATGGCGCCGACGTTCGGCGGCGATAACGCGCTGCTGCCGCTGTGGTGGGCGCTTTCGCTCGGTGCCTGCCTGGGCGGCAACGGAACGCTGATCGGCGCCTCGGCGAATCTCGTCGTGGCCGGGCTGGCGGAACGCGCGGGCACCACGTTCCGCTTCATCGAATTTCTCAAGGTCGCGTTTCCGCTGATGCTGATGTCGATCGTGATCTGCCACGTGTATATCGTCATGCGTTTCCTCTGATCGGCGCGAAGGAAGGCGTCAATGGGTCGTTTCATCGAACTCACCGCCGGCGACGGCTTCAGGTTGTCGGCATGGCGCGCGGATCCTGTCGGCACGCCGCGCGGCGCCATCGTCGTCGCGCAGGAGATCTTCGGCGTCAACAGCCATATCCGGAGCGTTTGCGAAGGCTTTGCGGCGGATGGCTATGTCGCGATCGCGCCGGCGCTGTTCGACCGGCACGAGCCGGGCGTCGACATCGGCTATACACCGGAGGACGTCGCGAAGGGACGCGCGCTGAAGGCCCTTGCCGGGATCGACACCGCATTGCAGGACGTTGCGGCCGCGCGTGACGCCGTCGCGGCGAGCGGCAAGGTCGCCGTGGTCGGCTACTGCTGGGGCGGCTACGTCGCATGGATGGCGGCCGCGCGGCTGCCGGGATTCGCTTGTGCGATTGCCTACTACGGTGGCGGCATCCTGGACGCGGCGGCCGAGGTCCCGCGCTGTCCGCTGATGGGGCACTTCGGCGAGCGCGACGGGGGCATCCCGGTCGCCGGCGTGCGCGAGCTGATGACGAAGCATCCGCAGGCGGAGATCTTCATCTACGCCGCCGACCACGGGTTCAATTGCGACCAGCGGGCGGCGTACGATGCGGCGGCGGCGAAGCTCGCGCGCGAGCGCACGCTGCAGTTCCTGCGCCGGCACGTGGGCTGACGGCGGCATCGTGCGCGCGATCGCCGGCATGGTTGCGGTGGTCGACCGCGCACTGGGAATGCTCGTACGCGCCGGCGCTGTCCTCGTGCTGCCGGTGCCTCGCGATTGGCGCTGCTGGTGTTTCCTGCGACGTTGGCGGCCGTCTAGGGTGCGGCCTTCTCGCGGCCGAAGCGCCGCAACGATCTCGCGCGGTGCTGTTCGCGCGTCGACGTGGCACTCGGCTCACCGCGAGCGCCGCCCGCCCGGTGCCGAGCTCCCATGCGAGCTCCTCCGGCGAGAATACATAGGCCTTCGCGCGCGACCGGCTCGTGAACACATACTTGGTGCGCAGCGGGCTGACCCATGACAGTCGTGCATTCACGGCGGCGGCCTCGGTGCCGAAGCGAAGCCGGTTCCCACCGCCATCTCGCTGACGAAGTCGTAGACGTTTGCCGTGGGCACCGGCGCGACGTCCGGCGCCGGGGTGCCCTTGCCGCCGTCACGGGAGACGCATCCGCGGGCTTGGTCGGCGCCTGCGCCGGCACGACATCGGCGACGGGCTTCAACGCGGCCATGTGCAATGCGTAGAGCGCGTCGAAAAACGATTTGGCGCGGTCGCCGTCGACCGCGACCGCCGCGCAGCCGCGCCGCAGTCCCGATGATCAGCGCCGGAATCCTCTTCGTGAGCCGCGCCTTCTGCGCCGTTCGCTCCTTGATCACGACGCTCCAGAGGAGGTCGTCGAGCGTGCCAGCGCCGCGCGCCAGGCCTCGCTTTCCGCCCCCGTATCCTTGCGCAATGCCGTCAGGTAATCGGCCCAGACGGTCTCGGCAAACGTGCGCACCTCGAACGGGAGATCGAGACCGGCCAGGTGGTCGCGCACGAGCGCGCTCACCTGTGAGCGGTCGGCCTCGCTTTCCTCCGCCGCGAGCGCTATGGCCACATGGTCGTTGAGCGAGGGCGCCTCTCGCGCCGCTCGGATTCGAGAAAGGCGACGAGCGTCCTCGTCGGCGCGCGCGAACACGGCGATATCGATGTCGAAATCGGCGCACACGCCGTCGATGACACGCGTGGGCGCGGCTTCGAACGCTTGCCATGGATTCGTTCGCCGTCGCGCCAATCGCACCTTCGGCGAGGTGGTCGAGCAGCAGCCGCGCCGGATGCCGGCGGTCCGAGAAGAACGTGCGGTCGAGCAGCGCGGCCTTGACGATCGGGACCTGCAGCCGGCCGAAGAGGCGCCGCAGCCGGTCGGGAATCGATGGATCGCGGAACACGTAGTCGAACAGCAGCGCGATCACGTCCATCGCGATGCGATCCGCCGGATTCGCGACCTGATCGGTGACGGCCGCGCGGATGTGCGGAACGAGGTTCAGCGGCATCGCCTGCGCGCGTCGCCCGCCGTCGGCCTGCGGCTGGCCTGCAGCAGGCGGCGGGCAGGTCGTGCCGCTGCCAGTGACCGAGCGTCGCGAAGAGCGGTGTCGAGGACCCAGCGCCATCATGGGATCGAGGTCGCGCTAGTCGCTCGCGGCCGCGATCATGCGCAGGCGCGCCGACCCGGCCGTGGCTGCGCTCGCCGAGCTCCGCCAGCGTCGCGAGGCCCGCGAGATCGCCGGCGCCGGGATGTGGCTGCCGGTGCCGGTCGCCATCGGCCGACCTGACGCGTCGCTGCTCGTCGGGGACGGACACCCCTAACGGTGGAGGCCCAGCGACCGGCGGCGTCGGCTCTTCTCTACGGGCCGGACGCCGCACGCTGAGCACGGGACACGACGTGGCGGCAGTGCTGCGCCTCCGACACCATCGCGGTGACCGGCGCGATCCGTGTCGTCGTCGGGACGAAGTTCGCGCTGCGTTCGCCGCGGTCATGTCCGGCACCGCCGCGGTCGTCGACGGTCCGGTTGAGCGAGATGTAGATCTTGTTGAGCGCGGGCGTGAGGTCGGCGAGCAGGCGGACCATGAGCGGCGCCAGATGCGCGGAAGCGGATAGACGCCGCGCGACGCGACGCCGAGCGCGTCGAGCACGTAATCGGGGCCACGGATTGTCCTTCGCGCATCGTCGGGCTGAGCGCCCCGATTCGTGCATCGAGCGCGGCCTGTTCCCGGTGGTGATCCGGCGGATGACGCGGTGGCTTCGCGAGCGCGGCCTGCTTCTCCTGGTCGTAGGCGCGTCCTGGTCGCTAGCTGACCGCCGACGCGTCGTTTCCGGCCCGCCGTTCGGCGTCCGCCGTGATGATGGTGCGCAGCATCGCTCGTCGCCGCCGCGAATTTCTCGACCATCGCCGCGCTTCGCCCGGACGACTCGATCTCGCGGTCAGCTCGCGGCGTCACTGGCGTCGCTCGTAGGTCGATGAGGCGTGCGCGCCTCCACAGCGCGCGTCTTGAACGCGCCGACGCAGTCCTCAGCAGCGCCTGGCCTCCGCCGCGCGGGCCGCGGTCGTGCGCCGCGTCGATCATCGCGCGCGGTTCAGCGAGGTGCGGCCGATCGAACATCGGTCACCGAAGCGCGACCTCGGCATTCTACGGCCGGCGCCCTGGCGCTGCCGCGGGCCGTTCTCGTTTATCATCAAACTGCCTGCCACGTTCCTCGCCACGGCCCCCGGACCAGGGCGCCGACGCCGCAGGGCGCGGGCAGGGCGGTTTGGCCGTGCGCGAAGCGGAAGGACGAGCGATGAAATGCAGCGTCTGCGGTACCGAGAGCAAGGGGGATGCCAGATTCTGCTCCGGCTGCGGCGCGACGCTGATCGTGCCTACCTACGACAAGACGATGCTGCTGGATGTCCGGGCATTCCGGGCGGCCCAATCGGGCGAAATTCCCGTCGTTCAGCCGCCTCGGCAGGCTGCCCCCGCGGTCGCGCCGCCCGCCGCCCCCGCCCCGGTCCCAAGGCCGGCGCGTTCGAACAAAGCCGGGCTTGTCCTCCTGCTTTTCCTCCTGGGCGTCCTCGCCTACCTTCTCTATCAGCTGGCGACGAGCTTCGGCCTGCTGCCGACCTTTTTCGCGTCCCGGACGGCGCCGCCGCCCGCCGCCGCGACGCCGGTCGTCAGCGGAACCAAGGTCGTGGCTGAAATACCGAAGGCGGCACCCAAAGCGCCGGCCCCCGCGCCGGCGCCGCTCCGCCCGGCGACGCGGGCGTGCCCAAGGACGCCAGCGCGCCGCCACGCCAGGCCGCCGCGTTGGCGGCGGCACCGGAGCCGCCCCGGCCGGATCGCCTCCAGGCGTTGGACGACGCGCTGGCCGGATGCGCGCGCGAGACTGCCGAAGGGCGCGCTGTCTGCGAACGGCGGGCGCGCCTTCAGTTCTGCAACGGTTACTGGGGCAAGGTCCCGCAATGCCCGGACTCGCAGAGCCCGGATCCCGGCAAGTGAGGATCCCGTGGGACACATCTTCTGGAACGAGTACTACCGGCTCCTGGACAGCGGCGAGAACGTCGACGTGCTGGCGATCGGCGACTCGTGGTTCCACTATCCGTTCAACAACCTGCTGACGCCGCTCCACAAGGCGCTCGCGCGGCCCACGATCTATGCGATCGGCGAAAACGGCGCCCGTGCCGACGAGCTTGCCGCCGGATCCTGGCGGGCCAATTTCGGCAAGATGCTCGCGCAATATCCATCGATCCGGCTCGTCTGCATCAGCGGCGGCGGCAACGACTTCGCCGGCGTCGGCGACCTCGACGACAGGATCCTCGCGCCCGACTGCAGCGGCGCGGCGACGACCGCGGCGTGCTATCGCGCCGGCCAGCCCGACGGCGTCTTCGATGCGGTGGAAGCTGCCTACCGCACGCTCGTCGCCGACGTCGCCGCGGCGCGTCCGGATTTGACGATCCTCGTCCACAACTACGACTACGCGATCCCGGACGGGCGCACGCTGCCCGGCATGCGGAGCTGGCTCAAGCTGCCGATGGACAACGATCGCGTCCCCGTCGCCAGCGCGCCGGCCGGCGGCCTGCGGCGCGACATCGTGCGCGAGCTCATCGACCAGCTCACCGTGCGCCTGTCGGACCTCGAGACCGCGACGAATGGCCCCGGGCGACCGTTGCTCGATCTCGTCTGGTCGGCCGGCACGCTCGCCGACGCGGAATGGTCCAACGAACTGCATCCGAAACCGTCGGGCTTCGAACGGCTCGTGAACGATTGCTGGAGCGGCCCCGCGCGCAAGGCCCTCGGACTTCCATGAGGCGGACGCTGCTCGCAGCCCTTTCCGCCATCGTGATCGGCGCGGCAAGTACGCATGTTGAAGCGCAGGCGCCGGGGGCGGCGCCCGAGGCGAAGGACATCGCGCTGGTCGGATTCCACGACCTGCAGGCACGCAGCGCCTACCAGCCGCTCGTGCGCGAGCAGAACGGCCGCTGGATCCTCTATGTCGGGCATCACGGCGGCACCGAGGCGGCGTCAAAGCCACTGAATCCGCTGACCGGCGCCCGCGAATTCAATGGCACCTCGATCCTCGACGTCACCGATCCGCGCGCGCCGCGCTACGTCGCGCACATTCCGGGCGAGGAAGGGCTGGGCGAGTCCGGCGGCGCGCAGATGGTGCGCGTGTGTGCGGGCCGCGAGTTGCCGCACGGTGATCCCGCCAAGTTCTACCTGCTGCGGCCGTTCGGCAACTCCGCGCACGAGATCTGGGACGTGACCGATCCGGCCAAGCCCGCGCTCGTCACGAGATTGGGTCCCGTCGCGGGAACGCACAAGAGCTGGTGGGAATGCGACACCGGCATCGCGTATCTCGTTTCGGGCGTGGCCGGCTGGCGCACGCGGCGCATGACGCAGGTCTACGATTTGAGCGACCCGGCGAAGCCGCGCTTCATCCGCAACTTCGGCCTTTCCGGCCAGCAACCGGGCGGCGCGGGCGACGCGCCGGTGGAGCTGCACGGCCCGATATCCACCGGCCCCAAAGGCAACCGCGTCTATTTCGGCTACGGCACGAACAAGGACGGCATCGTGCAGATCGTCGATCGCGCGAAGCTGCTTGCGGGTCCGCCCGAGCCCACGCCCGCGAATCTCGCCTATCCGGAAGTCGGCCGGCTGACGCTGCCGCCGAACGTCGGCGCGCACACCGCGTTCCCGCTGCTTGGAATGGAGGTCGCCGAATTCGCGCGCGACAAGGCGGGACGGAAGCGCGATTTCATCGCGGTCGTCGACGAGTCGCTGGTCAACGAGTGCGGCGAGGCGCGGCAGATGCTGTGGATCGCCGACATCACGACCGAGTCGCGGCCGTTCGGCGTGTCGAGCTTCACGGTGCCAGAGGCGAGCGGCAATTTCTGCGCGCGCGGCGGGCGGTTCGGCACCCATTCGTCGAACGAGAACATGACGCCGATCTATTACAACCGGATCCTGTTCCTCGCCCATTTCAACGCCGGCGTGCGCGCGGTGGACATCCGCGACCCGTACCATCCGCGCGAGATCGCCCATTTCATTCCGGCCGTCACCGACAAGACCGAGCCGAGGTGCGTCAAGGTCGACGGCGCGGACCGCTGCAAGGTGGCGATCCAGACCAACAATGTCGAGGTCGACGACCGTGGCTACATCTATGCGGTCGACCGCGCCAACACGGGTCTCGTGATTCTCGAATTGACCGGTGACGCGCGCAGCGCCGCGAATTTTCCGCGATGAGCGATTCCGGCATCGCTAGTCCGAGCGAGGCATTCAAGGGGGCCATGATGAATCTCGTCGAGCGCGCCAAGAACATCCTGCTGCAACCGGGCCAGGAGTGGCCCGTGATCGCGGGGGAAGCCGCGGATACCAAGTCGCTGTTCGTCAATTACGCGGTACCCCTGGCGGCGATCAGCCCGATCGCGTTCTGGCTCGGGCATTCGCTGGTTGGCGTTTCGATGGGTCCCTTCGGCACGGTGCGCACACCGTTGCTGGCCGGGCTCGCGTTCGCGATCGTCACCTACGTGCTGGGCCTCGTCTCCACGTTCGTCGTGGGTCTCATCATCGATGCGCTCGCGCCCACGTTCGGCGGGGAGAAGAACGGCACGCAGGCGATGAAATGCGCGGTCTTCGCCTCGACGCCCGTGTGGCTGGGCGGCATCTTCCATCTCATTCCGGCGCTCGGTGCGCTCGTCATCGTCGCAGCGCTGTATTGCCTCTACCTGCTCTATCTCGGCCTTCCGGTGCTGATGAAGGCGCCGAAGGAAAAGGCCGTCGGCTACACGATTGTCGTGGTGCTGTGCGCGATCGTGCTGTGGGTCGTGCTGGCCGTCGTCGGCGGCGTCCTCGGACTCGCCGGCGGGGGGATGCGCGGCATGGGCATGTTCGGCGGTGGCCAGGATGCCGCCCTGCGCGCCGCGCGCGACGCGAAGCCCGCGCCGGACACCGTGCTGGGCAAGCTCGATGCATTCGGCAAGAAGATGGAGGAGTCGAGCAAGAAGCTGGAGGAGGCGGACAAGAAGGGCGACACCGCCGCGGCGGTGGGCGCCGCGATGGAGATGCTCGGGACAACGGCGAGCGGCGGCAAGAAGGTACAGCCTATCGACGCCGACCGCCTGAAGGCCTTCCTTCCCGAGACGCTCGACGGCATGCAGCGCTCGGACGTCGCGACCGAGCAGACCAGCTTCGGCCCGATGAGCGTGACGATGGCCAGCGCGAACTATCAGGACGCGTCGGGGCGCCGCGTCCGGATCGGCGTCGGCGACATGGCGGCGGCGGGCGGCCTGTTCGCGCTGACGACGATGATGGGCGCGGGGCAGATCAAGGAAAACGACGCGGGCTACGAAAAGATGCACCGCGTCGACGGCCGCCTCGTGATCGAAAAGCTCGATCGCAAGAGCGGCGCGGGCGAATACGGCGTCGTGCTGGCCGATCGTTTCGTCGTCAATACGAACTCGCCCAACGTCGATCCGCAAGCGCTGCGCGCGCTGGTCGCGAAGCTCGACCTCGGCAAGCTCGAGGGAATGAAAGACGTTGGGGTGACGAAATAGAAGATCGAGGTCGTCGCTACCGCGTGCAAAAGCACCACGGCGCCTGCTGGCATCGGAACGCGGCGTTCTCGCTCATCGCATCGATGCCTTGCTGGCACTGCGGACGCGGTTCGTCGGGGTTCATGCAGGTGATCGAGCACGTGCCGCAGTAGCGTGTGGCGGCCGCTGCGCAGGATGCGCCGGCCATCGGTGCGGACGGCTGCGCCGGCATTGGTGTCGCGACCGGCGCGTTGCCCCACGGCGGCGGCAAAGGATAATTGAACGTGCCCGCCACATTCTGCACGCCGAGGTAGAGCACCGAGAACGCGTAGACCGGCACCTCCCGGCCGCCGTAGCTGATGTGGCAGGTGTTGTCGTACACCTTGCCGGGGTGCATGCCGCCTTCGTACGGGCTCTGGCAAAGGAAAAGCGGCCCGCCGTTTTCGCCACCCGCGACGAACGCGCCGGCGTAGCCCGGCTGCGGCGCGCCCCACTGACCGCCGCTGCCGACCAGCACCTCGTAGTCGTTGAGCGCGATTTCCTTGTTGCCGAAGCTGATGTCGCAGATGCCGTTGACGACCTTGCCCGGATACACGCCGCTCGCATAGGGGCCGCGGCAAACGAAGAGCGGCTGGCCTTTTTCGTAGCCGCCGACGTAACCCGCGGGCACCGCGTTGCCCTGTCCCGCGCGCACCCATTGCACGTTGCCGGACTGCGCCAGGGCGAGCGACGCCGCAACGAAGAACGCAAGCGCGGCGGCGACGCCGCGACGGGCGGCCGGAAGAGTGTGCATGGTCACGCTCCCTGCGATCGGTCAGCCTCTCCCCACGAACGGCATCTTGGTCGCCATCACCGTCAGGAACTGCACGTTCGCGTCGAGCGACAGGCTCGCCATGTAGACGACGGCGGAAGCGACGTTCGACACGTCCATCAGCGGCTCGACGGCGATCTGTCCGTTGGCCTGCGGCACGCCTTGCGCCATGCGCGCCGCAAGGTCCGTATGCGCGTTGCCGATGTCGATCTGCCCGCAGGCGATGTCGTACTTGCGTCCGTCGAGCGACGTCGATTTGGTGAGGCCGGTGATCGCATGCTTGGTCGACGTGTAGGGCGCCGAGTTCGGGCGCGGCGCATGCGCGGAGATCGAGCCGTTGTTGATGATCCGGCCGCCGCGCGGGTTCTGGCTCTTCATCATGCGGATCGCCTCCTGCGTGCACAGGAAGACGCCCGTGAGGTTGATGTCGACGACGGTCTTCCATTGCTCGAAGGTCAGGTCCTCGAGATTGACCGGAGGCGCACCGACGCCGGCGTTGTTGAACAGGAGGTCGAGGCGGCCGAACGCATCGCGCGTCTTCGCGAAGAGCGCGCTCACCGAGGCCGGGTCCGCGACGTTGGTGGGCACCGCGATCGCCTGCGTCGCCGGGGCCCCCGTCGCAGCGATGGCCGCCTGCAGCGGCTCGGGGCGGCGTCCGGCGAGCGCGACGCGATATCCGGCCGCGAGCAGCGCGGATGCGACCGCCTTGCCGATGCCCGTGCCGGCGCCGGTGACGATCGCGACTTTCGATTCGTGAGTCATGGTTGGAGGGCTCCTTCAGGTTCTCACGTGACAGATTGCGTGGGGCGGAACGGCCGGACGGCGGGTGCGCGCCTCATTTCGCGGCCGGTTTCTTCTCCGGCGGGGTCTCGACCTTCACCTTCCAGGCGCGCTCGCGGCTTCGCGCCTCCTGGATCTCGTCGCTGTTCATCTTGCCGGCGACGTCGGCGACGGCTTTCGCCGCATCCGAGCGGATGCCGCCCGCAGGCAGCGCGTAGATCGAGAGGTCGATCCATTTGAGCGCCTCGACGTTGTCCTGGCGCGACGCCGGCGCCGCTTGCGTAGAGGAGCCCGAGGTTGAGCTGCGCGAGCGGGACGCCCTGGTCGGCCGCGCGGCGAAACCACTTGGCGGCGGCGGCCATGTCCTTGCGCACGCCGGTGCCTTCCACATAGCTCGCCGCGAGGTTGTACTGGGCCATGGGCTCCCCCTGCTCGGCGGCGCGCTCGAACCACAGGGCCGCCTCGGCATCGTTGGGCGGGATCCCTCTGCCCTCGGCGTACATGACGCCAAGCCGGTATTGCGCCTCGCGGTCGCCGGCTTGCGCAAGCGGCCGCCATACCTGGATCGCCTTCAGGTAATCCTTTTCCTGGTAGGCCTCCATGCCGTCTTCGAGCGGGCCGGCGGAGGCGGCTGCGACGAGCGTGCCTGCGATGACGGCGGCAACGACATGGCGGGTGAATTCGTTCATCTTGAAGGCTTTCGCGGTGCGGGTTGCGGGGTCCGATGTTAACCCGACGCCGCGGATTTTGCGGCGGTGCGAGACCTTGGGACCACGGGGCCGTGGGCTACAGGATTCCGACTGCCGGTCGCCTGACCGGGGTCGAGCGTGGTACGATGACAATGTCATAACAACCCGACCGGAGACGAGGACGGTGGATGGGGCAGGGACGTTGACGGACCGCTGGGCGCTCGCCGCGGGCCGTGTATCGAACAAGGGCTGCAACATCTGTCACGGGCCGAGGCTTCCCGGCGCGCGTCTCTGCGCGCCTTGCAAAGCCGCGCTCAAGCGGGCGCGTCTCGAAACCGTGTCGGACCTGATTCCTCGTCCCTCGCGCGCGGTTGCGGAAGCCGCGGAGGCCGCCCGGCGTCAGAAGAAGGCGCTCGCCGCAGCGGCGCCGGCCGCGCCACCGCGCCGGAGACCCTGGCTCGTTCCCGCGGTCGTCGTCCTGGCGGCGGCTGTCGCGGCCGGAGGTTACCTCGTGCTGCGGCTGGCCCGCTCGCCGGCCATGCCCGCGGTGCCGGTCAAGGTCGCGCCCGCCGCCCCGGGACCGGCGTCGTCCACCACCAAGCCGACGCCCGTGGTCGCGAGGCCCGTGGATCTCGTGCCTGAAGCCACGCCACTCGCAACGGCGTCGGTGCCTGGCGCTGCCATGCATCCTTCGGCGATCGCCAACAAGAATCGTTCACCGCAGAAGCGCGCCGTCGAGGCGCCGCCGGTGGATCGCTTTCCCGTCGTGGCCTCAGCGACTCCGGAACCGGCGGCTGCGCCGGCGCCGGTGCCCGAGGCGATTCCCCCCGCACGGGAAGCACCGCCGCCCGACC
Source organism: uncultured beta proteobacterium (assembly GCA_963816925.1). Lineage (GTDB taxonomy): Bacteria > Pseudomonadota > Gammaproteobacteria > Burkholderiales > Casimicrobiaceae > CAIWHR01. The sequence continues at coordinate 8,662 of CAWFMY010000035.1, read as the reverse complement.
GCTGGCAGGTGATGGCCGACCAGATCGCGCGCTGTTACGGCGATGGCTTCTTCGCCGGCGCGGTCTGCGAGCAGCGCGTCCGCCGCCAATACTGCGACGGTTACTGGGGCCAGGTTGCGCAATGCCGGAGCAGCGTCGTCAACGATCACGGAGACTGACCCGGCGGGGCCAATCGCGCGAGGCGCGCGGCGAGCGCGTCGAGGTAGGCGGGAAACTGGTGGATGTCGTTGTGGCCCGCCCCATCGACCAGAACCAGCTCGACCGGCGCGTGCGCGAGTGACCGGAGCAGGACGCTGTCCGACGCCGGTATCAGCGCATCGGCGCGCCCATGCAGCAGCATCATCGGACTCGTCACCGCGCCGATGACGGCGTCCGTGCGCAACGGATACTTGAGCAGCCAGGATGGCGCCAGCGGATAGGCGCGCTTCGCCTCGGCGGCGAGGCTTGCATACGGCGACACCAGCACGAGCAGCGCGGGATGCACGTCGCGGGCGAGGCGGGCCGCGAGTCCCGTGCCGATCGAGCGGCCGTAGATCACGATGGGCTTTCCGCGATAGCGCGGCGCGATGCGGTCCCATGCCGCGCGCACGTCCGCGTGCAGTTCCTCCTCGCTCCGGATGGAGCCCGTGCTCTTCCCGTACCCGCGATAGTCGAAGATGAAGAGGTCGTAGCCGACGCGCCGGTAGAAATCGAGGCCGGTCGCCCAGGTTTCGAGGTTGCCCGCGTTGCCATGCAGGAAGAACACGAGGCCCTTGGCGTCGTCCTGCGTGAAATGGAGCGCGTCGAGCACCGCGCCGGGAACCGGTATACGAAGTTCCTCGAAGGGCTGCGGGAACCGGAAGCGGTAGTCGACCGGCAGCACGGTGGCGGGAAAGAGCATCCGCTCCTGCATGACGTACAGGAACGCCAGTCCCCCCGCATACGCCATCGCGGCGAGCGCGACAACGCTCGTCGCGGCGATGAAGCCCTTGCGCAGCAGATGCGGGGGAAGCGAGCGGGTCATTCGCGGCGCGGACGGGGAGGGAGGCTCGGTACCGTGGTGCGGCCAACGCGGCGCCGCGCTAGCGCGGGCTTGCGGTCTCTCGGTAAGATACACGTCCACCCGCCGAACGAGGAGTTGCCTCCATCATGGCCGCACACCGAAAATCCGTGAGGCGCAGGGGCGTCGGCGCGCGCGCGCCGGCGCGGCCCGCGGGCAAGAAGAGCGTGGACCTGCCGCTCGCCGGCGTCGCCCGGCAAGTGCGCACGTGGACGGACTCCGTGCTGGGGATCGCGGGGGCGGCGGCCGACGTTTCCATCGGTGCGGCGAAGGCGATTCTCGTCAGGCCGGAACAGCGCGCCGCGCTCGAGAAGACCGGCGCGGTGCTGCGCGGCATGCGCGAGGCCGCAGGATTGAGCGTCAAGGAGATCAGTGAAGCCGTCGACCTCAAGGACCCGACGCTGATCGACCTCGTGGAAAACGGCAAGGTCGCGCTGCCGTTCGAGATCATCCTGCGCCTGGCCTCCGTGCTCGGGCGCAACGATCCGATCTCGTTCGTGATGCGCTTCACGCGCTCGTACAATCCCGACGTCTGGCATACGCTGGAAAACCTCGGCGTCGGACGCTTCGCCGTGCAGGCCGGGCGCGAGCGGGAATTCGCGAACATCTACCGTGGCAGCGACGCCGCGCGCCGGTTGTCCGACGACGAATTCGTCGCCGTCCTGGCGTTCGTGCGCGCGGCCTTCGACCTCGCGCTCGCCTTCCGCAGCGCGAGGGCCGACGACAAGCCGGCGAGGAGAAGGTCATGATCACGCCACGAAGGCAGGCAACGCCCGTCACCTGCGCGCTCGCGCTGTCGGCATTCGTCGCGCTGGCGGGCCCATCGCGCGCGGCGGAACCCGTTTACTTCGACGTCGCGCGCGGATCGCATCCGCACGACGTCGCCGCGGCACCGACGCCGGGCGGTCCCGTCTACTACACGGCGCAGACGACGGGCAAGCTCGGCATCCTCGATCCGAAGTCCGGCAAGTACGAGGAGGTGCCGCTCGGGCGCAACTCGGCGCCGCACGGCGTCATCGTCGGCTCCGATGGCGCGCCCTGGATCACCGACGGCGGCCAGAACGCGATCGTGCGGGTCGATCCCGCGACGCGTGTCGTGCGGGTGTGGCCGCTGCCCGCCGATGTCGATTATGCGAATCTCAATACGCTGACGTTCGACGCCAAGGGGCGGGTGTGGTTCACGGGACAAAGCGGGTATTACGGTCGCCTCGTGCCCGCGACCGGCGACATGAAGGTCTGGAAGGCGCCGCGAGGCAGCGGACCGTACGGGATCACGACGACGCCGAAGGGCGATGTCTATTACGCATCGCTTGCCGGCAATCACATCGCGCGCATCGACACGGAAACGGGCGTGGCGACCGTCATCGAGCCGGCGACGCCGCGCCAGGGTGCGCGCCGCGTCTGGTCCGATTCGCGCGGACGGATCTGGGTCAGTTACTGGAACACCGGCCAGGTCGGAATGTACGATCCCGCAGCGAACGCATGGAAGGAATGGAAGCTTCCAGGGAGCTCGCCGCGCGCTTACTCGGTATGGGTCGACGCCGCCGACAAGGTGTGGCTGACCGAATGGACGGCGAACGCGATCGTCCGCTTCGACCCGGTTACCGAGAAATTCGACGTGTTCCCGTCGAACCGGTCGAGCGCCGGCGTTCGCCAGATGCTCGGCCGCGCCGACGAAGCGTGGGGCGCCGAGTCCGGCAACGAGCGCCTGGTGATGATTCCGGCGAAATAGCAGAACCCATCGCGCGTCCGGTCGGCGCGCCACCGCCCGCATGTGGTGCGAGAACGACGTCAGTTGGCTCTATCGGCTGCCCGCGAACCACGCGTGGGAATCGGAGCTGCCCATCGTCAACGACATTGCCTTCCGCGACAAGAAGGGACGCGTGCGGCTCGTCATCGAAAAGGGTGGTCGCATGACGGTGATGCGCGGCTACGCATGGAACGGTTGCTCGCCGAAAGGCTGCCTGTGCGACATCCTGCTGGGCACGCCGGACGGCGTCGTCGATTCGCGCACCGGCAGGCCGAAGACCTACTACGCGTCGCTCGTGCACGACGCGCTCTGCCAGTTCCTTCCCGACGGCCTGCCGTTGTCGCGGCACGAGGTCGACCGCTGCTTCCTGGCGCTGCTCGCCGAATCCGGGTTCCGCGCGCGATGGCTCTATTACGGCGCGGTGCGGATATTCGGAATCATCGTGCTGCCCATCGAGCGCTGGGTGCGACAGACGAGCGGCACCGCAATGTCGCTCTGACGAGCGTGGCCTGCGCGTCGGCGCCTCGGCGCGAGTCAAGGGTGCCGCAGCCCCGCTTTGACCGGGTTCCCGACAGGAGGATAATGTCTTACTTGCGACGAAGAGACGCACTCACCTTTCTGGGCGCGCTGCATCGTAGCCGGGGAGGACCCTATGCCGACAAGACTCGAATACTCCAAGCTCACGCTGATGGACGCCCTTGATCTCGCCACCCTGATCGAGGTCGAAGCATTCAAGCGGTACACGCAGTTCGTTGAACAGCTCGGAAGCCGCAATGACGATGACGCGGCATCGGTATTCCAGGCGATGGCCGTCAACGAGAATAAGCATGGCGAGCAGCTCGCCGAACGCCGGTTTGCACTGTTTGGCGACCAACGCCCAAAGGTCAAGCTCGACGACATCTTCGACGTGGAAGCGCCCGACTTCGGCGCGCCTCGTAACAACATGTCACCGCTCGATGCGTACCTGGTGGCGTTGGCCTCCGAAAAGAAGGCCTTCGCGTTCTACGACCTGACCCTCCGCTACGTCAGCCAGCCAGACGTCAAGGCGCTATTCGAAGAGTTGCGGGCCGAAGAAGCCGAGCACGTTCGCATGATCGAAGAGATCATCAAGAAGCTGCCTCCGGAAGCCAAGCTCGACGTCGATGACCAGGACGACACGTCAATGCGGATGGGCTACTAAGACATCCGGTCCGAGCGCGCCCATCGGCAGGGTATATTCCGCGCCGATCGAGCGTGGTTCGCCACCCGGGCAACGACGTCTATCGACCCCGACCGGCCGCTCGAACAGTGCTACAGAGACTCAGTCCAATCCGTCGTTCGCAAGGCGCGCGACGCCGGACGTCGACGCCCCAGGCAACTTATTGATTGGCAGGCGGGCTTCGTGAGCGCTACTCAAGAACCCATTGCGCTGAAAACAGACGCCTCGAGTACCCGGGCTGCCATTGCTGGGCAGCCTTTTCGGCATGGTCAAAGGGCCCGCGGACTTCTTTGTTCACTGCTACCGCACCTACGGTCCAGTGTGTCGCCTCAGCATTCTTGGCGAGAAGTACGTCCTGATCTCCGGCGTTGAAGCCGCCAACTTCATGGGCACGCGCGCTGGCAAAGATTGTCTGCGCTCAAAAGAATTCTGGGAGGGCCTGACGAGCGAGTTCGGCGCCAAGCGCACGCTCACCGGCGAAGACGGCGACAGTCACAAGGAACTGCGCGACATCATGCGCAATGGCTATTCCAAGGAATCGATCAAGGGCCGCTACGACGAACTCGTCGCGATCACCGACGGATCGCTCACGCGCGACTGGCCCGTAGGCAAGGAGGTGCCTGTCGTTGAAGCCATGCAGTACATGGTCGTCGATCAGCTCGGCACGATTCTCACCGGCGCTGCGCCGCTGGAATATGTAAAGGACATCCGCACCGCGATCATTTACATCCTCAACGTGCTGGTCACGCGTCAACGCCCCAAGTTCTTGCTAAAGCGTCCTGAATACAAGAAGGCCAAGGGCAGGGTCATGGAGCTGGGCCACAAGATGATCAAGGACGCCAAAGCGCGTTATGCCACGACCAGGCCGGAAGATCGCAACCTGATCGACGACATCATGGCCGCGCACATCGAAACGCCAGAGAAGATGCCGCGAAAGCGATCTGATCCTGTCACTGACCGGCCCCTACATTGCGGGCCTGGACACCGTCGCCAACACCACCGCCGCCGTCGTTTACTGCCGTTCTCAAGCATCCGGAAGTCAAGGCGCGCGTGCTAAAGGAAGTGGATGAGCTGTTCGCAGCTGGCGAAGTCGACGAAGAAGGTCTGCTCAAGAAGCTGCCCGCACTCAACGGCGCAATCATGGAAACGATGCGTCTCTACCCGATCGCCGTCGCACAGATGCGCACCGCCAACAAAGACTTCGTGTTCGAAGGCCACCAGATCTATGCGGGCGAGATGATCTACATCGGCACCAGCGTGCCGCACTTCATGGATGAATACTGGCCCAAGGCCAAGACCTTCGACATCGACCGTTATGAGAAGCCACGCGCCGAGCATCTGCAGCCTGGCGTGTACTCACCTTACGGCCGCGGCCCGCACACTTGCCTGGGCAAGAGCCTGGCCGAAGTGCAGATGGCACTGTCGATGGCCCGTGTGTTCCACAAGCTCGATCTGGAATTGGAATCGCCCGACTACGTGCTCAAGACCAAGACCGCGCCAACGCCTGGCCCGGCGATGGACTTCAAAGTTCGTGTGAAGGGTTATCGCCACTAAGCAGCAATCGGCCCACTCGCCGAAGTGCGCCGTCGCGACAAGCGCGAGTATCATCCGGCCTGCGTTTCCCACCCAGGAGTGCTGCCATGATCAAGGTTCTGAGTCGCTGCGCTGTTCGCGGTCGTTTTGTCTTCTCTTCCGCTTTCGCCTGTCGCGCGCGCCGCCGCGGCACAAACCGTCGCCATCACCCTGCAGGATGTGAGCGTCGATCCTTCGATCGCGGGCATGGTGATCAAGGTCGATCCCGCGAAGGTGAAAGCGGGTCGCGTGACGTTGGATGCGGTCAACCAGTCGAAGAGCCTCGTGCATGAGGTACTGGTCATCCCGACTCCGCTGGAGGGGAAGGAACTGCCCTACGACACAAAGAAGGATACGATCGTCGAGAAACGCGTGCACTCGCTCGGCGAGATTTCCGAACTCAAGCCTGGCGCACGCGGCAAGCTCACCCTCAGTCTCAAACCCGGCACGTACCTTCTGCTGTGCAACCAGCCCGGCCATTACAAGTCGGGAATGTCGACCAGGCTGGTCGTCGAGAAGTAGCGGGTCCGTTGCTGGCGCCGAATTGCCCTCGGCATCGGAGCCGCGGGATTCCACCTACCATCGAAGGGAGATGTGCACCGCGCTGATCGCCGGTGATGACGGCGCCAGCGCAGCCGCTGATCGGGTTCGACTGCGCCGCGGAAGGTCTGTCCAGGCGTACACAGAGGGCGGCTCATGACGGGCCGCCCTCCATGATGGATCTGTCGTTTACTGGCCGTGCGCGGCGCGGGCCTTCTCGATCTGCGCCTTGACTGCCTCCAAGTTAAAGCTCGCGCCCGGCTGCATCGGCGGGAATTCGATCGCCGTCTGCGCGACCTTGGTCACCTCCTGCTGCACGAACTGGAAGCGCCAGAACTCGAACACGAACCAGTTGTAAAACGCGAGCGACCCATTGGCGCCCTGCGGCATCCCCGTGCGTTCGTACGGGTCGAGGCGGAGATTGGTCAGGATCGGCCAGTCGACCTTGATCGTGCCGCCCAGCCAGCCTTGCGGCTGATCGGTGAAGCGGTACTTGAAGTCGTTGATCCGCACCGCCGAGAGCGTGCCCTCGGTGAAGTAGAAGATCTCCTGCCGCGCCGACTTGCCCTTGCCGGTGATCAGGTCCATCTGGTTGTAACCGTCCAGGTGCACCTTGTACGACTTGTCGCCCAGTTGCTTGCCCTTGAGCAGTTCGGAGGTGATGTTCGGATTGCCTGCAGCGGCGACGAACGTGGGGAACCAGTCCATGCCGGACACGATGCTGTTCTCGACCTTGCCTGCCGGCACCTTGCCGGGCCAGCGCAGGATCATCGGCACGCGGAAGCCGCCTTCGAGCGCCGTGCCCTTGCCGCCGGCGAACGGCGTCTGGCCACCATCGGGCCACGTGAAGTTCTCGGCGCCGTTGTCGGTCGTGAAGCCGATGATCGTGTCACCTTCGAGATTGTTGTCCTTCAGGTACTTCATCACCGAGCCGACGATGTCGTCGATCTGCGCCATGCCGGCTTCCTGGATCGTCCAGTTGTTGTCCGAATTGCGCAGCGCCTCGTACTTGGGCGACAGATGCGTGACGACGTGCATGCGCGTCGGGTTGAGCCAGACGAAGAACGGCTTCTTGTCGGCGCGCGCCTTGTCCATGAACTTGAGCGTCAGATCGAGTATCTCGTCGTCGACGGTCTCCATCCGCTTGGGACAGAGTTCGCCGGCGTCCTCGATCTTCTGCTTGCCGATCGCGCCCCAGCGCGGCTGCACCGTCGGGTCATCGACATTCGTCGCCCACGAGTGGACCATATTGCGCGCGCCCACCGTCGCCTGCAGCGCCTGCGGATACGTCGGATGGCAATGGTCTTCCATCGCGTCGAGGTGATAGAGGTAACCGAAGAATTCGTCGAAGCCATGGACCGTCGGCAGGAACTTGTTCAAGTCACCCAGGTGGTTCTTGCCGAACTGGCCGGTGGCGTAGCCCATCGACTTCAGCGCGGTCGCGATCGTCGGTGCCTGCGCAGGCATCCCGATCGGGGATCCGGCCTGGCCAACCGTCGTGAGGCCGGTGCGGATCGGCAATTCGCCGGTGATGAAGTTGGCGCGCCCAGCCGTGCAGCTCGCCTCGGCGTAATAGTCGGTGAAGCGCATGCCTTCGGCCGCGAGGCGGTCGAGGTTCGGCGTGCGCATCGCCATGACACCCTGGTTATACGCGCCGATATTGGACCAGCCGATGTCGTCGCCCATGATCATGATGATGTTGGGCTGCTTGCCCGGCGCTTGCGCGAGCGCCGGTGCGGCCACAACCATCGCGCCTACCAGACCAGCGAATACGGTAAAGAATTGCCGTACAAATTTCATGTAGTCTCCGAGCGTCTAGATTTCGATCGACACAAAATCGGTCGCACTTGAACCGGCCCTTCCTTCCAGAAGGTCGGGTAGCATATACGAAATACCGCTGCAAAGTTGTTACAGCTGAACCGTGGTCAACTTTAATGGCGGTCATGGCCCGGTCTTCGCAGTCGACGGCTGCTCAGGGGATCACTTCCCATTAACGGTTCTGACAACTTACCGAATCTCCATTTCTGAACGGGAGCCGACATGAGCAAGGTATCCGAGAAGATCAAGGAAGAGTTCTTGGCGATGATTCCGCCGACGATCTTCTTTTTCTTTACCCTGGGCCTGGTTGCGGTGATACGGATGCTGATGACGAAAGGAACCGGGCTTCCGATCAACACACCGATACAGGTGGCACTTGGCGCCCTCATCCTGGGCAAGGCGGTGTTGATCGCCGATATGTTGCCGGTCATCAACCGCTATCCGGACAAGCCGCTCGCCTACAACGTCGCATGGAAGACCGTGATCTACGTTCTGGCGGCGCTCGTGATCCATTACCTGGAACGCCTGGTCGATTTCTGGAAAGAAGCGGGTGGTTTTGTAGCTGGCAACGAGAAGTTGCTTGCGGAAATCGTGTGGCCCCACTTCTGGGCCATTCAGATCATTCTGGTCGTGCTGATTTTCGGCTACTGCGTAATGCACGAACTCGCCCGCGTCATAGGGGAGAGCAAGATACGAGCGATGTTTTTCGGAAAGCCAGGCGACGCTGCCGCGTGACCCGGACTTA
>CAWFMY010000034.1:0-30873 GCA_963816925.1 uncultured beta proteobacterium | reverse complement strand
CGATGCGCCGCCAGGTGCACCTGCTCGCCCGGGTAATTCCGAACGCCGACACGGTGCTGAAGGTGCTTCCGGCGCCCGATGTCGTCGCGTTCGCCGGCCACATGATCGACGCGCCCGGCCGGGGCGCGCCGCGCTTCCCCGCGGCGCTGGCGCCCGCGGTGCAGGCCGCGCTGCGCGCGGAGCTCGCGCGCTATCACGCGCCCACCGTCTACACGTCGGCGGCGTGCGGCGCCGACCTCATCTTCATCGAGGCGGCCCTCGCGATCGGCGCCGAGGTGAATGTCGTATTGCCGTTCGACCGGATCGATTTCGTCCGCACGAGCGTTGCCATCGGCGGCGCGGGATGGGCGGAGCGATTCGACACGGCGCTGGAACGCGCGACGCGCGTCATCTTCGCCACCGAGGAGGGCTACCTCGATGACGACGTGCTGTTCGACTACGCGGCGATGCTGCTCGAAGGCCTTGCGGCGTTGCGCGCGGCGCAGCTGGAGATTTCGCCGACGCTGCTGTGCGTGATCGACGCCACGACCGGGGGCCGCGTCGGCGGTACGCATTCGTCGTTCGATCGCTGGCAGCGCAACGTCGGCGCTCCGCGGGTGATCGATCTTCGCGCGCTGCGCGAGCGCGCGGGCACCCTGGCGCCTCCGGCTGCAGGAACGGAAACCGCAGTGCCCGCCTCACCGCGATTGACGACCACGGCCACGCGCCCGCACCGCACGCTGAAGACGCTGCTCTTCGCCGACTTCGCCGGCTTCAGCCGCCTGCACGACGCCTATGCGCCGCTCTTTCAGACGCGTTTTCTCGACATCGTCGCCCGCGAGATCGCGGCGGCGCCGGTCAAGCCGCTCGACAGCAAGACCTGGGGCGACGGCTTGTACATCGTGTTCGAGTCCCCGGAGGACGGCGCGGAATTCGCATTGCGGCTGCAGGCGAGCATGCTGGCGGTCGACTGGAAGGCGGCGGGCCTGTCGGAGACGAGTCAAATCCGCATCGCGCTGCACGCGGGCCCGGTGTTCCGCGGCTACGATCCGATCGTGAAGCGCGACGGCTTCTTCGGCTCGAGCGTCACGAGAACCGCGCGCATCGAACCGGTAACGCCGCCCGGGATGGTGTATGCGAGCGAAGCGTTCGCGGCGACGCTGACCGCATCGGGACAGCGCGCCTGCGCGCTCGAATATGTCGGCCAGATGGCGCTGGCGAAAGGCTACGGCGAGTCGCGCATCTACCGGCTGGAGCGGCGCTGAACGCGCGGCGGCGTCGCGCCGCCTCGTGCTAGGATTTGCGAAACGCGCACTCCAAACCGCCCATGAAACGACGGCAATTTTTCGGCACCGCGCTCCTCGGCGCGAGCGGCTTGCTGTCGAGTTGCGGCGGCGGCGACGACCCCGGCACGCCGCTCCCCGACGGCACGCTGCCGGAAGGCGCGCCCCTTCGTGCGCTGGACGTTCTGCCGAACGAAAGCGCCGTCGCCGGCGAGTTTCGCGCGACGCTGACGGCGCACGCCGGGCCCCGCTTCGGTGGTCGCGGGCCGCACGACCAACCTCTTCCTCTACAACGGCATGAGCCCCGGGCCGCAGATCGACCTGCGCGAGGGCCAGCACGTGCGCATCCGCCTCGACAATCAGCTCTCCGACGACACGACGATCCACTGGCACGGGCTGCCGGTCCCGCCCGACCAGGACGGCAACCCGATGGACCCCGTCGCCGCGGGGACGAGTCGCCTGTATGAATACGAACTGCCGGTCGGATCGGCTGGCACGTATTGGTACCATCCACACCCGCACGACAAGACCGCTACGCAAGTCATCCGCGGCCTGGCCGCGCCGTTGATCGTTCGCGCGAACGACGATCCTCTTGCGCATCTGCCGGAAGTGACGCTGTTCATCACGGGCCTGCGGCTGGATTCCGAGTCGGCAATCTCCCCCGACGACGCCGTGGACTGGAACGTGGGCCGGCAGCGCGAAGTGCTGATGGTCAATGGCGGGCGGATGCCGGTGCACACCGTGACGCCGGGCACGACCCAGCGCTGGCGCATCGTCAACGCGACGGCCGCGCGACACTTTCGGCTCGCCCTGGACGGCCACACGCTGACGCTCGTCGGCACCGACGGCGGATTGCTGGGAGCGCCCATCGCCAACCTGCCGGAAATCCTCGTCGGGCCGGCGCAGCGCGTCGAAGTCGTCGTCAACGTGAATTCGACGCCTGGCGCAAGCTTCGTGCTGCGCGCGCTGAAGTTCGAGGCGGACTTCCTCGGACAGGGCAGCTACGCCGACGAGTCGCTGCTGACGCTCGCAACCAGCACGGCGCCGGCGGTCGCACCATCGCCCCTTCCCGTCGACATTGCGCGCACTGCCCGACCTCGGCGACTCCAGCGCGCAGCAGCGAGTTGTCCTGAGCGCGGTCCAGGGGATGTGCACCCGCAACGGCTCGACCATCGCGTTTCTGATCAACGGCGAGATCTTCGATCCCGCCCGCGTCGACCTCGTCACCACCGTCGGCAGGGTCGAGTTGTGGGAGATCGTGAACAACACCGGAATGGCGCATCCCTTTCACATCCACGGAACCCAGTTCCAGCTGGTCTCGCGCAAGATTTCCAACGTGGTCACGCCTGCGCCTTACCTCGCATGGATCGACACCGTCGTCGTCCCGTCGCATCAGACGGCGACGATCAAGGTGCAGCAGCTGCAGCCGGGCAAGCGGATGTTCCACTGCCACATCCTCGAGCACGAGGATGCGTGCATGATGGCGATACTCGAGGTGCGCCCGGCGTAACGTCGCGCCCAGTCGCGGGAGCAATCGCAAGTCCGCCTGCGGCGCTCCCGCAACAGCCCGCGCGGCGCGCGAGGCGCGCGCCGCCGTTGACTTCAATTCACCGGCAAGTCGTCCCGGTGGCCGAGAAGAGCTGGCGGGTGATGATCTTGGTCTGGGTGACCGAGTTCGCCATGCCGGCAAGCTGCACGGTGTAGGTGATCGACGCGTTGTTGCCGTCGGTGATGTTGAGCGTCAGCGTGCCGACCGCGGCGTTGGGGTGGAATTGGCTCTTGTCGTAGGCGTCGAAGCGCGGGCCGGACGGCCGCAGCAGGTCGCCCTTGTAGATACCCGGCGCGAGCTTCGCCAACGTGGCCACCAGCCACAGCGGGGTGCCGTCCTGGTCGTAGGTGAACCAGCTGGCGAACACCACGTCGCCCTGCTGCGCGAAGTTGATGCCCCAGCCCTGCTCGGTGCCCGGATTGGCGCTGCTGCCGGCCCACCAGATGTCCTGGTAGTTGGTCGCCGCAGCGAGGGTCGGCGGGCCGCCGAAGACGCAGGTGGCCATGGCCGCGGCGCCGAGCGGCTGGCGGGTGATCGCCTTGGTCTGCGACACGATGCCGCTGGGCAGGTTCACGTCGTAATGGAACGAGCCGTTGTTGGCATCGGTGAAGGTCAGCGTCGCCGATGCCGATGGGCGACGGCGGCGGTCCGGTCTTGACGAACGGCACGGTGTTGAAGCGGCGGGCCGGTGGTGGCGAACAGGTCGCCGCTCGAACCCGTGGCGGTCGACTTCTGTCGTCGGTGATCAGCGTCAGCCACCAGCCCTTGCCGGTGGTGTCGTAGGTGAACCAGGTGCCGAAGATGGTCTTGCCCTGGTGCGCGAAGTTGATGCCCCAGCCGTCTTCCGAGCCGCCCGGCGACTTCCACCACAATCCTTGGTAGTTGACGACCGCAGGCGGCGGGCCGCCGGTTCCGAACGCCAATCCGCCCGGATAGTCGGTGCCGGTCTTGCCCACCAGCGTCGAAGCGCCGGTTGCGGGATCGATGGTATGGATTTCGCCGGTGTTGCCGAGACTCGCGAAGATCACGCCGTCGGTGGGGCGAACGGCCAGCGCGCCGAAAAAATTAGTCGTGCTGACCGAAGTCAGCGTGGCGGCGTTGGCCGGATTGATCTTCTTGAACGAATGTACCGTGTCCCCTTGGTTCCTCGCGGACAAATACAACGTGCCGTCCGGCGCAAAGGCGATGCTCGCGGCAAAGGCCCCCGTGTCGCCGACGGTGGTCGCAAGCCCGGTGGTCGTGTTGATCGTGTAGAGCCTGCCGGGAAAGTCGGGCGGCGTTCCCGGGCGCTGGATTCCGAACAGGACGCCGGTGCCCGGTTGCACCGCGAGGTCGGCCATCGGGATGTTCACCGCGCCGTTGGTGAACCTGGTGCTCGAGAGCAACGCGCCGGTGGCCGGATCGATGCGGATCAGGAAACCGGGATCGCTAGGCGGCGGCGGACCGCCGCCGCTGGCCTGCGTCGCCCCATAGAGCGTGCCGTCGAGGCCGAACGCCAGTCCGGAAATTCGCCCGACTCCCGCAGGGTGGCCGATGACCTGGATCTTCCCGTCGGTCTGGCCGACAACGACGAGCGATCCGTCGTTGGTCGACCCGCCCGCCACTCCGTCGCCACCGAGCCCACCGTAGAGAACGGGCGCGGCCACGGTCCCGAACGCCGGCAGCGCCAGCATGCATGCAGTCAACAACCATGCAAAAACTCTCGTCACGATCCCCCCCGGGCTTTGTGAACTTTGCCGATCGCGCGCGAATTGCGCCTTACGCCGCGCGATTGTCCGCAAGTACCTGCGAGGAAGCAAGCAGCGCGTGCACGCCGCCGTGCTCCGCAGAGGTCCCTCAAGAAAAAAGGCCGATCCCTTGCGGGACCGGCCTTGTGCCGCATCGCCGGCAAAATTCGCGGGCTACTGATGCTCGCAACGTCCCATCGACGCGCCCTTGTTGACCTGTTCGACGAAACCGTCGGGGAAATCGGTCTCCATCGATTTGCCATGCTTGCAGACGAAGACCTTCTTCATATCCACGTACCAGGTCATCGGATAACCCGGAATGCCGCCGACCATTTCCGTGCCGCGCCCGTTGATCGACCCGGGTCCTTCCAGACCGAAACGGTAGGCTTCGGCCACGCCCTGCGTGCGGAAGAAGTCCTTCAGCTTGATCCAACCGAGGTCCTCCAGCCACATCATGCCGTGGAAGCCGCTCTCGAAGAACGTGCCGGCCCGCGCGATCATCACCTTGCCGTCGTCGCTGATGTCGTTCGTGTAGATCGGGATCGGCCCGAAGTTCGCCTGGATGAAGTCGGCGCCATCGACCTCGCAGCTGAACCCGAAGTCGTAAAACGGCAGGTCGACGCACCACTGCAGCTTCCGCGTCGGGGTGAAGGCGCCGGGTTTCACACCCTTGTTCGCATTCCAGAACACCACGCCGTCTTTCTCGGTTTCGAGAGCGATGCGGCTGCCGTCCGGCGTCATGGCATAGCCGCCGTCCATCGCCCCGATCGCCTTGTACAGATCGATCGGCTTGCCTTCATCGATCCAGGCATAGGCCTTCGAGAAATTGCTCGTTGCCCACCACCACCCTGCCGTTGCCGGAGATTGCGTTCGCGCGGTGCCACGGCTCCGTCGTAAAGTCGACGCCCTGCAGGCTGAGTTGCCGCATGCCCTTGTTGGCGGTCCAGATGAACGGGACGATTTCTCCTCCACCCGCGCCGCCTGCGTCGCTCCAGCCGCCTTCGCAGCTCCCGTCGCCATTCCGATCGACGTAGGCCGTGCCGACCGCAGTCCCGGCCTTCGCATCGACGGCCCAGCCGTAACTGCTCGAGAAACCGATTTGACTGCCGCCAAAACAGGTGTTGCCGTTGAGACTGCCAAGATCGATGACATTGCCGGTCCTGGTGTCCCAAATGCCGGCTGAGTTGGTGATGAACGTCTCGCCGGAGTAGGGATCCACGATGGACTTGCCGTTCTGTGGCGTCTGCAGGATCAGTTGGCGGCCATCGCGCGTAATGCTGGCGTTGGTCCCCAGCATGCCCTGCGGTGCAAATTGCACGCCCTTTTGCGCGTCCCAGACGAAGGGAACGTTATCCAGCGTGCCTGCCGCCCGCTCGCCGTCCTTGGACATGCTGCCGAGATAGCCATTGGTCACCGGGGTGTACTGGACACCATCCAGGTAGCCGTTGAAATAGAAGTTGGCCGTCTTGGTGACACCGGCTTCCGCGGTGATCGCGCTCTGCTTGCAAGGAACGTCCTTGGCCGCATTGGCTTGCTCGTTGACGTTCCAGTACTCCGCTTCCGACACCAGCGCCGTCGGCGCGGTGGGGTAGCCACCGGCGACGATTTCTTCGGTATAGAGCACGTACTTCTGACCCGGTGTCAGGTTGTTGATGCGGAAGCGTCCGTCCGGACCCACCTTGCCCTGCGTCTTGTCGCCGGTCATCGCCGAGATCGCATCGCCCAGAGGATCAGCCACATTGCGCGCGACGATGTTGATGCCGCTGTAGGGCGTGCGGCCATCCTTCAGATACAGCGTGCCGGCAATCGAACCCCGGGTCTTTGCATAGCTGGCCGTCGGATAGAGATCCGAGATGGCCGCGATGTCGTCGGCGCGGTCGATCGTGCTCATCTCGAGGCCGGCGCTGCGTCCATTTTCATCGAGCGTAGTCGGGTTGATGAAGGGGAACATCGTCTCGATGTACTTCGGATCCAGCTTGTTTGCGGCGGGATCGGGGTTGTGCCACGAATGAACAGGGCTCACGCAACCGGGAACGCCGGGATAGAGATCCTGGCCCCAACCCGGAGAACTGAAGTAGCCCATCTGACCGTTGACCTGCGAATGCGACATGTTGATCGCGTGACCGAACTCATGGGTGAACACGCCGGCGATGCGCTTGCCGTCCACGTCCGGCGCGGGGACCCCGTTGTCCGGGTCGGCGGGTTCGGTCGACACGATCCAGCCATTCATCACGGCAGTGGCCTTGACGATGGTCTCGGGATAACCGTCACCGTCGCGGTCTTCGGCGATCTCGGCGAAGGCGATGCCCAGCACCTGGTCCTTCGGCGCGCCGAAGATTTCCTCGATCACTGTTCCGTACTGGTCATAGATGACGTAGATGCCGCCTTCGTTGTAGTGCCCGTAGACCTTCGAGGCGGTGGCGCCGTCGACCACGTCCACGCCGATGCTCGGCACCTGGCTGAACTTCGTGAATTTCGCCGGATTCGTGACGGCCTTCCATGTCGACGTGGCGACGTCACTCCACTGCTTGAGCGCGAACGCGGTGATCCGGTCGGCCTGGACGTTGTTCAGGAACACCGTGCCGTCGTCCTTGTACGCGTAGTCGCCGATGTCGGTATAGACCTTGATCGGGCCCTTGCTCATATCCCAGCGCAGCGGCTGCGGATTGCGCGGATTGTCGGTCGTCAACAATGGGCCGGCAGCGTGGGCGGCCGAGAGGACCGCGGCCAAGGCCACGGTCAGAGTCAGCTTCAGCGGATTCATCATCGCATCACACCTTTTTCAATCCATTGTTCCTTCACGGCGCGCCTGACGAAGTTGATCAGCACGTCGCCTTCGACCGGGCCCGCAGTCTTTGCGAGCATCGCCGCCTCCTTGGCATTCAGTACGCTGGCGTCGACGGACATCCCCCGAAACAAGCTCCGGTTGTCGAAGCTGTTGGCCGCCTGGGTTCCGCTGTACGTGAACTTGCCTTGCGCCATGCCGACCGGCGTGCTCATGCGCGTCCGGCTTGCGGGCTTGTTCATGAACGTGGTGGCTTTCTCGCCGACCGTCCAGGTGGCCATGCCTTCGATCCTGGATGTCAGGAGGTAGCGTCCATCGTTCAGCTTTCGCGGCTTCAACAACCCGTATTGACGGAACGTGTAGCTGCTGCCGACGGCCATGTCGCGCTTGATTGCGCTGTTGACCTTCATCGTGACTTCGGTGAACGGCAGGCCGTTTTCCACGCCGTCGGTGACTCGGGTGACCTGGCCGGTAACGATGACGTCTGCCGCATGGATCATTTGCTTCAAGTTCTGGGGAACGAGCTGCGACGCGTGCAGCGGCGCTACCGCCGTGGCGGCCAGGACGAAGAGGGCGGGCACCCGCGCGTGACGCGCAAGCGAGGTGACCAGGCGGGACAGGACCGGCGCTTTGTGGGCGCCGTCTTCCGGCCCAGGGGTACTGGGCATCAGAGGGTGCATCGATCGATTCATGGGTTGGCTCGGTGAGATGCGCACGCTGTCGGGGTGCGACTTCCGGCGCGGAGTGTAGAGATCTGTGGAATTGTGTCAATTGCAATCTATGTGCCTATGCGTTGCAAGAATTGCAACGTCGCCCAATTTTTACGCTTTATACTTCGCACCATGATTGACGCAAGGCAGGCGCTCTTTGCCCCGGTTCTCGACCAGATCACGCTCGGCGGACGGGGCAGCGTCGCACGCGTTCTCGATACCGCCATTGCAAAGTACGGCGACACGGAAACGCCCCTGCACCGGGCCTTTGGCGCCATTGCGCGCGGGGCCCACAAAGTCAATGCCGGGCACTACGAAGAGGCACTGAACGCGATCATTCCCGCGCTCGAGGAACTGGAACGCAGCGCGTTCAACAAGCGGCTCGGCTGGTTGCACACGATGGTGGGCTTCGCCGTGGGAATGATGGGCAATCCCGAACGCGGACTGCAATGGACGGCTCGTGCGGTTGCCGCGGTCGAAGTGAGGCCGTCGTCCGTCGACAGCTTCACCGCCTACTGCAACCATGGCTGCCTGCTGGGCATGGTGGGCAAGCACGATGCGTCCAAAGAAGCGCTGGAGCAGGCGCTTGCAATTGCAATCGCGGCGGGAAACGCGGGAAGTCAGTTCATCGCACTGTCGAACATTGCCTACGGCCTGCTGATGAAACTGCAGGAGGCCGAGCGCCTGACGTCGGTGCAAAAGAAATCATTGGCAAATCAGGCGCAAAGATATGCGGAACGAGCAAAGAAACTATGCACCGGCGAGGACCTCGGCCTGGATGCTGCCGAGATAGACAGCCTCCTCGGCCAAGCCATGCTGCACGCCGGCAACGTCCAGGGTGCCAAAGCCATGTTCGCGCAAGCCCTGCAGTCGGGCCCGACGCACCCCCCCGTCAGCGTCGAGGTGCACCTCGGAATCGCGATTGCCCATCGCCTGTGCGAAGAGTACGACGACGCGCGCGCCCACCTGGAAATCGCGCGCGAAATTGCCACGAACGGACAACTTGGCCTCGCCCTGGATCGCGTGATGGCCGAGGGCATGCTTCTGGGATCCGCCGCGGGAAACCTGGCGGCCACCCTGGATTGGACGACTCGTCGATGCAATTTTCTCGAGACGCACTACAGGCAGCGACTGCGCCTGGTGACGCGAAGCACGGAACTCGCGACCCAGGCCGATTCCGTCAGCCAAAGGGCTTCGCATTACCAGCAGGAGGCCGAGTCCCTGAGCATCAAAGCACGCGACTGGGACGACGAAACGCTGCGGGACGCGCTGACCCATGCATTCAATCGCAGGGGACTGGCGCGGGTTGCGGGTCATATTTTTGCGCCATTCCGGCAGTTGGCGACCGCCGTCATCGATATCGACAACTTCACATCGATCAACGAATCCTACGGCCGGTCCGCCGGCGACCTGCTCCTGACGCACGTGGCCACGACAATTGCCTCTCATTTGCGCAACGCGGACCAGTTCGCGCGCGCGGAGGGCGCGGAGTTTCAGTTGCTGCTTCTCGACGCGTCGCCCGATGCCGCGTTTCAGACCTGCGAGCAGATCCGAGCCGCAATCGAGCGCGAGCGCTGGATCCCGTCGCAGCCGAATGTCGGGATCACCGTCAGCATCGGCATATGCAATCGTTCGTCGGAAAAGAGCCTCGAGGCCACCCTGGCGGCGGCAGATCAGGCGCTCGAGCGAGCGAAGAAATCCGGCAGGAACAAGACGTGCGTCGTCTGACGCCGATGTCTTACCTCTGCGCGATATTCCTCGCCAGGTCCAGGACCTTGACGGCGGAAGGCGCGAGGATCCGATTCTTGGGCCAGATGGCGTGCACGTAGGCAAAGAGGCCCGACGGGTCATCCGGGTCGAGGACGCGCAGCGAACCTGAATACTGTCCGAAAACCTGTGCCGGCAGTATCCCGATCAGGTCGGTCGTGGCGACGAGGTTCGCGAGCACGCTCAAGTCATCGCATTCAATGGCGATCGGAATCTTTTCCGACGCTTCCAGCCCGAAGCAGGCACGAAGTTCGCGGTCGATGGCCGATTCGATTCGTGCGAGCGCCAGACGATACGTCCGCAAGTCTCTGGACGTGACTTTTCCGACGGCCGACAGAGGATGGCCGGTGCGACAGCAAACGACGCATTTGAAAATCGCCAGCTTCTTGGATGCGTAACGCTCTTCGTTGGCCGCCACGTTCCGAATGTCGCCGAGACAGATGTCGATGTCGTTCTCGTCCAGCCGATCGATCAGCACCGACATGTTTCCCAACTCCACCTGGATCAGCAAATGCGGCGTTTGTCGATGTATCGAGCGCATGAGCTCGGGGATGAGTATGGACGCCGGAATCGGGCCGGCGCCTATGCAAACACGGTCAAAGTCCCCTCGCCTCAGCAAATCGAGATTGAGTTCGAAGCGTTTGTTCTCGAAATCGAGCGCTCTCGCGTGACCCAGGACGGCTTCCCCGGCAGCAGTCAGGGTGACCCCGTTCATGTTGCGGTGAAACAATTGCAGTCCCAGGTCATCTTCGACCGATTGGATGCTTCGACTGAAGGCCGACGGACTGAGATGGACGCGTGCCGCCGCTCGCGAAATACGCCCTTCTTCCGCCAGCGCGATGAGATGGACCAGATTCCTGGGACTGAGTGTCATGTGGGGTGGCACATCACGGAAACCGCATTTCCCATCGGCAGAAATTGCAGCCGCCGCAGCGGCATGGCGCTGCATGACACCATCGGCGGTGAATCCGCCGCTACTCGACCGTCACCGATTTGGCGAGATTGCGCGGCTTGTCGACGTCGGTGCCGCGGATGACCGCGGCGTGGTACGCGAGGAGCTGCAGCGGAATCGTATGCACGACCGGCGACAGCAGGCCCGCGTGCTCGGGCAGCCGGATCACGTGGATGCCCTCGCTCGACGTGAGGCGGCTGTCGAGATCGGCGACGACGTAGAGCTCGCCGCCGCGCGCGCGCACTTCCTGCAGGTTCGATTTGAGCTTGTCGAGGAGCGCGTCGTTCGGCGCGATGGCGACGACGGGCATCGCGGCGTCGACCAGCGCGAGCGGACCGTGCTTCAATTCTCCGGCGGGATAGGCCTCGGCGTGGATGTACGAGATCTCCTTCAGCTTGAGCGCGCCTTCGAGCGCGATCGGGTAGTGGAGCCCGCGGCCGAGGAAGAGCGCGTGCTGCTTTTTCGCGAAGTGCTCCGCCCACGCGATCACCTGCGGCTCGAGCGCGAGCGCCGCCTGCAGCGCCGCCGGCAAATGGCGCAGGCCGCGCAGCCAATGCGCCTCCTCCTCCGCGGTCAGCCGGTCGCGCAGCTTGGCGAGCGTCAGGGCCAGCAGGAAGAGCGCCACGAGCTGCGTGGTGAACGCCTTGGTCGAGGCGACGCCGATTTCGGTGCCGGCGCGCGTGAGATAGGTGAGCGCCGTCTGCCGGACCATCGAGGAGGTTGCGACGTTGCAGATCGCGAGCGTGTGCGCGTGCCCGAGGCCCTTCGCGTGCTTCAGCGCGGCCAGCGTGTCCGCGGTTTCGCCGGATTGCGAGACAACGACGACGAGCGCCGCCGGGTGCGGGCACGCTGTCGCGATACCGGTATTCGCTCGCGATCTCGACCGTGCAGGGAACGCGGGCGAGCGTCTCGATCCATTGCTTCGCGACGAGCGCCGAGTAGTAGCTGGTGCCGCAGGCCAGCACCAGCACGCTGTCGACTCCCGCCAGCATGGATCGCGCGTCGGCGCCGAACAGCGACGCATCGATGCCGGAGACGGATTCGAGCGTGTCCGCGACGGCGCGCGGCTGCTCGAAGATCTCCTTTTGCATGAAGTGGCGGTACGGGCCCAGCTCGACCGCAGCCCCCGACGATTCGACCGTGATCACGGGCCGCTCGACGCGCTCGCCGCGCGCATCGTAGATCGCCCAGGATTCGCGGCGCACGTCGGCAACGTCGCCATCCTCGAGGTACGCCACCCGGTGCGTGACCGAAAGCAGCGCGGCCGCGTCGGACGCGAGGAAATGGTCGTCGGTACCGATGCCCACGACCAGCGGGCTGCCGGCGCGCGCGCCGACGATGCGTCCCGGCTCGCGCGTCGAGATCACCGCGATCGCGTAGGCGCCGTGGAACTCGGCGACCGCCATCTGCACGGCGCGCAGCAGGTCGCCGCCGCCCGCTCCGTGCCAGTGCGCGTGGACGAGATGCGCGATGACTTCCGAATCCGTCTGCGTGACGAACGTATAGCCCTGGGCGATCAGCCGCTCGCGCAGCGCCTCGAAATTCTCGATGATGCCGTTGTGGACCGCGGCGATCTCGCCATGCGACGTGTGCGGATGCGCGTTCGCCGGCGTGGGCGCGCCGTGCGTCGCCCAGCGCGTATGCGAAATGCCGGACAGCGCCGCGAGCTGCGTCGACTCGGCCTGCGCCGCGAGATCGGCCACGCGCGCGGTGCTGACGAGCCGCCGCAACTGCGGCGCGTCGGCGGCGCCGTTGACGACGGCAAGCCCGGTGGAATCGTAGCCGCGATACTCGAGCCGGCGGATGCCGTCGATCAGGATCGGGACCACGTTGCGCGTCGATGACGCGCCGACAATGCCGCACATGGAGTCGCTTCCTTAAAAGTGGCGCACCGCGCTCATTTCGGCGCGACCTTCTTGACCGGCCGCTTCCAGCCGGAAATGGTGACCTGCCGCGTTCGTGCCAGCGTGAGTTCCTCCTCCGGGGCGTCGATCGTGATCGTGCTCCCGGCGCCGATCGTCGCGCCCTTGCCGATTTTGACCGGCGCCACCAGGACACAGTTCGAGCCGATCGATACGCTATCCCCGATCACGGTCCGATGCTTGTAGGCGCCGTCGTAGTTCGCGACGATCGTGCCCGCGCCGACGTTGACGTTCGCGCCGACGGTCGCATCCCCGATATAGGCGAGATGGTTGGCTTTGGAGCCGTCCCCCACTGTGCTGTTCTTGACCTCGACGAAGTTGCCGATGTGCACGTGGTCGGCCAGCGCCGCGCCCGGCCGGAAGCGCGCGAACGGGCCGACGCGGCAGCCAGCGCCAATCGTTGCATGTTCGAGGTGCGAGAACGCCTCGATCTTCGTGCCGGCCCCGATCGTGATATCGCGCAGCAGGCAATTCGGACCAATTTCGACGTCGTCGGCGAGCTCCACCGTGCCCTCGAACACGCAGCCGACGTCGATCCGCACGTCGCGGCCGCATGCCAGCACGCCGCGGATGTCGATGCGCGCGGGATCGGCGAGCGACGTCCCCGCCTTCATCAGCGCGTCCGCCATGCGTGCCTGCACGATGCGCTCGATGGCCGCGAGCTGCGCGCGATCGTTCACGCCCAGCACGTCCGTTTCGTCGGCGGCGACGTGCGCCTCTACCGTCAACGCCCTCGCGCACTGCCGCCGCGACGACGGCGGTGAGGTAGAACTCGCGCTGCGCGTTGTCGTCCTTGAGCGCGCCCACGAAGCGGCGCAGGAGCGGCGTCGGCGCCGCGAGCGCGCCGGTGTAGATCTCGGCGATCGCGCGCTCCGCGGGGCTTGCGTCCTTTTCCTCGACGACGGCGCGAACCGATCCGGCGACATCGCGGACCACGCGCCCGAGGCCCGCCGGGTCACTCACGCGCGCCGTCAGCAGCGCGAGCTTGCCGGACGCCGCGAGATCGACCAATGCCGCGAACGTCGCGGCGGGAATGAGCGGGCAATCGCCGTTGACGACGAGCGTGACGCCGTCGTCGGGCAGCTCGGCGAGCGCGATCCGGACGGCGTCCCCCGTGCCACGCGGCGGATCCTGCGTGACGAAGGCGAGATCCGGCGCCGCGAGTTCGCGCCGAACCGAATCGCCTCCTGGCCGCCGTGGCCGACGACCAGCACGACGCGCGCGCGGACCGAGCGCGCGCACGGCGTCGAGCACATGCGCGACCAGCGGCCGCCCGGCGAGCGCGTGCAGCACCTTGGGCCGCGCCGAATGCATGCGCTTGCCCTGGCCGGCAGCCATCACGACGATTTGAAGCGGGCGAGAAGCCACGGAAATAGGGGAATCCGGTTCGGCGGCGCGAGCCGCCCTCGTGCCGCAACGGCACAATGATACGGCATCGCCGCAGACCCCGTCCCGCGCGTCGGGCGCGCCGCCCCTCCGCGTAGCCGTGTTGTAAGATGCCGAGTCCCTGCGGCGCTCCCAGAAGCGCCCTTTCAATCCAAGGAGAATCCGCCATGCCCCTCTTCCGCTGGCTCCTGACCGCCGTGCTCGCGGCCGCAGGCGCAACCGTCGCGTTGCCCGCCCTCGCCGCCGATGCCTGCAAGTACCGCGGCGAGCTCGACACGATGTACTGCGACGCGAACGACGACATGGTCGCCGACGCGCCGGCGGATCCGAAGAAATGGAAAAATCCGTCGACGATCGTGTTCACGTACACGCCCGTCGAGGACCCGGCGGTCTACGAGAACATCTTCAAGCCCTTCACGACGCATCTCGCGAAGTGCCTCGACAAGAAGGTCGTCTTCTACCAGGTGCAGTCGAACGCGGCGGAGATCGAGGCGATGCGCTCGGGCCGCCTGCACGTCGGCGGCTTCTCGACCGGCCCGACGGCGTTCGCCGTGAACCTCGCCGGCGCCGTGCCCTTCGCCGTGAAGGGCACCGCCAAGGAGTTCCAGGGCTACAACCTGATCGTGATCGTGAAGGCGAACTCGCCGTACCAGAAGCTCGGGGATCTCAAGGGCAAGAAGGTCGCGCATACGTCGCCGTCGTCCAACTCCGGCCACCTCGCGCCGATGTCGCTTTTCCCCGCGCAGGGACTTGCGCCCGACAAGGACTACAAGATCATCTTCTCCGGCAAGCACGACCAGTCGGTGATGGGCGTGAACTCCGGCGACTACGACGCCGCCGCGGTCGCCTCCGACGTGTTCCACCGGATGGCCGAACGCGGGCAGGTCAAGGAGGCCGACTTCCGCATCATCTACCGCAGCCAGAAGTTCCCGACGTCGTCATTCGCGTATGCGCACGACCTCGACCCCAAGCTCGTCGACAAGATGCTGAGCTGCTTCTACGACTATCGCTTCCCGGCGGAGATGCAGAAGGCCTTCGACGGCGCCGACCGCTTCTTCCCGATCAACTACAAGACGACGTGGGAAGTCGTCCGCGCGGTCGCGAAGGGGTCGGGCGGCGGATTCGACAAGGCCTCCTACGACAAGGAAACCGCGCGGGAGGCCGCCGAGGCCGCGGCCGCAGCGAAAAAGAAATAGCGCGCAGTCCAGCGAAACGGGGCGCCTCGCCTTCCCGCAGGCGCCCCGTTTTCGATTTCGATGCTCGAACTCAAACACCTGTCGAAATCCTACGTCGCCGGCACGCCGGTGCTCGCGGACATCAGCGTCGGCATTCCCGCGCAGGGCATCACCGCGATCATCGGCGCCTCGGGCACCGGCAAGTCGACGCTGATCCGCTGCATCAACCGGCTGGTCGAGCCGACACAGGGCGAAATCCTGTTCGACGGTACCGACATGGCGCGGGTGTCCGGCAAGGCGCTGCGCCACGCGCGCCGCCACATCGGCATGGTCTTCCAGGAATACAACCTGGTCGAGCGATTGACGGTGATGGAGAACCTGCTCTGCGGACGGTTGGGCTACGTGTCGCCCTGGCGGGCCTGGCGGCGAAAGTTCCCGCCCGAGGACATCCGGCGCGCGTACGAGCTCCTCGATCTCGTCGGACTGGCGGGATTCGCGAATCAGCGCGCCGACGCGCTTTCCGGCGGCCAGCGCCAGCGCGTTGGAATTGCCCGCGCCGTGATGCAGGAGCCGCGACTGCTGCTCGCCGACGAGCCCACGTCCTCGCTCGATCCCAAGACGTCGGTGGAGATCATGGAATTGATGGCGGGCATTGCGCGCACGCGCGGGATCCCGGTGCTCGTGAACATGCATGACGTCCTGCTCGCGAAGCGCTTCGCCGACCGCGTGCTCGGGATGGCGGCCGGGCGCATCGTGTTCGACGGCCCGCCCGACCAACTCGACGACGCGATGCTCAAGACGATCTACGGCGGCGAGGACTGGCTGCATTGAGCGACGCATCGGGGATTGCATGACCACCGCGCCCGCGGCGCCTGACGATCCATTTCGCGGCAGCCCATGGCCGCGGATCGCCGCGGTCGCGCTCGCCCTCTATGTCGTCTACGCATGCGCGCAGCTCGAGGTGTCGTGGGAGCGCCTGCAATCGGGGCTCGGCAACGCCGCGCACTTCTTCTCGCGGCTGTTCCCGCCCAATTTCTCGCGCTCGGACCTGCTGATCAAGGGCCTGACCGAGAGCCTCGAGATCGCGATACTCGCTTCCACGCTCGGCATCGTCCTCGCGCTGCCGCTCGGCCTCGCGGCTGCCCGCAACCTGATGCCCGCGTGGGTGAGCTGGCCGGCGCGCTTCGTGATCGTCGCCGCGCGCTCGCTGCATCCGGTGATCGTCGCGATCCTGTTCGTGAAGGCCGTCGGCTTCGGCGCGCTCGCCGGCATCCTTGCGCTGACCGTCGCCTCGATCGGATTCATCGGCAAGCTCTTCACCGAGGCGATCGAGGAGATTTCGGACAAGCAGGTCGAGGCGATCCGGGCGACGGGCGCGCCGTTCGTGTCGGTGCTCGCGTACGGCGTGCTGCCGCAGGTGTTCTCGCGGTTCATCGGCTTCGCGACCTACCAGCTCGACTCGAACCTGCGCAATTCGACGATGGTCGGCATCGTCGGCGCGGGCGGCATCGGCGGCACGCTGTTCGCCGCGTTCCAGCGGTTCGACTACGACTACGTGTGCGCGATCCTGATCTCGATCATTGCGCTCATCATGGCGGGCGAGGTGTTCGCGACGGCGATCCGCGCGATCTTCATCGAGAACGCGACGTTCGCGGACCTCTTCCGCCGCGGCGACGCGCTGCGCCACGTGCGCCACACCGAGGACGACTGATGGCCGATGCGCTCGGGCACGAACGCGTCTGGCGGCGCTTCACGCGCGCGCAGCGGTTGACGCGGTTCGGGGTCTATCTCGCGGTCGTGGCGGCGATCGCGATGGCGGCGCAGACCGTCGAGGTGATCCCGGAGTTTCTCGCCGACGCGCCGGAACAGGTCGTCGACCTCCTCGGCCGGATGTGGCCGATCGATTTCGCGCACTACCCGGAAGCGATCCATGCGGCGCTGATGGAGACGATCCACATCGCGACGCTCGGCACGCTGCTCGCCCTGGTGCTGGCGTTGCCGGTCGGGGTCCTCGCTGCCCACAGCGTCGTGCCCTCGGTGCCGGTCAACCTGCTCGCGCGGCTGATTCTCGTGAGCTCGCGGAGCGTCAATTCGCTCGTCTGGGCGCTGCTCTTCGTCGGCATCTTCGGTCCGGGCGCCCTCGCCGGGACACTGGCGATCGCGTTCCGCTCCATCGGCTTCGTCGGCAAGCTCTTTGGCGAGGCGCTGGACGAGGCGCAGCACGGCCCGATCGAGGCGCTCACCGCGGCCGGCGCGCCGTGGATGTCGCGTCTGACGTTCGGCTACTGGCCGCAGGTTCGGCCGGCGTTCTGGTCGATCGCGCTGTTCCGCTGGGACATCAACGTGCGCGAATCGGCGGTGCTCGGCCTCGTCGGCGCCGGCGGCATCGGGATGGTCCTCGACTCGGCGCTCAACCTGTTCCAATGGAACCGCGTGGCGATGGTCCTGCTGGCGATCTTCGCCGTGGTGATCGCGGCCGAGGTTGTCGTCACGCAGGTGCGCCGGCGCGTGATCTGAAGTGACCGGCTGCGCAAATCCGCGCCGTATAATCCGGCGGCGGTTGCGAGCCTTTTCCAATGACAGTCATCGCGGTCTTCAACCAGAAGGGCGGCGTCGGAAAGACGACGACGGCCCTCAACCTCCTCGCCGCGATCGCGCGCCGCGGGCAGCGGCCGCTCGGCATCGACCTCGACCCGCAGGCGCACCTGTCGCATGTCTTTGGCGTGCACCCGAAGCTCGCTGACGATTCCGTCTACAGTTTTTTCGTGCGCCAGCGCCCGCTGTCCGACATCGCGCGAATCACCAAGAGCGGCGTCGGCCTGTGTCCGGCGCACCTCGAGCTCTCCAAGCTCGATTCCATCCTCGGCAAGGGCGTCAACGTCGTCACCCGGCTGCGCTACGCGCTGCGCGAGCCCGGCCTCGCGACGGGGCCCGTGGTCATCGACTGCAGCCCGCTCCTCAACGTGCTTTCCTTGAACGCGGTCTTCGCCTGCGACCTGCTGCTGGTGCCCGTCTCCTGCGACTATCTCTCGCTGCGCGGCGCCTGCGAGGTCGAGCGCGCACTGAATGCGCTCGAACCCGTGTTCAAGCGCCGGCTGCCGCGGCGCTATGTGCTGACGCGCTACGATATCCGGCGAAAGATGAGCGGGGAGGTGATGGAGAGGCTGACGCGGTTGCTGCGGGCAGACGAGGTCTGCGTGACCCGCATTCGCGAGAGCGTGAAGCTGGCCGAAAGCCCGGCGGTCGAGCTCGACGTGTTCCGCCATGCGCCGGACAGCCGCGGCGCGCGGGACTACCAGGCGCTGACCGACGAGCTAGTGGGTGCCGGTTTTGTGGCGTAGCCGGACGAAGGCCGGCGGACCGTCGTTGGCCGCCTGCATGACGGTCACGGGGTCGCTGTTGCTGATGAGCCCGATGACGCCCTCGACGTCGAGCGTGTCGACGCGGCGCGGCACCGTCTGCGCGTTGCATTCGAGGATTTCGCAGTGGTGGTACATCTGGCGCAGGCGCCGTTCGGCGTCCCGCTGGGAGCCGGCCATGATGGAAATGTTCTCCACCCGCTGTCCCGTGCGCGTCTTGATGTTGAAGCCGTAACGGATCATCGTGGTCCCTCCCCGCCCTGCCTTTGTGCGGCTCCGCCGCTGCCCCTCAATGGCCTCAAGGCCTTAGCCGCCGCATTTACCATCTCAGGGCAGCTTTACTATGCAAATATCATACCGCGTTCACGTTTTGCGGCCATGAACGGGGCGACCGACAACGATTCGAAGGATGAGCGGGATTCGGCGGCTTCCATTCTTCTCGGCGCATTGGCCAAAATGGCGATAGTAAGCGCTAACCAACAGATTGCGTTGACGCCAATGACGGGGGGCGTCTCGTCGGATATTTACCGCGCCGACCTGCCCTCTCGCGTCATTTGCGTCAAACGCGCGCTCCCCAAGCTGAAAGTCGCCGCCGACTGGCGGGCGCCGGTCGGGCGCAGTCGCTACGAGGTCGAATGGATGCGCGTCGCGGGCGGCATCGTCCCATCGGCGGTCCCCGAAATCCTCGGCGAGGACCGGGAATCCGGCGCGTTCGCCATGGCCTACCTCGCGCCCGACACCTACCCGCTGTGGAAGGCGCAGCTGCGCGACGGCACGATCGACCTCGGCGTCGCCGCCGCCGTCGGCGACGTCCTCGGGCGGATCCACGCGGCCACCGCCGGACCGTCCGGAGATTGCCGCGCGCTTTCCCACCGACGACATCTTCTTCGCGATTCGCCTCGAGCCCTACCTCGTCGCGACCGCGCGCGCGCATCCGGACCTCGCCGCGCGCCTCCTGGCGCTGGTCGAGACGACGCGCACGAACCGGCGCGCGCTGGTCCACGGCGACTTCAGCCCGAAGAACCTGCTCGCCGGCCCCGCGGGCCCGGTGATCCTCGACGCCGAATGCGCGTGGTACGGCGACCCGGCGTTCGACGTCGCGTTCGTCCTCAACCATCTGCTGCTGAAGGGCGCGTGGCGGCCGCCGTGGCGACACGCGGTACGCCGAAGCATTCGAAGCGCTGGTCGCCGCGTACTTCGCGCACGTGCGCTGGGAGCCGCGCGACGCGCTCGCCGGGCGGACGGCCGCCCTGCTGCCGGCGCTGATGCTGGCGCGCATCGACGGCAAGTCCCCCGTCGAGTACCTGACCGACGAATCGATCAGGGAAGACGTTCGCGCGTTTGCACGCCCGCTCGTGGCGACGCCGTTGACCGATCCGCGCGCCGTCGCGGAGCGCTGGGTCGCGCGCCCATGAAGACGGCGATCGCCCGTGTCCACGCGCGTCGTGTCTGGGATTCGCGCGGCCGCCCGACGGTCGAGTCCGAGGTCACGCTCGCGGACGGCGCGGTGGGACGCGCCATCGCGCCGGCAGGCGCGTCGCGCGGCTCGCGGGAGGCCGTCGACCTGCGCGACGGCGGATCGTCGCAGGACGGGCTCGATGTCACGCGCGCGATCGCCAACGTCGCGGGTCCGATCGCAACGGCGATCAACGGCATCGACGCGACGGACCAGGCCGCCGTCGATCACGCGCTGATCGCGCTGGACGGCACGCCGAACAAGTCGCGCCTGGGCGGGAACGCCACCGTTGCGGTGTCGCTCGCGGTTGCGCACGCGACGGCCGCCTCTCGTCGCGTTCCGCTGTGGCGCTCTCTCGCGGGTGAGGGCACCGTCACGCTGCCGCTGCCGGAAATCCAGATCTTCGGCGGCGGGGCGCACGCCGGCCGCCGTATCGACCTCCAGGACCTGATGGTGATGCCCGTTGCGGCCACGTCCTTCGCGGAGGCGCTGGCGGTCGTCGCCGACGTCTATCGCGCGGCGGGAGCAGCTGATGGCGAAGGCGGGAAAACTCGCGGGCGTCGCCGACGAAGGCGGCTGGTGGCCCGCGTTCGATTCGAACGACGATGCGTTGGCCATGCTCGTGCGCGCGATCGAGCACGCAGGCTATACGCCCGGCGCCGACGTCGCGATCTCGCTCGACGTTGCGGCGTCCGAATTCGGCCGTGACGGCCGTTACGTCATGGCCCGCGATGCGCGCACACTCGACCGCGACGGGATGATCGACATGTTGCTGGGCTGGCTTGATCGCTACCCGATTGCGTCGATCGAGGACCCCCTGGCGGAGGACGACCGCGACGGCTGGATGGCGTTTGCGCGCGCGGCCGGCACGCGCGTGCAGATCATCGGCGACGACTACCTGACCACGAATGCGGCGCGCGTGACCGAGGCCGCCGCGGACCGCGCGTGCAACGCCGTGCTGATCAAGCCGAACCAGGCGGGAACGCTGACCGAGGCCTGCGCCGCGCTCGACGCCGGCAAGCGCGCGGGATTCGCGACGATCGTTTCCGCACGCTCCGGCGAGACGGAGGACGTTTCCATCGCGCATCTTGCCGTCGGCTGGAACGCGGGTCAGCTCAAGGTCGGGTCGTTCGCGCGCGGCGAGCGGATGGCCAAGTGGAACGAAGTTCTGCGCATCGAGGAATCGCTCGGCGCCAGTGCACGCTACGCGGGACGCGCGGCGCTCCGAAAATAGACAAAGGCATTTGCTCACATCCTTGGAGAAACAATGACCCTCCGTCGTCTGCTCTTTTGCATAGCCGCCACGCTCGTTCCCGCGCTGCTCGCTGCCGGCCCCGCCCGCGCCGACTGGCCCGACCATCCGATCAAATGGGTGGTGCCCTTCGGCCCGGGCGGCGCGAACGACCTCATCGCCCGCGCCGCGGCGGAAGCGGTGTCGAAGCGCCTCGGCCAGCCCGTCGTCATCGAGAACAAGCCCGGCGCGGGCGCCATCATCGGCGCGGACTACGTGGCGAAGGCGAAGCCCGATGGCTATACGTGGCTGATCGGCGCGGCGGGTGTCGTCACCAACAGCATGCTCCGGAGCGACATGCCCTACGCCGACGGCGACCTCGTCCCCGTCGGGATGATCGCCGTCGCGCCGTCGGTCATCGCCGTGCATCCGAGCGTGCCGGCGAGCAACCTCAAGGAGTTCGTCGCCTGGGCGAAGACGCGCCCGGGCGGGGTCGACTGGGCGACCGCCGGCGGCGGCAGCACGCCGCATTTCGTCGCCGAGATGCTGCGCGAGGCCGGCGTGGCCATCGTCATCGTCCCCTACAAGAGCGGCTCCGAGGGCGTGACCGCCGTGATCTCGAACAACGTCCCCGCCACCTCGGAGGCGAGCATCGTCGTCCTGCCGCAGGTGAAGGGCGGCAAGCTCAAGGCCATTGCCACCACCTACAGCAAGCGGATCACCGCCTACGACACCCTGCCCACGGCGATCGAGCAGGGCTTTCCCGGCATCAATATCGGGCACTGGGCCGGGCTGTTCGCGCCAAAAGGCACGCCGCCGTCGATCGTCGAGCGGATGAGCCGGGAGCTCGAGGCCGCCGTGCGCTCCGCCGAGTTCCGCGACCGGATGGTCCCCTCCGGCATCGAGCCGGAACCGGGCACCACCGCGGCGTTCGTCGCCTTCATCACCGCCGAGCGCGAGCGGCTGGGCAAGCTCGCGAAGAAGGCCAACATGCAGGCGGATCGCTAGCGGCGCGAGCGGCGAGCCGGGGCCCCGGCCGAAGGCAAGGGGGAGCGAGCAAACGCGAGTCGACGCATGAGGCCGACCCAAGCGGCGTAACGAGTCCCTTGGGCGGTGCGGAGGCCGAGGCGCGGCGAACCGCCTCGCCGATTCGGAGGCCGCGGCGCGACGTACGCCGCAGGTCGTGCGGTGGCCGCGGGGAAACCGCGAAACCGGGGCGTCGGAGCCTGGCGCCGCGCCGACGATTTTCCCGTGACAACGGTTGACAAAGAGGTTAGGATGTTGCAGTGCAGCAATAGCCAAGGACCTCTATGGAAATCGCAGGCAAGGTAGCAGTCATTACGGGCGCCGCCAGCGGCATCGGGCGGGCGGTGGCGGCGGAATTGGCGCAGCGCAATGTGCGGGCGATGGCGCTCGTCGACATGGGCGAGAACATCGACACCGTTGCCGCCGCGGTCAACGCGGAGGCGGGCCGGAAAGTCGCGTTCGCGTACCGCGGCGACACGACCGACGAAGCGTTTCGCTCGTCGGTCTTCGATTCCATCAGCAGCGAGTTCGACACGGTCACCATGTGCGTGCCGGCCGCGGGCATCACGCGCGACGACCTGGCGGTGCGCATCGACAAGGTCACCGGCAAGGCGCGCATCTATCCGGTGGAACGGTTCAAGCAGGTCATCGACGTGAATCTCGTCGCGCCCGTCTACTGGGCGCTCGAAATGATCGGGCGCATCGCCGAAAATCGCGCCGCCTGCGGACTCAAGCGGTGGGAGCCGTCCGAAGGAATGCAAGGCGCCATCGTCTTCATCGGGTCGGTGTCCTCCCAGGGCAACCGGGGCCAGATCTCCTACGCCAGCACCAAGGCGGGGCTGGAGGGCGCGGCCGCGACCATCATGAAGGAAGCCGTGTATTACGGCGTGCGCTGCGGGCTGATCCACCCGGGCTTCACCGACACGCCGATGGTGCGCGCGATGGGCGACGAGTACATCAACAAGCACATCCTGCCGTTCACGCAATTGAGCCGGCTGATCCGGCCCGAGGAGATCGCCGATGCGATCTGCTTCATGCTCGCCAACTCGGCGGTGAGCGGCGAATTGTGGGCAGACGCCGGCTGGCACGCGCCCGCGTAGTCCGGTCTCAATTCGTAGATCGGGCCTCGAGCAGCGTCTCTGCGAGCTCCGCGAAGCCCTCGCCGCCGGCGCGTTCGGTGACGTACGCCGGAAGCGTGGGAATGCGGTCGGCGAACGCGCGGATGTTCGCGACGCCGACCGCATTGGAAAAGAACGCGAACATCGGCGCGTCGTTCGGCGAATCGCCGACGAAGATGAAGCGCTCGCGCTCCGCCTCGAGGTCGACGGCGAACGCTTCGGCCAGCATCTGCTTCGTCATCGACAGCTTGTCGTAGGTCCCGAACCAGCCGTTGACGTGGATCGAGCTCACCTTCGCCGTCATGCCCTGCGCCTTCATGATCCCGACGATGCGATCGACCGCCGCGCGCGGTAGCTCGGGCACGTCCTCGCGAAAATCGATGGCCAGGTCCGCTTCCCGATAGCGCTGATCGGACGCGAGCGCGGTGCCCGGCACGTCGCGCAGGATGGCGTCGCCGATCGACGCGAGCCGCGCGCGGTTCGCCCGCCGCGTGGCGTCATCGTCGACAAAGCGCTTCTCCAGCTTGTGCGTTTTCCGGTCGTAGCGCATGAAGAACGCGCCGTTCTCGCCCACGACGGCGTCCACCGGCCACATTCGCGCGATGTGATCGCACCATCCCGCGGGACGGCCGGTGATCGGGATGACGAGCTTGCCTGCGGCGGACAGTCGCTCCAATGCGGCGTAGGCCACGGCGGGCAGGCGCCCGTTCGTCGTCAGCGTGTCGTCGATGTCGGTGAGGATGCCGCGAATCGCGACGCGCGTTTCCTGCGGCATCGTCCTGAGCGGGCGCATCGTGGCGGCGTTCACGCGATCGCCTCGGTGGCCGCGGCGACAAACGCAGCGACGCGCGCGCGCGCCGCCTCCGGCATCCCGAGACCGCATTTCGTGCGCCGCCACAGCACGTCGTCCGCGGTGCGTGCCCACTCGTCTCGCAGCAGGTACGTCACCTCGCGTGCGGTGAGCCCATTGCCGAAGTCCTCGCCAAGATCGCCGGCGGACTTCGCGTCGCCGAGGACCTTCGACGCTTGCGCGCCGTGCCGGCGCGCAATCCCGCGCACCGCTTCCGCCGGCAGACCCGGGTAACGACGCGCCATCGCTTCCGTCCACGCCGCGATGCCGCCCGGAGGCAAGTCGCCGCCGGGGAGGATTTCCGTGTCCGTCCATGGCGCGGCCAGCGCAGGAAAATAAGCCTTGAGTTCGCCGAGCACGCTTTCGGCGAGCTTGCGGTACGTCGTGATCTTGCCGCCGAAGATCGACAGCACCGGCGGCGCGCGACCGTCGTCGCCGGCGTCGACCTTGAGCACGTAATCGCGGGTCACCGCCGACGGATCGCTCGAGCCGTCGTCGTAGAGCGGCCGCACGCCGCTGTACGTCCACACGATGTCCGTTCTCGAAAGCGGCGTCGCGAGATAGCCGTTGGCAAGCGCCAGCAGGTAGTCGACCTCGTCGCGGGAAATCGCCGGGTCCGCGTAGTCGTCGACGGGGACGTCCGTCGTGCCGATCAGCGAGTACTTCGTCTGGAACGGAATGACGAACACGATACGGTTGTCGGCGTTCTGCAGGATGTAGGCGTGCGCTTCCGGATGCACGCGCGGCACGACGATGTGGCTGCCCTTCACGTGCCGCACGTTGGCGGCGGAAGGCTCCGTGCTCACGCTGTCGAGGACGTCCTTCACCCACGGTCCGCTGGCGTTGACGATCGCGCGGGCGGCGATTTCCTCGGTCGTGCCCGCCGCCGTCGTCAGCCGCGCCCGCCAGAGATCGCCGTCGCGCCGCGCCGACACGAGTTTCGTGCGCACGCGGATCCGCGCACCCTTCGCCTGCGCCGAAAGTGCATTCACGAGGACGAGCCGCGCGTCGTCCACGCGCGCATCGGCGTAGACGAATCCCTTGCGAAAGCGCGGCTGCAGGCCCGCACCCCAGCGGCTGTCAGCGAGGTCCACCGCGAACGATTTCGGCAGCGTCATCCGCCCGCCCAGCCGGTCGTACAGGAAAAGGCCCGCGCGGATCATCCACGCGGGGCGCAAATGCGGCTCGTGCGGCAGGACGAACGCGAGCGGA
This sequence comes from uncultured beta proteobacterium, assembly GCA_963816925.1. GTDB lineage: Bacteria > Pseudomonadota > Gammaproteobacteria > Burkholderiales > Casimicrobiaceae > CAIWHR01. The sequence goes on along the minus strand of CAWFMY010000034.1, from coordinate 5,386 downwards.
TCGACGAGGTGCGGCGCGAGCCTCAGCAGGACCTCGCGCTCGGCCAGCGACTCGCTCACCAGCCGGAACTCGTAATGCTCGAGGTAGCGGAGGCCGCCATGGATCAGCTTGGTGCTCCACGACGACGTATGCGCGGCCAGGTCGTCGCGCTCGACCAGCAGCACCTTGAGTCCGCGCCCCGCGGCATCACGGGCGATGCCCGCGCCGTTGATGCCGCCGCCGACGATGAGCAGGTCGAAGGGTGGGTCGTAGGCCATCGGAAGGTCTGCAGTTTACCGGATGCGGTACGATGCCCGGTGGACTTGCGAGGGAGCACGCCCGATGAACATCGTCCCCGAAATCGCCGCGCTCGACAACGCCATGCGCGGCTGGCGCCATCGGCTCCACGCCCAGCCGGAAACCGCCTTCGAGGAGACGGCGACGAGCGCATTCGTCGCCGAGAAACTGCGCTCGTTCGGCCTCGACGTGCACACCGGGCTCGCCGGCACCGGGGTGGTCGGCGTGTTGCGCAACGGCCGCGCGAGCACCGCCATCGGCCTTCGCGCCGATCTCGATGCACTGCACATCCACGAGGCCTCGGGGGTCCCGCACGCGTCGACGGTGCCGGGCAAGATGCACGCCTGCGGCCACGACGGCCACACGTCGATGCTGCTCGGCGCGGCCCAGGCGATGGCGCAGCGGCGCAATTTCGACGGCACCGCGCACTTCATCTTCCAGCCGGCCGAGGAGAATGAAGGCGGCGGGCGCGTGATGGTCGAGCAGGGGCTGTTCGAGCGGTTTCCGATGCAGGCGGTCTACGGCATGCACAACTGGCCGTCGCTGCCCGCCGGCACGTTCGGCGTGCGCGCGGGCCCGCTGATGGGCGCGTTCGACATCTTCGAGATCGTCGCCACCGGCAAGGGCGCGCACGCGGCGATGGCCTATCAGGGGAAGGACCCGATGCTGTTCGCCGCGCACGCCATAAGCGCCTTGCAGACGATCGTCTCGCGCAACCTGCATCCGCTGGATGCCGGCGTGGTCAGCATCACGCAGGTGCACGCCGGCGACACGTGGAACGTGATCCCCAACGACATCGTGCTGCGCGGCACCGTGCGCACGTTCAAGACCGACGTGCAGGAGACCATCGAGCGCCGGATGAAGACGATCCTCGACGGCATCGCCGCGATGTTCGAAATGAGCGTGACGCTTCGCTACGAGCGCCGCTACCCCGCGACCGTCAACAGCAAGACGGAAACGCAGCATGCGATCGCCGCGGCGTCGGCGGTGGTCGGCAGCGAGCACGTCGAGACCGACCCGATGCCGAACATGGCGAGCGAAGACTTCGCGTTCATGCTGCAGGCGAAGCCGGGCTGCTACCTGTGGCTCGGCACGGGGCGCGGCGAGGGCACCGCCGGACTGCACAACCCGCGCTTCGACTTCAACGACGAAGCGCTCGCGATCGGCGCCAGCTACTGGGTGACGCTCGCGGAGCAGCAGCTGGCGGCGCGACGCTAGGTCGTCGCCAGCAATCGTCCTTTTCGATCGTTTGCGACGAGCGCCAGGACCGCGGTCGACGCGAGCCGCGCGCGCACGTTGTCCGCGCGTGACGTGAGCACGATCGGCACGCGCGTGCCGCAGACGATGCCCGCCGATTCGGCGCCGGCCAGATACTGCAGCTGCTTCACCATCATGTTGCCCGCCTCGAGATCGGGGACGAGCAGGATGTCGGCGAGTCCCGCGACCGGCGAATCGATCATCTTCGTGCGCGCGGCCTCGACCGAGATCGCGTTGTCGAAGGCGAGCGGTCCGTCGAGCACGCCTCCGGTGATCTGGCCGCGGTCGGCCATCTTGCACAGCGCCGCGGCATCGAGCGTCCCCGGAATCTTCGGGTTGACCGTCTCCACGGCGGACAGGATCGCGACCTTGGGCTTCGCGATGCCGAGCACATGGGCGAGGTCGATCGCGTTCTGGCAGATGTCGACCTTGTCCTCGAGCGTGGGGAAGATGTTGATGGCGGCATCGGTCACGAGCAGCAGCCGCGGATAGGCGGGAACGTCCAGCACGAACACGTGCGAGATCCGGCGCGCCGTGCGCAGCCCGGTCGCGGCCGGCACCACCGCGGCCATCAATTCGTCGGTGTGGAGGCTTCCCTTCATCAGCGCGTCGACGTGGCCCGCGCGCGCCAGCTCCACCGCCTTTTCCGCAGCGGCGTGGCTGTGCTCGACCGCCACGATCTGGTAGGCCGACAGCTCGATGCCCTCGGCGCGGGCCACGGCGCGGATCTTTGCCTCGGGGCCGACCAGCACCGGCACGATGAGCCCGCGCTTTGCCGCCTCGATCGGACCCGTCAGCGAATCGCGGTCGCACGGATGCACGATGGCGCAGGTCACGGGCGGCAGCCCCTCGCAGCGCTTGAAGAGCTGCGCGAACGCATCGTTGCGCCGCAGGATCATCTCCGGCGTCGCGACGTCGGCGTAGGCGATGCGCGTGGTCGGCGCCGCGACGGTGGCAATGCCATCGACCAGCACGTCGCCGTTCTGGTTCGTGCACCGGCAATCGAAATCGATCCGGTAACCCTGCTTGTGCTTCGTCTTGGCCGTCACCGTCGCGGTCAACGTGTCGCCGATGCGGCAGGCGCCGTCGTAGCGGAAGTTCGACGCGACGATCGCGCTGCCCGGCCCGGGAAGGCGCCGATTGAGCAGGCCCGCGACGATCGCGATCGCGGCAGCGCCCTGCGCGTACACGCGATCGTCGGCGCGGCCGCCCTCGAGATGAAAGCCCTCGACGTCGCCGGCCGCGAGCGCCAGCGCCTCGACATCCGTCGCGGTCAGCGTGCGCGCAACCGTCTCGGTCGCGCCGACGGCGATTTCCTCGAACGTCTTGTTGGTGAAGTCGCGCATGGCGAATTCTCCTGCCGCGTGCGCCTTCTCTCTACGCGTTCGCCGAAAGCGTCGATGGACGCGCGTTCCGCCGCGCAGCCGCCTTGCGCGCGGTCGCGGTGCCGAGAGGCAGCAGCGCCTTCAATTCCGCCACGAGAGCACGCTGCTTCTGCTCCAGCCGGAAATGCGACTGCATCACGTCGAGCAGCTCGTGCGCATGGCGCCGGTCGGCCGCCGAGCGCAACAACTTCGGCAGCGCACGCTTCGCGCGCTCCGGCTCGAACTCGACGACGATCGTCTCCTCGTGCATCAGCGTGCGAAACTCGTCCTCGGAAATCCGGTCCTGCAGCAGCGCCGGGGCGACCAGCTCGCGCACGCGCTCCATCTGCGCCAGCTTGCGCTTGCCTCCGCCCGCCTTCGCCATCAGCAGGCCGATGCGCACGTACGCCTCCGCCGGCGTGCCCTGGTCCAGCGTGTCCAGCACCTGCTTCACCGCCGGCACCGAACGCGCGTCGAAGCGCGTCGCGCGACGGATCACCCGCTGCTGGTCGGCGACGTTGAGCGAGAGCATGTTGCCGTAGACCTGGAAGAACGCGGCTTCCGCCACCGCGTCGCGCACGTCGCGATAGAGATCGAGCGCCGCGCTCACGCTTTCGGAGGCGGCTTTTCCGGCGCCGGCGACGAGGTTGTCCTCGCGCCGCGGCTTGCGATTGGCCTGCACGGCGGCCGCGGCGAACGGCAGCCACCCGAGCAGCGGATTCTTGTCCGAGAACGCCCAGCGCTGCACCCGCAGCGGATGCAACTCGCGGCGCAGCTTGGCGAGCCAGTCGGGCGAGAGCTGGCGGACGAGCGGCCGCGCGAGAAGCTCATAAGCGCGCTCGGTCAGCTCGGAGAGTGCGGCGACGGCTTCGAACGGCTTTTCGTCGACGCGATCGTACTTCTGCATCTTGCGCAGGTCCTCGAGCGTGCGCTCGACGATCGTGACGTCGTACGCGACCGCGCCGCGGCGTCCCGGGCGCTCCTTGATGTCCATCCCGTAGAGCCCGGGCGGGAGCTGCTGGATCTGCTTCAGGAGCTCGACGATCTGCGCGTGCTCTTTTTTCGCGACGGCGCCCGAGACGAAGATGCCGAGGTGGCCGATGTCCTCGTGCAGCAGGCCGACGATGGTCTGCCCCGCCGCCTTGATCTCGTCGGTCGACGAGTACAGATCGCCGATCCAGTTGAACGCCTGTTGCGGCGGCGTGATGTTGTCGCCCATCGACGCGAACACGATGATCGGCGACTTGATCGACTTGAGGTCGAAGAAGCGGCCGGGGCCGAGACGCGCGTCGCCGGCCGAGAGCTTGTTGCCGACGAAGAGGTTGTTGACGATCCAGCGGATCTCGGCGTCGTTGAAGAGGTAGAAACCGCCCCACCAGCGCTCGAACTCGAGGAAGCGCGGCGCCTCGGTGTCCACGTTCTGGAAGAGATGGACGTACTTGTCCCAGAACGTGTTCGCCGGATTGAGGTTCTCGAAGTTGGAGACGAGGTGCGCGCCGTCGAACTTGCCGCCGCCCAGATCGCCGGCGAAGAGGTTGATCCACGCGCCCCCCAGGAGCCCGCCGGCATAGCGCATCGGATTCTCGGCGTCGGTGCCCGCCCAATACGACATCGGCGCACCGTTGATCACGCACGGCCCCGCGATGTCGGGCTGCGACGCCGCCAGCATCATCACCGCCCAGCCACCCTGGCAGTTGCCGACCAGCACCGGTTTCGGGCTCGCCGGATGGCGCGCCGCGACGATGCGGACGAATTCCGCCTCCGCGTCCACGACGTCGGCCAGCGTCTGCGCAGGCTCGGGGTCGGGAAAGAAGATCACGAAATACACCGGATGCCCGGCCTTGAGCGCGACGCCCACTTCCGAGTCTTCCTTGAACCCGCCAATGCCCGGCCCGTGGCCCGCGCGCGGATCGATGATGACGAACGGGCGCAACGTGTCGTCGACGCGAACCCCGCGCGGCGGGATGATCCGCACCAGCGCGTAGTTGACCGGGCGCTCGAACGTGCGTGCGTCGGCGAGCAGCTCCCACTCGTGATGCAGCAGCGGCGGCTTGCCGGCGGCCTCGTGCGCGAGGTAGTTGTTGCCGCGCTGGCGAAGCGTGTCCCAGAACAGCACCGAGCGCTGGACGTTGTCGATTCCGTACTGCCACGCGTCCTGCCAGACGTCGAGCGGCGTTCGTGGCGTCGAGGGCGGCACCATCGCGGCGAGCCCCGCATCCTTCAGTCGCTTCGCGTAGCGCTCCGCAGCCGTCCGCATGCGGCGGTCAAATCGGTTGGCCACGCCGCGCGAAATTTCCGTCGCGCGACCGATGGTGACGTTGAGGTCGCTCATCGTCGACTCCTTTCGCTCGATTGCTGCACCGCAACATTCTAGCCTAAAGCAGTGGCGGGAGCACTCCGGCCGGAGGATTCCTTGCGCCAGCACAAGAAATAGGCGGCCGGAGCCGCCTTACGGGTCGCGCCGCCGGGGCGGTCAGGCGCGGTGGCGC
>CAWFMY010000033.1:0-112830 GCA_963816925.1 uncultured beta proteobacterium | reverse complement strand
GCATGGCGGTCTTTCTAGCGGATGACGGCGATCTTCTTCTGCAGCTGCTTCACGCTGTAGGACAGCGTGTAGCACAGCACGAAGTAGACGATCGCAACGAAGGTGTACATCTCGATCAGCCGGCCGTCGCGCTGCGCGATCTTGGACGCGGCGCCGGTGAAATCGGTTGCCGAAATTACGTAGACCAGCGACGTGTCCTGGAACAGGATGATCGTCTGCGTCAGGATCAACGGGATCATGTTGCGGAACGCCTGCGGCAGAATCACGAGGCGCATCGCCTGCCCGTATGTCAGCCCCAGCGCGTAGGCCGAATGCACCTGACCGCGCGCGATCGACTGGATGCCGGCGCGCATGATCTCGCAGAAGTAAGCGGCCTCGAACATGATGAAAGTGATGATCGCGGTGCGCTCGGCGCCGATCTGCGGCGGCCGCTCGCCGCCGGTGATGATCTGCAGCACCTGCGGCATCAGGAAAAAGAACCAGAACAGCACGAGCACGAGCGGGATCGACCGCATCAGGTTGACGTACCCGGCGGCGACGTTCGACAGGATCTTCGAGGGGGACAGCCGCGCGAGTGCGAGCAGCGTCCCGAAGAACAGTCCGCCGAGCGCCGCGATTGCGGTCAGCTGGACCGTGTAGAGGAAGCCCTTCCACAGGAACGGCAACGAGCGGCTGACGACGTCGAAGTCGAGGTTCATCGCCGCGCCCTATTTCCCGCCGCCGATGTAGCCGGGCACGGCGATGCGCTTCTCGATTACTGCCATCACGCGGTTCGCCGTCATCGCGATGACGATGTAGACGAGTGTCGCCGCAGTGAAGGCCTCGAAGAAGTGGAACGTGTACTCGCCCATCTCGCGCGAGCGGAACGTGAGTTCGGCGAGCCCGATCGTGAGGGCGATCGACGAGTTCTTGATCAGGTTCATCGTCTCGCTCGTGAGCGGCGGGATCACGATCCGGAATGCCATCGGCAGCAGCACGAAGCGGTAGACCTGCGGTTGGGTGAGCCCGAGCGCCATTCCGGCCATCCGCTGACCCCGGGGCAGCGACTGGATGCCGGCGCGAACCTGTTCCGCCACCCGCGCCGAGGTGAACAGGCCCAGACAGATCACCGCGAGCACGAATTGCCCGTATACCGGATCCACCTTGACGATCCATGCCTTGAGAGGCGGGATGAACTCCGGGATGACGAAATACCAGAGGAACATCTGCACGAGCAGAGGGATGTTGCGGAAGAGCTCGACCCACGCGTTGCCGAAGCGCACGAACCAGGACTGCTGCGTCGTGCGGATCGTGCCGATCAGCGAGCCGGCGGCCATCGCGATGATCCACGCGCAGGCCGACACGCCGAGCGTCCACCAGAGCCCCGAGATCAGCAGGTCAAGGTAGGTCTCCCCACCGCCCGGAAGCTCCGTGAAGAAGATGCTCCAGTCGAGATTGAACTTCATCGTCCGTCCCCTCCCTCTCCGGACATCGCCGCCCAAAAAGCGAAGGGCCGGAAGCGCTGCTCTGCAATCCGGCCCCGTCGCATAGGTCAGCGACCCGCGGCAATCCGGCTATTCGACGCCCTTGTCATTCGGGCTCGCGAATGCCTCCCGCAGCGCCTGCGGCTCCTCGAAGCTCAGGTTGACGTTCTTCGGCGGAATCGGGCTCAGGAACCACTTGGCGTAGATCTTGTCGACTTCTCCCGATTTCATTGCGCCGCCGATCGTCTTGTCGACGAGCGCCTTGAACTGCGGATCGTCCCGACGCAGCATCATGCTGTACGGCTCGGTACGCAGCGACTCGCCCTTCAGGATCATATAGTCACCCGGGTTCGGCGAGTTCGCGATGAGCCCCGCGAGCAGGATGTCGTCCATTATGAAGGCCGACGTCCGGCCCTGCGACATGAGCAGGAACGATTCCGCGTGGTCCTTGGCGTCGATCGACTTGATGTCGGCGTTCTTCGTCTTGTCGTACTTCTTGAGAAGGGGCACCGAGGTGGTGCCGGCCGTCGTCGAAATCGTCTTGCCTTGGAGGTCGGCCATGGACTTGATCCCGGAGTCTTTCTTCACCGCCGCGGTGACGTTGATGATGAAGTAGGTCGGGCCGAACGCCACCTGCTTCTGCCGATCGACGCTGTTGGTCGTCGAGCCGCACTCGAGGTCGATGTTGCCGGCCTGCAGCTGCGGGATCCGGTTGCCCGAGGTCACCGGCTGCAAGTTGACCTTGAGATTCGGCATCTTGAGCTCGGCCTTGACCGCGTCGACGACCTTCATGCAGAGGTCCATTGCGTAGCCGATCGGCTGCTGCTTGTCGTCGAGGTAGGAGAACGGGATCGACGACTCGCGGTAACCAAGAGTGATCGCTCCGGTGTCCTTGACCTTCTTCAGCGTGCCCGTGAGCACCTGGGCCTGGGCGGTGAGCGCGAACGCGGCGGCGACTAACGCGAATCCGGCTTTGGGGAGCAGCTTCATTCGATTTCTCCTGTGAATCGGCCCGCGCGGGGCCGTTGAGGTCGTGCGGATGCGTGATGAGGCATATCGGCCGCCAGGCGCCCGGCGTTGTCGCCGGGTCGAAGCGGAGATCGGCCGGCTAGTGTAGCCGCGACCCCGCGGGTTTGTCCATTTGCCCGACCGGCGCAGCCTATAATTCCGCCATGGCTTTGATGCGCGCGCTCGCGCCGGTCTATCGAACCACCGAATTGCGGGCCCTCGAGGCCACCGCACGGGACCAGCCCTTGATGGAGCGGGCCGGGCTCGCCGCGGCCGAGGTCGCACGGACTATGGCAGGCGAGCGCGGCGGCGCGATCCTCCTGCTCGCGGGGCCGGGAAACAACGGGGGCGATGCGTTTGTCGTCGCGCGCTGGCTGCGGCAGTGGTTCTTCGTGCCGACCGTTGTCTATCGCGGCGATCCCGCCAAGGCGCCCGGGGACGCGGCCGCCGCGCGCGGCGCGTATCTCGACGCAGGTGGAGCAACGGTTGCCGAAATCCCCGCCAACTGGCGGGGTGCGTTGATCGTCGATGGCTTGTTCGGGATCGGCCTTGCGCGGGCGCTTGCTCCGGACTACGCCAGCATCGTCGTGCAGGCGAACACCTCCGGCGTGCCGATCCTCGCGCTCGACGTGCCGAGCGGCATCGATGCGGATACGGGAGTCGCGCATGGGATGGCGATCCGCGCGACGGCGACGGCGACGTTCCTTGCGCTCAAGCCGGGCCTGCTGACCGGCGACGGCGTCGATCTCTGCGGCGACGTCTCGCTGCATGGACTCGGCATCGACGCCAACGCGGCAAGCGCGACCGGACATCGCCTTGACTGGCCAACGCTCGCCACAAGTCTGCCGGACGTGCTTCGTCGCGGCACTCGCAATGTCCACAAGGGAACGTTCGGCACGCTCGGCGTCGTCGGCGGTGCCTCCGGAATGTCCGGCGCGCCGCTCCTTGCGGGTCGTGCAGCGCTGCACGCGGGCGCAGGCAAGATCTGGATCGGCTTTGTCGCTGCCGATCACCCCCAGGTCGATTGGGCGCAGCCGGAGCTGATGCTGCGGGCGGCGGACGAGGTCGTCGGTGCAGGCGTGGATGCGCTGGTTTGCGGTCCGGGCCTTGGCACCGATGCCGCCGCGGCAGGGATCCTTATGCGCGCGATTCATGCGCCGGTTCCACTCGTGCTGGACGCCGACGCCCTCAACGCGATCGCCCTGCAGCCGGGCATCGCTGCAATCGTCGCGGCGCGATCGGCGCCCACCATCGCCACCCCCCATCCCGCGGAGGCCGCGCGGATGCTCCGCCAAAAGGTTTCCGCGATTCAGGCCGACCGAATCGCGTCCGCCCAGGGCCTCGCAACAATGCTCCGCGCATCCGTCGTCCTCAAGGGCGCGGGGAGCGTGCTCGCCCATCCCGACGGCACATGGGACATCAATACGAGCGGGAATCCTGGCCTGGCCTCCGCGGGCACCGGCGACGTGCTGGCGGGACTCGCCGGCGCGTTCCTCGCCCAGGGGATCGACGCGAAGACTGCGCTGCGCCTCGCCGTCTGCCTGCACGGCGCGGCGGCGGATGCCTGCGTCGCCGAAGGGTGCGGCCCCATCGGCCTCACCGCTTCGGAACTTGCGCCTGCCGCCCGCGCTCTGTTGAATGCGGCGGCGTCGGCCTCCGCCTCCGCACCGCCTTGCTGATTCGTTGCGCCACTCGGGTCGGCCTCATGCGTCGACTCGCGATCGCTCGCTCCCCCTTACCTTCGGTCGGGGCCCCCGCTCGCCGCTCGCGCCGCTAGGGAATAAGCACGGTCGCGCCGGTCGTCGCGCGCGACTCGAGCGCGCGATGCGCGGCGGCGGCATCCTTCAACGGAAACGTCTGCCGCGGCTCGCTGACGATCTTGCCGGCCAGCACGAGGTCGAACAGCTCCTTGGCCATCGCCGCGATGTCGTCGCGTTTCGCCGCATAGGTGAAGAGCGTGGGACGCGTCACGTAAAGCGATCCTTTCGCCGACAGCAGCAGGATGTCGAGCGGCGGCACCGGCCCCGACGCATTGCCGTAACTCACGAACAGGCCGCGCGGCGACAGGCAGTCGAGCGACGCCGGAAAGGTATCCTTGCCCACGCCGTCATAGACGACCGGCACGCCCTTGCCGCCGGTGAGCGCCTTGGTGCGTTCGACGAAATTCTCGCGCGTGTAGACGATCGTCTGCGCGCAGCCATTCGCCTTGGCCAGTGCCGCCTTGTCGTCGGAGCCGACGGTGCCGATCATGGTGACGCCGAGCGCGCGCGCCCACTGGCACGCGATGAGGCCGACGCCGCCCGCCGCGGCGTGGAACAGGAACGTCTCGCCCGCCTTCAGGCGATACGTTTGCCGGAACAGGTACTGGACCGTGAAGCCTTTCAACATCAACGTCGCGGCGACGCGGTCCGAGATGCCGTCGGGCAGCTTGACCAGGCGGTCCGCCGGCATCACGCGCACCTCGGAATACGCACCGAGCGGGCCGCCGCAATAGGCGACGCGATCGCCCGGCGTGACCCAGTCCACGCCGCTGCCTACCGCCTCGACCACGCCGGCCCCCTCGCTGCCGATGCCGGTCGGCAGCGTCAGCTTGTAGAGGCCGCTGCGATGGTAAGTGTCGATGTAATTGACGCCGACGGCAGTGTGGCGCACCCGGGCTTCGCCGGGGCCGGGCTCGCCCACGGTGAGTTCCTTCCACTGCAGGACATCGGGTCCTCCGTTGGATTCGATGCGAATGGCGTGCGGCATGGTCGATCCTTTGCGATGGAGAAAGGGGAGCGCGGTCAGGACGCGAGCGCGCGGAAGGTGGCGAAGCCGGCTGCCGTGAGCGCCAGCGAGCCGACGAGGTGGGTTGCGGCAAGCAGCAAGCCGGTCGCGTATTCGCCGCGCGAGAGCAATTCGGTCACCTCGGCGGAGAACGTCGAAAACGTCGTCAGCCCACCGAGAAAACCGGTGATGACGAAGAGGCGCCAATGCGGCGGCAGGTCGTGGCGCGCGAGAAAATACGCGACGGCGAAGCCGACGAGATAGCCGCCGACCAGATTCGACGCCAGCGTGCCCAACGGGAAATGCGGAAGCCGCGGATTGAGCCACGTCGAGAATCCCCAGCGCAGCCAGGCCCCGAATGCGGCGCCGATTCCGACGGCGGCGAACTCTGCGAACATCCGCGCATTCTACGCGGGGTTCACCGGATGAACTGCTCGACGTAATCGGCGGTCAGCCCGCACGCGTCGTAGTGCGCGCGGCACATGTCGATCTTCGTCCACACGTCCTCGTAGCCCGTCTGCCGGCCCTGCTCGTCGAGGTAGATCATCGCGCCGCTGATGTTGAAAAAGGTGATCATCTCCGCGCAATCGGCGGGCACCGTCGAGCGTGTGAATTTCGCCGGGCGGCTCGTAGACGAAGCTGCCTTCCTCCGCGATCCAGTCGTGCTCGAGGTAGCGCCAGCGGCCCTTGATCACATAGCCGACCACGACCATCGGATGGCGATGCCGCGACAGCACGCCGCTCTTGCGCACGCGCAGGAGGTTGCACCAGCCGCCGGTGACGGTATTGAGGAGCAGCGGCCGGAACCAGACGTCCGGCGCTTGCGGCACCCACACGCGCTCGTCGCCGGGGATTGCGCCGACCGCGATTTCCGGCTGTATCCCGCTGCGCCGCGCTTGTGAGTGCCCCCACGCTTGCGGCCTCATCGGACAATTCGGCCGCTGCGCTGCCCCCGAGGGGGAGTTGTTCGCGCGGCCTCCGGAATGTTGCATGCATTCCGTTACGCTTGAGTGTCGGCCGCCGCCCGCGCTCGCAGTCGCGCCCTTCGGGCCTTGGCTTCGCCCTGCTTGCGCACGCATTCGTGGCGGCCCTGCGGCGCTCACCGCGTCCCGTGCCGAACCACCGCCTTCAGCGCGGCGATTTCCGCGGCGACCGTGTTGCCGTGCGGCAGCGGACGGTGCGCGCGGCGATACCAGTATTTGGCGTTCTCGAGATCGCCCTCGATCAGATGGACGAGGCCGTGGGCCCAATACCCGAGCGCGGTCGACTCCCGTTGCGCCAATTGGTGTGCCGCCTCCCATTCGCCGGCCTCGAGATGCCGCACCACTTTCGCGATGGGGGAGGTCGACTCCTTGGCGGACGGCGCCTGCCGGATGGTCTTGGCGGCAGGCGCGTGACGCGCCGATTTTGCGAGCGGTGTGCCGGACATCCTCTCCCCCCATCACGCGGCCAGATAACCCCCGTCGACCGGAATCATTGCACCGGTGACGAACTCCGCGGCCGGCGAGCACAGGAACACGACCGTTCCCGCGACATCGCCAGGCTCCCCCCACCGTCCGAGCGGCGTGCGCGCGAGAATCGCCGCGCTGCGCTCGCGATCGTCCTGCAACGCTTGCGTCAGCGCCGTGGCGATCCACCCTGGCGCGACGGCGTTGACGCGAATTCTATCCTGCGCGTACGCAATTGCCAGCGATTTCGTCAGCTGCGCGAGGCCGCCCTTGCTCGCGCTGTAGCCCGGCACGCGGCCGCCGCCGAAGAAAGCGAGTATCGACGCAATGTTGACGATGCATCCTCTTGATTTTGCGAGCAGCGGCCGCGCAATGGTGCAAAGCCGCATGGCGCCTGTCAGGTTGATGTCGATGACATCGGCGAACACCGCGGGGTCGTGCTCGGCGTCGCGCCGGATCACGCCGGCGGCGTTGACGAGGATGTCGAGGCGAGGGAGGTTGGCGACCAGCGCGGCGATCGCCACGGGATCGCGGACATCGAGCGCCAGAGCGTCGCGCCCGCGAAAATCGGGCCGGCGACGAGCGGCGTCGGCTTCGGCTGCCGTCGCGCCGGTTACGGTCACCACCGCGCCGCAGTCGGCGAGCGCATCGCCGATCGCGGCGCCGATGCCGCTCGTACCACCGGACACGAGCGCAACGCGGCCGCTGCAAAGATCGTCGCGAAACGAACCGCTGCTCACGACATCATCCCGCGGCGAGCAGCGCGCGCACGGCGGCATCGCGCGGCAACGGCGCGACCGCCCCGAAACCTGTCGTGGCCAGCGCGGCGGCGGCGTTGGCATAGCGCGCGGCATCGAACGGCGAATCGCCGGCCAGCGAACGCGCGGCGAACGCGCCATCGAAGCAGTCGCCCGCGCCCGTCGCATCGACGCAATCGACGGCGTGCCCGCGGATGGTCTCGCGTGCGGTGACCGTCGGACACGACCACGCCGTCGCGCCCGCGCTTCAGCGCGACCACGGGAGCGCCGAGCGCGTGACACCAGTCGATGATCGCGCCCGCGTCGTCCTGGCCGGACAGCGTCTTCGCCTCGTCGAGGCTCGGGAGGAACCAGTCGCACTGCGCAATCGTCGCCATGATCGTCGCGCGCGCCCGCGCGAGCGGCCAGAGCTTCGGCCGCAGGTTCGGATCGTAGGAAATGCGCGCGCCACTCGCCTCGGCAATTGCAATGGCGGCGAACACCGCGTCGCACGCGGTGGCGCTGATCGCCTGGCTGATGCCGGACACGTGCAGGATCGTCGCGCCACGGAGCACGTCGGCCGGAAGCGTGTCGACGTTCATTCGCGAGGCGGCGGACCCGGCGCGCAAATAGGAGAATTCGTGACCGTGCGCGCCGTGGGTGACGAAATAGACGCCGGTCGGGGCCTGCCCGTCGGCGACGACGCCGCCGGTGTCCACGCCTTCGGCGCGCCACAAGTCGACCAGCATGCGACCGAAGGCGTCGTCGCCGACGCGCGTGACGTAACCGACCCGCCCCGCTCCACCGACGAGCCGCGCGGCGGCGATCGCCATGTTCGACGTATCGCCGCCGAAACCGCGCAGATACTGGTCCGGCGCGTCGGCGCGCGCCTGGTTGAACTCGATCATCGGCTCGCCGAGCGCGACGATCGAAGGCAGGCCAGGATTCCGTGCGGTCAACGCGATCACCAGTCGATGCGCACGTCAGCTGCGGCGGAAGTTGAAATGCTGGCCCGTTTCGATGTCGCCCAGCATCACGCCGGGGTCTTCGCGCGCCAGCCACGAGCGGCGACCGTTGTCCCAGAAGACCATGCCATCGCGCAGCAGGCCGGTGTTGGCAACGGCGCCGCGTTCGTCCCGCAGCGTCACGCGGCCGTTGTTCTGAATGATGAGCTGCAGGATCTGATGGGCCTCGGGGTCCCACGCCTGGAACGACCCGATGGCCCATACGGGCACCGGAACATGCGCGACCGGCGGAGGCGGCGCGGGTGGCGGCGTGGATGGCGCGCCTTGACCGGAGATTGCCGCCCCGAGCATCGCGCCAAACATGCCCGCCGCGACCGCGGCGCCCGCATTGTTGTTGTTGTTCGATGGCCCCGAACGGCCGCGTCCGAACTCGAAGACGCCGCGGCAGCCGCGATCGACCCAGATGCCGCGATTGTCGAACCCCCAGCCGGAGCCTTGCCGGCACAGGCGCCCGGTCGAGATCTCGCGCACCAGCCGCACGCGTCCCTGCGTATCGACGCGGCAGAAATTGCGGCGATAGCCGTGGCTCTCGCAAACGATCGTGCCGCTCCACGCCTCGGCCGGCGAAGCGACCGGAAGCGTCAGCGTGGCCGCAAGCGCGGCCGACAGGAAAACCGAACGACGGAACATGCACCCTCCCCGGGGCGAGCCTCGAGCGGCGCCAGTGTAGCGCGGAATTCGAGCGCGCTCAACGGACGAGTCCCGCGGCCTGTGCAATCCGCCAGAGTCCATGCGCCGCCGCGTGCTCGGGACCCGGCAGCGTCGCGATGCCGGCCTCGCGCATGGCCGCTTCGTAAAGATCGCAAAGCGCACGACTGCCGACGAGCAGCGCCGTGGCCGTCGGCGAACCGTGCGCGCGCGCCCAATCGCGGCCCGCCGCCACCTCGCTTCCGATCAGCAGGCCCGAGAGGTAGTCGCGCGTGTCCTCCGGCGCGAGATCGGCGCGCAGCGCCAGCGTGCGCGCGCCGAACAAGCGGTGCAGCAGCGCGCCCATGGGACCGCCCTGCGCGAGCGACGCGCGCACGCCGCGCGCGAATGCGGCGGAGGAAAACGTCCGGGGCGTCGCGTCGGCCATGCGGCCGAGGATGCTGTGGTCGCGGAGCACCGCGTACACCTCGCCGGTCATGAACGTGGCGAAGGCCTCGATCGTGCCGCCACGAACGAGCGCCCACTTGCTGTGCGTGCCCGGCAGCACCGCAAGCGTGAGCGGCGCGTCGGGCGCGACTGCGCCGACGATCTGCGTCTCCTCGCCGCGCATGACGTCGGGGACGCCTTCGTCGTCGCGACCCGCGAGACCGGGAACGATGGCGAGCGCGGCGTCCGGCGAGCGCACGATGCCGCGCACGAGCGCGCCGAGTGCCGCCGGACAATCGACGTAAGGCGCCTCGATCCAGCCTTGCCGGCTGCCGATCATGCCGCACGCGAGCCGAGGCACGGGGTCGTCGTGCCAGTCGCCGAGAAGCGTCGCCAGCGCCTGCGCGAAGCCGTCGCGCACCTGCTGGATGCCGAGCGGCGCCTCGCGCACTTCCTGCACCGCGCCCGTCGGCATCGAGCCGGTACGCGCGCGCCGACGTGGTCCCCCAGTCGATGGCGACGAGGGCGCTCGCCCCGTCGACTCATGCGCGGCGCGCTTCGGCGTTCACGCCTTGGTTCCGGGCGCGACGTTCCAGCGCGCGGCCGCGTCGTCGTCGCTCGCGCGCGCGTCGACCCAGCGCACGCCGTCCGGCGTGGCTTCCTTTTTCCAGAACGGAGCGCGCGTCTTGAGATAGTCCATGATGAACTCGCACGCGGCAAATGCCTCGCCGCGATGCGCGCTCGTGACGCCCACCAGCACGATCTGATCGGCGGGCGCGAGCGCGCCGACGCGATGGATCACCAGTGCATCGACGATGTCCCAGCGCGATTTGGCCTCGTCGACGATGGCCGTGAGCGCCTTCTCGGTCATGCCGGGATAGTGCTCGAGCGTCAGCGTCGCCACGGTCGCGTCGTCGTTGACGTCGCGGACGGTGCCGATGAACGCCGCCACGGCACCCACGCGCCGGTCGCCACCGCGCAGCAACGCAAGCTCGTGCCCGACGTCGAAATCGGCGGTCTGGACGCGGACCGTCATGGCGCAAGTGGCTCGGGTCATCCGCCGGTCACCGGCGGCAACAGCGCGACTTCGTCGCCGGGCCGCACCGGCGTTTCCGGCTGCGCGATGTCATGGTTGACGGCGATGCGCACGGCGCGCCCCGGCGCCAGCTCGATCGCCCACGCGCCGCCGCGGGCCGCGAGCCACGCGCGCAGCTGTGCCGCGGTGGTCACCTCGGCGGGCAGCACCACGTTCTCGCCGGACGCGCCGAATGCGTCGCGCAGCCGGGCGAGATAGACGAGCGTCAAGGTTGGTGCCGGGGCATCGCGCATCGGAAGAACCTTCGCGCCGCAGGCGGGGCGCACGTGCCGATGCTATCAGACGGCGGGAGCCTGTCGGGCCCCTAGAATTTGAATTGAACGCCCAGCGTGACCTGGTCGGACTCGGGAATGCTGGTGCCGATCTCGCCGGCGAAACGGCCGAAGCGGCTGTACTCCAGGCGCAGTCCGAGTGCTGTGTTCATGTCGTAACGCATGCCGACACCGTAGTTCATGTTGTCACGCAGGCCACGCGCGTTGACGACCGAAACCGGCGCGACGCCCACGAGCTGCGGCGCCTCCGCTTGCACGTAACCGAGGCGACCATAGAGAGCGACGGACTTGTAGATGGTCCAGCTCGTGAACACGTCGAGATTCAGGCTGCGGCCCTGCGCCTCGCCCGACGGTTGCCCGAAGCGCAATCCGACGCCGCGCTGCGCGTTGGCATCGAGCGGACGCAGCATGTATTGGTCGAGCGAACTGACCGCGGCCTCGACCGCGAGGTCGTTGTGCCAGCGATAGCCGCCGAAGAGGAGCGCGCGCGTTGCCGCGTCGTCGACGACCGCGACCGGGGTGCGGCTCAGCGCCGTCCCGCCCGCGCCGAAATTGACGCCAAATCCGGTGGGCGTGTTGTCGCGATACGACACTCCGCCATAGAAGCCGTCGGTCCGAATCGCATCCGTGCTCTCGGCCGCCTGCGCCAGGCCTACGAGGCCAAGTGCAAGTGAAATCGAGATAACAGATGCAATTGTTTGAATTTTCATAATTACCGACGAAAAAACGTTCGCGATCCCCGATTTCCGGAAGCGCGACCCGGCCCAACGGTTGCGGGCGTGGCCCGGTCAAACTCCACCCTTCCAGCGCGGTTGGGCAGCGAAAAACACAGTCAGTTTCACGGTACTCGCCGGGTTGGGCCAAGTCAATCGGCCTTTCGCCAGATTACGGCGTGCCGGCTGACGAATGTTGCGATGTCGTCATAGGCGGCAAGACCGAGCACCGGCAGGCGTCCGGACGAGGCGGCGGGCAGCGCCTCGGGGCTGTCGGTGGCGATCGCGAGAATGTGCGGATCCGCGGGGTGCAGCAGCGACTTGCCCGTGGCGGCGCGCCAGACTTCGAGCTTGGGGATGGGCGCGGCCTTGAATCCCTCGACCAGCGCGAGGTCGCAGGGCGTAAGCCGCGCCAGCGCCTCCTCCATCGACATTTCCCGGCCGCCGCGCAGCTCGTGCATGAGCGCCCACCGCGTCGCCGACGACACCAGCACTTCGCGGCAGCCCGCGCTCCGATGCCGATACGAATCCTTGCCGGGCTGGTCGACGTCGAAGCCGTGGTGCGCGTGCTTCACGAGCGACACCACGTGGCCCAGGGCGGTCAGGCGCGGAATCAGCTGCTCGATCAGCGTCGTCTTGCCGCTTCCCGACCAGCCCGCAAATCCGAAGACCCGCATTGTCGCATTGCTTTCCATCCGGGCATTCTACCGGCGCGCCATCGCCGCCCCGGCGTGCGCAACCGTCGACAGCGCACACGGGCGAAGCTAAGCTGCAGCCATGTTGCCCAGCCAGCCCGGCTTGCCGGCCCCCGCTGACGCGCGGTTCCGCCAGACGCAGAGCCGATGCGCCGCGTCGAGGGCGTCATCGAGCGCGTGATCTCCGACGTGCCGCCGCCGCAAACGCATCAGGTTGCCGACGCGGCACGCGTCGCGGAACAGGTCGCGCGCGCGGCCGCGCGCAAAGCCGCCGTCGTCTCCGGCTCGCTCGCGCTACCGCCGGGGCCGCTCGGGATGCTGACCGTGCTGCCCGACCTCTACCTCATCTGGAAAGTGCAGCGACAGATGGTGGCGGACATCTACGCGCTGCACGGTCGCGAAGCCGAGCTCACGCGATCGCACATGCTCTATTGCCTGTTCCGGCACATGGCAAGCCAGGTCGCCCGCGACGTCATCGTGCGCGCCGGACAGCGGGTGATCGTGCAGCAGCTTTCGGTCGGCGCCATCAGCGGACTGCTGAAGACCGTCGGTGTCTCCGTCACGCAGCGCGTCGCCGGCACCGCGGCGAGCCGATGGGTGCCGCTGGCCGGCGCCGCCGCCGTCGGCGCCTACGCGTATTGGGACACGATGCAGGTGGCAAAATCCACCTACCGGATGCTCGCCTCGTCGCGCGGCATGGCCGTTCCCGCCGAGGCGGCAATCTAGCGGATCCGGCCATGTGCGGCCGCTACGAGTTGCACAGTCATCCCGCGGCGATCGCGCTCGCGTTCGGGCTCGCGCAGCTCCCCGACGTTCACGCGCGCTACAACATCGCGCCGATGACCGACGTCGGCATCGTGCGCATCAACGCCGAGGGCGCGCGCGAATTCGTCCGCGTGCGCTGGGGCCTCGTTCCCCGGTGGGCCAAGGACACCGCGATCGGCAACAAGATGATCAACGCGCGCGGCGAGACCATCGCCGAAAAGCCGTCGTTCCGGATGGCCTACCGGCGTCACCGCTGCCTGCTGCCCGCCGACGGCTTCTACGAATGGGCAGCGGTGAAGACCGGCGACACCACCCGCAAGCAGCCGCTGCACATCGGCATGAAGGACGCGTCGCTGTTCGCGTTCGGCGGCCTCTATGAGCGCTGGCTGTCGCCCGAGGGCGAAGTGCTCGATACCTGCACGATCGTCACCACGGCGGCCAACGAGCTCCTCAAGTCCGTCCACGAACGGATGCCGATGATCGTCGCGCCCGCCGATTACGCGCGCTGGCTCGACCCGGCCAACGCCGAGGTCGCCGACCTGATCGCGCCCTATCCCTCCGCCGCGATGGCGTATTACCCGGTGTCGACGCGTGTCAACAACGTCCGCAACGAGGATGCGGCGCTGATCGAGTCCGTGGCGCCGATCGCCGACGGGGATGCGGAACACGATCCGCCGCCGCATGCGCCGGAGCAGGAATCGCTGTTCTAGGTAGAGACTCCCTGGGCCACTGCCGGAACGACGGCCGCCGACGGCGAAGCCGCCTGCGCACCGCGCAGCGACCGTCCGCGCAGCAGCAGGTAGGCCGCGGGAATCACCAGCATCGACAGCAGCGGCGCCGTGATCATTCCGCCGATCATGGGTGCCGCGATCCGCTGCATCACTTCGGCGCCCGTGCCCGAACTCAGCATGATCGGCAGCAGGCCCGCCATGATGACGGCCACCGTCATCGCCTTCGGGCGCACGCGCAGCACCGCGCCCTCCTCGATCGCCGCGCGCAGCGTGTCCATCGTCGCCGGCTCGCCGCGCGCGAGACGTGCCTCCCACGCGTGCCGCAGGTACAGCAGCATCACCACGCCGAACTCCGCCGCGACGCCGGCGAGCGCGATGAAGCCGACGGCGGTCGCCACCGACGTCGCGTAACCCAGCAGCCACAGCAGCCAGTAGCCGCCTACCAGCGCGAACGGCACCGCGAGCATGATGAGCAACGCCTCGTCGGCGCGGCGGAATGCGAGATAGAGCAGCACGAAAATCACGGCCAGCGTGAACGGCACCACGTAGGCAAGCCGCGCCTTCGCGCGCTCGAGGTACTCGAACTGGCCCGACCACGACACGGAGTATCCCGGCGGCATTCTCACGTCGCGCGCCACGGACGCCTGCGCATCGCGCACGACCGAAACGAGGTCGCGGCCGCGGACGTCGACGTAGACCCAGCCGGACAGCCGGGCGTTTTCGCTTTTCAGCATCGGCGGGCCGTCGACGATGCGGACCGCCGCCACCGCCGAAAGCGGCAGCTGGGCGCCGCGCTCGGTGACGATGGGGAGCATTCGCAGCGCCTCGACCGAATCGCGCAGCTCGCGCGGATAGCGAACGCTGATCGGGAATCGCGCCAGTCCTTCGACCGTCTCGCCGATGTTCTCGCCGCCCACCGCGGCGCCGATCACGTCCTGCACATCGGTGATCGACAGCCCGTAGCGCGCCGCCGCGGCGCGGTCGACCGTAACGTCGAGATAGCGGCCGCCGGCCAGCCGCTCGGCGAACGCCGAGGTCACGCCGTCCACCGTCTTGACCGCGCGCTCGATCTGCTGCGTCACGCGGTCGATTTCCGCGAGATCGGGGCCGGAGACCTTGATGCCCACGGGGCTCTTGATGCCCGTCGCGAGCATGTCGATCCGGTTGCGGATCGGCGGCACCCAGACGTTCGAGAGTCCCGGCACCTGCACCGAGCGATCGAGTTCCTCGACGAGCTTTGCGGCGGTCATCCCGGCGCGCCATTCGCTCTTCGGCTTGAACTGGATCGTCGTCTCGATCATTTCCATCGGCGCCGGATCGGTGGCCGTTTCCGCCCGGCCCACCTTGCCGAACACCCGCTCGACTTCCGGCACGGACTTGATCATGCGGTCCGTCTGCTGCAAAAGCTCGCCGGCCTTGCCCGCCGAAAGCCCCGGCAGCGCCGTCGGCATGTACAGCAGGTCGCCCTCGTCCATCGGCGGCATGAATTCGCCGCCGAGCTGCATGACCGGCCACGCGGTCGCCGCAAGCGCGACGGCGGCAATCGCGAGCGTCGCCTTCGGCCAGTTCAGGGCGGCGTCGAGCAACGGCCGGTAGGCGGCGATCAGGAACCGGTTGACCGGATTGGCGTTCTCGCGCGGAATTCGCCCGCGCACGAAGTAGCCCATCAGCACCGGCACCAGCGTAACGGCAAGGATCGCGGAAGCGGCCATCGCGTAGCTCTTGGTGTAGGCAAGCGGCGCGAAGAGGCGCCCTTCCTGCGCTTCCAGCGCGAACACGGGGACGAACGACAGCGTGATGACGAGCAGGCTGAAGAACAGGGCCGGCCCGACCTCCACCGCGGCCTCGGTGATGATCGTCCAGCGCTCGTCGGCCGACGGCTCGGCCCGCGCTTCGCGCTCGTTGGCGTGCGCGTGTTTCCACGCCTCCAGCTTCTTGTGCGCGTTCTCGATCATCACGACAGCCGCGTCGACCATCGCGCCGACGGCGATGGCGATGCCGCCCAGAGACATGATGTTGGCGTTGACACCCTGCACGCGCATCACGAGAAACGCGGCGAGCACGCCGAGCGGCAGCGACACCACCGCGACGAGCGCCGAGCGCAGGTGCAGCAGGAAGACGAGGCACACCAGCGCGACGACGACGAATTCCTCGACGAGCTTGCCGCGCAGGTGGTCGACCGCGCGCTCGATCAGCGCCGACCGGTCGTACACCGGCACGATTTCCACTCCGGGAGGCAGGCCCGGCTTCAGTTGTTCGAGCTTCGCCTTGACCGCCTGGATCGTTTCCCACGCGTTCTTGCCGGAGCGCAGCACCACGATCCCGCCCGCGACTTCGCCCTCGCCGTCGAGCTCGGCGATGCCACGGCGCATCTCGGGGCCGACCTGAACGCGTGCGACATCCTGCAGGAGCACGGGTGTCCCGCCATCGGATGTCAACACCGGAATCGAGCGAAAATCGGCGAGCGACTTGAGGTAGCCGCGCGTTCGCACCATGTATTCCGCCTCGGCGAGCTCGACCACCGAGCCGCCCGCCTCGCGGTTCGCGTCGCGGATCGCCGCGACGACTTTGGAAAGCGGCAGGTTGTAGGCCTTCAGCCGCGCCGGGTCGACGACGACCTGATACTGGCGGACCATGCCGCCGACCGTTGCGACCTCGGCGACGTTCGGCACCGCCTTCAGCTCGTACTTGAGGAACCAGTCCTGCAGCGCGCGCAACTGTGCGAGATCGTTCTTCCCGCTGCGGTCGACGAGCGCGTATTCGTACACCCAGCCCACGCCGGTCGCGTCGGGACCGAGCGCGGGCTTTGCGCCTGCGGGCAGCCTTCCCGCCACCTGATTCAGGTATTCGAGCACGCGCGAGCGCGCCCAGTAGAGGTCGGTCCCGTCGTCGAACAGCACGTAGACAAATGAATCACCGAAGAAGGAATAGCCGCGCACGGCCTTGGCGCCGGGCACCGACAGCATCGTCGTCGTCAACGGGTAGGTCACCTGATCCTCGACGATCTGCGGCGCCTGCCCGGGGAACGTCGTGCGGATGATCACCTGCGTGTCCGACAAATCCGGAATGGCGTCGAGCGGCGTTGTCCGCACCGCCCATGCACCCGCGACGGCGAGCAGCACCGACGCGAGCAGCACGAGGAAGCGGTTGGCCACCGACCAGCGGATCAGCGCGGCGATCATTTTTTCCCCGGCACCGGAACGATCGACGTCAACTGCATGTCGCCCTGCGGCGTGAAGACGAACTCGAAGGCGACAGCCGTGCCTTCCTTGATGTCCTTGGGAACGCCGCCCTTGGGAGCCTTGAACGCCATCGTCATCGCGCCCATGCCGGCGGTGGGGATCGCACCGTGCTTGATCAGCACTTCGTCGCCGACCGAGCGCACGACGCCTTCGGCCTTGTGCGTTGCGGGCTTTGCCGGGGCCGCGGGCGTCGGCATCGCGTGTCCCGCATGCGGATCCGCGGCGCCGGCTTGCGCGACCATGTCGCCGTCGGCAGAGATCCGCGCGAGCGCGCCCTTGAGGCTTGCTTCCGAATCGATGAGGAACTGGCCGGACACCACGACGCGCTGGCCGACGACGAGACCCTTGCGTATCTCGGTCACGTCGCCCGCCTCGCGGCCCACGACGACCTCGACCGGCACGAAACGACCGTCACCTCCGTCGACGACGACGACCGTGCGCGTGCCCGTGCTGATCACGGCCTCGCTCGGGACCAGCACCAATGGCTTGTTGGCCGCGCCGCCGAATTTGACCGTCGCGAACATGCCGGGCTTCAGCGCGCCGCCGGCATTGGCCAGCACGATCCGGGCGCGCACGGTGCGCGTCTGCGCATTCACTTCCGGCAACAACGTTCCGACGGTGCCCTTGAAGGCACGGTCGGGATAGGCGGCCGCGCGCGCCTCGACCGGCGCGCCGGGGATCACGAGCGCGGCCTGCGCCTCGGGAACGTCGGCCGTGACCCATACGGTGCCGATGCCGGCGAGCTTGAACAACGTCGTGCCGGGCATCACCGCCATGCCGTCGCGCGCGCCGATTTCCCAGACGATGCCGGACTGCGGCGCCGTCACCGTCACCCGCGCGGAAGCGCGTCCTTCGCGCTCGACGCGCGCGATCTCCGTCGCGGGCATGCCGAGGAGCACGAGGCGGTTCCTCGCCGCGTCGGCAAGCCGTGCCGCGTCCTGCAGCGGGCTCGACTTCAGCGCCAGCAACTCCTCCTGCGCGGCAAGCCATTCGGGCACGAAGAGCTCGGCCATGGGTTGCCCCGCGCCGACGACGTCGTATTGCGCGCGCACCAAAAGCCGCTCGACGTAACCGGGACTGCGCGCCTGCACGGCGACGAGCCCGCGCTCGTCGATGCCGACGACGCCGACGGCGGAAAAGCCGGTGTCGAGGGTTCCTTCCGTCGCCGCCGCGGTGCGCACGCCGAAGCTCTGCTGCTGGCGCGCGCTTACGCTGACGCCACCCTCCGGCGCGGCGTCCGCGTAGACGGGCACGAGGTCCATGTCCATGAACGGACTCTTGCCGGGCTTGTCGAACCGCTGCCCGGGAACCATCGGATCGTGCCAGTACAGTGGCTTGCGTCCGGCCGCATCGGCCGCCAGCGGCGCGACGGCCGGCGCCACGGTCCCTTGCACGCCCCGCTCCTGCGGCGCCTGGCGCGTGCCGAAGAAAAACCCGGCGCCGGCGGCCAGCGCGACTGCGGCGACAATCGCCGCGAGCGACGTGCTTTTCATCCCGTGTTGCAAACGATTTTCCGATTTCATGATCCTTCTCCTGCAGGCACGACGAAATTGAGCCAGGCCCACGCCTTGGCGGCGGCCTGCTGCTGGGCAATGAGCGCGAGCTCCGCGTCGAGCTGCGCGCGGCGCGCCTCGAGGACCGCGGACAGCGGACCGGTGCCGCCGCGATAGGCGGCCAGCGCGGCCTCGCGGCGTTGCGTGGCGAGCGGAAGCAATTCGGTCTCGATCCGGCGCGCCTGGATTCCCGACGATTCCCACTCGGCGATCATCGCGTCGACGTCCGCCGCGCGCATGC
Organism: uncultured beta proteobacterium; assembly: GCA_963816925.1. Lineage (GTDB taxonomy): Bacteria > Pseudomonadota > Gammaproteobacteria > Burkholderiales > Casimicrobiaceae > CAIWHR01. Next base: position 94,001 of record CAWFMY010000033.1, on the reverse strand, counting down.
GTTGCGTGTCCTCGCGCATCGCGCGGGCCGCATCGAGCTCCTTCAGCTTTGCCGCGTGCTCGCGATCCTGTCGCGTCCCGCGCGACCACGGAAGGTCGATCGTGAACATCAGCGAAACCATGTTCGAATACGGCGATCCCCGGAACGCATACGACACCTCGGCGCTCCAATCGGGCATTTTCGCGGCGCCGGCGAGCGCGGCGGAGGCCGCGGCCGCCGATTCCTGCGCCCGTGCGAGCTTCAACTCCGGTTGCGCGTCGACATCGACAAGGCGCGCCGACTCCGGCAACCGGTCGAAATCGGGGGCATCACCCAGCGGACGGTCCGCCGCAGCGCCGGCGTAACGCGCGAGCATGATCCGCGCGCGCTTCGATTGCGTTGCGGCATCGGTCGCGCGGTTCCGCAGCTCGATCACCATGGTTTGCGCCGCAACGAGCTCGCCTTGCGGCGCCTTGCCGGATCGATAGGCCGCGGCGACGGTCGTCGCATTGAGCTCGGCCTCGGCGATCTGCGCCGCGATCGCACGCTCCGAAAGCTCCGCAAACCGGCGCGCGACCCAGGCCGTCGCGGCGTCGCGCTCCACCGCGAGTGTGGCGGCTTCCACGCCGGCCGCGCCGCGCTCGACGTCGCGTTCGGCGCGCTGCGTCTTCAGCCGCCGCTTCTCCTCGCGCGGAAATTCCTGCATCAGCCCGATCTTCGACATCGTCATGAAGTCGCGCGTCAACGACCAGGCGTCGCTGCCGTCGGTCGGCACGTTTTCGACGCCCACCTTCAGCTTCGGGTCCGGCAATTCGCCGGCGGGCACCACCATCTCGCGCGCGGCGTCCACCATTGCGCGCTGCGAGACGATCTGCTGCGAGCGGGCGACGGCGATCTTCAGCGTTTCGGCGAGCGACAGCGGCGGTTCGGCGCCCGCAGCACGCGACAAGGCGAGCACCGCGGCCGCCAGCAGCAGCATCGGCGCGAGGCGACGACCCGGCGGAATACCGGCGGCTCTGGAACGGGCGGGACCAGCAAGAATGGACAGCGGCATGCGACCTCCACGAACGAATTGAATTCGCGGGCGTGCGACATGCACACCCGCTCGTCACTCGGATCGGGAGATCAATTCAGGAGACGGCAATACTGCAGCAGCGGAGGCGGACCGGCGCTGGTCGCGGCCAGCACGGAGAGGTCCCAGGCGCGCGCGTCGACGGCGACGACCAGCGGAGCCGGCGGCAGCGGCAACGATTCAAGCGCGACCGGCGGAAGGTCCGGCGCGGCGGCGGAAAGCGCGCCGTCCGTGCACTGCACTTCGCACGCGTTCCCCTGCGGCGTTCCCGGCACCGCGCCTTGATCGGCGCCCCCGCAGTGATCGGCATGCGACGCCGGCGCGACCCTCGCGGGTGCGTGATCGGCACTGGCACGCAGCACGCACGCTTGCGCCGTCACCGCGACATGGGCGAAGGCAATGCCAAGGATTCCAATCCAGGCGACGAGGCGGCGGTGCGGGCGGGTCATGGGGTCATCGAATGTTACGGGGATTGTTACCCCGGCGCCCCTCGGACGGCTTGATCGATGTCAAGGACGCTGGATTCGGCGGTGGCCGCCGCCGTTGCCGTGCTTCAGCGCCCCAGAAGCTTGCCGAGCGCCTTGCCGAGCTCCGCGTTCGGGTTCAGGGCGGGTGCGGGCGATCCGGCGGCGGGCGCCGCGGCAGTGGCCGCGGGCGCGCGGCCGAGCGCGACGTCGCACTGGTTCGTCGTGTCGGTCGAAGCGCCGGCCGCAAGCGCACCGCCGACCGCCGCGATGCCGCCCTTGCTGAACGCCGCGCCGAGTTGCGCAACGGTCGCGGCGGTCGCCTTCGGGTCGACGCCGATCGTGGGCGACGCCAGCGGCCCGCGCACGTGGACAAGGCCGGCGAGCTGCGTGACGTTGACCGGAAGGGCGACGCGCGCATGCGGCGTCACCGCGAGGTCCAGCGTTTCCTGGCGGAGGTCGATGGAGCCGCTCGCCGAGATGCCGATTTCGCGCGTTTCCGCGGCGATCGAGCGGTCGACATGGGCGATGCCGTCATGCAACGGCAGCCGCACGACGACGCATTGAATTTCGGTTTCGGATTGGACCGACCGGAACGGATTGACGGCCTGCGCGAGCGCGGCGAGGCCCGAGTCCGCCGCGCCTTTCGGCGTGACGACCGTCGCCGGCCCGACCACCGCCTGCACCGAACCGCTCGCGTCGCGCGCCCAATGCCGCGGCGTCGTGCCCTTGGTCCTGACGTCGATCGCCACGTTGGTCTTGCCGCCTTTCACTTCGCGCGGCGATCCGCCCGCCGCGAGCAGCGCGGAAAGATCGAGGCCCGTTGCCTGGGCGATCAGCGAAATTCCGGGCTCCGCCGGATGCGTGGCGTCGACCTTGAGGGAACCCTGCACGGCGCCGCCGAAGATCTTCGCCTGCAGGTCGGGGGCGTCGAGTATGCCGCCTTGCACCGTGAACTTTGCGTGGACGTCGGTGAGGCGGCGGCCGTCGGCGAGCTTGAGGTCGCCGACGGAAATCTCGCCGTCGACGTCGGTCCCCGGCAGCGCTGCGAACGACACCGGCTCGTCGGAAAAGAGCCACGCCTTGTGCGCAGCGGCCGGAGCGGCCTTGGCCGGCGCCGCCGCCGCGGGTGGCGCGAACTGCAGGTCCGCCATCGACAGCGCCGGCGACGACAGCCGCAGCGACAGCTTCCTGCGCGAACCCGCCGTGGTGACGACGGCCTGGCCGGTCAGCTTGCTCGAGCCGAGCGTCACCGCGAGATCCTCGAGGCGGGTCGACGCGTCGGTCACGGTCGCCTTCGTCACGACGTTGGTCTTTCGCCCGCCGACCTCGCCCTCGATCGAAACCGGGTACGGCGCCTGACGCTTGAGCAGGGTGTCGAGCGGCCCCAGGTTGCCGGACAGCGACACCGGAACGTTATCGACCTTGCCGCGAAACTCGGCGTTGATCGGCGCCATCGGGTTGCGCGCCTGCGCGGCAAAGCGGTCGATGGCGATGGTCGTCACGGTCCCGGACGCATTGTCGCGGTAGGTCACCGTGCCGTTCACGATCTCGACGTTGGAGATTCCGAACGACGCGAGTGCGGATGCGGCGCCGGCGCTGGCCGCGGCAACCGGGGTGCCGGCGGGGATCGGCGCCGGCCCGGTTCCGAACTCCCAGTTCGCCTTGCCGCCGGTGTCGGTCTCGAGCGTGATGACCGGATCGACGAGGTTGAGGCGCACGACCTCGAAGCGCCGCTGCAGCAGCGGCAGCAGCGCGACGTCGGCCTCCACCTGCTTGACGGCGGCCATGTCCTTGGTCTTCGACCACGGCGCGTTGCCGAAGTGGACGTCGTCGAGGACGAGCTTCGGCTCGAGCCCGAGCGAGAGACGGACGCCGCCGCCGATCGTGAGGTCGCGGCCGGTCGCCTCCTTCACCTTTTTCTGGATTGGCGCGACGAACTGGTTGACGTCGACCGTCCAGACGGCGATGGCCACGCCGACCAGCACCAGCAGCACGAGGCCGCCGGCAATGGCGAGGATCGTCCAGAAGATGCGCATGCGCGGATTCTACGCTGCGCCCGGCCCGCGCTGAACCTAACGAAGGCCCTGGTTGAAGGTCGCGAGCGCCGCGGCCCCCGGCACGAGGTCGGCATCGCGCAGGGAATTGAGCGGCACGGCCACCGTTTCCTGCGCGTCATGCAGGTCGCGCGAATCGGGATGCGCGTACAGGAGCCCGGTCACGATTTCGCCGGCCGCATGCTGCTGCTGCAGGTAGTTCATCGCGGCGATCTTGTCCGTCGGGTCGAACTCCGGGTGCACCTTGCGCAGGCGGATCGTGCCGCCGTCGTGCATCACCACGTCCTGGACGCTGCCCGGGCCGTAGTCGGCGGTGATCGGCTCGCGCGGCACCATCACGTCGAGGAAATTGACGGCTTCGTTGTGCTCGCGGACGTAGTCGTAGCTCTTGGTCGAGCCGGGATGGTTGTTGAACGCGACGCACGGCGAAACGACGTCGATGAACGCTGCGCCCTTGTGCAGCACCGCGGCCGCGATCAGCGGGATCAGCTGCTCCTTGTCGCCGGAGAAGCCGCGCGCGACGAACGTGGCGCCCATCTGCAGCGCGAGCATCACCATGTCGATCGGCTCGTCGCTGTTGACCGCCCCGCGCTTCGCCTTCGAGCCCTTGTCCGCGGTCGCCGAGAACTGGCCCTTGGTGAGGCCGTACACGCCGTTGTTCTCGACGATGTACACCATGTTCACGCCCCGGCGCAGCACGTGCATGAACTGGCCGATCCCGATCGACGCCGAGTCGCCGTCGCCCGAGACGCCGAGGTAGATCAAGTCGCGGTTGGCGAGGTTGGCGCCGGTGAGCACCGAGGGCATCCGGCCGTGCACGCTGTTGAAGCCGTGCGAATTGCCGAGAAAGTAAGTCGGCGTTTTCGACGAGCAGCCGATTCCCGACAGCTTGGCGACGCGGTGCGGCGCGATGTCGAGGTCGAAGAACGCCTGCACGATGGCCGCCGAGATCGAGTCGTGCCCGCACCCCGCGCACAACGTCGAGATCGCGCCTTCGTAGTCGCGCCGCGTATAGCCCAGCTTGTTGCGCGGCAGGTCGGGATGATGCAGCTTCGGCTTGGCGAGATACGTCATTCGGTCATCCTGTCAGTGCGCGCACGCTCACGACGCGACCTTGCGCATCGGCTTCACGTTGAACACAGCGGCCTTTTCGGCGATCTCGCCGATGATGAAGCGCGCGGTGATCGGCGTGCCGTCGTAGTGGAGCACCGCAATCAGCTTGTCGGGATCGATGCCGCATTCGTTCACCAGCATCATGCGCAGCTGGGCGTCGCGGTTCTGCTCGACGACGAACACCTTGTCGTGCGCGGCGATGAAATCGGCGACCGCATCGGCGAACGGGAAGGCGCGCAAGCGCATCCGGTCGAGATGGATGCCGTCGGCGGCGAGCGCCGTCAGCGTTTCGGCCATCGCCGCGCCGGTGGACCCGAACCAGATCACGCCGGTCCGCGTCGGCTGCGCGGCCTTTTCGATCACGGGCGCCGGCACCAGATCCTTCGCGGTCTCGAACTTGCGCAACAGCCGCTGCATGTTGTCGACGTAGGCCGGACCTTCCTCGGTGTAGCGGGCGTAGCGGTCCTTGGTCGTGCCGCGCGTGAAAAACGAGCCCTTGGTCGGGTGCGTGCCGGGATACGTGCGGAACGGGATGCCGTCGCCGTCGACGTCGAGGTAGCGGCCGAACTCCTTCCCGGCATCGAGCTCCTCCCGGGTCATCACCTTGCCGCGGTCGAGCCGGCGCTTGTCGTCCCACGCGAGCGGCTCGGTGAGCCAGTCCTGCATGCCGATGTCGAGGTCCGACAGCACGAAGATCGGCGTCTGCAGCCGGTCGGCGAGGTCGAGCGCGTCCGCCGCCATCGTGAAGCATTCGGTCGGGTCCTGCGGAAACAGCAGCACGTGCTTGGTGTCGCCGTGCGAAGCGTACGCGCAGAGCAGCAGGTCCGCCTGCTGCGTGCGCGTCGGCATCCCGGTCGACGGGCTGCCCCGCTGGATGTCGAAAAGCACGGCCGGGATTTCCGCGAAATAGGCGAGGCCGATGAATTCCTGCATCAGCGAAATGCCGGGTCCGGACGTCGCGGTGAACGCGCGCGCGCCGTTCCAGGCGGCGCCGATGACCATGCCGATCGACGCGAGCTCGTCCTCGGCCTGCACGATCGCGTACTTGTTCTGCCCCGTCGCCTTGTCGACGCGAAATTTGCGGCAATGCTTCTGGAAGGCTTCCGCGAGCGAGGACGACGGCGTGATCGGATACCACGCGCACACCGTCGCGCCCCCGTAGATGCATCCCAGCGCCGACGCGCTGTTGCCGTCGATGAACACGCGGTCGCCGACGGCATCCGCGCGCCGCACGCGGATCGGCAGCGGGCAGTCGAAGTTCGCGAGCGCGTAGTCGCGGCCGAGCGACAGCGCCTTGCGATTCGACTCGAGGAGCGCCTCCTTGCCCTTGTACTGCTCGGCGAAGAGCTTCTCGATCTCGGCGGTGTCGAGGTCGACGAGCGCGGCCAGCGCGCCGAGGTAGATGATGTTCTTGAACAGCTGCCGTTGCCGCGGGTCCGAGTACTCGGCGTTGCAGATGGCCGTGAGCGGCATGCCGATGATCGTGACGTCGTCGCGCAGCTTGCTCGGCGGGATCGGCCGCGTCGAGTCGTAGAACAGCACGCCGCCGGTATCGAGCTCGGCGACATCCTTGTCCCAGGTCTGCGGATTCATCGCGACGACCAGGTCGACGCCGCCGCGGCGGCCGCGCCAGCCCGCCTCGCTGACGCGCACCTCGTACCAGGTCGGGAGGCCCTGGATGTTCGACGGAAAGATGTTGCGCGCCGATACCGGCACGCCCATGCGCAGGATCGCCCGCGCGAACAGTCCGTTCGCCGACGCCGAGCCCGAGCCGTTGACGTTGGCGAACTTGACGACGAAATCGTTGACGCGGACCGCGGCGGCCTTGGCGTTCATGACGGTCGCTCCGTGGCCACCGGGCCGGGGTGCGGCGCCGGCCGCCGGTATTCCGCCGCCGCGGGCTTGCGGCAGCGGTCGTCGGCACGCGCCATGTCGAGCAGGAACTTCTGCATGTCCCACGCGCCGGTCGGGCAGCGCTCGGCGCACAGGCCGCAATGGAGACAGACGTCCTCGTCCTTCACCATCACGCGCCCGGTCTTGAGCGGCCCCGAGACGTAGAGATCCTGGCTCGCGACCTCCGCCGGAACGCGCAGCCGCGGCCGCAGGTCGGCTTCGTCGCCGTTCGCCGTGAAGTTGATGCAGTCCATCGGGCAGATGTCCACGCACGCGTCGCATTCGATGCACAGCTTGTCGGCGAACACGGTCTGCACGTCGCAGTTGAGGCAGCGCTGCGCCTCGGCGAACGCGAGCTTCGGGTCGAAGCCCAGCTCGACCTCGATCTTGATGCTCTTGAGCGCGAGCTTCGTTTCCTTCAACGGGACGCGGAAGCGATGCGCCGGGATGATCGCGTTGTCGTAGCTCCACTCGTGGATGCCCATCTTCTGCGAGACGAGCGTCACGTGCGGCGGGGGCCGCTTGTCGAGGCCCTCGCCGCGGCACTGGAGATCGATCGAGATCGCCGCGGCGTGGCCGTGCGCGACCGCCCAGATGATGTTCTTGGGCCCAAGCGCCGCATCGCCGCCGAAATACACGCCGCTACGCGTGGACGCCATGGTCGTCGCGTCGACGACCGGCATGCCGTGCTCATCGAAGTCGAGTCCGAGGTCGCGCTCGATCCACGGGAACGCGTTCTCCTGCCCGATCGCGACCAGCACGTCGTCGCACGGAAAGTGGACGTCCGGCTCGCCGGTCGGCACCAGCTTGCGCCGGCCCTTCTCGTCCTTCTGCGGCGCGACCTTTTCGAACGTGACGCCGGTCAGCGTGCCACCGTCGTGCGTGAACGCCTTGGGCACGAAGTAGTTGTGGATCGGAATGCCCTCGTGCGCGGCGTCCTCCTTCTCCCACGGCGACGCCTTCATCTCGTCGAAGCCCGAGCGCACGACGACCTGCACGTCTTCGCCGCCCAGCCGCTTCGAGCTGCGGCAGCAGTCCATCGCCGTGTTGCCGCCCCCCAGCACGACGACGCGCTTGCCGATTTTCGTCGTGTGGCCGAACGACACGCTGGCCAGCCAATCGATGCCGATGTGGATGTTCTTCGCCGCCTCGCGCCGGCCCGGCAGGTCGATGTCGCGACCGCGCGGCGCGCCGCTGCCGATGAACACGGCGTCGAACGGCTCGGCGAGCAGCGCCTTCAGGCTGTCGATGCGCTGGCCCGGCCGGAAATCGACGCCGAGGTCGAGCACGTAGCCCATTTCCTCGTCGATCACCGACTCCGGCAGCCGGAACTTCGGAATCTGCGTGCGCATCATCCCGCCGCTCTTCGCGTCGCCGTCGAAGACGACGCATTCGTAACCGAGCGGCGCGAGATCGCGCGCCACGGTGAGCGAGGCCGGGCCGGCACCGACGAGGGCGACGCGCTTGCCGTTGCGCCTTTCGGGACGCTGCGGCAGCCGGTCGCGGATGTCGTCCTTGTAGTCGGCGGCCACGCGCTTCAGACGGCAGATCGCGACGGGCTCGGGCTTGCCCTTGCCGTCGCCGCCCTCCTCGACCCGTCCGCGGCGGCACGCGGGCTCGCACGGGCGGTCGCAGGTGCGGCCGAGTATTCCGGGAAACACGTTGGATTCCCAGTTGACGAGGTAGGCGTCGCCGTAGCGGCCGGCCGCGATCAGGCGAATGTATTCGGGAACAGGGGTATGGGCGGGACACGCCCACTGGCAATCGACGACCTTGTGGAAATAGTCGGGATTGGCGATGTCCGTCGGCTTCAAACGATTCTTCTCCTGTGGCGGCGCCAGATCCTTGTTCTGACTGCAGCGCGGGAAGCACGTTTCGCGCCGGATCTGCGATCGCAGGGGCGAATGTTACGCCTGGCGGCCCACCGAGAAAAGTATCGTTGGCGCTATGGTCTTGCGGCGGCGCCGCGAAGAGTGGCGCTGCTTCGGACGCCTTTTCCCAGCGATGCGCCGCTCGTGGCGGTAGGTGCGAGGCTTCCAGACAGGGCGTGCAATCCGTCACGAAAACGTCACATTGCGGTCCGTACACTGTTGGACTGAATTGATTGTTAGTAGCCTACACAGGCGATACCGCGATAATATTTGTCCCGGCCCCGGCGCGGGGACAAATCCTCGTTGCAACGATTGGGAGTTTCCTCATGAGTGTGCGAAAGCGTTTATCCATTTTCATGGCAGCGTCCATGCTCGCATTGCTGGCCGCGTCACCTGCCTTGGCACAGCAGAAGCCCAATATCCTGTTCATCATGGGAGATGACATCGGCTGGATGCAGCCGAGCATTTACCACCAGGGCCTGATGGTCGGCGAAACGCCCAATATCGACCGCATCGGTCACGAGGGCGCCAAATTCATGACGTATTACGCCGAGCAGAGCTGCACGGCCGGGCGCAATGCTTTTTTCACTGGCATGCACCCGCTGCGCACCGGCATGATTCCGCCGCAGCTGCCCGGCAGCCCGTCCTGGCTGCGCCCCGGCACGCCGGCGCTCGCCAAATTCCTGTACGACCTGGGCTATACGACTGGCGAATTCGGCAAGAACCACCTGGGCGACCATTTCGAAGCGCTGCCGACTTCACACGGTTTCCAGGAATTCTGGGGCTACCTCTATCACCTCGACGCGATGCAGGGTGTGAGCTTTGTCGACATCAACAAGACGCCGCTGATCCAGGGCATCGCGCCACCGTGCAAGAACACGCCCATCACCGGTTTGCCGGAAGTACCCGGCGCCGTCGATCCCAAGACCTCAACGTGCCTTACCCCGCCGCGCCCGGTGATGTGGTGCAAGTCGAGCGATGGCACGCAGAAGAACACGACGTGCAAGGACGAAGGTCCATTGACACTGGACCGCTCGCGGACCGTCGACGAGGAAATTTCGGCCAAGGTCATCGACTTCCTCGACCGCAACGACCCGAAGAAGACCAACAAGCCGTTTTTCGTCTGGTACAACCCGGCGCGGATGCATATCACGACGATGCTATCACCCAAGTACGAAGCGATGGTGGGTGAGCCGGGAGGCAAGGACTGGGGCACCAATGAAGCAGGCATGAAGCAGATGGACGACAACATCGGCTATGTCCTCAAGAAGCTCGAGGACATGGGGCAGCTCAATAACACCATCATCGTCTTCACCACCGACAACGGCGCAGAGAACATCACCTTTCCGGACGGCGGCAACACCCCCTTCAAGGGCGGCAAGCTGACGACCTGGGAGGGCGGCATGCGCGCGCCGATGCTCATGCGCTGGCCCGGCGTCATAAAGCCCGGCGACGGTCAAGAACGACATATTTGCGTCGCTGGACTGGGTGCCGACGCTGGTCGATATCGCCGGCGGCCCGAAGGGCAATGCACTGAACGAGCAAATCATGACCGGCAGATACCCGGGCATCGTCAAGACCAAGCTCGACGGCGTCGACCAGACCGACTATCTCACGGGCAAGTCGGAAAAGTCGGCGCGTGACGTCTTCTTCTACTACACCGGTTCGCAACCGTCGGCAGTGCGCTACAAGAACTGGAAGATGTATTACACGATCGTGCCGGACACCGGGACCGGCGGCCTGTTTGGAGCCGTCAGCTTTCACTGGACCCAGCTCCTGAACCTCAAGCGCGACCCGTTCGAACAAACGGTCGGTGCGGACGCGAAGTCGCTTCTAGGTTATGGCGGCGCGCTTGGCTCGCCCGGTAATGCGTACATCTACAACTGGAACATGCTGCCGATCGGTCAGCTGCTGTGGGAGAAGGAGCTTTTCTCGTACAAGGAATTTCCGCCGATGCAGGCGCCCGAGACCTACAACCTGGACGGCATACTCAAACAAATGCAGCAGAGCGGTCACAACGGGCACGATTGATTCGGAGAGCCGACGCCTTCCGATCAGCGGGCGGCGCCCATGGTGTCGCCCGTTTGTTCACTCAGCGGAGAAAGGGGGGCCGATGCGGCCCCACTGACCAATGCACGGAAAGATGACAATGACGACGAACTACCGCAGGTGGATCGGATCGGCGGCGCTCGCGCTGCTATTCGTGATTGCACCGGCGCTCGGTCAGCAGCCCGGCGAGACCGAGGTGCGTCAGGGCGTGATCGAGCAGATCACCGACGTGCAGCTCCAGAGCAACCATCACCGTGGCCTCGGTGCCATCGTCGGCGGCCTGGGTGGTCTCGGCATCGGAAGCCTGATCGGCGGGGGCACCGGACGCGACGTGGCGATGGTGGCGGGCGCGTTGGGCGGCGCGCTCCTGGGGAACAACGTCCAGAAGCGCTACGATCAGACAACGCCCGGTCAGCAAATCATCGTTCGCGTCAAGAGCGGCGTGCTCGTTCAGATCACCCAGCCCGCAAATCCAAACCTGCGGCCGGGTCAGCGGGTGTACATCGAAGGCAGCGGCGAGGACACGCGCGTGGTGCCGCAGGCGTAGCTTCGCTGCGACGGATTGGTGTTCAAGCACGGGATCTCAATGGGGAGCGAGGGATCTGGACGCAATCCGCGGTCAGATCCGTCCGAGATCGCTGACATCGAGGGATGGTCTGGAACCACTGGTAGGTCGAACATGTCTTCCTGCTGCTGCCAGCGCAGCAGTACGTCGGAAAATTGTCGCCACCTTCAAGGACTTTCCGCTCATTCAGAAACCCGGTAACCTTTCGCTCGACAACGTTGCGACGGCGTCGGAAGCGTCCGGCGGAGGCAATAAGAAGAGTACATCGCTCGTAGCAGAAAACCGCGCATGACTATCGAGAGGCGGAGAATGAAAAAAATCTTCATCATCGTCGGCGTGCTGTTTGTGGCAGGCGTGGCAATCGCGGGAGTGCTCTACGTAACGTTTCCCGTGGCCATGACGACCTATGGCGGCATGGGATTGAACTTTTTCAAGTCCTTGAACGCGCCTGCAGGCACGGTCACCGCCGAAACGAACCCGGCCTACAAAGCCCCGGCGGCGGTGGCATCGGGTTCGCCTCCGACCGACCCTGTTTGGCCGGGCGCTGCTGCAGGGGACTGGCCGAGTTACAACAGAACGCCGTCGTCGCAGCGTTTCTCGCCTCTCGACCAGATCAACGCCAAAAATGTGGCCGGCATGAAGGTTTTGTGCACGTACGATCTCCACACGATCACGGCCTTCGAGTCCGGATTGATCATGGTGGACGACGCCTTGATCGGGACCACCGAGTTCGAAATCTTCTCGATCAATCCCGCGACGTGTGCCGAGAACTGGCGAACGCACGTGAATTCGGCCGGGTCGCTCTTGCCGGCCAATCGAGGCGCCGCCTACATGGACGGCATGCTGTTTCGCGGTACGCAGGACGGCCGCGTGCTGGCCTTCGATTTCAAGACCGGCAAGCAACTGTGGGAGACGACGATCGCCGACCCGAAGCACGGCGAGTCGGTGCCGTCGGCGCCGATTGCCTGGGACGGCCTGGTCTACGTTGGCAATGCCGGTGGAGACTTCAAGGGCGGGAAGGGGCACGTCTTCGCGCTCGAAGGGAAGACCGGAAAAATCGTCTGGGAATTTTTTCTGGCGCCGAAGGTCGAGGGCGATTTGGTACGCGGTCCTTTGGGCAAGACGCCTCTCGACGGGTCGACCTGGAAGGACGCGCCGGGCATTCCGATCAGCGGCGCGGGGACGTGGACTTCCTACACGCTCGACATCAAGAACGGGTTGCTGTACGTCCCCGGCGGCAATCCTGCCCCCGACTTCGCCTCGGGAGCACGCGGGGGAATCAACCTCTACAGCGATTCGGTCGTGGTACTCGACGCCAAGACAGGCGACTTCAAGAATAATTTCAAGGTCGTTGCAAAAGACTGGCACGACTACGACGTGTCCAACCCCCCCATCCTGCTGCAAACGATGGGCGGCAAGCAGCTCATGTCCGTGTCACCGAAAGATGGGCACCTGCGCGGTTACGATCTTGCCAACAACAACCTGCTCTATCGCGTGCCGGTGACGACGATCGAGAATGACGGTCAGGATTTCGCCGTGGGTCAGAATGTCCATTTTTGCCCGGGGCCAGTAGGAGGCAACGAATGGAACACGCCCGGCTACGACCCGACCACGAATCTGATCATCACCGGCGCGGTCGACTGGTGCGACACGGTGCGAATCGCGGATGACAAAAAGCTGGCCGAGGTGCCGGTCGGCCAGCCATTCACCGGAATAGCGTACCTGAACCCGATCAACATGTTCGGCAAGGAAGCGACGACCGACGGCCACTGGGCCGGATGGGTCTACGCCACCGACGCCGACGCGGGCGTCTGGAAATGGCGCGTGAAGTCGAACTATCCCATTGTCGCCGCAATCACGCCGACCGCGGGTGGCCTCGTGTTCTTTGCCGATCTGGGCGGCAATTTCTACGCGCTCGATTCCTCCACCGGTCAGAAGCTTTGGGGCGCGCCGCTTGGTGGCGGCGGCGGGATTGGCGGTGGCATCATCACCTACACCGCGAACGGCGCGCAAAAGGTCGCCGTGGCGACCGGCTTCACGATGGTCGCGTGGCCGACGAAGCCCGCGACGGCCAAGGTCGTAATTCTGGGACTCGACAGCGCTGTCGCCAAGAAGTGACGCAAGACTTCGAACCATGGACCTCGATCCCGTCTTCCTCTCGCGCCTCCAGTTCGCGTTCCTCATCAGCTTCCACATCATCTTCCCGTCCTTCACGATCGGGTTGGGAGCCTGGCTCGCGACGATCGAGGGCGCGCGGCTCGCCACCGGCAACGTGCTTTATCGACGCGTGTTCGATTTCTGGCTCAAGGTGTTCGCGGTTTCGTTTGGCATGGGGGTAGTGACGGGTGTCGTGATGGCGTTCCAGTTCGGCACCAACTGGGGCGTGCTGGCGCAGAAGAGCGGTCCTATCCAGGGGCCGCTGCTCGGCTACGAAGCTTTCACCGCGTTCATGCTGGAGGCCACGTTCTTCGGCGTCATGCTGCTCGGGCGCGACCGCGTATCGCCGCGCTTCTACTTCTTTGCCTGCTGCATGGTCTCGCTCGGGACGATGTTCTCGTCGTTCTGGATTCTCGCCAACAACAGCTGGATGCAGGTGCCGCTCGGCCACACGATCGTCGACGGCAAGATCGTCCCTGCGGACTGGAAAGCGATCGTGCTCGGGCCCGTGATGATGGTCCGCTGGCCGCACATGCTGCTCGCCGCCTTCCTGACGACGGGCATGTGCGTGGCAGCCACCGGCGCCTGGTACGTCTTGCGCAATATTCATCGCGCCGAAGCGCGTGTAATGCTGGATTGGGGTCTCGGGCTGGTCGCGGTGATGATCCCGATCCAGCTCTTCTTCGGCCACCTGACGGGCCTCTACGTGCTGCAGCATCAGCCGGCGAAGTTTGCAGCGATCGAGGCGCGCTGGAAGACGCAGCAGCCAGCGAGCGAGGTGCTGCTCGCCATTCCCGACGAGAAGAGCGAACGCAATCTCTTCGCCATCGAAATCCCGAAACTCGGCAGCATGATCGCCTCGGGCAACTGGACCGCGAAAGAGATCGGACTGGAGGCGTTCCCGAAGGAAGACCGCCCGCCCGTGGTGATTCCGTTCTTCGGCTTTCGCCTGATGGTGGGGATGGGACTGATCATGCTCGCGGTGTCGTGGTTCGGTAATTTCCTGCGCTGGCGCGGCCGGCTCGAGACGACGCGCTGGTTTCTCTGGGGAACGTTCCTCGCGTTTCCGACCGGTTTCGTCGCGGTCCTCATGGGCTGGTTCACGGCGGAGGTCGGGCGTCAGCCATGGGTCGTGTACGGGCTGCTGCGCACCAAGGACGCGGTCACACCGTCGCTCGCGAGCGGTGACGTGCTGTTCTCGCTCGCCTGTTACGTTCTCGTCTACGCGGTGGTCTATTCGTTCGGCCTGTACTACATCTACAAGCTGCTGCACGAAGGACCGACCGGTGTGGCGGTAGCCATCCCCGGCGCCACCGGAAGGCGGCCGATGGCGTTCGCCGACAGTGCCGAGACGGCGACCGGTGGCGGGCTGCACACCGGAGGCTGAACCATGGAACCGAGCGACCTTGCGTTGTTCTGGGCCGGCGTGATCGCCGCGGCGGTCCTGCTCTACGTCGTCCTGGACGGCCTCGATCTCGGCGTCGGCGTGCTGTTCGGCACGACCGGAGAAGAGGCTCACCGGGTTCGGATGATGGACACGATCGCCCCGTTCTGGGACGGCAACGAGACGTGGCTGGTGGTGATCGGCGCCGGGCTATTCGCGGCGTTTCCCGACGTCTATGCGGTGTTCCTCGGCGCGTTCTACCTTCCCGTGCTGCTGCTGCTGCTCGGACTGATCTTCCGCGGCGTTGCGTTCGAGTTCCGCTTCCGCAGCGTAAACATGCGCCGGATCTGGGACTGGGGATTCTTCCTCGGCTCGACGGTGGTGGCGTTCGTGCAGGGGGCCGCGGTCGGCGCGATGATTCGCGGCATTCCCGTCGCGAACGGTCAGTACGCCGGCAGTGCGTTCGGCTGGCTTCATCCGTTTGCGATCCTCACCGGGATCGGGCTCGTGCTCGGGTACGCACTGCTCGGGGCCGGCTGGCTCGTGCTCAAGAGCGACGGCGAGCTGCGTGACTGGGCCTACGCCCGCATCCGGTGGCTCGCCGCCGGTGTCCTGGTCGTTCTGTTCCTGGCGTTCGCATTCACGTTCGACTACAGCATCCTCGTGCGAAGCAATCTGCAGGCACGGCCTTGGGGTCTCGTGTTCCCGGCGATCGGGGTGCTTGCGTTGGTGGGGATCGTCATCGGGGCGTGGAAGAAGCGTGATGGCTGGCCGTTTGCGATGACCGCGCTCTTCTTCGTCGCCGCCTTCCTGAGCTTGGGCGTGATGTTCTGGCCGTACATGATTCCGTATTCGATCACGGTGGCGAGCGCGGCTGCGCCGGATGCCTCACTGCGTTTCCTGTTCTACGGCGGTGTCGTGGTCCTGCCCGTCATCGCCGCCTACACGATCGGCGTCTACTGGGTCTTTCGCGGGAAGGTCGGCAAGGGCTACGGTCGAGGGGGCAGCGGAGGGTACTAGACGGGCCGGACGCAGGAAGCAGCAGTATTTGACACCCAACGGTTGGAAGGGCTGGGCAATGGTTAGGCGACACATACCCGACATCCTCGTCGTCTGGAGCGACGATATCGGGATCTCGAACCGGAGCTGCGACGATGCGATCATGGCGATGCATGGCGCCGCCGGAGGGGGCTGACGCACGCGCAAGCGGCCGGGTGGCGAGCGCGTCTCACCCCCCAGCCGTCGCGGTCCCCGCGCGCGCGCGAGCACCGGACCATGCCTGCCGATCGAAACCTCATCTCGCCGGCAGAAGCCGAGGAGGATCGCTCCGGTCTGCTGAAGCTCGCGGTGGCGGGTCTCATGGTCGGCGCTCTCGCGGGGCTGTTCGGGTGCGCTTTCCATCTCGCCGTGGACTACGCCGTTGCGCTACGCAGCGCGGTTGTCGCATGGTCGTTGGAAGCGCCATGGCTCCGCTGGTTCGCGCCGATCGGCCTCGCCGCCACCGCCGCCTTTGTCGCGCGCTGGCTCGTGCGTCGATTCGCGCCCGAGGCCTCCGGGAGCGGCGTTCAGCATGTCGAGGCGGTAGTTCAGGGCGAGGCGCGCCCGATGCGGGCGCGCGTGCTTCCGGTCAAGTTCGTCGGTGGCACGCTTGCGCTCGGCGCGGGACTCGCACTCGGGCGCGAAGGGCCCACCGTGCAAATGGGCGCCACGCTCGGGTACCTGTTTGCTCACAGGCTCGGATTCCGCGCTGCGGACAACCGTGCGCTGCTCGCAGCCGGCGCGGGTGCAGGCCTTGCAGCGGCATTCAACGCCCCGCTCGCGGGCGCGATCTTCGTGTTCGAGGAGCTCGTCCGGCGCTTCGACCTGCGCGTCGCTGTCGCGGCGCTGACAGCGTGCAGCGCCGCGCTCGCAGTGATGCGCACGCTGATCGGCGCGCGGCTCGAATTCGCGGTGCCGGCGTTCGAGATGGAGCTGTTCCCCGGCTATCTGCTCTTCCTCGTCTTCGGCGCGCTCATCGGACTGCTCGGCGTCGCCTACAACCGGCTGGTGGTTGCGGGGCTCGACGTTGCAGAGCGGATGCATCGCATCACCCCCGAAGTGCGCGCGGCACTCGTCGGCGGGATCTTCGGTCTCCTCGCCTGCTTGACGCCGGCGCTCGTGGGGGGTGGCGAGACGCTGATCCAAAGCGTGCTCGACGGCGGCCAGTCGGTGGCTATGCTCGTGATCATCTTCGCTGCGCGGCTTGTGCTCGGGCCGCTGTCATATGCGCCCGGGCTTCCAGGGGGCCTGTTCGCGCCGCTTCTGGTGGTCGGGGCTGCATCGGGCGCGTTGTTCGGGCGTGCGCTCGAGGCGGTGCTGCCGGTCCTCACCACGCCGACCGCGGCATTCGCCGCCGTCGGCATGGGGGCCCTCTTCGTCGCGGTCGTGCGGGCGCCGGTCACCGGCATCGCGCTCATTGTCGAGATGACCGGCGCAACGGAGCTGTTCATCCCGTTGTTGACCGCGTGCGCCGCCGCGGTCGCGGTCCCGACGGCGTTGGGGGACCGGGCGATCTACGATGCGTTGCGGCTGCGCGAGGCCGCGCGCTCGGGCCGATCAGGGCAGTAGTTGCTATCCGAAGGAGTTGATCGATGGCCGACCAGCAAACGCAGCCGTACCGATTCGAAGTGAGGCCAACCTCGGACAGTCATTTCGGGTGGATCCGCACCCGCTTGAGTCTCGAGCGCACGCTCATGTCCTGGGTGCGGACAGCGGCGGCGCTGATCGGCTTCGGCTTCACGATCGTGCAGTTCTTCGAGCACCTCCAGGCGACTGCGGGAGTTCCCCCAGCCCTTCGGCCGCAGGCCCCCCGGTATCTGGGGCTGGCGCTCATAGCGGTCGGCGTGATCGCGTTGTTCGTCTCGATTTGGCAGTACCGGTCGGTGGTTCATTACCTATGGGGCAAGGAGTTCGAACCCATCGCCGGATTTGGTGACGTCGTCCGGATGACGCCCCTGTATGCGGTTGCGATTACGATGATCTTCATCGGGCTGTTCGCGTTCGGGGCGGTGTTCATCCGCGCGGTATAAAGGTTCACAAGGTCGAGAGCTAACGCGAGATCGCTCGTGGAAATCAACTCGCCGACGCAAGACGAGACGCTCGTCGAGGGTTCGCCTCCGCCTGGCAAGCCGCCGGCCGAAGGCATGGTCTGGATTCCGGGCGGGACCTTCCTCATGGGGTCCGATGGCCATTACCCGGAGGAGGCGCCCGCGCACAAGGTGAACGTGAACGGTTTCTGGATGGATCGGTACGCCGTGACCAACGTCGACTTTCGCCGCTTCGTCGAGGCGACCCGGTACGTCACGCTCGCCGAGCGGCCCGCGAACGCAGCGGACTACCCCGGCGCGAAGCCTGAACTGCTCGAACCCGCGGCGGTGGTCTTCCGCAAGACCGCGGGCCCGGTCGACCTGCGGAATCCGCACAACTGGTGGACGTACGTGCGGGGTGCCGACTGGCGGCATCCGCAAGGACCGGGCAGCAGCCTCCAAGGGCTATGGAAGCATCCGGTGGTGCACGTTGCCTACGAAGACGTCGAAGCGTATGCGAAATGGGCTGGAAGGGAGCTGCCGACGGAAGCCGAGTGGGAATTCGCCGCGCGCGGCGGGCTGGAAGGCGCCGAGTACGCGTGGGGAGATGAGCTCACGCCCGGCGGAAAGTCCATGTGCAACAACTGGCAGGGCGAGTTCCCGTGGCAGAACTTGCTGAGCGATGGCTACGAATGGACCGCGCCGGTCGGGTCGTTCCCGCCGAACGGCTACGGGCTCTACGAGATGACTGGCAACGTCTGGGAATGGACGACCGATTGGTATCAGGAGCACGGCCAGATCAAGCACGCCTGCTGCACGTTGGAGAATCCCCGCGGTGGAGAGGCGGAGCTGAGCTACGACCCGCACCTGCCCCAAGTTCGCATCCCGAGAAAGGTGATGAAGGGCGGCTCGTACTTGTGCGCGCCGAACTACTGTCGGCGCTATCGGCCGGCGGCGCGCATGGCGCAACCCGTGGACACCGCGATCGGCCACCTCGGATTCCGCTGCATCGTGCGCACGCCGACATAGGTCATGGAAGAAGCCCTGCACCTTGCGGCGCATTACATCGCGCTCATGCTGGAGGCGTTGGCGCTCCTCGTCATTGCGATCGGCGCCGTCGAAGCCGCCGTCGGGATCTTCCACGCAATGCTGCGGCACGCGAGCAATGCGGCAAAGCGCTCTGTCTGGCTCGAGTTCGCACGCTGGCTTGTCGCCGGGCTCACGTTCCAGCTCGCTGCCGACATCGTGCATACCACCGTCACGCCGAGCTGGGACGAGATCGGCCGGGTTGCGGCCATCGGCGCGATCCGGACGTTCCTCACCTTCTTCCTCGATCGCGACATCGAGCTCGAGTACCGGCGAACAGGAGAGAGCAGTGCAAAGCGCGCCTGACGCGACCGCGCTGATCGGATTCGGCGCCGTTTTCACGCTGTTTTTCATCACGCTCGGGCCGCTCAAGATCCTCGGCCCGTTCGCGCAGCTCACGCGCGACACGGACGAGGCGACGATGCGGCAGATCGCAATGCGCGCGTTCGTGCTCGCGGTGATCGCGGTGGTGGCCGGCGGCTTCGCCGGCCGGGTGCTGCTCGACTACTGGGGCATCTCGGCGTCGGCGATGCTGCTCTCGGGCGGGGTCATCTTCGCGCTCGTCGGCCTGAGTCTGGTGCTCGAGCAATATCAGCCGGCGCATCCGGTGCCGCCGCCGCTCCCGGGAGAGCCCATGGCGGCGGCGACGCGGATCACGTTTCCGACCGTCGTCACGCCCTATGGCATCGCCGCGCTCATCGTCGTCCTCGCCAACAGCCGCGACGCCGAGCGTACCGGAACCATTCTCGCGCTCCTCCTCGCGGTGATGGCGCTCAACCTGCTGACGATGCTGTATGGGCGCCGGATCATGGGCGGAGTCACGGTCATGGTGCTGCAGGTCATCGGCGCGGTGCTTGGTGTGCTCCAGATCGCGATTGCGACCGACATGATCCTCCGCGCGCTGCGCGCGCTCGGCTTGATTCATGAGTGAGCACATGCAAAACGGCCCCAAGACACGCATCACTTCGACATCGGATGCCGCCAGCATCTCGACCGAGCTTGCGTCGCGGCGCACCGGGATGTCGTTCCAGCGCACGCGCATGAGCGCCGACCGGACGCTGATGTCGGTCATTCGCACCTCGCTGTCGCTGATCGGCTTCGGTTTCACGATCTTTCAGGTCTTCCAGAAGCTGCACGAGTCGGAGGTGCTGAAGAGCAGCGCGGCCGCGACCCACTTTGGCGTCGCGCTCGTCCTGCTCGGCATCGCGATGCTCCTGGTCGGCATTGCCTATCACGTGTCGTTCATGGTCGGGTTGCGGCAGGAGCGCACGCAGATGAAGGCGGACGGCCTGGTGCACGCCGAAAGCCAATTTCCCGCTTCGCTCACGCTGATAGTGGCCCTGCTGCTTCTGGCGATCGGATTCCTGGCCATCGTGAGCATGGTGTTCCATGTCGGGCCGTTCGGTTGATCGGGATCACGACGGCAATGAGCAAGGCAACAGCGGTCGCAAACGACCGGTAACTGAAAGGAGAAAGGCATCGCAAAGACGGACAAACTCAACATCGTCGTCATCCGGGGCGACGACGCATTACGTGGCGCTCGTGCTCGAGCCGCCAAGTCGCAAGTCGCGGTCGCAAACGACCGCTAACCGAAAGGAGTAAGAACATGGCAAAGACGGACAAACCCAACATCCTCATCCTCTGGGGCGACGACATCGGCATCTGGAACATCAGCCACTTCAGTCGCGGCATGATGGGTTATCGGACCCCGAACATCGACCGCATCGCGAAAGAGGGCGTGACCTTCACCGACTACTACTCGCAGCAGAGCTGTACTGCCGGGCGCGCGTGCTTCATCTGCGGCCAGAATCCGATCCGCACCGGCCTCACCAAGGTGGGCATGCCAGGCGCGACGGTCGGATTGCAGAAGGAAGATCCGACCATCGCCGAATTGCTCAAGCCGCTCGGTTACGCCACCGGCCAGTTCGGCAAGAATCACCTCGGCGATCGCGACGAATACCTGCCGACCGTGCATGGCTTCGACGAATTCTTCGGCAATCTCTATCACCTGAACGCCGAGGAAGAACCCGAACTGCCCGACTACCCCAAGGACCCCGCGTTCAAGAAGCAGTTCGGCCCGCGCGGCGTGCTCCACTGCGTGGCTGACGGCAAGGGCGGACAGACGATCAAGGACACCGGCCCTTTGACCAAGAAGCGCATGGAGACCATCGACGAGGAGATCACCGACCGGGCGATGGAGTGGATGGAAAAGCAGGCCAAGGCGAACAAGCCCTTCTTCCTCTGGTACAACGCGACGGCAATGCACTTCCGTACGCACGTCGCCGAGAAGAACCTCGGCAAGAGTGGCCAGGACCCGTACAGCGATCGCATGGTGGTCCACGACGAGCAGATCGGCATGATGCTCGACAAGCTCGACGAATTGGGCATCGCCGACAACACGATCGTCATGTACTCCACCGACAACGGTCCGGAGAACGATACGTGGCCCGACGGCGCCACCACGCCGTTCCGCGGCCAGAAGGATTCCAACTGGGAAGGCGGCTGGCGAGTGCCATGCTTCATGCGCTGGCCGGGGACGATCAAGCCGGACTCGGTGCTGAACGGCATCGTCTCTCACATCGACATGTTTCCGACGCTTGCTGGCTGCCGCCGGCAACCCGGACGTGACCAAGCAACTCCTCGATGGCTGCACGGTGGGCGGTAAGAAATTCAATGTCCACCTCGACGGCTTCAACATGATTCCCTACCTGAGCGGCAAGGTGAAGGAAAGCCCGCGACCCGGCATCATCTACTTCAGCGACGATGGAGAGGTCATCGCGGTGCGGGTCGGCGACTGGAAATTCAATCTGGCCGTGCAACGCGCCAATACGATGAGGCAGTGGGCCGAGCCGTTCGTCAAATTGCGACTGCCGTACATCATGAGCATGCGTCGCGACCCGTTCGAGCGCGCTGAATACAACTCGAACACCTATCTGGACTGGATGGTCGATCACGTGCCTCAGCTGTACATGATGCAGGCATTTGTCGCGCAACAGATCGCGGGCTTCGTCAAGTTTCCGCCGAGGCAGAAGCCTGCTTCGTTCAACCTCGACGCCGTGCTGGCTCAGGTGACCGAGTCACGGCCACGGCTGACCTCTGCAGGGTCTTGCAGACATAGCCGTGGGCGCCCCGCGCGCCTCGATGGAACCGACCCATGCAGGAGGACATCCCTGCATGGGTTCTTTTCCTGCACCTCAGGTATCGTGAAAGACGACGAAACACGAAGCGCGGATGCCGCGAGCGTCGGGGAGGACGTGCGCGCGTTTTACGAACGTCATCCCTATCCACCCCCCGTCGACAGCCTCGAGAAATATCGACGGCTCGGGCAGGACCGGCAGAAACGCCGGGCGGACTATCACCTCTTCTGGCCTGCAAGACCCTATCGGGAGGATCAATCCATTCTCATTGCCGGCTGCGGGACCTCCCAGGCGGCCAAGCATGCCCTGCGTTGGCCTGCGGCTCAGGTGACCGGCATCGACTTCAGCGCAACCAGTGTGCGCTGCTACCGAGGAGCTCAAGCGGAAATACAACCTGAACAATCTCCAGGTCCGCCAGCTTCCCATCGAGCGGGTAAGCGATTTGAAAGCGAGCTTCGATCAAATCATCTGCACCGGGGTTCTCCATCATCTCGCGGAGCCCGATGTGGGGCTGCGCGCCCTGCGCGATGTGCTCAATCCGGACGGAGGCGCGATGCATCTCATGGTGTATGCGCCTTACGGACGGACCGGCATCTACATGCTGCAGGAATTCTGCAGACGGATCGGCGTCCATGCCAACGATGAAGGAGATCCGCGATCTCATCACGGCGCTCAAGGCGCTGCCACGCGGCCATCCGTTGGAAGCTCTGCTGCGCGAAGCCCCGGATTTCCGCGAGGAAGCGGCACTCGCCGACGCGCTGCTGAATCCGCAGGACCGCGCCTATTCGGTGCCGCAGTTGTTCGATCTGATCGAAGAGGCAGGACTGACATTCGGCCGGTGGCTCAAGCAAGCACCCTACACGCCTCATTGTGGAGTCGTGGCAACGATCCCGCAGGCTTCCCGGCTGGCACAGCTTTCCCTCGCCGAGCAGTACGCTGCCGTCGAACTATTTCGCGGCACGATGGTTCGCCACAGCGTGATTTGCTTATCGAGACGATAGCCCTGGCGGCGCGCAACGGATAAGTTTTGCCGGTGATGCCTGGCTCGACTACGTGCCCCTTCGAATGCCGGACACGATCTGCGTGCAAGAGCGGCTGCCGCCCGGAGCGGCGGCCGTTCTGATCAACCCGACAC
Organism: uncultured beta proteobacterium; assembly: GCA_963816925.1. Taxonomy (GTDB): domain Bacteria; phylum Pseudomonadota; class Gammaproteobacteria; order Burkholderiales; family Casimicrobiaceae; genus CAIWHR01. The sequence continues at coordinate 70,974 of CAWFMY010000033.1, read as the reverse complement.
ACGCCTACCGGGATCTGATCATGCCAATCGATTCAACGGAAAAGGGTTGGTTCGATGCCATTGATGGGAACCGTAGCATCGGCGGCATAGTGGAAAGAACGTTGCCATCCTCACGATCAAAACCGCAACTCGACATGGCGCGTACCTTCTTTGAAAAACTCTGGCGCTACGATCAGGTCGTGTTCGACGCGTCGCGATGCCGTGCACGAAGAGAGGAGGCCTGAGATGTCGGAGATTCAGGAAATCTTGACCCGATTCTGGGACCAATTGATCGCGCAACCGAGCGGGCCGCTGGCGTTTCGCTTCATCCTCCAGCCCGCTCATGGCGACGTTCTTCGCCATTCGCGACGGACTCAAAGATGCGCGGGCCGGCCGGTCACCTTACTTGCGGACCATCCTGTTCGAACCATCCCAGCGGGCCGCCTACCTTCGCGAAGGACTGAAAAGAGTAAGCAGAGTCATCGTCTTTGCGTTTGTGATGGACGCGATCTATCAGTACATGGTTTTGCGCAGGTTTTATCCGGTGGAAGCGCTGGTCACCGTGTTCGTGCTTGCGGTTCTTCCCTATGTGTTGATTCGCGGCCCGGTTCACCGCATCGCGCGACGCTCGAAATGAAGCGATCGTTGGAGTTGCCATGAAGAAGTTCTTGCCGCCAGTTCGGGTCGCGATTGCTGGCGCCCAGTCACGTTTGTCGCACGACATTTTTTAGAGGAGACATCGATGAAAACAGGACATTCATTAATAGCGGCAGCGATGTTGACGGCAGTGGCCTCCGCATCAGCGCAAGTATTTCCCGATAGCAATGTCATGGTCGCGCAAGGAACTACGCAGGACCAGAAGGCGCAGCAAGAGTTGAAAGGCGCGGAGAAGATAGGCCAGCGCGACGACACGCAGCCGATGACCGCCGCGCAGCAGGCTCAATACAAGGCGGAGTATCAAGCGGCCAAAGCGAAGTGGGCCTCGCTGACACCGGAGCAAAAATCCGCTGCGGTCGCCGCCGCGCGCACCAAGAAATTGAAAGACCTGTCCTACATGGAGCTCGTAGGACAGCGGGATGACATGCAGCGCGAGACGGCGGCGCAGTCGGGTCAGCTGAAGGCGCAGGCGGACGCGGCGAAGGCGAGCTGGGACAAGCTCACTCCGGCGCAGAAGCAAGCCGCGCGGAAGTCCGCCTGGCAGAAGAAGCGGGCGGAGCTCAGCGGGATCGAGGCGGTCGGCCAGCGCGACGACGATTACGTGCTGCCGTGGTAGTCGTCAGGAAATGCAAAACGGAGAAGCCGTCATCGGTGTGAGGGACGCGCGAGACAAACTCTTCGCGTTCCCCGCCTGATGGCCCGTCGTGCAGATTCCGCCCGTCCGGCTTTGCGATTGGCCCGGACGGCGACCTCTACGTGGCCGAGCGGTTCGAGACGCATTGCGCCCCCGACGCTGGCGATGGTCTTTGCTACGGCGGTGATCGCGCTACACGCCAGTGCGGCAAACGCGACGGGCGCAACGCGAACGCGGGCCGAAATCCAGATCGGACTTTGCGCGCCCGCTGACCGCATCGTGCAGGCACTCGATCTGCGTCCGCGCGGCACCCCGATCGAGGTCTGGCAGTTCGACGATGCGGCGCTTGTCTTGTTTGGCCACGGGGTGCGCCTTCGCCTTCGGGTGGCCGCGGACGGTCGCTCCGAATTCACGCTGAAGGTGGCCGACCAGGACTGTGCGCGGATCGACGCCAAGCTCATACCGCCGGGCGAGGGCAAGTGCGAGTACGACGTATACGGCACGAGCGCGGCCGGCGCTGTGTCACTTACCCGTAGCCTGGATGCAAAGAGCACGCACGATCTCGCTTGCCGGACGCATGGCGCCGGCGCAGGCGCTCAGCGTGTCGCAGATCAGCTATCTGCGCGAAACGGTCGGAATCTGGCCGCTGCCACCTGGACTACGGGCGCTCGGTCCGATGCAAGTCCGGACCTACCGCACCAAGGGTGAGCCTTACGACATCGATATCTCGCAGCTTCCCGGCGGCGAGCAATTCGCCGAGATTTCGCGCAAAGTCCTCCTGACCGACGTCGCGCGGACAAAGGAGGTCATGGAAGCCGAGCTTTCCCGCGCCGGCGTCGAGATGTGTGCCGATCAATCGTCGCAGGCCGTCAACAAGCTACGCGCCCTGCTCCGTTAGCGTGGCGCGGGCGTGACCGGCGCGAGGCAGCGAGATCGCCTACTGGAACGGCTTCGCGCGCTCCATCAGCTCTTCGAGGCCGGGCTCGTTCGGATTGCGCGGCATGCCCGGATGGATGATGGCGACCTGGCAGACCTCGGCGGCTTCGACCAGCTGCCGGTAGGTCCCCGCGTTGATGTCCTTGATGTAGGCCTGCTTGTTCTCGTTGTACGTGAACATCTTGTCGTTGATGTTCTGGCACTCGTTGCAGCTCGGGCAGCGCGCGGTTTCGATCCATGCTTCGTCGGGCGGCGGCTTCGCGGGCTCCGCTTCGGCGGCGGCGGGCGCGTCGGCTGCGCTCGTGACCGCCGCTTGCGGCGCGCTCGCGACCGGCGCGGTGGCGGCCTTCTGCAGCGCCTCCTGCGCCGTCTCCCATTTCGCCTCCCACGCGGCCCGTTCCTGCGCAACCAGCCGCTCGGCATGCGAGTCGTGGATGCCGGCATGCTCCTGCAAACGGTGCCACAGAAGCAGGCAGCGACGGGTTTCCTGCATGAGTCTTGCGTCGACGATGACGCGATGCAGCCGGTCGTCCGGGTCGACGGCCCAGAGGAACGGGATGCGTTCGGCCGCGCTCCGCTCGGGCAGATTGAGCCATTCGGCCGCCGGGAGCATGAGGGCGTTCCAGCGCTCGCGCGGCACGACCGCGAAGTGCTCGGCGTAGCGGCGGTCGCACAGGACAAAGTCCGCGTACGTGAAGGCAACGTCCTCGCGGACCCGCTGCATCGCGTCGTCCGAGTACTCGAACGGCATCAGCGACCAATCGGCGTCGGGGTTGCCGTTGTACTCGAGCGAGAACCTGGCGGCCCAATTCTCGCCGGCCGTGGCGTCGTACACGAACGTGGGGAAAGCGCGCGATTCCTTCGCCGCCGCCGCCGTCAGGTACGGGGGCAGATCGCCGGCCGCCGCGGGCGACCCCGCGAAGATGCTGAAGAGCGCGGGACCACGGCACGCGAGTCCGCGCAGGACGCGCTCGCGCAACGCATACAGGTCGGCGCTCGTCGCCTGCAGCACGAACATGCCGCCCAGTCCCATCGCCGTCGTGGCCAGCCGCGCGCTGCGCACGCCGAAGGCGAAATGCCCGGTGCCGATCGACGCCTCTTCGAGCAGGTGGCTCTGCTGCACGAGGACCTTCACCGGAAGGCCGGCGGACAGCATGTCGATCAGGCCGGCATTCTCCGGCGCATCGTTGCGATCCGCCGGGATGCACACGAGGTAGTTGGGGAACAGCGCGAGGTCGTCCGCCGTCAGGGCATGCTCGTCGTAACGCTCGAAGAACGCGTCATGGTGCGCCTCGACGTACGCGCCGTCGGACTCGAGCTCCGCGATCGCGATCGCTCGCACCACGTGGGCCAGGCGTGGCAGACGCGCGCGATAGGCCTCCGCCGCCGCCGCGCAATTGTCGAATTCGAATTCCCACGGCGGCGCCGCGGAGGCGCCCGCCGGGTCCGCATAGAACGGCTGCGCGCGGAGAACGTCGAGCGCCGATTCGATGCGGCGGCGGCGCGCGGGGGGCAGCTCGTCCTTCGGGGCGCCGCGCGCGACCAGCTTCGACATGACGGCGAAGTCGAAGACGTCGCCATGCCCGGAACCGATCGACGCAGCGAGCGCCTCCGGCTGCTGGCCCGCGGCCGAGCGCGCGAACGCGGCGCGCCGGATGTCGGTGAGCTTGCGCACCAGCGTGTCGACCAGCGCACGAAACTCCCGGCCTTTTTGCGCCTGCGTGTGGCGCCATGCCTGCGTGAACAGGCGCGCGGAAAGCCCCGGATCGCAGTCGACCACGTCGCCGTCGAGCTTCAGCGATTCGCCCGCCTGGGCGAGAACCTTGGCCACCGTCTCGTCGGCAGCGGCACTGACCCGCTCGGCCGCCCGCGTCCACAGTTCCGACAGCCGGCCGGTCTCGCCCGCGGCCAGCATGACGCGCATTTCCCGCTCGAGGCGCAGCACGTGCTTGCGCAACCGCTCGCCCTCGAGCCCGCGGGGCGCGACTTCGGCAAGGAGCGCGGCGACGACGGCAGAGAGCGAATGCACGAACTCGCGGCCGGCGGTCGCGTCGGGGAACACGAGCGGGAAGTCGTAGCGCAACCGCGTGAGATCGCGGTACCCCACGAGCAGCGCGGGACGCAGCGATCCGGAATCGATGGGCGCCAAGCCTTCGCCGGCGCGCTGGCCGGTCATGTGGAAGACCAGCTGGTCCCGGGATTTGAGAGCGGTGTCCATGGGAAGTCGATCGTTCATTGCGGCGCGGCCCTGGGCGACGCGCGCGCGGCGCCCTCGTCGGGCCAGATCGTGACCTTGTCGAACTCGGCTTCGAGTCCCGCGCGCGTCCGTTCGGAGGTGCGCGGAGCGCCGGCGCCGCGCAGGTCCTCGTAGCAGGGGATGTCCGGGTTCTCGTAAAGGATGCCGACCGGAATCGGATCCTCCGACGACGCGATCTCGCGCGCCTTGTGGATGTCGAGCGGGTCGTGCTCCCGCTGGTTCTTGTAGATGCGGCTCGTTTCGGCCGAAAGCGCGAGGCCGTTCTTGTGCGTGAGCAGCAGCGTCTTGCCGGGGTCGTGCAGCCACGGCTCGAACATCTTGGGCAGGAACTCGGGGCAGCGCTGGATGATGCGGACGAACGAGAATCCGCGATGGTGGTAGGCCTTCGAGATGATGTCGTAGAGCAGCTCGGGAACCCAGTCGACCGCCTGCGCGACGAACGAGACGTTCTGCACGCCCAGCGTCACCGTCAGCGGATTGAGCGCCTCGAGCAGCGAGCCGCGCGGCGTCGTGTTGCTCTTCATGCCGATCGGCGACGTCGGCGATGCCTGCTTCTTCGTGAGGCCATAGACATGGTTGTCGTGCAGGATCACCGTCATGTTCATGTTGTAGCGGATCGCGTGGATCCAGTGCGCCGCGCCGATGCTGCAGCAGTCGCCGTCGCCGGTGTTCACGAACACATGCAGGTCCGGGCGCGCCATCTTGACGCCCTCGGCGATCGGGAACGCGCGGCCGTGAATGCCGTGGAACCCGTAGGTCTTCATGTAGTGAGGGAACCGGCTGGAGCAGCCGATGCCCGACACGAAAACCGTGCGCTCGGGCGCAAGGTCCTCGTCGCGGCACAACCGCTGCACCGCGGCAAGTATGGCGTTGTCGCCGCAGCCGCTGCACCAGCGCGGCACGCCGCCCTGGTAGTCCTCGAGGTTGTGGTGCTCCTCGTGCAGCTTGATGATGCATTGGGTGACGGGGATGGCCATGCTCAGCGTCCTTCTTTCAGTTTCGCGCGGATCTGCGTCAGCACGTCGCCGGGCTTGATCGGCTGTCCGCGCGCCTCGCTCCAGCAGTCGATGTCGACCAGGAAGCGCGAGCGCAGCATCAGCGCCAGGGCCGAGTAGCGACGATTGTCCTCGTCGATCAATTCGTCCGAGCGACGATCCGACCAGTTGGCTTCCACCGTCATGACCTTGCCGAACCGCTGCAGGATCTCGCGGATGCCCGACGGCATCGGCTGGATGAACCGCAGGTGCAACGACGAGACCTTGAGTCCGTCGGCGCGCGCGCGGTCGACGGCTTCCTCGATCGCGCCCTTCGTGCTGCCCCAGCCGACGACGAGAAGATCGCCCGAGGGATCGCCATGCACCACCGGTGTCCGGAGCGTCTTCTGCAGCGCCGCGATCTTGAGGCTGCGCGCGCGCAGGCCTTCCTCGTTGATCGCCGGGTCGTAGGCGACCTTGCTCATCCGGTCATGCGCGAGACCGGTCAGCGTGTGCATCCCGCCGGGCTGTCCCGGAATGAAGCGGTGCGTGATGCCGGTGACCGGATCCCAGTCGTACGGCTTCGCGCCCTGCGGCACCGGCGACTGGTCGAGCGGCGGCGCGAGCCAGTCCTCGGAGAATTCAGGCCGCGGGAACGGCTGCTGCGCGGTGGCGAGGCTCGCGTCGGACAGCACGACGACGACGGTGTTGAACGTCTCGGCGATCTTGCGCGCCGTGATCATCGAATAGAAGCAGTCCTCGATGTCGCTGACCGCGAGCACCACCTTCGGCGCGTCGCCGTGGCTGCCGTACACCGCGCACAGGAGGTCGCCCTGCTCGACCTTGGTCGGCTGCCCGGTGCTGGGACCGCCCCGCTGGACGTTGACGACGACCAGCGGGATCTCGGCCATCACCGCGAGTCCCAGCCCCTCCTGCTTCAACGAATAGCCGGGGCCCGACGTGATGGTCACCGCGCAGCGGCCGGCATACGACGCGCCGATCGCGAACGCGCACGCGGCGATCTCGTCCTCGGCCTGGTGGACCATGCCGCCGACGCGCTCGAACACGTCGGACAGGTAGTGCGACGCGGAGGTCGCCGGCGTGATCGGATACATCGCGCAGATGTCCATGCCGGATGCGAGCACGCCCAGCGCGATCGCGGTGTTGCCGTTCACGACGATTTGCGGCACCTGCGATTTTTCCGCGGGGATCGTGTACTTGAAATCGAGGTTGGCCTCGGCCCACTTGAACCCGGCTTCGAGCAGCGTGACGTTGGTCGCGATGACCTTCGCGTCCTTCTTGCCGAAGATCCGGGCGACCTGGTCCCGCGCAAGCTGCATGTCGAGGCTGTAGATGCTGCACAACATGCCGAGCACGAACATGTTCTTGCCGCGCCGCGCGTCCGTCATCAGCGCGCGGCATTCGCGTTCGAGCGGAATCTCGATCACGCGGAAGCCGCCTTCCTGCAGCAGCGCGACCGTATCGACGTACGATTTGACGATCGCCGGATCCTTGTGGTCGCGCCACGTGCTCTCGAGGAGGACGGTGGCGCCGGCCTTCAACTCGCCTGCGCGCACGCGTCCCAGCAGCACCTGCTCGTTGAAGGCGACGACGAGATCGGTCTGGTCGCCGCCGTTGGTGACGCGCGCAGAACCTATCCGGATCTGGATGCCGCTCGCGCCGGCGACGCTGCGCGCCGGCGGCTGGATCTCGGCCGGGATGATCTCCACGGTCCAGATGCCGTTGCCGCTGCGCGCCGCGATCGCCGCCAGCGACTGACCGCAACGCTGCGCGCCCTCGCCCGAGTCGCTGATGACCTCGACGATGTGCTCGGTCAATACCTTCGCTCGCTTGGCGGCGCCCGGGCGGGGCTTGACGGGGTGTTCGAGCAGGGTGGCGTCGGTCATGTAAAGGCTTTCGGGTGACGGTTTGCGCGGCTTGTCGTACGCGCGTCAGGCAAGGCGCACGCGGGCGAAGCCGTGCTCGTCCTGCGGGATGCCGAAACGGGTTGCCGTCGCGGCGGACAGGTAGACGGACTCGGTGTCGCGCAGACCCAGCCACGCCTTCATGCTGCGCGCGGCCCGGCGGCCGGCGCCCATCGCCTCGATGACGGTCGCGGCGCCGGTGACGATGTCGCCTCCCGCGTAGACCCCGGCGATCGACGTCGCGAATTCTTCGTCCGCATCGATGTAGCCGCGCTTGTTGAGCTTGAGCTTCGAGGTCTGGCCGATGATCGGGTTGGCATTGGTGCCGATCGCATACACGACCATGTCGGTCTCGAATTCGAACTCGCTGCCGGGGACCACGACGGGACGCCGCCGCCCGGACTCGTCCGGCTCGCCCAGCTCCATCTTCACGCAGCGCAGCGCGCGCACGGTCTTGTTCTCGTCGCCGAGGATCTCGACCGGGCTCGACAGCCAGTTGAAGTCGACGCCCTCCTCCTCCGCATGGTGGATCTCTTCCACGCGCGCGGGCGCTTCCTTCTTCGACCGGCGGTAGATGCAATGGACCGATTCCGCGCCGAGGCGCAACGAGACGCGCAGTGCGTCCATCGCCGTGTTGCCGGCGCCGATCACCGCGACGTGCTTGCCGGGCTTCAGCGGCGTGTCGAAGTTCGGGTAATCGCGGGCACGCATCAGGTTGCAGCGCGTGAGGAGCTCGTTCGCGGAGAGCACGCCGTTCAGCGACTCGCCGGGAATGCCCATGAAGCTCGGATACCCCGCCCCGGTGCCGATGAACACCGCGTGGAATCCCATTTCGGTCACCATCTGCTCGATCGTGAACAGGCGTCCGACCAGCGTGTTGCATTCGAACTTGATGCCGAGCCGTTTCAGCTTGTCGATTTCAGCGTCGATCACGTCGTTCGGCAGCCGGAAATCGGGGATCCCGTACTTCAGCACGCCGCCCGGCTGATGGAACGCCTCGTAGACGGTGACGTCGCACCCGGCCTTCGCCATGTCCGCCGCGCACGCCATTCCCGCGGGACCGGCGCCGACGATGCCGACCTTGTAGCCGGAGGACTCGATGTAGGGGATGTTGGCCCAGCCTTCCTTGATCGCCATGTCGCCGACGAAGCGTTCGAGGCGGCCGATCGCGACGGGCTCCAGCGTGTCGCCGACCGTGCAGACGCCTTCGCACTGATTTTCCTGCGGGCACACGCGGCCGCAGATCGACGGCAGCAGGTTGGTGTCGGTGATGATGTCGTAGGCGCCGTGATGGTGCTTTTCGACGATCTTCTGGATGAAGCCGGGGATGTCGATGCCGACGGGGCAGCCGCGCACGCACGGCTCGTCGGCGCACTGCAGGCACCGGTCGGCCTCGACCAGCGCTTCGTCGAGACCGTAGCCCAGCGAGACTTCCTCGAAGTTGCGCGCCCGCACCTTGGGATCCTGCTCCCGGACCGGCGTGCGCGCCTGCGGAATCGTCCGGATCGTTTTCTTTTTCGCGGCCATGGTTCAGTAGAGCTCCGGGTCGGTCTTGCTCGACGCGGACGCCAATTCGTCCGCCTGCTTCATGAGGCGGCACGTGTCGCTCCAGTGCTCGAGCGCCATCCGCTCCTCGGCGGTGAAGCGCTTCAACCGCGCCATGAGGTCGTCGAAATCGACCTTGTGGCCGTCGAAGTCGGGGCCGTCGACGCAGGCGAACCTGATCTCGTCGCCGATCTTCACGCGGCAGCCGCCGCACATGCCGGTGCCGTCGACCATCAGCGGGTTGAGGCTCACCATCGTCTTTATGCCGAACGGCCGCGTGGCTTCGGCGCAGCCCTTCATCATGATCGGCGGGCCGATCGCCACGCATTCGTCGATGTCCGGGTGCTGCTCGATCGCGCGCTTGATGCCGTCGGCGACCGTTCCCTTCATTCCGGCCGAGCCGTCGTCGGTGCAGACGATCACCTCGTCGCACACCGAGCGGAACTTGTCGTCCCAGAAGATCAGGTCCTTGTTGCGGAAGCCGATGACGCCGATGACGTACGCGCCGGACTCCTGGAAGGCGCGCGCTTGCGGAAATACCGGCGCAACGCCCAATCCGCCGCCGACGCACAGCGCCTTTTTCGCGTGACCCAGCACGCTCGGCGCGCCCATCGGGCCGACCATCGCGTAGAGCATCGCGCCGACCTTGCAGTTCTGCTGCATCTCCTTCGTCGTCTTGCCGACCGCCTGGATCACGAGCGTGATCGTTCCCTTCGCGGCGTCGAAGTCGGCGATGGTCAGCGGAATGCGCTCCCCATGCTCCGTCGCCATCACGATGACGAACTGGCCGGGCTTCGCGGCCTTGGCCATCAGTGGATGGCGGACCTCGAGCAGATAAGTGACGGGCGAGAAATCCTCGCGTGCGACAACTTCGAAATTCGACATGGCCTTCCTCTGATCGCCCGGACCGCGCGCGCAAAGGCGGACACCTGGAAGCGCGCGCGGGCCTACTTCATGGTTGCGTCGATGCTACGCCCGCGATTCGGCGTCCGGTAGGCCAGCGACCGCCTGGGGATTGATCTGCATCAGCTTTCCTGCATTTGGACGGGATTCGCCACCGCGAATCGCGCAAGGAGCGACCCTTCGCGGCCGCACCTTCAGCCGGCCGGGGCCCGGGCGCGCCAGCGTACAATTGCGCCTCTTCGAATTTCCCGTACTCGTCCACCATGAACGCGACCGATCACGGCCCGCTTCGTCTCACGCAATTCAGTCACGGCGGCGGTTGCGGCTGCAAGATCGCGCCGGCGCTGCTGCGCGAGATCCTCGGCAACGCCGGTCCCGCGACGGTGCCCGCCAATCTCCTCGTCGGCATCGAAACCTCCGACGACGCCGCCGTGTGGAAGATCAACGAGCGGCAGGCGATCGTCGCGACCACCGACTTCTTCATGCCGATCGTCGACGACCCGCATGACTTCGGCGCGATCGCCGCGACCAACGCGATCTCCGACATCTACGCGATGGGCGGCACGCCGTTGTTCGCGCTGGCGCTGGTCGGCATGCCGATCGATCGCCTGCCCGTCGAAACGATTCGCCGCATCCTCGACGGCGGAGAATCGGTCTGCGCAAGCGCGGGCATCCCGATTGCAGGCGGCCACACGATCGATTCGGTCGAGCCGATCTACGGTCTCGTCGCGATCGGGCTCGTCGATCCCGCCAATGTGAAACGCAACGCCGGCGCGCGCGCAGGCGACGCGCTCATCCTCGGCAAGGCGCTCGGTGTCGGCGTGTACAGTGCCGCGCTGAAGAAGGGAAAGCTGATGGCGCCGCACTATGCCGCGATGATCGCGAGCACCACCCAGCTCAACACGCCGGGCATCGTTCTGGGCACGATGGAGTCCGTGCATGCGCTGACCGATGTCACGGGATTCGGCCTGGCCGGCCACCTGCTCGAGGTCTGCCGCGCTTCCGGCGTGGGCGCGACGATCGAGGTCGCGCGCCTGCCGCTCCTGCCTGGCGTGCTCGAGCTCGCGCGCGAGGGATTCGTCACGGGCGCGTCGGGGCGCAACTGGGCGGGATACGGAAACGCAGTGGCCCTCGGCCCCGGCATTGGGGAAGTGGAGCGGGCGCTCGTGACCGATCCGCAGACGTCGGGCGGCCTGCTCGTCGCCTGCGCGCCGGAGGCCGTCGGCGATGTCCTGGCATTGTTCCGCGCGGAGGGCTTCGGGCACGCCGCCGTGATCGGCGGGATCGTGCCCGGCGCGCCGCACATCGCACTGCGCTGACGACCCTTCATGTCGGCTTCCACCGCCGGCCCGGCGCTCGGTCTGTACCCCGCCGCCGATTTCCGCGTCACGACGGGCGCCGAGGCCGCCGGCACGGCGATCCGCCAGGCCCTTTGGTTCTTCCGTGACGAGACGATCGCCGTGCCGGTTGCCGGGGTCAGCGTCGCGTCCTTCACTCCGGGGCTGCACGTCGACGAAGACCTTCGCGCGTGGCTCGCCGCGCAGGGCGACTCCGTTCCCCGCGACTATCCGCCTCTCGTCTGGACAGCTGCGCCGGACGTGGTCGCAAGCGCGCGACTCGGCGACGACGCGACGCGGCTTTCGACACCCGCCGGGGATCTTGCGTTTCACCTCGCGCGGAGGAACCCGCTGAACCGTTCGTTCTTCGACGCGTCGTCGGCCCATTTCTACTCGATGCGATCGGTCAAGGTGCGGGGCACGATCGCGCACGACGCCATGGTTGCGCGCACGATCTGGCCGGAGGATTTCCGGCTCGCCGATCTTCCGCCGCCGCGCGCCCTGCCCGCGGCTCCGACGGCGGCGCGCGCATTGCGCAACCGCATGCGGGCCGATCCGCAAGGCGGCGCGCGCACGCCCTACACCGCCGAAACGCTGTGGCACCGAACGGGGACGGCCAGCGACCTGCGCGGGCGCGCCGTCATCGGCATCATGGTCAACGGGGCGCAGGGTGACGACGACGAGGCGCACGCCGGTCATTTCGCGCTGGTCACCGGCCGCGTGCAGGACGACGGCGCGATCGGCGACTGGCTCGCCAACAATTTCTACACGCTCGATTCCGAGAGCGAAAAAGGAATCCTCGCAGCGCCGGTCCCCCTCGACAACTACCTCGCGGACCTCAATGCCGGGCAGGCGTGGTACCGGCCGTCGTGCATGCTCGTTGCCGCGCTCTCGCGTGACCGCGCGCCCGCCTTGCTGCAATCGGCGCTCGGTCGCGTCTACAACCAGTTCTGGCGGCACCAGCTCGTCTATTACCACCCGTCCACCAATTGCACGAGCATCAGCGTCGACGCGCTCCATGCACTCGGCTGGAACGTCCCCGCGCGCGGGGCGAAGAGGCGGCTCGCCGCCACGCTGGGATTTCCCTGGCTCGTCTTCCGGGAGCGGTCCGTCACCAGGGCCATGCTCGTCGCCGACTACCTGTGGACGGAACCGACGCAAATGCTGCCCGCCGCGGCGTTCGAGGAAATCGGCGCGAGCCTGCTTGCGCTCGCGCACGAAGCGCCGCGCGACGATGCGACGCGCGGAACGCTGGAGGCGATGCTGGCCGCCGACCTCGACGCGCTTGTCTACCTGCAGTTTCCGCAGTTGCCGTCGAGCCGCGCATGGGGCGACGCGCCCGCGGCAACGCTGCGCGAATATCGAAGGCGCCTGCCGCGCGATCCCGCCAAGCTCAAGACAGTGCCGGTGCCGGCGCGCCCCTTCCCGATGGCATTGCGCGACGCCGATCTGATGCCGCCCCCGATGCCGGCGTCCGAATACATCGCGGCGATCTGGAGCCTCATTTCGGTTGCCGGAATTCCGTGGCTCGTGCGACGATGGTGGCGTCTGCACGGCGAGCGTCGACGGCTCCAGCGTCCCTGACGCTACGACGACCGCGCACCTTTCCCACCGAAACGGAGTGTCCGATGCGCTTCCGCCTTGCCTTTCCGTTCACCGCCCTGGCTCTGGCGGTTGCCGCCTGCAGTCCGGTCGACCCCGGCGCGCCGCTGATGCCGGGTTCCGTCAACGCGCCTCCTCCGCCGATGGCGGCAGCGGGCGACTCGCTGCTCACCGGCACGGTGTGGGCATGGAAGGAAACGGTGATGGCCGACGGCAAGCGGATAAAGCCCGCTGTGCCGGAGCAATACACGCTCGTGTTCCAACCCGGCGGCGCGGTCGCCGTGCGCGCGGACTGCAACCGCGGATCGGCGAGCTACCTGCTGAACGGCGGCGCGCTGTCGTTCGGTCCGATGGCGCTGACGCGCGCGATGTGCCCGCCGGGCTCGATGGACACCGAATTCGTGCAAGGACTCGCCGCCGTGTCGGGCCAGTTGTTCAAGGGCAACGAACTCGTGCTCACGTTGAAGGCCGATTCGGGCTCGATGGTCTTCACGACACAGCGTTCGTGACAGCGCAGGGGCGCCGCGCCAGATGTCCAAGACGGCGATGACGCTCCTGACGGACCCCAACGTCTGGCTCACGGCGTTCGTCGTCGCGGAGTGGGTGATCCGCATCGTGATGCTGGTCGTCGTCCCGTTCCGCCGCTCGCCCGACGCGGCAAAGGGCTGGCTGCTGCTCATCCTGTTCGAGCCGGCGGTCGGTCTCGCGCTGTATCTCGTGTTCGGGCGGCGCCGGCTGCCGGAATGGCGGTTGAAGCGCGCCGCCGCGTTCGGCGAGCTCGCCAAGCCCGTCTACGCGCGGCTCTCGGCGCATCCCAACGTCTTCCACCCCGCGCAGGATCCGAACGTCGCGCCTGCGGTGGTGCTTGCGGAAAAACTGGGCGACCTGCCGATCCTCGGCGGCAACCACGCCGAGATCCTGTCGGAGTACGACGAGATCGTCGACCGCCTCGTCGCCGACATCGACGCCGCGCGCGCGCATGTCCACCTGCTCTTCTACATCATCGCCGACGACGCCGTCGCCGGGCGCGTGGTTGCCGCGCTGAAGGCCGCGGTGAAGCGCGGCGTCGTCTGCCGCGTGATGGCGGACGCGCTGGGCTCGCGCGGCCTGGGCTACGACAAGCTGCAGGCGCGCTTGCACGCGGCCGGCATCGAAGCAGGCGAGACGATGCGCCTCGCGTTCTTTCGCCGTCGCGGCGCCCGCGCCGACTTGCGCAACCATCGCAAGATCGCGGTGATCGACGGCCGGATCGGCTACACGGGGTCGATGAACCTCGTCAACGCCGACTTCAAGGCGGGACTGACCTACGAGGAGCTGATGGTCCGCGTGACGGGCCCGGTCGTGCTGGAGCTGCAGGCGGTGTTCGTGCAGGACTGGTACCTCGAGCGCGGTCATCCCCCGGAGACGGGCGACCCGTTTCCGGATCCCGAAGTCGCCGGCGTCGTCGCCGCGCAGGTGCTGCCATCGAGCCCGCTCTACTCGACCGAGAACAACCAGCGCCTCATCGTCGCGCTGGTGAACGGCGCGCGCACGCGCGCCATCATCACCACGCCGTACTTCATTCCCGACGCGCCGTTGCTGCAGGCGCTGACCACGGCCGCGATGCGCGGCGTCGACGTGCGCCTCGTGGTGCCGGCGCAGGACGACCAGCTGCTCGTGTCCAACGCGCAAAAATCCTATTACGGCGACCTGCTGAACGCCGGCGTGCGGATCTGCCGCTACGGCAAGCGCTTCCTGCACGCGAAGCACGCGACCATCGACGACGACATCGCGTGGATCGGCTCGTCGAACATGGACCTGCGCTCGTTCTCGCTCAACGCGGAGATCGTGCTGCTCGCGTACGATCGCGGCGTGTGCGCCCAGATCGCGCGGGTGCAGGAGCGCTATTTCCGCGACGGCGAATGGCTCGACGCCGCGACGTGGGGCGCGCAGCCGCTGTACCGGCAGGTCGGCTGGAACGTCGCCCGCCTCTTCGCGCCGCTGCTCTGACGGCTCCTACTTCTTGGCCGCGATCAATCCGCGCGCCTGCAACGCGGCGATCACTGCGTCGGCAAGGCCGGGCGCCTCCTGCTGCACGCTCGTCGGGTTGAACGTCTGCGACGTCGCGCTCCACACGACGCGGTGGGTCTTGACGTCGAACAGCGTCGTTTCCGCGGTCGCGATCTGGTATTGCGTCACCTGCGGCACGGCCTGCCAGCTCGAATAGGGGCCCCACCAGCCGGGCCCCGGGCCGAAGCCAGGGCCGAAACCCGGACCCCACACCGGACCGGGCACCATGACGGTCGACACATTGGTGCGCGTGTCGATGCCGAGGAGCCGGGTCATCAGCAGTGCGTCCGCGCCCGACTGCGCCACCGCGGCTTCCATCGCGGCCTCGTTGCCCTGCCCCTCGTCGCGGAAATTCTGCCACGCCGGGATCGCCTGCGCGCCGGCGGCCTGCAGCCTCGCGACCATGATGTCCTCGAACACGCGCCGCGTGGTGACGTCGCGCGCACTCAGGCCGATGACGAAGAATTTGGTGAACGGCCCGCCGGTGAACGCGGGGTCCATCCAGGTGCTCTGCAGGGTCGTCGAGGCGCAGCCGGCAGCCAGCAGCACCGCCAGGAACGTGGCAGCGGCGAACGAAACGTGGATCTTGCGACGGGTCATGGGTCACTCCTTCACGTGCGACGCGGACACCCCCTGTGCGCGCCATTCTATCGCGGCGCCGGGGCGGTGACGAGCCTCAGCGATGCTTGAACGACGGCTTGCGCTTCTCGACGAAGGCGCGCATGCCTTCCTTCTGGTCGTCGAGCGCGAACGTCGCGTGGAACTCGCGCCGCTCGAAGAGCAGCCCTTCGGCGAGCGACGATTCGTACGCGCGGTTGACGGCTTCCTTGATCTTCAGCACGACGGGCAGCGAAAACGACGCGATCTTGGCGGCGACGGCGAGCGCCTCCTCCTCGAGCTTGTCCGCCGGCACGACGCGCGCGACGAGCCCGCTGCGCTCGGCCTCGGCGGCGTCGATCATGCGCCCGGTCAGGCACCAGTCCATCGCCTTCGCCTTGCCCACCGCGCGCGGCAGCCGCTGCGTGCCGCCCATGCCCGGCATCGTGCCGATGGTGATCTCCGGCTGCCCGAACTTCGCGGTGTCCGCCGCGATGATGAGGTCGCACATCATCGCGAGCTCGCATCCCCCGCCCAGGGCATAGCCCGCGACGGCCGCGATCACGGGCTTGCGGACCTTGCGGAGGTCCTCCCAATCCTTCGAGATGTAGTTGTCGGCGTAGACCTTCTGGTAGTCCCATTCGGCCATCGCGCCGATGTCGGCGCCGGCGGCGAACGCCTTTTCGTTGCCGGTGATGACGATGGCGCCGATGCCCTGATCCGCATCGAACGCAGCCAGCGCCTGCTCCGAGCTCGGCGGCGAGCGCATCGTTCAGGGCATTCATCCGCTGCGGGCGGTTGAGGCGGATGAGACCGACGCGTTCGCGGGTCTCGACGGTGATGTTCTCGTAGTTCATGTCAATCCATTCTTGCGCCAATTGCGCATGTCAAGGTTCGGGCCAGTGCTTCGGCTGCCAGGGATGCGGCAGCAAATCGCGCAGCTTGACGACCTCGTCGCGGGCGACGACCACATCGGCATCCAGATTGGCCGGGTCGATCTGGTAGATGAGCTCGCGGCAGCGGCCGCAGGGCGGCAGCACGACGCCGTCGTCGTTGACGGAGACGACCGCGCGAATCCGCGCCTCGTGGCGCTTCAGCATGTCGGCCACCGCGGAATGCTCGGCGCAAAAGCCGATCCCGCAGCGCAGGTCGACCGAGCAGCCGGTGTAGATGGCGCCCGACTCGGCCAGCACCGCCGCGCCGACGAGTCCCGCGTCGCAATGAGCGGACGCCCGGAACAGGACCGCCACTTCCGCCGCGCGCGCAATCAGGTCTTCGTACGCCACATCGACTCTCCGTTGCCTACGCCGGCTTGCTCTTCCACGAATCGACATACGCGGAATTTTCGACACCCTCGGGCAGTGGCGCGACGGTGAGCGGGAACCGGGTGTCGATCATCACCGCATATTCGTCGGTTTCCTTCCTTGCATGCGCGGCGCCCGCCGCGAACGCCTTCGGATGCGGGCCGTGCGTGAACCCGCATGGATGGAAGGTGACCATGCCCGGCTTGATGTTGTCGCGGCTGAAGAAGTCGCCGCGATGGTAGAAAATCACCTCGTCGTAGTCGTCGTTGTTGTGATAGAACGGCACCTTGAGCGCGCCGGGATCGGATTCGATCGGGCGCGGCACGAACGTGCAGACGACGAAGTTGCGGCCGACGAAGGTCGTGTGCGCCGATGGCGGCAGATGGTAGCGATGGCTCATCAGCGGCCGGATGTCGCGAACGTTGATGCGGACGACGCAAAGGTCGCCGTGCCAGCCGACGGCGTCGAGCGGGTTGAACGGATACGCAATCGTCGACAGCGCCCCGCCCCGCTTGACCACCACTTTCCACGGGTCGTCGGTTTGCTGCGCACGAAAGGCCGCGTCCATCGCGGGAACGTCGAGCATCGCCGGGTCGAAGAGCGCCTGCGGCCCGACGAGCCCCTTCTCGGGCAGCGTGTACGTGCCTTCGGTGCATTCGATGAGCAGCAACGTCGTCGGCGAAGACGGCGCGAGGCGCCAGAGCCCGCCGCGCGGAATCACGATGTAGTCGCCGTCGCGATAGTCGAGCCGGCCCCAGTCGCAGAAGAACTCGCCCGCGCCGTCGTGAATGAACAACAGCTCGTCGCCATCCTGGTTGCGCACGAGGTGGTCCATCGGCATCGCGGTCTTCCAAAGCCGGATCTTGACGTCGCCGTTGCCCATGAGCAGCGTCGCGTCCCATGGCGAGCCGTTCCTCAGCGGCAACTTGTTGAGGTCGTACGCATGCGGGTTGAGCGTCCCGGTGAAACTCGTCCAGCCCGTCGGCGCATGCCGATGATGGAAATGCGCCGTCGGCCCGAAGAAGCCCTCCTTGCCCATTTCGCGCTCGAACGTGCCCTGCGGCAGGTCCGCATGCGCCTGCCGGCTGTGCGTGCCGTCGGCGCGCGGGAATCGGATGTAGTGTTTCACTGTGGACCCCCGGTCGCGGCGACGTCCGCGCGCGCCGCGGCCATCGCCGCCGCCAGCACTTCCGGGTCGCCGATATGGTTGGCGAGGAGCAGGACGAGTTTCGCATTGACGAGCGCGCTCTCGCGCTCCGAGAGGTCGCGGTGCAGCGCGATCAGGTCCTCGTAGAAATCGTCGGGCGCCTGAACATTCGGATCGGTGTTGAGCGTGGCCATCGCGGGTTTCCGTCAGTCGTTGCACGTCGCGCGGCGGATCGCGGCGCGCACGCCGTCCACGTCGAAGTGCCGCCAACGCGCGCAAACGTGCTGGTCGGGGCGCAAAAGGTAGCACGTCCCGGGCCGGCCGTCGTAGCGCTCCCGCGCGAGCCCCTCCACGTCCTGCAACCCGGTCATTCCATCGACACGCGATCCGCCCGCCTCTATCCGCACCACGCGGCAGGGAATCGCGTCGCGCGCGAGCGCCGCCGCAGCGTCGGGCGAAACGGCGGCCTCGAACGCCAGCAGCGTGAACCCCTCGTGCAGATGGCGCAGCAGCCAGGGGGCGCCGGGGCCTGCGACCGGCGCATCGGCGGCGGGAGCCCCCGGTACCATCGCGCCCGCAAACGACTCGCCCGGCCGATCCGGCGTATTGAGCGGCGACGCGCGATACACGTGCGGAACGGAAAGGCGCCCGCTGTTGACGAGCTTCCGCGCGAACGCATGGTGCTTGGCGAGCGAGAGCACGGCGTCGCGAAACATGCGCGACACCGGGCTCTTCGGCGTGATGAATTCGGTTGCCCGCGTCGAGTTCAGGATGTTCTCGTCGGCCGCGGCGACGCGCTCGACGTCATAAGTGTCGAGCAGGCGCTCCGGAGCGCGCCCGGCGAGCACGAGCTCCAGCTTCCACCCGAGGTTGTCGGCATCCTGGAACCCGCTGTTGGCGCCGCGCGCGCCAAACGGCGACACGAGATGCGCGGCGTCGCCCGCGAACAGCACGCGGTCATGGCGGAAACGTTGCATCCGCCGGCATTGGAAGGTGTAGACGCTCGCCCATTCGATGTCGAATTCGGCTTCGGCGCCCAGCATCGCATGGAGCCGCGGCAGGATGCGCTCCGGCGTTTTCTCGACGTCGGGATCGGCATCCCAGCCCAGCTGGAAATCGACGCGCCACACATCGTCCGCCTGTCGATGCAGCAGCGCCGATTGTCCCGGGTGGAAGGGCGGATCGAACCAGAACCAGCGTTCCGCCGGAAAGTCCGATTTCATGCGGATGTCGGCGATCAGGAACCGGTCGCGGAACATCTGCCCTTCCGCCTCGAGGCCCAGCATCTTGCGCACGGGGCTGCGCGCGCCGTCGCACACGAGCAGCCAGTCGCACGTGAGCTCGTACTCGCCGTCCGGCGTCGCGACGCGCACCAGCACGTGACCGTCGCGCGGCATGACGGCGACGACCTTGTGCCGCCAGCGGACCTCGGCCCGCGGAAGTTCGGCGAGGCGGTCCACCAGGCATTCCTCGAGGTGGTACTGCTGCAGGTTGACGAACGCGGGCCGGCCATGGCCGCGCTCGGGCAGGAGATTGAACGCATAGACCTGCTCGTGACGGAAGAAGACCTTGCCGACGTTCCACTCCACGCCCTTTTGCGCGATTCGCTCGCCGCAGCCCAGGCGATCGAGGATCTCGAGCGCGCGCTTCGCATAGCAGATCGCACGCGAGCCAACGCTGACCGTGTCGTCCTCGTCGAGCACGACGACGGGAACGTCGCGCTGCGCAAGGTCGATCGCCGCGGCGAGCCCGACCGGCCCGGCGCCGACGACGAGCACCGGTCGACGCGGCGCCGGTGCGTCCTGGTCCGGCGAGCGCTTCCACGGGTAGACCGGGTTGGTGTAGCTCTTCATGGATTTCCCGCGGGCGACGGGTTGCGCAGCGGGCGCGCGGCGATCAACCTTCCAACGCTTCCCACATCGCCTTGTCGCGCTCGGCGGTCCAGATCCGCGGATCCTTGTGCGTTGTCGCCTCGTCGTAGGCGCGCGAGACGTCGAACGGCAAGCAATGGTCGAAGATCACCCAGTGACCGAAATCCGGCTTCAGCAGCGCATAGGTGTCCTTGTACACCGTCCGCAGGTCCTTGCCGTCGCGCGCGCCGCGCTTCACGGCGTCGAACATGCGGGTGACGAATGCGCGCGTGCCGTCGAGGCCTTTCTTCACGTCGGCGGGTGTCGTCAGCGACGCACCGCGGCCGGGAACCAGCTTCTCGGGCGCCAGCGCCGCGATCGCGTCGAGCGTCGCGGGCCAGTCCGTGAGGTACGCGTCGCCGGTGTAAGGCGTCGCGTCGTACTCGACGAGATCGCCGGAAAAGAGGATCCGCTCCTGCGGCAGCCACACGACGGTGTCGCCTTTCGTGTGACCGCGTCCGAGCTGCAGGATCTCGACCTGCAGCTTGCCCATCCACAGCGTGAGATGCTTCTCGAACACGATCGTGGGCCACGTGAGGCCCGGCACCGACTCGACGGCCTGGAACAGGCGCGGAAAGCGCTCGATCTCGCTTTTCATGTCGGCTTCGCCGCGCTCGACGATGAGGTCGTACGTGTCGCGAGACGCGATGATGTGATCGGGCTTGTAGCCGGTCGCACCCAGCACGCGCACGGCATGGTAGTGCGACAGCATCACGTAGCGGATCGGCTTGTCGGTGACCTCGCGGATGCGACGGATCACGTCCTGTGCCATCACCGGTGTTGCCTGCGTGTCGATCACCATCACCGCATCGTCGCCGACGACCACACCGGTGTTGGGATCGCCTTCCGCGGTGTACGCGTACGCATGATCGGAAAGCTTGTCGAAGCTGATCTTCTTTTCGACGAGATCGGCGTGCGAGGCGAATTTCTTTTCGGTCATGGGGGATTCCGGGAACGCGCCCGCGCGACGGGCGACGGAACCGCAAATGTTAACCGATCCCAAGTCACGGGAGCGCCCGATGCCTCACGTCCGCGCCTTCGCCCGCGCCACGAGGTAGGCGTGAAGGCCGGCGATCTCCTCGTCGGAGAAGTGCGTGAAGCGCGTCCGGGCCACGGCGGTCATCAGCCCGTGTTCCTTGCCGTCGACGCCGATTCCCGTCCGCATCAGGCGCGCTGAACTCCGGTAATCCGTACGCGAGCACGACCGCGAGATCGGGCGCACCCGAATCCCAGCCGTTGCCCTTGAGATCGCCCCCGTGGCATTCGGCGCAGACGATGCGCGCGAGATGGCGCGATGCCGCATGCTCGGGACCCGCATCGAAGGGATCCTTGCCGCGCTCGGCGGCGACGTAGGACACGGCCGGTTGATTGACCTTGCCCAACCACAGGTCCCAGCTGTCGAGCGGACCGATGAAATGATCCGGCTGCTCGGCGCCTCCGGCGGGCATCGATCGCACGAAGGCGACGATGTCCGCCATTTCGCCGTCGGTCAGGCGGACGAATCCCATGGCGGGCATGGCCGCCACGCCGCGGCCATCCGGCCGCACGCCTTCGCGGACGATGCGGGCGAGGTCCTCGTCGGAATAAGCCGTGGCCTTCCGCGTGAGATTCGACGCGTAGTAGCGCCCGTGGAGCCAGCCTTCGTCCGAGAACAGGCCGCCGCGCAAATCCTGGCGATGACAATCGGTGCACCCGGTGAGGTCGGCCAGCCGCTTGCCGCGTTGCACGGCCTCGGATCCCGCAGAAACGGGCACGGGCGCGGGCGCGACCGGAAATCGGCGATCGAGCAGCCGCTTGTTCGCAAGATAGATATACGCGCCGAAGCCGGACGTCGCGACCATCGACGCGATCACCACGCCGGCGGTCCACCGCTTCCATGAGGCCATGGCCGTTCCCCCAGTGACAGGACAATCCTGCAGCGCGCCGGCGGCCGCGACGCCGCACACGTGCACGGGATTGTGACATGCATGTGGACTACATGATGCCAATTCCGGAGCCTTGCGCGAGCGCGGTTTTGCTCTTGCGAGTCGAATGAAATTGTGGTCACATGCATGGGTCCATCGGCCTGCCCGCGGGCCCGGATCGCAGCACCCCCGTCGAATGTCCGTACCGCCGTCCATACTCCATCACCGTGGAGGAGAGCGTCCCATGAGTGCCCGCCGAATTCTTGCCACGTTGATCGTCGTACCGACGGTGGCGTTGAACACCACAACCGCACTTGCCGAGACCGTGAACTGCACGGCGATCACGACGATTCCGGCGGTGATCAGCGTGCAGGGCGTCTACTGCTTCACGGCGAATCTCGCGACCAACATCAACACCGGCATCGCCATCGACATCCAGACCAACAACGTGGTCCTGGATCTCAACGGCTTCAAGCTGGGCGGACTAAGCGCCGGCTTCGGCACCGCGGCGCATGGCATTCACGCGCTCGATCGGCAGAACATCACGATCAAGAACGGGACGGTGCGCGGCTTTCTCAAGGGGATCTTCCTGGAGAATGTCACGCTCTCGCAGGGGCACGTGATCGAAGGTGTCCGCGCCGACCAGAACACGTTCGTCGGGATCGAGGTCGACGGCGCCGGCAACATCGTCCGCAACAATCAGGTGGTGGCGACCGGTGGCACGACGACGATACCCAACGCCGGCGCGACAGGCATCCTGATGCTCGGCACGGGCCCGCGCGTGCTGAACAACGATGTGATCAACACCTTCAAGCAAGGCAGCGGGACGGCGACGGGCGTCAACTTCAACGGCGCGACCGGCGCCTTCGCGGTCAATAACCGGATCACGGCGGCCGACCGCGGGATCGACTACAGCAACGGGGCAACCGGCAAGTACCGCGACAACCTGACCTTTGGTGTGACCTCGCCCTTCACCGGTACCGGCACCGCCTGTCGGCACCAACGACTGAGCGTGACCATGTCCGCGGCCAAACTCGGTGCCGCGCTGCTCGTCCTGCTGGCATTCATCGCTCCAGCCCGGGCCGAGACGGTCGACTGCACGCCGATCTCCGCGCTGCCGGCGGTGATCACGGTGCAGGACGTCTACTGCCTGACCGCCGACGTGAACATGGCCGCCGCGTCGGGCAATGCGATCGACGTCCAGACCAACAATGTGGTCATCGACCTCAACGGTTTCACGCTTGGCGGCCTTGGCGGCGCCGGCACCACCGCGGTCGGCATCCACGCGCTTGACCGCGTCAACGTCACGATCAAGAACGGAACGGTCCGCGGCTTCCTGAAGGGCATCTTTTTCGAGACGTCCGGCGCGTCCCAGGGCAACGTCGTCGACAGCATTCGCGCCGACAAGAACACGCTGGTCGGGATTCAGGTCGACGGCGTCGGCAACGAGGTGCGCGACAGCCAGGTCGCGCGCACGGGCGGAACGACGACGCTCGGTGCGAATGCGGATGCGATCGGCATTCTCGCGACCGGCGCCGGTCCGCGGTTGATCGACAACGACGTCACCGACACCACCAAGCAGGGAACCGGTTCCGCCGTCGGGATCCGGTTTCAGTCCATTACCATCGGCGGCCTTGCGGATACCAATCGCATCACGGGTGCGGACAAGGGAATCGAATTCGTGGCCGGCGCCAGCGGCAAGTGCCGCGGCAACCTGATCGCCAGCGTCGCTTCACCCTTGATCGGCTGCACCGATTCGGGCAACCCGCAGCCGCCGGTCCTCACCGCCGGCGCGACGATCAACTTCACCGAGGGCAATCCGGCGACGGTGATCGACAACACCATCACGGTGACCGACTCGGACAGCATCAACCTCGTCGGCGCGACCGCGCAGATCACCGGCAACTGCACCAATCCGGAGGACGTGCTCTCGTTCACCAATCAGAACGGCATCAGCGGCAACTACAACGCAGCGAAATTGCCTGCTGACGTTGTCCGGTTCCGCGTCGCTGGCGAACTACCAGACAGCGCTGCGGAGCGTGCGCTACAGCAATCCGTCGACCAATCCCAACCCCGCGTCACGCACGGTCACCTGGATCGGCGACGACGGGCAAGCCGCGAGCGTGCCGGTGACGAGCACGATCAACATCACGGCGATCAACAATCCGCCGACGGCCTTTGGATACGTCAATCTTCCGGCGCAGGCGGGCATTCCGATCACGTATCCCGCCGGCAAGCTGGGCGGCACGGATCCCGACGGCACGTCGGTCACGATCAACACGACGCCGGACTCCCTGTGCCCCGGCTGCCTCCTCACCATCAATGGCGACGGCAGCTTCGTCTTCACCCCGCCGCCGCTGTCCGCCGGCACGACCGTCGCTTTCACTTATCACGTCACCGACAGCGGAAGCCCCCCGCCCGGCGTGAACAGCGCCGCCGGCCACGGTCAGCTTCACGGTGGCGGGACCCTCGATCTTTTTCGTGAAGCAGGCGGCGACGGGCGCCGGCAATTGCACGCTGACCAACGAATGCCTGCTGGCCACCGCATTGGCCAATATCGCAGCGGCGACCAACACTCGTCTCTTCATCGGCGACAACGGGACGTATTCCACCAGCGTGACGCTCAATTCGAATGGCTGGCTCATCGGCCAGGGCGTGACCGGAACGACGTTCGATGCGCTGTTCGCCATTGCGCTGCCGGCGCAGGGCACGCTGGCGGCGCGACCATCGCTCAACCTGCCGGCGCCGACGATCAGCATCGCCTCGGCCGCGACGAATGCGGTCAACCTCAACGGCGTCGGGACGACGAACAATCTCCGAGGCGTGAATCTCGTCACCGGCTCGGCCACCACCAAGGCGATCAGCGGCACCGGCTTCGGGACGCTGACGACGAGCGACGTCGTCATCAGCGGCAGCGGTCCGGCCCTCGACCTCACGAACGGAACGCTGAGCGGCAGCTTCACCTCGATCTCGTCGTCGGGCGGCGCCAACGGCATCAAGCTCGCGGCGATCGGCGGCAACGCGACGCTCGGCAATGGCGCGCTGAGCGGTTCGACGGCCAACACGTTCGACGTCACCGGCGGAACCGGCACCCTCACCTACAACGGAACGATCGCGAGCGGCAACGCCCATTCGGTCAGCGTCGCCAACAAGACCGGCGGCACGGTGACCTTCAACGGCGCGATCACGGATAACAACACCGGTATCTCGCTCACCAGCAACGGGGCGCGACGATCAGCTTTACGGGCGCCTGAGCCTCACGACGGCGCCAACGCCGCATTCACGGCCACAGGCGGCGGCACGGGTCCGCGATCCAATGCGACCAGCACCGCGATCACGACCACCGGACCGGCGGTCAACGTCACGAACACGACGATTGGCGGTGCCGGCGTCAAGTTCAAGAGCGTGAGCGCCAACGGTGCCGCGAACGGAATCATCCTCAACAATACCGGGGCCGGGACCTTGGCTCGTCGGTGACGGATCGACGAACACTGCAGGTCGGCAACACCACCTGCAGCGGCGGAACCATTCAAAATTCGACCGGCGACGGTGTGTCGCTGACAACACCAGAGTCGATCGCATCGATCGATGCTGATCCAGACGACGCGACAGCGGCATCAACGGGACGATGGTCACCAATTTCAGCTTCACGAACGGCAAGATCGACAGCGCCGGTAACGCGAGCTTCGATTCCGCCATCGCGTTCAACGGCACCAACTCGGGATTGGGCAACAACATCGCCGGCACGCTGACCGTGACCGGCAACACGATCACCAACTCGTTCTACAGCGGTCTCGACATCCAGTCGGACAACGGGCGATGTGACCAACGCCGTGGTCTCGAACAACACCATCACGGGCACCACCAGGGCAGCGGCATCAACTTCGTCGGCACCAACAACGACAGCACCGTGTTCAAGGTCGAGAACGCGACGTTCGACCAGAACAATCGTGTCGAACACTGGCGGCACCGGATCCAGTTTTCCATCAGCGGCTCGAATGCCTCCGGTCCCGGCGCGGTGGCGGGCATTCCGGAGACCTCGACCATGCTCATCTCGATCACCAACAACTCGATCACCGTGAAGGCAACGGCGACCCAGGCCATCCGGGGCGAATAGCGGCGGCAACCCGCTTCGCGCGCCATGACGTATTTCCTCATCCAGTGCAACGGCACGAACTCCGGAGGATGCACCGCCCCCGTTGCCACGCCCCTCGAGCAGCGACCTCGGCACCGTCATCCTCGTCGGCAACAACGGCACCGGACATGGTGGGGACGGTGAACAACAACGCCATCGATGGCGACGCACCGCCCAATCAGGCGGTGGCAACGGGATTGCCGGCGGCAACAGCTCGGGGCGCCGGCACGCATGGACGCCGGACCTTACGCTCACGGTTACCAACAACACGATCAGCGGGACCGACGGCAATGGCATTCTGCTGGTGGGTCGCGGCACGAGCGGCTTTGCCGACATGAAGATCGCGAGCAACGGCGTTGGCGCTCCGGTCAACGCCGGCGGAACGCGCGCGAGGGTATCCGTATCGATGCCGGCAATGCCGCGAGCGCCGACGACGGCGTTTGCGTGACCATTTCGGGAACACGAGCGCGGGGAGCAACGGCGCCGGAGGCATCGGCATCCGCAAGCAAGGTAGCGTACAAGCGACCAACGATTTCGGGATCACCGGCCTTGCGCCGTCGCCCGCGACCGGCGTACAAGCGACGACTTCGTTTCGTGCTCAAAATCCGGCCGGCGGAGGTGTCGACGCCATCAGCGGCAGCAACTTCCAGTCCTGCAACACGGCGCCGCCATGATGCAATGGATCTGCTGGCACACCGATTGCTCGTTGTCGTGAGGTACGGGCGCGACTAACGTACGAAGTGCAGGATGCGATCGTCGACGGTTCCAAACGATGCATTCGCCTTCCGGCCTGACGAAGGCTGAACATGGCAGAACCATTTCTTGTCGGAAATCCGCATCATGTCCTTCGGCTTCGCGCCCAAGGGCTGGGCGCTGTGCAACGGCCAGTTGCTGCCCATCAATCAGAACCAGGCGCTGTTCGCGCTGCTGGGACGACCTACGGCGGCGACGGCCGCGTGAATTTCGCCTTGCCCAACCTGCAGGGCCGCGCGCCGATCCACGTGGGCGCCGGGCCACACGCTGGGCGAACGGGGCGGCGAGCAGGGCCATACGCTTTCGATCGCCGAGCTGCCCGACGCACGCGCACGTCGCGAACGCGTCCTCCGCAGTCGGACAATTCGAACGTGGCGATTCCGAACGGCAATTGTTCTCGCGAGCCCCCTGTCGCAGAGCTATACGCCCCCCTGCCAATCTCAACGCCATGAATCCGGCACCCGTGGCGAACGTAGGCGGCAGCCAGGCGCACTTGAACATGCAACCGTTCCTGGTCCTGAATTTCTCGATCGCGCTTCAGGGCATCTTCCCGTCGCAGAACTAGAAGGAGAGGCGATGGCACAACCTTATGTTGGCGAAATCCGGATATTCGCCGGCAACTTTGCCCCCGCCGGCTGGATGTTTTGCGAAGGACAGTTGCTGCCGATCTCGGAAAACGAGACGCTGTTCAATCTCATCGGCACGACCTACGGCGGCGACGGTCAGTCGACCTTCGCGCTGCCGGATCTGCGCGGCCGGATACCGCTGCATTTCGGCAACGGTTTCATCGCAGGCCGAGACTGGAGGCGTGGAGACAGTCACGCTCACCGTGCCGCAGATCCCCTCGCACATTCCACGCGTTCCTTGCGAGCGCCGACAACGCCTCGACGACGAACGCGGCGAACAACGTCGCTCGGCGATGACGCCGAATTACACGCCGTACATCGTCACGGAACGCCGAACACCGCCGTGAACCTGCAGCCGATCGCGTCGACGGGCGGCAGTCAGCCGCACAACAACTTCCAGCCGTATCTCTGCGTGGACTTCATCATCTCGCTGTTCGGGATTTTCCCGAGCCAGAACTGAGAAGGACGTAATACATGGATCCCATTTGTCGCGGAAATCCGCATCTTCCCCTTCAACTTCGCGCCGAAGGGCTGGGCCTTTTGCAACGGCCAGATCTTGCCCATCTCGCAGAACACCGCGCTGTTCTCGCTGCTCGGCACGACCTACGGCGGCGACGGCAAATCGAACTTTGCGCTTGCCCGACGTGCAGGGCAACGCGCCGATGCATCCCGGGCAGGGTCCCGGTCTGTCGCTCGCATGACCTCGGCGAAACCGGCGGAAGCGAAACCGTCACCTTGCTGGAATCCGAGATTCCTGTCGCATTTCCATACCCTGCAGGCGTCGAATCAGCCAGGAGAGGACCGACCAAGGCCGTCGGCGAGCTTGGTCGCTCGCTGCATTGGCGCCATCCTCTACCAACCCAGCAGTGCCGGGATCGCGCACCTGAGCGACAATGCCGTGGCCCCCGCAGGCGGCGACCAGCCGCACAACAACATGCAGCCTTACCTCACGCTCAATTTCTGCATCGCGCTGCAAGGCATATTTCCGCCGCGCAGCTGATTCGGAATTCAAGGATGGCCACATGAATCGTCGAGATTTCGTTACCGGGCTGGGGTCGCTGGCGGCAAGCGGCGTGGCGGTGCAAGCGCTGCGCGACCACGCCGCCGGCGAGGACGTCGGCGGGTTCGCCGCGAACGCCAATCCCGTCGGGATCGTCCAGTCGAATCAGGCTGCCGCCAGCGCCGGCATGACCCTCGGTTACCTTGCGCGCAGCGCCGCGTTCATCAGCACCTGGTCCCCCTCCTCCGGCGAGGCAACGATTCGCGAGCGCTGGGGACGATCCAATGTTCGCGCCGCCGTGCAGATCCTGGGCTTCGTGCCTTCGGCCGCGCCGACGATCGAGCGCATCGACATCACCGTCAATTTCGCATTGAACGAAGCGCCCTTCTTCGCGCCCTTCTATGCGTGGCAGTATGTCGATCTTCCCGGGCAGCACGTGAAATCCAGTTCTCCGCTGACCTTTACCGCGAGCGTGCCGCAGGCCGCCGGAATTGCAGCAGCCTTCCGACTGAAAAGCGCGGTTTCCGGTGCCCAGCCGTCGGGCTCGCTTTACTATCAGATCGGCGGCTCCGGGCTCGGCCCCGGGATCTACGGCTTGGCGGGGCCATCAGCCTCCACGGGCCTCACGCCCGACTGGAATCAGATCACCTGGGGCGAGAAAGCCGGCTCGCTCGCGCGAAACGACGGCATGGCGATCGATTTCGACTACGTCACCCTGGTCGTGAGCCCGGTGCACGCCGCCGGTTAGGCAACATGGCTTCGTTCCTCGCGTCGGCGCAGGGACTGCCTGCCGGCGTGACGCTGCGCGAAGAATGCGCGGCCGACCGGGAATTCCTCGCCGATCTGTTTGCGTCGACCCGCGAGGACGAGTTGCGTCCCGTTCCCTGGGACGACGCGCAAAAGCGGACGTTCCTCCGCGGGCAATTCGAATTGCAGTGGACGCATTACCGCCGGCACTATCCGGGCGCGGAGTGGCTCGTGCGTTCAAGCCGACGCCGTCGCGATCGGGCGTCTCTATACGGATACCGGCCCGCGTGAAGTGCGCTTGATGGAAATCGCGCTGACGGCAGAACGCCGCAACAACGGCATCGGCACCGCCATCACGACGAGCATGCTTCGCTACGCCGACGACCTCGGACTGCCCGTAACGCTGCACGTCGAGCCATTCAATCCGGCCTTGCGCCTCTACGAACGGCTGGGTTTCGTCACGCGTGAGACGCGCGGTATCTATCTCTTCATGGAACGGCCGGTCCACCTTGCTGCCGAGCGCTGACGACTCGGTCAGTTGAACGTGATCTCGTAGCAAAGTCCCGCGGGATCCGGCCCCACCGGCACCACGAACAGCTCCAGCCGGCCGTGTTCCGGATGTCGCACCGGATACGTTCCCTGCGCAAAGGGCCGGCTGCGCGGGCCGCGCAGGATCAGGGCGAATGGGGGATGCGCGCGCACCGAATGCAGCGCCAGGCGGCGGACCTGCGTGAGTTCGCAATCGACCGGGCCGCCGGGCACCTCGAGCACGAGCACGCCGCCGATCAGCGGCTCGAAATCTTCAGGCTTCAATGCATCAAGTTGCACGCTATCCGCTTTGCACGTGTAAAGGCGGCGGGCCGCCGCGATTCCGCCCCACTCGGATACTGCGGCATCGACTAGCCGCCATTCTTCTTGATCAGCGCCTTCGCGTCGTCGAGCAGCGCCGCGCCGTTGGCGCCCTTGGCGCCGACCTCGCCGATCCACTCCTTGTCGACGGCGTCGGTGGCCTTCACCCAGCGGTCGTATTCCGCGGGCGACAGCGTGTCGAACACCCCACCCGCGTCGGCAGCGAGCTTCTTGCCGGCGCCGGTCGTGCCGTCGAACACCTTGCCGATCTGCTTCGACCACTCGAGGCCCGTGTTCGCGTCGATCACCTTCTTGAGGTCGGGCGGCAGGCTGTCGTATTTCGCCGGATTCATCGCGATCACGAAGATCGAGTTCGACATCTTCGGCACGCCCGGCGCCGTGTCGAGGTGGTACTTCGTGACCTCCTGCAGCTTGAGGGCGGGCGCCACTTCCCATGGCACCATTGCGCCGTCGATCACCCCCTTCGCCAGCGACTCCGTCACCTGCGGCACCGGCATCTGCACGGGCGTCGCCCCGATGGCCGTCAGGAACTTGGTGCCGATTCGCGTCGGCGCCCGCACCTTGAGGCCCTTGATCTCCTCCATGTTCGTCACGCGCTTGCCGGAAAAATGCAGCAGCGAGCCGTCATGGAGGTGCAAGGCGAGAATCTTGACGCCGCGAAATTCGTCGAGCGAATTCTTGTGCACGTACTCCCACAGCGCCGGGCTGCCGCTCTCGGCATTCTTCGCCATGAATGGGAGCTCGAACACCTCGGACTTGACGAAGCGGCCGGCCTGGTAGGTGGGCAGCGTCCACACGATGTCGGCGACGCCGTCCTTGGCCTGGTCGAACAGCTGCGGCGGCGTGCCTCCCAGCTGCATCGCCGGATAGATCTGGCACTTGAGCCTGCCGCCCGACTCCTTGCCGATCTTTTCGCACCACGGCTCGAACACCTGCGCCTGAATCGTCCCTTTCGGCGGCAGGAAATGATGGATCTTCAGCGTGACTTCCTGCGCCGCGGCGGCGCCGGCACCGAATGCAACGGGCCAGCACCCCCCACGACCCTGCTCGACGAACTGCCTTCATGTTGCCCCCTTCCTGTAGGACGACCTACTGCTTGAACGTGTGGACCAGAAAAAGCGAGATGACGGGAAAGAATACCAGCAGCACGATGCGCACCGCATCCGACAGCAGGAACGGCACCACGCCCTTGAACGTCTCGGTCAGCGGGACGTCCTTCGCCAGCCGATTGATGATGTAGACATTGAGGCCGACCGGCGGATGCACGAGGCCGACCTCGACCACCATCAGGGCAAGGATGCCGAACCAGATCGACTTGTCGCTCGTCGGCATCCCCCAGTAGTCGAGCGCCATCACCATCGGATAGAAGATCGGAATCGTCAGCAGGATCATGGCCAGCGCGTCCATCACGCAGCCCAGGAAGATGTAGATGACGAGGATCATGAATATCACGAGCAGCGGCGAGAGGCCGCTCGCCTTGACCCAGTTCGCGAGCTCGGAGGGCATCTGCGACAGCGCGAGGGTCGTGTTCATCATGTCGGCGCCGAGCAGAATCAGAAAGATCATCGCCGTGGCCTGCGCGGTGCCGAGCGCGCTGTCGATGAGACCCTTCCCCCGCATGCGGCCGCTGATGATCGCGATGGCGCCGCACGCCGCGGCGCCGATGGCCGCGGCCTCGGTCGGGTTTGCCCAGCCGCCGTAGATGCCGACGATGACGACGACGAACACGACCAGCACCGGCAGCACTGCGAGCAGGCTCTTCAGGCGTTCCGGCCACGCGACGCGCGGCCCGGCAGGGCCGGCATCCGGCTTCAGCGCGACGACGATCCTCACGACCAGCATGTAGCCCAGCATCGCGATGATGCCGGGCAGCACGGCCGCCATGAACAGCTTGCCGATGGACTCCTGCGTCAGGATCGCGTAAATGACCAGCGGCACCGACGGCGGGATCATGATGCCGAGCGTGCCGCCCGCCGCGAGCGCGCCGGTGGCGAGCGATCCCGAGTACCCGAATCGGCGAAGCTCCGGCAGCGCCACCTGGCCCATCGTCGCCGCCGTGGCGACCGACGAGCCGCAGATCGCGCCGAATCCGGCGCACGCGCCGATCGCCGCCATCGCGATGCCGCCGCGGAAATGGCCGAGGAACGCGCCGACGAAGCGGAAGAGCGCGTTCGACAGTCCGCCGTGCGTCGCGAATTGCCCCATCAGCAGGAACAGCGGAATGACCACGAGGTCGTAGTTCGAGAGCCGCGCGTAGGCAAGATTCTTGAGCGAATTGAGCAGCGCGGCGAGATTGCCGCTGGTGAGATAGAGGTAACCGCCGAAGCCGACGATGAACATCGCGATGCCGATGGGCACCCGCACGACCATCAGCGCCAGCATGACGCCGAAGATCACGAAGCCCACCTCGATGCCGGTCATCGTCAATGGCGCATCGCGCTGCGCAAGCGATGGACGCTCATGTAGAACCCGGCGGCGGCGAGCAGCGCGAACCCCGGCACCATCAGTGCCTGCGCGATCCACACGTGCCATCCGAGCACGGCCGACGTCTCACCGACCTCCCAGAGTGCCGCAGCACCTGCTGCGGTCCGCCATGCGATGAGCGCGCCGAACAGGCCGACGAGCAGGGAGCCGAATGCATCGAGCGCCGCGACGACGCGCGGCGACAGGTCGTGCGTGAAGAAGTCGACTTTGACGTCGCCGTTGACGAGATGACACCAGGC
This sequence comes from uncultured beta proteobacterium, assembly GCA_963816925.1. Taxonomy (GTDB): domain Bacteria; phylum Pseudomonadota; class Gammaproteobacteria; order Burkholderiales; family Casimicrobiaceae; genus CAIWHR01. Next base: position 38,460 of record CAWFMY010000033.1, on the reverse strand, counting down.
GAAGAACCCCGATGCGGCGAACGCCGCGCACATCTGCAGCAGCTCGACGTCCCCGGGAACCGGCCACGAGAAAAGCTTGCGGCCGACGATGGAAACGAGCGACATCGCGACGAGCGCGACGAACACGAGGCCGCCGGCGATCGCGAGCCCCTTGGCCGATGCGAGCAGGGCGCGCCCGGCGGGGCCGAACGATGGCGCTGCCGGAACGGCGTCCGCTGCGGGTTCGTGCTGCACCGCGCTCCTCCTGTCGGTTCGCGTGGCTCTCTCAGCGGAGCCCGCGAACGCTCGTTTTCATGGGCCGGCGACCAATCACCGCGATCACGGCCCGGTCATTCGACCATTCTACGGATTTCCTCCGGTGGCGGGACCGCCTGGATTCGCTTTGGATCCTCCGGGTGCCGCCGGGCGAACACGCGCGTCTCCTGCGCCTCGACCAGCACGTCGTCGCCCCGCCGGACCACGTGCTTCATCACGAACGTCTTCCCCCGCCATTCGTCGATCCACGATTCGACGGCGATCTCCTCACCGTACGTCGCCGGACGCAGGAACTTTGCCATGACGTCGACCAGCGGCGTCCCGATGATGCCGGTCGCCGCTTCCATTTCCGACCAGGACGCAACGCCGGCCGCGGCGAAGAAATGCCGCGCCGCCGAGTCGATCCACCTGAGGAAATTCGGGTAGAAGACGATCTGCGCCGGGTCGCAGTCGCCGAATTCGATCGTGAAGCGCGTCGTGTGCCGCCGGGTCATGACATCGTCTCGCCGCTGTTTGCCCGCACATGCACGCGGGAGCGCGCCCAGCGGATCGGCTGCGTCTTGACCGGGCGCGGCGGCGCGCCGTGCGCGGCAAGCGCCTGGTCGAGCGCCGCGCCACCCTCGTCGGCAAGCGCAGCCTCGCGTGCATCGCGGATCGCCCGCGCACGCGCCGCCGCGTCGCCCGTTTTGGTCGCGACGGCGAGATGCGCAACGATGTGCTGCAGGTTTTCCTTGCCCCGCTCATTGGTCGCGCCATAGCCTTTGACGAGCCGTGCGGCAAGCGCAATTTCATAGGCGAGTTGCCAGTCCTCGGCGGCCGCCGCGACGACCGCATCGAGCCAGCGCTCGATGCCCGCCTGTTCCGCGGCGTAGCGTGCGCCGCCGCGCCGGAGCCACCGCAGCGATGCCAGCGTGCGCAACGCGACGAACCCCGGCACGCTGTCGGTGCGCAGCGTCAGCGCCAGGGCGAAAGGATGCTTGCCTCGCGCCTGCCGTCGGCGGTCCCAGGCCGCAAGACGCGCGGCGAGACGCGGCGACAGCAGCGCCGAGAATTCCGCCAGGCCCGGCTTCATGTAGTCGAAGATGCGGACGATGTCCGTATCGCCGGCCGCGACCTCGCGCCGGACGCGCGCGAAGCGGCTTGCGCGGCACTTGAGGCCCGCGACGCGAACGACGTCGTCGAAGGCCATCCACAACGCGAGAAAGCGCGCGGTTTCGCGAGTCAGCGCAAAGTCGTGCACGCCGGCCGGATCCGCCTCCCGCTCCGCGGCGAGCACGACCCGGAGCCGCTCGACGTAGAGCGCCGCATAGGCGCGATCCTGGAACGCTTCGCTGCGCTCGCGGCCCAGCGCGACGATGTCGCGAGTCGACGCGGGAAACGTCGCGATCTCCTCGTCGGGCAGCGCAACCGGCACGGCGGCCACGGGTGGCGCGCCCCGTGCCGTATCCCTTGCGTCCATCGCCGCACAGGCACGGGCGAAACCCGCACGACTTGCCGCCGCCGCACGATCCTCGCCTTCGATGACTGCCGCGCATGCATTCCGCGCGAATGGCAGCACTCCCGATGCCGCGACCGCGCCGAACATGACCGCGCTGACGGCAGTGCCCGTCTCGCGCGCGGCGGCGGCGATGTCGAACGCAACGACCTCGCGGCTGTGCTTTCGCGCGACCTCGAGCAGCAGCGCGGAATCGAAGCGCCCGTCGCCGAGCGGGAGCTTCTCCGCCGTCGTCAGCGTCCGCGACGTCGAGGTGACGAGCAGCGTGCGCTCCGGGCTGGTCATGCCCGCCTGCACGACGCGCACGGCCTCGAGCAACTCGGACGCAACGACGAGATCGATGCGGCCGGGGACCGGCAGGAGCCCGAGCACCGGCACGCGCCCGCCCAGCGCCGCGACGGGCACCGGAAAGATTTCGACGTAGTAGTTGGTGGCACCGGTGCGTTGCGCGACGCCCGGGATCGACGTGCTCTGCGCCTGGTAGCCGGCGCGCGTCGCCGCCGCGACGAGCCACTCGGTGAGCACGCCGCCCCCCTCGCCGCCGAGCGCCGCGATCAGTATCGAAATCGGCTTCGCGTCAGGGGTCATGCCGGCTGGAGCAACTTGATCGTCGCCTGCCGCAGGCGCGCACCGATGCGCTCGCGCCAGCGCGGATTGCGGATCACCTCGGCGCGGTAGAACGACGGGCAGAGCGTCGCCGCATGCGCGTTCTCGCCGCAGAGGCCGCAGCCGACGCAGCCGTCCAGCACCGTGGCGACCGGATCGACGCGCAGCGGATCGGCGCTCGCCTTGACCGACAACGTCGGGCAGCCCGACAGCCGGATGCACGAATGGTCGCCCGAGCACACGTCGTCGTCGACGCCGTACTTGACGCGCACCGTGCGCTTGCCGGCGCGCACGAGGCCCGCAAGCCACGGCTTGATGCGACGCTGGCGCTCGAGCTGGCACTCGCCTTCGGCGACGATCACCTTGAGCCCGGCGAAATCGGTCGCGAAGGCCGCCTCGAGCGTCGCGCGCATTGCGCCGACGTCGTAGCTGTGGACGACGCGCAGCCACTTCACGCCGATGCCCTGCAGCGTCCGCTCGATCGACTGGTTGGTGTGGACGAGGCTCCGCTCTTTGTCGTCGGCACCCGTCTTCGCCTCGGCATCGGGCGTCGAGATGATTTCCTGCGTGCCGGTCGCCGACGTGTAGCCGTTCTTCATGATGATCAGCACCGCGTCGTCGCCGTTGAAGAGCGCCGACTGCACGCCGGAAACGAGTCCGTTGTGCCAGAAGCCGCCGTCGCCCATGATCGCGAGCGCGCGCCGGCTCATCATCGGCGAGACGCCCGCGCGCGACGCCAGGCTCATCCCGTAGCCGAGAATCGTATGGCCGGAATTGAAGGGCTCGAACGACGCAAACGAATGGCAGCCGATGTCGGCCGCGATGTGCAGTCGGCCGATGTCCTGCTGGAGCAGCTTCAGCGCGGCGAAGACCGGCCGCTCGGGGCAGCCGATGCAGAACTGCGGCGGGCGTGCCGGCAGCGGCTTCGCGAGATCCTGCGCGACGGCGGCGCGCCGCGCGGCAATCGCGTCGAGCCATGCCTGTCCATCGGCCACCGGTAGTTCGGGCGCATGCCGCGCCATGAAGGCAACCAGTCCACGCGCCATGACCTCGACGGTGTACTCGCCGGCCATCACCAGCAGGTCCTTGCCGTGGATGGGCGTGTCGACGCCCTGACGCCGAAGGAGCGTGACGATCTCCTGTTCGATGAACTCGGGCTGGCCTTCCTCGACGACCAGCACCGCGCGCTTGCCAACGCAGAAATCCCGCATCTCGTCCGGCACCAGCGGCGCCGTGACATTGAGCACGAAGAGCGAGGGCACGCCGCCGCCGAACGCGTCGGCGAGCGACAGCTGCTGCAGCGCGGCGATCAGCGAGTTGTAGAGGCCTCCTTGCACGATGATGCCGAGCTCGTCGCGCGTGCCGCGAAGGTGCTCGTTCAATCCGTGCTGGACGATGTAGCGGCGCGCCGCGGGCAGTCGATCGCCGGACTTTCGCTTCTCGTGCGCGAACGTCGACGGCGGATGCGACAGCCGGCCGTAATCGAACGGTGCCGGCTCGTTCAGCAAGTGCCGCTCCGACATCGCCGGCGCGACGTTGTCCTTGCAGGCGAAGCTCCCGCGAACATGGCACGCGCGAATCCGCAGCTGCAGCAGCACCGGCGTGCTGGCGGCCTCCGACAGCGCGAATCCCGCCTCGACCATCCGCACCATGTGCGCGAGGTCGGGGCGCGGGTCGAGCAGGATCAGCGACGATTTCAGCGCGAACGCGAGCGTGCGCTCCTGGATGACGCTCGCCCCTTCGCCATAATCCTCGCCGATGACGATCAATGCGCCGCCCGTGACGCCGGGCGACGCGAGATTCGACAGCGCGTCGGCCGCGACATTGGTGCCGACGATCGACTTCCAGGTGACGGCGCCGCGCAGCGGATAGTGAATCGACGCGCCCAGCATCGCCGCGGCCGACGCCTCGTTCGAGCACGCCTCGACATGGACGCCGAGCTCGGCGAGGTACGGCTTCGACTGAACGAGCACGTCCATCAGGTGCGACACCGGCGCGCCCTGGTAGCCGCCGACATAGGCAACGCCCGACTGCAGCAGTGCCTTGGTGATCGCGAGGATGCCTTCGCCGTGAAATACCTCGCCCTGCCCCAGGCGGAGCTGTTGCGCTTCCCGGCTGAACGAGACTTCCATTGGCTGCCTGCCGCCCCTCCTGCCGTCAATCTAGCCGCCGGCGTATTATATGTCCATAGAATATCCTTGCGATCGAACATTCATATCATGAATACTGTCGGCGTCGACCTCAACCTGCTGCACGCATTTCAGGCCGTGCACGCGGAAGGTAGCGTCACCCGCGCGGCGGAGCGGATGGGCGTGTCGCAACCGACGGTCAGCCATGCGCTGGCGCGGCTTCGCCGCCTTTATCGCGACCCGTTGTTCGTGCGCACGCAAGGCGGCATGGCGCCCACGGCGAAAGCGGATCGTCTCGCCGAGGCGGTGCGGCATGCGCTCCACGTGCTCGATGCCGCGCTTCAGGAAGGCACGCGCTACGACCCGGCGGCGTCCGACCGGGCCTTTCGCCTGCACATGAGCGACATCGGCGAGACGGTGTTCCTGCCGCGCCTCCTGCAGGTGCTCGCGGAGCGGGCGCCGAATGTGCGCCTTGAAACCTATCAGTTCGACGACAAGGACATCGGCCCGGCGCTGGAAAGCGGCCGCATCGACCTCGCGCTCGGCTACCTACCGACGCTGTCGGAGTCCGAGCGGACCGCGCTCCTGTCCGAGCACTACGTGGTCGTCATGCGGGCGGGACATCCGCTCGCGCGCCGCGCGCCGACGAAGGCCGCGCTCGCGCGCCTGGGCTACGCGGTCGTGCGCTCGCATGGTGCGACGGCGCGTGCGCTCCAGGACCTCGGTCTTTCCGGCAACATCCGGCTTATCGATGCCGCACTTCCTCGTGCTTCCGCGGATCCTCGCGGAAACCGATCTCGCCGTCGTGATGCCCGCGCGGCTTTCCGATGTCTTCCGGGCGATGGGCGACTACGCGGTCTGGCGCCCGCGCGTCGGATTGCCCGCGTTCGACGTCAGCGTCCACTGGTCGCGCCGCTATGCGGGCGAGCCCGGCACGCGCTGGCTGCGCGAGCTCGTCGTCGACCTGTTCGGCGAGAAATAGGTCCTATCGCGTCGTGCGCGCGCGTTCGGCGGCCACGACCGCGGCAAAGGCGATGCGGGATCGCGCCTCCGATCACGGGCTGCCCAGGATGTCGCGGTCGTTGCGCGGCTGGATCGGCCGCGCATTCGCCGGATAGAGCCGGCCGAAGCGCGCGATCTGATCGGCCGAGACCGGCACCGGTTCCTGCATCACGAACCAGGTGACGCCCTCCGTGCAGGGGGGCGCCGTCAGCGAACCGGCGTACGTGTAATACCCCTTGTGCTTCGGCAGCAAGCCGACCGCGTTGATCGTCACCGAATCGACGACGCTTTCCTTGTTCTTCGTCGACGGCAGGTTGCTCCAGAGCGTCTTGAGCACCGGATTCTCGGCGCCCTGGTCGAGGAGGACGGCGATGATGGCGACCTTGTTGTCCTTGTCCGTGTGGATCAGGTGGGCCGACATTTCATGGCCCTTGCCGTTGACCTTCTCCTCGCCGGGCTTGTGAAATTCGATGGCGACGAGATCGTAGCGCTTGCCGTTGTTGTTGACGTAACTGCCCGGCGCGTAGTTGACGCGAATCGTGTGCCCGTCGTCGACGATGCGCAGCGGCGACGGCTTGTAGTTGAACAGCATCGCGGGAATGTCGCCTTTCCTGACATGCGCATCCGGAATGTCGATCGGCGATTGCAGCTCGCCCGTCCCGCATGCGGCGAACTCCTTTGCCATCTTCCCCCACTTCGCGGGGCCGGTGTTGCCGGTGTAGGACCAGCTCGAGGGGTCCGGGCCCGCGCCGAGCGCGGTAGCGCTCCACAGTGCCGGCCGCCACGAACAGCGCGAGACATCCCTTGAACGAACCTTTCATTGCGGATTTCCTCCTCAAAGTTGCCATGTCCGGAAGCTTCGCGGCGGGTGGCGTCAACCCTTCGGCCGCTTGTCGATCACGCGCCGCGCCTTTCCGAGCGAGCGCTCGATACCTCCTGGCGCGACCACGCGCACATCGGCGGTCACGCCGATCATCGACTTGATGTTGTGCGCGAGACGCTTGCCCGCGGCCTCGCCATCCGCGGCGCCCGCGCCCGGCGAACGTTCCACGATTACCGCAAGCTCGTCAAGGCTGCCGGGGCGGGTGATCTCGAGCTGATAGTGGGGCTCGAGCGCGCGATCCTTGAGAATCAGCTCCTCGACCTGCGTCGGGAACACGTTGACGCCGCGGATGATCAGCATGTCGTCGGAGCGGCCGGTGATCTTTTCCATCCGGCGCATCGCGCGCGCCGTCGGCGGCAGCAGGCGCGTGAGGTCGCGCGTCCGGTAGCGAATCATCGGCAGCGCTTCCTTGGTGAGCGACGTGAACACGAGTTCGCCCTTCTCGCCGTCCGGCAGTACCTTTCCGGTCTCGGGATCGATGATCTCCGGATAGAAATGGTCTTCCCAGATCGTGAGGCCGTCCTTGGTCTCGATGCACTCCTGCGCGACGCCGGGACCCATCACTTCGGACAGTCCGTAGATGTCGATCGCGTCGATCGCGAGCTTGGCCTCGATGGCGGTGCGCATCGCGGGTGTCCACGGCTCGGCGCCGAAGATGCCGATCTTGAGCGAGGTCTTGCGCGGGTCGATGCCCTGCCGTTCCATCTCCTCGGCGATCGCCAGCATGTACGACGGCGTCACCATGATGATGTCGGGCTTGAAATCCACGATGAGCTGGACCTGCCGTTCCGTCATGCCGCCCGACATCGGGATCACCGTCGCGCCGAGCTTTTCGGCGCCATAGTGCGCGCCCAGCCCGCCGGTGAACAGACCGTAGCCGTACGCGACATGGACGATGTCGCCGGCGCGGCCGCCCGCCGCGCGGATCGAGCGCGCCATCACCGTCGCCCACGTGTCGATGTCCTTGGCCGTGTAACCGACGACCGTCGGCTTGCCGGTCGTGCCCGATGACGCATGGACCCGCACGACCTGCGCGCGCGGCACGGCGAACATGCCAAACGGGTAGTTGTCGCGCAGGTCGCTCTTGACCGTGAACGGGAACCTGGCGAGGTCGGCGAGCGTGCGGCAGTCTTCGGGCGTCACGCCGGCGCGATCGAATGCCTTCCGGTAATGCGGGACGTTGTCGTACGCGTGCTTGAGCGACCAGCGCAGCCGTTCGAGCTGCAACGCCGCGAGCTCGCTCGCGAGTTGCGCGCTCGATGGGCTCGAGATCGCCGGGGGCGGGTTTTCTCGCCGTCATGGTGCCGCCTCCTCCTCGATCACGTGGCCCTTGATCCGGTAGCTCTTGCCGCGGAACAGCGCGATCTTCTCGCCACGCTGGTTCGTGACTTCGATGTCGTAGACGCCGGTGCGGCCCGCCGCGCTGCGCTCGTGCGCGACGGCGGTGAGCACGTCGTCCAGGCGCGCAGGCGCGAGGAAGTCGATCCCGCAGCCGGACGCCACCGTGTTGAGATTGTAGCTGTTGCACGCGTACGCGAACGCGCTGTCGCAGAGCGTGAAGATGAAGCCGCCGTGGCAGATCGCATGGCCGTTCAGCATGTCGGCCCGCACCGTCATCGCCAGCTCGGCGCGGCCGGGGCCGACGCGGACGATCCGCATGCCGAGCCCTTTGGAGGCGTCGTCGCGCGCCCACATCGCCGCGGCGACGCGCTCGGCGAGCGCCTGCGCGGCGGCGGGACTCACCGCAGGGTGATGTTCACCCAAAGAGCGTCCCCCCGGTTGCCGCCCGGCGCGCGACAAGCGGCGATGTCCGGTAGCGGTCTTCGCCGTAGTGCGCGGCGAGATGGTCGAGCACGTCGCGGACCGTCGACGCGCCGAGGGCGTCGCCCCATGCGAGCGGGCCGCGCGGATAGTTGACGCCCTTCTGCATCGCGAGGTCGATCGACGCCGGGCTCGCCACCCGCTGCACGACGGCATCGGCCGCTTCGTTGGCCAGCGCGCACACGATGCGCATGACGGCGAGACCCGCGACGTCGTCGAGGCGGCTGACCGCGATGCCGGCACCCGCGAGCGCGCCGACCGCCGCGGTCCATGCATCCTCGCTGCACGTGTCGGCGCGCGCGACCGCGAGCCGCGACGCCGTCGCATAGTCGTGCGCAAGGTCGAACAGCACGAGGTCGCGCACGCCGGTCGCGACCACGCGCGAGGTCGCCGTGCGGCCGTCGGTGAGCGCGAGCCAGACGCCCCCGGCCTTTCCCGGAACGTGCAGCGCGCCGCCGGGAAAACGCGAATCGGCGCGCTCCCGTTCGACCGCGATGCCGGATGCGGCGATGCGATCCGCCAGCGGCGAGGCAATTCCGAGATCGCCATGTACCGTCAGGCTCGCCGGCGCCTGCGCCGGCGATTCGGACACGGGCACGGGCTTTTCCGCCTGCGGCGCATAGTCGTAGAAGCCGCGGCCCGACTTGCGGCCGAGCCAACCGGCGGCCACCAGTTCCTGCTGGCGGACGGAAGGCGCGTAACGCGGATCGCGGAAAAAGCCTTCCCACACGCTCTTCGTCACCGCGAAATTGACGTCGAGCCCGATCAGGTCCATCAGCTCGAACGGTCCCATGCGGAAGCCGCCCGCCTCGCGGAGCACCGCGTCGAGCGTGGCCGCGTCGGCCGCGCCCTCAGCCAGCAGCCGCAGCCCCTCGCCGTAGTACGGGCGCGCGCACCGGTTGACGATGAACCCCGGCGTGGTCGCCGCATGCACCGGCGACTTGCCCCAGGCAAGCGCCGTCGCGAAGATCGTCTCCGCGATATCGCATGACGTCGCGAGACCGCTGACCACCTCGACCAGCGGCATCACGCGGCGCGGGATTGAAGAAGTGCATGCCGACCATGCGGCCGGGATGGGCGAGGCCCGCGGCCAGCTCCGTGATCGACAGCGACGACGTGTTGGTCGCGAGGATGCATTCCGGCGCAATGACATTTTCGAGCCGCGCGAAAAGCTCGCGCTTGACGGCGGTATCCTCGACGATCGCCTCGACGACGAGTTGCGCAACGCACGCATCGGGCAGCGTGACGACGGTCTCGATCCGTCCGGCGACGGCGACGGCCTCCGACGGCGACATGCGGCCCTTGGCAGCGAGCTTCGCCAACGACTCGGCGATATTCTTCTTCGCCGCGTCGGCGGCGCCGAATCGCGTGTCGTGCAGCTGGACGCGGTGGCCCGCAGCGGCCGCCACCTGCGCAATGCCCGCGCCCATCGCGCCCGCGCCGATCACGGCAACGGTGGCATTGGCGGGCAATGCGGCGGACATCGAGAGGGATGCCCTAGCGCCCGGTGAACTTCGGCGGGCGCTTGGCCATGAACGCGGCCACGCCTTCGCGGTAGTCGTCCGACGCGCCCAGCTCGCGCATGAAGTCGCGCTCGAGGTCGAGTTGCGCGTCGAGCGTGTTCGCGCCACTCGCGTAGAGCGCCTGCTTCGTCCGCGCGAGTCCGCGAGTGGGCGCCTGCGCAAAATGCGCGGCGAGCTTGTCCGCGAGGACCGGGAGCTCCGCGTCGTCGACGCACTGCCAGATGAGCCCCCACGCCGCCGCCTGCTCGGCGCTTATCTTGTCGCCGAGCATCGCCATGCCCATCGCGCGCGCCGTTCCGACGAGGCGCGGCAGGAAATAGGTGCCGCCGGTGTCGGGAATGAGGCCGAGCTTGGAGAAGGCCTCGATGAAGCTCGCCGACCTCGCCGCGATCACGATGTCGCAGGCGAACGCGAGATTGGCGCCGGCGCCGGCGGCCACGCCGTTCACGGCGCAGATCACCGGCAGGGGCAAGGCGCGCAGGCCGAGCACGAGCGGCTTGTAGTTGCGCTCGATCGACGCACCGAGGTCGACCGGCGCGTCGCCCGCGGCGACCGCGCGATCGGAAAGGTCCTGGCCCGCGCAGAAGCCGCGCCCGGCTCCGGTGATCAGCAGCACGCGCGCGGAGGCGTCGCCGCGCACGCGCGCCAGCGCGTCGCGGACCTCGACATGCATCGCGTCGTTGAAGCTGTTGAGGCGGTCCGGGCGGTTGAACGTCAGCCGCGCGATGCCGGCGTCCAGCGTGAACAGGATGTGCTCGTAACCCATGGACGTCGAATCGCCCGCGCGTCGCGTCAGACGTGCCGCCGATTCTGGACGACGCGGAAGCGCCCGGCGACGAACGCGCTGTCGGTCAGCGCTGCGTTGGCCGCCGGGTTGGCGCCGGTGCCGTGGAAATCGGAGAAAGCGGCGGATTGGTTGACGAACACGCCGCCCGTCAGGTTGATCGACAGCGCGACGCCGGCATCCTCCGCGACGCCGATCGCCTGCTCGATCACGTCGTCGTTCGACGAGTAAACGGACAGCGTCAGCGCGCCCTTGCGCAGGATGGCGTCGCGCGCGATCGCCAGGCTCTCCGCGGTGTCCTTGGTGGCGATCACGAACGCCACCGGACCGAACCATTCCTCGAGGTATTTGTCCGCATCCGCGGCGGTCAGCTTCACGATCAGCGGCGTGCGGATCGTCGCTTTTGCAAACTGCGGATGCGCGATCGCTTGCGTGTCGAGCACGATCGGTCCCAGCGAGCGCGCGGCGTCGAGCCGCTTCAGCACGCCATCGTTCACGACCGCGCCCAGGAATTCCACCGCGCGCGCCGGATCGGCGAGCAGTTTCTGCACGCCTTCCGCCAGGCCCGCCGCGACCTGGTCGAAGCTGAGGTGCCCGTCGGCGGTGTCGATGCCGTCCCGGGGAATGTAGATATTCTGCGGCGCGGTGCACATCTGGCCCGTGTAGAGCGACAGCGAGAACGCGACGTTGCGCACGAGCCCCTTGAAGTCGGCGGCCGAGTCGACGACGATCTGGTTGACGCCGGATTTCTCGGTGAACACCTGCGCCTGCCGCGCATTCGCTTCGAGCCAGTTGCCGTTTGCCGCGCTGCCGGTGAAGTCGATGATGCGGATGTCGGAGCGCAGCGCGAGCTTCTGCGCGACATCGTCGCCTGCGGCGTGCGCGACCAGCGTGACCACGTTGGGGTCGAATCCGGCCTCGGTCAACACGTCGCGCGCGATCTTCACGGCGAGCGCCAGCGGCAGGATGGCGGCCGGATGCGGCTTGACGACGACGGCGTTGCCGGTCGCGAGGTCGGCAAACAAACCGGGAAAACCGTTCCACGTCGGGAACGTCGTGCAGCCGATGACGAGGCCGATGCCGCGCGGCACGACGCGGAAGTGCTTTTCCATCTTCAGCGGCTCGTTCTTGCCCTGCGGCTTCTCCCATTGCGCCGTGGCGGGAATGCGCCGCATCTCGTCCCACGCGTAGGCCACGGCTTCGAGACCGCGATCCTGCGCATGCGGCCCGCCCGCCTGGAACGCCATCATGAACGCCTGCCCGGTCGTGTGCATCACCGCGTTGGCGAACAGGAAGCTTTGCTGGTTGATCCGCGCGAGCGTCTCGAGGCAAACCCCCGCCCACGCCTCCGGGCCGGCCTTGCGCCACGCGTTCTGCGCGGTCCCGATCGCGGCGAACAGCCGGTCGAGATCGGCCTTGGGATAGGTGATGCCGAGCGGCATGCCGTAGGGCGACTGCTCGCCGCCGACCTGGCCGATCGTCGCCGGCTGCTCGAGCGGGAACGGCTTGTCCTTCAACGCGTCGAAGGCCGCCTTGCCGGCTTCGGCCGCGCCTTCGCCGTACACTTTCGGGCTCGCCGATTCCGGATACGCGCTCCAGTAACTGCGCGCGGCAATGGCCTCGACGGCGCGATCAAGCGTCGCGCGGTGGCGCTCGAAAAACGGATGGGGCACGGCAGACTCCAGCGGCAGATCGTTGGGGGAGTGAAACTCTAGCACGGCGCCATGGCCGGCGTTGGGTGAAGCGTGCCGCCGGACGACGCGGACCCGCCCCGGCGTTGACGAATCCCGGGCCAGGTCGCACGCTTACAGCTTGCCTATGGGTACGGAGGAACGATTGAAGCCTGATTGGAGTGGCGTGTTTCCGGCGGTAACGACGCAGTTTCGCGAAGACCTTACGCTCGACATCGACGCGACCGCGCGCGTCATGGAAGGCCTGATCCGCGACGGGGTTTCGGGGCTCATCGTGTGCGGGACCGTGGGCGAGAACTGCTCGCTGCGCAAGGAAGAGAAGATCGCGGTGATGGAGGCGGGCAAGGCGGTGGCGCGCGGACGCATCCCGGTCATCAGCGGCATCGCCGAATTCACGTCGGCCTTCGCCATCGACATGGCCAGGGAGGCCGCCCGCATCGGCCTCGACGGCGTGATGGTGATGCCGGCGCTCGTCTATTCGTCGAAGCCCCACGAGACGGCGGCGCACTTTCGCGCCGTGGCCAAGGCCACCGACCTGCCGGTGATGGTCTACAACAACCCGCCGATCTACAAGAACGACGTCACGCCGGATATCCTGGCCTCGCTCGCCGATTGCGAGACGATCGTCTGCTTCAAGGAATCCTCGGGAGACACCCGTCGCTTCACCGACCTCCGCAACATGGTCGGCGACCGCTTCGTGCTGTTCGCGGGGCTCGACGACGTGGTGGTGGAAAGCATCATGGTCGGCGCCGTGGGCTGGGTCTCGGGACTGTCGAATGCCTTCCCGCGCGAAGGCGAGACGCTGTTCCGGCTCGCGCGCGCGGGCCGGTACGCCGAGGCGATGAGCCTTTACCGATGGTTCATGCCGCTCCTCCATCTCGACGCCCGCCCCGACCTCGTGCAATGCATCAAGCTGTGCGAGCACATCATGGGTCGCGGCACCCACCGCACCCGCCCGCCGCGGCTCCCGCTCGACGCCGAAGGAAACCGCCGAGATCGAAGCGATGATGAAGCAGGCGCTCGCCACGCGTCCGAAGCTGCCGGACGTCGGGCTGAAGCAGGCGGCGTGACGCGCCAGCCGGCTCCACCCGTCAGTCCGGAGCCCTCGAACGCCGCGCCCGCTCACGCCCGGTGACGGGCGACGGCTTCCTCGTCCCACTCCAATCCGATGCCGGGCGCGTCCCACGCGGTGATGCAGCCGTCGTGCAGCGCGAGCGGCGCGCGGCGCAGGCCACCGGCGGAGTCGAGCACCTCGAGCCAATGCGCCGTGGGTGTCGCACACAAAAGATGCGTACTCGCCTCGACAAACGTGTGCGACGACATGGGCAAGCCGGCCCCGCGCGCGAGCTCGGCGGCCTCGAGCCAGCCGGTGACGCCGTGGATGTACTGGGCGTCCGGCATCACGAGATCGGACGCCCTGGCGGCGATCGCGGCCCGCATCTCGTCGGGCCCGTTGAAGTTCTCGCCGATCTGGATCGGCGTCGCGACCGCGGCGGCGATGCGCGCGCACGCTTCGAGGTCGTCCGCGCGCACCGGCTCCTCGATCCACGCCAGATCCTCGCCGTCGACGGCCCGGCAGCGCCGCATCGCCTCAGCCGCGTCGAGCGACTGGTTGTAGTCGATCATGAGCGCAATGCCGTCACCGAGTACTCGGCGGGCCGCGCGCACGGCGGCGAGGTCCTCGGCGACGGTCGGAAACCCGACCTTGATCTTGAGCCCCCCGTAGCCGGCGGCGCGCGTTTCCTCGGCGATCTCGACGACCGAGCGCGCGTCGTAGAGGCCCGCGCTGTTGTACGCCTTGAGCGGCCGTGGCTCGGTTCCGAGCGCCCGCGCCAGTGGTTCGCCGCGCGCCCTCGCCCACGCATCCCACAGCGCCATATCGAGCCCGCCGAGCGCCATGCCGGTCAGGTTCTTGGTGCCCATGAGGCGGCAGCGCGCGAGCAGGAAAGCATGCACATCGCGCGGAACAAGTTCCCGGCCGGTAATCATCGCGGCCAGACCCGCGACGGCGCGATCGAGCGCCGGCAGGAGCTCGGGGAAATAAACCTGAGCATAGGCGCGGCCTTCGACCCCGTCGTCGGAGATCACGTCGATCAGAACCAGCGGAAAACGCTCGATCGAGCCCGAGGCTGTGCGCAGCGGCCGGGGAAGCGGCGCGAGAACGGGCGTCGTGCGGATACTGGCGATCTTCATCGCGCGCTGTCTCTCATGCCTCGTCGCGCCGCAACGCGAGCAGCCGCTCGAACACGGCGCCATCGCTGGTGCGCAGGCCGCTGTGCTCGTATTCGTTGGTCAGCCAGACTTTGAGACCGGGGATCGCTGCCGCGGTGCGCTCCGACAGCGCGCGCGGCACGTACATGTCTTCGGCGTAGATGGCGGCGGCGCCGGGGACCGTGTTGCGGGCGAGCTGCGCGGAATCGTACAACCGCGGCCAGCGGTCCTCGCGCGCGAGCAACTCCGCCACCTCGCGCAGCGGCCGCAGCCCGGGATAGTCGTCGAACATCCACGGATAGATCATCTCGCCGGTGAACGACGGCGGCTTCGCCCGGGCGCCCAGTCCGTGTCGGGAAACTCGCCGCGCACGCGCTGCGCCGACCAGTTCGACGCGGCCTCCTGCGTGTAGCACATCTCGTGCAGGACGGCGAAGATCGGATTCGTCTCGAACGACTGTGAATTTTCGAAGGCGCGCAGAAACGGCAGGCCCAGTTCATCGCCGCCGGCGCCGCGGCAGAACGCGCCCTCGAGCAGGTAGTGGAGATTCTCCATTCCATCGTCCATTCCGAGCAGCAAGCCGGCCTGCTGAAACCGCCGGACGGTGAGGCGCCCCCCCGTCGGCAACGCGACCTCGTGCCGGTGCAGGTGCTCCATGATCCGCGCACAGAGTTGCTCGTCCGCCGGATAGCGGGCGAAGTACTTGCGCGTCTTGCGCTGGACCTCGGGATAGGTGTGCCGGTAATAGTCGTCGGCGCTGCCGGCGAGAGGCGGCAAGCCGCCGGTGACGAAGACCTCGCGCAAGCCCGTGCGGATGGAAGGACAGGTAGGTGAACGCGCAGAATCCGCCGTAACTCTGGCCCAGCACGCTCCAGGTCTCCTCCGCGCCGACCAGCTGACGCCGGATCAATTCCGCATCCCGCACGATGCTGTCGGCGCGAAAGTGCATCAGGTAATCCGCCTGCGCGCGCGCATCGCCGCGCGTGGCCAGCGTTTGCGGCAAAACGACGCTGCTCCGGCCGTTGCCGCGCGAATCGAGCAGCAGCACGTGGTAGTCGTCGAGCGCGCGCTTGAGCCAGCCTGAATTCCTGAGCGGTCGCGGCCCCGCGAATCCCGGTCCGCCCTGCAGGAAGACGAGCCAGGGCCGGGACGCGTCCACCTTTTCGCTGTTGCGCACCGCCCGCGCGAAGATCGACAGCGACTCGCCGGACCGCCGGTCGTGATCGAGCGGGACATCGAACTCGTAGTCGGTGAGATCCATGCCGTGATGGCGGACGGTGGCGAGCGTGCGGAATGTCGTCATGCAGTTTCCCCGTGGTGACGCGATGGCGGTGGGCGCATCCGCGCGGAACCGAACCGCTGCGGACGAAAGGGCGCGAGGTCGAGCGGCGGCGCGCGCCCGGACACGATGTCGGCGACGAGCCGCGCGGTCGCGGCGGCCTGCGTGAGGCCGAGGTGGCCGTGACCGAATGCGTAGACGACACGCGGCGTCGGCGGCGGACGGGCCGATCGCGGGCAGCGAGTCGGGCAGCGACGGGCGAAACCCCATCCACTGGCTTCCGCCTTCCGTTCGCAATGCCGGCATGAAGCGCTTGGCCTTGGCGAGCAGCACCGCCGAGCGCGCGAAATTGGGCGGTGCGTCGAGCCCGGCAAACTCGACGGCGCCGCCCACGCGGACGCCGCACGCGAGCGGCGTGACCACGAACCCGTGGCCGCCGAAGGTGAGCTGGCGCTTCAAGTCGAAGGCGCCGACGGGCAGCGTCGTGTTGTAGCCGCGCTCGGTCTCGAGCGGAATGGATTCGTTCAGCGTGCGCGCAAGATGATGCGACCACGCGCCGGCGGCGACCACCACGCGCGCGCGACGAGCGATCGGCCGTCCCGCAGCTGCACGGTGACGCCGTCGGCGCCGGGCGCCAGCGCAACCGCGTCCGCGCGCCGGAGGCGGCCGCCGCGCTGCTCGAAGCTGTGCGCGAGCACTTCGACCAGCCGCAACGGATCGCTGACGGTCTTCCAGCCGGGAACGAAGGTCGCCGCGACCAGCGCAGGACTCAAGCCCGGTTGCAGTTCGGCGATCGCCTGCGGGTCGTGCAGGTGCGTGAACGCGATGCCGTGATCGGCGCGGGCCTGCCATCCGGGCTGTGACGCCCGGAGCTCGGCCTCGCTCTCGTAGAGGTGCAGGACGCCGTCGCTGCGGAGCATGTCGGCGGCACCGGCTCCGGCGAGCATCAACGGCGTTTCGGCCGCGGAGAGATCCATCATCGCCGCCTGCGCCGCGGTGCTCGCCTCCACGCGATCGCGCCAGCTCGCGCGCCAGAAGCGGATGAGCCAGGGCGCAAGCTGCGGCAGGTAGCGCGGGCGGATCGCCAGGGGACCGAGCGGATCGAGCAGCCATCGCGGCGCCTTGCGCAGGATGCCGGGCGACGCGAGCGGCAGGATGTCCGAGAATGCCAGCGCGCCCGCGTTGCCGCGGCTCGCCTGGGCCGCGACGCGCTCGCGGTCGAGCAGCAGCACGTCGCGCCCTTCCTGTTGCAGGCGCAAGGCGATCGCCACGCCCACGATGCCGGCGCCGATCACCAGGACGTCGCACGATTTCTGCGCCGCCGGCAGCGGCTGCAGCGCCTCATTTCCCGACGGAGTTGCCAAGTGAGTTGCCCGATGAGCGGCGACGGTCACCGGACCGTCATGCGAGACCCCAGGCGAACGCGTCTTCGGGGTCGAAGACCAGGGTCGCGTCGAGCGTCACGTGCGCGCGGCCGTGGATCAGCGGCAGCACCGCGTTCGCGGGCACCTCCGGAAGCATCGCCGCCGGGCGCGTGTAACGGCCCGTGAAGACGCTGCCGATCACGCTCTCCTGACGCCACGGAATGCCGGGCGCGAGCTTGCCGTCGGCGGCGAGGCAGGCGAGCTTGGCGCTCGTGCCCGTGCCGCAGGGCGATCGATCGTAGGCCCCGCCCGGGCAGAGGACGAAGTTGCGGGCGTCGTTGCGCGAATCGGCCGGCGGTCCGAAGAGCTCGATGTGATCGATCTCGGCGCCGTCCCGCCCCGTGACGCCCTGTCGCCGCAGCGCATCGCGCACGCGGGACGCGAACGCCGTCAACGCGACGACACTGCCGGCGTCGAGCGCCATGCCATGGTCGGCGCACAGGAAGAACCAGTTGCCGCCCCACGCCACGTCGCCATGAACCACGCCGTGTCCCGGCGACGTCGACGCTCACCTGCGTCGCGTGGCGGTACGACGGCACGTTGGCGACCGACACCGTGCCGTCGGGATGCAGCGTTGCCGTAACTGCCCCAACCGGCGTTTCGATCCGGTGGTCGCCGGGCGCGATCCGGTCGAGATACGCAAGCGTGGCGACCAGGCCGATCGTGCCGTGGCCGCACATGCCGATCGGGCCGACGTTGTTGAAGAAGATCACGCCGCAGGTGCTGCCGGCGTCGACCGGCGCGCAAACGAGCGCGCCCACCAGCACGTCGGAGCCGCGCGGCTCGTTGACGATCGCCTTGCGCCATGCGTCGTGCTGCGCGCGGAAACGGTCGCGGCGTTGCGCCATGTCGCCGCCGCCGAGATCGGGCCCGCCGCTGACGACGACCCGCGTGGGCTCGCCGCCGGTGTGGGAGTCGATGACGCGGGTGGGGACGGGCGGAGCTGAAGTCACGTCGGCAGGTGTTCCGGTGGGCAATGCGCGAATTCGATTATAGTCGACGCGAGGTGCTCCCCGGAGTCATGGAGTCGAGGTCCATGCGCAAGCCCTTGCGGAATTCGTGCGGTTGCCGCGCCCTGCGGTGCGCGCTGGCGGCGGTGCTGTGCGCGCTCGGGTCGCTGCGCAGCGGGCGCCGATCCGGCGAAGACGCTGCGCGTCGCCTTTTCCAGCGCCGAAATGAGCTTCGACCCGCAGTTCTCCGCCGACGCGGCGTCGGACGGCGTCATCGACCACATCTTCGATTCGATGCTGGACTACGACTACCTGGTGCGGCCGGTGAAGCTCGTCCCGCGCACGCTCGAGGCGATGCCGACCGTCGAGGACAACGGCGCCACCTATGTCTTCAAGCTGAAGCGCGGGATCTTCTTCACGCCGGACCCGGCGTTCAAGGGCAAGCCGCGCGAGCTCACGGCCGACGACCAGGCGTATGCGCTGAAGCGGCTGCTCGACCCCGCGGTGAAGAGTCCGTGGCTGTGGCTGATCGAAGGCAAGATCATCGGTGCGGACGCGGTGCGCGCGAACGCGCTGAAGTCGGGCAAGCTCGACTACGACGCGCCGATCCGCGGTCTCGAAGTCGTCGATCGCTACACGTTGCGCATCCGCCTCGTGAAGCCCGACCTGCGCTTTCTGTACGTCTTCGCCATTCCCAACACCGCCGCCGTCGCGCGCGAAGTCGTCGCCGCATACGGCCTCGATTTCGGCGCGCATCCGGTCGGCACCGGGCCCTACATGCTCGGCGAGTACCAGCGCAGCGCGAAGATCGTGCTGGACGCGAACCCGGGGTTTCGCGAGACGACCTATGTTCCTGCGGGACCCGTGCCGCCGGAGTCGATGGCGATCGCCGCCGCGCTGAAGGGCCGGAGGCTGCCGCTTGCCGCCCGCGTCCGGATCACGATCATCGAGGAAGGCCAGGCGCTATGGCTCGCCTTCGCCAACCGGGAGCTCGACCTCCTCGAGCGCGTTCCGGCCGATTTCGTCGACCAGGCGCTCGTCAACGGCAAGCTCCGGCCCGATCTCGCGGCAAAGGGCATCCGGCACGAAATACTGCTGCGGCCCAACACGCGCTGGACGTACTTCAACATGGAAGACGCGACGGTCGGCGGCTACACGCCGGAGAAGATCGCGCTGCGCCGGGCGATCAGCATGGGCTACGACGTCGACGAATTCATCCGCGTCATCCTGAAGGGCCGCGCTGTCCCGGCGATGAGTCCGGTTCCGCCCGACATCGCGGGGTACGACCCGTTGCAGAAGACCGCCGCGCAGCGATACGATCCCGCCGCCGCGCGCGCGCTGCTGGACCGGTTCGGCTACCGGGACCGCGACGGCGATGGCTACCGCGAGATGCCGGACGGCAAACCGCTCGTCCTCGAGCGCTGGTCGGCGCCTACGTCGATCGCGCGCCAGGAAGACGAGCAGCTGAAGAAGAACATGGACGCGATCGGCCTCAAGGTCGTGTTCAGGAAGGACCGGATGCAGGAGATGCGCAAGATGGCGCGCCAGGGCAAGATTCCGATGCGCACGGATGGCTGGAACGCCGACTATCCGGACGCCGAGAATTTCATGCAGCTGCTGTACGGGCCGAACGTCGGGCAGGAGAACCACGCGCGATTCAGCCTGCCCGAGTTCGACCAGCTCTACGACGCGGCGTACAAGCTGCCGGATTCACCCGAGCGCACGCGCCTCTTCGACCGGATGACGGACCTGATGCTGGCGTACGCGCCGTGGCGGCTGATGGAGCACCGGATCGAGGACCACCTGCTGCAGCCGTGGGTCCGGAACTACAAGCCGCATCCGGTACGGTCGGTGATCTGGCGGTATGTCGACGTCGATGCCGCGCAGCGGCCGCAATGAATCACGCCGCGGCCTCCGCACCGCCGGATTTCTCTTCGGCTTCTCCGTCGGCCTTCTGCGGCAATTCGCGATTGCTCCGATCCCCTGCGCGCTACCCGCGCTCGGGGCCCCTCTCCGCCGCTCACGCCGCTTGATCGTAGTCCACGGTAACCGCGTCCGTCACCGGATAGCTCTGGCAGGTGAGGATGAACCCGCGCGCGACTTCATAATCCTCGAGCGCGAAGTTGACGTCCATGTCGGCTTCGCCGGCGGTGAGCTTGGCGCGGCAGGTCGAGCACACGCCGCCCTTGCACGAGTACGGCAGCTCGACGCCCGCCTTGAGCCCGGCCTCGAGGATGCTCTCCTTGCCCTTCTCCAGCGTGAACGAGCGCGTCGCGCCGTCCAGGATCACGGTCACTTCGCATTCGGCGTGTCCGGGCGCCGGCGCCGGACCCGATTTGTGCTCGTGCTTCGGAATGCTGGCGGCGAAGCGCTCGATCCTGATGTTCGCATCGGGAAATCCGAGCCCGCGCAGCGCCTCGCCGACGGCCTGCATCATGCCGTCCGGTCCGCAGACGTAGACCGCGTCGACATCGGCGAGATCGACCCAGTGCGCGAGCAGCGCCGCGGCCTTCTCGCGGTCGATGCGCCCGTGCAGCAGCGGAATGTCCTGCGCCTCGCGGGAGAGCACGTGGACGAGGTTGAAGCGCGTGAGATACGTGTCCTTGAGCGCCGCGAGCTCGTCCCTGAACATCACGGTGCCGGAGGCTCGGTTGCCGTAGAACAGCGTGAATTCGCTCTCCGCTTCGGCGGCAAGCGTCGTGCCGACGATCGACAGCAGCGGCGTGATCCCGCTGCCGGCCGCGAAGCCGACGTAATGACGCGCGCGGCCTGCATCCGGCGCCAGGCCGAAATGCCCCAGCGGCGGCATGACGTCGAGCGTGTCGCCCGCCGCCAGCGACTCGCCGGCCCAGGTCGAGAACGTTCCGCCGGGGCTTTTCTTTACCGCGATCCGCAGCTCGCCGGCCTGCACCGTCGAGCAGATCGAATACGAGCGCCGGATGTCCTCGCCGCCGATCGCCTTCCGGACGGTGACATGCTGGCCCGCCTCGAACCGGAATTGCGGCGCGAGCTCCGGCGGCACGGCAAAGGTAAGCGCCACCGCGTCGCGCGTCTCGCGCTCGACTTTGGCGATCCGCAGCGAATGGAATTTGCTCATTGCGTCTCCCCCTCGCCCGCTTGCGGGAAAGGGTTGGGGTGAGGGGCCATCAGTGCGGCTTGAAGTAGTCGAAGGGCTCGAGGCACGTGTTGCAGCGGTACTGCGCCTTGCACGCGGTCGAGCCGTACTGCGACAGCAAATGCGTATGCGTCGATCCGCAGCGCGGACATTCCACGACGGCCGGCGCGCGACGGGGCGAGCGCAGACCGGAAATGTCGATCCGCACCGACGGCCGTGCGCCGGCGCCTGGCGGCGCGATCCCGTAGTCGCGAAGCTTCGCCCGCGCTTCGGGCGCGATCCAGTCGGTGGTCCACGCCGGCGCGAGTTGAATTTCCAGCCTGACGCGCGGCGCGCCGGCGGCCCGCAATGCCGCACGGATGTCCGACGAAATGATTTCGGTCGCCGGGCAGCCCGAGTACGTCGGCGTGACGCGCACGACCAGCGTCGCCGGATCGGCCGGGTCCCATTCGAGGCCGCGGATGATGCCGAGCTCGACGACGGAGACGACCGGAATCTCGGGGTCCGGCACCGCTTCGAGCGCCCGCCACAGCGCGGCGAGCGACGGTTCCGCACCGGCGGTGGCGGAAGACCTTTCGGAATGGATCACCTCGATCATCGCGCTCACCATCGCGCTCCCGGGTACGCGCGCTGCAGGAACTGCATCTCGGCCAGGACGAAGCCGAGATGCTCGGTGTGCACGCCCTGCTTGCCGCCGCGCTGCATGTAGGCGGACGCCGGCATGGCGAGCGTCGCCTCGACCATCACCGCTTCGACACATTGTCGCCAGGGCGCCACGAGCGCGCGGACGTCGGCGGCGATGCCGGCGTCGATCAACGCAATCTCGTCGTCGTCCGCCGCGAACATTTCGCCGGTGTACGTCCAGAGGCGATCGACCGCCGCCTGCATCTTCGCGTGCGATTCGTCGGTGCCGTCGCCCAGTCGGATCACCCAGTCGCCCGACCGCTCGACGTGGTACGCGACCTCCTTGGCGGATTTCGCGGCGATGCCGGCGATCCGCGCGTCGCCCGAGCGCGTGAGCGCGTCCAGCGCGAGCTCGTGCCACGCGTCGAACAGGAACTGCCGCGCGATCGTGTCGGCGAAATTTCCGTTCGGCTGCTCGGCGATGAGCAGGTTGCGAAAGTCGCCGCCGTCGCGCAGGAACGCGAGCTGGTCCTCGTCGCGTCCCTTGCCGACGATGCGCGCCTCGACTTCGCCCGCATACGACAGCCACATCCGCGCCTGGCCGAGGAGATCGAGGCCGACGTTGGCCAGCGCCAGGTCCTCCTCGAGGATCGGGCCCTTGCCCACCCACGCGCCAAGCCGCTGCGCGAGGATCAGCGGCGAGTCGCCGAGGCGCAGCAGGTAATCGAACAGGCGCCGGTCGTCGATCATGTCAGTCCCGCCGGGCCGCCCCAGGGACTGACTCGCCCCCTCTGGGGGAGGCGAGCGAAGCGAGCATCGGGGGTCGTTCATCATAGATGCTTCACTTCGTCGGGCATCGGAAAGAACGTCGGATGGCGGTAGACCTTGTCGTTCGCAGGCTCGAACAGCGCTTCCCGGTCACCGGGCGCCGAGGCCGTGATCTCGGCGCTGCGCACCGCCCAGATCGACACGCCTTCGTTGCGCCGCGTGTAGACGTCGCGGGCGTTCTTGATCGCCATCGGCGCGTCGGCCGCGTGCAGGCTGCCGACGTGCTTGTGCGCGAGCCCGTGCTGCGAGCGGATAAAGATTTCCCACAACGGCCATTCTTTGCTCATCGCAAATTCTCCTAAGCCGCCTTCGCCGCGCGCGCAGCCTGTTTTTCCGCATGCGCCATCGCGGCCTCGCGCACCCAGGCGCCGTCTTCCCACGCCTTCACCCGCGTGGCGAGCCGTTCGCGGTTGCACGGGCCGTTGCCCTTGATGACCTCGTAGAACTCGTTCCAGTCGATGGCGCCGAAATCGTAGCGCTGCTGCTCGGCGTTCCATTTGAGATCGGGATCGGGCACGGTCAGGCCGAGATAATCCGCCTGCGGCACCGTCTGGTCGATGAAGCGCTGGCGCAATTCGTCGTTCGACATGATCTTGATCTTCCACGCCGCCGACTGCGCGCTGTGCACGCTTTCGGCATCGGGCGGGCCGAACATCATCACCGAGGGCCACCACCAGCGATTCAGCGCGTCCTGCGCCATCGCCTTCTGTTCCGCAGTGCCCTGCGCGAGCGCGATCATGATCGCGTAGCCCTGGCGCTGGTGAAAGCTCTCCTCCTTGCACACGCGCACCATCGCGCGCGCATAGGGGCCGAACGAGCAGCGGCACAGCGGGATCTGGTTCATGATCGCCGCGCCATCGACGAGCCAGCCGATCGCGCCGACGTCGGCCCAGGTCAGCGTCGGGTAGTTGAAGATGCTCGAATACTTGGCGCGGCCGGCGTGGAGGTCCTCGATCATCCGGTCGCGCGAAACGCCGAGCGTTTCCGCCGCCGCATAAAGGTAGAGCCCGTGGCCGCCCTCGTCCTGCACCTTGGCCATCAGGATCGCCTTGCGCGAAAGCGACGGCGCGCGCGTGATCCAGTTGCCCTCGGGCAGCATGCCGACGATCTCGGAATGCGCGTGCTGCGAGATCTGCCGGACGAGCGTCTTCCGGTAGGCCTCGGGCATCCAGTCCTTGGGCTCGATCTTGACGTCCGCGTCGATGCGCGCCTGGAACGCCTGTTCCTCCGGCGACATGTCGGCCGCCGCGGCCACCGCCTTGACGCCGGTGTCGACCATTTGCGCGTACATCCGCTCCTCCTCGAAGCCGCAGCCCCAAAAGCAAATGATACACTTTCTCATCGATCAATGCCAAACGTGTATCATTTTACCGGCACTCCCCGCCCCCCGCCGCATGCGCTCCCCTCCGCTCCCTGCCTCCCGGCCCGATCCCCAGGTCGCGCGCTGGATCGCCCGCGAGCTCGCCGCCGCGCCGCCTCGGGCGCCGTCGCTCGTCATCACGGTCTGGGGCGACGGAATTGCGCCGCACGGCGGGGCGGTGATGCTGCCGGGGCTGATCCGGCTGCTGGCGCCGTTCGGCGTCAACGAGCGGCTGACCCGGACGAGCGTCTTCCGCCTGGGGCGCGAACGCTGGCTGGCGGCCAAGCGCATCGGCCGGCGCAGCCTCTACCGGCTGACGACCTCCGGGGTCCGCCGGTTCGAGCAGGCCTATCGCCGCATCTACGCGCCGCCCGCGGACGCCTGGGACGACGACTGGGACCTCGTCATCGCCGGCAGCCTCCCCGCCGGGCGCCGGCAGGCGCTGCGCGACGAGCTGCACTGGGACGGGTTCGGCATCCTGGCGCCAGGCGTCTACGCGCGGCCCGTGCAGCCCGGCAACACGGTTTCAGCCTCGCTCGCGACGCATGGGGCGGGCCTCATCGTCGTGCGCGCCCGGGACAACGGCGCGTCGGACGGAGCATCCCTCACGGCCGCGGTCCCGCACGCCTGGGATCTCGCCGGCATCGCGGCGGGCTACCGGAAGTTCCTGCGCCGCTTCGGCGGCGTCATCGAGCGCTTCCGCCGCGCGCCCGGCGGCAATTACGACCCGGAGCAGTGTTTCGTCGTGCGGACGCTGCTGATCCACGAATATCGCCGCGTCCTGCTGCGCGATCCCCGGATGCCCGCGGCGCTGCTGCCGCTCGACTGGCCCGGCGCCGCCGCGTATGCGCTTGTGCCGTGACTTCTACCGCCTCACCCACGCCCGCGCCGAGCAGCATCTCGCCGCGGTTCTCGAAGGCCCGCGCGGTGCGTTGCCGCCGGCCAACGCAGCGTTCTACGAGCGCTTCGGCGGCCTGGCCGGCTGAGGTCAGCGTCCGGACTGGGGCCGGCGGATCGAGATGCCCCACACCCTCATCGACGGCGCCGGCGACGCACCTGTT
The DNA here is from genome assembly GCA_963816925.1 of uncultured beta proteobacterium. Lineage (GTDB taxonomy): Bacteria > Pseudomonadota > Gammaproteobacteria > Burkholderiales > Casimicrobiaceae > CAIWHR01. Next base: position 13,419 of record CAWFMY010000033.1, on the reverse strand, counting down.
CCGCCATCGTCGGCCCGGAAGGGAACGCTGAACGGGCGCTCGATGGTCGCCATGTCGGTGACGACGTGCACGACGAGGAACGGACTCAACGCGCAGAGGGCCGAGCGAATCTCCCGTGCGGCCTCGGTCCCGTTCATGACCGACCGGAAACGCGGGGCCCGCATCTGAATCCGCGGCCGGACGACCGGCCAAATCTTGAGCTCGGCGATCTTGTGGCTGCGGCTCATGTAGCTGCCCGAAACGGCCATGAGGTCGATCTGCAGAGGATTTCGCAGGTGCCCGTCGTTGATCCGCTCGGCCAATTCGGCACGCTTCGTCCAGCAATTGCTTTGCCCCGTCGCGCTGCAATGGCGGGACGATCTGCGCCTGCGCAAATTCGCGGAATTTGTCGGTGAGGCGGAAGTCGCCGAGGCGACCCTCCACCGGATAGAGCAACCGATTGCCCGCGAGCGCATGCAGCAGGGCCAGCGTTGCCGGCATGTCGAGGCCGAAATCCTCGCAGAGCGTTGCCGCATTCACGCGCGCCGTTCCCGGCGGCAGCCCGTCGACGCGCGAAATCACGCGTTCCGCGCCGCGGCACAGCTGTTTTGGATCGAGGCCGAAATAGAACTTGTTGGCGATCAGCGTGCGGGATTTCATGGCGTGCCGAGGCTCCTCGCAAAAGTGCACGGGAGCGTGCCGACCGCAACGAAACGGACCGCGACAGCGCGCGTGACAAGCGCGCGTGGCTGGCAGGTCAGGGTCGCCGGATGGATCCGTTCCATTGCTTCGCGCCTCCGCGAACATCCGCTTTGGCAGCAACGGGAGACGGGCGTCGGCGGGGGTGCCGATGATCCATCCTTCTCCACGGCGGAATCTCCGCCGGCAACCCCGCTACCCATTGTGTTTCGTCCACGGGCCGGAAGCTTTGCGTCACTGCCTTGCGACAGTTTTGCCTGGTCGATCTGGTACGCGGCTAGACTACTGCGATTGCCGCCATCCGGTCAATCGGAACGCGACGAATGGCGACCCACCCTGCCATTCGGCGGACCAGAACCGCCTAGGTGCCATACCGGGTCTCGCCGAAGACGGCCCGGTGCAGCCGCGTGCCGAGCGCCGGTGCGCCGCGCTCGAGGAACCGCGTCGCGAGATTCTTCGCCGATGTGGTGGACAATATGTGACGCAACACGAGCGCATGCCGCAGCTCGGGCGTGAACGCTGCATCGAAGCTGCGCTGCCAGCGCCGCCCGGCATCGACGGGATCGGCGGCGCCCGCGATGGCCTCCGCCACCCGCCGCCCGCTTGCGAGCGCGTTGCCGATGCCGTCGCCCGTCAGCGGATCGGCGAGGTTCGCCGCATCGCCGATCCGCAGCACGCGCCCTTCGGCGACGCGATTTCGCCACAGGCCGAGCGCGACGGGGTACCCGACCGGCCGCGTGGTTTCGAGTGCGGCCGAATGGAGTGCCCGCGCCGTCGCGTTGCTGGCCAGGAATCGGTCGAGAAAATCGGTCACCGTGTGCCCGGCGCCGCTGTCGTCCTTCCACAGCCCGACGCCGAGGTTGAAGTGCACGCGCGCGGCGTCGACCTGCACCGGGAAGATCCAGCCGTATCCGCGGCGGCATTGTGCATCGGTGTAGATGTCGACGCGCCCCGCCGCATCGGCGTCGACCGCTTCCCTTCCGACGGTCCAGTAGCCGCGCAATCCGATGGCGTTCGCCACGCCGGCGGTCGCACCGCGCGCGTCGACGACGTGATCGAAGCCGGTGCGCAACAGCTCGTCGGTGGCGATGTCGCGGATCGTGCGCACCACCGGTTCGCAGCCCGCCGCGAGCGCGTGGTCGCGCACGAGATGATCGAGGATGTGGCGCGGAACGCAGGCCCCGGCGACGCCGCTCGCGCGCGTGCTGGCACGGCCATCCGGCGAGACGATGCGTGTCGCGTTCACGATCGCATGTCCCGGCGCCTGCCGGGCCAGCGCGGCGCGATCGAGGCCCAGCGCCTCGAGCTCGGCCAGCGCGGCGGGTGTGAGCCAATCGCCGCAGGTCTTGTCGCGCGGAAAGGTCGCGCGGTCGATCAGCGTGACCGGATGCCCGCGCGTGGCGAGGTGCCAGCCCGCGGCTGCGCCGGCAGGGCCGGCACCGACGATCGCGATGCGCATGCGGGACAAGGAAGTGGGTGAAAAAGATTGGGCTTGGTGCGACGCATGAGATGGTACGACAATGCAACAACCCAACCGGCGTTCGATCGTTGCCGTGGAGCCTGACGCAGCCCGGGTCGCGAAGAATTGCACCGGAGGTTGACCGGGTGTAGCGTGCGCACGATGCACTTGCGCGTCACCCTGCTCGTCGTTGCCACTTTGCTGACCGGCTCGGGTTGCGTCTCGGTCCCGTCGAGCCAGGTCCCCACTCCGACGGCAGAACGCCTCGGCGCCGATACGCCCAGGACCACGGCGGCGGGGAACACCTTCGTTGCGCCGGCCGGCTGGTCCGTCTCCACGCGCGGAACCGCCACCGTGCTCGAGGTGCCGGAAGGGGGCTCCTACATCGCCATCGTCGACGTCAAGGCGGCGGACGCGAATGCCGCCGTCGCGGCCGCATGGACGGCCTACAAGCCCGATGCGCGTTTCCCGCTCAAGTCGATCACGCCAATCGCCGACCGGGACAGCTGGACCGATCGCAGCTCGTACACCTACCAGATCTCGCCGAACGAGCGGCGCGATGTCGAAGCCGATGTGCGGCGCGCCAACGACGTCTGGACCGTCACGATCTCCGACATGGCCCAGGGCGTCGGCGAAAAGCGCGGGGCCCAGATCAACCTGATCTTCGGCAAGTTCCTGCCGAAGGGCTATGCCCGCGAAACATTCGCTGGGAGGACGGCGCATCCGCTCGATGCTTCGCGCATCGCCGAGCTCGGCCGCTTTGTCGAGGCGGCAATGAAGGCGACCGGCGTTCCCGGCGTGTCGGTGGGGCTCTACCAGGGCGGCAAGATCGTATTCGCCGGCGGATTCGGCGTGCGTGAACTGGGCAAGTCGACGAGCGTGGACGCGCAGACACGGTACATGATCGCGTCCAACACCAAGGCGCTGGTGACGCTGATGCTGGCGCAGCTCGTCGACGCGAAGAGGTTGTCCTGGGACACGCCGGCGATCGAGCGTGCTGCCGACCTTCAGGCTGGGGGACGCCAACACGACGCGCCAGGTCCTGATCAAGCACCTGATCTGCGCCTGCACCGGTATGCCTCGGCAGGATCTCGAGTGGCTGCTCGAATTCCAGGACGTGACGCCCGAAGGAGCGATGAAATCGCTCGGGACGATGCAACCGACCAGCGGCTTTGGCGAATTGTTCCAGTACTCCAATCTCATGGCGGCCGCCGCCGGTTACCTTGGCGGCCACGTCGTGTCCCCCGACCTCGAGCTCGGCGCCGCCTATGACGCAGCGATGCGGTCGAGCGTGTTCGCTCCGCTCGGCATGAACGACACGACGCACGATTTCGCGGTCGCCCAGCGAGGCAACTTCGCCGTGCCCCATGCCCCCGATGTCGACGGACGCATGGCGCTGGCCGAGGGCCGCGCCAACCTCTCCATGGTTCCGGTGCGTCCCGCGGGCGGCGCGTGGAGCACGGTGAACGACGTGCTCAACTACGTCGCGATGGAGCTCGCGGAAGGCAGGCTGCCCGACGGCACGCGATACATCGCCAGGGACGCGCTTCTGGCCCGACGGGCGCCGCAGGTCGCGGTGGGCATCGACGTGACCTATGGGATGGGACTGATTGTCGATTCGGTGTACGGGACGCCGGTGGTCCATCATGGCGGCGACATGATCGGCTTTCACAGCGACATGATGTGGCTGCCCGAGCACGGTGTCGGCGCGGTGGTGCTGACCAATGGCGATCCCGGCTGGATCATTCGCACCGTCTTTCGCCGCAAGCTTCTGGAAGTGCTGTTCGACGGCAAGCCGGAGGCGGACGCGCAGGTCGTCGCGCAGGCCAAGGCGTTCTACGAGGAAATGGCCGCGGAGCGCAAATTGCTCACGGTTCCGGCGGATTCCGTCGCGGCGGCGGCGCTCGCCCCCCATTACACCAACGCCGCCGTGGGCGAAATCGCGGTGTCGCGCGACGGCGGGCGGATCATCTTCGATTTCGGCGAATTTTCCAGCGAAGTGGGTTCCCGCGTGAATCCGGACGGAACGACGTCGTTCATCACGATCGTGCCCGGTATGAACGGATTGGAATTCGTGGTCGGGCGCAGCGGCGACAAGCGTGCCCTGACGCTGCGGGATGCGCAGCATGAGTACGTGCTGGCGGAGAAGTGACTTCCGCGATTCGCCGCACCGACTCGCCCGATCTCGCCGAATCATCCATCGCACTCGTGGTCTACAATCGTTGACGCCTCGCGGGGTGCAGTCTAGGATGGCGCGCGGCGCGACCGGCCCGTGCCACCCGATCCCGAGACACTCCTTGACGCTCGCCGCCCTCCTCGCCAACACCCCGCCCTTCGTTGCCGCGCACGCGGCCGACGCAATACCCGATGCCGCCGCGCGGCGGGACGACGCCGACGCCCGCCGCTACGTGCGGCTGACCCTCGGCCACACGCTCGCGCTCTACGCGGTGCTCGCCGCGGCGCTGTTCGATGTGCTGCCTTCCTGGACGCTCGTCGCCGCGGTGCCGTGGCTCTACGTGCGCCTGTCGCTCGGCCTGCACGAGCTGCTGCACGTGCGCGACGCCGCGCAGGTTCCGGCGTTCCATCGCCTCGCCATGATCTTCGACACGCCGTTCGGCCTCGGCTTTCGCGAGCATCGCGCCATCCACTTTCGCCACCATCGCTTCGGCGGCGGCGAGCGCGATCCCGAGCGCTGGCAGATCGAAGGCGGACCTCTGCGCGCGTTCGCCCACGCGTTGACCACGCCCGAGCGCTCGCTCGTCGAATGGATCCGCGCGCGGGGCGTCGACGCGCGGCTCGCTGCGCGACGGCGCGATCCGCCTCGTGTGCTTCGGCATCGTCGCCGCCGTGAATCCCGCCGTGTTCATCGTCTACTGGATCACGCTGCGGGTGAGCGTCGGCACCGCGGGCTTCGTGTTCCACCACCTGCTCCACAATCGGCGCGGCGAGCTCGGCACGTATGCGCTGCCGTTCCCGCCGTGGCTCGTGCGCGCCGGCCGGACGCTCTTCGGCGACGAGCCGATGCTGATCCTGACCCAGCACCGCTCGCACCATCTGTGGCCCGACGTCCGGGTGCGCGACCTGCCGCAGCTGCCGGCGGCTTTCGCGCTGCCGCCGGGACCGGTGACGACCGCGACATTCGCCGCCGCGGCGCGCTGCGCGCTGCCGCCGCCCCCGCGATGAACTGCGCCGACTGCGGCGCCGTCAATCCGGCCGGCGCCAAGTACTGCACGCAATGCGGAACGCCGCTCGCGGTGCAGTGCCCGTCCTGCGGCGTCGACGTCGCGCCCGCCGCGCGCTTCTGTCATCAATGCGGCACGGGGCTCACGCCCGTCCTCCGCCAAGGCATCGGCCGAAGACGCCGCCCTCGTCGAACGGCGGCAGCTCACGCTGATGTTCTGCGACCTCGTGGGCTCGGTCCAGCTCTCGCATGCGCTCGATCCCGAGGACCTGCGCGACGTCGTCCGCGACTATCGTGATGCCTGCAGCACGGTCGTGAACCGGTACGAGGGAACGACCGCGCAGTTCCAGGGCGACGGCATCCTCGTCTACTTCGGCTACCCGGTCGCGCACGAGGACGACGCGCGCCGCTCGGTGCAGGCGGGACTCGAGATCCTGCAGTCGGTCCGCGCGCTCGCGGAGCGCATGCAGGCGGAGCGCGGCGTCACGATTTCGGTGCGCGTCGCGGTGCACACCGGCCTCACGCTCGTCGGCGATCTCGGCGGCGCGGCCGGCACCGAGCGGCTCGCCCTCGGCGATGCGCCCAATATCGCGGCCCGCCTCCAGCAGCTGGCCGAGCCCGACACGCTCGTCATCAGCGCGGCCACGCATCGCCTCGTTTCCGGATTCTTCGAGACCGCATCGCAGGGATTCCACCACCTCAAGGGATTGGACGCGCCGGTCGAGGTGTTCCGCGTGCTGGCGGCAAGCGGCGCCCGCCACCGGCTGGAAGCGGCGTCGCCGCAGCGGCTCGCGCCGTACGTCGGACGCGAGAACGCGATCGCCGGCCTCGTCGAGGCGTGGCTCGCCGCGCGCGACAGCCCGGGGCACGGCGTGCTGCTGCAGGGCGAGCCCGGCGTCGGCAAGTCGCGGCTGCTTTCGGTCTTCCGCGAACGGATCGGCGAAGGCTCGTGCGAGATCCTCGAATGCTATTGCTCGCCGTATTACAGCAGCACCGCGTTCTACCCGGTGGTCGCCCCGCTTCGCGCGCGGATGGGATTCGCCGACGACCAGGCGCCGTCCGCGCGCCTCGAGCGCCTGGCCGCGGGTCTTGCGGAACACGGCTGCGAGATGGATACCGCGCTGCCGCTCGTCGCGCAGCTCTTCGGACTTCCGCCGGAAGCCGGCTACAAGCCGCTCGGGCTGCATCCGCTGACGCAAAAGCAGAAGACGGTCGGCGCGCTGCTGTCGCTGCTCACCGCGCGCGCCGGCGTGCGCCCCACGCTTCTCGTCGTCGAAGACCTGCACTGGGTCGATCCGACGACGCTCGAGTTGCTCGGCGCGGTGATGGCCAAGCTTCCGGCGAGCCGGCTGCTCGTCCTGATGACTTCGCGGCCGGGCTTCGTCGTGCCCTGGCCGAGCGCCGACAACCTGACGGTGCTGCACGTCAACCAGCTGTCGCCCTCCGACACGGAGACGCTGATCCGGCGCGTCGTCGGCGACAAGCCGCTGCCGCCGCAGGTGATGTCGCTGCTCGTCGCGAAAACGGACGGCAACCCGCTGTACGTCGAGGAGATGACGCGCATGTTCCTCGATTCGGGCACGCTGCGCGAAACCGAGCGCAGCTTCGAGCTCGCGGGGCCGCTGCCCGACATCATGGTGCCGGCCTCGCTGCACGACCTCCTCATGGCGCGCCTCGACCGGATGCTCCCGGAAGCGAAGAAGGTCGTCCAGCTCGGTGCCGCGATCGGGCGCGAATGGAGCTTCGAGCTCCTGTGCGAAATTCTTCCGGATGAAGAGCATGTGCTCGGCAAGGGCCTCGATCAGCTGCTGCGCGACGGCTTCGTCTTCACGACCAGCACCGGTTTCGCGATCAAGCACGCGCTGATCCAGGATGCCGCCTACGAGTCGCTGCTGAAGCGCACGCGGCAGCACTACCACGAGCGGATCGCGCAGGCGCTGGAGCGCGGCGCGGGCGGCGGCGCGCGGCCCGAGCGGATCGCGCAGCACTGGACCAAGGGTGGCGCGCCCGCGAAGGCGGTGCCCTATTGGCTCGAGGCGGGGCGGCAGGCCGTCGCGTCGTCGGCGACCGCGGAAGCGGAAAGCCATGTGCGGCAAGGCCTGGAACTGCTGGCCGCGCTGCCCGAAACGCCGGAACGCGACCGCATGGAGCTCGCGTTCCTGTCGACGCTCGGCGTCGCGCTGACGATTCAGAAAGGCTGGGCCGCGCCCGAAGTCGCCGCGGCGTATGCGCGCGCGCAGACGCTGTCCGAGCGCGTGGGCCCGAATCCGCAGCTCTTCTGGGTGGTGTGGGGGCTGTGGGCGTTCTATCTCGTCAAGGGCGATCAGGCGAAGGGCTACGAGTTCGCGCAACGAATGATGGCCATCGCGTCCGGCGAGAACGACGACTCGCTCGTGCTCGAGGCGAACTTCGGGCTGGGTCTCAGCCTCTACTACATGGGTGACCTCCCGGCGGCGCGCGGCTATCTCGAAGCGGCGGTCGCGGCCTATGTCACGGAGCTGCACCATCCGAACGCGTTCCTGACGAGCCAGGATGCCGGCGTCACCGCGCGCTCCGTCCTGTCGATGGTCCTCTTCCTGCAGGGCGAGACGGAACGGGCGCTCGCGCGATCGCGCGAGGCGGTCGACCTCGCGGCGAAGATAAAGCATCCGTTCAGCCAGGCCTACGCGCTGGGCGTGGCCGCATGGCTCGACGCGTACCGGCAGGATTCCGCCGCGATGGCCGCGCACGCGACCGCGACGATCGAGCTCTCGACCGCGCAGGCACTGGGCTTCTGGCTCGTCTGGGGATCGATCTTCGCGGGTCGCGCCCTCTTCGATTCCGGCGAGCGCGCGAAGGGCGCGAAGCACATGGAGGACATGCTGGCGACCTACCGCGGGATCGGCAGCGGGATGGTGGTGCCGTATTTCCTCACGCTGCTCGCCGACGTCGAAGCCGCGAACGGCGACCACGAAAGCGCGCACCGGCGCCTCGACGAGGCGCGCCGCCTCATCGCGGAAGGCGGCGAGGCGTTCATGGCGGCGGAGATCGAGCGCCTCGACGGCGAATTCCGCCGCGCACGCGGCGCGCCCGAGCGCGACGACGCCGTCATCGAGCGCCTGTTCCTGCGCGCGCGGGACATCGCGCACCAGCAGGGCAACCGGGTTTTCGCGCTGCGCGCCGCCGCGAGCCTCGCGTCGTTTCTTGCCGCGCGCGGCGAGCGCGCGCCCGCGCGCCAGGGTCTCGCCGCCGCGCTCGACGCCATTCCCGACCGCACCGACACACCCGACCTCATGCGCGCGCGCACGCTGCTGCAATCGCTCGCGGCGCATGCGCCCGCGGTCGCCGACTGACTTTTCGCTTGAAGCAAGGACTCCCGATGGGCCGCGAGCTGTGGACCGACAAGTACCTCGACCTGATGCGCTTCGAGGCGGATCCCGCCGCCGACAGCGTCGTCGACGCCGTTTACGCGAGCCACAAGCTCGACGGCGTCAACCGCATCCTGATGAACATGGTGCGCAACACCGATCCGCCGCCGCCGGAAGTGCAGCAGAAGATCGACCGGTACTTCGCCGACAACTCGGTGCTCCCGGCCTGGATCGAGCTCCCGAAGGTCGAGCTCGCCGAGGATCTCTTTTCCCGCCACGGCATGCTGGCGACGACGATCCTGTGCTGCGCGAGCCTGCCCGAGTGCTATCTCGACCGCGCGGACGTGCCGGTTCTCGCGTCGACCACGCAGCTCCAGGACCACGTCTACCGCCGCATCTGGGAAACCTCGCACATGGTGATCACCGTGATGCAGCCCGGCGGCATGGACCCTGCCCCTGCGGCCGCGCCGGGCGCAAAACCGAAGAAGAGGCGGCGCGCGAAGCCGACGGACGACGATCGTGCGACGCCGGGCGAAGGCATCCGCTGCTGCCTGAAAGTGCGGCTGATGCACGCCGCGATCCGGCACCTGCTGCTCGCGAACGACCCGCCCGCCGGCGGCAAGGGCGAGCTCGGCCGCGCGCTGGCGGTGCAGAAATGGGATCCTGCCTCGGGCCAGCCGATCAACCAGGAATCGATGGCCTACGTGATCCTGACGTTCTCGTTCGTCGGGCTGCGCGGCCTCGACCAGTTCGGCGCGCATCCGACACCGGAGGAGCGCGAGGCTTACGTCCACGCGTGGAGCGTCGTCGGGCACATGATGGGCGTTCACGACGACCTTCTCGCGCGCAATTTCGACGACGCGCAATATCTGTTCGAGACGCTGAAAAGGCGGCGCGCCGGCGCTTCGAAGGACGGCGCGGCGCTCACCAAGGCGCTGCTCGAATGGATGGTGGGCGTGATGCCCATCGGCCTCAAGCACGTGCCAAGGGAACTGCTCGTGCAGCTCGTCGGCGACAAGGACGCCGCGATGCTGGGCGTGCGGCTCGATACCGACGAGAAGACCGAGGAAGGGATGGTCGCCGGATTCCTCCACATCTTCGAGCACGGCTTCAGCGAACTGATGGAGCTGCCGGCCGCCCGCCGGGTGGCCGAAGCGCTGTTCCACGCGATCGTCCATCGCGTCTGGGACATGGACAAGGGCTGGAGTCGCGAGGAGTTCGCGCTGCCGCCGTCGCTGCAAAAGAGCTGGAGCGTGAAACGGAAGGCGCCGGTGGCGTAGAGTCCGGCCTGCAGGTTCCCGGGAGTCGCAAGACCATGGGGAGATCCGCGATGGGCAAGCCATACCGCGTTCTGATACTCGGCGCCTCCTATGGCTCGCTGCTCGCGAGCAAGATGCTCCTCGCGGGGCATTCCGTCAGCCTGGTGTGCCTCCCCGCCGAGGCCGCGCTGATGAACCAGGAAGGCTTCCGCGTACGCTTTCCGGTGCGCGGCGACGGCGGATTCCTCGAAGTCGATTCGCGCCGGCTGCCGGGCATCCTGACTGCGGGCGGCGCGCAGGCGTTCGATCCGGCCGACTTCGATCTCGCCGGTCTCGCGATGCAGGAGCCTCAGTACCGGTCCCCCGGCGTGCGCGAGCTCCTCGACGACGTCGCGCGCGCCAGAATCCCGTGCATGTCCATCATGAACATGCCACCGCTCACGTACCTGAGCCGGCTTCCCGGCATATCGGCGGACGACCACCGGCACTGCTACACCGATGCGACCGTGTGGGACAACTTCGATCCCGCGCTCCTGACGCTGTGCAGCCCCGATCCACAGGCATTTCGTCCGCCGGACGAGAAGGTCAACGTCCTGCAGGTGGGCCTGCCGACCAACTTCAAGGCCGCGCGCTTCGCGTCCGACGAGCACACCGCGATCCTGCGGCGATTGCAGGCAGACATCGAGGCGGCCAGGTTCGATGACGGCAATGGCCACGACAGGGTCGAGCTGCCCGTCAAGCTCAAGGTTCACGACTCCGTCTTCGTTCCGCTGGCGAAGTGGAGCATGCTGATGACCGGCAACTATCGCTGCATTCGCGCCGACTCGGTTTGCTCGATCAGGGAAACGGTGCACGAAGACATCGAACGCTCGCGCGCGATCTACGAGTGGGTCGAGTCGCTCTGCAGTTCGCTGGGCGCGGCGCCGGAGGACCGGGTGCCCTTCGAGAAATACGCCCATGCCGCCGCGAGCCTCGGCCGGCCCTCCTCGGCCGCGCGCGCCGTGGCCAACGGCGCGCCGCATATCGAGCGCGTGGATCGCCTCGTGCAAAGCGTCGCGGCGCGCAAGGGCATGCGCTCGGCGGCGCTCGACGAGATCGTCGCGACCGTCGACGCCCGCATCGACGCCAACCGGCGGGCCGCTGTCCAATAATCGACGGCCCCGTCCCCCCGAGTTCCCATTCTGGAGATCGCAACCGTGGCGACCGGCCATCCCGACCAAGCGCTGCAGATTCGCTCACTGGTCAGAAAAGACGGGCAACTCGAGCTGTCCCTCGTCAGCGTACCGGTTCCGTCCCCTGCGCCCGACGAAGTCGTCGTCCGCATTGAAGCGAGTCCCATCAATCCGTCGGACCTGGGACTTCTGTTGGGTGCCGCGGACATGAATTCGGCGCGCCAATCCGGGACGCTCGAGCATCCGGTCGTCACCGCCAGCGTTCCCGGGGAAGCGCTGAAAGGCATGGCGGGCCGCCTCGACCAGTCGATGCCGGTCGGCAATGAAGGGGCTGGCGTCGTCGTGCGCGCCGGTTCGTCCAACGCGTCGCAGGCGCTGCTGGGCAAGGTCGTGGCGGTGTTCGGCGGCGCGATGTACGCGCAGTACCGTTGCGTCAAGGCCAATCAATGCCTGGCGCTGCCGGAAGGCACGACCCCGGCCGAGGGTGCGTCGTGTTTCGTCAACCCGCTGACGTCGCTGGGCATGGTCGAAACCATGCGGCGGGAAGGTCACACGGCGCTGGTGCACACCGCCGCAGCCTCCAACCTGGGTCAGATGCTCAACCGGATCTGCATGCAGGACAACGTGGGGCTGGTGAACATCGTGCGCAAGAAAGAACAGGCCGCGCTGCTTGAACGGTCAGGTGCGCGGCACGTGTGCGACACCAGCGCGCCGACGTTTACGCAGGATCTGACCGAAGCCCTGGTCACCACGGGCGCGACGATCGCATTCGACGCCACCGGCGGGGGCACGCTTGCCGGTCAAATTCTGAACGGCATGGAGGCTGCGTTATCCCGAACTGCGACGGAGTACAGCCGCTACGGGTCGGCAACGCATAAACAGGTCTACATCTACGGTGCGCTCGACCCCGGTCCGATCGTACTCAACCGCAAGTTTGGCTTTGCGTGGGGCGTCGGGGGCTGGTTGTTGTGGCCGTTCCTGCAAAGAATCGGACCCGCGGCGGCGCAAAAATTGCGTGAGCGGGTGGTGGCGGAGTTGAAGACGACGTTCGCGAGCCACTACACGAAGGTGATCTCGCTCGCCGATGCGCTCCGGCTGGACGAAATCGCGGTCTATGGCAAGCGTGCAACGGGAGAGAAGTATCTGATCAATCCGAACAAGGGATTCGACCGTTAGCCGACTGCCATGGTCATCGAATGGCGACACATGGACGGCGTCGATCCGGATCGATCGTCAATCACCATTTTCTTCGGGCTGAACGGCTATTCGGAGACCTGCGGCGATCCCTCTTTGTGCGGCGATCTTCCCCCACGGAGGCAGGCGGGCCCGCCGCCCGCATGGGGAAAGGGTTGCGCCGGTCGTTGTGCCTGCGGTCCTTATGATGCACATAGCGGCAAGCACACGTGGCCGCATCACATCCTGGCACTGGAATTTCGGGTGCCTCGCCTGACAGAAATCGTTTTTCGCCGATCCTCTTGACAGCATCGCATGCGTTGTCACTGAAACGCAACTCGACGCAGCTGAAATTGTCGGCCGTGCGCTTCGGGTCACGCACCTTGCCTCGGCGGGATCGCTTCCGCGTTCCCCCAAGGTGCCACCACAACGCAAGCGCAATCAGCAAGGCGATGATAATTAGGAACAGCATGATCAACGATTGACGGTCTCAATATGGCAGCGCACGGCTGGCACAGCACGCTTTGCGTCGTGCCGAGGGCCTGCGGTGTATACCCAACGCGAATTTTCGATTGCGTTGCCCCGCTATTCGTGCTTCCAATGTTTGAATTGAGGAAAGTTGGCACCGTCGAGGTAGTGAACTTGACGGCCCGTGAGATCAGGCGGTGCTTTCACGTTCGAACAGAGCCCGTTGACCGAAAAGTTCACTGTCGTCTTGTCGGTGCTTCGAAAGCGGCGCCCCATCCATGAAATGCAGCGTCCGCACCGCGGGAGCGATGCAAGGCAGACGGATTCCGAAGAAGTAAAGGTGGCCATGATCACCGGATAATGTCAATTTACAACGCGCGATCCTTCGCGGCAGCACATTTGGATCGGGCTATCTGTTTGACGGTGCGCTTGCACGGCCTTGGCAGCGCGCGTCGCGCGGCTCCGTTGTTTCATGACCCCGATCCTCTCAAGCCCTGCCGATTAAGTGACGCCCGGTTGCCTTGTACACCTCAACCTGCACGGCGCCGCGACATCGATGACGCATATGCAAGCTTCATACCAGTTCAGCGGAAATGAGGCATGAGACGGCATTTGGCGATCGTCCAAGCGAAGCAGGGCTAGAGGTGGTTCGACCGCCCGGATTCCCGCCTTGTGGCCGTCA
>CAWFMY010000032.1:0-24323 GCA_963816925.1 uncultured beta proteobacterium | reverse complement strand
TCATCGCGGTCACCTCCGGCACGCGCGTAGGCGCACTGCCGGGCGTGCCGTCGTTCGGAGAGCTCTGGCAACGATCGTTCGTCGTCTGGCTCGGCCTGATCGCGCCCAAGGGATTGGACAATGCGGCGTATGTCCGGCTTGCCGCCGCCATCGGCGTGCTGGTCACCGATCCACGCTATGCCGACGCCATGCGCGCCGCCGGACTGATGTTCATGGGACTGAGCGGCCGTGCGGCGATCGGCTATGTGGAATCCGCCTTCGTGCGCGACGCCAAGCTCATTGCCACCCTGAACGACGAGGGCCAGCGGAACTGATCGCGGTCCTACAGGGTGTCGTGCCGCCCGCCGACATTCGATCGTGTCGTCCGCGCAATGCCGGCAGGCCCATCCCCGTGGACAATGAGCGTACGGAAATCCCCTTGCACGGGTTCTACGGAGACACCGATGAAATGGTTATGGATTGGCTTTGCCATCGTGTGGGCATTTTCGGTGGTCCTCGACGCCCGGCGGCGGCATCGCGCCCATGTCGTGCCTGATGCGGACGCGCCTGTCGCGCGCTCCGACGCACCCATTTCCGCGCTGCTAACCGCAAACGGCACACGGGAATCCCGGTTGCGCGTCAAGACGGCGTGACGTGCCCGTCAGCCGCGCAGCAGCTCGCTGACTGGTTGCAGTGCATCGACGCGGTCCGCGACGCTCTTCAGCACCGCCAGGATCGGAACGCCAAGCAACAAGCCCCAGCCGCCCCATAGCCAGGCAAAGAACAGCACGCCGGCGAACACGGCGACCGGGTGCATGTGGGCGGCGCGTCCCTGCATCCACGTGGCGAGCCCCATCCCGATGCAGGAGGAGATCGCCGCGACCACACTGGCGGCGATGATTCCATCGCCGGGATTGCCCGTTTGCAGGAACATGGCGACGCCGGCACCGGACGAAGCGACGATCGTGCCGACATACGGAACGATATGGACGAGCCCGATGAAGGCACCCCAGATGCCGGCATTCGCGAGGCCCAGCGCAGCCAGCGCGCCCCACGTCGCAACGGCGATCAGGACATTGGCCACCAGCAACGTCAGCATGTAGGCCTGGATCTGGCCGTCGATCTCGTCCAGCACTTCCACCGTGACGCGCCGGCGCGCAAGCGAGGCGCCGGCGATCTTCGCCAGCTTGCGCCGAAACGTGTCACCGGCGGCGAGCACGAAAAGCGCGAGCATCAGCGCAATGAAGATGTCCGCAAGAACGGATAGCACCTGCCCGGATTGTCGGGTGACGAATTCCTGGAACTGCGCCTGAACGCCCGCCGCGGGCACCGCCGGTGCGGACGCCGGTCGCCCCGCAGCTTCGGCCGCCGCCTTGTCCAGCTCCACCGCGGCGGCCTTCATGTGCGTCATCGGTCCCGGCGCAAGGCGCTCCGAGTCGGCGACGGCGTGACGCAGCTTGCGTGCGGCGACCGGCAACTCGGCTACCCAGTCGTTCAGGTCATCGCGCAGCGTGTACGCGGTGGCCGCGACGAGCGCGATCAACACCGTGACGACGAGCGCCGCAGCCAGGAAGCGTGGAACATGGGCCCGTTCCAGCAACGAAACCATGGGACGCAGCGTATAGCTCACCAGGATGCCGGTCACGATGGGCACCAGAAACGGCTCGGCGAAACGCGCGCCCGCAATGCACGCTACGACGGCTGTGATCACAAGCGCGATTTCGCTCACCGTGAAGCTACGCGGCGCGTCCGGGGATGTCGGCACGGCGACCGCACTCGCGACGGCGACAGGCTTGGACCTCGGCATGGAGTCCTCCCGCTGCTAATGCGCGGTTTCGCCGGAGGCGAGATCGGTAAGCACGTCGCGAACGCGATCGAATTCGCGCGACTTGTCGAAAAAATAATCCGCGCCGAGAGACAGGCTGCGATCGCGGTACTGGGGGAAGGCGTAATTCGTGAACACAATGACCTTGGCGCGCGCCGGCCGCCCGACCTCTTTGAGTTTTTTCAGCACTCCAAGCCCGGTGCCTGCCTTCAGTTGCAAGTCGAGAATGACCGCGTCCCATGTACCGTCGCGCAGTATCGACACCGCTTCGGCCTCGGTTTCGGCATGGCCCACGATCGCCAGGTTCCGGATCTCGGTCAGCGATTCAGCGAGGCGCGCACGAATGATCGCCGAATCCTCGACGATGACGACGCGCAGTTGCGATTTGTTCACATGTTTCCTGGTCGACGCGCACCCGCGACTGGTTTCGGCACAAGCACCGATCATGCGCAATCCATGAGGGTGCGCACGAAGGGCTCGAAGCGCAGTCGACCAAAACGATAGCAGGGACGGCCCGGCAAAACTGTCGGTGTTTGTCCGACACCCACCGAGGTGCATGTCGTCCGATCGGCCGCCATCCACGATCAGTTGATCAGTCCATTCTTGATGGCGTAATAGGTGAGGTCCGCATTGGACTTCATCCCCATTTTTTCCAGGACGCGGGTCCTATAGGTGCTGACGGTTTTCACGGACAGGTGCAATTCGTCCGCGATCTTCGACACCGCCGCACCCGCCGCCAGCTTGCAGAAGATCTGGAATTCCCGCTGCGACAGCTCGCCATGGAGGGGGCGATCGGCATCGCCGCTCACCCCGTCGGCGAGGATCTGCGCCAACGCGGGACTGACGAATTTTCGACCGCGCACGACGGTCCGTATGGCGCCGACGAGCTGGGTGGCTGCCGATTCCTTGTTGAGGTAGCCCGATGCGCCGGCGCGCAGCAGGTTGACGGCGTACTGATCCTCGGAAAAGCCCGACAACATGAGCACCGGGAGCTCCGGCCGCACATGCTTCAGCGTCTTGAGCGTGTCGATGCCGTTCTTGTCGGGCATCGAGATGTCGAGCAGGACGACGTCGAATTCCGTCGAGCGCACGAGCGCAATCGTCTCGTTGCCGGTCGCGGCTTCCGCCGCGATCTGCATGTCGGATTGGTCGGCAATGAATTGCCGGAGGCCAGCGCGAACGATGGCATGATCATCGGCGATCAGGATTCGGATCATGGCCTTTGGCGCCGAGGGCGCAAGTTGGTTGAGGGGGTTGGTCGCCATCATCTCGTCGCCGAGGCGGCCGTCGCGGCGTGATATGCGGCGAGGCGGTTGTAGAGCGTCTTGAGACTGATGCCCAGCAATTCCGCGCAGTGGCGCTTGTCGCCGTCGCACGCGTCGAGCGTCAGGCAAATCGCCTGCTTTTCAATCTGGGCAAGTGCCGTGCCGACGGGAACGGTGAGGCACGGGCGCGTGGACGCGGGATGCTCGTGGTCCGAGCTGTCGAAATCGATCCGCTCATCGGAGAGGATGAATGCCCGCTGCACCGCATTCTTGAGCTCCCGCACGTTGCCGGGCCAAGGGTGCGCCAGCAAGAACGCGCGCGCCGCCGGCGTGAAAACCTTTTGCGTTCCTTCGGTTGCATTCAGCTCGCGCAGGAAGTGCTCGGCCAGCATCCCCGCGTCGCCTTCCCTTTCGCGCAACGGCGGGACGGCGATCGGAAAGACTTCGAGGCGGTAAAGCAGGTCCTCTCGCAGCAGGCCTTCGCGCACCGCCCGGCGCGGATCGCGGTTGGTCGCGGCGACGACTCGCGCGGCGGCCTGGAGCTCGCGCTCGCCGCCCACGCGCGTGTAGCGACCGGTTTCCAGCACGCGCAGCAGCCGCACCTGCATGTCCGGCGCCATCTCGGCGATTTCATCGAGGAAGAGCGTTCCGCCGCTCGCGCGTTCGAATGCGCCCCGGTGCATGCGTTCGGCGCCGGTGAACGCGCCACGTTCGTAGCCGAACAGCTCGGCCTCGATCAGATTGCGCGGAAGCGCGCCGCAGTTGAGCGCGACGAAAGGATGGGCCGCGCGTGCGCTCACTTCATGGATCGTTTCGGCGACGACATCTTTGCCGCTTCCCGACTCACCGGTGATGAGGACGGTCGCCGACGTCGGCGCGACCTTGGCGATGCGCTGATACACGTCCTGCATCCCCTGGCATCCGCCGAGCAGGCGACCGAATCGGCCGACAGCGGGTGCCGACGCGGCCCGACGCGTCGCCACGAACGGCAACATGACGACATTGTCGGATGACAGTTCGGGATGAGACATCGCGCGCCCTTCCTAGCGTTGCGTGGTATTGCACATCGTAGTCAGCGCGAGCGCGGCGCCGCATAGGTGGGCAACCCAAAGCGCTGTCGGACCTGTCCTACAGCTTATCGCTCTCGCTGGGCGCCGCAAGTCCTACAAGGTATGCCACATCGCCCGAGTTGTCACGACGCAACTCGCCGCGAGCGCTACAGGACGCCGGATTCGCGTGCAGGACGAGCCCGCGCTGTCAACTCGCAGCGCAAAGGCGATGGGCCCGGCGCGTGTCGCGCGCCGGGCGGTTGCTGCCGGGGACCGATGGCGCGGGCGATTGCCCGCTCATGCCGCGTCCGAACGTCGATGCCGATTACCAGCGCGCCAGACGGCCGACCAGGTATCCGACGACGAGCGCACCCGCCACCGTCGTGAGCGGACGGGCGCGAATCGACGAACAGGCCGCGTCCGTGACTTTGGTCTGCATTTCCTTCGCCTGGGCGGGAATCCCCATGGCCCAATCGGCCGCCGACGCCATGGCATCCGTCGCCGACGTCACGGCATCGGCTGCGCCGTTCACCGCACGATGCGCCGTTCCGCTCAAGCGGTCGACGTTTTCGGTTGCCTTGCCGGCCACCGCGTCGACGGTCTTGTGCGCCGACTGCGCAGCGCCATCGAGCTTGGCCTGGGTCGCGGGATTGGAAAGGGGATTCGTGTTGCCGCCGAGCGCGGGATTGCCGATTGTGGTGGTTCGATCCATGGCGAGTCTCCGGGAATTCGTGAAAACGAGGTTTACGGAACGCGGGCGCGTCCGCATCTCGACTGTGCGGCGCGGCGCGCACCGTCACCATCAGAATTCGTCTGAACACCCTGTAGGTTGATTGCAAGGGTTGGTTGTCGAGCGGCCGACGCTTTAGACGGCGGCGGAATCCGCGCCCGATTCCGGGCCAACTTGCAGCTGCTTCGCGACCGCACGCCGCAGTTCCTCCGCGGCAAAGGGCTTCTGCAGAATGATCGTCCCCTGGGGGACGACATCGTCGTCGGTAATCGGAAGGCCGGTGGTCAGCAGAGCAGCCATCGCGGGGAACCGGTGCTTGACGACGCGGATGAAGTCGAATCCATCCACGCCGGGCATCCGGACGTCCGAAATGACGAGGCGCACGTCAGGGCATTCGTCGAGGCGGTCGAGGCCATCGCGTGCCGAATACACCGGCATCACCGCCATGCCCATCGCCTCCAGCAGCGCCGCCACGGTATCCGCGGCGTCGCGGTCATCGTCGACGACCAGGATCCGGCCCGCCTGCGCCGCATCCATTGCATCGTCGTCGGCATCCGGCAGTTTCGGCGCGGTCGGGTTGGACTCCATGGGACTCGCTTCCAGTGGACCGCCGGGACGGCGCGACGGACGCATCCGGGCAGAAAATAAGCCAAATCGCGGAAAGACTCAACGGCGGCGGGCGCGCCGGAACGCTTATTTTGATGTAAGCGCCGTCCTACGCGGTGCGGACATGGAAAGACTGCGCTCGCGGATCCCCCGCGTCAGAAAAATACTACAACGCATTGCGCCGTGGCGATACTGCACAGAGCGTGCGCGGCGGTCATCATCGTCGAATTCCGACCTGGCGGGAACTTGACATGCGACGAGGCACTGCCGTTCACCCATCCGTCCGCGCCGACGAAATGCCGACTGGCCAGAAACATTCCGAACGCCGCGAGGTCGTTACCTACGCGGTGGGCAACTCCGGCGCACCTGACGGTCACGAAGCGTGCACACGGGCGGAAATCGCGCGTCGACTCGCTGCCGTCGCCCGGTTCGGCTATGCAGGCGAATACGTTCCCGGCGGGCGTTACGACGCTCGACCTTATTTCGTGCCGAGCAACACGTTGACGCGTGCCGACGCAGCCAGCCTGCACATCGACGACGCCGGCGATCTGTTCGGCGGCGTGGTTCCGGCCGCGTTCGCAGCCACGAAGACGATCACCCATCCACTCGTCGACGACGGGGCCCTCGCGCCGCGCGGATGGTCGACTGAATTTCCGCACCAGGTGGCGGATTCCGTGCTGCCGGGGTATTCCGCGTTCACCGCGGAGGACGCGCGGCGCGCGGGGCGGATGCTGCTCGAAAACGGTCCCGTTCGGGTCAAGCTCGCGACCGGCGTCGCGGGAATCGGACAATGGACCGCGCATGACGCCGCCGAGCTCGACGCCGTGATCGCCGCCATCGATTCCGACAACATCGAGGCCGGCGTCGTGGTCGAGCAGAATCTGACGACGGTCAAGACGCAAAGCGTGGGGCAGATCCGCGTCGCCGGCGTGACGGCCTCCTATTGCGGCACGCAGCACCTTACGATCAACAATTCGGGGATCGAGGTCTATGGCGGCTCCGCCTTGCGCGTCGTGCGAGGCGGCTTCGAAAGGCTCCTTGCTCTGGACTTGCCGGCGGACCTCCGGCTCGCAATCACCCAGGCCCGCACCTATGACCATTCCGCTACGGTGTGCTTTTCCGGCTTTTTTGCCTCCCGCCGCAACTATGACGTCGCGCAAGGCGTGGACGCCGCGCGGAACCCGCCGCTCGGGCGTGCTCGAGCAATCGTGGCGACTGGGCGGCGCGAGCGGCGCGGAGATCGCCGCCCTGGAAGCGTTTTGCGCCGATTCCTCGCTGCACTCGGTGCGCGCCGACTCACGCGAAGTGTACGGCGACGACGCATCCATCCCGCCCGCAGCGACGGTGTACTTTCGCGGCATGGATCCGAAAGTCGGCGCCCTTTCCAAGTACACGCTGGTCGAAGCCCATGCCGACGCGCGATGAGCCTATCTACATCCGCGTCGAGGACGAGCACATCCTCGGCACGCTGATCTCGCCCGGCACGCTGATCCCGGGCGTGCTGTTCGTGCATGGCTGGGGCGGCGACCAGAACCAGTACGTCGACCGCGCACGCGAGCTCGCCGCGCTCGGCTGCGTCTGCCTGACTTTCGACCTGCGCGGCCACGCGCAGACGCACGCGCAGTACGAGACGGTCTCGCGCGAACAGAGCCTGCGCGACGTGCTCGCGGCCTACGACTTTCTCGCCGCGCAGCACAAGCGTCGATGTCGACTCGATCGCCGTCGTCGGCAGCAGCTACGGCGGCTACCTCGCCGCGCTGTTGACCTCGCTGCGGCCGGTGAAGTGGCTGGCGCTGCGCGCGCCCGCGCTCTACAAGGATTCCGACTGGACGCTGCCGAAGCGCAAGCTGCAACTCGACCAGGGCCTCGAGCTGTATCGCCGGCAGCCCGTGCGGCCCGACGAAAGCCGGGCGCTGCGCGCCTGCACGGCCTTCACCGGCGACGTGCTGGTCGTCGAGTCCGAGCACGACACCGTCGTGCCGCACCAGGTGATCGTCAACTATCGTGAAGCGTGCATCAGCGCGCGCTCGTTGACCTATCGGGCGATCGCCGGCGCGGACCACGCGTTGTCGGGCGATGTCGCCCAACGCGCCTACACGAGCGTGCTTGCCGCATGGCTTACCGAAATGGTGTTCGGCGCGCGCGTCGGTGACGCTGCGCCACCGGCACCCGAAGTTGCGTCGGAACCCGAGACGGCGCCGCTCGCCCTGGCGCCTGATGCCGTCGGACGGCGCGCGTCGTAGAAAATCGCCGCGCGCTGTCGCGCCGAGCGACTTTACTTCTATTTCTGCTCAGGCACCTTCGCGCCGGCCTTCCGCGCTTCCGAAAGCCCGATGGCGATCGCCTGCTTCCTGCTCGTCACTTTATTGCCGGAACCACTGCGAAGCTTGCCCTGCTTGCGTTCCCGCATCGTTTTCTCAACCTTGGATTGTGCTGCCTTGCCATACGCTGCCATGCCGTTCTCCTTGACGAGTGTCGATACGGGGCCGCGCCGTCGCGGCCTCGAGCCTAGGGCGCTTGCAGGCGCCTGATCAACATGCCCATCACTTCGTCGCCGCCCGGCGCCCGAAGGCGCGTTTGGCGCAATGTCTGCGCGAGATCGGCGCGCGACAGCATCCGGAAATCGGCCCGGATCAGCACACCGGCAATTGCCGATTGCACCTCGGCCGCGGCGGCCACCGCAAAGAGTCGCCCGAGCTCGTCCAGCGCCTCCGGATCCGCGATGTTCTGGCTCGCGAGCGCGCCGAGCGCCCGCGCCTGCGCCTCCGGATCGCGCGTCTGCACGATATCCGCGATGACCGCGCGCAATTCGCCGGTTGCCGCGATCCGCCGATGGCGCAGATAGGTCTGCGCGATGCGCGCGTCGACCGCGGATGCGCTGGTCAGCATCACCAGCGTACGCGCGCGATCATCGTCGCTGCCGAGGCATGCGCGCATGGCGGTGTGCGCGGCGCTCTCACGTGCCGGGGCGCCGGTGACGGAGTCGAAATCGCCATCGCGATTGAGCGTGCAGGCAAGATCGACCTCCGCCGGTCCGATGCCGTCACGCGCGAGGATTTCGCCGAGCAACGCGGCCACCTCTCCTCGCCGCTCGTCGGGCGAGAGCCAGCCGACGTCGCGCGCGAGGTCCAGCATCCGCACGCGCACCGCCGGCGGCTCCGTGCCCCGCACGTATTCGAGATAGCGCGAACGCGCTGGCGCGTCCTGCGCCAAAGCGATCAGCGCGGCATCCGTGTCGCGCTCGCGCCGCGCGTCGTCGCCGAGTCCCGATACGTACTGCTCGATCCGGTCCATCATCATCCGCACGTCCGGCATCGGCCGCTGCAGGAAACGGTGGATGGACGAGATCTTCTGCGCGTCGGTGAGGCGGTCGTCGGCAAATTGACACACGTCGCTACGGGTGCTTGCAAGCGCGTCGGCGGCGCCCACTCCGCGCGTCACGGCGAGCGAATGCATCGAGAATTGGCCCAGGATGCGCGGGCTCGGCCGGCCAGTCCCCAGATCGCTCGTGCCCGCCAGCCGGAAATAGCGATCGAGAATGCCGGCAGCGGTCGGGCCGAGCGGCGCGACGGACGAAAAGCCGTAGATGACCGGCACGTCCTTGAACACGAGCCGCATGCGATCGCGGCTGCTCTCGCCATATCGGGCATTGAGGGATTGCGTGATCCGGTCCGCGTCGGCCCGCGAGAGACCGCGCGCCGCGAGTCCGCGCACGAGGTCGTCCGCCGTGCGCCGGGCTTCGGCGTTGAGCGTATTGCAGCCGAACAGGTAGACCTCCTTCAGGCGGGAGAAGAGACCCGGGCACGATTCGCTGCACGACACACGCTCGAGCTCGGCGACCGGCAGGAACTCGCTCGCCTCCACGTGCTCGGAAAAGAATTCGTGACCGCCATCGTAATGACCGGAGACGATCAGCATGTCGCACTGGACGCCTGCCCGGCATGCCGACGCCAGCCAGTCGGGTCGGCCGCGCTCGACGAGCTCGACGAAGCGGTATTTGTCGGCCGGCAGGTGACGGCGAAACGCGTCCTTTTCGTCCGCCGAATTGACCGTGATCGTGCAGACGGTGGTTTCTTCCGCACCCGCATGCCCCGCGCAGAGCGTCGCCGCGAGAAGGGCAGGATAGACAAGACTGCGCAATTGCATGGTCGCCGAACATTGGAAGCAACGTTCGCATTGCAGACGATCGGCGCCGACGCTGCCGCCAGCGGCAGGACGAAACGGGACTAGGCGAATCCGTCATGCTGCCTCAGGTAGAGACTGACAATTTCTTCCCCGGCCAAATGAACGAGTTACTCGGGGTCGCAATCATTGAGCAGGCGCAGGAAATTGGCTTTCGCGGTTGCGTTGAACGGCCCGCGCGCATTTCGCAGCGCGGCAATGCTCTCGCCGATCGCCGGGTCCGCCGGAAAGCCGATCCGCCAGTCGCCGCACCAGCGCCCCTCCGCAGGCTCGTCGAACAGGACGGCGATGTCGTGGTGCCGGCCATCCGCGCGAATGCGCGACCACAAGCGATCCATCGCATCGCGCGGGCCCTCGATCAGCTGCGCGAAGTCGTGTCCGGTGAACGCGAGTACACCGGTGATGTCATCGCGCGCGTTGCGGGCACGGCATAGCGCGACGATTCTCGGAATCTGGGCGACCGGAAGGTTTTCCTGCGGGCGGCTCACATAAGCGAGTCGGCGATACATGAACTCTCGTCAAGGAGGCGCGCAAAGCACGCGGCGGGGCATACTGTAGGACGAAAATCGCGGCCCGCCTTGCACGGGCGTACAAAGCCGTTGCCTTGCTGCGGCGTCTCAATTGCCAATCGCGAGTGCCGTGCACTGCAGGCCGCGAAGCCCGGCGCCCAGGAAGCGGATCATTCGCGCGATGTCCCCTTCGCGAAAACCGTGCGGCCGGCACGCTCCGCCAGTCTTGCCGCAACGATGCAGGAGGACTTCGCCAAGCAGGCTCCGCGCATACCGAAAACCCGCCTCCCGATCCTCCCGTGAAATCGTCGGCATCGCCTCCGCGAGCGCGGCAAGAAATGCCTGGTCGACGTGACCGAAATGGCGCGCATGCCAATCCTCGCCTTCCGGCGCGGACGCGAGTCGGGCGACCACGCAAAGATAGTTGCTCCACGGCTCGTCCTTGTCGGGATCCCGATTCTCGAAGGGTTGCCACCACGCGCCGATGACGTCGTCGACCGCGAAGGCGTGTTGGCGGCGCACGCCGTCGAGCGCATGCAGCCAGAGTTCCGCCAGGCGCCCCGCGCGCCGCTCGACGGCGGCCTCGAACAGCAGCTCCTTCGTGCTGAAGTGATAGTTGACGAGCGCGACGTGCACGCCGGCCCGTCCCGCGATCATCCGGTGCGATGGTGCGCGGAACCCGTGGTCGGCAACGAGGCTTTCCGCCGCGTCCAGCAGCGCATCGCGGGTCTGCGCGCCGCGAATGGCCGTCGGTCTCTGCACCAGAGCATCCATCACGCCTCCCGTGCGTTCCTCACTGACAGAGCGTTCCCGGCGGCACGAGGAGCTGGCGCGTGATGGCCTTCGCCTGCGTGATGCCGTTGACCGTGTAGGTGAACGTCCCCAGGTTGCCGTTCTGGAAGGCGAGGTCGACCGTCCCGACCGGCGTGATCGCGATGTTGGCCGGGTTGAACGGCACTGCGTAGAACGGCGGGCCCATCGTGCGATACAACGTGCCGGTGAATTCGCTCGGCGAGACCGCCGTCGTCGTCGCCACCAGCCAGAGGGGCGCGCCGGATTCGTCGTAGGTGAACCACGTCAGGAAAATGATGCGATCCTGCTGGGTCAGGTTGACGCCCCAGCCCGACTCCGAGCCGGCGGGATACGCCCACCAGAGGTCCTGCACGTTGAGGGCGCGCGTGGGGTCGATCGACGTTCCGAATGTGCAGGTCGGAACGGGGCCAAAGACCTCCCTCGTGATCGGCTTCGATTGCGTGATGTTGTCCACCGTATAGGTGAACGTGCCGTTGTCGGCGTCGGCAAACGAGAGCGTTCCGGTGCCCTTCGGGTAGGCGACGACCTGAGCCGGGTCGAACGGCGTCGCGGAATAGGGAGGGCCGTTCGATTCGTACAGACGTGCCGCGGTAGGTGCCATCCGGCATCTTGTTGGCGAGCATCACGAGCCAATAGGCCGTTGCCCGTTCCATCGTAGGTGAACCACGTCGTGAAAATGTCGTCCCCCTGATGCGCGAGGTTCATGCCCCAGCCCGATTCCGATCCGGGCGGCGATTTCCACCAGAGTCCGCCGTAATTGACGGGCGCGGGCGGCGCGAGCGGCACGGTCACGTGATCGTCGCCGCCACCGGCCACACTCGCGATCTGCGGCAGCAGCGCACGCGCGTCGGCATCCCCGCGCAATTCGGCATCGAGGAACGTGAGCGCCCAGGTGAAGATGTCGGGCGCCGACGTGACGTCGAAACCATGCTTGACGCCGGTCAGCGCGACGAGCTCGCGCGGACCTGGCAAGCGCAGGAGGCCCACCGCGGTTTCCGCGATCGGCGCGGTGGTGTCCGCGGTGCCGCCGATGGCGAGGTAGGGCAGCGCGACGTTGTCGAGCCCGTGCTCGTCGCGCCCGAATGCCGGAAAAATCGGATTCCCGAAATAAGGCACGTATCCCACGGCGGCCTTGAGGCGCCGGTCCGTCGTGATCTCCGTCCACGAAAGCCCGACGGATGTCGTCAGTCCCGCGCCCGCCATCAGCAACAGCGACTCACCGCCGAGGCTCGCGCCAAAGCCGCCGATCTGCACGGGATCGATGTGCGTGCTCCATTGCGGATTCGCCAGCAGGACATCGAGCGTCGCCGACAGCGACAGCGCGCGCACCGCCTGCATGCCGAGGAAATCGCGCAAGTGCACGAGCACGTAAGCCAGGTCCGAAAGGCTGTCGAGCTGCAGTGACCCGAAGCGGCCGTCGCCGTGAAACGGCGCGGCCACGACGTAGCCGTAGCTCGCAAGCAGCGCCACGGCGTCGATGTAGTCGTTCGACGTGGGGCTTCCGAGATAGCCGTGCGAGAACAGCAATACCGGAAATTTCGTCGTGGCGTCGGGGAAGATGGGCGCCACCCCTCCCTGCTGCATGCGCGGGATGGTCTTGCCATTCGGCAGCGGGTAATCCACGCGCGGGTTGTCGGCGGCGGTCGGATAACAGACGAGGATCACATAGGGAATGCTCTGCCCGGCGAACGACCCGTAGACGGTGCTGTCGGCCGGGACGATGACCGTGGCGGCAAGCGTATTGGCGGCGTCCGACAGCAGGTTCGTGATGTAGCGCGGCGAGCCGTCGCTGCGGGGCACGCCTTCCCAGAAGTCCTGCACATCCTCGCTCGGTGCAACGCGCGTGAAGTCCTGCGCGAGGTCGCTGCATCCGACCGCATACGGGCCCGGAAAGGTCCGCGGCGGAACGACCAAGGTCCCCGCCGCCGACGCGACGGGACACGCGGCGAGCGCGGCAAGCACGAGTGCGATACGCAGCCCCTTCATGGACGTCCCTCGAGGTTGGCGCTGCGTCGTGGCTAGATGCGACCCATCAACAGCAATATCAGCAGGACAAGGACGACGACGCCCGCAACGCCGCTTGGGTAATAGCCCCAACCCCGGCTGTACGGCCATGAGGGCAGCGCGCCGACAAGCAACAGCACGAGAACGATGAGCAGGATCGTTGAAATGGTCATGGCGGCCTCCTTTGTGAGGAGAACTATGTTGGTCGCGGCTGACAGCGAACATCGGTTCCATGCCCGACGCGACGTAGGACGGTGCCGACAATTGCGACAGCGAGTAGGCGCGCGTCCGGGGCGGAATTCGGACGCGGCTGACTCACGGGAACGTTCATGCATCCGATGATCAGCGAACGCTCCGGGCGGCGGGATCCTCGACGCAGCACGTCGGGGGCCGACAGAATCCTCGTCTGCCCGGGGCGACCCGGCATCGCCACGAGTCCAGGTGCCCTGGTCCGACGGCGACGCATCATGCTCACGATGTTCTTTCAGGAGATCTTCATGGCAACACGCACTGGAATTCCCGCGTCCCGCGATGGCCCGACGGCTGGCGGCGCGACGATCATCGGCACCGACCTTCGCAATTCGGACGGACCGGGACCGGAGGTGATGAACGCCGAAACGCTGATCGGCGATTCGGTGGTCAATGCCGCCGGCGACAATCTCGGCGAAATCAAGGGGATCATGCTGGACGTGCTGAGCGGACGCATCGCCTACGCGGTGCTCTCGTTCGGCGGGGTCTTCGGCATCGGCAACAAGCTGTTCGCGGTTCCGTGGTCGGCGCTCACGCTCGACGCCGGCGAAAAGCAGTTCATCCTCGACGTCGCCCGCGAACGGCTCGAAAACGCGCCCGGATTCGACAAGGACCACTGGCCGTCGATGGCGGACCCGAGCTGGGCGGCGGCGCTGCACACCTACTATGACGTGCGGCCGTACTGGGACGATGCGTACCCGGAATCGCGCGACCCGCGCACGACGGCGGGTTCGACCCGAACCCCGCCGAAGTCGTATTGAACCGCAGCCACGTTGCAAACGCAGCACGGCCGGCAGCGCCACGCGCGGCCGGCCGTGACTCCAACGCACTGCAGGAGGTTCCGATGACCAGGACTGTCGTAGGTTCGTTCGACATGTTGCGGATCGCGCAGAATGTGGCGCGCGAGTTGCAGGACGACGGATTCAGGGAAAGCGAGATCAGCGTGATCGCGAGCAACGTCGAAGCCGACGGCGTGCCCGGCGCCGATTCGATCTCCCATGCGGCCACGGGCGCCGTGACGGGCGGCCTCGTCGGCGGCACCGCGGGCTTCGTCGTCTGCATGCTGGGCGTTGCGATCCCCGGGCTCGGTCCGGTCCTGGCCGCCGGGCCGCTCCTCGCGGCGCTGACCGGCGCGGGTGCGGGCGCCGTGGCGGGCGGGCTCGTCGGCGCCCTGACCGAAGAAGGCGTGCCGGAAGAGCACGCGCTCTATTACGCGGAAATCGTGCGGCGCGGCGGCGCCCTCGTGGCGGTACGCACCGACGACGTGCGCGCGGAACGCGCCGCCGAAATCATGCGCGCGCATGGCGGCATCGACATCGAGGAGCGGGCATCGCGGTGGCGCGAAGCAGGATGGAGCGGCTGGGACGAGTCGACGCGGCCCTACACAAAGGAAGAAGCCGAGCGCGAGTGGCGTCTGTACGGCATGCATGCCGACCCCTTGACGGGCCTGCCCTTGACCATCGATCCCGAGGGCGACAATCGGCGTGAGTCGACCATCAGGCGTTGACCGTCACGCGCGGAGGGCGGCGATTCCGCCGGGCCCGATACTCAGGCCAGCTGCTTGCGCATCGCCGCGGTAATCGTCTGCCGGGTGGTGAAGAAGTCTGCCCAGGGATCGGCGCGCGTGCCGGCGAGCCGCTGTGGCACGTTCCGCAGGTTGAAGTACGCGAAGCGCACGTCGCGCTTCAACTCGGACCATTCGATCGGCATGGCCACGGGCGCGTTGGCGCGCGCGCGCACCGAATACGGCGCGATGGCCGTCGCACCGGTCGCGTTACGCAGGTAATCGATGAAGATCTTTCCCTTGCGCTTGTCCTTCGCGAGCGTGGCGGTGAAGCGATCCGGAAACGTGCGCACCAGGAAGTCGGCGACTGCCTTGGTGAATCCTTTCGCCGCTTCCCACGTCAGCGTCGGACGGATCGGCACGACGACGTGCAGGCCCTTGCCGCCCGTGGTCTTGAGAAAACCGGTGAGGCGCAACTCGTCGAGCAGCGTCCGCAACAGCCCGACCGCGGTCACGAGTTCCTTCCATGCGAGCTTTTCGTCGGGGTCGAAATCGAAGATGAGGCGATCCGGGCGGTCGAGGCGCGGCGCGCGTGCCCCCCAGGGATGCAGCTCGATGACGCCCCACTGGACGAGTCCGGCGAGCGCCGCGGCGGAGCTCGCGCCCAGGTAGGTGGCCGTCCCGTCGCCTTCGGGCACCGCGACCCTCGACACCGCCGCGTGAACGGCGGGGTCGGCATGCTTCTGGTAAAAGCATTGCCCTTTCCACCCGTCCGGACAGCGATAGAGGCTGAGCGGCCGGCCGCGCAGATGCGGCAGCAACTTCGGCGCGACCGTCACGTAGTACCGGGCAAGATCCTGCTTTGCGATCCCGGCCTCGGGAAAGTACAGCTTGTCGGGATGCGAAAGCCGGACGCCGGGCGCCGCATGCGGATGCGCCGCGGCGGCTTTGGCCGATGCCAACGTTCGCGGCGTGCGCGCTTTCGGCTTCGCACCAGGGCTGGCTTGACGCGTCTTGGGCACTTCGCGCACGACGTCCTCCGGTTTCTTGTCGGGCCGCAGTCCCTGGAATGACGGATGCCGCAAGGCGCCGTCGTCGCTCCATTCGGTGAACGCCACCTCGGCGACCAATTCCGGCCGGATCCAGTGTGCGCTCCTGGCCTCGAATCCCCGCGGCGGATTCACGAACGGCGGCGCTGTCACTTCGCGCTTCGCAAGCTCTGGCGCCAGCATGCGCAGCATCTTGTCGTCGAAACCGGTGCCCACCTTGCCGGCATAGCGAAGCGCGCCGCCGTCGCGGTAACCGAGCAGCAGCGCGCCGAAGCCTTTGCGCGAGCCCTGCGGATCGGTGTAACCGCCGATGACCATCTCCTGGCGTTGCACGCACTTCACCTTGAGCCAGTCGCGCGACCGGACGCCGCTGGCGTAGAGCGAATCGGCCTTCTTGCAAACGGCGCCTTCGAGACCGAGCGCACAGGCCTGCCGGAAGAACTCGGCGCTCGCTCCGCGGGTTTCCGGTCCGACGCGAATGACGCCCCCGCCGTTGCCGACGATCCCATGCAGCAGGCGCCTGCGCTCGATCAGCGCGACGCGGCGCAAATCGTAGCCGTCGTGGTACAGGAGATCGAATGCGAAGAACGCCAATCCGCGCGTCGACTCCCCCGTGAGCGCGTTCTGCAACGCCTGGAAGCTCGTGCGACCGTCCGCATCGAGGACCACGACTTCCCCGTCGATCCAGGCCTCCTTGACCGGCAATGCCGAGAGGTCGTGCGCCACGCGCGGAAAGTTCCTGGTCCACTCCTTGCCCGCGCGTGAAAAGAGCCGCGCGCGCCCGCGTGCGATGCGACAAACCATCCGATAACCGTCGTACTTGATTTCATTGATCCAGCCCTCGCCTTCCGGCGCCCGATCGACCAGCGTCGCCAGCATCGGCGCGATCGTCGCGGGCATGCGTTTCTTCGCTGGCACCCGTGGCCGCCGTGCCGTCGGCGTTGGCGACCGCGCCTGCGCGCGCATTGGCCTTCGGCGAGAGCTTCGATCGCCAGACGTGCTTGCGCGCACGCGCGATTTCGTCGATGTCGCGGCCGGTCACGACGCTCTCGGGGGCCGTGTCGACGATGGCGCCGTTGCCGGCGCGCGCAAATTCATCCCTTTCCTTGATCAGCAACCACGACCTGTCGCCCGCTTTGCCGCCGTATTTGCTGCCGCGCGTGCGCACGAGCGCCCAGCCGCCTTGAAGCTTCTCGCCGTTCAGCGTGAACTTGAGCTGCCCCTTGGCATACCCCTCGACGGGATCGCCTTGCGGCGACCACGAGCCCCGGTCCCACACCATCACGGTCCCGCCGCCATATTCGCCTTTGGGAATGACGCCTTCGAAGCCACCGTACTCGAGGGGGTGGTCCTCGACCTGGACCGCGAGGCGCTTGTCGGCAGGGTCGAGGCTCGGCCCCTTCGGAATGGCCCAGCTCAGGAGCACGCCGCCCTGCTCCAGCCGGAAGTCGTAGTGCAAATGACTCGCCGCGTGCTTTTGCACGACGAATGAATTTCCCGCCCTGGCGACACGCCTTCCGCGCGGCTCCGGCGTGCGGCGAAAGTCCCGTTTCGCACGATAGCTTGCGAGCGCCATGGCCCGGCCGGTCGGGGCGGCATCAGGCGCGCTTGCGCCGCGCAACGGACCGGGAGGCGGGCTTCGCGACGCGCTTCGGCGAGGACTTCGCTCCCTTCCACCACGCGCAACGCCGGCTTGCCGCGCGCTTTCGTCGAACCGCCGAGGCTCTTCTTCAGCAAATCCGCGAGATCGATGACTTGCGCGGATCGTGGCGTGCCTTCTTCCTCCGCCTCCGGTTTCGTGATTTCCTTGGTCTGTCCGAGCTTGATCTTCCTGCGAATCCGGGCCATCAGGTCGACGTGATAGGTGTCCTTGAACGCGGCCGGGTTCCAGCGCTCGGTCATGTCGTCGACCAGCCGTTTCGCGAGCGCGATTTCCTTCGCGCCCACGCCCGCTGCCTTGAGTCCGGCCGCGGGAAGGTCGATGCCCGCGGACGGCCGGAGCTCGTCCTGGTAGCGCAGCGTAATCAGCATCAGCGCACGGCCCTGCGGCAGGACGGCGGCGAGATGCTGCTGCGTGCGGATGACGACCTGCGCGACCGCGACGCGGCCCGCGGCCTTCAGCGTCTCACGCAGCAGCGCGTAGACTTTCTCGCCCCGCGCCACCGGCGCGAGATAGTACGGGGATTCGAAATATTCCGGAGCGATCTCGCCGTCATCGACGAACGCCCGGATGTCGATCGTCTGCGTCGCCTTCACGTTGGCCTGGCGGAAATCCTCGTCGGACAGGACCACGTACCGGTCCTTTTCGTACTCGTAGCCCTTGACGATGTCTTCCCACGCGACTTCCTTGCCGGAGGTCTTGCTGTAGCGCTTGTAGCCGACCGGCGTCAGGTCGCGCTTGTCGAGCATCGCGAACTTGAAGGTCTTGTGATCCTCCGCGGGATAGAGCTCGACGGGGATATTGACGAGGCCGAAGGATATTGCCCCTTTCCAGAGTGCGCGCGCCATCTCAGGCCCCTTCGGCCGCCGGCGCGGGCTTGCACGCGTGCAGGCAGACGACGCACACCTCGCCGCCGTGCTGGCGGGCCTCGACGGCGCCGCATTCCCAGCACAGCAGAAGCGGCGACACGCCGGTCAACTCGCAATTGTCGCCGCGGCAACCGGCGCGTTCGCACGCCTCGAGGTCGACGGGGCAGATCAACATCGGCGCCTTCCACCGCTACCGCGCGCTCGCGGCTTCCTCTGGTCCGTGCGAACAGCAGCACCCGCGACGCATCGGCGGCACCGTCCCGTTCGTCGAGCGCGTCCGGCCTCTCTCAATTCGCGCCGGACCCGAGCGAAGGTCTTGCGGACGTCCGTCGAGGCGCTGGGCACATACCGGAAGCTGGGATCGAGTATCGATTTCATGGCACCTCCGCCAGTCTCCGAACTATCGTCGTTCGACCCGCGCGCGCAAGCCGGACGCCATCCCATCCGCATGTAGGACGCGGCTGGCACGGACGCCGCTAACGCTCGACGGCCGGTGCGGAATAAGCGAGGCCGCGGATCAGATGGCGCTGCATGACGAAGAACACCGTGACCGGCGGCACCGCGGCGAGCAACGACGCCGCCGCCACGAGGTTCCACGACGTCTGCCACATCCCGCGCAGCGACTGCAGGCCGGCGGTGATCGGGCGGATCGCATCCGACTGCACCAGCACCAGCGACCAGAAGTAGTCGTTCCACACGAACGTGAACACCAGCACCGACACCGCGGCCAGCGCCGGGCGCACCAGCGGCAGCACGACGACCCAGAACAGGCGCAACTCGCCCGCGCCGTCGACGCGCGCCGCGTCGAGCAGCGAGTCGGGGACCTCGCGGATGAAATTGCGCATGAAGAGCGTGCAAAACCCGGTCTGGAACGCGGTGTGGAAGAGGATCAGCGCCCAGCGCGTGTCGTAGACATGGAGTGCGATGACGAGGTCGCGCACCGGAATCATCAGCACCTGGAAGGGAACAAGGTTGCCGGCGACGAAGATCACCAGGAGCACGCGGTTTCCGGCGAATCGGTGCTTGGCGAGCGCAAAACCGGCCATCGCCGAGATGAGGACGGTGGCGGCCACGGTGGGAATCGTGACCAGGATGCTGTTGGCCACGAATCGCAGCATCCGCGATTCTCCCAGCACGGTTGCATAGTTCGACCATTGCGGCTGCGCGGGGAACAGCCACAGGTGGCCGCGGTTGAGTTCGGCCGCCGAGTGCAGCGACGTGAGGGCTACCCCGGACAGCGGCAACAGCCAGACCGCGAGGCAGACGGCGACGGTCGCGCCGTAAAGGACACGCGCGGAGAATCCGCGTCGACGGATCGGGGCCGGAAACATCGGCTACGCCCGCTCGCCGCGGAACATGCGCCACAACAGGACGACGATGATGCCGCTCATCAGGGCGAGCAGAACCACCGCAATCGCCGCGCCGTAACCGTAGCGCTGGCTGATGAACGTCTGCTCGTACATGTAATACGCGAGGACCGTCGAGCTGTCGTAAGGGCCGCCCAGCGTCATGATCGCGACATAGTCGAAGCTGCGCAGCGCCGCCACCGCGCACACCATGGCGACGATGAAGTGCACGGCCACGCAGCTGCGGCAGCACGATGTGCCGGAACAGCGGGAACCCGCGTGCGCCGTCGACGCGCGCCGCATCGATCGAATCCGGGGTGATCGTCGCGAGTCCGGTCAGGTAGAGGATGAAGCAATAGGCGATCTGCGGCCACAGCCCGGCGACGATCATCGGATAGAGCGACCAGGTCTCGCTGTCGAGCGGCGCGACCGGCGGCAGTCCGGCGCTGCCGAGGATCTGATTCAGCAATCCGAAGCGCGTGTTGAAGAACCAGCCGAAGACGAGCCCGACGATCACCTGGCTGATGACGAACGGCAGGAAGAACAGCATGCGCACGACGCGCATGCCGAACGCCGCCTGGTGCAGCAGAATCGCAAGCCCGAGTCCGGCGAGTGGCGCCACGAAATAGCAGGCGAGCCAGCGGAGGTTGTTGGCCAGCGCTGTCCAGAACACCGCGTCCGCGACGAGCTCGCGATAGTTGTCGAGGCCGACGAAAGTCATGGCCCCGACGCCATCCCAATCGTGCAGCGAGAGTCGAATGCTGGCGAGTATCGGATAGACCACGAACAGCGCGAACAGCAGGCACGCCGGGGCGAGCAGGATGACGGTGGAGAGCCCGGCGCGCCGCGTGCCCGCAGCCATGGGCGGAGCGGCCGGTCCTCCCGTCCTCCCGGACCCTGCGCTCATCGTGCGCGTGCCGGCGCCCCCGAGCCGACCGGCAGCGGACCGTAGATGCGCTCGCGTGCACGCTCGATCGTCGCCAGGATCGCGGGCAGGCGCTGCGGCTGCAGCATGAATTCCTGGAAGCCCTTCATCGCGATGTTGGCGAGATCCTCGCTCGTGTCGCGGTCGAAGTACTGCGACAAGCCCGCCGCGCCATTGATGAGTTCGCGGCCTTGCACGAGGAAGCGGTCGTCGGCAACGCCGGCCAGCGGATTCACCGGCAATTGCAGCATCGCCTTGTTGAGGGCTTCCTGGACGTCGGCGCGCATCACGAAACGCAGGAACCGCTTCGCCTCGTCCTTGTTCTGCGCGCGTGCCGGGACGTGCACGGTGTTCATCGGCGCCTCCTCGTAGCGGCCGACTTCGGGCCGCAGCGTCGGGAAGCGCGCGAACTCCATGCGGTCGCGCACGTCCGCCGGAAAGTTCGCGACGATGTAGTTGCCGATCAGCATCATCGCCGCCCTGCCCTGGTAGAGCAGCGCCTGGCTTTCCTGCCAGCTCGACGAGGCGTGATTGCGACTGAAACAGTCGTGGTCGAGAAGCTCCCGCCAGCGATCGAACACGGCGCGCACGCGCGGGTCGGCGTAGGACACGGTGCCCTGCATCAGCGCCATGTGGAACGCGAGCCCGTTCTCGCGCAGGTCGAGGTAATCGAACCATGCGGCGGCCGGCCACAGGTCGCGCGTGCCGATCGCGAACGGCTCGATGCCGGCGGCCTTCAGCCGGTCGCACGCGCCGACGAGTTCGCCGAACGTGCGCGGAGCGTCCGGGATGCCATTGGCCGCGAGCACGTCCCGGCGATAATAGAATCCCACCTGATAGTACGTGTAGGGGACGCCGAACTGCCGGCCGCCCTGGCTCACGAGCTCGAGCGCCGACGGATGCATGCGCGAACGCGCGTCGGCGTCGTAGAGATCGCTCAGGTCCTCGAGGAGGCCGGGCGCCGAGAACTGGCGCATTCGATTGCCCGCGAACCAGAATACGACATCGGGCGGCGCGCCGGTCAGCCAGTTCCGGATGGCCTTCTTGTAGCTTTCGTGGTCGTATACGTTGTACTCGACCTTGATGTCGGGGTTCTCGCGCTGGAAGCGCTCGACGGCGCTCTGCCACGCAGCGCGCGGCGCGGGATCCGTGCTGTTGGAATTGATGACGAGCGTGCCGGACGCGGCATGAACCTGGCCCATGGCCAACAATGCAAGGGAACCCAACAAGGCCGCTAACATGTTGGCGTTCCGGCGTCGCTCGCGCGGCGTGCGCGTTCCGGATTTTACAACACCATGGGGAAACCATAGTATGTTCGCGACGCCGCCTCGACCAAGGATTACCTCGCGATGGTGCTGCCCGCCCTGACGGCTGCCGACGGTTCGAGCAAGGGCAAGCCCGTCGTTGCCGCCGATGCGAGCGCGCTTGCCGCGGCAGATGCGTTCGATCGCGAAGCGCTGGCGCTGGCCGAAGCGTCGGCCGGCATCGGCGTGTGGAGCATCGACCTCACGACGAACCGCGTTCGCGGGACGGCCCAGTTCTTCCGCATCCTGGGCCTCGAGCCGACGAGCGACAGCGTCCCGGTCGACGTCATACGCGCGCTGCGCCTTGCCCGGCGATCGCGAGCGCGTCCTCGCCGGTTTCCGGGAAGCGCTCAGCACCGGCGGAGATACCTACGAGATCGAATACCGGATCATCCGTCCGGATGGCAACGTGCGCTGGATCTTCGGTCGCGGGCGCGTGATCCGCGACGACGAAGGCAGGCCCATCCGCTACAGCGGCGTCGATCTCGACATCACCGAGCGCAAGGCGACCGAGGAAGCATTGGAGGCCGCCAAGCAGGAGCTCGAACGGATGAACCAGGTCCTCGAGCAGCGGGTGCGCGATCGAACGGCGGACCTCGAGGCCGAAGCCGCGCGGCGGATCGAGGCCGAGTCGCGGCTCAATCAGGCGCAGAAGATGGAGGCGGTCGGCCAGCTGACCGGTGGCATCGCGCATGACTTCAACAACATCCTGCAAGTGATCATGGGCAGCCTCGAGATCGTCATGATCGCGCTGCACCGCGGCGCGGCCGACGGTCCCGGCAAGGATGCGCGCGCGCTGGCCGAGCGCGTGACCGCGACGGCGCAAAGGGCGACGCAAAGCGCCAAGCAATTGATCCAGCGCCTGCTGGCCTTCAGCCGTCGGCAACCGCTCGCGCCGAGGATCCTCGATGTCAACAAGCTGGTCGGCGAAATGACGGAGATCATCGACCGCCTGCTCGGCGCCACGATCCGCGTCGAAACGATGCTGGCGCCGGAGGGCACGTCCGTCTTCGCCGACCGCAACCAGCTCGAGAGCGTGCTGCTCAATCTGGTCGTCAACGCGCGCGACGCGATGCCGCAGGGCGGACGGCTCCAGATCGAAGCGACCAACGCCGACTTCCGCGACCAGTGCCCGGACGACCTCACGCCCGGCATGTATGTGCTGCTCAATGTCGCCGACACCGGTTGCGGCATCGCCAAGGAGCATCTGCATCGCGTGTTCGAGCCGTTCTTCACGACCAAGGACACGGGCCGGGGATCGGGCCTCGGGCTGTCGATGGTCTACGGGTTCGTGAAGCAATCGGGCGGACATGTGCGCATCGACAGCGACGCCGGGCAAGGCACGACGGTGCGAATCTACCTGCCGCGATCGCAGCCCGACGATGTCTCGTTGCCGGATGCCGACGCGCGGAGCACCTCGCCCGCCTCGGGTCGACCGTCGGCGCGGCCGGGGGAGACGATACTTCTCGTCGATGACGACGAAGACGTCCGTCGCGTCGGCGTCGCGGTCCTCGACGACCTGGGCTATGCGGTGCTCGAAGCCGCCGACGCCGCGGCCGCGCTGCGCATTCTCGCGGATCCGGAGCGCCCGCGCATCGACCTGCTGGTGACCGACGTCGTGCTGCCCGGTGGAATGAGCGGGCCCGACCTCGCGGAGGCGGTCCGTGCGCAATGGCCCGGCCTTCCCGTGCTGTTCACGAGCGGCTACGCGCACTATCCGCTGGTGCGTGGCGAGCGGCCCATTCCGGAGGCGCGGCTCCTCGGCAAGCCGTACACGATCGACAATCTCGCCCTGCGCTGCCGCCATGCGATCGATGCGGCGGCGCTCCCGGATCGCGCAAGCAGCGGCTGACGTTTCGGGCTTTTCGTCACCCGTAGCGTCCACGGGAAGTTTTTCATCCGGCCTCCGACGCCCGAACGCATCTCCTGCCTACATCGAAGATGCGGGCTTGGGTGCAACGTGGGCGGATGCGGGTTGGAAAGGATTCAGGCAACCGCAATGTCCGTCCCGGCGATCTTGGTGATTGTCCTGCTGCTCGTGCTCCTTGGCATCCTCCCGGCGTGGCCGTACAGCCGCGAATGGGGTTATTACCCGAGCGTCATCACGGGTGCGGGCCTGATGGTGCTGATCGGACTGCTGCTCGTCGGCCGCTTCGGGTGAGGTCCCGGCGCTCAGGCTGCGCGTGAATCGGCGCGGTCGCGCAGCCCCGCTACGCCCGCCATCGACGCGCAGTGCGCACAGCAGTAGAAACGGCCCGACGCCTCAACGCCATGACCGATGATCCTGCACTTGCAGTGGGCGCACTGCGGCGCCATCATCGAGATCGCGCACTCGAAGCTGTCGAACGTGCGGGTCTCTCCGCCGCGCGTCACGGTGAACGCCTTGTCGTAATCATTGCCGCAAAGGTCGCATCGGGGCATCGTTTCCTCCGTTCGGTTGAGCGAAATCTCAGGC
>CAWFMY010000031.1:0-23873 GCA_963816925.1 uncultured beta proteobacterium | reverse complement strand
AAAGGTCGAGCAGATGGGCGAGCCGGCGCGTGCAGAAGTCCTGGAATACGTTGGAGACGCCGATCAGCGCGTCGAACGCCGCGACCGGAAAGGCGAGGCAGAACGTGTCCTGCGCCGCGCGATAGACGCTGGTGACGCCGCGCTTCGCGAGCAGCGCGCCCAACGGGAACATCTCGCCCGCGGAGAGCTCCCACAGTGCCGACGCGGCGCCGGCACCATGGGGACGCTCGCCGCGGACGACGCCTTGTCGAATGATGTAGCAGTTCGCCGGCCGGTCGGCGGCCGGCGCCAGGATCGTCTCATCCGGTGCGAAATACTTGAGGCGTGAGGCACGGACGATGTGATCGAGATCGCGCTCGCTCATCGCCGCGAATGGCGCGTGCGGCTTCAGCGCCTGCTTGAGGCCGGCGAGGACGGACGGCGCGGGGGTCGGTGCGTGCGGCAAGCCGGTACTCCGATGGCGTTGCGTCGATCCTGCGCTGACGCTGAAATGCCGTTTGGATCGCCGTTGCCGGCATTATCCCGCACCTTCGGCCGACCGGGTCGCGCCGCCTCCCGCGCGGACCGTGCCGTCGCGCGTGTTGCGGCGGCCCGTCAGCCCGCCGGCGGGGCCGTGTCGACGAATGATTGCCGCGCGCCCAGTCTTTCGGCGAGCCGTCCGAGATTCGGATGGCGGTCGCGCCAATCGAGCTCGGCATAACGGAAGTCGAGATAGGCGAGCGCGCAGCCGGTTGCGTATGTCGGCGAGCGTGTAACCCTCGCCGTTGCACCACGCGCGCTCGTCCAGCTCGCGCGCCATTTCGGCCAGGGCAAGCGTGACCTTTTCCTGCTGGCGCGCGATCCAATCCTTGCTCTGCTGACGGGCATCATGGCGGCGATCGTCGACGAGACCGGCCACGACGTCGAGAACGGGCAGGGCGGCATTCTCGTGATCAAGCGGCCGTGGCCGGCGATGATCCGCACCATCTGGGGCGATCCCGATCGCTACGTCAAATCGTATTTCCCCGACGAGCTCGGCGGCAAGCTCTATCTCGCCGGCGACGGTTCCGTGCGCGACAAGGCGCACGGGTCTTTCACGATCATGGGCCGCATCGACGACGTGCTGAACGTGTCCGGGCACCGTCTCGGCACGATGGAGATCGAGTCCGCGCTGGTCGCGAATCCACTGGTGGCCGAAGCCGCGGTCGTCGGCCGCCCGGACGACATGACCGGCGAGGCGGTGTGCGCGTTCGTCGTGCTGAAGCAGGCGCGGCCTTCGGGCCCCGACGGAGAGCGGATCGCGAAGGAGCTGCGCGACTGGGTCGGCAAGGAAATCGGCCCCATCGCCAAGCCGAAGGACATCCGCTTCGGCGAGAACCTGCCCAAGACCCGCTCCGGCAAGATCATGCGCCGGCTGCTGCGCTCGATCGCGAAGGGCGAGGAGATCACGCAGGACGTGTCGACACTCGAAAATCCCGCGATCCTGGAGCAGCTGAAGCAGACGCTGTGACGGTCGCGGGCGCCTCGGGGGCTAGGTACCCCCTATGCTCTTGAAGGCGCCCGTGATGCGGTCCAACAGGTTCTTCGCCGAGTCCGGCGGACTTGTCGCCGGCGACCTCTTTCCGGACGTCCTGGTATTCCTTGAACTTTTTCATCCCCGGCGGCGGCTTGAGCTCCTTGGGCGGGGGACACGCGTTGTTCTTCTTCTCCTTTTGCTGCTGATCGAAGTCCTTTAGCTGCTGCAGTCCGGTCACGTCGCGGAGGTTCACCGGATCGTTGCGGACATATGCATACAGGTTCGCCTCGCCGGCGGTGATCAATACCGGATCCTTGGCGGTCCAGCGTCCGGTGTCCGGCGTCGTAGTCGCGCGCCCCGAAGCGCACGAGTCCGCTGCTCGCGTCATACAGCCCGCCCGCGAAGCCGAACGGCTGGAACCCGGGATTGGTGTCGTTCAGCACGCGTCCGAACTCGTCGTAGTCCATCCGCTGCGCAATCGTGCCGGTCGCCACGTCGACGACCAGGCGCGGGCTGCCGAGCTGGTCGGCCGACGATCCGATACGTGACGCCGCCCTTGATCATGTAGTCGGGGACATTGTCCTGCGTCGCGTAGACGAAGCGGGACACCACGTTGCTCGCTCCGTCGAGCTCCGCGATCGGCTTCACGTAGTCCTGGTAAAGAAAGCCCTTGGTCAGCGTGCCGTTGACCTTCTTGCCGATGCGTCGGTTCTCGCCGTCGACGAGGTAGGCGATCTGCGTGCCGCCCGGAAGGTTGACGCCGGTCAGGTTGCCGAACTCGTCGTACTGGTAGGTCGTCACCTGCGCGCCCACGGTCCTGGTTTGCAGCTCGCCGTTGGCGGTGTAGGCGAGCAGCGCGGTGCCGTATTGCGTCAGCCGATCCTGGTTGTCGTAGGTGCCGAGGGTCGTGCCGCCGCCGTCGACGACGCTCAGGCGGTTGCCGTTGGCGTCGTAGGTGTAGGTCGCCATGGTGACCGCGTTCTTCGAGACGCTCGTGAGTCGCCCGGCCAGATCGTAGGTGTAGGCGTAGGTGTCGGTCGCCCCGCCGATCGTCTCGGTCTTCTGCGTGATGCGGCCGAGCTTGTCGCGCGTGAATTGCTGCGCGAAGATCTGCGTCCCCAGGTAGGCGGCGGTGTAGGTCGCCACCTCGCCGAAGCCGTTGTAGGTCCACGCATCGGTCACGTTCCCGAGCGTCGAGCCGGTAAGGAAGCCATTCTGCGGATCGCGGGTGAGCGCGAGCGCGCCGGCCTGGGTCAGCAGGCTGTCGTTGTCGTAGGCCGACGAAATCGACGTGCCGTTGACGGCGAGCGCCGTGACGCGCAGGTCGTTGTCGTAGCTGCGAGTGACCGTTCCGGTGACAGGTCCCGTCCAGGTCGTGCTGGTCGGCAGGCTTCCATCGTAGGTGTACGCGAGCCCGATGCCGCCGGGTGCGGTGATCGCTGGTCAGATTGCCCGTCGTAGCGTTATAGCCGAAACCGTAGACGCCGCGCGCGATGGTCACCGTGCTCGACCGGCCCGCGGCGTCGTACGCCATACGCGATCGTCTTGCCGTCGGGCCGGGTCTCGAGGGTCGGCTGGCGATCGGCGTTGTAGGCGAATAGCGTCTGATTCGAT
Organism: uncultured beta proteobacterium; assembly: GCA_963816925.1. GTDB lineage: Bacteria > Pseudomonadota > Gammaproteobacteria > Burkholderiales > Casimicrobiaceae > CAIWHR01. The sequence continues at coordinate 20,764 of CAWFMY010000031.1, read as the reverse complement.
CCCGCGCCGACGTTCGGCGGAATGTAGGCCGACAGGAGATCGAGCGGCGTGTACGAGAACGTGTGCACCGGCCGTCCCGGCGGCGTGACGCTCGTCACATTGCCGTTGGCGTCGTACGTGACCTGGATCGACGAGCCGTCGGTCAGCGTGTGCGTCGTAATTCGTCCGGCCAGGTCGTACGACAGCGTCTGCGTGCGCCCGAGAGGATCGGTGACCGTCTGGAGATCTCCGCTCGCTGTTGTACGCGAAGGTCATCGTGCGCGTATCGACGCCGGTTCCGGTGGTCATCGTCGCGAGTCGACCCCGGCCGTCGTAGGTGCGATTGACCGCTTCGAATCCCGCGACTTGCGATTGTACGAGCCGGCCTTGCGGATCGATGGATTCGCTGCGATGCCGGCCCACCGGCGTCGTCGCGGTCTGCGTCCGGGTGGCGGCATCGTAGGCGCTCGTAAACGCGTTCCCGTTGACCGTGATCGTCTCGGACTCCGTGCTCAAGCTCAGCGGGTCGCCCGGATTCGTAATCGTCGCCGTCCGGGCGGTCAACGTCGTCAGCAACTTTCCGCCGGGTGTCTGGATGCGTTGCGGTCTTCGCGATCGGCGCGAACACTCCCCAGCGAGGATCGGGTGCCGAGCGTCTCCGACGTTGTCGTTCCGTCGGCGTAGTTGACAGTATTGATCGCGTTGGCGCCGTTGACCTCAGTCGTCGAAAGTCCGTCCGGTTCGGTATTCGTGCGGCGCTCGTCACCGTTGGCCAACTGGTCGATCTTGTAGGTGGTCGTCCGGCCCAGCGCCGTGGTTCGCGTGACCGTGTACGTTTGCTTGCCGTCCACGCGACTGAGCGTCGTCGAGCCCCCGGCGGGTGCCTGGTCGAGCGTCAGACGACCGAGGGCGTCGTAGCTGAAGCTGTGCAGCGCACCGCGCGGGTCGGTCAGGGTCGTAAGCAAGCCATCCGCCGTCGAACCGAGCGCCGTCGCCTGTCCGGCGGGATCGGTGATCGCGGACAGGAAGCCGTTGCCGTCCAGCGCCAATGTCGTGAGCTGTCCGTACGGACCGACGATGCCCGTTGGATTGCCGCCGCGTTCTCTGGATCGTCGTGATGTTGCCCGCGACGTCCGTGACCGAGATCGAGACGCTCCGACGGATCGTATATCCGAACGTGTACATCGCCGCCCCGGTGCGTGGATCGAGCGTGGCGAGGTGGCGTCCCAGCGCGTCGAAGCGATACACCTCGCTGCCATCGTCGGATGCGATCAGCAGATCGGCAGTACCGAAACCAGGCAGGCTCGACGTGACTCGCCGTATCCGGTTGTTGTTTGAGTCGCCGATGTATAGGCTACCGTCGGGGCCGACGGCTACGCCGCGCGGGGCCAGGAGTTGCGCCTGCTTGGCGAAGCCTCCGTCGCCTGCGAAGCCCACGTCGCGCTTCCTGCGACGGTGTTGATGATGCCGTCGGGCCCGATGCGTCGAACGCGATTGTTGTCCGTGACGTAGACGCTGCCGTCCGGTCCTGCTGCGATGCCCTCGGGAGTTTGACAGCGCAGCGAGCGTCGCGGGGCCGCCATCGCCGCCGAAGCCGAACTGCGCGATTCCCGCGGCGGTCGTGATGATGCCGTCCGTCGCGACGCGGCGGATCCGGTGTTTCCTTCGTCCGCAGATGTACAGCGCTGCCGTCGGGAGTGAGCGCGACACCGCTCGGATCGTCGAGTTTCGCCTGCGTGGCGAGGCCGCCGTCACCGGCGAAGCCGGCGACGCCGGTTCCCGCAGCCGTGGTGATGATGCCGTCCGTTCCGACGCGGCGAACTGCGATGGACGTCGGGATCCAGCGATGTAGAGCTGCCGTCGGGCGCGACCGCGAGTCCGCGCGGGCCGGCCAAGTTGGCCGAAATCGCGGCGCCGCCATCGCCGGAAAATCCGCTGGTGCCGGTGCCTGCCGCAACGGCGACGCTGCCATCGGTTCCGATGTGGTACGACCCGGTGAGCGTTGAAGTCCGAAACGTAGAGACTGCCGTCCGGTGCAACCGCTATGCCCTGAGCCGTTACGAACGCGAGATGCGTCGCCGGAGTGTCGTCTCCCTGACATCCGGAATGCGGAATGCCGACGACCGTCTTGATGATGCCGTCGGGACCGACGCGGCGAACGACGAAGTTGAGCACGTCCACGACGTAGACGCTGCCGTCGGCGGCGGCTGCAATGCCTACGGGATTGAACAGCGTGGCTTGCGTGGCAGGGCCGAGGTCGCCGGTGCAGCCGCCGATGCCGGTCCCCGCGGAAGTGTCTGATCACGTTTTCGACGCGAGTCGCCGCGCGTTGCCGAATCGGCCGTCACCTCGGAACAGGACGTGCCCGCCCGGGTCGTAGGCGTGATGCGGCGAGAGGCTCCATCCGCCGAGCCCCGACGCGTTCATGCTCCAGGCGCCGACGTTGACCTTCGATTCCTGCCACAGCGTCAGAACGGTTCGCGTGTCGTTACTCGAGAGGCTGAGCCATAGAGCGCGAACGCGCTCGCGTACGTCGCCGCGCGCGTGTAGACGCCGCGATAGGTGTAGCCGATTCGCACGATGGCGACCTGCCGACCCTGCATCGTCCGTCCGTAGGCATCCTTGCCGTCCCAGTCGAATGTCGTGCTCTGGTTCGCCGTCGCCGAAAAGCTTTGCGTGAATTTGCGACCGGCGACCAGGATCTCCAGCTCGATCGATTGGAGGCTCGCGGGCACCGTTGCTCCGCTCAGCGAAATGCGCAGCCGGTTCGCCGCCTTGTATCCGGGCGCGCGGCTGCTCCGGTAGTTGAGCGTAACGGTGTTCCGACGATGGCAACCTGCTGGCCCAGTGTCTGGCTCTGGCATTCGATGATGGAGCCGTTCGCCTTGCACGGATCCGGCGGCGGCTTGTCGTCGGGCGGAGGCTGATTGGGCGGCGTTGCGTCGGGCGGCAGTCCGGCCCCCCAGTTCATGTCGGCAGGGGAAAAGTGCGTGAGGGGCACTCGCCAGAGCGATCGACCCGTTCGCATACAGAGATGCGAGGCTCTGGCGTTCCGCGGCGGTGATCCCGAGAGCGGCCAACGCGCCCGCGTTCGCCGCCAGGCCACTGCCATCGAGATCGAGATCCGCCAGTCCGCCGGTGAATGCCCAGAATCTTGATCACGCGGCCATTCGTATACGCGACCCAGTTGCCCTGCCTGAGGTCGTAGTAGCCGGTGGGAACATCCCAGCCCACCTGGAAGCCGAGGAAGTTCTCGACGTAGCTGATGACCGGTTGGCTGAAAAGCACGCGCGTTGCGCCCACGATCATCGCTTCGTCGACGCTGAACTCGGTGGCGTACGTGTAGCCGCTTGTAGGAGGCAATTCGCCGGGCATCGCCTTCGGCCCGCTGGCGCCCACCGTATACTCGGTCACGCGGACCGAGAGATGCGTGAGCGGCGCCGAACCGCCGCCGGGCAGCGTCATCGATGCGGTCGTGCCCGCCGGGAACATCAGCGTCGCCTGCCGCGTCCCGCTCGCGTCAGTGACGACGGCGCCACGGACAATCTGCATCGGCGTTGCCGCGGTGAGATCAATGGGCGTGACCGTCGGCTGCAGCGGCAGCAGCACGACATCCGGCGCGAAGACGAAGCGCTGCCACGTCGCGGCGAGCTGGCGCTGCGCCGGGAGCAGCCCGGCTTTCGCGTAATTCACGGTGAGCGGCGCGCCGCCGTTGACGACGAGGTCGAACATGCCGTCGGCACGCGAAAGCGTCTGCCCGAACTCGGGATGATCGAGGATCGAGATCGTCACGCCCGGTTGCGGCTGCATTGCCCGGCGTGAGCACCTTGCCGCGCAGCACCGTCGTCCGCTTCGGGTCGATCGTTGCCGGGAGCACGCCGGTCTGGATCGGGTTGGGGCCTGTATAGAGGAACGCGGTGCCTGTCGCGACCGTGCTCGCCACCGTCATGTCGAGCGGCGGTGCGACGGTGGCCGGATCGGGCGGCAGCACGATGCCCGGATCCGGATTGACGGTCACCGGCAAATCGACGCTGGTGGAGAGCTCGCCGTCGTTTGCGGTGAGTCTGCAGGACGTAGTCGCCCGGAGCGCTGAAGGTCGCCGTGCCTGCGAGGGCCGCGGGGCTGCCGAAAGCGACGGGGCCGGGACCGCTGACGAGCGTCCATTCCACGTGTCAGTGCGCCGGGCGGAACGGGGCGCCCGTCGTCGCTGGCGGATCCGCTGAGCGACGCGGTTGCCGGCAACGTAATCGTAATGGGTGAACCGGCGTTGGCGACCGGCGGCTGGTTCAGGGTCGACGTGAACGTGCCGTTCGCGCCGTTCAGGAACAACCGGTTGTCACCGTTGGATGCGATGGCGCCCGACGACGTCGCGCTGATTCCGAGCGCATTGCGCAGGATCGTGTTGCCAAGCGCGACGATCGAGTTTCCGTTTCCGGCGGCTTCAATTGCGATTGCGTTGCCCGATAGCAACGACGAGATCACCGTCAGCGTCGTCGGCGACGCCGCCGCCGTGGCGGCGATGCCGGACGCCCGTGTTGTCGCTGATCGTGCAGCTGCGAATCTCGAGGCTCACACGCGGCCGGAACCCGCCGATCCGGCCGAAACCCCGGTGCCGCCCGCAGTGAACGTACTGGAGCGAATCGTCCCAAACGTCGTGCCGCGCACGTCGGCACCGATCGCGTTGCGCTCGAACATGGCGTGCTCGATGTCGAGCGTCAATGTTCCGGTGGTCGTGCCGGTCCGGATCCCGGTCGCATTGTCGTGAAACGCGGAATCCTTGATGACGAGGACTGGCGTTCGCCGCCCCGGTCGCGGCGTCAAGTCCGGCGCCGCCGCCGCCGCGCGAACCCGCCTACCGCCACCTTGTCGAGGTAGAGCGCGGCGCCGGACTGGAACGCGATCCCCGTCGTTCCGCCGAGACCGTTGATGGTCAATCCGCGCAGCGTCACCTTGCTTGCCGGCGCCGGCATTCATCGTGATGCCGGTCCCGCCGACGACGCTGACACCGGCGTAGATTCCCGGCGGGGCGGCGATCGTCACCGCCTGCGTGATCGACACCGGCGCCGTACCCTGCCGAATCGAGCACCACGATCTCGCCGGCCGGCCGTGGTCTGCGCCAATGCCACGCCGAACGACCGGCACGGCGACACGAGCGTGCACGGATTGGAGTCGACGCCGTAGCGAAGCGACGAACGTCCGCTGTACCGTCGCCTGCCGCATCGAACGCCATCGCGGCAAGGCACGAGCAAGACCCAGGAGGCCGGTGCCCGAATGAGCGGCTGACGAACGATCGTCTCCGCCGTCGGGAGAGCAATCGCGGTCGTGCTCAGATCTTCGGAACGGTCGAGGTGACTGCGCCGTTGGTCGTGTTGTTGACCAGGCGATTGTCGCCGCCGGACGCGATCGAGCCGCCCGCGCTCGCGGCGAGTCCCGGTGATGTTGCGGGTGATCGGTCGAGTCGGACACGTAGGCGACATTGCCGCCGTTGGCGACCTGCACGCCAACCAGGTTGCCCGACACCAGCGAGGAAACGACGGCCAGCGTCGTCGGCGACGTCTCGATCGCGGAAATTCCGACGCCGCTGTTGTCGCTCACCGTGCACTCGCGCAGCTCGAGCTTGACCGCGAGAGGGGATCCGGCGAGGCCGGCCGCCACGCCTGTCGTGCCGCCGCTGAACGCGCTCCCTTCGATCACGCCCTTGGTCGGTGCCCTGCAGGTCGGCGCCCTTGCCGTTGCGCACGAACGACGTCGCGCTCGACGCTTCAGGGTGAGCGTTCCGGTCGACGGTGCCGGTCTTGAGGCCGGTGGCGTTGTCGCGAAACACCGAATCCTGGATGAAGAGGCTGACGTTCGCCGCTCCCGGCGCCGCGATCAGGCCCGTCCCGCTTCCGAAAGCCGGCGACCACCACATTGTCGATGTAGAGCGCGTCCCCGGAATTGAACGCGATGCCATTGGTGCCGCCGAGATTGTTGATCGTGAGGCCGCGCAGCAGGACGTTGCCGGCGCCGGCGTTGACCACGACGCCCTGGCCGCTCGTCGGCGCCGCCGGCGAACACCGAAATGCCCGCGTACACGCCCGGCGGGGCGATGATCGAAACCGGCTGGCCGATGGCGACCGCGCCGTATCCGCCCGAGTCGAGCACGACGACCTCGCCACCCGGATCGGTGACGGTGAGTGCCTTGGCGAAGCCGCGGCAGGGCGAGGACAGCGAGCAGGTGCTGCTGCTGTCCGTTCCCGTCGTCGAGACGAACGTCCGCTGCGCCGCGAAGGCGCCGGAGCCGGCGAACAGGACGAGCGGGATGAGCGCAACGAGACGACGACCGAGCTCTGTCGACATAGTGGTCTCCCTCGCACACGGAGTGCAACGTGCTTTGCTGCGGTGGCGAGTCCGGCGCGACGGTGCCCGGCCGCAGGCTCGCCCGGTGCGAAAAATACGCCGCAAACACTGCGCCTGTTTGCCGCCCTTTGCAAGAGGGTGCGGGCCGGCGTCGGCCCCGATCCTTCAGGGTGCCGGAGGAACGGTATCCGCGAACGATGGCCGGGACGCGAGCTTCTCGGCGAGCTTGCCGAGATTGGGATGAGCGTCGCGCCAGTCGATCTCCGGGAAGCGCAGATCGAGGTAACCGAGCGCGCAGCCGGTCGCGATGTCGGCGAGCGTGTAACCCTCGCCGTTGCACCAGGCGCGCTCGTCCAGTTCGCGCGCCATTTCGGCCAGGGCAAGCGTGACCTTTTCCTGCTGGCGCGCGATCCAATCCTTGCTCTGCTGACGGGCCGCGCGCTTGCGCTCGAGATTTACCGCCGCCGCGGCGTCGCAAAGACCGTCGGCGAGCGCTTCCCACCGCTTGACCGCGATGCGTTGACGCGACGGCTCCGGGATCAGCCGGCTGACCGGGCTCACCGTGTCCAGGTATTCGACGATGACGCGCGAGTCGAACAGGCGCGTGCCGTCGTCCAGCACCAGCACGGGAATCTTCCCCAGCGGATTGAAATCGGCGACCGCGTTGCCGGCCGTCCACGGCGAATCGACCTCGAGCGCGTACTCGATCTTCTTCTCGGCGAGCGCGATGCGGACCTTGCGCGCGTAGGGGCTCGTGAGCGTTGCGATGAGTTTGAGCACAGGAGGGGGCAGAGGGAAAACGGGTCGAATTATAGCATCGGCGAAGACGCATGCCCCCCTCGACACCACGCGCGCACGGCATCGATCACGGATGAGCGCGTGTTACACTCGCGGTGTCCGCTGGACACTTGTCGCGAGGCGCCGCACGCCATGTCCGCCCCCGATCCCTCCCTCACCGCGCTCTCGCCGCTCGACGGCCGCTACGCGTCGAAAGTAGCGGCGCTGCGCGAGCATTTCTCTGAATTCGGCCTCATCCGCGCCCGCGTGCGCATCGAGATCGCGTGGCTCGTCGCGCTTTCCGACGAGCCGAAGATCGCCGAAGTGCCGCCGTTCTCCGCGGCGGCGCGCGCGGCGCTCGACGCCGCCTCCGCGTCGTTCGCGCCCGCCGACGGCGAGCGCGTGAAGGCGATCGAGCAGACCACCAACCACGACGTCAAGGCGATCGAGTACTGGCTGAAGGAACGCCTTGCCGGCGTTCCGGAGGTCGCGCGGGTCAGCGAGTTCATCCACTTCGCCTGCACCTCGGAGGACATCAACAATCTCGCCCACGGGATCATGCTCGCGGAGTCACGGCGCACGATCCTGCTCCCGGCGCTCGCGAATGTCGCCGACGCGTTGCGCACGCTCGCGCGCACGCACGCCGATCTCGCGATGCTCGCGCGCACGCATGGCCAGCCGGCGACGCCGACGACGCTCGGCAAGGAAATGGCGAACGTCTTCGCGCGCGTCGAGCGGCAGATCGCCGCGATCGGCCATGTGCCGATCAAGGGCAAGATGAACGGCGCGGTCGGCAACTACAACGCCCACGTCGCCGCGTACCCCGACGTCGACTGGGAACGGCTGGCGGCGAAGGTCGTTCACGGCCTCGGGCTCGAGTTCAATCCTTACACGACGCAGATCGAGCCGCACGATTGCATCGCCGAGCTGTTCGACGCGATCGCGCGCGTCAACACGGTGCTGCTCGACCTCGACCGCGACCTCTGGGGCTACGTGGCGCTGGGCTACTTCCGGCAGAAGACGAGCGAAGGCGAGGTCGGATCGTCGACGATGCCGCACAAGGTCAACCCGATCGACTTCGAGAATTCCGAAGGCAATCTCGGCCTGTCGAACGCGCTCTTGCGCCACATGGCGGAGAAGCTCCCGGTCTCGCGGTTCCAGCGCGACCTCACGGATTCGACGGTGCTGCGCAACATGGGCGTGGCGCTCGGGCACGCGCTGCTGGGCTGGGTTTCGCTGCAGCAGGGGATGCGCAAGCTGGCGGTCGACAAGGCGCGCATCGCCGCGGATCTCGACGCCAACTGGGAGGTCCTCGCCGAGCCTATCCAGACGGTGATGCGCCGGTACGGCATCGCCAATCCCTACGAGCAGCTGAAGGCGCTGACGCGAGGCAAGTCCGGCATCACGCGCGAGAGCCTGCACGCATTCATCGACGGGCTCGCCTTGCCCGCGGAGGCCAAGGCACGTCTCAAGGCGCTGGCGCCCGCAAGCTACACGGGGATTGCCGGCGTGCTCGCCAAGCGGATCTGAGCGCGCACGAGCGCACATGGCGATGGCCGAGCACGCGACCACCGGCATCGTCACCTTCCTGTTCACCGACATCGAGGGCAGCACGCGGCTCTGGGAGCAGGAGCCCGAGCGAATGTCGGTGGCGCTCGCGCGGCACGATGCGCTGACCCGTTCCGCTGTCGAAAGCCACCGTGGCATTGTCGTGAAATCCTCCGGCGACGGCGTGCATGCGGCGTTCGACGACCCGCTCGACGCCATCGGCGCTGCGCTTGAGGTGCAGCGCGCGCTCGCGGGGCCGCGCGCGGCGGATGGAATCCTGCTCGCCGTCCGCTGCGGACTGCACCTCGGCTTCGTCGAACGCCGCGACAAGGACTTCTTCGGCCAGGCAGTGAACCGCGCCGCACGGATCATGGGCGCGGCGCACGGCGGGCAGGTGCTGCTGTCGCAGGCGGTGGCCGACCTCGTGCGCGAACGCCTGCCGGCGTCGGTTTCGCTGCGCGATCTCGGTCTCATCCGCCTGCGGGACCTCACGAGTCCGGAGCACGTGCATCAGCTCGCGGCGCCCGGGCTTCGCCGCGAGTTTCCCGCGCTCCGCTCGCTCGAGACGACGCCCAACAACCTGCTGCAGCAGCTCACGTCGTTCATCGGCCGCAGCCGCGAGCTCGCGGACGTCGAACGCCTGCTCCAGGGCACGCGGCTCCTGACGCTGCTGGGGGTCGGCGGCATCGGCAAGACCCGGCTTTCGTTGCAGGTGGCCGCCGACGCGATGGACGCGTATCCGGACGGCACCTGGTTCGTCGACCTGGCCCCGGTCACCGACGCGACGCTCGTGCCGCAGGCATTGGCGCAGGCGCTGGGGGTGCAGGAGCAGGCGGGCGCGCCGCTGATGCAGACGCTGTGCGCGCATCTCAAGTCGCGCACCGTGCTGCTGGTGCTCGACAACTGCGAACACGTGCTGGGCGCGTGCGCGACGCTCGCCAATGCGCTGCTCCAGACGGCGAAGGCCGTGCGCGTGCTCGCGAGCAGCCGCGAACCGTTGCACGTCGCGGGCGAGCAGACGTATGCCGTGCGTCCGCTGTCGCTGCCCGCGCCGGGCGCTGTCGGCGAAAGCCTGGCGCGCTCCGAAGCCGTTCAGCTTTTCGTCGAGCGGGCGCGCATGCGGCAGTCGTCGTTCGTCCTCACCGACCGCCTTGCCCCGATCGTGACCGGCATCTGCAGCCGGCTCGACGGCATCCCGCTCGCGATCGAGCTTGCCGCCGCGCGCGTCGGGACGCTGCCGATCGAGAAGATCGCCGAGCGGCTGGACGACCGGTTCCGTCTCCTTGCCGGCAGCGCGCGCGACGTGCTGCCGCGCCAGCAAACGCTGCGGGCGATGATCGATTGGAGCTTCGACCTCCTCGACGCCCGCGAGAAAATCGTCTTCGCGTGGCTGTCCGCATTCGCCGGCGGCTTTGCGCTCGAGGCGGCCGAAGCCGTTTGCACCGGCGACGGCATCGTCCCGCAGGACGTGCTCGACCTGCTGGTCGGGCTCACGGAAAAATCGCTTGTCGGGCTGGCCGACGACGGCGAACGCTATCGGATGCTGGAGACGATCTGCGAGTACGCGCGCGATCGCCTCGACGAACGCCGCGAGGCCGCCGCCGTTCGCCGCCGGCATCGCGACTATTTCGTCATGCTGGCGGAGGAGTCGGAACCGGAACTCGCCGGCGGCCCGAAGCAGGCGCGGCGCCTCACGCGGCTCGAGCTGGAACACGACAATCTTCGCGCCGCGCTGCGCTTGTGCCTTGCCGAGCCCGGCAATGAGGAGGCCGCCCGGATCTGCGGCGCGCTCTACCTTTTCTGGGTCCACCGCGGCCATTATCGCGAGGGCCTGCGCTGGTGCGAGGCTGCCATTGCGCACGGCGCCGGCCGGATGCGAGACGTCGTCCATGCGAAGGCGCTGCTCGGCGCGGGGACGCTCGCCATTCGCGTTGGCGACGCGGCAGCGGCGCGCACGTCGCTCGAGCACGCGCTGGTCCTGTGCCGGGGCACGCACGACCGCGTACTCGAGGCACGCGTGCTGAACAACCTCGCCACGGCGGCGTTCGAGGTCCGCGATTTCGCGGCCGCGCAGTCGCTGCTGGAACAAGCGGTGGCCATCAACCGGGAACTGGGCGACCGCACGCGCGAGGTCATCTGCCTCGTCAATCTCGCCAACGCCGCCTACAGCCTCGGCAATGTCGCGGCGGCGACCGCGCCGCTCGAACGCGCGATCGCCCTCAGCCGTTCGCTGGGGCTGCGGGCGCTGGAGAGCGACGCGCTCGGGCACCTGGCGATGCAGGCATTTCATCGCGGCGATTACGACGAGGCGCGGGCGCTCGGCGAGTCGGCGGTCGCGATGGATCGAGAAATCGGCGTTCGCAGCCACGAAGCGCAGAAGCTGCTTCGCCTCGCGCAGATCGCGATCGCGGCCGGCGACTTCGCAACCGCGCGCCATCGCCTGCGCGAGGCGCTGACGACGGACCGCGACCTGGAAAGCGCCGCCGGGGAGGCCGACGACCTGGACGAAGTCGCCAATATGGCCGCGGACCTGGGGCAGCACCGGCAGGGCGCGATGTTCGCGGGCGCCGCCGATGCGTTGCGCGAAGCCACCGGCAGCGTCGTCGTGCCGGTCGACATCGCGCGGCACGCACGGTACCGCGCGCGGTCGCGCGAAGTGCTGGGCGATGTCGCGTTCGATGCCGCCTTCGCCGCGGGCCGCGCGAAGTCCGCCGGCGATGCGGTGACGGAAGCGCTTGCGTTTCTGGATGGCGGCGACGCGCCTCCCTGAGAGTCGATAGCGCGCCGCGCGCGTCGTCGATCTCAGGGCCGGTTCTTGTCGCCGCGCCGTTCGCGAAGGTAAGTGGCGATCGCGGGCAGGACCGACACGACGACGATGCCGATCACGATCAGCGACAGGTTCTGCTTGACCCAGGGGATGTTGCCGAAGAGATAGCCCGCGTAGACGAGCGAGGTGATCCAGGCGACCGCGCCGACCACGTTGAACGCGAGGAACCGGCGGTAGCTCATGCCGGCGACCCCGGCGAGAAAAGGCGCAAACGTGCGGATGATCGGCACGAACCTGCCGATGATGATCGTGACGCCGCCATACTTGTCGTAGAACGCCTGCGTGCGCCGCAGGTGCGCCTTCCGGAACCACCGCGAATCCGGCCGGTCGTAGACGCGGGGCCCGATGTAGTGGCCCACGGAATAATTCACCGAATCGCCGAGGATCGCCGCCGCGACCAGGACGAGGACGAGCAGGTGGATGTTGAGGTCCGCGGTCGCAACGACGGTGCCCGCGATGAACAGGATCGAATCGCCGGGCAGGAACGGAAAGACGACGAGCCCGGTCTCCGCGAAGATGATGAGAAACAGGATTGCGTAGATCCAATGGCCGTGCTGCGCCGCCAGCGCCGCGACCGAATCGTCGAGCGAGAGCAGCGTATAGAGAATCGTCGTCATCATGGACGCAGCGGGAACCCGGCGGGAGCGGGCTCGCCGAAACTAGGGTCGAGCTCGACTCTTCCGTTCACGAATTGGGCAGACCGCCGGTGCAACAGAAAAATCGGGCTTGCCGCTGTTTTCAGGGGAGGATCTTCTCGCCGCCGACGGCGCGCTCGGGCTTGATCAGGTCCTCGCGCGACACGCCGAGCCACATGACGAGCGGCGCCATCACCAGCACCGACGAGTAGATGCCGAAGCAGATGCCGATCGTCAGCGCGAGCGCGAAGTAATGCAGCGTCTCGCCGCCGAAAAAGAGGATCGACAGCACCATCATCAGCGTCATGCCGTGGGTGATGATCGTGCGCGAGATCGTGCGGGTGATCGCGTTGTCGATGACGTGCGTGACCGTCGCCTTGCGCATCTTGCGGAAGTTCTCGCGGATCCGGTCGGCGATCACCACCGACTCGTTGACCGAATAGCCGAGCACGGCGAGCACCGCGGCGAGGACGGGCAGCGAGAATTCCCACTGGAACAGCGCGAAGAAGCCCAGGATGATGATGACGTCGTGCAGGTTGGCGATGATCGCCGCCACCGCGAACCGCCACTCGAAGCGCAGCGCCAGGTAGCCCATGATGCCGAGCGAGACGAGCAGCAGCGCGAGCGCGCCGTTCTCGAACAGCTCCTTGCCGACCTGCGGCCCGACGAACTCGACGCGCTGCTGCGCCGCGGAGGCATCTTCGGCCTTCAGCACGCCCATCACCTTCTCCGACAGCTGGGCGCTCGAGACCCCTTCCTTCAGCGGCAGCCGGATCAGCGCCGTGTTGGAGTTGCCGAAGCTCTGCGCCGAATACTCGCCGAGGTTCAGCGTGTCGATCGCGCTGCGCAGCTTTCCGAAGTCGACGGCGTTGGCGTAGGTCACCTCGATCACCGTGCCGCCGCGGAAGTCGACGCCGAGGTTGAGTCCGCGAGTCGCCAGGAAGAACACCGCGAGCACGAACGTGACGGCCGAGATCACGTTGAACGTGAGCGCGTGCCGCATGAACGGGATGTCGCGGCTGATGCGGAAGAATTCCATGGTGAGGGAGGCCTGTTCTGCGGTTCCGGGAACGAAAGGGGTGCTCAGTCGGCAGTGTCGTTGCCGTGATGATCGGGTGTCACGCGCGGTGCGACGGAACGCCGGATCGTGGCGTCGGGTCGCGGGCGCCGCGTGGCCGTCACGTGGCGGCCCCGGCGGCCGCCGTCGGCTGCCACACCTGTCCGATCGAGATCTTCGACAGGTGCTTGCGGTTGCCGTAGATCAGGTTGACGATGCCGCGCGACACGAAGACACCCGAGAACATCGACGTCAGGATGCCGAGGCAGTGGACGACGGCGAAGCCCTTGACGGGGCCGGTGCCGAAGATCAGCAGCGCCACGCCGGCGATGAGCGTCGTCACGTTGGAGTCGAGGATCGTGTTCCACGCCCGTTCATAGCCGGCGGAGAGCGCCGCGTGCGGCGTCGCCCCCCAGCGCAGCTCCTCGCGGATCCGCTCGTTGATCAGCACGTTGGCGTCGATCGCCATGCCGAGCGTGAGCGCGATCGCCGCGATGCCGGGCAGCGTCAGCGTCGCCTGGATCATCGACAGCAGGGCGACCAGCAGCAGCAGGTTGAACGAGAGGCAGACGGTCGAGATCGCGCCCATCAGCAGATAGTAGGCGCACATGAAGATCGCGAGCACGATGAACCCGTACATCACCGACTTGAAGCCCTTGTCGATGTTCTCCTTGCCGAGCGACGGCCCGACCGTCCGCTCCTCGACGATCTCCATCGGCGCCGCCAGCGCGCCGGCGCGCATCAGGAGCGCGATGTCGTTGGTCTCGCGCGGGCTCATCTGCCCGCTGATCTGGAATTTCGAGCCCAGCTCGTCGCGGATCTTGGGGGCGGTGATGAGTTCCGCCTTGCCCTTCTCGACCAGCAGGATCGCCATGCCCTTGTTGAGGTTCTCGCGCGAGATGTCCTTGATCACCCGGCCGCCGGCGGCGTCGAGGGTGACGCTGACGATCGGCTGGTTGTTGCGGCTGTCGAAGCCGGGCTGCGCGTCCTGGATGCGATCGCCGGTCAGCACGACCTGCCGCCGCACGAGGCTCGGAATGCCGTTGCGATCCTTGAAGAGATCGCTGCCGATCGGGACCGTGCCGGCGAGCGCCTGCTCGAGCGCGCCGACGTCCTCGTTCACCATGCGAATCTCGAGCGTCGCCGTGCGGCCGATGATGTCCTTGGCGCGCGCCGTGTCCTGCACGCCGGGAAGCTGCACCATCACGCGGTCGGAGCCCTGCTGCTGGACAATCGGCTCCTTGACCCCGAGCTCGTTGACGCGATTGCGCAGGATCGTGATGTTCTGCAGCACCGCGCCGTCCTGGATGCGCTTCAACGCTTCCGGCTTCAGCGTTGCGACGAGACGCAGGTCACCTCCACCGGTGTCCGCTTCCTTGACGAGGAGATCGGTGTAGTTCTTTTCGATCTCGACCCGCGCCTTCGTGCGCTCGGTCTCGTCCTTGAAGCGGATCACGACGTTGTTGCCTTCGCGCACGACGCCGCCGTACAGGATCTTGTTCGAGCGGAGCAACGAGCGGATGTCCGCCGTATAGCGGTCTGCCGCCTTGTCGAGCGCCGCCTTCATGTCCACCTGCAGCAGGAAGTGCACGCCGCCGCGGAGGTCGAGGCCCAGGTACATCGGCAGCGCGCCGATCGAGGCGAGCCACTGCGGCGACGACGACAGCAGGTTCAGCGCGACGATGTAGTCCTCGCCGAGCTTGGCCTGCAGCACGTCCCTCGCCTTCAACTGCTGGTCGGGATCGGCGAGCCGGACCTTGATGCCGGTCGGGTCGAGCGCCGCGCCGCGAATCTCGATCGACGCGGCCTTGAGCGCATCCTCGACCGTGGCAAGCAGCGCGGCGTCGATCTTCGTCGTGGCTTTCGACGTCGACACCTGAACGGCGGGAACCTCGGGGAAGAAATTCGGCAGCGTGTAGAGGACGCCGATCAAAAGCGCGACCACGATCAGCGCGTATTTCCAGGGGGGGTAGCGATTCATAAGGGTCGGTTGAGTGTCCGGCGTGGAGCGATACTTGTCCGGCGTTGCGCCCAACGCTGAACCGGGTCAGATCACAGCGTCTTGATCGTTCCCTTGGGCAGCAGCTGCGCGACGGCCGCGCGCTGGACGTTCATCTCTACGCCGGTCGCGATTTCGAGGGTGGCATATTGCTCGCCGAGCTTGGAGATGCGGCCGACGATGCCGCCCGCGGTGACGACCTCGTCGCCCTTCTGCAGAGCGGTCAACATCGCGCGCGTCTCCTTCGCTTTCTTCTGCTGCGGTCGGATCAGCAGGAAGTAGAACACGACGAAAATCGCGATCATCGGCAGGAACGACAGCAGGTCGCCGCCGAAAGGTCCGCTCGACGCGGCCTGGGCGTAGGCAGGGGAGATCAGGAAGTCTTGCAGCACGTGATGTTCCTCCGTAATCGGGCGCGCCGTCGCGCGGCCTCGTGTATCGAGCCAGGCACCCGTTGCGCGAGCCCATTTCGGTCGCGGATGGGGTTGATGGCGGAAAGCCCGCTATTTTACCATGCCGGAAAAGGCCGCCTGCAGGGTGCCTAGCCGGGGTCCGGCGGGTCGCCGCGGCCGGCGGCCCGGTCGGCCGCGAACGTCGCCGCGAAGGCGGGCAGGCGGTCCTCCTCGATGGCGGCGCGCAGGCCCGACATCAGCGCCAGGTAGTAATGAAGGTTGTGGAGGGTGTTGAGCCGCGCGCCGAGGATTTCGTTGACCCGCTGCAGGTGATGCAGGTAGCTGCGGGTGAAGTGACGGCACGTGTAGCAGTCGCAGGTTTCGTCGAGCGGCCGCGCATCGCTGCGGTGCACGGCGTTGCGGATGCGGATGTCGCCGAAGCGCGTGAAGAGGTGGCCGTTGCGCGCATTTCGCGTCGGCAGCACGCAGTCGAACATGTCGATGCCGGCCGTGACGCCCGCGACGATGTCCTCGGGCGTCCCCACGCCCATCAGGTATCGCGGCCGCGCGGAGGGCAGGCGCGGCGCCGTATGGTCGAGCACGCGCAGCATGTCTTCCTTGGATTCGCCGACCGACAGTCCGCCGATCGCGTAGCCATCGAAGCCGATCGCTTCGAGGCCGGCGAGCGACGCGTCGCGCAGGTCCTCGTGCATGCCGCCCTGCACGATGCCGAAAAGCGCATTCGGATTCGCCTGTGCGTCAAATTCCGCGCGGCAGCGGCCCGCCCAGCGCAGCGACAGTTCCATCGAGCCGGCCGTCTCGTCGCGCGTGGACGGATGCCCCGTGCATTCGTCGAACACCATGACGACATCCGAATCGAGCGCGCGCTGCACCTGCATCGAGATCTCGGGCGTGAGCAGCATCCGGTCGCCATTGACCGGCGAGGCGAACGTGACGCCTTCCTCGCGCACCTTGCGCAGCGCACCGAGGCTCCACACCTGGAAGCCGCCGGAATCGGTGAGGATCGGTTTCTGCCAGCCCATGAAGCGATGCAGGCCGCCGTGCGCGGCGATGACGTCGACCCCCGGCCGCAGCCAGAGGTGATAGGTGTTGCCGAGGACGATCTGCGCACCGATCTCGTCCAGCTCGCGCGGCGTCATCGCCTTGACGGTGCCGTAGGTGCCGACCGGCATGAACACCGGCGTCTCGACATCGCCATGGGCGAGCGAAAGACGGCCGCGACGGGCGCGGCCCGACGTCGCAAGCAGCGTGAATTTCATGCGCGCGATTGTAGCCCGGCGCCGCGCTCCAGCAGCATCGCGTCGCCGTAGCTGAAGAAACGGTAGCGCTTTGCGATCGCGTGCGCGTAAGCCGCGCGTATCGTGGCGACCCCGGAAAACGCCGACACCAGCATCAGCAGCGTCGACTTCGGAAGATGGAAATTGGTGAGCAACCGGTCGACGACGCGAAACGCGTAGCCGGGCGTGATGAAGATCCGCGTCTCGCCTTCGCCCGCCTGCACGCGGCCGTCAGATGTCGCGGCGGACTCGAGCGCTCGCACCGACGTCGTCCCGACGGCGAGGACGCGACCACCGCGGGCACGCGTTTCATCGATGGCAGATGCCGTGGCAGCGGGAACCCGGTACCACTCCGAATGCATGACATGGGCGGTTAAATCGTCGGTCGTCACCGGCGCAAACGTTCCCGCGCCGACGTGCAGCGTGACCCATGCAACCGCCACGCCATTTGCTTCGAGCATTGAAAGGAGTGGCGCATCGAAATGCAGGCCGGCGGTCGGCGCTGCGACCGCGCCCGGCTCCCGCGCGAAGACGGTCTGGTAGCGGGATTCATCGTCAGTGACGGCCGCGCGTGTGATGTAGGGCGGCAATGGAACCGCGCCGTGCCGGTCCAGGTAATCCAGAAAAGAGACGCCGCCTGCAAGACGCAGGTCGAAAAAGCGGTCGCGTCGCTCCATGACCGTTGCGCGCGCATCACCCGGGAGCGTGAGCTCGCTGCCGATCTTCGGCGGATGGCTGACCCGCAGCTGGAACAGCGCGCGGTCGTGGCCCAGCAACCGCTCCAGCAGCAGCTCGACCTTGCCGCCCGTCGCCTTGGTCGCCGCGAGCCGCGACTTGATCACCCGCGTGTCGTTGAAGACGAGGAGGTCGCCGGGCGCGATCAGCCGCGGCAGGTCGGTGAATGCGAGGTCCGCAAGCGCCGAGCCGTCGACGTGCAGCAGGCGGCTGCCGGTGCGCTCGGGCGAGGGCGCCTGCGCGATCAGCTCGCGCGGCAGCTCGTAGTCGAAATCGGAAAGTCGGAGGGGAGGCGTGGCCACCGCGTCTATGCCGCTACTCAATCCTCGTAACGCCTTTGTGCGGAGAGGTCGCGCCGTACGCCGACAGCAGGTTGCCTTGGGCGCTCGGAATCGCGCCGTTGTAGTAACTGTTGGCCATGAACCCGATCATTGGTAAGCCGTAATACGTCACGGGCGGGGAGTCGGTGGAAACGAGCTTGTGCACGGGTGAAGTCTCAGCATTGGGGAATGGCCCCAAGCGCACCCATCCATTGTATCTAGGCTCGTTGACATTGCGACTCGAGTTAAACGCGATGCTCGAACTAGACGCAAACAAGCTTGGATTGTTGGGAGCGAAGTCCGTATTGAACGTGATGACATTGGCTGTCCAGGGCAGCACGAATCTGAATGAGTGGCGGCGGAATTCCCGCGCATCCGGCGGGCCCCTCAGCCGAATAGGCTTCTCGATCGTACGCTATCGAGCGTCCTCCGTTCTGACCTCGGCACGGGTCGAACTTGTAATCGAACGAATCCGGCGCACCGCCCTTGTTGAAGGTCGAAGCGAACGGCGAAGGCGGCGGCGCAATGGCTCCGGTCACGCTCACGTAGTTCGGCTTGGTCGGCATCGTCACGATCCAGTCGGTGTTCGACGCCGTTCCCTGGTCGAGCACGAAGAAGTTCAGCAGCTGATCCTGCATGAGCACCGCGCTCACCGGATCGGCGGGGCGGGCGCCCTTGGCGACGTCCCACGACGACTGCCGCAGGATTGCTCCATCGAAGACGCGGCTCAACTTCGGATTGACATCGTCGAGCGTCGGCGTTGACGCCGTCGGTCGGCTCCACAGCGCAACGCGCGTGAAGTCGTCGAGCGCCGTCGCATCGTAGGAATAGAGCGTGCCCGCGAATACGTTGATGAGGAATCCGCTCCCCATGAGACCGCCGGTCGGCGGCCCGATTTTCGAGACGTCGTCCAGCGCGACGGCGACCGCGGTCGGGCAATCGGGCACGACGCCGGATACAGTTCGATCTGTCTTCAGCGCCGCGAGGACGGCCGTGTCCTTGACCACGCCGAACTCGAATACTTCGATGTAGCCCTCGCCGGTGCGGGCAGAGCGATGTATCTTCGAAATCGGCATTCGGTCCCGAGTACTGCGCGTTGCTGAAGGGAAGCGTGTAGGGAGAGACCGTGACCGGCGGATCCGTGCACGACTGGTCGTACCAAAGCAGCTCGGCGCCCGTCGACGCAGGATCCGGAACGACGGCCGCGGCAAACGAATCGTTGGGCACCAGATACACGTTGATGGATTGCACCGGCCGCCCGTTCTTGCTCTCGCGGAAGCGAACGCGGATGACTTTGGTATCCGCGGCCGTATTGGTGATGATGAAAAGCGAGTTGTAGGGGCCATCGCGCGTGGCGCGTATCGTGTAGTACGGATACAGCAGCACCTGGCCCAGACCATGTTGAGCCACTTGCACTGCCAGAGCCCATGGAGACACTGCCACGATCACGGCAGCAGTCAACGCGCGCGCAACGACCGCCAGAATTTCGATTCGGCTGCTCGAATCACGTGCGGTCGTCATCCATACTCCTTCACCAGGCATTTGCGAGGTCCATGCGATGCCTTTCATGGTAATCGATTGTGATCGCGAGCGCGTGTCGCTGTTCGGCGACACAAAATGAACTTCCCCCGCACGAAACGAGGCTATGCTGTCGGACGCAAGTGGCGCGCCTCATCGAAATCAAAAGGGAGATCCGTCATGCCTTGGCAACGTGCTTTCACTGCAGGCGTCCTATTGCTTGCGGCCGCGATTTCAAATGATGCCGACGCGTTTGCACAACGCACCTTTGTTGCCAGCTCGGGCGCCGACACCAATTCCTGCGCGATCACGCAGCCGTGCCGTTCGTTCGCGAGCGCCATCGCGCTGACGGCCGCGGGCGGCGAAGTGATCGTGCTCGATTCCGCCGGTTACGGTCCGGTCACGATCACGCAGTCGGTTTCAATCATCGCCCCGCCCGGCGTCTATGCCGGAATCACCGCATTTGCGGGCATCGTCACCGGCGTTGATCGTCAATGCCGGCCCGACCGACAAGAGTCGTACTGCGCGGTCTGTCGATCAGCGGCCAGGGCGGCATGCACGGAATCATTGTCGGCGCAGCCGGCGAGGTGCATGTCGAGAATTGTGTAGTCGCCAATATGACCGGGAACGGCATCTTTGTCTTTTTGGCGACTGGGAATACCAGCGTTCATGTACAAAACACCTCCGTCCGAAGCAACGGTGGCATGGGGCTCTTGGTATCGGGGGGCGTGCCCGCCGTCCAGGTCGTCGACTCGCAATTTGTGCTCAATGGTTATACGGGACCCTTCGGTCCACTGGGCGGCATTTCGGTGGAAACGGGAACGTTCAGTGCGCAGAGAATCGTCGTCGACGGCAATGCGGGGAACGGCATTGCTGCGTTAGCGGACGGCACGACGACCGTTGCAACCGTCGAGGATTCACTGATATCAGGCAATGGCCATCTGGGGGCGGTCGTAAACACTTCCCCAATGGGAGGGTCGGCGAGCTTGACCGTGGTGCGGTCCACGATCGCCCGAAACGGCGCCGGTGGCCTCTGGACCGAAGCTACTGTTGCCGGGGCGGGAGTGTCTCTGGTGGTGAGCGATTCTGCGATAACGGAAAACGGTGGCGCGGGCGTATTGGCGACGGGGGGCGATTCCAGCGTTCTCGTAACGCGTTCGACGATTGCCCGCAACGCCGGACCGGATTTTTCCAATTCCGCCGGGATTTTTCTTTCGTCCGGCAACAACACGCTCACCGGCCGCGGTCCGTCGGACATTCAAGGGATGATTACTTCGAACCCGCCGCAGTAGAGGGGACTCGCGCGTATCGACGGGCGACTCATTGGTGCCCAGGGAGGG
>CAWFMY010000030.1:0-50591 GCA_963816925.1 uncultured beta proteobacterium | reverse complement strand
CGTCGCGCAGATGAACAGGCGATTCAATTTCGGGCCGCCGAAGCACACGTTGGCCACGGCTTCCGGGATCAGGATCTTGCCCAGCAGCGCGCCGTCGCTCGCGTGGCAATGCACGCCGTCGCCGGCCGACAACCAAAGGTTGCCGTCCACATCGAGGCGAAAGCCGTCGTAGACGCCGACCGGACAGGTCGCGAACACTTCGCCACCCGAGATCGAGCGTCCGTCCGCCGACACCTTGAAGCGCCGCAGATGGTGCGGCCCGTCCGCGCGATGCGTGATGCCGGTGTCGGCGATGTACAGGATCGATTCGTCCGGCGAGAACGCGAGCCCGTTGGGTTGGACGAAATCCCACGCCACGACCGTGACGCGGCCCGTCGCCGGGTCGATCCGGTAGACGTTGCAGGCGCCGATCTCGCCAGGCGCCGCGTCGCCCTCGTAATCCGAATCGATGCCGTAGCTCGGGTCGGAAAACCAGATGCTGCCGTCGCTCTTGACCACGACGTCGTTGGGCGAGTTGAAGCGCTTGCCGTCGTAGCGGTCGGCCAGCACCGTGCGCGCGCCGTCGATTTCGGTGCGCGACACGCAGCGGCTGCGGTGCTCGCACGAGACGAGGCGGCCCTCCCGGTCGACCGTATGGCCGTTGCTGTTCATCGACGGCTGGCGGAACACCGAGACCGAGCCATCGGTCTCGTCCCAGCGCAGCATGCGGTCGTTGGGAATGTCGGACCAGACGAGATAGCGCCCGGGCGCGAACCATGCCGGTCCCTCGGCCCAGCGGCAGCCCGTGTAGAGCTTCTCGACGTGAATGTACGGGAGCGCCAGTTTGCGAAAGCGCGGGTCGACGACTTCGAAGCTGGAGGTGAGGTCGAGGGGCATGGCGGGGCGCTCCGAAAAAAGGATGCGTGAGGCCTATTCAGAATGCTTGCGGCCGCGGCCGTAGATCAGCAACATGGCGATGATCACGACACCGTAGATCACGTGGCGGCCGAACTCTTCCATCTGCATCACCGACAGGATCGATTGCAGCAGCGTGATCAGTATGACGCCGGCGACGGTGCCGACGTAGCTGCCGCGGCCGCCGAGGATGGAGGTGCCGCCCAGCACCACGGCGGCAATCGCCGGCAGCAGGTACGGGTCGCCCATGGCCTGGGCCGCCTTGCTCGCATATCCCGCGAGCAGCACGCCGCCGAATGCCGAGAGGCCGCCCGCGAGCGCGAATGCCGCCATCACGACGAGGCGCGTGCGCGCACCGGAAAGATACGCCGCGCGCTCGCGATTGCCGATCGCGTAGACCGTGCGGCCGAACGTCGTGCGCGTGAGCAGGAAGACGGCGGCGACGCCGACCGCGGTCCACACGACGAGCGCATTCGGAATGCCGAAGATGCTTTGCCCCGTGGCGATGAAGCGCATCGCCGGACTCGACGCGTCCTGCGGCGAAAAGCCCCCGGTGTGCACCACCATCAGGCCCTGCGCGACCGCGTTCACCGCCAGCGTGACGACCATCGACGGGATGCGCAGGAACGCGACGCCGACGCCGCTCAGGAGCCCCAGCGCAATGCCGCAGCCGATGCCGAACGGGATCGCCAGGATCTCGCCGAGCGGGCCCCAGCCGGCGGCCGCGGTCGCCATCATGCCGCCGACGGCGACGACCCACGGCACCGACAGGTCGATCTGGCCGAGCAGGATGACGATCATCATGCCGGTCGCGATGACGCCGAGAAACGACGCGACCTTCAACTGCTGCAGCAGATATTCCGGGGACAGGAAACTCGTCGAATAGAGACTGCCGATCAACAGCACGAGCACGATGCAGCCGAACGCCCACGCGATGGCCGGATCGATGCGCCGGCGCAGGCTGGCGAACGCGCCGCCGGCGTTTTGGGCGGTGACCGGCGGCTCAGCCATACAAGTCGAGGCGGTTGCGAATGCGCAGGAGGCGCAGCGAACCCAGACAGATGGCCGCGAGCAGCACCATTCCCTGGAACAGCGGCTGCCACAGCGGTTCGACATTGAACACGAAGAGCAGGTCGCCGATGGTGCGGAACATCAGGGCGCCGAAGATCGCGCCGATCGCGCTGCCCGAGCCGCCGAACAGCGACACGCCGCCAAGCACCACCGCAGCGATCGAATACAGCGTGTAGGTGCTGCCGTTGGCGGCGGACGCTTCGCCCGAATAGGTGATGCACGTCAGGAAAAGCCCGGCGACCGACGCGAGCAGGCCCGAGAGCGTGTAGGCGACGAACTTGGCGCGGCGGATCGGCACGCCGGACATGTAGGCCGCGACCTCGGAGGAGCCCAGCGCATAGGCCGCGCGGCCGATGACCGAGCGTCGGAACGGCAGCCAAACGACCAGCACCAGCGCAAGCAGCAGCACGAGGCTCGCCGGCACGCCGCCGGGCAGCTGTCCCGTCAGCGCGTCCGCCAGCGTGGCGTTGACGTCGCCGCCCGGCACGCGGCGCAGGGCGAGCGCCGCGCCGTAATACACCGCGCCGGTGGCGATCGTGGTGACGATGGGCTGCAGGCGGCCGAAGATCACGATGATTCCGTTGATCGCGCCGCACACGCCGCCGACGAGGAGCACGCCCACCACGCCGAGCGCCGTCATCGCCGGCGTGCCGACCACGATGGTCGAGGCCAGGCAATTGGCGAGCACCATCACCATGCCGACGGACAAGTCGATGCCCGAGGTGACCACCACGAGCGTCTGCGCGATGGCGACGATCGCGAGCAGCACGCCCTTGTTCGCGGCGGTGGTCGCGACGTTGGCGTTGAGTCCCGCCGGATGATTGGCCGCGTAGATCGTGAACATCGCGACGAACGCGGCGAAAGCGAGCAGCGTCCCCTTGTGCTCGCGCAGCCAGTAGGATCCGTCTCCGGTCATGTCCGTGCAGCGTTCGCGGCCGCGTGGTGCGAGACCTCGGCGCCGATGTTCAACGCGCTGCTGACGAGCGCGCGCTCGTTGATCTCGGCGCCGATCAGTTCGCGCCTGACCGCACCGTCGTACATCACGAGCACGCGGTCGCAGCAGCCGACGAGCTCGTCGTAGTCCGTCGAATAGAAGAGTATCGCGGCCCCGGCTTCGGCCAGCTCGCGCAGCAGCTGGTAGATCTCCTGCTTGGTGCCGACGTCGATGCCGCGCGTCGGATCGTTCAGCAGCAGGATGCGCGGCGCGATCATCAGCCACTTGCCGAGGACGAGCTTCTGCTGGTTGCCGCCGGAAAGGGATCCGGCCGGAAGGTCGGTGCCGTCGGTGCGGATGGCGAGCAGCTGCACGATCCGGTCCACCGCCGTGCCTTCGGCGGCGGCGTCGACGACGCCGAGATGCGACAGGGTGTCGAGCGCGGCGAAGGAGAGGTTGTCGCGCACCGACATCGGCAGCATCAGGCCCTCGGTCTTGCGATCCTCGGGGATCAGCGCCATGCCGATGTCCTTGCGCTTCGCGACGTGCGGGCCGCGGAGGGCGACCGGCCGGCCATCGATCCGCACCTCGCCCGTCGTGCCGCGCAGAACGCCGAACAGGGCAAGGAGGAGCTCGCGCTGGCCCTGGCCGTCGAGACCGCCCAGGCCGATCACCTCGCCCGCGTGCAATTTCAGCGACACGTCGTTCAGCCGCTCGGTCCAGCCGAGGTGACGCACTTCCAGTCGCGGCGCATCGTTGCTCGGCGCACGCGGCGATCGCGCCGGAAACACCGCGTTGTACTCGCGGCCGATCATCAGCTCGACGATCTCGTTGTCGGTCCTCGTGCCCGCGGGGAAGCTCGCGACGCTGCGGCCGTTGCAGAACACCGTGCATTCGTCGGCGAGCTCCGCGATCTCGTGCATCCGGTGCGAGATGTAGACGAGCGCGAGCCCGTCCTCGCGCAGCCGCCGCAGCACGCCGTAGATCTTCGTCACGTCGGTGGCGGTGAGCGCCGACGTCGCTTCATCGAGGATCAGGATGCGCGGCTTGCGCGCCAGTGCCTTGGCGATCTCGACCATCTGCCGGCGCGACAGCGACAGGTCCTTGACCAGCGCCAGCGGGTGGATGTTGTCGGCGCCGGCGCGCGCGAGCGCCTCCTCGGCCATGCGCCGCTGCGCCCGGCGGTCGATCAGCCCGAACCGCCGCGGCGGGTTGCTGATCGCGATGTTGTCGGCCACCGAGAGATCGGGGATCAGCGACAATTCCTGGAAGATGCAGGCAATGCCGGCCGCCTGGGCGTCGGACGGCGAATCGAACGCGACCGGCTCGCCGTCGAGCAGCATGCGGCCCTCGTCGGGCGCGACCACCCCCGCCATGATCTTGATCAACGTCGACTTGCCGGCGCCGTTCTCGCCGAGCACCGCGTGGATGCGTCCGGCCTCGATCGACAATTCGGCGTCCGAGAGCGCGCGCACGCCTCCGTAGCGCTTCGAGACGCCGCGCATCGCGAACAAGGGCATGTCGAGCGCGAGGGCCGGGGCTACTCCACCCCGGCCCCCGCGTCCGCCGTCACTTCACGTTCGCTTCGGTCTGCCCCATGATCTCCTGCGCGGTGAAATTGATGCCGCAGGTGGGGAACGCGTTGCCGACGAAGAAGTTGTCGTTCTGCGCGGGATAGAAGTCGGACCCTTCCTTCATGTTGGGGTACTCGGCCTTCGCGAGCGGCAGCTTCACGGATTGCGGCACGACCTTGCCTTCGAGCGCCGCGATCGCGGTCTTGATCGCCACGGCGACCTGGGCCGGCCCGGTGCCGGCCGACGCGCACTTCAACCCCTGCGCGCCGTACTTGCCGCAGAACTTCCGGAAGCCGTTCTCGGTCTCGCCACCGAACGGCACCATCGGGTGCTTGGCATCGAGCATCGCCTGCACGACGCCGGTGTCGCCGCCTTGCGCGGTGATCGCGTCGAACTTCTTGTGCACGGCGATCGCGTCGGCGGTCACCTTCTGCGCCGTCGGGTCGTCCCACTTGCCGATCACTTCGACCGTGTCCCACTTCTTGCCCGAGGCCTTGAACACTTCCTGGATGCCCTCGTGCCGGTCGCGGTCGACCGAAGTGCCGGAGACGCCGCGCACCTCGAGCACCTTGCCGCCGTTCGGCACGTTCTTCACCAGCCATTCCGCCCAGTACTTGCCGAGCCCTTTCTGGTCGACGTTGACGTTGATCGCCTCCTCGGTGTCGAGGATGTTGTCGAAGGCCACCAGCACGACGCCCGCATCGTTGGCGCGCTTGATCACCGGCTTGAACGCCGCCGGATTCTGGGCGTTCACCACGATCGCGTCGTAGCCCGAGTCGATGAAGTTGTTGATGGCCGCGATCTGCGCCGCGACGTCCTCGCCCGTGGACACGACCTTGAACTCCTTGAGCTTCGCGGCGACCTCGGGCTGCGCCGCGTACGCCTTCGCCGTCTTGATCATCTGGATGCGCCACGTATTGGCGATGTAGCCGTTCGCGAGCGCGATCCGGTACGGCCCCTTCTTCGCCGGGTACTGGAACAGCTTGGTATTGGCGGCCCACGGCGCGAAGCACTGCGGATCGGAATTGGGCGCGTCACCACCTTGGGCGGCGCGGCGGTCGCGGCTCCGGCGGCAAGCAGGGCGATCGCGGCAGCGATACGCGTACGGTTAAGCATCAGAGCCTCCTATGATTTGATTAGGAATTGCGGCTGCCGGTGACTGCCGACAGGCACACGCAACTGGCGCCTTGTTTTCGACCGCAGGCTCGACGCCGGAGCAAACTCGCGTGAGGATACGTTCGGTCATGCAAGGATGCAAATGGCAGGCGCCCACGGCCCGTCGGGCGCGTTACCGGCGCAGTCCCGCCGCCTGCGCGATAAGCTCGTAGGATCGGCGCCGCGCGGCGGCGTCGTGCGTCCACGTGACGACGACGATTTCGTCCACTTGCAGGCGTCGCGCTTCGGCGTCGAGGCGCGCAACGACGTCCTCGCCCGTGCCCACGAATGCGCGATCGCGCATCGCCGCGATCCGTGCGCGCTCCGTCGCATCGTAAGGGTACGCGGCGGCTTCGTCGGGCGAAACCAGCGGCAGGCGGATGCCCTTCTCGAATCCGGCGCGCCAGAATTCGCGCGTCGTGGCGAGGCGTCGCGCCTCGACCTCGGTATCGGCCGCGAGCGCCCAGATGCAAACCGTGGCGACGGGACCGGGATGCCGTGCACTGGGGCGATAGTTGTCGCGATACAGGCGCAGCGCCTCTTCGACGCCGCGGCCATCGCTGAAGAAATAGGCGAACGCATACGGCAAGCCGAAGTGCGCGGCCAATTGCGCGCCGTAGTCCGAGCTGCCGAGGATCCACAGCTCCGGTGCCGACGGCCCCTGCGGATGCGCGCCGATGGCGCGAAACGGGTGCGCGTCGGGCAGCGGCGCTCCGTTCACCCACGCCTGAAGATCGGCAACCTGCTGCGGAAATCGTTCCGCGGCGTCCTGTGCATCGGCGTTGAGCGCGAACGCGGTCAAGCGGTCGCTCCCGGGCGCGCGCCCGACGCCGAGGTCGATGCGACCCGGCGCGATGGCTTCCAGCACGCGGAACTGCTCGGCGACCTTCAGCGCCGAGTAGTGCGGCAGCATCACGCCCGCGCTGCCGATGCGGATGCGTTGCGTGGTCGCCGCGATCGCCGCCATCAGGATTTCCGGCGCGGTGCCGACGATGCTGCGGCTGTTGTGGTGCTCGGAGACCCAGTAGCGGCGATAGCCGAGCGTGTCGCAGAGGCGGGCGAGCGCGAGCGTTTCGCGGATGGCCTGGTCTTCCGGCAGGCCTTTGGAAGCCGTTGACTGATCGAGTACGGAGAGCTCCATGGGGCGCAAGCATAGCAAGCGGAGCGCGACCCGCTGCCTTCCCTTGCCCGCGAACCTCGACCTCGGTGTGCCCGCGCGCGAATTCGCACGGGACGTGCGACGAGCGACCCCTCACGGGATCGCTCGCCACATAACTAGAACACGCTTGGGTGGATCGGAATGACGCGTCCTCCCGGCAGGTACATCGTGGCCGTCGTGTCCGAGGAAAAGATGATCGTCACCGCGCCGTCGTTGCCGGTCAATGTGGGATACCGGTACGCGCAGGATGCGGAGATGCACTGGCCGTTGACGAACTTGTCCAGCGTTCCGGTAAACGTGCTCCCGACCAGCGGGCCGGAGGAGATGTACCACTGCGCCGTGCCGTTCGGGTTGAACGAGTAGAACACGACGACCAGCACGCCGTGCTTGAAGTCGAGGCTGTAGCCGGTGCCGATCTCGTTGGCATTTTCCCAGATGCCCGGCGGCGGATTGAACGCGGCCCCGCCGCCCCCGATGACGAGCTGCGTCGGGAAGTTCACGTAGTCGCGCGGCGTATAGCCGGCATTGACGCCGCCCGGCGTGGTGAACTCCGTCAGGATCATCGCGACGTAGTAGGTTCCGCTCGGCGGCGACACGAAGGCGATCGTCCCGGAGTTCACGTTCGTGAATTGGAACTGTCCGTTAAGCTGGCCTACCGTGTACTCGGCCATCTTGTAGCCGGTGATGGCGACGCCTGCATACGGCGCGGGCAACGCCCATAGCTCCATCTTCAGCGTGCCGGACGTGTTTCCCGTTGCATCGTTGTTTTGCACCCTGTCGGCGGTGAGAATGGCGGTCGAGCCGGAATAGGAATAGGCGACGGTTCCGCCGAACGTGACGTTGCTCGCGCCCGCGTCCCGTGCCGCGCCGGCGAACACCGTGAACGCGGACAAGAGCAGAATCGCGGGAAGTTTCGGATACGTCGTGAACATCTTTCGCATAGCCCCCCCTGCGTGTGCATCGGTGTCGAAGTGCCCGCAACGACCCTAAGCTTGACAGCGCTTATTGTCAATCGGGTTTCGAACACGAATGCTTGCCGGAGACGCGGTTGCGGCCTCCGCCGCGTGCGGCCGGTCGCGCGTG
Source organism: uncultured beta proteobacterium (assembly GCA_963816925.1). Lineage (GTDB taxonomy): Bacteria > Pseudomonadota > Gammaproteobacteria > Burkholderiales > Casimicrobiaceae > CAIWHR01. The sequence goes on along the minus strand of CAWFMY010000030.1, from coordinate 42,721 downwards.
CATCGACGCGATGGCGAACGCCTACGCGTCGTACCGCCGTCGCAGCCACTCGTCGACCGCGATCTTTCCCGGGCCGTAGAAGAGCGTCACGAGCAGCATCGTGCCCCAGAGGATATGGTCCTTGATGCCGGCCGGCGAAAGGTCCGGATACGAGGTGGCAGCCACGATGTTGAACACGAACAGCGCGAACGCGGCGGCGCGCGTCCCGAGGCCCAGCACGAGAAAGACGGGCAGCCCGACTTCGGCGGCGGTGCCGAGCACGGCGGCAAGATGCGGCGGCAACAGCGGGACGTGGTATTCGTTCTGGAACAGGCCAAGCGTGCCGGTCCAGTTGCCGAGCTTGATCATCCCGGAAGTGAAGAATACGCGGGCGACATAGAGGCGCAGCAGCAGCGCGAAGACCGGCTGCAGCCGGTCGACGAGGCCGGTGGCGGCGGCGTAGAGGCGCACCAGGCGCGGCATCAGTGCATGCGTGTCCGGCAACGGCGTGGCGACGGTTTCCATGATCGTGTGCTCCTCGTGATGGGACTCCTGATGGGTCGTCCCGCCGCCGCCCAACTTACGTCAACCGGCGCCCGCCTGGGCGATCGTTCCGTCCGCGATGCGCGCGCGCAGCGTCGTGCCGAGGTCGAACGACGCGTCCGCGTCCTGCGCCGCTTCGATGGCCTCGCCCAGCGATGATCCCGCGGCCAGCGCGGCCAGCCATGCGTGCTCGCCCGCGGTGATGCGCTCGATCGTCACGCCTTCGCGTTCGCGCTTGACGAGCAGCCGGTCCGCGCCGGCATCGAGCGAAACGCGCGGGTTGCCGGCATAGCCATCCTGGTTCACCTTCCAGATGCGCAGGACCGGATAGCGCGACGCGACCAGCCGGCACGAGGGCGCGAGGGCGAGCGTGACGAGCGGCAGCTCGGCGGGTGCGATGACGGTCAGGTCGGCGAGCACGGTCTGCGGCGAAGCGTCGTGATCCGCCGCGCGGTTCGCTTCGTCCTGCGCCCACTCGAGCGCCGCGACGTCGGCAAGGTACGGAAGATTCGCCGCCGGCCGATATGCGGCGAGAAACGCGCCGAATGATTCGCCGTAGACATTGAGGTCGCCGCTCGTCGCCGGATGGGCGCTGACGAACGCGTCGACGGCGGCCTCGAAAAACGGCGCGCCGACCAGCCGTCGCACGACCGGGAACGTCGCGGCGAGCGCATTCCGGTAGTTCGCGCGCAGCGCGCGGCGGTAGACGGCGAACCGCTCGGCGGCGCCGTCCTCCGGAATCGTGGCAAACGGCGGCGCGGCGCCGTCGTCCGCGAACAGCGCCTCCGCGAACTCCTGCTGCAGTTCACGCAGCGACGGCATCGCGCATCTCCAGGATTTCCTGCGCCGTCGCGGCCTCGGCAAGCAGCGTCGCGAGCGGCGGAATGTCGGTATCCCATTCGATCAACGTCGGAACCGGGCCAAATCGCGCGATCGCGCGCCGATAGAGGTCCCACACCGGAGGCGCGACCGGCGCGCCATGCGTGTCGATGAGGCACGTGGCGGTGGCCTCGAACCCCGCGAGGTGGATCTCGGCAACCGCGTCGCGCGGCAGCGCGGCGAGATAGGCGTCGGCGTCGAAGCCGTGATTGACGGCGTTGACGTGGATGTTGTTGACGTCGCACAGCAGCTTGCAGCCGGTGCGGCGCGCCACGGCGGCGACGAACTCCCATTCGGGAATCGTCGCGTCGGCGAACGCGAGGTACGACGACACGTTCTCGACCAGGATCTCGCGCCCCAGGAAATCCTGCACCTCGGCCACGCGCGCGCAGACATGCGCCAGCGCTTCGTCGGTGTACGGCAGCGGCAGGAGGTCGTTCAGCGCGCGGCCGCCGACGCCGCTCCAGCACAGGTGCTCGGACACGAGCGCGGGCTCGGTGCGCGCGACGAGGCGCGCGAGCTTGGCAAGATGCGTGCGATCGAGCGGATCGGTCGAGCCGAGCGACATGCCGACGCCGTGCAGCGACAGCGGATAGTCGGCGCGGATGTGCATCAACGCGGACAGCGCCGGACCGCCGTCAGCATAGTAGTTCTCGCTGTGGACCTCGAGCCACGGCACGGCCGGGCGTTCCTCGCGCACCTGGCGCACATGCGGCGCGCGCAGTCCGATGCCGGTGCCGGACAGCGGGAGGGAGGACATCATCGTGAAAAACCCGGCCGGGCGTCGTCGCGTCCGGCCGGGTGAGGCGGAGGGATCCCGAACGGGACCGTTACATCTTCGGCGCTTCGGTCGTGCCGCCCAGATTGGCACACGTGCCCTTGGCGACATACTTCCATTCGGTCTTGTCGTTGTCCGTCTTCGCGCCGAGGCCGGCGCAGGCATGCTTGGCGGTGCCGCAGTCGTTCTGGCCGCCCTTGGCGATGCCGTAGCACTTCTCCTGGCCGGCTTGGGGCGTCACGGGCGCCGCGAGCGTGGTCGAGGCGACACCGAGGGCGAGGATGCCGGCGATGGCGGCATGGATCGTGGATGGGTTCATGGTGAAGGCTCCGAGTGAGATGGGTAAAAGTCAGGGGGCAAGAGACAGGCACGATGCCCGTCTGTTGCGTTGGTCGGGCCTGCAACGCCGACCTTACGCTGCTCCATGACCGGGCGGGCCGATGGCGCGATCGCCATCTTCACGCGTAATGCGCACCGCGGTCAACTCCGGTAGCGGCGCATCGCTTCGCGCAGCAGCACCGCCTGGCGCAGGAAGTCCCGGCAGGGGCCGCACCAGAAGAGGTGGACGCGCAACAGCAGCCGCCGCGGAAACGGCAGCGGACCATCGAGCTCGCGCGAAATCAGCCGCGTCGCATCCCGGCAATTGAGGATCTTGCCCAATTGAGCTTGGTCGCACCGGATTCGCGCAGCTTACGGCCAGCGTCACGGGAGCGCCCGCATCGTTGGCGTAAGCCTCGACCCGCTTTCGCGACCAACGCCGGATACTGACCCTGGAGGCGCCTCGCGATGAGCACGGAAAAAAACATAGTCATAGTTGGCGGCGGCTTTGCCGGCACGACGCTCGTCCGCGCGCTCGACGGCAAGCTGCCGCCCGGTTGCCGGCTGCTGCTCATCAGCGAGGAAAGCCACACGACGTTCAACCCGATGCTTCCGGAGGCCGTCGGCGCCTCGATCTTTCCGGAGCAGGTGGTCGCGCCGATCCGCGAGATGATCACGAAGGCGCACTTCATCATGGGTCGCGTGAACCAGGTCGATCCGGCGCGCCGAACGCTGACCGCATCGACGTTGGCGGGTGACATCACGTTCGCGTACGAGCATCTTCTGCTGGCGTTCGGCAACCGCGCGCGCCTGGACCTGATCCCGGGTCTCCTGCAGCACGCATTGCCGTTGAAGACCGTAGGCGACGCGATGCACATCCGCAACACGGTGCTGCGCCGGGTCGCGCAAATCGAGCTCGAGACCGATGTCGACCTTCGCCGTCGGCTCGGGCACTTCGTCATTGTCGGCGGCGGCTTCTCGGGCGTCGAGACCGCGGGCGAGCTGATCGACTGCCTGGCCAGCATCCGGCGCTACTATCGCCGTGTCGCCGCGGACGAGCTCCGCGTGACGCTTCTGCACGACGGTCCGCGCCTGCTGCCGGAATTGTCGGAGCGGCTCGGCGTCGCCGCGCACCGGTCGCTGGCCGCGCGCGGCGTCGAGGTTCGCGTCGGCGCGCGCGCGACGTTCGTCGGCGACAAGGCGGTGGTGCTGGGCGACGGGTCGCGCGTGGCGACGTCCACCGTGATCTGCACGATCGGCACCCGACCGAACGCGCTGGTCGAACGGATGACCGTGCCGGTCGAGCGCGGCCGCATCGTCGTCAATCCCGATCTTTCCGTGCGCGACACGCCGGGCTTGTGGGCGCTCGGCGATTGCGCGCTGGTGGTCAATGCGCGCGACGGCAAGTTCGCGCCACCGACGGCACAGTTCGCGGTGCGCGAGGCGCGCCACGCGGCCGCCTGCCTGCTCGCGACGCTCGAAGGCTCGCCGACACGCGCATTCGACTACAAGGCGCGCGGCTCGATGGCCGCGATCGGGCACATGAAGGGTGTGGCCGACGTGTTCGGGTTCCCGGTGACGGGGCTGCCGGCATGGCTCTTGTGGCGCGCTTACTATCTTTCGCAGATGCCGACGTTGGGGCGCAAGCTGCGCATCTTCGTCGAATGGACGTGGGGAATGTTCTTCCCGACCGATATCACGCATCTGCGATTCACGCGCAGCCACGAGCTGGACGCGCCGCCCGCGCCGCAGGCCGATGCGGTTTCCGGCGCGCCGCGCGACATTCGCGTCGTCGCTCGGGCGGCGTGATCGAAACGGCCGGTTCGATGCGTAAGCCCTGCGCGACGGCAACGACTACTTTCTCAGGCGATGCATCGCCGATTGCGCACGCGATGCGAGTCCGTTTCCCCTCACACATTTACTCACGGAGATCCAGAAATGACGCAATTCAACAGCCGCAAGGGAATCGTGCAGTCGTTGTTGCTCGCGGGCGCCGTCTCGCTCGCCACCGCCGCTCCGGCCTTCGCCGGCGTGTGCGCGCCGGACAAGGTGGGCGCGAATGCGCTCCCCGGAGCCGCCGCGGCACCGGTCGGCGTGACCGACACCGAGCTCGCGTTCATCGACCTTTCGACGGAAAGCGTGAAACTCAACGATCGGCGCCTGCGCTTCCGCCACATGGAAATCGCGCCGGGCGGCATCGTCCCGCTGCACGATCACGCGGATCGTCCCGCGCTGATCATGGTCAATGCCGGCCAGATCTACGAATACAGCAGCAAGTGCACGGTGCCGATCCTGCACAAGGCCGGCGACATCGCCCGCGAATTCAACGGCACCAAGCACTGGTGGAAGAACGAAGGCAAGGTGACGGTGGTCCTGACGATCGCCGACATCGTCAACGACAAGAAGCCCGAAACGATGATGGACCACATGTAGGATTCGGCCATCGTTGCGCGGCGGGGCGTGCGGAATCGCACGCCCCGTTTCATTTTCTGCGATTGCGGCGCGCGCGGGGCGATCCGGTTAGAATGGACGCGATTTCCCGCATCGTCCCGCCATGCGCTTCACCGTCGCGACCTACAACATCCACAAGGGATTCTCCCAACTCAACCGGCGGATGGTGATCCACGAGCTGCGCGAGCGGCTGGCGGGGATCGACGCCGACATCCTGTTCCTGCAAGAGGTGGTCGGCGTCCACGAGCGGCACGCGGCGCGGCATTGGGACTGGCCGGCGAAGCCGCAGCACGAATTCATCGCCGACACGACGTGGCACGAAGTCGCGTACGGCAAGACGGCGATCTATCGCGACGGGCATCACGGCAATGCGCTGCTGTCGCGCTATCCGATCACCGCCCAGGAGAACATCGACATCTCGGCGCATTCGTTCGAGAGCCGCGGGCTCCTGCACTGCGAGATCAAGGTCGCGAAGAACGAGCCGGCGGTCCACTGCATCAACGTCCACCTGGGGCTGTTCGAGCGCGGGCGCCAGTTCCAGATTCGCGCGCTGTGCGAGCGGATCCGCGAGACGGTGCCGAAGGATGCGCCGCTGGTGATCGCCGGCGACTTCAACGACTGGCGCCACAAGGCGAACCGGATGCTGGTCGAGGAGCTCGGCGTGCGCGAGGTGTTCGAGGCGGTGCGCGGCCGCCCCGCGCGGACCTTTCCGTCGGTCATGCCCGTGTTCCGCCTCGATCGCATCTACGCGCGCGGGCTCGCGATCAAGGACGCGCACGTTCACTACACGTTTCGCAGCGGGCGGCGGATGTCCGATCACGCCGCGCTGGCGGCAAGGTTCGACACCGCGCGGCGACCGCGATGAACCGCTTCATGGCCGGCAACCGCATCGCGCTCCTGCGCAGCGGCGGCGAGTACTTCCCGGCGCTCGTGGGCGCGATCGATCGCGCGGAGCGCGAAGTCTGGCTCGAGACCTACATCTTCGCCGACGACGATGCCGGCCGCATCGTCGCCGCGGCGCTCTGCCGTGCCGCGCGGCGCGGTGCGCGGGTGCGGGTGCTGGTCGACGGCTGGGGCGCGCGGCACTACCTCACGCGGGCACTGGAATCCACGCTCGTCGCGGCCGGCGTCGCACTCCTCAAGTACCGGCCGGAGGTCGCGCCGTGGCAATTCCGGTCGCACCGGCTGCGGCGGCTCCATCGCAAGCTGTGTGCCGTGGACGGGCGCGTCGCTTTCGTCGGCGGCATCAACGTCATCGATGACGCGAATACGCCGGGGCACCGGCCGCCGCGCGTCGATTTCGCCGTCAGCGTCGAAGGCCCGGTGCTGCGGTCGATCGTCCTCACGATGCAGCGCGTGTGGGCGATCAACGAGCGGGTCCAGTTCCAGAGCAGCGACGTGCCGTTGTTCCCGAGCGCCGCCGCGCACGCAGCGCATCGGCGGCCAGACCGCGAAGTTCGTGATCCGCGACAACCTGCGCCACCGGCGCGACATCGAGAGCGCGTATCTCGCCGCGATCCGCACCGCGAAGCAGGAAATCGTGATCGCCAACGCGTACTTCTTTCCCGGCATCCGCATCCGCCGCGCGCTGATCAACGCCGCCGGGCGCGGGGTCCGCGTCACGCTGCTCCTGCAGGCGCGCGTCGAGTTCGCGCTGCTCCACTACGCATCGCGCGCGCTCTACGGCCAGCTGCTCGCGGCCGGCATCGGCATCCAGGAATACCACCTGTCGTTCCTGCACGCGAAGGTCGCGGTCGTCGACGACGCGTGGGCGACGGTCGGCTCGTCGAACATCGATCCGTACAGCCTGTTGATGGCGCGCGAGGCGAATGTCGTCGTGCGCGACCCGGACTTCAGCGGGCAGCTGAAGGCCGAGCTCGCGCGGATGATCGAGCACGGCGCGCGCCCGCTCGGACCGCAGCATTGGGCAGGCAGGCCGCGCGTGTACAAGGCGCTGGTCTGGATCGCGTACGGCATCGTGCGCGTCGCGATGGGGATCATGGGCTACGGCGGCAATGAATGGTTCCGCGGAGGATCCGCGAGGCGGCCGCAAGACGGGCGCCCCGACGAAGCGAGCTGAACGGGCAGGCTGCTAGACTTCGGCCCATGCGTCATTCGTCCGGTTCGCCGCCGCCGCTCCCCGCTGCCGCCCAGGGCGGCGATTGGCGCACGATCGGTACGCTGCTCCCCTACCTTTGGGCGTACAAATGGCGCGTGGTGGCGGCGCTCGCGGCGCTGATCGCCGCCAAGATGGCGAACGTCGGCGTGCCGCTGGTGATGAAGGGCATCGTCGATCGGCTCGACGCGACGACGGCCATCCTCGCGGTGCCCCTGGCGCTGCTCGTCGCCTACGGCGCGCTGCGCCTCTCGACGACGTTTTTCACGGAGCTGCGCGAATACCTGTTCGCCAAGGTGACGCAGCGCGCGGTGCGCACGATCGCCCTCGAGGTGTTCCGCCACCTGCACGCGCTGTCCCTGCGCTTTCACCTCGCGCGCCAGACCGGCGGCCTCACCCGCGACGTCGAGCGCGGCCAGCGCGGAATCTCGACCCTGATCAGCTACACGCTGTTCTCGATCCTGCCGACGATGGTCGAGATCAGCCTCGTCGCCGCGATCCTGATCGCCCGCTACGACTGGACGTTCATCACGATCACGATGGCGGCGCTGGTGCTCTACGTCACGGCAACCGTGCTCATCACGAACTGGCGGACCGAGTTCCGCCGCCAGATGAACGAGCTCGATTCGAAGGCCAACACGCGCGCGATCGACAGCCTGCTCAACTACGAGACGGTCAAGTACTTCGGCAACGAGGCGTGGGAAGCGCGCCGCTACGACGAGAGCATGCAGCGCTGGGAAAAGGCGGCGGTGAAGAGCCAGACGTCGCTGTCGTTCCTCAACCTCACGCAAAGCGCGATCATCGCCGTCGCGGTGACACTCATCATGTGGCGCGCGACGGTGGGCGTGGTCGACCGGACGATGACGATCGGCGATCTCGTGCTCGTCAACGCGTTCATGATCCAGCTCTACATCCCGCTCAACTTCCTCGGCGTGCTCTACCGCGAGATCCGGCAGGCGCTGGCCGACATGGAACGGATGTTCGCGCTTACGCTGGAGCACACCGAGGTGGCCGACGCGCCGGGCGCCGCCGCGCTCGACGTCGGCGACGGCGAGGTGCGCTTCGAGCACGTCGATTTCGGCTACGAGGCGAACCGCCAGATCCTGTTCGACGTCAGCTTCACCATTCCCGCCGGCCACACCGTCGCCGTCGTCGGGCCGTCGGGCGCCGGCAAGAGCACGCTGTCGCGCCTGCTGTTCCGCTTCTACGACGTCACGGGCGGGCGCATCACCGTGAATGGCCGCGACATCCGCGCAGTGCGCCAGGACAGCGTGCGCGCGGCGATCGGCATCGTCCCGCAGGACACCGTGCTCTTCAACGACACGATCGAGTACAACATCGGGTACGGCCGTCCGGGGGCGTCGCATGAGGAGATCGTCGCCGCGGCCGAACTCGCGCAGATCCACAGGTTCATCGTCAGCACGCCGGAGGGCTATTCGACGCCGGTCGGCGAGCGCGGCCTCAAGCTTTCCGGCGGCGAGAAGCAGCGGGTCGCGATCGCGCGCGCGGTGCTCAAGGATCCGCGCATCCTGATCTTCGACGAGGCGACCTCGGCGCTCGACTCGAAATCCGAAAAGGCGATCCAGGCCGAACTGAAGCGGATCGCGCAGGACCGCACGACGCTGACGATCGCGCACCGGCTGTCCACGATCATCGACGCCGACCTGATCCTCGTCCTCGACCACGGGCGCATCGTCGAGCGCGGCACCCATGGCGCGCTTCTTGCTCAAAACGGGGTGTACGCGCGGATGTGGCAGCTCCAGCAGACCGAATCGGGGTCGGGCGGGAGCGGATCGGAGAAGGCTCCGACGGTGTCGTCCGCGACGGGCCTTGGTGCGTTGACGGTAGACGCTGCGATCGACGACGTCACCGATCCGGAAACTCCGGTCACGCCCTGACGGCTGGAGCTAACGCCGCAAGGGCGGGGGAATCCGGGGTCCTCGACCCAAAGGGGAGGCCGGCGGTGGCTATTTCCATGAATTGCAAGGGGTATTGGCGAATCCCCGGGGCATGTGCTATAAAGCGGCGGGACTTGAGGCCAGACTTGATGAAGCTTCGCTTGACAATTGTTTTTTCTGGACTATTGGCGATTCTCGCGGTTTTGCCCGCGCAGGCGCAGGGTCCGGTCGTCCTCGATCCGGCCAAGTTGAAGCTCGCCTCGGCGAACGCGCTCGTCCTCGACGCCACCGACAATCGCGCCGTCTATGCCAAGGCCGCCAACGATGTGACGCCGATTGCGTCGCTGACCAAGCTGATGACGGCCATGGTCACATTGGACGCGGGACAGTCGCTCGACGAGCCGCTCGCCATCGACATGGACGACCTCGATTACGTCAAGGGCACGCATTCGCGGCTGCGGATGGGGATCGAGTTGCCGCGACGCGAAATGTTGCGCCTCGCGCTCATGTCTTCGGAAAACCGCGCAGCCTCGAGCCTTGCGCGTGCCTACCCCGGCGGCACGCGGGCGTTCGTGGCGGAGATGAACACCAAGGCGCGCATGCTCGGCATGACGCATACGCACTACGCCGATGCGACGGGGCTGTCGCCGGAGAATGTCTCGACCGCGAGCGACCTTGCGCTCGTCGTCGGCGCCGCGGCGCAGTATCCGCTGATCCGCGAGTTCAGCACCACCGGCAGCCATTACGTCGAAGTCCAGCCGACCGGGCAATGGCTCGGCTTCAACAACACGAACAACCTCGTCAAGAACGCGCAGTGGGACATCCAGCTGTCGAAGACCGGCTATATTCGCGAGGCCGGCAAGTGCCTCGTCATGCTGGCCACGATCGGCAGCCGGCCTTTCGTCATCGTGCTGCTCGATTCCGCGGGACGGTACACGCGGTTGGGTGATGCCGTCCGCGTCCGTCACTGGCTCGAGACCGGCGAGATGCCGCCCGCCGCCATGGTGGTCAAATCCGGCGCGAAGCCCGGGAAGGCCAAGGGCCACGTCTCCGGCACGATGCCGCGAACGAAGGTCGCGCAGACTGCCGCGACCGGGAAGCCGGCGAAAGCCAGCAAAAAGGGCTGAGGCCCTTTTCCTCCGTAAGTCCCGCCGGGTCGCGCCCGACCAATGTTGTACGATTGGTACTGGAGTTGCCCATGAATCGTCGACATTTCCTGAGCCTTTCCGCCGCGGCGCTCGCGGCGGGAGCCGCATCGCGATCGTTTGCCGCGGACGCGCCCGCGTCGTTCATCGGCAAGGTCGTCAAGACCGACGAGCAATGGCGCGTGCTGCTGACCCCGGCGCAATTCCACGTCCTGCGCGAGGAGGGCACCGAGCGACCGTTCACGAGTCCGCTCAACGACGAAAAGCGCAAGGGCACGTTCGTGTGCGCCGGCTGCGCGCTGCCGCTGTTCGAGTCGCGCACCAAGTTCGACAGCGGCACCGGCTGGCCGAGCTTCTGGGAAGCCGATCGACGGTCGGGTCGAGACCAACGTCGATCACAAGCTCATCTATCCGCGTCACCGAATACCATTGTGCGCGCTGCGACGGCCACCAGGGCCACGTGTTCGACGACGGACCGAAGCCGACCGGCCTGCGCTACTGCAACAACGGTGTCGCGCTGAAATTCATCCCGGCGTGAGCAGGATGGGGTCGCGCGCGGCGGCGATCATCGTCGCGGTGGCCTTCGCCGGTGATGTCGCCGCCGACAGTGCGACCCGGCTGTTCACCCACCCGATCCGGGCCCGCGGCATTGCCGAGGAGTGTTTCGAGCTCCGCGGTGGACAGACGATCGGCTACGCCTTCGAGTCGACGGCGCCGTGGACTTCAACATCCATTTCCACCGCGGCAACGATGTCGAGTATCCGGTCAAGCGCGATCAGGTCCAGCGGGCGGAGGATCGTTTTGCGGCGCCTTCCACGCGAGGAGTTTTGCCTCATGTGGACCAACACGACGCAGGCGCCGGTCAGCGGTGAGCGGCAAGCTTTCCTTCTAGCGCGCCGCGCGGCGGTGCTGCTCCAGCAGTTCCTTCGCGTGCGCGCGCGTCTTGGCGGTGATCGCGCTGCCCGCGAGCATGCGCGCCAGCTCCTCCACGCGCGCGGCGTTGGCGAGCGCCTCGACCTCCGCGTGGACCGACGCGTCGTCGCCGTGCTTGGTGACGCGGAAATGCGCGTCGGCGAAGGCCGCGACCTGCGGCAGATGCGTGACGCACATCACCTGGCGGCGCTTGCCCAGCGATTGCAGCAGGCGGCCGACGGTCGCCGCCACGGCGCCGCCGATGCCGACGTCCACTTCGTCGAAAATGAGCGTCGGCACTTCGCCGACTTCGCTGGTGACGACCTGGATCGCGAGCGCGATCCGCGACAACTCGCCGCCGGAGGCGACTTTGGCGAGCGGCCCCAGCGGCTGCTTCGGATGGCCGGCGACGCGGAATTCCACCTGCTCGACACCGTGGCTCGTCGGCGTCGCAAGCGGAACGACGGCGATCTCGAAGCGGCCGCCCTTCATCGCGAGCTCCTGCATCGCCTGCGTGACGCGGCCTTCGAGCTCGTGCGCGGCGAATCGGCGTTTCTTCGTGAGCTCGCCTGCGAGGCGGCGCCAGGATGCCTCCGCGGCTGCGGCGCGTTTTGCGAGCGCATCGCCGTCCGCGGCCTGGGCGAGCGCCGCGAGCTGCGCGTCCGTCTGCGCAAGGAGGTCCGGGAGCGCCTCGGGCCGCACGCGGTATTTGCGCGCGGCGTCGTGAATCGCCGCCTGCCGCTCCTCGATGCGGGCGAGCTCGGCGGGGTCGAGATCGAGCTTCTGGCGATAGCCGCGTAGCTCCCGTGCGGCCTCGACCATCTGGATGCGCGCCGGCTCCAGCAGCGCGATGACGTCCTTCAGCGCGGGGTCGTGGACGGCGCCCGCGTCGAGCCGCGCGATGAGCGACGACAACCGGCGCGCGAGCGCGCTGTCCGCTTCGGTCAGCTCGTCTTCGCCCGCCGCGGCGGCGTCCTGCAGCGCCGCGGCATGGGCGAGGCGCGATTGCGCTTGCGCAAGAGAAGCCCATTCCGCCGCGGAGACGTCGAGCGCCGACAGCTCCTTCTGCCGCGCCGCCAGCGATTCGCGCTCCGCGGCGGTGGCCTCCTGCGCGGCGGCCGCTTGATCGCGCCGTTCGATGGCCGCGCGCCAGGCGCGCCACGCGGCGCCGGTCTCGCGCGCGAGGGTGGTGAAACCGCCGAACGCATCGACCAGCGTGCGCTGCGCGTCGGCGGTGACGAGCGACTGATGCGCGTGCTGGCCGTGCAGGTCGACGAGCACTTCGCCCGCCTCCTTCAATTGCGCGAGCGTTGCCGGCCGGCCGTTGATCCACGCGCGGCTCTTGCCTTGCGCATCCTGCGTGCGCCGCAGGAGCAGCGTGGATCCGTCGGCGGCGAGCCCCTGCTCGGCGAGCCAGGCGGCGATGACGGCGTGTCCGTCGATGTCGAATTCCGCGGCCAGCTCCGCGCGCTCGGCGCCGGGCTTGAGTTGCCTTGGCTCGAACCGGTCACCCAGCAGCAGACCGAGCGCGTCCAGCAGGATCGACTTGCCGGCGCCCGTCTCGCCGGTCAGCACCGAAAAGCCGCCGTCGAGTTCGAGGTCGAGCGCGTCGACGACGACAAAGTTGCGAATCGACAGGAGCCTGAGCAAACCTGGGCGCTCCTACCGAGGGCGGAGCCGCTCGGGCGTTTCGCTCCAGTGCAGCTTTTCGCGCAGCACCGCGAAGTGGTCGTAGCCCTCGGGATGCAGCAGGCGCACCGAATGCCGCGCGCGGCGGATCGTGACCCTGTCGCCTTCCTGCAGCTGGAAATGCGCCTGGCCGTCGCAATGCGCCCAGGCGTCGTTGCCGCGCAGCAGCGTGACGGTGATCGTCGCGGCATCGCCGATGGCGATCGGGCGGTTGGTGAGCGCGTGCGGCGCCACCGGCACGAGCAGCAACGCGGGAACCTGCGGATCGACGATCGGTCCTTGCGCCGACAGTGCGTAGGCCGTCGAACCGGTGGGCGTGGCGATGATGAGGCCGTCCGAGCGCATCGCGTAGACGAAGCGGCCATCGATGTCGACGGCGGTGTCGATCATGCCGCCCGACGTGCCGCGGTTGACGACGACTTCGTTCAGCGCGAGCACCGTCTCGTCGGTCTCGTGGCCCGCCCGCTGGACGGTCGCCTCGAGCAGCGTCCGCCGCTCCTCGACACTGTGCCCGTCGAGAATCGGTCCCAGGATCTCCTCCATCCGGGCGAGCGGGATGTCGGTAAGGAAACCGAGCCGGCCCTGGTTCACGCCGATCAGCGGTACGTCGTAGGACGCGAGTTGCCGGGCGACGGCCAGCAGCGTGCCGTCGCCGCCGACCACGATCGCGACGTCGGCGGCATCGCCCAGTTTTTCCCGCGGCGCGGTCGGATATCCGGGAATCGGCGCCGATTGCGTGGATTCGGCGTCGATCACGACTGCATGACCGCGTCCGGCGACAAAAGCCGCCAGCCGGGACAGCGGCTCGGCGATGCCGGGGCTTGCGTAGCGACCGACGAGCGCAACGCGACGGAAGCGGGCGGCGGGCGTGGACGCGGGCATGGGGCGATTAAAGCACAGCCTCCGTCCCGGCCAAAGCCGACGGACGGTCGATGCCGGCCACCCGCCCGCGCTGGCGTCTGTAAAATGGGCGCCATGCTCGACCCTCGCGCCCAACATCTGCTGAAGACCCTGGTCGAGCGTTATGTCGCCGAAGGCCAGCCGGTCGGCTCGCGCGTGCTTTCGAAGCAATCCGGGCTCGAGCTTTCTCCGGCGACGATTCGCAACGTGATGGCCGACCTCGAGGAACTGGGCTACATCGCGAGCCCGCACACCTCCGCCGGCCGCGTTCCCACGCCGAAGGGCTACCGGTTCTTCGTCGACAGCCTGATGGTGGTCCAGCCGCTCGGGGAAGGCGAGGTCCACCGCCTCGAGGGCGAGTTCACCGGCGACCGGCCGCAGCCGCTCGTCAACGCCGCGGCGCTGCTCCTCTCGCAGCTCACGCACTTCGCGGGCGTGGTGATGACGCCCAAGCGCGAGGCGTCGTTCCGCCACCTCGAGTTCCTGCGCCTGTCCGAGCGGCGCGTCCTGTTGATCATCGTGACGCCCGAAGGCGACGTCCAGAACCGGATCCTGCACACCGACCGCGCCTACTCGCAGTCGCAGCTCGTCGAGGCGACGAATTTCTTCAACCGGAATTACGCGGGGCAACCCTTCGGCGCGCTGCGCGCGCTGCTGGCCGACGAGTTGAAGTCGTTGCGCGAGGACATCGTCGGTCTGATGGCGGCGGCGGTGGAAGTCGGCGGCGCCGCATTGCGCGAAGGCGAGGAGCTCGTCGTCACCGGCGAGAAGAACCTGCTGTCGGCGTCCGACCTGGCGTCGAACATGACCCGGTTGCGCCAGCTCTTCGACCTGTTCGAGCAGAAGACCTCGCTCCTGCACCTCCTCGACGTGTCGCAGCGCGCGCAAGGCGTGCGGATCTACATCGGCGACGAATCCGGCCTCGTGCCGCTCGACGAGTGCAGCGTCGTCACCGCCCCCTATGAAATCGACGGCCGCGTGATCGGCACGCTCGGCGTGATCGGGCCGACGCGCATGGCCTACGAGCGCGTGATCCCGATCGTCGACGTCACGGCGAAGCTGCTCTCCAACGCGCTCACCCAGCAGATGAACGATTGATGACCGCCCCGGAATCCAACGCGGCGCTGATCGCCCGTTTCTACCATGCGCTCGACCGCCACGACGCGGAGACGATGATCGCGTGCTACGCGCCCGATGCCACGTTCGCGGATCCCGTGTTCCAGGAGCTCGACGCGGCGGGCGTGGCCGCGATGTGGCGGATGCTGTGCGCCCGCGGCAAGGACCTGCACGTGATGGCCTCCGAGATCGAGGCCGACGCCACGAGCGGACGCGCGCACTGGGACGCGACCTACACGTATTCGGCGACGGGCCGCAGCGTCGTGAACAAGATCGACGCGACCTTCGCGTTTCGCAACGGCCTCATCACGCGGCACGACGACCGGTTCGACCTCCATCGCTGGGCGCGCCAGGCGCTGGGGCTGCCCGGCTTGCTGCTGGGATGGGCCCCGCCCATGCAAAACGCGATTCGCGCCAGGGCGGCCAAGGCGCTCGCGGCCTGGCAAGGGCGGGACTCGAACACGGCCCCCGTCACGGCGTCGGGAGCCGGCCGCTCCTGAGCTTGTCCCCGGCCGCGTTGGCCGGGCGCGCCAACGTATTGCAAATCGTCACCTTCATGCCCCGCTTCGATCCCGAACCGCCCTTCGAGCACGGCCGCGCGCCCAAAGTCGGCGTCCTGCTCGTCAATCTCGGCACGCCCGATGCGCCGACCCCGGCGGCGGTGCGCCGCTATCTCGCGGAGTTCCTCGCGGATCCCCGCGTGGTCGAGATTCCGCGCATTGCGTGGCTGCCGATCCTGCACGGGCTCATCCTGACCACGCGACCTGCGCGGTCGGCGAAGAAATACGCGGCGATCTGGAGCAAGGACGGCTCGCCGCTGCTGTTGCACAGCGTCAAGCAGCGCTCGCTGGTGCAGGGGCTCCTCGCCCAACGGCTGAAGCCACTGGGGTTGCCGCCGGACCTGGTGCACGTGGAGCTCGCGATGCGCTACGGCAATCCCGACGTGGCCGGCGCGATGGGCCGCCTGAAGGCCGCGGGGTGCGACCGCATCCTCGTCGTGCCGCTCTATCCGCAGTACGCCGCGAGCACGACCGCCTCGGCGCAGGACGCCGTCTACGCGCATGCCCGGAAGCTGCGGAGAACGCCCGCGCTGCGATCGATCGACTGCTTCCACGACGACCCCGCGTACGTCAAGGCGCTGGCGCAGAGCATCAACGACTACTGGGTGAAGCACGGACGGCCCGACGTCCTCGTGCTGTCGTTCCACGGCCTGCCGCGTCGCGCGCTGGACCTGGGCGACCCGTACCACTGCCACTGTCAGAAGACGGCGCGGCTCGTCGCGCAGGAACTCGGCCTCGACGCAAAGCAGTGCGTCGTCGCGTTCCAGTCGCGTTTCGGCAAGGCGAAATGGCTGCAGCCGTATACCGCCGAGCGGCTCGTCGCGCTGGCGCAGGAAGGCAAGGCGCGCGTCGATGTCGCCTGCCCCGGATTCGTTGCCGACTGCCTCGAGACGCTGGAGGAAATCGGCATGGAGGGGAGGCAATCGTTCCTCGGGGCCGGCGGCAAGGATTTCCACGTCATTCCGTGCCTCAACGAGCATCCGCTGTGGATCGCGGCGCTGGCGGACCTCGTCGTGCGGAACCTGCAAGGGTGGCTCGTCGCGCCGCCGGACGCCGCGGCACGGGAGATGACCGCGCTGCGCGCCAAGGCACTAGGGGCGCGCAAATAGCATCGCCGCGGCGCGCCGTCGGGTCGACGGGCAGCTGGTCGACGGCGTAACTATTTGATCGATATACATTTACTTGTCTCGACGCCGGTAGCTGACCGACGTTGCGCAATGCGTTGAAATCTCCCCATATGCCCCCATTGTTTAAAAGGACGCCCAAAAGAGCGCGTAACAGCCGTTCAGGAGTGACAATGAATCCCCAGGAAAATCACACCGCCCTGACACCGGCGGATTCGCCGACGTCGGACAGCGTTCCGACGGCCCCGCCGGCTGACCCGGCGCCCGACATCGGCGCGCTCCTCAAGAAGGCCGAGGACGAAGCCGCCGAGCTCAAGGATGCGTGGCTTCGCGCGCGCGCCGACGTCGAAAACGTCCGCAAGCAGGGGGCCAACGACGTGGCACGCGCCCACAAGTACGCCATCGAGAAGTTCGCCGGCGAACTGCTGGCGGTCAAGGACGCGCTCGAATCGACGCTGGCGGCCAAGGATGCCGCGCCCGAAGCGCTGCGCGACGGCGTCGCGCTCACGCTGAAGCAGCTTGCCGCCGCCTTCGACAAGGCCCAGGTGGCCGAGATCGATCCGGCGGGGCAGAAATTCGATCCGCACCAGCACATGGCGATGACGGCGGTCGAAAGCAAGGAGGCGCCGAACACCGTCGTCCAGGTCTTCCAGAAGGGCTACCGGCTGCAGGACCGCGTGCTGCGTCCCGCGCTCGTGTCGGTCGCCAAGGCCCCCGAAAGCGATTCATGAGATTCCGGGCAACGGCTTGATCCCGCGGCCGAAACCCCCATTTTGACGCTCAGGCAATAAACCGCACATTTCGAAGGAAACCATCATGGGCAAGATCATCGGCATCGACCTCGGCACCACGAACAGCTGCGTCGCCATCATGGAAGGCGGCCAGCCGAAGGTGATCGAGAACTCGGAAGGCGCGCGCACGACGCCCTCGGTCGTCGCGTACCAGGACGACGGCGAGATCCTCGTCGGCGCGTCGGCGAAGCGGCAGGCCGTCACCAACGCGAAGAACACGATCTACGCGGTGAAGCGGCTGATCGGCCGCAAGTTCGAGGAAAAGGAAGTCCAGAAGGACATCGACCTGATGCCCTACAAGATCGTCAAGGCCGACAACGGCGACGCGTGGGTCGACGTGCGCGGCAAGAAGATCGCGCCGCAGCAGGTGTCGGCGGAAATCCTGCGCAAGATGAAGAAGACGGCCGAGGACTACCTCGGCGAGGAAGTCACCGAGGCCGTGATCACGGTCCCGGCGTACTTCAACGACTCGCAGCGCCAGGCGACCAAGGACGCCGGCCGCATCGCCGGCCTCGACGTCAAGCGGATCATCAACGAGCCCACGGCGGCCGCGCTCGCGTTCGGCATGGACAAGAAGGAGGGCGACCGCAAGATCGCCGTCTATGACCTCGGCGGCGGCACGTTCGACATCTCGATCATCGAGATCGCGAGTGTGGAAGGCGAGCACCAGTTCGAGGTGCTGTCGACCAACGGCGACACGTTCCTCGGCGGCGAGGACTTCGACCAGCGCCTCATCGACTACATCGTCACCGAGTACAAGAAGGAATCAGGCGTCGACCTCAAGAACGACGTGCTCGCGCTGCAGCGGCTCAAGGATTCCGCCGAAAAGGCGAAGATCGAGCTGTCGTCGTCGCAGCAGACCGAGATCAATCTGCCCTACATCACGGCCGACCAGTCGGGCCCGAAGCACCTCGCGATGAAGATCACGCGCGCGAAATTCGAGTCGCTGGTCGAGGAGCTGATCGAGCGCACGATCGAGCCGTGCCGGATGGCCATCAAGGATGCCGGCGTCAAGCTCTCCGACGTTTCGGACGTCATCCTGGTCGGCGGCCAGACACGCATGCCGAAGGTCCAGGACAAGGTCAAGGAATTCTTCGGCAAGGAGCCGCGCAAGGACGTCAATCCCGACGAGGCGGTGGCGGTCGGCGCGGCGATCCAGGGCGGCGTGCTGAAAGGCGACGTCAAGGACGTGCTGCTGCTCGACGTGACGCCGCTCTCGCTCGGCATCGAGACGCTGGGCGGGGTCATGACCAAGCTCATCCAGAAGAACACGACGATCCCGACCAAGGCGCAGCAAACGTTCTCGACCGCGGACGACAACCAGGGCGCGGTGACGATCCACGTGCTGCAGGGCGAGCGCGACGTCGCGGCAGGCAACAAGAGCCTCGGCCAGTTCAACCTGGAAGGAATTCCGCCCGCGCCGCGCGGAATGCCGCAGATCGAAGTCACGTTCGACATCGACGCCAACGGGATCATGCACGTCTCCGCGAAGGACAAGGCGACGCAGAAGGAAAACAAGATCACGATCAAGTCGAACTCCGGCTTGTCGGAGTCCGAAATCCAGGCGATGGTGAAGGACGCCGAGGCGCACGCCGAAGACGACCGCAAGGTGCTGGAGGCCGTGCAGGCGCGCAATGCGCTCGACGGCCTGGTGCACAGCGTGAAGAAATCCGTCGCGGAGTACGGCGACAAGGTCGACGCGGAAGAGAAGGGCAAGATCGAGGCCGCCCTCAAGGAGGCCGAGGAATTGCTGAAGGACAAGGACGCCGCGAAGGACGCGATGGAAGCGAAGGCGGAAGCGCTCGGCAAGGCGGCGCAGAAGCTGGGCGAAATCATGTATGCCCAGGCGCAGAAGGAAGCCGAAGCGGCGAGCGCGACGGCATCTGCGGCAGGTGGCGACGGCGGACCGAGACCGGGTGCCGGCGCCGGCGGGAAGCACGAAGAGAAGGTCGTCGACGCGGAGTTCACCGAGGTCAAGGACGGCAAAAAGTGAAATTCCGTCGCGGCGACTGCGTCATGCTTCGAGGCTGGCGTATGCGCGACGTAATATCTGTCCGCGTTCAACCGGCGTCGTAACCGCCGGTTAACGCGGACGAGGCCGCGACGCCTTGACGGGCGTCGCGGCCTTTTGTGTATTCGGTTGAGCTGTTATGTCGGGCAGGGGATTCGATGGCGAAGCGTGACTACTACACGGTGCTGGGCGTCAACCGCGACGCCTCCGAGGAGGACATCAAGAAGTCCTACCGGAAGCTCGCGATGAAGCACCATCCGGATCGAAGTTCCGAGAAGGGTTCCGAGGAGAAATTCAAGGAGGCCAAGGAGGCCTACGAAATTCTCACCGACACGAAGAAGCGCGCCGCCTACGACCAGTTCGGGCACGCGGGCGTCGATCCGTCGGCGGGGTTCGGTGCCGGCGCGCGTGGTGCCGGGCCGGAGGGGTTCGGCGGCTTCGCCGACGCCTTCGGCGACATCTTCGGCGAGATCTTCGGCGCGCAACGCGGCGGACGCGGCAACGGCGTCTACCGCGGCGCCGATCTCCGCTACAACCTCGAGCTTGCGCTCGAAGATGCTGCGCGCGGGACCGAAGCCAAGATCCGGGTGCCCGCCCTCGAGGCATGCGCGACTTGTCACGGCAGCGGCGCGAAACCGGGGACGCAGCCGACGCAATGCCCGACCTGCCACGGCCGCGGCGAGGTTCGTGTCTCGCAAGGCTTCTTTTCCATCCAGCAGACCTGTCCCGCGTGCCACGGCACGGGCAAGATCATTCCCGATCCGTGCGAGACCTGCCATGGCGCGGGTCGCGTGCGCAAGCACAAGACGTTGTCGGTCAAGATCCCGGCCGGCGTCGACCAGGACGATCGCATCCGCCTGTCCGGTGAAGGCGAGGCGGGCGTCAACGGCGGTCCGCCGGGTGACCTGTACGTGGTGGTCAATCTCAAGCCGCACCCGGTGTTCCAGCGCGAAGGCAGCGACTTGCACTGCGAGATGCCGATCAGCTTCGCGACCGCGGCGCTGGGCGGCGAAATCGAAATCCCGACGCTCGACGGTCACGCGAAGATCAAGATTCCCGCGGAGACGCAGACGGGCCAGGTGTTCCGCCTGCGCGCCAAAGGGATCAAGCACGTGCGCGGCGCGCAGCACGGCGACCTCTTCTGCCACGTCGCCATCGAGACGCCGGTCAAGCTGACGTCGCGGCAAAAGGAGCTCCTGCGGGAGTTCGAGACGATCAACGAGCAGGACCCCGGCGCGCACAACCCGCGCGCGAAGAACTGGTTCGACCGCGTCAAGGACTTCTTCGGGCCATAACAGGCCATTGCAAACCTGCTGCGGGGCCGATCTGCTTTGTTGCTCGGGGGCTCGAAATCCTCACGTACTACCGTGTACGTTCCGGTTTCTCGCCCCCTCGCGCCTCGCATCTCGACCTCCTCGCGACGGTTTTCAACGGCCTGTTGACGCTCGGTGTCCCGCGCGATGAACTCCCGCGCCACGTGCGCTGCGACGTCGTCGTGATCGGCGCGGGCGCGGCCGGCATGATGTGCGCGGCGACGGCGGGCCGGCGCGGCCGCCGCGTGCTGCTGATCGAGCACTATCCGATCCTCGGCGAAAAGATCCGCATCTCCGGCGGCGGGCGCTGCAACTTCACCAACGTCAACGCCGGTCCCGGCAATTACCTGTCGCGCAATCCGGACTTCTGCCGCTCGGCGCTGGCGCGCTTCACGCCGCGCGATTTTGTCGCGCTGGTCGAGCGTTACCGCATTCCCTACCACGAGAAGAAGCTCGGTCAGCTCTTCTGCGACGACACCGCGCGCGACCTGATCGCCATGCTGAAGGCCGAGTGCGATCGCGGCCGCGTCGAATGGCGGATGCCGTGTCCGGTCGACGGCGTCGTGCGCGAGGGTGACGCGTGGATGGTGGCGACGCCCCAGGGCGCGGTCCGGGCCGATTCGCTGGTCATCGCGACCGGCGGCCTCACGGTGCCGAAGATCGGCGCGACGCCCTTCGGCTATCGCGTCGCGGAGCAGTTCGGTCTCGCCGTCGTTGCGCCGTCCCCCGCGCTGGTGCCGCTCGCGCTGCCGCCGGACGCGCTCTCCCGCTTCGGCGATCTCGCGGGCATCTCGGTCGACGTCGAGGTCGCGTGCGGCGGCGGCCGCTTCCGCGAGAACCTGCTGTTCACGCATCGCGGGCTGTCCGGCCCCGCGATCCTGCAGATTTCCTCGTACTGGAACGGCAAGGAGCCCATTGTGATCGACCTGCTGCCGGGCATCGACGCCGAAGATTGGCTC
This sequence comes from uncultured beta proteobacterium, assembly GCA_963816925.1. Taxonomy (GTDB): domain Bacteria; phylum Pseudomonadota; class Gammaproteobacteria; order Burkholderiales; family Casimicrobiaceae; genus CAIWHR01. Next base: position 21,239 of record CAWFMY010000030.1, on the reverse strand, counting down.
GCCGGCGAACGCGCGTCGCCGGCGCGGCTCGACACCGTCCTCGCGCGACGCCTGCCGCAGCGCTTCGCGCAGCAGTGGTGTGAAGCGCAGGCGTCGGCACTGCCGATGAAGCAGCTGTCGGGCAAGCAATTGCGCGACATCGCCGCCGAACTGCGCGCATGGAAGCTGCTCCCGTCGGGCACGCTCGGCTACAACAAGGCCGAGGTCACGCTGGGTGGCGTCGATACGCGCGACCTGTCGGGAAAGACGATGGGCGCCGCGACGGTGCCCGGCCTCCATTTCATCGGCGAGGTCGTCGACGTCACGGGCTGGCTCGGCGGCTACAACTTCCAGTGGGCATGGGCGTCGGGTCACGCGGCGGGGATGAGCGCCTGATCCCGTCGCATTTTGCTACTCTCGGTCGTATGACCCGCACGCTGCTCGCGAGGAACGCGGACATTCTCGTCACGATGGACGGCGACCGGCGCGAAATTCGCGGCGGCAGCGTGTTCGTCGAGAACAACGTGATCGCGGCCGTCGGACGAGGCTCCGACGTCCCGGCGACCGCCGACGTCGTCATCGACCTGGCCGGGCACGTCGTCCTGCCCGGCCTCGTCAACACGCATCACCACATGTTCCAGAGCCTGACCCGGGCAATGCCCGCGGTGCAGGACGCGTCGCTCTTCGACTGGCTCACCGGGCTCTATCCGCTGCTGGGCGCGGCTCACGCCGGAGATGATCCGCGTGTCGACGCAGACCGCGATGGCCGAGCTGCTGCTGTCCGGCTGCACGACGTCGTCGGACCATCTCTACGTGTTCCCGAACGGCTGCCGGCTCGACGATTCGATCGAGGCCGCGCGGACGATGGGCATGCGTTTTCACGCGACGCGGGGAAGCATGAGCGTCGGCGCGAGCCAGGGCGGGCTGCCGCCCGACTCGCTGGTCGAGCGCGAGGATGCGATCCTTGCCGACACGCGGCGGGTCATCGAGGCGTTCCACGACCCGGCAAGGCATTCGATGCTCCGGGTCGGTGTCGCGCCGTGCTCGCCGTTTTCGGTGAGCCGCGACCTGATGCGCGAGTCGGCGGCGCTCGCCCGCGCGTATGGCGTGCCGATGCACACGCACCTCGCGGAAAACGACCACGACGTCGCGTGGAGCCGCGAGAAGTTCGGGCGCACGCCGGCGCAGTATGCCGAGGAACTCGAATGGGTGGGCCGCGACGTCTGGCATGCGCATTGCGTGAAGCTCGATGACGCGGGCATCGCGCTTTTCGCCCGCACCGGCACCGGCGTGGCGCACTGCCCGTGCTCGAACATGCGCCTCGCGTCGGGCATCGCGCCCGTTCGCCGGATGCGCGACGCAGGCGTGCAGGTCGGGCTGGGCGTGGACGGTTGCGCGTCGAACGACGGCGCGCACATGATCGGGCGAAACGCGGCAGGCGATGCTGCTGCAGCGGGTCGCGCATGGGCCGGCGGCGATGACGGCGCGCGAAGCGCTCGAGATCGCCACGCTGGGCGGAGCGGCCGTGCTCGGGCGCGACGACATCGGTGCGCTGGCGCCGGGCATGGCCGCCGATTTCGTCGCCTTCGACATGTCGACGGTCGGGATTCGCCGGCGCGCTCGCCGATCCCGTTGCGGCGCTCGTGTTCTGTGCGCCGTCGACGGTCGCCTGGAGCGTTGTCGACGGGAGCGTCGTCGTCCGCGAAGGAACGCTCGCGACGCTCGACCTGCCGCCGCATCTCGAGCGCCACAACCGGCTCGCGCGTGCACTGGCGGGCGCCGGCCACGGCGATTTCCGTTAGCATTCGAACCGTACCACCACTTTACCGGAGCGTTTCCATGATTCGTTGCAGCAAATTCGTCGTCGCGCTTGCCTGCGCGCTGTTCGCGGCGGTCGCCACCGCCCAGATCAAGATCGGCCTTCTGGTGTCGGCGACCGGTCCGACGACCGCCATCGGCATTCCGCAGCAGAACACGGGCATGCTGCTGCCGACGCGCATCGGCGATGCGAACGATCGAGTACATCCAGCTCGACGACGGCGGCGACACCACGCGCGCCGTGCAGAACGCGAAGAAACTGCTGCAGGAGCAGAACGTCGACGCGCTGATCGGACCGTCGACCACGCCCAACGCGCTCGCGATCCTCGACCTGATCGCCGAAGCGAAGGTGCCGCTGCTGGCGACCGTCGGCACGTCGAGCGTCGTCGAGCCGATGGACGCGAAGCGCCGGTGGGTGTTCAAGACGACGCAAAACGATGACCTGATTGCGGCGGCGCTGGTGAAGCACATGGTGAAGACCGGCGTGAAGACGATCGGGTTCATCGGCTTCAAGGATCCGTACGGCGAGAACTGGCACAAGGTGTTCACGCCGATCGCCGAAAAGGCGGGCATCAAGGTGGTCGCGACCGAGTACTACCAGCGCACCGATCCGAGCGTCACCGGGCAGGCGTTGAAGCTCATTGCCGCCAAGCCCGATGCCGTGCTGGTCGCCGGCGTCGGCGGCCCCGGCGTGCTGCCGCAGATCACGCTGCGCGACCAGGGGTACAAGGGGACGATCTACCAGACGCACGGTGTCGCGACCGACGACTTCATCCGCCTCGGCAAGGACAAGGTCGAAGGCACGGTGCTCGCCGCGGGCCCGATGCTCGTCATCGACGAGATCCCGGATTCGAATCCGACCAAGAAGGTCGCGCAGACCTACATCGCCATCTACGAGAAGCAGTTCGGCCAGAAGCCCGCGACGTTCGGCGCGAACACATGGGATTCCGGGCTCATCCTGCAGCGCGCCATTCCCGTTGCGCTCAAGGCGGGGAAGCCCGGCACCGAAGCGTTCCGCTCGGCGCTGCGCGACGCGATCGAGGCCGAGCGGGAAATCGTCGGCACGCAGGGCGTGTTCAACATGTCGCCCGTCGAACCACAATGGCATGGACGAGCGCGCGCGCGTGCTCGTCACGGTAAAGGACGGCAAGTTCCGGCTGCTGCCCGAGTGATGGCGGCCATGACTGTCGCCACCCGATCGTCGGCATCCTGCTCGCGGCCGGGCGCGGCACGCGCTTCGGCGGCGACAAGCTGCTCGCGCGTGCTTGCCCGGCGGCGAATGCGTCGGCGCGGCCGCGGCGCGCAATCTGCTGGCGGTGGTTCCCGGAAGTCGTCGCGGTCGTGCGCCCCGACGATCACGCGCTGGCGGCGGCGCTCGGGCGCGAACGGGGCGCGCATCGTGCGCTGCGCGAACGCCGACGACGGAATGGGCGCGAGCCTCGCCTGCGCCGTCCGCGCACGCGCCGGACGCGGCGGGATGGATCGTCGCGCTCGCCGACATGCCGTGGATCGAGCCGGCGACGATTGCGCGCGTTGCCGACGCGATCGCGGGCGGCGCCGTCGTCGCGGCGCCGTTTCACGGCGAGGCGCGCGGTCACCCGGTGGGATTCGGCAGAGTCCTGCTACGACGCGCTCGCGGCGCTGACCGGCGACGAGGGCGCGAAGATCCGTCGTCGGCTGCGCACCGGGATCGCATCGCGCGGATCGACGTCGACGATGCCGGCATCCTGCGCGACATCGACACGCCTGCGGATCTGGAGCGGTAATCGCGGCCTCTCCGCCGCGCGGGAGAGGGTCGGGGTGAGGGAGCTCGATCAGCCCTCGGCTTGCCACATGTCGCCCTGCCGGCCGACGATCCGGTTCTCCACCTCCTGCATCCGCCACCAGTTGCGCAGCGCCGGCTCCTCGAGCGGGCGCGAGATCAGGAATCCCTGCGCTTCCTCGCAGCCATGGCGCTTCAGGAATTCGAACTGGGCGGCGGTCTCCACGCCCTCGGCGATGACGCGCAGGCCGAGCGAATGCGACAGCGCGATGATCGCCTGCGTGATCGTCTCGTCGTTGCGATTCTGCTCGAGGCCGTGGACGAAGCGCTGGTCGACCTTGACCGCCTGGATCGGCAGGCGCGCGAGGTACGAAAGGCTCGAATAGCCGGTGCCGAAGTCGTCGATGGTGATCGAGACGCCGCGCTGCTTCAGCTTGACGAGCGTGGCGACCGCCTTCTCCGGATGCGTGATGATCACGCTCTCGGTGATCTCGAGGTCGAGATAATGCGCGGGCAGGCCGCTCGCCGCCAGCGCCTCGTCGACGATGCCGAGCCAGCTGTCGTGCTGCAGCTGCTGCACCGAGAGATTGACCGACAGCCGCAGCATCATCCCCTGCCGGTGCCAGCCGACGACGGTGCGGCACGAGTCGCGCAGCACGCGCGCGCCGAGCGCCTGGATCATCCCGGATTCCTCGGCGATCGGGATGAATTCCGCCGGCGCGATGACGCCGCGCTCGGGGTCGCGCCAGCGCAGGAGCGCCTCGACCCCGACCGCGCGCCCGGATTGCATTTCGATCTGCGGCTGGAAGACGAGGAAGAACTCGTCGTCCATCAGGCCGCGCCGCATGTCGGTCTCGAGCTGCAGCCGCAGCTGGACGCGGGCATTCATGTCCGCGGTATAGAAGCGATACGCGTTGCGCCCGGCCTCCTTCGCCGCATACATCGCGGTGTCGGCCTGCTTGATCAGCGACACCGGGTCGCTCGCGTCGAGCGGATACATCGAGACGCCGACCGAGCAGGTCAGGGTCGGCACCTGGTCGGACAGCCGGAACGGCGCCAGGAACGATTCGCGCACCCGCGCGAGCACGGTCATCGTCTCGAACGTCGCGTGCGCGGGATCGAGGCCGGGCAGGATCAGCACGAACTCGTCGCCGCCGAGCCGCGCGACGGTGTCCGACTCGCGTACCGCGGACGTGAGCCGCTGCGCGACCGCCTGCAGCAGCTGGTCGCCGGAATCGTGGCCGAGCGTGTCGTTGATCCGCTTGAAGTGATCGAAATCGAGGAAGAGGCACGCGACGTGCGTGCCGTCGCGCTGCGCCTGCGCGAGAATCTGCTTCAGGCGCTGGTTCAGCAGCGAGCGGTTGGGAAGGCCGGTGAGGATATCGTGCTGCGCCAGCTTGTAGGCGTGCGCCGTCGCGATCTCGAGCTCCTTCGTCCGCTGCGTGACCTTGTCCTCGAGCGTGCGCTGGTAGGTCGCCACTTCGGCCTGTGCTTCGGAGAGCCGCTGCGTCATGTGGTTGAACGTGTGCGTGAGCAGGCCGAGCTCGTCCCCCGAGCTTGCCGGCACGTAGACATCGAGCTTGCCTGACCCGACCGCGCGCGCCGCGCGCATCAACCGGCGCATCGGCGCGACGAGGCGCCGCGTGAGCAGCAGCGTCGCGCCGATCGCAAGCACGACGAGCAGCCCGACGACGGCGAGCGCGCCGATGATGGTGCGTCTGAAATCGGCGTTCTGCCGTTCGAACGTCATGCCGAGCTGCACGTAGCCGATCGTCCTTGCGGCGGCTCGCGGCGGTGCAGGCGCCACATTGCCCCCGGCGTCGGGCGCGGGTGCGGTCGAAACGCCCGCGGGAGCGGTCCTGACCGGTGTCAGGAGCTCGATATAACGCCGGCCGCCGATCGTCGGCTGGGCAATTTCGATCTTGCCGGCAGCCGGAATGGGGGTTCCGCGAGCGAGGTCGGGAACAACGGCCTGTTGCAGCGACTCCGCAAATGTCCGTTCCGCGAATGTGCGCCGCTGCGCATCCAGAACGCGCACGTACGCGATGTCGCTCTCGACGGCGAGGCTGTCGAGGATCCCGTCCAGATAGGAGCGGTCGTTCGTCGATAACCCGTGCTCCGAGGCCTCCGCGAGGATCGCGACCAGCATCGAGCCTTGCGCGCGCAGCTCGGTCTCGCCGACGCGCCACTCCTTCCACAGATAGAGCCCGGTGGTCAGCATGGCGCTGAGGAAAATGAGGCCCACCGTAAGCACGTTGAGCTTCGTCAGCAACCCCATCCGCACCGGCGGCAGGTTGAGCGGCGAAATCGTTTCCGCGTTGAGGGGCGCCAGGTGTCTTCGGAGGCGATTCATGGTTCTACCGGGAACTCCGGTTCCGGCGTGCCGAATTGCGGGCACGGCCCGCGGGAACCCCGCCAATGGAGGTCGATTTCGGGGACTGCAAGCATACACCGTGCCATCAATTCCTACCGCCGGCACAGGAGGGGTCTAATTTGCCGCGACCGGAATCTTTGCGATGCGCTGCTGCCATTCGCGCGGGCCGGATTCATGCACGGAAGTACCCAGCGCGTCGACCGCGACCGTCACCGGCATGTCCTTGACGTCGAACTCGTAGATCGCTTCCATGCCGAGGTCGCCGAACGCCACCACGCGCGACTTCTTGATCGCCTTCGAGACCAGATAGGCGGCGCCGCCGACCCCCATCAGGTACGCGGCCTTGTGCTTGCGGATGGCCTGGACGCCGGTGGGGCCGCGCTCGCCCTTGCCGATCATCGCGATCAGCCCGGTCTCCCCGAGCATCATCTCGGTAAATTTGTCCATCCGCGTTGCCGTCGTCGGGCCGGCCGGGCCCACGACTTCATCGCGCACCGGGTCGACCGGCCCGACGTAGTAGATGATCCGGTTGCGGAAGTCGACCGGCAGCGGCTCGCCCTTCGCGAGCATGTCATGGATGCGCTTGTGCGCGGCGTCGCGGCCCGTCAGGATCTTTCCGTTGAGCAGCAGCGTCTGCCCGGCCTTCCAGGTGGCGACCTCGGCCTTCGTCAGCGCATCGACGTCGACGCGCGTGGCCGCGTCCGACGGAACCCAGTGCACGTCCGGCCAGCGGGACAGATCCGGCGGCTCGAGCTTCGCCGCGCCGTTGCCGTCGAGCCTGAAGTGCGCATGCCGGGTCGCGGCGCAATTGGGAATCATGCCGACGGGCTTCGACGTCGCATGCGTCGGATAGTCGAGGATCTTGACGTCGAGCACGGTGGACAGGCCGCCCAGGCCCTGCGCGCCGATCCCAAGTGCGTTGACCGCGTCGAAGAGCTCGATGCGCAGTTCCTCGATGACGCTCTTCGGACCCCGCTTCTTGAGTTCGTGCATGTCGATCGGCGCCATCAGCGATTCCTTCGCCATCACGATCGCCTTTTCGGCCGTGCCGCCGATGCCGATGCCGAGCATTCCCGGCGGGCACCAGCCCGCGCCCATGGTCGGCACCGTCTTCACGACCCAGTCGACGATCGAGTCGGAGGGATTCAGCATCACGAATTTCGACTTGTTCTCGGAGCCGCCGCCTTTCGCGGCGACCTGCACGTCGACGGTGCCGCCGGGGACGACATCGAAATGGACGACGGCCGGCGTGTTGTCCCGGGTGTTCTTTCGCACGCCTGCCGGGTCGTCGACGATCGACGCCCGCAGCTTGTTGTCGGGATGGTTGTAGGCGCGGCGCACGCCCTCGTTGACCATATCGGCGACGCTCATCGTCGCGCCGTCCCAGCGCACGTCCATCCCGACCTTCACGAACGCCACGACGATGCCGGTATCCTGGCAGAGCGGGCGCTTGCCTTCGGCGCACATCCGCGAGTTGGTGAGGATCTGCGCGATCGCGTCCTTCGCCGCCGGCGACTGCTCGGCCGCGTACGCGGCTCCGAGCGCCTCGATGTAGTCCTGCGGGTGGTAATACGAGATGTACTGGAGGGCGTCGGCGACACTGTCGATGAAATCGCTCTGGCGGATCGTGGTCATGGGCGGCGCCTGTAAGGCATTGACGGAGCATGCAAGTTTAGCATCGCCGCCGAACGGCTCCCGTGGGTGCCGGGCAACCGCTCCGACATTGCGCTGGGTCAATCAGATGCATTGCACAGCGGGAGCGCGTTTGGTTAGACTTGACCGGTTGGATCGATGCCGGGTGCCCTGCGCGGGCCCGCCCCAGAACAGCCCTCCCGAGGAGAACGAAAAATGGCCAACATCGAATCGGTGTCGACCGAAGTCCGCGTGTTCGAGCCGCCGCGCGAGTTCGTCGCGCAGGCAAATATCAAACAGGCAGACTTCGACGCGCTGAACGCCAGCGCCGCGAAGGATTTCACCGGGTTCTGGGCGAAGCTCGCGCGCGCCGAGGTCGACTGGCACAAGCCGTTCACGCGCACGCTCGACGAATCGGCCGCGCCGTTCTACAAGTGGTTCGACGACGGCGAGCTCAACGTCTCGTACAACTGCCTCGACCGCAATCTCGCCAACGGCAACGCCGACAAGGTCGCGATCATCTTCGAGGCGGACGACGGCGGCGTCACCAAGGTCACCTATCGCGAGCTCCATCAGCGCGTCTGCCGCTTCGCGAACGGGCTCCGGTCGCTCGGCATCAGGAAGGGCGACCGCGTGCTGGTCTACATGCCGATGTCGATCGAGGGCGTGGTGGCAATGCAGGCCTGCGCGCGCATCGGCGCCACGCATTCGGTGGTGTTCGGCGGGTTCTCGGCCAAGTCGCTGCAGGAACGGATCATCGACGCCGGCGCGGTCGCGGTCATCACCGCCGACGAGCAGGCGCGCGGCGGCCGCCATCTTCCCCTGAAGGCGATCGTCGACGAGGCGCTCGCGATGGGCGGCTGCGAGGGCATCCGCAACGTGATCGTCTACAAGCGCACGGGCGGCAAGATCGCGTTCAACGCGCCGCGCGACCTGTGGATGCACGAGCTCGTGGCGAAGCAGGCCGACGCGTGCGAGCCCGAGTGGGTCGGCGCCGAGCATCCGCTGTTCATCCTCTACACGTCGGGCTCGACCGGCAAGCCGAAAGGCGTGCAGCACAGCACCGGCGGCTACCTGCTGTGGGCGATCCTGACGATGCGCTGGACGTTCGACATCAAGCCGCAGGACGTCTTCTGGTGCACGGCGGACATCGGCTGGGTGACGGGCCACACGTACATCGCCTACGGGCCGCTGGCGGTCGGGGCGACGGAGATCGTGTTCGAGGGCGTGCCGACCTATCCCGATGCCGGTCGCTTCTGGCAGACCATCGCGAAGCACAAGGTCTCGATCTTCTACACGGCGCCGACCGCGATCCGCTCGTTGATCAAGGCCTGCGGCGGCGCGCCGCAGACGGCGCCGGCGAATTACGACTTGAGCAGCCTGCGCCTTCTCGGGACCGTCGGCGAGCCGATCAACCCGGAAGCGTGGATGTGGTACCACAACAGTGTCGGTGGCGGGCGCTGCCCGATCGTCGACACCTGGTGGCAGACGGAAACCGGCGGCCACCTGATCACGCCGCTGCCCGGCGTGACGCCGCTCGTGCCCGGCTCGTGCACGCTGCCGCTGCCGGGCATCATGGCGGCGATCGTCGACGAGACCGGCCACGACGTCGAGAACGGGCAGGGCGGCATTCTCGTGATCAAGCGGCCGTGGCCGGCGATGATCCGCACCATCTGGGGCGATCCCGATCGCTACGTCAAATCGTATTTCCCCGACGAGCTCGGCGGCAAGCTCTATCTCGCCGGGGACGGTTCCGTGCGCGACAAGGCGCACGGGTATTTCACGATCATGGGCCGCATCGACGACGTGCTGAACGTGTCCGGGCACCGTCTCGGCACGATGGAGATCGAGTCGGCGCTGGTCGCGAATCCGCTGGTGGCGGAAGCCGCGGTCGTCGGCCGCCCGGACGACATGACCGGCGAGGCCGTTTGCGCGTTCGTGGTGCTGAAGCAGGCGCGGCCCTCGGGCCCCGACGGAGAGCGGATCGCGAAGGAGCTGCGCGACTGGGTGGGCAAGGAAATCGGCCCGATCGCGAAGCCGAAGGACATCCGCTTCGGCGAGAACCTGCCCAAGACCCGCTCCGGCAAGATCATGCGCCGGCTGTTGCGCTCGATCGCGAAGGGCGAGGAAATTACGCAGGATGTTTCGACACTCGAAAACCCCGCCATCCTGGAGCAACTCAAGCAAACGTTGTAGGCGGACCGGTCAGGTTGCTTGACGCGATTTGATCCCCCGCCATCCTGGAGCAGTTGAAGCAGACCTTGTAGGGCGCGCGGCGAGGCGGGAGTCTACTGCGCGGGTGGAATGGTGTCCGCGAACGAAGGGCGCGCGGCCAGCTTCTCGGCGAGCTTGCCGAGATTGGGATGAGCGTCGCGCCAGTCGATCTCCGGGAAGCGCAGATCGAGGTAACCGAGCGCGCAGCCGGTCGCGATGTCGGCGAGCGTGTAACCCTCGCCGTTGCACCAGGCGCGCTCGTCCAGCTCGCGCGCCATTTCGGCCAGGGCAAGCGTGATCTTTTCCTGCTGGCGCGCGATCCAATCCTTGCTCTGCTGACGGGCCGCGCGCTTGCGCTCGAGATTCACGGCCGCCGCGGCGTCGCAAAGTCCGTCGGCCAGCGCTTCCCACCGCCTGACCGCGATGCGTTGACGCGACGGCTCCGGGATCAGCCGGCTGACCGGGCTCACCGTGTCCAGGTATTCGACGATGACGCGCGAGTCGAACAGGCGCGTGCCGTCGTCCAGCACCAGCACGGGAATCTTCCCCAGCGGATTGAAATCGGCGACCGCGTTGCCGGCCGTCCACGGCGAATCGATCTCGAGCGCGTACTCGATCTTCTTCTCGGCGAGCGCGATGCGGACCTTGCGCGCGTAGGGGCTCGTGAGCGTTGCGATGAGTTTGAGCACAGGAGGGGGCAGAGGGAAAACGGGTCGAATTATAGCATCGGCGAAGACGCATGCCCCCTCGACACGACGCGCGCACGGCATCGGTCACCGATGAGCGCGTGTTACACTCGTGCTGTCCGCTGGACACTTGTCGCGAGGCGCCGCACGCCATGTCCGCCCCCGATCCCTCCCTCACCGCGCTCTCGCCGCTCGACGGCCGCTACGCGTCGAAAGTGGCGGCGCTGCGCGAGCATTTCTCCGAATTCGGCCTCATCCGCGCCCGTGTGCGCATCGAGATCGCGTGGCTCGTCGCGCTTTCCGACGAGCCGAAGATCGCCGAAGTGCCGCCGTTCTCCGCGGCGGCGCGCGCGGCGCTCGACGCCGCCTCCGCGTCGTTCGCGCCTGCCGACGGCGAGCGCGTGAAGGCGATCGAGCAGACCACCAACCACGACGTCAAGGCGATCGAGTATTGGCTGAAGGAACGCCTTGCCGGCGTTCCGGAGGTCGCGCGGGTCAGCGAGTTCATCCACTTCGCCTGCACCTCGGAGGACATCAACAATCTCGCCCACGGGATCATGCTCGCGGAGTCACGGCGCACGATCCTGCTCCCGGCGCTCGCGAATGTCGCCGACGCGTTGCGCACCCTCGCGCGCGCGCACGCCGATCTCGCGATGCTCGCCCGCACGCATGGCCAGCCGGCGACGCCGACGACGCTCGGCAAGGAAATGGCGAACGTCTTCGCGCGCGTCGAGCGGCAGATCGCCGCGATCAGCCATGTGCCGATCAAGGGCAAGATGAACGGCGCGGTCGGCAACTACAACGCCCACGTCGCGGCGTACCCCGACGTCGACTGGGAACGGCTGGCGGCGAAGGTCGTTCACGGCCTCGGGCTCGAGTTCAATCCTTACACGACGCAGATCGAGCCGCACGATTGCATCGCCGAGCTGTTCGACGCGATCGCGCGCGTCAACACGGTGCTGCTCGACCTCGACCGCGACCTCTGGGGCTACGTGGCGCTGGGCTACTTCCGGCAGAAGACGAGCGAAGGCGAGGTCGGATCGTCGACGATGCCGCACAAGGTCAACCCGATCGACTTCGAGAATTCCGAAGGCAATCTCGGCCTGTCGAACGCGCTCTTGCGCCACATGGCGGAGAAGCTCCCGGTCTCGCGGTTCCAGCGCGACCTCACGGATTCGACGGTGCTGCGCAACATGGGCGTGGCGCTCGGGCACGCGCTGCTGGGCTGGGTTTCGCTGCAGCAGGGGATGCGCAAGCTGGCGGTCGACAAGGCGCGCATCGCCGCGGATCTCGACGCCAACTGGGAGGTCCTCGCCGAGCCCATCCAGACGGTGATGCGCCGGTACGGCATCGCCAATCCCTACGAGCAGCTGAAGGCGCTTACGCGAGGCAAGTCCGGCATCACGCGCGAGAGCCTGCATGCGTTCATCGACGGGCTCGCCTTGCCCGCGGAGGCCAAGGCGCGTCTCAAGGCGCTCGCGCCGGCAACCTACACGGGGATTGCCGGCGTGCTCGCCAAGCGGATCTGAGCGCGCACGACCGCACATGGCGATGGCCGAGCACGCAACCACCGGCATCGTCACCTTCCTGTTCACCGACATCGAGGGCAGCACGCGGCTCTGGGAGCAGGAGCCCGAGCGAATGTCGGTGGCGCTCGCACGGCACGATGCGCTGACCCGTTCCGCCGTCGAAAGCCACCGCGGCGTGGTCGTGAAATCCTCCGGCGACGGCGTGCATGCGGCGTTCGACGACCCGCTCGACGCCATCGGCGCCGCGCTGGAGCTGCAGCGCGCGCTCGCGGGGCCGCGCGCGGCGGATGGAATCCTGCTCGCCGTCCGCTGCGGGCTGCACCTCGGCTTCGTCGAGCGCCGCGACAAGGACTTCTTCGGCCAGGCAGTGAACCGCGCCGCACGGATCATGGGCGCGGCGCACGGCGGGCAGGTGCTGCTGTCGCAGGCGGTGGCCGACCTCGTGCGCGAACGCCTGCCGGCGTCGGTTTCGCTGCGCGATCTCGGTCTCATCCGCCTGCGGGACCTCACGAGTCCGGAGCACGTGCATCAGCTTGCCGCGCCCGGGCTTCGCCGCGAGTTTCCCGCGCTGCGCTCGCTCGAGACGACGCCCAACAACCTGCTGCAGCAGCTCACGTCGTTCATCGGCCGCAGCCGCGAGCTCGCGGACGTCGAACGCCTGCTCCAGGGCACGCGGCTCCTGACGCTGCTGGGGGTCGGCGGCATCGGCAAGACCCGGCTTTCGTTGCAGGTGGCCGCCGACGCGATGGACGCGTATCCGGACGGCACCTGGTTCGTCGACCTGGCCCCGGTCACCGACGCGACGCTCGTGCCGCAGGCATTGGCGCGGGCGCTGGGGGTGCAGGAGCAGGTGGGCGCGCCGCTGATGCAGACGCTGTGCGCGCATCTCAAGTCGCGCACCGTGCTGCTGGTGCTGGACAACTGCGAACACGTGCTGGGCGCGTGCGCGACGCTCGCCAATGCGCTGCTCCAGACCGCGAAGGCCGTGCGCGTGCTCGCGAGCAGCCGCGAACCGTTGCACGTCGCGGGCGAGCAGACGTATGCCGTGCGTCCGCTGTCGCTGCCCGCGCCGGGCGCTGTCGGCGAAAGCCTGGCGCGCTCCGAGGCCGTTCAGCTTTTCGTCGAGCGGGCGCGCATGCGGACGTCGTCGTTCGTCCTCACCGACCGCCTTGCCCCGATCGTGTCCGGCATCTGCAGCCGGCTCGACGGCATCCCGCTCGCGATCGAGCTTGCGGCTGCGCGCGTCGGGACGCTGCCGATCGAGAAGATCGCCGAGCGGCTGGACGACCGGTTCCGTCTGCTTGCCGGCAGCGCGCGCGACGTGCTGCCGCGCCAGCAGACGCTGCGGGCGATGATCGACTGGAGCTTCGACCTCCTGGACGCCCGCGAGAAAATCGTCTTCGCGTGGCTGTCCGCATTCGCCGGCGGCTTTGCGCTCGAGGCGGCCGAAGTCGTTTGCACCGGCGACGGCATCGTGCCGCAGGACGTGGTCGACCTGTTGGTCGGGCTCACGGAAAAATCACTTGTCGGACTGGCCGACGACGGCGAACGCTACCGGATGCTGGAAACGATCTGCGAGTATGCGCGCCATCGCCTCGAGGAACGCGGCGAGTCCGCCGCCGTTCGCCGCCGGCATCGCGACTATTTCGTCATGCTGGCGGAGGAGTCGGAACCGGAACTCGCTGGCGGCCCGAAGCAGGCGGGGCGCCTCACGCGGCTCGAGCTGGAACACGACAATTTTCGCGCTGCGCTGCGCTTGTGCCTAGCCGAACCCGGCAACGAGGAGGCCGCCCGGATCTGCGGCGCGCTCTACCTCTTCTGGGTCCACCGCGGCCATTATCGCGAAGGCCTGCGCTGGTGCGAGGCCGCCATTGCGCACGGCGCCGGCCGGATGCGAGACGTCGTCCATGCGAAGGCGCTGCTCGGCGCGGGGACGCTCGCCATTCGCGTTGGCGACGCGGCAGCGGCGCGCACGTCGCTCGAACACGCGCTGGTCCTGTGCCGGGGCACGCACGACCGCGTACTCGAGGCACGCGTGCTGAACAACCTCGCCACGGCGGCGTTCGAAGTCCGCGATTTCGCGGCCGCGCAGTCGCTGCTGGAACAAGCGGTGGCCATCAACCGGGAACTGGGCGACCGCACGCGCGAGGTCATCTGCCTCGTCAATCTCGCCAACGCCGCCTACAGCCTCGGAAATGTCGCCGCGGCGACCGCGCCGCTCGAACGCGCGATCGCCCTCAGCCGTTCGCTGGGGTTGCGGGCGCTGGAGAGCGACGCGCTCGGGCACCTGGCGATGCAGGCATTTCATCGCGGCGATTACGACGAGGCGCGGGCGCTCGGCGAGTCGGCGGTTGCGATGGATCGGGAAATCGGCGTTCGCAGCCACGAAGCGCAAAAGCTGCTTCGCCTCGCGCAGATCGCGATCGCGGCCGGAGACTTCGCAACTGCGCGCCATCGCCTGCGCGAGGCGCTGGCGACGGACCGCGACCTGGAAAGCGCAGCCGGGGAGGCCGACGACCTGGACGAAGTCGCCAATATGGCCGCGGACCTGGGGCAGCACCGTCTGGGCGCGATGTTCGCAGGCGCCGCCGATGCGTTGCGCGAAGCCACCGGCAGCGTCGTCGTGCCGGTCGACATCGCGCGGCACGCACGGTACCGCGCGCGGTCGCGCGAAGTGCTGGGCGATGTCGCGTTCGACGCCGCCTTCGCCGCGGGCCGCGCGAAGGCCGCCGGCGATGCGGTGACGGAAGCGCTTGCGTTTCTGGATGGCGGCGACGCGTCTCTCTGAGAGTCGGTAGCGCGCGGCGCGCGTCGTCGATCTCAGGGCCGGTTCTTGTCGCCGCGCCGTTCGCGAAGGTAAGTGGCGATCGCGGGCAGGACCGACACAACGACGATGCCGATCACGATCAGCGACAGGTTCTGCTTGACCCAGGGGATGTTGCCGAAGAGATAGCCCGCGTAGACGAGCGAGGTGATCCAGGCGACCGCGCCGACCACGTTGAAGGCGAGGAACCGGCGGTAGCTCATGCCGGCGACCCCGGCGAGAAAAGGCGCGAACGTGCGGATGATCGGCACGAATCGGCCAATGATGATCGTGACGCCGCCGTATTTGTCGTAGAACGCCTGCGTTCTCTGCAGATGCGCCTTGCGGAACCACCGCGAATCCGGCCGGTCGTAGACGCGGGGCCCGATGTAGTGGCCCACGGAGTAATTCACCGAGTCGCCGAGGATCGCCGCCGCGACCAGCACGAGGACGAGCAGGTGGATGTTGAGGTCCGCGGTCGCGACGACGGTGCCCGCGATGAACAGGATCGAATCGCCGGGCAGGAACGGAAAGACGACGAGCCCGGTCTCCGCGAAGATGATGAGGAACAGGATTGCGTAGATCCAATGGCCGTGCTGCGCCGCCAGCGCCGCGACCGAATCGTCGAGCGAGAGCAGCGTGTAGAGAATCGTCGTCATCATGGACGCAGCGGGAGCTCGGCGGGAGCGGGCTCGCCGAAACTAGGGTCGGGCTCGACTCTTCCGTTCACGAATTGGGCAGACCGCCGGTGCAACAGAAGAACCGGGCCTGACGCTGTTTTCAGGGGAGGATCTTCTCGCCGCCGACGGCGCGCTCGGGCTTGATCAGGTCCTCGCGCGACACGCCGAGCCACATGACGAGCGGCGCCATCACCAGCACCGACGAGTAGATGCCGAAGCAGATGCCGATCGTCAGCGCAAGCGCGAAGTAATGCAGCGTCTCGCCGCCGAAAAAGAGGATCGACAACACCATCATCAGCGTCATGCCGTGAGTGATGATCGTGCGCGAGATCGTGCGGGTGATCGCGTTGTCGATGACGTGCGTGACCGTTGCCTTGCGCATCTTGCGGAAGTTCTCGCGGATCCGGTCGGCGATCACCACCGACTCGTTGACCGAATAGCCGAGCACGGCGAGCACCGCGGCGAGGACGGGCAGCGAGAATTCCCACTGGAACAGCGCGAAAAAGCCCAGGATGATGATGACGTCGTGCAGGTTGGCGATGATCGCCGCCACCGCGAACCGCCACTCGAAGCGCAGCGCCAGGTAACCCATGATGCCGAGCGAGACGAGCAGCAGCGCGAGCGCGCCGTTCTCGAACAGCTCCTTGCCGACCTGCGGCCCGACGAACTCGACGCGCTGCTGCGCCGCGGTGGGGTCTTCGGCCTTCAGCACGCCCATCACTTTCTCCGACAGCTGGGCGCTCGATACCCCCTCCTTCAGCGGCAGCCGGATCAGCGCGGTGTTGGAGTTGCCGAAGCTCTGCGCCGAATACTCGCCGAGGTTCAGCGTGTCGATGGCACTGCGCAGCTTCGCGAAGTCGACGGCAGTGGCGTAGGTCACCTCGATCACCGTGCCGCCGCGGAAGTCGACGCCGAGGTTGAGCCCGCGAGTCGCGAGGAAGAACACCGCGAGCACGAACGTGACGGCGGAGATCACGTTGAACGTGAGCGCGTGCCGCATGAACGGGATGTCGCGGCTGATGCGGAAGAATTCCATGGTGAGGGAGGCCTGTTCTGCGGTTCCGGGAACGAAAGGGGGGCTCAGTCGGCAGTGTCGGTGCCGTGATGATCGCGTGTCACGCGCGGCGCGACGGAACGCCGGATTGTGGCCTCGGGTCGCGGGCGCCGGGTGGCCGTCACGTGGCGGCTCCGGCGGCCGCCGTCGGCTGCCATACCTGTCCGATCGAGATCTTCGACAGGTGCTTGCGGTTGCCGTAGATCAGGTTGACGATGCCGCGCGACACGAAGACACCCGAGAACATCGACGTCAGGATGCCGAGGCAGTGGACGACGGCGAAGCCCTTGACGGGGCCGGTGCCGAAGATCAGCAGCGCCACGCCGGCGATCAGCGTCGTCACGTTGGAGTCGAGGATCGTGTTCCACGCTCGTTCATAGCCGGCGGAGAGCGCCGCGTGCGGCGTCGCCCCCCAGCGCAGCTCCTCGCGGATCCGCTCGTTGATCAGCACGTTGGCGTCGATCGCCATGCCGAGCGTGAGCGCGATCGCCGCGATGCCGGGCAGCGTCAGCGTTGCCTGGATCATCGACAGCAGGGCGACCAGCAGCAGCAGGTTGAACGAAAGGCAAACGGTCGAGATCGCGCCCATCAGCAGATAGTAGGCGCACATGAAGATCGCGAGCACGATGAACCCGTACATCACCGACTTGAAGCCCTTGTCGATGTTCTCCTTGCCGAGCGACGGCCCGACCGTCCGCTCCTCGACGATCTCCATCGGCGCCGCCAGCGCGCCGGCGCGCATCAGGAGCGCGATGTCGTTGGTCTCGCGCGGGCTCATCTGCCCGCTGATCTGGAATTTCGAGCCCAGCTCGTCGCGGATCTTGGGGGCGGTGATGAGCTCCGCCTTGCCCTTCTCGACCAGGAGGATCGCCATGCCCTTGTTGAGGTTCTCGCGCGAGATGTCCTTGATCACCCGGCCGCCGGCGGCGTCGAGGGTGACGCTGACGATCGGCTGGTTGTTGCGGCTGTCGAAGCCGGGCTGCGCGTCCTGGATGCGATCGCCGGTCAGCACGACCTGCCGCCGCACGAGGCTCGGAATGCCGTTGCGATCCTTGAAGAGATCGCTGCCGATCGGGACCGTGCCGGCGAGCGCCTGCTCGAGCGCTCCGACGTCCTCATTCACCATGCGAATCTCGAGCGTCGCCGTGCGGCCGATGATGTCCTTGGCGCGCGCCGTGTCCTGCACGCCGGGAAGCTGCACCATCACGCGGTCGGAGCCTTGCTGCTGGACAATCGGCTCCTTGACGCCGAGCTCGTTGACGCGATTGCGCAGGATCGTGATGTTCTGCAGCACCGCCCCGTCCTGGATGCGCTTCAACGCTTCCGGCTTCAGCGTTGCGACGAGACGCAGGTCACCTCCGCCGGCGTCCGCCTCCTTGACGAGGAGATCGGTGTAGTTCTTTTCGATCTCGACCCGCGCCTTCGTGCGCTCGGTCTCGTCCTTGAAGCGGATCACGACGTTGTTGCCTTCGCGCACGACGCCGCCATACACGATCTTGTTCGAGCGGAGCAACGAGCGGATGTCCGCCGTATAGCGGTCTGCCGCCTTGTCGAGCGCCGCCTTCATGTCCACCTGCAGCAGGAAGTGCACGCCGCCGCGGAGGTCGAGGCCCAGGTACATCGGCAGCGCGCCGATCGAGGCGAGCCACTGTGGCGACGATGACAGAAGGTTCAGCGCGACGATGTAGTCCTCGCCGAGCTTGGCCTGCAGCACGTCCCTCGCCTTCAGTTGCTGGTCGGGATCGGCGAGCCGGACCTTGATGCCGGTCGGGTCGAGCGCCGCGCCGCGAATCTCGATCGACGCGGCCTTGAGGGCATCCTCGACCGTGGCAAGCAGTGCGGCGTCGATCTTCGTCGTGGCTTTCGACGTCGACACCTGAACGGCGGGAACCTCGGGGAAGAAATTCGGCAGCGTGTACAGGACGCCGATCAGCAGCGCGACCGCGATCAGCGCGTATTTCCAGGGGGGGTAGCGATTCATAGGGGTCGGTTGAGTGTCCGGCGTGGAGCGATACTTGTCCGGCGTTGCGCCCAACGCTGAACCGGGTCAGATCACAGCGTCTTGATCGTTCCCTTGGGCAGCAGCTGCGCGATGGACGCGCGCTGGACGTTCATCTCTACGCCGGTCGCGATTTCGAGAGTGGCATATTGCTCGCCGAGCTTCGAGATGCGGCCGACGATGCCGCCCGCGGTCACGACCTCGTCGCCTTTTTGCAGCGCCGACAACATCGCACGCGTCTCCTTCGCCTTCTTCTGCTGCGGACGGATCAGCAGGAAATAGAACACGACGAAAATCGCGATCATCGGCAGGAACGACAGCAGGTCGCCGCTGAAGAGTCCGGCGGGCGCGGACTGCGCGTAAGCAGGGGTGATCAGGAAGTCTTGCAGCACGTGGTATTCCTCCGTCGTCGGGCGCGCCGTGGCGCGGCCTCGTGTATCGAGCCAGGCGCCCCTTGCGCGAGCCCTTTTTCGGTCGCGGATGGGGTTGATGGCGGAAAGCCTGCTATTTTACCATGCCGGAAAAGGCCGCCTGCAGGGTGCCTAGCCGGGGTCCGGCGGGTCGCCGCGGCCGGCGGCCCGGTCGGCCGCGAACGTCGCCGCGAAGGCGGGCAGGCGGTCCTCCTCGATGGCCGCGCGCAGGCCCGACATCAGCGCCAGGTAGTAATGGAGGTTGTGGAGGGTGTTGAGCCGAGCGCCGAGGATTTCGTTGACCCGCTGCAGGTGATGCAGGTAGCTGCGCGTGAAGTGACGGCACGTGTAGCAGTCGCAGGTTTCATCGAGCGGCCGCGCATCGCGGCGGTGCGCGGCGTTGCGGATGCGGATGTCGCCGAAGCGCGTGAAGAGGTGGCCGTTGCGCGCATTTCGCGTCGGCAGCACGCAGTCGAACATGTCGATGCCAGCCGTGACGCCCGCGACGATGTCCTCGGGAGTCCCCACGCCCATCAGGTATCGCGGCCGCGCAGGGGGCAGGCGCGGCGCCGTATGGTCGAGCACGCGCAGCATGTCCTCCTTCGATTCGCCGACCGACAGTCCGCCGATCGCGTAACCGTCGAAGCCGATCGCCTCGAGCCCGGCGAGCGACGCGTCGCGCAAGTCCTCGTGCATGCCGCCCTGCACGATGCCGAACAGCGCATTCGGGTTCGCGTGGGCGTCGAACTCGGTGCGGCAGCGGCGCGCCCAGCGCAGCGACAGTTCCATTGAGCCGGCCGTCTCGTCGCGCGTGGACGGATGCCCCGTGCATTCGTCGAACACCATGACGACGTCCGAATCGAGCGCTCGTTGCACCTGCATCGAGATTTCCGGGGTGAGCAGCATCTTGTCGCCGTTCACCGGGGAGGCGAACGTGACGCCTTCCTCGCGCACCTTGCGGAGCGCTCCGAGGCTCCACACCTGGAACCCGCCGGAATCGGTGAGGATTGGCCGTTGCCAACCCATGAACCGATGCAGACCGCCGTGCGCGGCGATGACGTCGACACCCGGGCGCAGCCAGAGGTGATAGGTGTTGCCGAGGACGATCTGCGCACCGATTTCGTCGAGCTCGCGCGGTGTCATCGCCTTGACGGTGCCGTAGGTGCCGACCGGCATGAACACCGGCGTCTCGACGTCGCCATGGACGAGGGAGAGACGGCCGCGACGGGCGCGGCCCGACGTCGCGAGCACGTTGAATTTCATCGGCGCGATTGTAGCCCGCCGCCACTCTCCAGCAGCATCGCGTCGCCGTAGCTGAAAAATCGGTAGCGCCGCGCGATCGCGTGCTGGTAGGCCGTGCGAATGGTCTCCAGTCCCGCAAAGGCCGACACGAGCATCAACAGCGTCGATCTTGGCAGATGGAAATTGGTGAGCAACCGGTCGACGACGCGAAACGAATAGCCGGGCGTGATGAAGATGCGTGTTTCGCCTTCGCCTGCACGCGCGCGCCCGTCAGATGCCGCGGCGGACTCGAGCGCACGCACCGACGTCGTCCCGACGGCGAGGATGCGGCCGCCACGGGCGCGGGTGGTATCGATCGCCGCCGCCGTGGCCGCAGGGACCTGATACCACTCCGAATGCATGACATGGGCGCCGATGTCCTCCGTCGTGACGGGCGCGAACGTTCCTGCGCCGACGTGCAGCGTGACCCAGGCGACGGACGCGCCACTCGCTTCCAGTATTGCGAGGAGCGCCGCATCGAAATGCAGTCCCGCGGTCGGCGCCGCTACCGCCCCCGGCTCCTGCGCGAAGACGGTCTGGTAGCGGGATTCATCGTCGGCGACGGCCGCGCGCGTGATGTAGGGCGGCAATGGAACCGCGCCGTGCCGGTCCAGATAATCCAGAAAAGAGATGCCGCCTGTAAGACGCAGTTCGAAAAAGCGATCGCGTCGTTCCATGACCGTTGCGCGCGCATCGCCCGGGAGCGTGAGCTCGCTGCCGATCTCCGGCGGATGGCTGACCCGCAGCTGGAACAGCGCGCGGTCGTGGCCCAGCAACCGCTCCAGCAAAAGCTCCGCTTTGCCACCCGTCGCTTTGGTCGCCGCGAGCCGCGACTTGATCACGCGCGTGTTGTTGAAGACGAGGAGGTCGCCGGGCGCGACGAGTCGCGGCAGATCGATGAATGCGAGATCTTCGAGCGTCGCGCCATCGACATGAAGCAGGCGGCTGCCCGTGCGCTCGGACGAAGGCACCTGCGCGATCAGCTCGCGCGGCAGGTCGTAGTCGAAGTCGGAGAGCC
>CAWFMY010000029.1:0-12338 GCA_963816925.1 uncultured beta proteobacterium | reverse complement strand
GTCGCGCGGCAGTTCACGTGCACCTTGCGAATTTCACCGGAGCGCAGCCGCAGCTGCGCATACTCGCCTTCACGCGCCAGCAGCTGCACGGCCGCACCGGCGGAGCGCGCGAGTTGCGCGCCCTTGCCCGGCAGCATCTCGATGCAATGGATCGTCGTGCCGACCGGGATGTTGCGCAGCGGAAGGCAGTTGCCCGGCTTGATCGGCGCCTCGGGGCCCGACTGCAGCGTCGCCCCGACCGTCACGCCACGCGGCGCGATCATGTAGCGGCGCTCGCCGTCGGCGTAGAGCAGGAGCGCCAGGTGCGCGCTGCGGTTCGGGTCGTACTCGAGCCGCTCGACCTTCGCCGCGACCTCGTCCTTGTTGCGCTTGAAGTCGACGACCCGGTACTGCTGCTTGTGGCCGCCGCCCTTGTGCCGCATCGTGATGTGGCCGTTGTTGTTCCGCCCGGAGCCGCGCTTCTGGCTCTCGGTGAGCGAGTCGACCGGCCGTCCCTTGTACAGGTTCGGGTGGACGACCTTGACCACCGCGCGGCGACCCGGCGACGTCGGCTTTACTTTTTGGAGAGGCATGTCAGGTCTCCTACTTCTCTGCCGCGAAATTGATTTCCTGGCCCGGCTTCAGGCAGACGTACGCCTTCTTCCAGCTGCGCCGCTGGCCGCTGTATTGGCCGAAGCGCTTCTTCTTGCCGCCGACGTTGGCGATCTGCACGCTTTCGACCTCGACCTTGAACATCGCCTCGACGGCGGCTTTCACCTCGGGCTTGGTCGCGTTCGGCATGACCTTGAAGATCACCTGCGAGTGCTTGTCGGCGATGTACGTGCCCTTTTCGGACACGACCGGCGCCAGCAGCACCACGGCGAGGCGCTCGGAATTGAACTGTCGGACGGCGGTCATCCCAGCATCTCCTCGAATTGCGTCAGCGCGCCCTTCGTCAGCAGCACGTTGTTGAAGCGCACGAGGCTGACGGGATCGACTTCGCGGGTTTCGAGCACCAGCACGTCGGGCAGGTTGCGCGACGACAGGAACACGTTGTCGTCGAACGCGTCGACGACGACCAGCACCGTGCCGGTCAGTCCCAGCGCCTTGATCTTCTGCGCGAAGAGCTTGGTCTTCGGCGCCTCGACGGCGATGCCGTCGATCACGGCGAGACGCTCTTCCCGCACGAGTTGCGACAGGATCGCGGCCACGCCCGCGCGGTACATCTTGCGGTTGACCTTGTGCGAGAAATTCTCGTCGGGCGAGCTCGGGAAGATCTTCCCGCCGCCGCGCCACAGCGGGCTGTTGGCCTGGCCCGCGCGCGCGCGTCCCGTGCCCTTTTGCGCCCACGGCTTCTTGTGCGACTTGTTGACGTCGGCGCGGCCCTTCTGCTTGCGGTTGCCGCTGCGCGCATTCGCCTGGAACGCGGTGACGAGCTGGTGGATCAGCGGCTCGTTGTAGTCGCGCGCGAACAGTGCGTCCGAGCCCGCGACCGTCGCCGCCGGCTTGCCGTCGCCATTGATGAGCTTGAGTTCCATGGTCACGCCCCCTTCTTCGCGGGCGTCTTCGCCGCACGGCGAACGATGATGTGACCGCCGTCGGCGCCGGGCACGCAGCCCTTCACCAGCAGCAGGCCGCGCTCGGCGTCCACGCGGATGACCTTCAGCGTCTGCGTCGTGCGCGTCACGTTGCCGAGCTGTCCCGCCATGCGCTTGCCGGGGAACACACGGCCCGGATCCTGCGCCATGCCGATCGAGCCCGGCGTGTTGTGCGAGCGCGAGTTGCCGTGCGACGCGCGGTTCGAGCTGAAGTGGTGGCGCTTGATCACGCCCGAAAAGCCGCGGCCCTTCGTCGTGCCGGTCACGTCGACGAGATCGCCGACCTTGAACGTGTCCACGCCGACCACGCCGCCGACCTTGAGCTCGCCGATATCGCCCGCGGCCACGGGAAACTCGCGCAGCAATTCGCCGGCTTCCACACCCGCCTTCGCGAGATGGCCCGCCTGCGGCTTCGACACGCGCGAGGCGCGCCGCTTGCCGAACGTCACCTGGACCGCGGCGTAGCCGTCGGTCTCGGGTGTCTTGATCTGCGTGACGCGGTTGTTCGCGACGTCGAGCACGGTCACCGGAACGGCGGCGCCGTCGTCGGTGAAGATGCGCGTCATCCCGATCTTCCGTCCTACCAGTCCGAGTGACATTTTCATTGTCCTTGTCTTGCCAGAATGAGGCCGCCGATTACGATTGACCGGCGGCTTTTGGTGTTGCGTTACTGCAGCTTGATCTCCACGTCCACGCCGGCCGGCAGATCGAGCTTCATCAACTGGTCGACCGTCTTGTCGGTCGGGTCGATGATGTCCATCAGCCGCAGGTGCGTCCGGATTTCGAACTGGTCGCGCGACGTCTTGTTCACGTGCGGCGAGCGGAGAACGTTGTAGCGCTCGATCTTCGTCGGCAGCGGCACCGGCCCGCGGACAACGGCGCCCGAGCGCTTCGCGGTCTCGACGATCTCCATCGCCGACTGGTCGATCAGCTTGTAATCGAACGCTTTCAGCCGGATGCGGATGCGTTGGTTGTTCATGTGTTCCTCTGCCCTGACTCGTTGAGCGTTACGTGCGTTTCTACTCGATGACCTTGGCGACGACGCCGGCGCCCACCGTCCGGCCGCCCTCGCGGATCGCAAAGCGCAAGCCCTCTTCCATCGCGATCGGCGCAATCAGCGTCACCGTCATCCCGATGTTGTCCCCCGGCATCACCATCTCCGTCCCCGCCGGCAGCTCGCACTCCCCGTCACGTCGGTCGTGCGGAAGTAAAACTGCGGCCGGTACCCCGGGAAGAACGGCGTATGCCGGCCCCCCTCGTCCTTGGACAGCACGTACACCTCGCAGCTGAACTTGGTGTGCGGCGTGATCGAGCCCGGCTTGGCGAGGACCTGGCCGCGTTCGACCTCCTCCCGCTTGGTGCCGCGCAGCAGCACCCCCACGTTGTCCCCCGCCTGCCCTTGATCCAAGCAGCTTGCGGAACATCTCCACCCCCGTGCACACCGTCGCCAGGGTCGGCTTGAGGCCCACGATCTCCAGGTTGTCCCCCACCTTCACGATGCCCCGCTCCACCCGCCCCGTCACCACCGTCCCCCGACCCGAGATCGAGAACACGTCTTCCACCGGCATCAAAAACGGCCCGTCGATCGCCCGCTCCGGCTGCGGAATGTAACTGTCCAGCGCCTCCGCCAGCTTGAAGATCGACCCCTCCCCCATCTCGCTCTTGTCGCCTTCCAAGGCCATCTTCGCGCTGCCAATCACGATCGGCGTCTTGTCCCCCGGAAACTGGTACTTCGACAGGAGCTCCCGCACCTCCATCTCGACGAGCTCCAAGAGCTCCTTGTCGTCGACCATGTCCGCCTTGTTCATGTACACCACGATGTACGGAACCCCCACCTGCCGCGCCAGCAGAATGTGCTCCCGCGTCTGCGGCATCGGCCCGTCCGCCGCACTCACCACCAGGATCGCCCCGTCCATCTGCGCCGCCCCAGTGATCATGTTCTTGATGTAGTCCGCATGCCCCGGACAGTCCACGTGCGCGTAGTGCCGCTTCTCCGTCATGTACTCCACGTGCGCCGTGTTGATCGTGATCCCCCGCGCCTTCTCCTCCGGCGCGTTGTCGATCTGGTCGTACGCCCGCACCTCACCACCGTACTTCTTCGACAGCACCAGCGTCATCGCCGCCGTCAGCGTCGTCTTCCCGTGATCCACGTGTCCAATCGTCCCCACGTTCACGTGCGGCTTCGTCCGCTCGAATTTGCCCTTGGCCATAATGGTTCCTTGTTACTTTTTAGGTCCCTTGTCGGGATTGTCGCGATTGATGATGCCGTCCGCGATGCTCTTCGGCGCCTCGGTGTAATGCTTGAACTCCATCGTGTACGTCGCGCGGCCCTGCGACAGCGAGCGCAGCGTCGTCGAGTAGCCGAACATCTCCGCGAGCGGGACTTCCGCCTTGATCACCTTGCCCGTGGGCATGTCGTCCATGCCCTGGATCATGCCGCGCCGCGACGACAGATCGCCGACGACATTGCCCATGAAGTCCTCGGGCGTCTCGACTTCGACCGCCATCATCGGCTCGAGGAGAACCGGCGAGGCCTTGCGCATGCCGTCCTTGAACGCCATCGACGCGGCCATCTTGAACGCGTTCTCGTTGCTGTCGACGTCGTGCGAAGAGCCGTCGAACAGCGTGACCTTGACGTCGACGACCGGGAACCCGGCCAGCACGCCGGCCGGCAGCGTTTCGCGCAGTCCCTTCTCGACCGCGGGAATGAACTCGCGCGGCACCGTGCCGCCCTTGATCGCGTCGACGAACTCGAAGCCCTTGCCCTGCTCGTTCGGTTCCATCTTGAGCCACACGTGACCATACTGGCCGCGGCCGCCCGACTGCTTGATGAACTTGCCTTCCTGCTCGACCTGCTTCTTGATCGCCTCGCGGTACGCGACCTGCGGCGCGCCGACGTTCGCCTCGACGCCGAATTCGCGCTTCATGCGGTCGACCAGGATTTCGAGGTGGAGCTCGCCCATCCCCGAGATGATCGTCTGGCCCGATTCCTCGTCGGTGCGCACGCGGAACGACGGGTCTTCCTGCGCCAGTCGGTTGAGCGCGATGCCCATCTTTTCCTGGTCGGCTTTCGTCTTCGGCTCGACGGCGACGTGGATCACCGGCTCCGGGAAGATCATCTTCTCGAGCGTGATCTCGTGCTCCGGGTCGCATAGCGTGTCGCCGGTCGTCGCTTCCTTGAGGCCCACGGCCGCCGCGATGTCGCCGGCGCGCACTTCCTTGATTTCCTCGCGCTGGTTCGCGTGCATCTGCAGAATGCGGCCCAGCCGCTCCTTGCGCCCCTTGATCGGGTTGTAGACGGTATCGCCCGTCTTCACCACGCCCGAGTAGACGCGGAAGAAGATGAGCTGGCCGACGTACGGGTCGGTCATGATCTTGAAGGCGAGGCCCGCGAACGGCTCGTCGTCGGCTGCCCGGCGCTCGCCGATCTTGCCGTTGTCGAGCTCGCCCTTGACCGGCGGAATGTCCGTCGGCGCCGGCATGAAGTCGATCACGGCGTCGAGCATCGCCTGCACGCCCTTGTTCTTGAACGCGGAGCCGCAGAGCATCGGCACGATCTCGCTGGCGATCGTGCGCGTGCGCAGGCCAAGCTTGATCTCGTCCACCGAGAGCTCGCCGCCCTCGAGATACTTGTTCATCAGCGTTTCGTTCGCCTCGGCCGCGCTCTCGACCATCTTCTCGCGCCATTCCTTGGCCGAGTCGACGAGCTCCGCCGGGATCTCGCGCAGGTCGAACTTCATGCCCTGCGACGCTTCGTCCCAGTAGATCGCCTTCATCTGGATCAAGTCGACGACGCCTTCGAACTTCTCTTCCGAGCCGATCGGAATCTGGACCGGGACCGGATTGGCCTTCAGGCGCGACTTCATCTGGTCGTGGACCTTGAAGAAGTTCGCGCCCTGGCGGTCCATCTTGTTGACGAACGCGAGCCGCGGCACCTTGTACTTGTTGGCCTGCCGCCACACGGTTTCGGACTGCGGCTGCACGCCGCCGACCGCGCAATAGACCATGCACGCGCCGTCCAGCACGCGCATCGAGCGCTCGACCTCGATCGTGAAATCGACGTGGCCCGGCGTGTCGATGATGTTGATCCGGTGCTCGGGACGGGCGTTGTCCATCCCTTTCCAGAAGCAGGTCGTCGCGGCCGACGTGATCGTGATGCCGCGCTCGCGCTCCTGCTCCATCCAGTCCATGACGGTCGCGCCGTCGTGCACCTCGCCTATCTTGTGCGAGACGCCCGTGTAGAACAGGATGCGTTCGGTGGTCGTGGTCTTGCCTGCGTCAATGTGCGCACTGATGCCGATATTCCGGTAACGATCGATTGGGGTAATTCGGGGCATGGTTTAAAACTACAAAACCTACGAAAGTTCTCGGGTGACATTAATTCCACGAGACGCGCCTAAGGTCGTTGCGCGTCTCGATTCTGTTTAAAACCGGAAGTGCGAGAACGCCTTGTTGGCTTCGGCCATCCGGTGCACTTCCTCGCGCTTCTTCACCGCGCCGCCGCGGCCTTCCGAAGCTTCGAGCAACTCCGCGGCCAGCCGCTGGCCCATCGACTTCTCGCCGCGCTTGCGCGCCGCTTCGCGCAGCCAGCGCATCGCGAGCGCCATCCGGCGCACGGGGCGCACTTCGACCGGCACCTGGAAGTTGGCGCCGCCGACGCGGCGGCTCTTGACTTCGACGGTCGGCCGCGAGTTCGCGAGCGCCAGGTTGAAGACCTCCAGCGGATCCTTGCCGCCCTTCTTGGCGATCGACTCGAACGCGCCGTACAGGATGCGTTCGGCCACCGACTTCTTGCCGGCGGTCATCAGCACGTTGACGAACTTCGCGACGTCCGTGTTGATGTACTTCGGATCGGGCAGGATTTCGCGCTTGGGTACTTCTCTGCGACGGGGCATGGTGTCCTCGGATCTTTCGTATTCGGCGGAACGTTACGCAGCCTTGGGCTTCTTGGCGCCGTACTTCGAGCGCGCCTGCTTGCGGTCCTTGACGCCTGCGGTGTCGAGGCTGCCGCGCACCATGTGGTAGCGCACGCCCGGCAAGTCCTTCACGCGGCCGCCGCGAATCAGCACGACCGAGTGCTCCTGCAGGTTGTGGCCTTCGCCGCCGATGTAGCTGATGACCTCGAAGCCGTTGGTGAGCCGCACTTTCGCGACCTTCCGCAGCGCGGAATTGGGCTTCTTCGGCGTGGTGGTGTAAACGCGCGTGCACACGCCGCGTTTTTGCGGGCTCTGCTGGAGCGCAGGCACCTTGCTTTTCGACACGGGGGGCGTACGGCCCTTCCGCACGAGCTGATTGATGGTTGGCATGAAAGCTTCTTCCGCGATTGCCTATGCGCCCGTTCTGCGCATTTTGGTTAGCCCGCTGAATTGTCCTGAGTTTGCGGTGCTGCCGGCTGGCCGCTGTGACGACGCGATTGCCAACCTCCGCAGGGCTCATCCCTGATGTCTTGTCTGCAACAAAATCAAAGTGGCCCAACCGGACGCTCGCGCGCACCGCCAAGGCCACCTTTCTTGCGCCGCGGCCGAACGCAAACGTCGCGTCTCACCGGGTACGCCGCCATTCGCTTGCGCGCAGTTTTGTAACCGCGGCGAAACGAAGGGCGAAAAGACAGCGATTATAAGGGGATAACCGCTCGACCGTCAACACCATGCTGCGCCGCGGAAGCGGGCCGCCGCCCGAGCACCGGGTCAGAAGATGCGGGCTTGCGGACCGCGTTCAAGGTGGCGGATTCGCGCTTCCAGCTCGAAGAGGTCCTGCGACTTGGCGAGCCAGGCCTCGGTCTCGCGATTCCGCTGCTTCCAGAGCCAGCGGTCGAGCGCGGCGAACGTGTCGTCAGCCCGCGCGACGTAAGCGTCCACTCCGCGCATTTCGCGTTGCCACAACCAATTGCCGGCCCGGGCGAGCCAGCCTTTTCGGGGAGGCCCGTCGGCTGCTTCGAATGCGAAGGGCGAATTGGCGGCCTTTGCGCTCGCCGCTTCCGAATTCGCGCGCAGGATCGCAGTTCGCTCCGGCGACCGGCCCAGCGATTCGGCGATCGTGTCGAGCACGCCGGCGAAAAGGTCGTTTCTGGGTTGAATATTCATTGCTTTCATACAGTTAAGTCTCCTACCCGTCGTACGGGCTGATCTGGGATACACTTTCAGCACACTTGTGATGCGCTGCACAATGACAAGATAGATACTGTGCCCGGAGGAATCAAATCATCGTTTTCGATCAATGGTATAATTACAACTTATGAGGTGGATCTTGTTGGTGCGTTGCAACATTTCTGTAGCATTCTGACCACCTCGCCTTCGATTGACGAGGCCTGATGGAGCTCTATCAACTACGCGGCTTTGTCGCCGTCGCCGAATCCGGCCATCTCACCCGGGCGGCAGAACGGCTGCATTTGAGCCAGCCGGCGCTGAGCGCCCAGATCAAGGCGCTCGAGGACGAACTCGGCGTTCAGCTGTTCGAACGGGGGCCCGCGGGGATGACGCTGACGGCGGCCGGCAAACGGCTGCTCCCGGAGGCGGCCCAGCTCCTCGCGGACGCGGCGTCGCTGCACGGGAAGGCCCGCGCCATGGAAGGCACGGTGGCCGGTCATGTCCGCGTCGGAACGCTCGCCGATCCCGAATTCATCCGCCTTGCCGACTTCCTCACCCAGGCGACCGCGCAGTACCCGCTGGTGGAAATCGAGCTGCACCATGAAGTGTCGGGCGCCGCGTTCGAAAAGGTCCGCGATGGCGCGCTGGACGCGAGCTTCTACTACGGCGATCTCGAGCATCCGGCCGTCGGGACGATCGCGCTGCGGGACATGGCGTATCGCGTCACGGCGCCGGCCGCATGGCGCAGCAAGGTCCTGCGCGCGAGCTGGACCGACATCGCCGCTCTGCCCTGGCTGATGGCGCCGCCGATCAGCACGCATCACGTGCTGGCGACCCGGCTCTTCGCGGAGCGCGGCAGCACGCCGACCACGCTGGTCGAGGCCGACAACGAAGGCGTGATTCGCTCGCTCGTCGCGTCGGGCCTCGGCATCGCGCTCGTCCGCGAGGATCTCGCGCAGGAAGGCGAAGCCGCGGGCGAGCTCGTCATCCTGCCGGAGACGCGCCTCCCGACGACGCTGCAGTTCATCTACGCCAGCAACAAGCGCGAGGAGCCCGAAATGCGCGCGCTGCTCGACGTCATCGGCGACGTGTGGCGCGGCGGCCCCACGCCGTTGCACGCCGCGAACGAACCCAGGGCCCGCGCGCGGCGGGCATGAGCGCGTTCGTAGCCACCGTCAGGAAAACGGATTGCGCACCCTGACCTGCGCGTCGATGAACTGACCGTCCTGCAGGTCTTCCGTGTAGAGAATTCCGCATCCGGACAGCAGCGCCGACGCGACAATCGTGCCGTCGTAGATCGAAAGCCCGAGCCGCTCCGCAACGCGAACGCCCTGCTCGTGCGTTTCAATGGTCAGCGGCGCCACCCGCAGCACCGCGCGCAACTGGGTCGTGACGTCGCGCACCACAAACATTGCCACCCTGCGCTCGTACCTCCTGATTCGTGATTTCACATCAAACCGCACGCGACAATCGTCCGTCGTAGATCAAAGCCCGAGCGCTCCGCAACGCGAACCCCGTCGTGCGTTTCATGTCAGCGCGCATCCGCACAGCGGCAACTTCGTCCTTTTGACGTCGCGCACCTCGCGCCACGTCATGCCGAGCTTGCGCCTCGCGACCGCGGCAAATTCATTCAAAACCTGCACGCTGATCAGGCCTCCGCCCGCGAGCAGCGCTTCGGCGCGATCCGCCTTGGCGCCGTCGCCTGAGAACAGGTAGAGAACGACGTTGGTGTCGAAGAACGCGTCAACGCCCAATCATCAGCGCACGTCGAAAGCGTACGATTTCGCATGTCTTTCGTTGCACGCTCAGCGCAAAATCGTCCTCACCGCCCGTGCACGAGCGATGAACAAATCGATCGCCGGCCCGTCGAGAGGCAAGGCTCCACGGCCTGTACGATTTCGCCGACCACGTGAAGCCGCTCCCGGCTCGTGAGCATGAACGCGGCTTCAGGCGCCGCCAGCCAGCGCCCTACGGTGTCGGCCGCGGCTCTTCGACTGCTCAAGTCGGTCGAACTTGAAGTCGGCTCGGCAGACGCCCACGATATGTTTCGCAATTGACGCGCCAGCATCGTCGCGAGCCGGCGCCCAACTCGCTTGCGACCGCGTAGTGGATGCCGTCGAGAGATGAGGCATCGGACAGATCACAGAACCAGATTCCTCCGGGCTACTCGCCGAGTGCCCGTGACCATACCGGATGGCGAGGCGCGTCTCGAAAGACCGCGCGCCCGCCACGACGATCTCGATCTCGTCGCCTTCCTTGAGGTCGAGCGTTTCGACCACCGCTGCCGGAAGGCGGATCGCAAGACTGTTGCCCCATTTCGAGACGTGCATTACGGCTCCCATCTCGGCTATACCGATGTTGGATATACACTGACAACTGTATATCTAACCTCGATGGGTGTCCATAGGCCGGAAGGCCGAGCGCCCACAATAGAAAAAAAGCCGGCGGATCGCTCCGCCGGCCCTTGTGCAGTACGCAACGTCTGAAGTGATCAGGCCGCGTCGGCGGAAATCTCCGGCGTCGATGGCGCAGCAACCACCGCCTCGCCCTCCACCGCCGGCACTTCCTCGCCCGGCGCGACGAACCCGGCTTCGGGTCCCGAGCAGCTTCTGCTTCTTGCGCGCATTGTGGTACGCGAGACCGGTGCCGGCGGGAATCAGCCGGCCGACGATCACGTTCTCCTTCAGGCCGCGCAGGTCGTCCTTCTTGCCCATGATCGCGGCTTCGGTCAGCACGCGTGTCGTCTCCTGGAACGACGCCGCCGAGATGAACGAGTCGGTGGACAGCGACGCCTTGGTGATGCCGAGCAGCAGATGCTCGTACGTCGCGCCGACCTTGCCCTCTTCCTTCGTCGTCTTGTCGTTCTCGTCCAGCAGATCCGAGCGCTCGGCCTGTTCGCCGACGATGAAGCGCGTGTCGCCGGCATCCGTGACCTGCACCCGGCGCAGCATCTGCCGCACGATCACCTCGATGTGCTTGTCGTTGATCTTCACGCCCTGCAGCCGGTAGACGTCCTGCACTTCGTCGGTGATGTAGCGCGCGAGCGCCTCCACGCCGAGCAGCCGCAGGATGTCGTGCGGATCCGCCGGGCCGTCGACGATCGACTCGCCCTTGTTCACCACCTGGCCATCGTGCGCCGTGACGTGCTTGTCCTTCGGGATCAGGTACTCGTGCGCCACGCCATCGAGATCGGTGATCACGAGGCGCTGCTTGCCCTTCGTGTCCTTGCCGAACGAGACGGTGCCGGTGACTTCCGCCAGCGTGCCGGCGTCCTTCGGCGCGCGCGCCTCGAACAGCTCAGCCACGCGCGGCAGGCCGCCCGTGATGTCGCGGGTCTTCGACGTTTCCTGCGGGATCCGCGCCAGCACTTCGCCGACGCCGACCTGCTGGCCGTCCTTCACCGTGATGATCGAGCCCAGCTGGAACGTGATGTTCACCGACAGTTCCGAGCCCGGCAGCTTGATCTCGTCGCCCTTTTCGTCGAGCAGCTTGACCTGCGGCCGCACACCCTTGGCCGCCGCACCCGCGCGACGCTTCGGGTCGATGACGACGAGCGTGGACAGGCCGGTGACTTCGTCGACCTGCTTCGCGACCGTGACGCCTTCCTCGACGTTCTCGAACTTCACGCGGCCCGGGTACTCGGTGACGATCGGACGGCTGGTCGCATCCCACGTCGCCAGCACCTTGCCGGCCTTGACGACATCGCCTTCCTTCGACTGCAGCGTCGCGCCGTACGGCACCTTGTGGCGCTCGCGCTCGCGGCCGTTCTCGTCGTGGATCGTCACTTCGCCCGAGCGCGCGATCACGATCAGCTCGCCCTTGGCATTGGTGACGTAGCGCATCTGCGCCGAGAACCGCACGGTGCCCGCCGACTTGCTTTCGAGCTGCGAGGCCGCCGCGGTCCGCGACGCCGCGCCGCCGATGTGGAACGTGCGCATCGTGAGCTGCGTGCCCGGCTCGCCGATCGACTGCGCGGCGATGACACCGACCGCTTCGCCGACGTTGACGAGGTGGCCGCGGCCCAAATCGCGGCCGTAGCAGGTTGCGCACAGCCCATAACGCGTGTCGCAGGTCAGCGGCGTGCGCACCTTGACTTCGTCGATGCCGAGGAACTCGATCTGGTCGACCTCGTCCTCGCCCAGCAGCGTGCCTGCGTGGTACAGCGTTTCCTGCGTTTCCGGGTTGACGACGTCGGCGGCGACGCTGCGGCCGAGGATCCGCTCGCGCAGCGCCTCGATCACTTCGCCGCCTTCGACCAGCGCCTTCATCGCGACGCCGTTCGTGGTGCCGCAATCGGTCTCGGTGACGACCAGATCCTGCGTGACGTCGACGAGGCGCCGGGTCAGGTACCCCGAATTCGCCGTCTTCAATGCCGTGTCCGCCAGACCCTTGCGCGCGCCGTGGGTGCTGATGAAGTACTGCAGCACGTTCAGGCCTTCGCGGAAGTTCGCCGTGATCGGCGTCTCGATGATCGAGCCATCCGGCTTCGCCATCAGGCCGCGCATCCCCGCCAGCTGCCGGATCTGCGCCGCCGAGCCTCGGGCACCGGAGTCGGCCATCATGTAGATGGAATTGAACGACTCCTGCTTGACCGTCTTGCCCTCGCGATCGACGACGTTTTCCGTGCCGAGCTGGCTCATCATCGCCTTGGCGATATCGTCACCCGCACGACCCC